>CAWAMT010000020.1:0-153946 GCA_963783185.1 uncultured Gammaproteobacteria bacterium | reverse complement strand
TATAACTTCGACGTGGTGAACGAGACGGCCTTCAAGACCGGATTGCAGTACACGTTCGATTTCGGCCTGAAGGTGAGCGGTATTTACGAAGAGATGCATCGCGACCTTCCGGCCGCTCTGCCAGTTCCAGAACGAGCGGCAGAGAAACGGCTTTTGTTTTGCCGCGACCCAGGATTTCTCAGCCAGCGACAATTTCAGCATAGGCTGGGCGCACGCCGGTGCGTCGGTGGGCGATCCGGGCGGACAGCACAACTACAATCCGACGAGCCAGGCGAACTACGCGAATATGTACACGGCCGCGTGGAAGCACAAATTCGACAAGAACTTGTACTGGTACTTCGATGTGGCGGATACGGTCAATCACGGCAACGCCCATTATGACCTCGGAGCCGGGGGCCGCGGAATTACGACGGATTGTCATGACGGAACGGTTCAGCTATTCAATGACTACAGCAGCGCCGGCCCGACAACTCGGGGCGGATGTCATCCCCTCGGTGTTTCCACCGGTCTGCACTACACCTTCTGATCCGCGGGGCAGCGAAAGCCGGCCGATGCCGTTTCGCGATGTGGCCAGGGACGAGTTGCGTCCCTGGCCGCTTCCCGTAAGATCGAATCAAGGATAAGGGCGCAAAACAATGCGCTCACGGGCGAACGCGAGTGAAGATAGCGATTATCGGTGTCGGTGCGATTGGCGGCTTCCTCGGTGCGCGGCTTGCGCACGCCGGTGAGGACGTGACTTTCATCGCGCGCGGCGCGAATCTCGAAGCACTCAAGACTCAGGGCATTCGCCTGGTGATGGCTGACGGAACCGAACAAACCGTGCGTCACGTCAATGCTACCGCGGATTATGCCGCGGCCGGACCTCACGATCTCGTGATTCTCGCCATGAAGGCACACCAAGTAGAGGCCGTGGCACCGGACGTGCCGAAGCTCTTCGGCCCGGACACCGTGGTGGTGCCGATGCAAAACGGAATTCCGTACTGGTACTTTCACGGTCAAGGCGGTGCGTGGGCTGACACCCAAGTTCGGAGCGCCGACCCCAATGGTTTGATCGGCGAGAACATTCCGGGCGAACGCGTCATTGGCTGCGTGGTGTATCCGGCAACCGAATTGGTTTCTCCCGGAGTCATCAAGCACGTCGAGGGAAACCGCTTTCCCGTCGGTGAACCGGACGGAACGGCGAGCGAGCGAGTCAAGCGGGTTTCCGAGTGCTTCATCAGAGGCGGGCTGCAAGCCCCGGTGCTGGCCGATATCCGCGCGGAAATCTGGTTGAAGCTGTGGGGCAACCTCACTTTCAATCCGATCAGCGCCCTGTCGCGTGCGACGCTCGCCGGCATTTGCCAATTTCCACTGACCCGCGCTCTGGCGCAGGCGATGATGAGCGAAGCGCAGAGTATCGCCAACAAGCTCGGCATTACCTTCCGCGTGCCGATCGAGAAGCGCATTGCCGGGGCCGAGCGAGTGGGCCACCACAAGACCTCGATGCTGCAGGATGTCGAGGCCGCCCGCACGCTCGAGATCGATGCGCTGCTGGGGTCCGTAGTCGAGTTGGCCCGGTTGACCGACACGGCGACTCCGCACCTCGACACGGTGTACGCGCTCACCAAGCTTCTCGCGAAGACTCTGGACGAAGGCAAGTCGCGGTTGGGTAAAGCGCATTAGCGCTCAGGCGCACGAGGGCTGCATACGATGAATGTTCACGAGTACCAGGGCAAAGAGATTCTGCGCAAATATGGCGTAGCGACTCCGCGCGGATTTCCATGCTTTTCCGTGGCGGAAGCCGATGCCGCGGCCCGGCGGCTCAGCGGCAAGGTGTGGGTGGTCAAGGCGCAGATTCATGCGGGCGGCCGCGGCAAAGGCGGCGGCGTCAAGGTGGCGAAATCGCTCGAGGAAGTACACGAGTACGCGTCGAAAATCTTAGGCATGACGCTCGTGACCCACCAAACGGGCCCGGAAGGGCGGCTGGTGAAGCGCCTCTTGGTGGAAGAGGGCGCGGACATCCGCAAGGAACTCTACGTCGGCATGGTCGTCGATCGCAATTCGCAGCGCGTCACGTTGATGGCGAGTTCCGAAGGCGGCATGGAAATCGAAGAGGTCGCGGCACACACACCCGAGAAGATACACAAAGTGGCCATCGATCCGGTTGCCGGCTTGACCGACGCGCAGGCGGATGACATCGCGCGCAAGATCGGCATTCCGCCCTCATCGAACCCCGAAGCGCGAAAGTTCATGCACGGTCTGTACAGCACTTTCGTCGAATGCGACGCCTCGCTCGCCGAGATCAACCCGCTGATTCTCACCGGGGACGGCTCGCGTGTTGGCGCTCGACGCCAAACTCAACTTCGACGACAACGCATTGTTCCGCCAGCCCGAGATCGTCGCCATGCGCGATCTCGATGAGGAGGACCCCGCGGAGGTCGAAGCATCCAAGTACGGGCTTTCCTATATATCGCTCAGCGGCAACATCGGCTGCCTGGTGAACGGCGCGGGGCTCGCGATGGCGACCATGGACGCGATTAAACTTTTCGGCGCCGAACCTGCAAATTTCCTCGACGTGGGCGGCGGAGCCACGACGCAGAAAGTAACCGAAGCATTCAAGCTCATGCTGAAGAATCCCGCTGTCAAAGGCATCCTCGTCAATATATTCGGCGGCATCATGCGCTGCGACACGATCGCCGAGGGGGTGATCGCCGCAGCCAAAGAGGTGAAACTCGGCGTTCCCTTGGTCGTGCGCATGCGCGGTACGAACGAAGAATTGGGACGGCAATTGCTGAAGGATTCCGGACTTCCGATCATTTCCGCCGACAATATTGCGGACGCGGCGCAGAAGATCGTCGCCGCCGTCGGCGGGAAGCGGGCTTAAGCATGAGTATCCTGATCGACCGAAACACAAGAGTGATCACCCAGGGCATTACCGGTAAGACGGGCGCGTTTCATACGCGCCTGTGCCGCGAGTATGCCAACGGCAAGAATTGTTTTGTCGCGGGCGTCAATCCGAGCAAGGCCGGTGAGAATTTCGAAGGCATTCCGATCTTCGGTACCGTTGCCGAAGCGCAGGAGCGCACCGGCGCGACGGTGTCGGTCATCTATGTGCCGCCGCCCTTTGCCGCCGGAGCCATCGATGAAGCCGTGGACGCAGGGCTTGATCTGGTGATCTGCATAACCGAAGGAGTGCCGGTGCAAGATATGATCGCCACCCGCAACCGGATGCGCGGCAAGAAAACGCTGCTCGTCGGGCCCAACTGCCCCGGGGTGATCACACCGGATGAGATCAAGATCGGCATCATGCCCGGCCATATCCACAAAAAAGGCCGCATCGGCGTCGTCTCGCGTTCCGGCACACTCACCTATGAAGCGGTGGGCCAGTTGATGGATCTTGGACTGGGGCAGTCGACTTGCGTGGGCATCGGCGGAGATCCGGTCAATGGCTTGAAGCATATCGACGTCATGAAATTGTTCAATGCCGATCCGCAAACCGATGCGGTCATCATGGTGGGCGAAATCGGAGGCGACGACGAAGAGATCTGTGCGCGCTGGATCAAGGATCATATGAAAAAACCGGTGGTCGGATTCATCGCCGGGGTGACTGCTCCGCCCGGAAAACGGATGGGCCATGCGGGCGCGATAATTTCCGGCGGCAAGGGGACGGCGGCGGAGAAGTTGGCGGTCATGGAAGAGTGCGGCATCGAGGTGACGCGCAATCCCGCGGACATGGGTAAGCTGCTAAAGTCCGTGCTCTAGCATAAGCGAGGCACGGTCGGACCATGACCCGTTGGGCGCGTTATCGATTGCATGACGGCCAAGAAGGTTTCGGCGCTTTCGACGGCTCGCACATTGCGCAGTTCGAGGGTGATTTGTTCGGTTCGCCGCGGCCGACCGGCATCACGCTCGCTCCGGGCGCTTTTGCGCTTCAAAGTCCGTGCGTACCCTCCAAGATCGTTGCTCTTTGGAATAACTTTCATGCTCTGGCGGCCAAGCTCGGCAAGCAGGCTCCCGCGCATCCTCTGTATCTCATCAAGCCGGGCACCTGCGTCGCCGGTCCGCAGGAGACGATACGGCGGCCGACGGCATATCAAGGCAAGATCGCGTTCGAGGGCGAATTGGGTATCGTCATTCGCCGGCGGTGCCATGATGTACCGGTGAGCGCCGCCGCCGGCTGCATTTTCGGCTACACCTGCGTCAACGACGTGACCGCGGCCGAGGTGCTCAACGAGAATGCCGACTTTGCGCAGTGGTGCCGTTCAAAGGGCTACGACACGTTCGGCTGCCTCGGGCCGGTCATCGCCACGGAGTGCGAATGGTCGCGGGCGCGGGTCGTCACCAAGCTTGACGGGATCGAGCGGCAAAACTTTCCGCTGGCGGACATGATTTTTTCTCCAGAGCATTTGGTGAGCCATGTCTCCCACGATATGACGCTGCTGCCGGGCGACGTGATCGCGTGCGGGACATCCTTGGGCGTCGGTTCCATCCGCGATGGCGCGAGCGTGGAGATTTCAATCGATGGGATTGGCTCCTTGATCAATGCACTTGGAATCGATGCACCCGGGCCCCGATGAGCAACGCGCCTAGGACGCCGCAAACCCTGCTGCGGGAAATGTTCCATGCGGCGATCGCCTCGGCGCAGCCCGCGAAATGCGTGCCCGCGCACCTGCCGGCGCCGCCCCGGGGCAAAATCATCGTCGTCGGCGCCGGCAAAGCCTCGGCGGCCATGGCGCGCGCGGTTGAACAGCACTGGCCCACCGCGCTTTCGGGTCTGGTGGTCACGCGCTACGGCTATGCGGTGCCTTGCGAGCATATCGAGATCGTCGAAGCGGCTCATCCCGTACCCGATGCGGCCGGCCAGGATGCGGCGCGCCGAATGCTCGAAGTCGTGCGGAATTTGAGCGAGGATGATTTGGTGCTGTGCCTGATCTCAGGGGGCGGGTCCGCACTGCTGCCGCTGCCCGCCGAGGGGCTTGACCTCGATCTGAAACAGGCCATGAATCGCGCACTACTCGCCTCGGGCGCGACGATCAGCGAGATCAATTGCGTTCGCCGCCATCTGTCGGCCATCAAGGGCGGCCGGCTGGCCGCTGCCTGTTATCCGGCCCGAGTGCTCACGCTGCTCATCTCCGATGTACCGGGAGACCGGCTCATCGACATCGCTTCCGGGCCGACGGTAGCGGATCCGACCAGCTGCGGCGACGCCCTCAATATCCTGCGTCGCTATGACATCGATATACCGCGTCCCGTGCGCGAGTTGTTGGAGAGCGGCCGCGGCGAATCGGTGAAGCCGGGGGATCCTCGTTTGGAGCGCACCGAAGTCCGCATGGTTGCCACGCCGCAATTGGCGCTCGAATCAGCGGCCGCGATGGCGCGCGCGGCGGGTATGGCAGCTTACATCTTGGGCGATGCCCTCGAGGGTGAAGCACGCGATGTGGGCACGGTGTTGGCCGGAATTGCGCTCCAGGTCGCCGAGCGCGGCGAGCCCTTTGTGCCGCCTTGTGTGCTCTTGTCGGGAGGCGAAACCACCGTGACCGTACGCGGCAGCGGGCGCGGAGGACGCAATGTGGAATACCTTTTGTCGCTCGCCATCGCGCTCGGCGGCCACCCGCGCATTCACGCGCTCGCCGGCGATACGGACGGGGTCGATGGCGAAGAGGAGATTGCCGGAGCCGCGATGGCGCCCGACACGCTCGAGCGCGCGTGGGTAAAAGGTTTGCGGCCTCGGGACATGCTCGCCAATAATGACGCTCACAGTTTTTTCATGGCGCTCGGCGACTCGGTGATTACCGGCCCGACGCTCACCAACGTGAACGACTTTCGCGCGATTCTCATCGAAGGGGTTTGACGATCTCCACGATCGAACAGGGCCTGTGGCGGCTATCGAGCTGCCGGCTGATCAACTTGTCCCAGCCATCGCGGCATGCCCCATGGGAGCCGGGCAACACGTAGATCGCGTCTTTCCGGCAATGCCTGCGCAGGCACGGGATTGCATGGTCGACACGCCCACCGTTTCATAGGAAACCAGGTGCCAGAGCACCGTGAACCCTTCGAGTTCCTTGTCGAAGAGCTCGCGGAATGCTTCGGGCGAAACATCACGGCCGGAAAGACCGGTGCCGCCGGTGGTCACGATCACTTCTACCGCAGGGTCGTCGATCCACGCTCGCGCTTGGGTTTGGATCGCGGCCTTGTCGTCGCGCACCAACGCGCGGGCCCGCAGTAATGGCCGGCGGCGGTGATGCGTTCGGCCAAAAATCGCCCGAATGTCAGCTCTTGTTCCGTGAATCGGAGACCGTCAGCACGGCGATACCCAATGGGACGAACGGGCGATCCGTGTCGATCCTGCCGCCGGTCATGGATCAGGCCTCCAGTTTCTCGCGGACCAGGGAGTAAACCGCCTCACTTTCGACGGCGCAAACTCCAAGAGCTTTTCGAGGTCGGCGAGCGCCGCCTGCGCGAAATCGCCGATCCTTGAGCGCCGGGGCATTGATGTAGACATTGAGCGCGGCGCTGCGGGCCGCCGCGTAGGCCGCCAGCACGCCGACGCCGGCATCGCTGATGACGCCGCGATAGCCGTGCTCGCCCGCGCGCCGCGCCAGCGCGATGACTTCGGCGCACGCGCGCGCGCAGTCGAGCGGCACTTCGGTGGCGCGGCGCAGACTGGCCTGGATTGCGTCGGCGCGGCGCGAGCTTTTTCCTCGTCCGATACCTTGGGCAGCTTGTACGCCGCCATCAAGTCGTCGAAGGCGGCCACGTCCTCGGCCACCATCGCGGTCAGCATCGCAGGCGCAGCGCCTCGGACTGCGTCGCGTACGGCTCGCATCTCGGCCTCGACCGCTTCGTAGCCCTTCTTGCCGATGGTGACGTTGCAGACCATGGACACCAGCGCCGCGCCCATGGCGCCCATGATGGCCGCGGCGCTGCCGCCGCCCGGCGTGGGCTCGCCGCTGGCGAGCCGTTCCAGAAATTCTTCGATCGAGCTTTGAGTGATCACCGGTGCGTCATGTCCGTTCAAGGGAATGACGTGTTCAGCCGACCATCGTCTTGGCGATCGCGTAGATCTCCTCGGCGTCGAGCACCAGATCGTTCTGCTCGAACAGGCGCGCGATGCAGGCGCGGTGCAGCGGCGAGTTTGAGCGCGCCGAAGCCCAGCGCGCCGAACAGTATCTTGCCGTGGCTCTTGGTACCGCGGTCGCTCATAGCCACGCCTTCGATGCCCGCCGGCGGCGATGCATTGGCATCGGCGATCAGTTCCAGCGTGGGGCTGTCCTGCCACTGCTCCGCGTCGAGCAGCGTGACGCCGGCGGCGCCCGTGGCGAGCACGATGTGCGCGCCCTCGATGGCCGCGCCGCGCTCGACGTGGGTCGGCGCCTCGATCGGCCTCGACGTCGGCAGCCGAAGCGCGCCTTGATCGAATCGCAGGCCGCTTGCACGACCTCGAGCTTGCGGCCGGTGATCGCCACGGTCGCGCCTTCGCGCGCGAGCAACGCCGCAGCGCGCTGGCCGACGGGACCGGTGCCGCCGAGCACCACGGCGCGCTTGCCGCCGAGCGAGCGGCCGTGAGCGAGCCACGCCACCGCCGCCGCGGCCGTGGTGTTCGAGCCGTTGCAGTCGAACATCACCGAGACGCGAAATTTGGCGAAGAATTTGGTCTGAACGGCGGCGAGCAGCGCCTGGCCTTCGGCCATGTTGCCGCCGCCGATGAAAATGGCCGTGTTTTTCTTGTCCTTCGGGCCGCGCGTGAAAATGGCGCCTTCCACCAGGCCGCCGACGTTGCGCGGCAGTCACCCCGCCGTAGGCGGTGATGTGATCGGCGCCGCCGTCATAGCCGACGACGTTGTCGAATACCGCGGGCAGCGGGTCCGTATCGAACTGATAGAGCAGTTTCTTCATAGGTTGGTTGTCGAAGTCGCGCGGCGCGCGGTTCAAGTCACGAGATGCTGCGGCTTGCCGGCCGCCCAGTGTTCGATATTGTCGATCAATTGGTCGGCCAGGAACTGCATGGCGCCGTCGGAGGCCCACGCGACATGCGGCGTCAGGATGAAGTTCGGCCGCCGCACGTCGAGCAGCGGATGCCCGTTCCTCGGCGGCTCGACGGTGAGCACGTCGAAGCCGGCGCCGGCGATCAGTCCCTCATCGAGCGCCTGGATCAACGCCGCCTCGTCGACCAGCCCGCCGCGGGCGGTATTGATGAGCAGCGCATTGCGCTTCATTTTGCGAAACGCCGCGCGATCGATGAGATTGCGGGTGGCGGGCATCAGCGGACAGTGCAGCGAAATCACGTCGGATTCGGCGAGCACCTGCTCGTGCGGCGTGAACGTCACGCCATCCATCTTGGGCGGCGGATGATCGGCGAACAACACGCGCATGCCGAATGCGCGGCCGATCGCCGCCGTGCCCTGACCGATCGCGCCCTCGCCGATGATGCCGAGCGTGGCGCCGTGCAGATCGCCGATGTCATGCGTGAAAAAGCAGAATTGCTCGGATTTGTTCCAGACGCCGTTCTCGACGTCCTCGCGGTAGGCGAGGAGATTGCGGCGCAGCGCCAGGATCATCGCGAACGCGTGCTCCGGCACGGTATGCACGGCGTAGTTGCGGATATTGGCGACCGCGATGCCGTGCTCCTTGCAATACGCGACGTCGATGACGTCGTAGCCCGTCGCCGCCACGGCGATCATCTTCAGCTGCGGCAGCTGCTCGAGCGTCTGCGCGCGCATCGGAACCTTGTTGACGATCGCGACCTCGCGCCGCCAAGCCGCGCCACGATCTCATCGGCGGCGGTCTTTTCGTACTCGACGTATTCCGCGGCGCAAGAGGGCTTGCGCACCTTCGCCTTGAGCGAGGCGCGGTCCAGGAACACGACGCGATGCGTCATGCCGCCATGCCCGCCTTGCACTGCGCCAGGTGTCTCGGGCTTGGCGACGGCGGGATTGCTGCGCCAGTATTTTTGCGCGGCGGCGACGCCGCTGCCGGGCTCGATCTTGACGCCGACATCGAGCATGGCCATTTCCGCGCCCGCGATCGCGCCGAGCAGCATGAGTTCGTTGAGATCGCCCAGATGGCCGATGCGGAACAGCTTGCCGGCGACCTTGGACAGGCCGGCGCCGAGCGCGAGGTTGTAGCGGTTGAAGGCGCGCGCGATGACCTCGGCGCCGTTGATGCCCTCGGGCACCATGATGGCCGAGACGGTATCGGAGTACCACTTCGGGGCGGCCGCGCACAGCTTGAGTTTCCAGCCCTCGAAGACGGCGGCGCGCATGCCGGCGGCCAGATAGGTGTGCCGGTGAAAGACGTTCTCCAAGCCTTCCTCGGCGAGCATGGCCAGCGACTCGCGCAGGCCGTACAGCATCGGCACCGAGGGCGTGTACGGGAAATAGCCCGACGCGTTGGCTTGCACCATGTCGCGCGTAGTCGAAATAGCAGCGCCGCGAGTTGGCGGTCTTGGCCGCCTCGAGCGCCTTCTGGCTGACGCAGGTCACGCCGAGGCCGGCGGGCAGCATCAATCCCTTCTGCGAGCCGCTGACGCAGACGTCGACGCCCCATTCGTCCATGCGGAAATCGATGCTCGCCAGCGCGCTCACCGAATCGACGAACAGCAGCGCCGGATGCTTGACGCTGTCCATCGCCTGGCGAATGGCGGCGACATCGCTGGTCACGCCGGTGGCGGTCTCGTTCTGGCACACCAGCACGGCCTTGATCTTGTGCTGCTTGTCGGCGCTCGAGCGAGGCCAGGTAGCGCTCGACCGGCGCGCCTTCGCCCCAGGGCGTTTCGAGCACCTCGACCTCGAAGCCCAGCCGCGGCACATGTCGACCCACAGATGGCTGAATTGGCCGAAGCGCGACGCCAGAACCTTGTCGCCCGGATTCAGGCAGTTGGTCAGCGCAGCCTCCCAGCAGCCGGTGCCGGAGGAGGGAAACATGATCGGGGTGCCGGTCGTGGTCTTGAATATCGGCTTCAAACGCGCTCAGGCAGGCGCGAGTCAGTTCCGGGAAAATCGGCGAGCGGTGATCCTCCATCGCGAACCACCATGGCGCGCATGACGCGGTCGGGAACGTTGGTGGGTCCGGGAACGAACAGGAAATTGCGACCAGCCATGAGATACTCCTTTAGTTGGGGCTGCAGGCGTTATGATACGCGACAGACGACGACGGCATTTGCGCGGGCAGCTTTCAGCAATTGGACCCGCAGATTCAGACCTATGATATATGAGATATCATGCCTAGGCTAAGAACCTGTCCGCGAGTCGCAGGGGGGTACGCAGCTATGCGAATTGCCATCATCGGACAACAGAAATTCGGCAAATCGGTGCTGGATGCCTTCCTCGAGCGCGGCGATACCGTCGCGGGCGTGTTCTGCGCTCCGGAGAAGCCCGGTGCCGCGCCCGATCCGCTGCGGGTTGGCGGCCGAGCAGCGGGGCATTGCCGCTGTTCCAGCTCCCCTCCCTCAAGAGCGCCGAGGCGCTGGAGGCCTTGCGTGGCGCTCGATGTCGATCTCGGCGTCATGGCGTACGTGCTGCAGTTCGCGCCGGAGGACTTCACGGCCATCCCGCGGCACGGCACGATTCAATTCCATCCCGTCGCTGTTGCCGCGCTACCGGGGACCGAGTTCCATCAACTGGCCCATCATCCGCGGCGACACGCGTACGGGGCTCACGATCTTCCGGCCGACCGACGGCCTCGACGAAGGGCCCGATCCTGCTGCAAAAGGAAACGCCGATTGGTCCCGATGACACGCTCGGAACCGTGTATTTCGACCGGCTGTTCCCGATGGGCATCGCGGCGCTTCAGGAAGCGGCCGACCTGGTCGTGAGCGGGCGCGCGGTCAGCGTACGGTCAGGATGAATCGCAGGCGAGCTACGAGGGTTGGTGCCGCGATGCCGAAGCGCGCATCAACTGGCACAACCACGTGGACCTGGTCTACAACCTGATCCGCGGCTGCAATCCGGCACCGGCCGCCTGGACGCTGTTCAACGGCAAGAAGCTGCAGATTGTTCGACGCGCGCAAGCACCCGGCGCGGACCTTTTCCGCAAGTCAAGGGACGCCATCGGCAGCGTCACCGCGATCTCCGACCAAAGCCTGTTCGTCTCGGCACAGGGCGGCCAGATCGAAGTGTTCGCGCTTCGATTCGAGGACGGCAAGAAACTCAAGGCCGCGGAGTTTTGCGCCGCGACGGGTCTCGCGCGTCGGCACGTTCTCGGCGCATGAGCAAGACCCGCGGCGTCACGGCCCATGCGATTGATCGTGAAGCGACCTCGCGGCGCTAGAACAGGCCGACGACCCGGCCCTGCGCGTCGATGTCGATCCGATCGGCCGACGGCACTTTCGGCAGTCCCGGCATGGTCATGACGTCGCCGCAGACCACCACGATGAACTCCGCGCCGGCGGCGAGCCGCACCTCGCGGATATTGACGATGTGCCCGCTCGGCGCGCCGCGCGCGCGCGGCATCGGTCGAGAACGAGTACTGCGTCTTGGCGATGCAAACGGGGTAATGCCCGTAGCCATCCGCCTGCAGTTTGTCGATCTGCGCCCGAATCTTGGCGTCCGCCGAAATGTCGGCGGCGCCGTAGATCTTCGTGGCGACGGCCTTGACCTTGTCCCACAGCGTCTGCTTTTCGTCGTAGACGAAACGGAAGTTCGACTTTCCTTGCTCCACGATCTCGACGACCTTGCGGGCGACATCGATGGCGCCGGCACCGCCTTCGGCCCAATGCCGCGCGAGCACCAGCGGCACGTCGAGGCTTGCCATCGTCTTGGCGAGCAGCGCGTGCTCCGCGGCCGTGTCGGCGGTGAAGTGGTTGACCGAGACGACGCACGGCAGACCGTAGTGGTTGCGGACGTTGTTGACGTGGCGCTCCAAATTGGCGATGCCCTTCTCGAGGGCCGCGAGGTTTTCCGTGTTGATCTGCTTAAGGTCGCAGCCGCCGTGATACTTCAGTGCGCGGATGGTCGCGACGATCACCACAGCCGCCGGACGTAGTCCAGATTTGCGGCACTTGATGTCGATGAATTTCTCAGCGCCGAGATCGGCGCCGAAACCCGCCTCGGTCACGACGTAATCGGCGAGCTTCAAAGCGGTGGCGGTCGCGAGCACCGAGTTGCAGCCGTGCGCGATGTTGGCAAACGGGCCGCCATGAATGAAGGCCGGGTTGTTCTCCAGGGTTTGCACGAGGTTCGGCTTCAGAGCCTCTTTGAGCAGCACCGTCATCGCGCCCTGAGCGTTGAGGTCGCGCGCCCGAATCGCGCTCAAGTCGCGCCGGTAGCCGACCACGATGTTGCCGAGCCGCTGCTTGAGATCGACGAGGCTGCGGGACAGGCAGAAAATGGCCATCACCTCGGACGCCACGACGATGTCGAAGCCGTCCTCGCGCGGGTAGCCGTTGGCGGATCCGCCGAGACCCACGACGATGTCGCGCAGCGCGCGATCGTTCATGTCGACTACGCGCTTCCAAGCGATGCGCCGTACGTCGAACCCCAGCTCGTTGCCGTGATAGATGTGGTTGTCGATCAGCGCCGACAGTAGGTTGTGCGCGAGCCCGATGGCGCTGAAGTCCCCGGTAAAGTGAAGATTGATGTCCTCCATCGGGCACGACCTGAGCCAAGCCGCCGCCGGCGGCTCCGCCCTTCATGCCGAACACCGGTCCCAAGCTCGGTTCGCGCAGGCAAATGACGGTCTTTTTGCCGATCTTGTTCAGCGCATCGCCGAGTCCGACCGTGGTCGTGGTCTTGCCCTCGCCGGCCGGCGTCGGGCTCAAGGCAGTCACCAGTATCAGCTTGCCGTCGGGCTTGTCCTTGAGGCTGTCGATATAGTCGAGGGCGATCTTGGCCTTATAGTGGCCGTAGTTCTCGACGCTCGCGGCGGGGATGCCGAGGCGGGCGGCGATCTCGGCGATCGGCTTCAGGGTTGCGCTTTGGGCGATCTCGATGTCGGAACGCACGTTTACTCCCAATGTGGCGGTGGATTGATGAGGCGGGTTTTTCTAGCCGAGTGCGGGACCAAGGCCGCGCGCTCCATGGATTGCGGCGCGCAATATAGCACGCGATTGATATATCACGCGATTGCGGTATTCCAATGACGTCATGGCGCGAGCGCAAGGCGGGGTCGGCACTCGCTTAGACGGTCAAGACTATTTTGCCGATGTGCTGCGATGTTTCCATCAGCCGATGGGCCTCGCTCGCCTCGGCAAGAGGAAAAGTTCTATAGATGATGGGCCGCACGCGGCCCGCCGCCAGCAGCGGCCAGACATTTCGCCGTACCGCATCAGCGACCATCGCCTTCTGCGGGACGGTGCGTGCCCGCAAGCGTCGAGCCGGTCAGGGTCAGCCGCTTAGCCATGATGGTGCCCAAGTTGATTTCCGCCCGCGCACCGCCTATGAGGGAGATGACCACGAGGCGCCCCTCGACCGCCGCGGCTTCCAAATTGCGCGAAAGATAACTCGCGCCCACCATGTCCAGAATGACATCCGCTCCGCGTCCCGCCGTTTCCTGGCGGATGACTTCGACGAAATCCTCGGTGCGGTAGTCGATCCCTCGGACGGCGCCTAACCGCTCGCAGGCGCGAGCCTTGTCGGCGCTGCCGGCGGTCGCGAACACTCGCGCTCCCCAGGCCGCGGCGAGTTGTATCGCGGTCGTGCCGATGCCGCTGGTGCCGCCATGGATCAGCACGGTCTCGCCGGGCTGGCACCGGCCGCGATCGAATAAGTTGGTCCACACGGTGAAAAACGTTTCGGGCAACGCCGCCGCCTCAACCATGCTCAAACCATCCGGCACCGGCAGGCACAGGGGCGCCGCCGCAACAGCATAAGCGGCGTAGCCGCCGCCCGGGAGCAGGGCCGTGATTTTCGCCCCGATGGCCAAGCCCGACACGTTCGCTCCCATCGCCACGATTTCGCCCGAGATTTCCAGGCCGGGAATATCCGAGGCTCCCGGCGGCGGCGGGTAACGGCCTTCTCGCTGCATGACGTCGGGACGATTCACTCCGGCCGCCGCGACCCGCACCAGCACCTCGCCCTCGCCGGGCTGCGGCACGGGGCGCATCGCAATTTTCAGCTGTTCCGGGCCGCCCGGCGCTGCGATCTCGACCACCTGCATCTCACGAGGCACCATTTGATCCCCTTGGGCGCCGTTCGTCGTCGACGTGCCGCTGGCTTAACCATGAATTGATTATTATTATAAACAAATCGGCGGGCCTTAAGCGGCGGCGGGAGAGAAACGCAATTTGGGGTGGAGCATGCCTCGTGTGACTCGGCGATCCTTCTTGATTTCCTCGGCTGCACTGTCGGTCGGATGCGCGACGCACCGCTCCGGTACTAATTCCGGCGAAGCCGCTTCAGCGCCTGGAATTCGCCCGCCGGCGGTGGGGCAATCGTGGCATTACGCCAAGCGAGACCTCTACACCCATTCGCTCATCGACGATCAAACCGATCTCGTCGCCGCGGTCGGCAGCACCATCGATATTGATTCTCGCAGCGAGGCCGCCAAGGCCGCACAGACCGCCAACTCGTCCTGGGGCACTAGTTGGCTGCGGAAATATGTTCCACACCGCGAGACGCTCACCGGCCCCTTGCCGAGCGAGATTCAAGATCCGTGGGGCAAGGTGCTGGTGGACCCCCACTGGAGCCAAGTCCAGGTCTATGAGACGCCGATTCCTCTGTGGCCGAACCAGTTGGTGCCTGGCTGGCGTATCTACATCAATACGAAGTACAAGACGCCAAGCAACGAAGATGGTTTGCCCTGGGAACAGACCATGACGGCTCGCAATTGGGAGAGGATTACGGTGCCGGCTGGGAGCTTCAAGGTTCTGCGATTCTCCAACATGATCAACTTCAGATCGGTCGACTTCTCGCACTCCGCGTGTCAGCGCGAGGAGACCGTGTGGTTCGCACCCGAGGTTGGCAGGTGGGTCGCGCGCGAGAGCGCGGGCAGCTACTACATCGAAGACTCATCCGTCGATACGCCCTACAACGAGTCCGGTTATCGCTGGGAACTGCTCGAGTGGACTTGAGCGCGGGCTAATGAGATTTTGCATCTACGGCGCGGGCGCCATCGGCGGCATGCTCGCGGTCGAATTGGCGCTGTCGGGACACGAAGTATGCGTCATCGCGCGCGGCGCACATTTGCGAGCCATTCAGGAGCACGGGCTCAGACTCAAGATCGACGGCCGCGAAAAAGTGGCCGCCGTCGCCGCGAGCGAGGATCCGAGGCTCTTTGGTCCGCAGGACTTCGTCATTTGCACGCTCAAGGCGCACCAAGCGTACGAGAACGCGCGCAGTTTCGCGCCGCTGCTAGGGGCCCAGACCGCCGTGTTGACCGCGATGAACGGAGTTCCGTGGTGGTACTTCTACAAGTCCGGCGGCCGTTACGAGGGTCACCGCCTGGCATCAGTGGATTTCGACGGGCGGCAGTGGGACTCGATCCAACCGCAACGCGTGATCGGCTGTGTGGTCGAGCCAGCCTGCGAAGTCGTTTCGCCGGGCGTCATCCAGCATCACGCGTTGAAGCGCTTTACCATCGGCGAGCCCGATGGAGCCGCGTCGGAAAGAGTGGCGGCTCTCGCGAGGGCGCTCATCGAAGCAGGGTTCGACGCGCCGGTGCGCGACAACATACGTTGGAGCATCTGGCTCAAGCTCTGGGCCAATGTATGCTTCAATCCCATTAGTGCGCTGACGGGCGCTACCCTCGACCGGATGACCGGGCTGCCGGACCTCTCCAGTCTGTGTAGAACGATGATGTTCGAGACCAAGGCGGTCAATGAGGCGCTCGGCATCCTGATCCCAACCGAAATGATGAACCGTCTGCTCGCGGCGGCCGGCTCGATCGGCGCCCATAAAATGTCGATGCTGCAGGATTTGGAGCGCGGCCGCTCCTTGGAAATCGATGCGCTCGTGACGGCCGTCCAAGAGCTCGCGCGACTCACGCGAGTGGCGACGCCGACCATCGACGCCGTTTTGGCGCTCGTGCAAGAGCGGGGCCGCAACCTCGGTCTGTACACTCCCCTAGGGGCTCGTCCCTTCCAGGATCACCTATGACCACGGCCTACATAACCCACGCCGACTGCCTCCGCCATGAAATGGGTGCAGGCCATCCCGAGAATCCCGACCGTCTCAGTGCGATCAATGAGCACATACGCACCTCCGGCCTCCAGGAGGAACTTCGCTGCTTGGAGGCGCCGCTCGCGCAGGCCGCCGATCTCAAACGAGTGCACCGCTCCTCGTATGTCGACTTGATTTTCGAGAATGCACCGGTGGAGGGCTACGTGCAGCTCGATCCCGACACAGCCATGAATCCATACAGTCTTGCGGCTGCCCGGCGCGCGGCCGGTGCGGGTCTGTTGGCGGTCGATGAAGTGATGGCCGGCCGCGCACAAAACGCATTCTGCGCGGTGCGCCCCTGCGGCCATCATGCGACGCAGGCGCGGCCGATGGGCTTCTGCATCTTCAACAACGTCGCCGTTGCCGCCGCCTACGCGCTCGAGGCCAAGGGTCTCGAGCGAGTGGCAATCATCGACTTCGACGTTCATCACGGCAACGGTACGGAGGACATGTTCAGCGCGCCGGAATGGCGCGAGCGCGTCGTGATGGCGAGCTTTTTTCAGCACCCGTTTTATCCGAATAGCGGCACCGTGAATCCGGCACCGAACATGATCAACGTGCCGCTCGCGGCCGGCAGCGGCGGTGCGGCGGCGAAGAGGGCACTGCAACAGGATTGGCTGCCGGCCTTGGAGGAATTCAAGCCGCAGATGATCCTGATTTCTGCGGGATTCGATGCCCATCGAGAGGACTTGCTCGGCGGTATGGCATTGGTCGAGGACGATTATGCGTGGCTGACGCGCGAGTTGATGGCGCTGGCCGCGCGCCACTCGCAAAAGCGCGTGGTGTCGATGCTCGAAGGAGGCTACAACCTGTCGGCGCTCGGCCGCAGTGCAGTAGCGCACGTGAGAACATTGACCGAGCGCTAGCGGAAGACGGCTACCGCCGCTAGCCGGCGTCGCCGCCCGGCGGTTCCTTCGAAGGCTTGTCGCCCGGATGTTCGGCGAGCTCACGCACGGCCTCGCGCGGCAGCTCATCGAGAACTTCAGTGCCGTGTTCCTTCAAGTAGTCGGCGAGTTTCCGGCGCATGCGCGGCGTCCAGAACTTCGCGATGTGATTGGCGACACCGGCAACGGCTTCCTTGTGAACAGGTTCTGAACGAAAGAAGTTGCCGATGTCATTCGCCATCCGCACCAGGTGCGCGGCATCCGTCATGATGCGCTGCTACTTGCCGGCGAACACATCGGCGCCGGCGCTCTTCAACAGCGCCTCCTGAGTGTCGCTGAACTCGCGAAAGCGCTTCTGCCACTCGGAAGGCTGAGAGACGCGGGTAGCCTGCACGGCCGTGACCTTGTACTCGGGGCAGTTGGTGGCCCAGTCGGAGTTTTCGGTGGTGATCACGTTCGCGCCGGACTCGGGGAAGTGAAAAGTGGTGTAAACCACGCCCGGCTGCACCCGTTCGCTAACGCGCGCGCGCAGCACCGTGTCGCCGGCACGGCTCGCGATCCCTACCCAATCGCCCTCCGCAATGCCGCGTTCTTCGGCGTCGTTCGGGTGTATCTCCAAACGATCCTCATCGTGCCAGCGATTGTTCTCGGTGCGCCGCGTCTGGGCGCCGACGTTGTACTGGCTCAAGATGCGGCCGGTAGTCAAGATCAGCGGGTACTTGGCGTTGACCTTCTCCTGGGTCGGCACGTACTCGGTGATCAGGAACTTACCCTTTCCGCGCACGAACTGACCGATGTGCATGGTCGGAGTGCCCTCGGGATGGGCCGCGTTGCAGGGCCACTGGATGCTGCCGAGCTCGTCGATGCGGGCGTAGCTCACGCCGGTGAAAGTCGGTGTCAAGCGTGCGATCTCATCCATGATTTCGGACGGATGAGCGTAATTCATCGGGAAGCCCACTGCATTGGATAGGAGCTGGGTGATTTCCCAATCGGCGTAGCCGGACTTGGGTTGCATCACTTTGCGCACGCGCGAGATGCGCCGCTCGGCGTTCGTGAAGGTCCCGTCTTTCTCCAAGAACGAGGAGCCGGGGAGGAACACGTGCGCGAACTTGGCCGACTCGTTCAGGAACAAGTCCTGCACGATGATGCACTCCATCGAGGTCAGTGCCGCCGTGACGTGCTGGGTATTGGGATCCGACTGCGCGATGTCCTCGCCCTCGATATACAGGCCCTTGAAGTCGCCATCGAGCGCCGCTTCGAACATGTTCGGAATGCGCAGGCCCGGCTCATTGAGCAAGTTGACCCCCCAAGCGCCCTCGAATAAGTGCCGCACCGTGTCGTCCGAGACATGGCGGTAGCCGGGAAACTCGTGCGGAAAGGAGCCCATGTCGCAGGAACCTTGGACATTGTTCTGGCCGCGCAGCGGGTTGATCCCGACTCCTTCGCGACCGACGTTGCCGGTGGCCATGGCAAGGTTCGCAATGCCCATCACCATGGTCGATCCCTGACTGTGTTCGGTGACGCCGAGACCGTAGTAAATAGCCCCGTTGCCCGCCGTTGCGTAGAGACGTGCCGCCGCACGCACCTCGCTCGCCGGCACGCCGGTGATCTCTTGCATCGCCTCGGGCGAGTTTTTCGGCAGCGCGATAAAGGTGCGCCATTTCTCGAAAGCCTCGGGTTCGCAGCGCTCGCGCACATACTCTTCCTTGACCAGTCCCTCGGTGACGACGACGTGGGCGACGGAGTTGATCAGCGCCACGTTGGTTCCCGGCCGGAGCTTCAAGTGATATTCGGCGGCGATGTGCGGCGTGCGCACCAGATCGATTTGCCGCGGATCGGCGACGATGAGCTTCGCTCCCTGACGCAGGCGCCGCTTCATCTGCGACGCGAACACCGGATGACCATCCGTGGGGTTCGCGCCGATCACGAAAATCACATCGGCCTGCATCACGGAATCAAAGTTCTGGGTGCCGGCGGATTCCCCGATCGTATTCTTCAGGCCGTAACCGGTGGGGGAATGGCACACGCGTGCGCAGGTGTCGACGTTATTATTGCCAAAACCCGCGCGCACCAATTTTTGCACCAAATAGGTCTCCTCGTTGCTGCAGCGCGAGGAGGTGATGGCGCCGATCGAGTCGCGACCATGCTTGGCTTGAATGCGTTTCAGCTCGGCTGCCGCATAGCCGATGGCCTCGTCCCACGAGACTTCGCGCCACGGGTCGCTGATCTTCGAGCGGATCATCGGCTTCATGATCCGATCCGCATGCGTCGCGTAGCCGATCGCAAAGCGACCCTTGACGCAGGAGTGCCCGTGATTCGCATGCCCGTCCTTGTTCGGCACCATGCGCACCACTTCCTCGCCCTGCATCTCAGCGCGAAACGAGCAGCCCACTCCGCAATAGGCGCAGGTCGTGGTAATGCTGTGCTCGGCCTGGCCCTTCTGGATCAGTGTGTTCTCCGAGAGTGTGGCGGTGGGGCAGGCCTGCACGCAGGCACCGCACGAGACGCACTCGGAGTCCATGAAGGAGACGTCCTGGCTGGCGGCAACCTTGGAGTCGAATCCACGCCCCTGAATCGTCAGCGCCAAGGTGCCTTGCTGCTCATCGCAGGCGCGCACACAGCGCGAGCAGACGATGCACTTGCTGGCATCGAAGGTGAAGTAGGGGTTGCTGGTGTCTTTCGGGGCGTCCAAGTGATTGGCGCCCGCGTATCCGTAGCGCACTTCGCGCAAGCCGACGACGCCCGCCATGTCCTGCAGCTCGCAATGACCGTTCGCCGGACAGGTCAAGCAATCCAAGGGGTGATCCGAGATGTAGAGTTCCATGACTCCCCGGCGCACGTCCGCGAGCTGCTTATTCTGAGTGCGCACCTTCATCCCCTGCGCCACGGGCGTGGTGCAGGAGGCAGGCAGTCCCTTCATGCCCTCGATCTGCACCAGGCACATCCGGCAGGAGCCGAAAGCCTCGAGCTGTTCGGTGGCGCAAAGCTTGGGAATTTTGATCTCCGAGAGCGCCGCCGCGCGCATGACCGAGGTGCCCTCGGGTACGGTCACTTCGCGCCCATCGATGGTGAGCGTCACGAGCTTCGCGCTCTCACGCCCGGGGGTTCCGTAATCCTGCTCGACAATGGACAACATGAGAGACCTCGCTAAAGAGACATCAAGCGGACGCGTGCACCCGCTCTATTTTGACAAAATCTTCGGGATAATGGTTCAGCGCCGATAACACGGGGAACGGGATTAATCCGCCGAGTGCGCACAGCGAGCCGTAAGTCAAAGTTTCGCACAGATCGCGCAGCAGCAACTCCTGCTCGGGCGCATTTTGTCCCGCCACCAAACGGTCGATCACTTCCACCCCGCGCGTCGAGCCTATGCGGCACGGGGTGCATTTGCCGCACGACTCGGTCGCGCAAAACTCCATCGCAAAGCGAGCCTGCGCCGCCATGTCGACGGTATCATCGAACACCACGATACCGCCATGGCCGAGCATCCCCTTGATCGCGGCGAAAGCCTCATAGTCCAGCGGGGTATCGAATTGCGACTCGGGCAGATAGGCGCCCAAAGGGCCTCCGACCTGCACCGCACGAATCGGCCGCCCGCTCAAACTGCCGCCGCCAAAATCGTAGAGCAGCTCGCGCAAGCTCAAGCCAAAGGCGATCTCCACCAAGCCGCCGCGCTTCACATTGCCGGCGAGCTGCATCGGCAGCGTGCCGCGAGAGCGCCCCATGCCGAAATGCTGGTAGTACTCCGCGCCGCGCTCCAGAATGATGGGTACCGAGGCGAAGGTGATGACGTTGTTGATTACCGTGGGCTTGCCAAAGAGCCCGGCGAGCGCCGGTAGGGGAGGCTTGAAACGCACCTGCCCGCGCTTGCCTTCCAAGGACTCGAGCAAGGAAGTCTCTTCTCCGCAGATATACGCTCCGGCACCGGAGCGCACTTCCAAATCAAAGCGGACGCCGCTGCCTTGGATGTCTTCTCCCAAATACCGGGCTGCGTAGGCGGCTGCGATCGCCGCTTCGAGCGCTCGCTTCGCATCCGGGTACTCCCAGCGCAGATAGATGTAGCCGCGCGTTGCCCCTGTCGCGAGGCCCGCGATGGTCATCCCCTCGATCAGCACGAAGGGGTCGCCCTCCATCAGCATCCGATCCGAGAACGTGCCCGAATCTCCCTCATCGGCGTTGCACACGACGAACTTCTGGGATCCCGGGGCGCCAAGCACCGTCTTCCATTTGATCCCGGCGGGAAACGCCGCGCCGCCGCGGCCGCGCAGTCCCGAAGCGGCGACGCTTGCCACGACATCGGCGGGTTGCATGGCGAGCGCAGCGGCCAAACCGCGGTAGCCGCCGTGGGCGAGATAATCGCTCAATGAGCGCGGATCGACGATCCCGACCCGAGCGAATGTGAGCCGCTGCTGCTGCTTGAAGTACGGGATTTCTTCCGTAGGTCCATGCGCCAGGGGATGATCCTCAGCGCGTAAGGCCTTGGCGCCAAATTCCGCGTCGAACAAACCAGCCACATCTTGGGGTTGCACCGGCCCGTAGGCATAGCGCCGGCCCGCCACCTCGACCTCCACCAAAGGCTCCAGCCACAATAGTCCCCGTGAGCCGTTGCGGATGAGCTCGATGTCGATCTTCCGCTTCTCGGCCTCTGCGGCGACGGCCCGCGCGGTCTCGTCTGCTCCCACGGCTCGCGCGGAGGCATCGAGCGGCACAAATATCTTGAGCGCGTTCATCGTCTTACGTCCGCTCGCGCGATCTTGCCATCAACGCATCGAAGCGCTGCGGCGAGACGCGCCCGTGGAGTTCATCGTCGATCATGAGCGACGGTCCCAGCGCGCAGTTTCCCAAGCAATACACCGGCTCCAGGCTGACCGCTCCATCGGCCGTGATGCCGTGGAAATCGATCCCCAGGCTCTCCTTGGCGTGGGCTTCCAGGGCGACCGCGCCGAGCGCCTGGCAGGCCTCCGCCCGACATAGGTGCACCACATGCCTGCCGCTGCGCTCCTTGCGAAAATAATGATAAAAGCTCACGACCCCGTGCACTTCCGCCAGCGATAAGTTCAGCTCCCGCGCGATTAACGGCACTGCGTCGTGGGGGACGAAATTGAGCGCCTCTTGGACCGCGTGCAAGATCGGCAGAAGGGCTCCCGGCAGGTCCTTCAAGCGCGCACAGGCGCCAAGGACCGCCGAGCGCTCCTCGGCGCTCAGCGAGGAGGGGGGTTCGACCTTGATCGGAATTACCCGCCGTGGCGAGAGCTTAGCCATGCGAGCTTCGATCTCGGTGAACATGTGAGGGGTTCATAGCCTGATATATTAACCTGAAATCGCGGCGGCGGTCGCTGCGCGGTGCGCACAAATCAGGCCGGAAAGCGACACCGGAAAACGATGGTTTCGACACTCTTGGGGAGGCGCGGCGTGTTTACATATTTCAATTTCGTCTAAGGATCGACAAGCGGTTCGGCGGCCATGCCTTCATCTCTTCCGCAGCGCGCCCTCGGCCCATCCATGGTGTCCTCCATCGGCTTCGGCTGCATGAACCTGAGTCATGGGTACGGTGCTGCGCCGCCGCCGGCCGTTGCGGCTGCCATACTGTTGCGCGCTCTGGAACTCGGCGTCGAGCATTTCGATACGGCGACGCTTTACGGATTTGGCGCCAACGAAGAATTGCTCGGTCGCACGCTGGCGCCCTATCGCTCCCAATTCACGTTGGCGAGCAAGTGCGGCATCAGCGGCGTCAAATCCGACACAGGCGTTCGGCGCGTCATCGATGGCCGCCCCCATGTGCTCAAGCAGACATGCGAAGACAGCCTGCGACGCCTCAAGACCGAGGTCATCGATCTGTACTACCTGCATCGATGGGATAAATCCGTCGCCATCGAGGACAGCGTGGGCGCGCTTGGCGATCTCGTGCAGGAGGGAAAAATTCGCGCGATCGGACTGTGCGAAGTCTCGGCCGAGACGCTCAAACGAGCGCACGCGGAGCATCCCGTCGCCGCCGTGCAGAGCGAATACTCGCTTTGCACGCGCAACGCGGAAATTGCGGTGCTGGAAGCATGCCGCGAGATCGGCGCGGCATACGTCGCATTCAGCCCGTTGGCGCGTGGATTCTTGACAGGTGCCCTGAAGGATGTGGCGGCCCTCGAACCGAAGGACCTGCGCCGCAGCATGCCTCGTTTCGAGCCGCGCAATCATGGCGCGAACCTCAAGTTGCTCGAGACCTATGCCGGGCTCGCGCGAGACGCCCGGTGTTCGCCGGCGCAATTGGCGCTCGCCTGGTTGCTGACGCGGGGTCCGCACGTCATCCCCATTCCCGGGACAACGAGTGCCCTGCATCTGGAAGAGAACATGCAAGCGGCATCTGTCAGGTTGACGCCGGAGACGATTGCGCGGCTCGAGACACTCATCAATCAACGCACCATAGCCGGCAATCGCTACAACGCGGCAACGCAGGCCGAGATCGATACTGAGGATTTTCGTTGAAATTGCCGCCGGTGCTATGCTTTTTCCACGGGAGTGAGGGGTGAATCCAATTTCGATCGGCCGGATTGCTGTCATTGCGTGGATGCTGCTCATCGTCTCGTCCGGCGTCGATGCGCGGGCCGCGCCGTCGTCAACTGACGGCTCCTTCGACCTTTTCGTCGACCGGCTTGCGGCGGATTGGATGCGAGCCAACCCGGCGGCGGCCACCTCGCAACAATATTTTTCAGGCGCGGAACAAGACGCGCTGGATCGCCAGTTGACGGCGCAGGATTCTCAATACGGCATGCCGCTCGGTCCGTCCGAGCTCGCCGCTTTTGTCGCGCGGGCTCGCGCGGGGTTGCAGGGCGTGAAGAGTTTCAAACCTGACAAGCTCTCCGCCGTACAACGCGTTTCCGCCGCATCGCTCGAGTGGCAACTCGAGGATGCGATTCGAATGGCGGCGGTCGCCGACCAGCGTTTCGTGTTCGACCAATTTCGCGGACTGCACGTGTCGTTAGTGAATTTCCTGAGTCAAATACATCCGCTGCGCAACGCCCGCGATGTCGACAACTACCTGGTGCGGCTCGGCCGGGTGGCAGCTGTACTCGATGAAGGCATCGAGGTCGCGAGGCTCAGGGCTGCGAAGGGAACGGTCCCGGCGAAATTCATCTTGCAGGCGACGATCGGCGGTATCGACCGCTTTCTCGCCGCCGCGCCTGCGGATAATGTGTTGGTAACTTCGCTCGCGACCCGCACGCAGTCCATCGCCGGACTCTCGCCGCAAGACCGGTCGGCGGCGATCAACACCGCGGAGAGCGTGGTGCGCGAGAGGATTCGGCCGGCGTTCGAGCGGGTGCGTGGGCTCCTCTCAGACGAACTGCCGGCGGCGACCGATGAGGCCGGACTGTCGAGCCTGCCGAACGGAGCCGAAGCCTATGCCGCGGCGCTGCACATCAATACCACCACTTCCATGACGGCCGCGGAAATTCACGAGCTGGGATTGCGCGAGGTCAAGCGCATCGAAGGCGAGATGGACCGGCAGTTGCGCGACTTAGGGTACCAACAGGGTTCGGTTGCGGAGCGCTACGCGCAGTTGGAGAAGAGCGTTCAGCCGCCCGCGAATCCCGATCCCCGGCCGGCGTTGATCGAGGAGCACGAGCGCATACTGCGGGATGCGGAAGCGCGCGCCGCGAGTTTTTTCGATTTGCGGCCGACAGCCCCGGTGCAGGTGCTGCGTGAGCCGGCGTTTACCGAAAAAAACGCCGCCGCGCATTACTCGGCGCCGGCGCCCGATGGGTCCCGTCCGGGTACCGTTTGGATTCCGCTGCCGGGTCCGGACTACCGCATTCTGGAGATGCGCACGCTGACCTACCATGAGGGCGTCCCCGGGCACCATTTTCAAATCGCTTTGCAGCAGGAATTGCCTGAGATACCGTTGTTCCGGCGAAAACGGGTATTCGGCGGTCTGTCGGCCTTCGCGGAAGGCTGGGGTCTGTACGCTGAGCAGTTGGCGGTCGAGGCGGGCTGGTATCGCGGCGACCCTAACGGGCGCCTAGGGCAGTTGTCCGACGAATTGTTCCGCGCACGGCGCCTGGTGGTCGATACCGGCCTGCACGCCCAACATTGGACCCGGCAGCAATCGATCGACTACGGAATTCCGGCCTCGGAAGTTGAGCGCTACGTCGTTATGCCCGGACAGGCCTGTGCGTATAAAATAGGCGAACTGGAAATTCTCGCGCAGCGGGCAAAGGCTCAAAAGGCCCTCGGCAACCGATTTTCAATGAAGCAGTTTCATAATCTCCTGTTGCGCACCGGCACCGTGCCGTTGATGGTGTTGGGGCAAGTGGTCGATGCGGACATCGCGGCCACATTGAAACGCGGAGGCGTTCGGAAATGAAGAACGTGACAATGACCGGATCGAAGACATCGACTCGCCCCATCTTCGTGCGCGGCGCCGGCGGACTGCTCGATAGCCGCGCTCGCTCTGTCGCCGCAATGGGCCACCGGCACGGCACCGACGGTTTCCCCGCCCAACGTACCGCCGCCAGCCGCGGCTGCGGCGAATGCGGCGGACGAACTTGCCGAAGTCATGGTCGAGGCGCGCGAACCGCGCTACGTCGCTCCGACCAATCGCGACCAAATCGGCCGCATCTGGGCCCCGGTGTTTATCAACGGCCACGGGCCATTTCGCTTAGTCCTCGATACCGGTGCGAGTAGCTCGGGAGTGACGGCGATGGTCGCACTGGCGCTCGGTATTCCGACGGATCAATCGCCGCCGATGATGCTTCGCGGAGTCACCGGGTCGGCGACCGTGCCGACCATCCGCGTCGACACGCTCAGCGTCGGGGACGTCGCCGTAGACTCGCCGGTGCTGCCGATCGTACCGGACGCCTTGGGCGGGGCGGAAGGGATTCTCGGCTCCGAGGGTCTGAGGAACAAGCGCATTTTCATCGATTTTCACCACGATAAAATCATCATCACCTACTCGCGCGACGAGCGGTCGGCACATGATTTCGTCACGGTGCCATTTAGATCGGTTCGAGGCCAACTCATCGTGATCGACGCCACCATCGGCCATGTGCGCACCAAGGCGATCATCGACACCGGCGGTCAAACCACCATCGGGAATATGGCGCTGCGCGATGCCTTGGCGGGCCACAGCCTCGGGTTCCATGGAAGACCCGATCAAATCACGGGTGCGACGCTGGCGGTGCAAAACGGCGAGCTCATCGACACACCGGCGATTCAACTGGGTCCGATTCAAATACGGGACTACGGTGTGACGTTCGCAGATATGTACATCTTCAAGCACTGGAAGCTCACGGGCGAGCCTGCGATCATGATCGGCATGGATGCGCTCGGTACGCTCGATACCCTCATCATCGATTACCGCCGGCACGAATTGCAGATGCGCACGGCGAAGAGCGGCTGAAGTTCCCCTACCGCTGCTTTTTTCTCCCGATTGCGCGAGAATGATCTCTGCATGTCAGGCGCGGGAGAGCCGATGGTAATCAACAAGCCGATGATCGTGGTTGCAGCTGCCGTGGTTGCCGCCGCGTCGGGCCTTGCGTACTACCTGCACAGCCGCAGTACGCAGCCGCCGCCCCTCCCCGCCGCCGCACAGCAGGCCGCGCCTCCTCAAGAATCGGCGATCAGCCATCCCGTGCCCGCGCCGACCGGAGAGTCGGCGGCGAAGGGTCCGCTGCCGGCACTCGCGGACAGCGATCCGCCCATGAGAGACGCGCTCGGCGAGGTCGCCGGCACGGCCGCTGTCGCGCAATACCTCGTGCCGGACAATCTCATCCGCCACATCGTCGTGACCATCGACAACCTTACGCGCCAAAAGGTACCGCTCGAGAAACGTCCCACGGTCGCGGTGCCCGGTACATTTCTGGCCGACGGCGATGAGTTGCACGCAACACTGGATCCGAAAAATTTCGCGCGCTACGAGCCGATGGTCGCGGTGGTCCGAAAGATCGATATGCAGCGGCTCGCGCAGGTGTACCTGCGCTTCTATCCTCTGTTTCAACACGTCTATCAGGACCTCGGATATCCAAACGGCTACTTCAACGATCGGCTGGTCCAGGTGATCGATTCGCTGCTGGCGACGCCGCAGCCGGCCGGGCCCCTCGAGTTGACGCGGCCCAATGTGATGTACATCTTTGCCGATCCCGCTCTCGAGGCGCGCCCGGCAGGCCAGAAGCTGCTGTTGCGGATGGGTCCCGATAATGCGGCCGCAATCAAGACGAAGCTCACGGAACTGCGTGCGATCATCACCGCAGCGCCGCGCAAGCATTGAATAAAAAGATCAACGCATTGATTGATTAGACCAACAAAGGGGAAATGGCATGGATCACACGACTATAGTCGCCGGTTTGCCCGTAGAGCAGGCGCGGGCGCCCAATCAGTGGCTGGTGATCGGAGCGTCGTCGCTCGGCACGGTGTTCGAGTGGTACGATTTTTATCTGTATGGACTGCTTGCGGCCGTCATTTCCGCCCAGTTTTTTTCGGGGGTGAACGAGGTCACGGGTTTCATTTTCGCCTTGGCCGCGTTTGCAGCCGGTTTTGCCGTGCGGCCATTCGGAGCGTTGGTGTTTGGGCGGCTGGGCGATCTGGTGGGACGCAAGCACACGTTTCTGATCACCATGAGCATCATGGGCGGCGCGACTTTCATGGTCGGCTTGCTGCCGAGTTACGCGTCGATCGGAGTTGCGGCGCCGGTGATGCTGGTGCTGCTGCGCCTGCTGCAAGGCTTGGCGCTGGGCGGCGAGTACGGCGGCGCTGCCACCTACGTCGCCGAACACGCACCCCCGGGAAAGCGCGGTTTGTATACCAGCTGGATTCAAACCACCGCCACGCTCGGGTTGTTTGCCGCACTCCTCGTGGTAATCGGCACGCGCACCGCAATCGGCGAAGATGCGTTCAAAACCTGGGGATGGCGAGTCCCCTTCCTGGTCTCGCTGTTGCTGTTGATCGTGTCGCTGTGGATTCGCATGCAACTGGACGAGAGCCCGGTGTTCGTCAACATGCGCAAGCTCGGCACCACGTCCAAAGCGCCGCTCGCGGAGGCCTTCGGCCGCTGGAGCAATTTGAAAATCGTGCTCATTTGTTTGCTGGGCGCGGTCATGGGTCAAGCGGTGGTGTGGTACACGGGACAGTTCTATGCGCTGTTTTTCTTGGAACGGATGCTGCGCGTCGACGGCGCGACTACCAACATATTGACGGCGATTGCGCTTGCGCTGGCGACACCGGGGTTCATCTTCTTCGGCTGGCTGTCCGACAAGATCGGCAGGAAGCCAATCATCCTTGCGGGCTGTTTGCTTGCGATCCTCACCTATTTCCCGCTGTTCCAGGCGCTGACCCGATATGCCAATCCGGCTCTTTTCGCCGCCCAAGCCACGGCGCCGGTGACGGTGATCGCGGATCCGCAGCAATGCTCGTTCCAATTCGATCCCATCGGCAAGAACAAATTCGATTCCACTTCCTGCGACATCGCCAAAAGTTTTCTGGCTAAAGCCGGTGTTTCGTACCAGCGCGTCGACGCGCCGGCCGGCACCGTGGCGCAAATCCGCACCGGCGCGACCACGCTCAGCGCACCCGATCCGCGAGTGGTCTCGGGCGCCGCACGCAAATCGGCGATCGCGGCGTTCCAGAGCGAGGCCAAAAAAGCGCTTTCGGCAGTCGGCTATCCGGAGAAGGCCGATCCGGCGTCCATCAACAAACCCATGGTGGTGTTGATACTGTTCATCTTGGTGCTGTACGTCACCATGGTGTACGGGCCCATCGCGGCGCTGTTGGTGGAACTGTTTCCGGCACGAATTCGCTACAGCGCGATGTCATTGCCGTATCACATAGGCAACGGATGGTTCGGCGGATTCTTGCCGACCACGGCTTTTGCCATGGTGGCGGCGACCGGTGATATCTACTATGGGCTGTGGTATCCGATCGTCGTGGCCGGCGCCACGTTGGTCGTGGGGCTGTTCTTTTTGCCGGAGACGTTCAAGCGCAAAATCGAGGAGTAAGCAGCAGCGGGGAGTAGCAGCGGGGCTGAAGGGGATCGCCTCATTCTGCGTTACATTCGCTTCACGGTGGTATCCGATATTCAAAGTGTGACGTTATATGGGTCAGGAGCAGCGTTTTTTTTCTACGCTGCCGTATAAACACCACTATGGCGGTCAACATGTTGAAACTTCCGAAACAGCTTCCCACCATTCTGACGGTTCGAAATGGAATTTTTCTGTCGCTGTCTGCAGTCAGTTTGCTCAGCGGCTGCGTCGCAACAGTGCGGGTCCCACCGCCTCCTCCTCCGCCCCGCGTCTACGTCGCGCCGCCGCCGCCTCCGGCCGCCTATGCCGCGCCGGCTGTGGAAGTCGAAGTGCAGGCCAATGAGCCGCCGCCGCCGCTGCCCGATTACCAGCAACCGCCGTGTCCCGAGGACGGCTATCTGTGGACGCCCGGCTATTGGGCCTTCGCCAGCGGAGGCTATTACTGGGTTCCCGGCACCTGGGTTCAACCGCCGCAGGTCGGCGTGCTGTGGACCCCCGGCTATTGGGGCTTCGTGCGGCGGCGTATACGGCTTGCACGCCGGATACTGGGGTCCTCACGTGGGCTTCTACGGCGGGGTCAACTATGGCTTCGGCTACGTCGGCGTCGGCTTCGTCGGCGGCCGCTGGGCAGGTAATTCGTTTGCCTACAACACTGCGGTGGTGAACGTGAATACCACCGTCATGCACAACACCTACGTCAACAATGTCACGGTGAACAACGTCACCGTCAACAAGGTGAGCTATAACGGCGGCGCGGGTGGCGTGCCGCGGCGCCCACGGCGCAAGAGCGTGTGGCGACGCAGGAGACGCACGTTGCGCCGACCCCGCCATGCAGCAGCACGTGCAGGAGGCCTTCAAACCCCGCGCTCTCGGCCAAGGCGAATGGCGGCCATCCGGCGATTGCTGCGACGCCGCGTCCGGGCGCATTCAATGCCCCGGGCGTCGTGGGCGCAAGGGTGCCCGCCGAGAGTGGCGGCCGCTAACACCCCCAACGCGGGTCATCCGACGGAGACTCCGCCGGCCTACGGGGCCGCGCACTCGCCGGAACTGCACCGCCAATGGGACCACCGCCACCCACCGGGGACCGTACCGGCCAACGGCACTGCGCACCCGGCCGCCAAGGCGCCGCCGAAGCCCGCCGCCAAACCGAAGCCGCAAGCTGAGGGGAAGCGCGAGGAAGGCAACAAGCCCTGAGGTCTCGCGGTAGCTCTTGTAGATAATCGCTAGATAATCGCGCCCGATCGGCAACGAGGCCGATTCGAGCGCGACTTCGCCGACGCTCCCTCACCAAGGGCACCGAGGGCACCAAGGGATCCAAGGGATCCAAGGGATCCAAGGGATCCAGGGGCCCCTAGTCGGCGCCGCCCTTGACCACCGGCAGTTCGACGAAGCTGGCATTTTTCCCGCCCTGGAATACTTTGATGGTCGCCTTCTGATAGTCGCCGGGCTTCGCAAAGAAAATGTTCTCGACGTAGGTTTGCGGGTTGCGGTCGTACAGGGGAAACCAGCTCGATTGCACCTGCACCATGATGCGATGCCCGGGTAAGAACACGTGATTGGCCGTCGGCAGCGCGAAGCGGAAGACTTGCGTCTTTCCGGCGGGGATCGGCTTCGGGATCGCTGAACGATTCGCGGTAGCGGCCGCGCAAGATGTCGGCGGAGACCATCAGTTGATAGCCGCCCATCTTCGGTTCCCGTCCGACTTCATCCGGATAGACGTCGATCAGCTTGACCACGAAATCGCCGTCGGTGCCGCTGGTCGAGGCAATCAGATTGGCGATGGGCTCGCCGCTGATTTTCACCGGCTGCTTGAGCACCGGAGTCGCGTAACTCAAGACGTCGCGTGCGTGCCGCAGCGTTTCGCTGATCGCTGACCAGCCACGTTTGCCAGGTCGCCTCACCCTCATCGCCGCGAATGTGGATGGGGCGCGGCAGGTAAGGAACCGGCTTCGCAGGATCCGAGACGTAGGAATCGAAGCTCTGGCCGCTCGGTGCGCCGAACCCCAGGCCGCCGCCGGGCTGCAGGTAGAGCTTTTCAGGCGTCGATGGAGCAGGCCGGAGGCGCAGCCGGCAGGCCATGTCGGTAAGTGCCAGCCAGCGATTCGTTCCGGTCTCGAATGCGGTGACCGGCGCGATATCGAGCGGCGGCGCGTCGTCCTTGAGAAAATGATCCAGAAACGGCCGCAGCACGTGCAAGCGAAAATATTGCGCGGTGTCGCTGCCGAACTCGATCGCGCCGATCGCGGCTGCCGTCCAGCCGCTCCTGGTGGTGATACCAAGGACCGAGCACGAGATAGAGGTTGGGATTGTCGTTGTGCGTTGCGCTTGAGCGCCTTGTAGAGCGCGATATTGCCGTAGATATCCTCCTGGTCCCACAGGCTGTGGACCAACATCATGGGAACCGTCACGCCCTGTTCAGCCAATATTTTGTCCATCGCCTGGTCCTGCCAAAATGATCGTAGGCGGGGTGCGACATGACCTTGCCAGCGAAGCCGACCTGATCCAGGCCGTGCAGGCGCGCCATGTCGCCGGCGGAACCGGCGCTCAGCCAGGTGTCGTAATCGTCGTAGTGATCGGACCACCAAGACAGTTCGCTGCTCGCGAGTCGCTTCCTGGTCGTGAAAGTAGGTGAGGCTGTCCTGGCGAAACGCGCCGTTGTGAAACCAATCATCGCCCATCCAACCATCCACCATCGCATTGATCGGCACCGCGGCGCGCAGCGCCGGATGCGGATGCACCAGCGCCATCAAAGAGGTGAACCCGTCGTACGAGATTCCGAGAATTCCGACTCTTGCCGTTGGATTCGGGAATGTTCTTCACCAGCCAGTCGATGGTGTCGTAGGTGTCGGTGGCGTGATCCACGGACGGTCGGATTCAGGCGGCCCCGGAGCGGCCGAGTCATCACGTAGTCGCCCTCCGAGTCATGCTTGCCGCGCACGTCCTGCAAGACCCGAATGTAGCCGCCGTTGACCACGGCGTCGTCGGCAACATCGTTGCTGTCGATCAGCGCAGAAGATGTGCGCTGTCGTCTTTCTCGATTCGATCGGCGGCCCCATAAGGCGTGCGAGTCAGCAGAATGGGCGCGCGGTGTGCGCCGCGCGGAACGAGGATGAGCGTTTTCAGCCGGACCCCGTCGCGCATCGGGATCATGACTTCGCGTTTGCTGTAATCGAAGCTGTCGACCCGTGGGGTGAAAGTGGCGGGCGTCTCGCTTGAGAGCTGACGTCCGCGAGGACGGCCGTACGCCGCGAGGACAGGCGTATCCGCGAGGACAGGCGTAGCGATCGCGATGAGCGCCGAAGCCAGGACGGACAACAGCAGGTGAGCGGCACGGCGCCCGAAAAATGATGGACATGAATCAGCTCTCCCAAGAGAAATGGCGGCCCTGGTGCATCCCGCGGCGAGCCAGCGTTGGCCGCCAACCGCGTCTAATCGACATGTGGCGGAGTCCTTGCGGCGAGGCCAGGGTGGGGGCATGATCGGTACCACGGGTCCTACGAGCGACTTTACAATATAAATCGGCGGTGCCGGCTGGCGCCAATGAAGAGGAGGGTTGCACATGAGTTCCTTATCCTTCACGGTTGCGGACGGCGTTGCGACCTTGAGCATCCAGCGCCCGGCCGTCAGCAATGCGATCGACATCAGCATCATTCGCGCGATGCACCTTGCGCTCGATCAAATACAAAAGGGCGACAGCGGCGCGCGGGCCGTCGTGATCACCGGCAGCAATGACGTATTCTGCAGCGGATTGGATCTGCATTCGATCGATCTTAAGACCCGAGAGGCAAGGCAACGCGCACATTTCGAAATGCGCCGCTTCATGGACCCGCTGATCCTGCGATTGAGCGGCTTTCGCTTTCCGATCGTCGCGGCCGTCAACGGTGCTGCGGTCGGCGCGGGCATGAGCCTGGCGCTGGCCAGCGACATCATCATTGTCGGCGAAAGCGGGTATTTCCTGCCGTCCTTCGCACGGCTCGGCTTGGTGCCCGATGCGGGCATCACTTTTCATTTGGCGCGCCGCATCGGCGGCGGGCGCTCATTGTCGTCACTGATGTTGGCGGAGAAAATCGATGCCAAGACGGCTCTGGAGTGGGGCTTGGCTTACGCGGTGGTGCCGGATGGCGAGGTGGTCTCGCGCGCGCAGGCCGTGGCACGGCCGCCTCGCGACCGGACCGTGCGCGGTCCTCGGTCAGATTCGCTCATTGCACGCATCGACATTCGACAATTCCTTGCAAGAACAGCTGCGCGCCGAGCGCAGCGCGCAGGAGATGACCTTGGAGACTCATGATTGCGTGGAGGGCGTGCGCGCGTTCTTCGAGAAGCGAGACCCGCATTTTTCGGAGCATTGAGCGCGTATCGAGCCTATTGTGCCGTATGTCCTCCGGCGTGGTGCGGCAGCAGCCGCCGATCAGTCGAGCTCCGGCCAGATACCAGGCTCGCAACCGATCTTCGAACGGTGCCTCAAGCGCTGCGCCCGTCCATCGCTTCGTGAGCGGGTCGTAGCACTCTCCCGGAGTTCGGGTAAGCGACCAAGGGTTTGTCGGTGTGATCGCGCATCTGTCGCAGAAGACCGGTCACGTTCTCGGGCCGCGTGCAGTTCACGCCGACCGCGGCGATTTGCGGATAATCTTGCAAGGCGGCCGCGCAACGAGAAATCTCCTCGCCCTCGCAATTGCTCGCTCCGTCCCGGCAGGAAAAGCTTACCCACGCCGTGATCGTCGGGAATTCCCGCAGCAACTGCGCCAGCACCACGGCCTCGCGCAGACAGGGTATCGTTTCGAAGGCTAGAAGATCGGCGCCCGACTGCGCCAGTACTTCAAGCCGCGGCCGATGAAATTCGGCGAGCGACTCATCGTTCACAGCATAATGTCCCCGATACTCGGCGCCGTCTGCCAGCATGGCGCCGTAAGGCCCAACGGATGCTGCGATGAGCGGCCGCAGACGGCCCTCGCGACTCTTCGGATCGGACCAAAACTCCTCTCTGGCTGCAGCCGCGATCGCCACGGCATCGCGCATCAACTCCGCGGCGCGGCTCGCGCTCGATGCCGCGCGCGCCAAAACGCTTCGAAGGTAGCTTGATAAGTCGCCGTCGTCGCGACATCGGCGCCGGCCTTGAAATAATCGAGATGCACGCCGCGAATCATCGCCGGCTGCTCGATCAGGTATTTCGCGGACCAAAGCGGATCGAGCAGATTCGCACCGCGCCGCTCGAGTTCGGTGGCGAGCGCGCCGTCCAGGATGAGCAAGGGCCGCTCTTCGAGTGATCGAGCGATCGGGCTATACATTGAGCCGCCGGGCGCCGCTGAGGTATCCATTGCCTGCCACAAAATACCGTAAGCGTGCGTCGGCGGCCTTGGTAATTCCGATGCGTACGCTCTCGCCGATCGAGTCGACCGCAGTGTCGTCGCTGCCGATCCACAAGGGCCCGCGACGAAACAGGTCGATACCGTCGTGCCGGCGATCGACCTGCAGCGCGGCGGTCAACCGCCCGGGGCCGCGGGTAAGATCGCGCAAGGCGCCGCTCTCGCGATGACGGCGCATATGCTCGATACCCGAAATCGGTTCCAGCGCCCGCAACAAAACCCCGGCGCCGGTTCCCGCCGCCTCACTGGATACGTTGAGCATATAAGACGTGCCGTAGCACAGATAGACGTAGGCGTGTCCGGCATCGAGGAACAACGAACGGTTGCGCGGCGTCATGCCCCGAAACGCGTGACAGGCAGGATCGGATTCGAGATACGCCTCGGTCTCGACGATCCGTCCGAGCGCGGTGCCCGTCGGAAGCCGCCGCACCACGATCTTGCCGAGCAGGAATCGGGCGAGTGCCACCGTGTCACGCGGCACTTTCGACCGGGCAGATGGGCATGACGGCGATTTCAAGTTCTCCTTCGAGGTTCGCATCGAGCGCATTTGCGCTGAGGCCGCAACGCGATGCTGCTCGTGCGATGACCCCTGGATTATTGTGACCCCGAGTACACCATTCAAGTCTCATTCGATTGTTTTACCCGTGGTTGCGACGATCGTGGCCATGATCAGCATTCAATCCGGTGCGGTGCTCGCCAAGGGTCTGTTCCCGCTGATCGGAGCGCCCGGCACGACGGCTCTGAGGCTCGCCATCGCCAGCCTCATGCTGTTGGCAGTTTGGCGCCCGTGGCGCAGGCGGCCGACTGCGCGCGAAGTACGCAGCATCGTGATCTACGGACTCGCGATGGGCTGGATGAATCTCTTTTTCTATTTGTCGTTGAGCCGGATTCCGCTCGGAATTGCGGTCGCCCTGGAATTCACCGGCCCATTGGCGGTCGCGATGGCCGACTTCGCATCGGGCGGCTGATTTTTTGTGGATCGCGCTGGCCGCCTCGGACTGCTGGCACTGTTGCCGCTGGGATCCGGGTCCAAACCGCTCGCGCCCGTCGGGCATCGGCTTTCGCGCTCGCCGCCGGACTTTGCTGGGCCGTTTATATTCTGTACGGACAGAAGGCCGGCGCGTCGCACGGCGGAGGCACTGCGGCGCTCGGTACGCTCGTGGCGGCAGTCGTCATCGTGCCCGATCGGGTGGCGCACGCCGGTGCGGCGCTGTTCGCGCCGGCGGTATTGCCGGCGGCTTGCGCGGTCGCCCTGTTGTCGAGCGCGCTGCCGTATTCCCTGGAAATGTTCGCGCTTACGCGCTTGCCCGTTCGAACCTTCGGCGTGCTGATGAGCATGGAACCCGCGTTGGGTGCTCTGTCGGGACTGTGTCTTTCTGGACGAGCGGTTGACGATGATTCAATGGGCGGCGATCGTCAGCATCATGATTGCTTCCGGCGGCAGCGCGGCGACCAGTCGGCCGGCGTGGCCGCCGCCGCTGCCGGATTGATTCACACCGATGAACGTGATGGCGAGGTAGAGGACCGCCGCGCCTGCCAACGTCGTGACCGTGGTGAGAAATTTCGGATGTGCGTGGTAGCTCTCGGGAATCAGATCGCTCGCGCCGATGTAAAGGAAAAATCCGGCGAACAGGGCAAGCGCGACGCCGAAGCCGTCGCCGGGCAATGTGAAAAATGACGTCAGGGTTATCCCTACCACGGGCGCCAGGGCGTCCAGAAGCAGCCAGCGAAATGCCCGGGCCGATCGGCGCGACTCTTCAAGACGACGTTCATGGTATTGATGCCGTCGGAAAAATCGTGCGTCAGCACGGCGATCGCCACCACGATGCCCACGGCGCGCGAGGCTTGAAATGCGAGGCCGATGGCGACGCCGTCGAGCAAGCTATGGCAGCACAACACGCGCGGCGGCCACGCTGCCGCGCGGCGCGGAGTCGCCGTGGAACAACAAGATTCGGTCCAATACCAGGTAGGACAGAAAACCCAGCGCGCTGAAGGACAGGAGCACGCTCGGGCTGTGAAATCTTGACGCCAAAATTGATCGACTTCGGGCAGCAGATCGAAGAAGGCGACGCCAATGACCGCGCCGGCGCTGAATCCGAGTATCAGGTGCAATTTGTCGCGCAGCCTGAGAGCCAGCAATCCGCCGAGCATGGTGCTGGCGAACGCCGCAGCGGCGATGACTAACAGTAACACGTGATATTCATTCCTAGTTGATCGGCGGCGGGGTATATTGCGACACCTTATGAACTGGTGGGAGCGGTAACGTGAGCTACGACGCGTATCATAAACGTAAAATCGGCGATCACATGCTGAAGCCCGAAACCCAAATGATGGGATACGGCTACGATCCTTCTTTGTCGGAGGGGTCGCTCAAGCCGCCGATATTTTTAACCTCGACCTTTGTTTTCAAGACCGCGCAGGACGGGAAAGATTTTTTCGACTATACATCGGGACGCCGCGAACCGGGCGCCGGGCAGGCGAGCGGCCTCGTGTACTCGAGATTCAACAATCCCAATCTCGAGGTTTTGGAGGATCGTCTCGCGCTGTGGGAACAGGGCGAAGCCGCCGCGGTCTTCTCCAGTGGGATGTCGGCGATCTCCACTGCGCTGTGGGCCTATGTTCGTCCGGGTGATGTGATCTTGATGAGCCAGCCCCTGTACGGCGGCACCGAGACCTTGATCGAAAGGACATTGCCCGCGTTCGGCGTCAGCGCCGTCAGCTTCACGCTGGGGCACGATCGTGCCGCGGTCATGGATGCCGCCGCGCGCGCGCTGGCGCGGGCGGCCGAGACCCGCGGTCGAGTCTGCCTGATAATGACCGAAACGCCCGCGAATCCGACCAACAGTTTGGTCGATCTTGCGTTGATGCACGAGGTCTCGGAGCACATCGGCGGACGTCAGTCCGGCGGTCGGCCTCCGGTCATGGTCGACAACACCTTTCTCGGTCCGGTTTTTCAACGTCCGCTGGCGCTCGGCGCCGACCTGGTGCTGTATTCGCTCACCAAGTATGTCGGCGGTCATTCGGATCTGGTGGCGGGAGGCATCGTGGGCGCGCGAGAAGTCGTGGGGCCGATCAAGAGACTGCGCGGCGCCATGGGCACTCAACTCGATCCTAATACGGCATGGATGATCATGCGGTCCATGGAGACGCTGTCCCTGCGCATGCACAAATCGGCAGAGAACGCCGCATTGGTCGCGAATTTTCTGCGCTCGCATCCGAAGATCGCGCAGGTGAATTATCTCGGTTTTCTCTCTGCGGAGGATCCCCGCCAGGAAGTATTCAAACGGCAGTGCGAAAGCGCGGGTTCAACCTTCGGTTTCGCGGTCAAGGGAGGCGAAGCGGAAGCATTTCGTTTGCTCGATGGCCTGCAAGTCATCAAACTGGCCGTGAGCTTAGGGGGAACCGAGACACTGATTTCGCACCCCGCGAGCACCACTCATTCCGGTTTGACCAAAGAAACGCGCGATCGTATCGGGATCAACGATGCGCTGATTCGAATTTCGGTCGGCATCGAGGATGCCGGCGATCTCATTGCCGATCTCGAAAAGGCTCTGCATGCAATTTAAGAAATGTCTCGCCATTCTAATCATTACCGCGGCGGAATTGGCCGTCGCCCAAGCCGCCGCCGCCGGTGACGCCGGCGCACCCGCACCCGCACCGGCGCCGGCGGACGCCGTGTACCGCAACGGCTTCGTCTACACGGTCGACGCCGAGGACAACGTTCGGCAAGCGATCGCAATCCGGGCGGGACGGATCGTGTATGTCGGCAGCAACGCGGGCGCCGCGCCGTTCGTCGGCGACCATACGTCGGTGATCGATCTCGGCGGACGCATGCTGATGCCGGGTCTGGTGGATGGCCACATGCACCCGCTGCAGGGCGGCGCGGCGCTGCTCAAATGCAATTTGAATTACGTGCAGCTCAGCATCGCGGCGATGCAGAAAAAAATACAGGGCTGTTTGGACGAAACCAAGGCGCGCGAACCGGACGCTTGGCTGGAAGTCGTGAATTGGTTTCAAGAAGGGATGCTGCCCGCTGGCACCACGGCGACTCGAGCGACCTTGGATGCACTGAAAACCAAGCGCCCGATCTTCGTGGAGTCCTCGTTCGGTCATACCGGACTGGCCAATTCGCGCGCCATCGAAATTGCGGGCATCACCGCCGCCACCAAAGAACCCTTGGGCGGTAAAATCGGTCACGACGCGGCCGGCAACCCGTCGGGAATCCTCGAGGATTCCGCGCAGGATCTGTTGGTCAAGAAGCTTCCTACGCCCACCCCGAGCGACGATGTGAGTTCCGCGCAAGCGGCTCTCGAGGCGCTGCGTAAACAGGGCGTGACGACATTCTTGGACGCGATGGCGGTGCCGCCTGCGCTGGCGGCATTCGCGAAGGTAGAGCGCGACGGGCAGCTCACGGCGCGCGCGCATTTTGCACTGTTGATCACGCCGCCCGAGGGGCGTGATCCGCAAAAGGCGGCCGCACAGGTGACGGCGCTCGCGCGGCGCTACGATCAGGGCGATATCGAGCCGCGGCCTCGCATGACCGTCCGCAATGTGAAATTGTTTCTCGACGGGGTGATTTCGGCGCCCGCGCTCACGGGCGCCATGCTTCAACCATATTTCATCGCGCAGGGCACGGCTTCCGAGCGGCATTGGGTGCCGGGAACAACTCGCGGCCCGGATGTGTATTTCCCTGCTCCCGTTTTGCGCAGCGTGCTCATCGCCGTCGCCGGTGCCGGCTTCGAGCCGCACATGCATGCGGACGGAGATCGTGCGGTGCATGAAGGTTTGGACGGCATCCAGGCGCTGCGCGAGAGTTTCCCCGGAAAGGACATTCGCGCCGCCATCGCCCATGACGAGATCGTCGATCCGAAGGATTTCGCGCGATACAAACAATTGAATGTCATCCCGGTGTTGTCGTTTCAATGGGAAAAACCGGCCCCCGATACGATCGAAGGTGCACGCGACTATATGGGTCCGGCGCGCTTCAAGTACATGGAACCCGCCGGCTTCTTGGCGGCGCAGGGTGCGCGCATCGCCTACGGCAGCGACTGGCCGGTGGACCCGCTCGACGAATGGTTCGCACTCAAGGTCGGCGTGACTCGCGCAAATTCCCCGACCACCTATCCGAAGTATGCCGGCCGGTTGAGCGAGGACGTTGGCCTCACGCGCGCGCAGGCGCTACGGGCGATCACCATGAACTCGTCTTATGAACTGCATCAGGATCTTGCAACGGGCTCGCTCGAGGTGGGCAAACTAGCGGATCTGATCGTGCTCGACCGCAATGTCCTCAAGATTCCCGCCGAGGAGATCGCCGAGGTTCAGGTCCTGCAAACAGTCGTGGGCGGTCACGTCGTCTTTCAGTCGGAGAAGTTCACCGGGCGTTGATGCCTCTAGCGAGGACGCTGCGCGGCGATGCTGATATCGGTTCGGTCCCGGGTCGTGACCTCGACTTCCGTGCGGCCTCCGTTCACGAGCGTCCACGGCAGCGGCAGGTTGTCCGCGATCACGGTGATGACGTGATGGCCCGCTCGCCACCACCGGGAAACTGAATCGGCCGTTCGCATCGGTCTGCACGGAGAAGCGCCCGTCGAGCACCACGGTGACATTCGGCGCGCCGGACTCGCCGGCATCGATGTGCCCGTTGTTGTTGGCATCGAGATAGACGATGCCCGCGATTTCGCCGGAGCCGCTTCCGGGCGCCCCGCCGAGCGGCGCGAAATGCGATCCCGCGGCCCGCTGATAGCGGATCGTCAGAAATATTCCGCGCTCCGCGAGCGCGGGGATGCTGGTCGCCACCGGCGGTGTCAGCGGCGAGACCACGGTAGCGGCGTCCATGAGCCGCCTGCGGCTCTCGTAATAGGTCGCCAATAGCTGCCAGTTCTGCGACAGCTGATAGGTCAAGCGACACGTTTGCCGACACGCCGGGCGCGGCGCTGGCCTTGCACCGCGGTCGCCCAGCGCACGTTGCCCTCGACGCCCAGTCTCGCGGTCAGTTGGCCGCCGCCGTAGGCCGCTCAGCCCGAGCACGGTGCTGTCCTGCACGTAGCCATTGATCATGGCCCCGCTGATGCGCTCCACCGACGCGACGGTGCTGAGGCGGATGCCGCCGGCATCGTCCAGGTCTGCTCCAGACGTAGCGGTGATGTCGCTGGCCCGTCGGCGTGCTCGCGTAATCGGCCTGCGCGCGGCCCGTGCCCCAGGCATTCAAGTGATCGACGTAGCCCTTCGAGCGACCAACCGGTGCCGCCGTCGGAGCGGCTGACGTTGGCGACGCCGCCGACGCCCCAATCGCGCGACATTTGGTAGCGCGCATCGCCGGTGAGAAAAGTGGTGTTGGTGCCGAGGCCCGACACCGAACGCACCTCGTCGATGCCGACATCCGCGATCCATTGCCGGCTCTGGTAGTCGAACCGGTAGTAGCCGCCTTGCGCGTCGTTGGCGATCAGCTGATTTCCCCAAGTCATGTTGGGGTCGATGCGAAACAGGCCGGCGCTTTGCAGGATGCGACCCTGTGCGATCGAGGCGTCCACCCAGCCTCCGAGGCAGTTGCTCTTGCCGCTCACTTCGCCGTCGAGCAGATTCATCTGAATGCGCTCGCCGCGAGTCCTGCCACGCGGCGCTCATGAGTCCGGTGTTCGACGACATGAGCGAGCGTGCCGTCGATCGATGGGACCGACGGCGAGGTTGACGTCGTGAGCCTCGATGAATTGTCCGCCCACCGTCCAATGCGATGCCGGCGACCACTGCGCGCCGGCGGTCGCGGTCGATCCGTCCAGCGTGCGAAAATTGGGCACCTCGATGCCGTCGTAGAGACCGGGCACGCCGCCGCCGGCAACGATCTGCAGATCGGCAAGGCCCGCGCCATTCCGTGGTCAGGCCCTGCATCGGACCGGTCGGCAGATAGAAGCGCGGCTGCAAGCGCGCGAGGCTGATGTCGGGGGAGTTGAGATCGCCGAGGGCGTTGTCGGCCTGCCATCCGCCGTCGAAGGGCATGCCGCGCTGCCTCGAGCGTGAACACGCCGCCTTGTCCCTGCTCGGCTCGGCCCGCGTCCGGAGCCTCCCGGTGCGCGCCGAGGCATCGAGCGACCACGCGCCGTACTGCGGCCGTCTCCCACTGCGACTTGGCGACGATGCCGTTCTCGACCATGTTGGATTCGGCGCCGCCGCCGTCGCGGAATAGCACGCTCGCGACGGCGTCGATCTGCAGCGAGCGCGCGAGGCCCTCGCCATCGTCGCTGCCGTGCCGGTCACCCGCGGAGATGTCAGGCGCCAGTGTGCCGCCGCCGATGTATTGATCCTGATAGACCGGCTGGTCGGGCAGGTTGGCGGCGCTCCAGGCCACGGCCGGCGTGCCGGCGGCGACTGGAGCGGCGCTTGCGACGGCGCCGCCGCGGCGCTGCGTTTGCGCGAGGCGGCGTTCAGCCATGGAGGCCTACGGCGAGGGCGCACAATCCGACCGCGAGCAGGCGAGCGAGATCGGCGCGGGCGGTCATTCAAACCGCTGATTGATATCAGCTCTGGTGCTCGCCCCACTCGAGCGTGCCCTTCACGGTGACCGGAAAGGTCAGCGTCGGGTGATCGTCCGTCGCGGTCGAGGGAGTCAGGAAGACTTCGCGCTCTTCGTGCGGCAGGATCGGAAAATCCGAAGGCGTGAAGTCGTAGGAAACGCCCTTGGCGTCGGTCCCGGTGAGAAAGCCGCTCATGCGGCCGTGAGCGTTGCCGCCGTTGTGCACGCGCAGGGTCGGGCACGCGCCGGCCGTTCAACGTCGCGACTTCGGGTCCCAGGATCTCGAGCTCGGGGGCGCCGTCGCCGACGACCACGTAAACGATCACGCCGATGCGGCCGGTCACCGGAACGTCGAGCCCCTGGCTGCGGGCGATCGAGGGCTCGGCGCCCTCGATCATCACGGCGAAGCGGCACTCGCCGGGCGGCGCGTCGGCGGGCACGCGTCACTTCGAAGCGATAGCGCATGGTGCCGGCGCCGGGCACTACGATCTCGGGGCGCTCGATCGCGACCCAGGGTCGGCAGCTGCCCGGCTGCAGATCGTCGTGGAAGCGTCACGCTGAAATCCGGCGAGAAGCTCCCAGTCCGCGGTGTGCACGACATACTTGCCGGGAGCGGTGGAGCGATTGCTGATCTCGATCACGCTGCGCAGGGTCTTCCCGGGCTTCGCGGAGAGCTCGAAGCGCGGCGGCGACACCAGCGCCGCAAATCCTTGCGCGCTCGCGCGAGGCCGGCGAGCGAGAGGCCGAGCAGACGCAGAGCGTCAATGAGACGCGCGTGCCGCATGGTCACTCATCCATTTCGAAGTGAAAGCTGACGGGATACGGGCGGCCGATGAGCGCCGCGTTGACGCTGAACTGAAACTTCAACGTGTCCTCGATGAATGCCGCCGGTGATGGGCCCCGCATACACCAGCACGCGGTTGCCCGACCGGAGCTGTCCCGGCTAGAGAGCTGTCCCTGCGTGGTCCAGGAGGCTGCGATCGGACCCGGGCGGCTGCGCGGGCAGCGACAGATAGATGCGCGCCGTGCGCTTGAGCCAGGGCATGACGTTGATCCGCACCCGGAATCGTCGTGGTGCCGACCAGCAGGTCGCCGGCGCCCGCGCGCGGCGGCGTCGGCGCTCTGCCAGCGCATGGCCACGCCGGGCTCGAGCGCCTGGGTGCCCGAATCATCGAGCGTGATCGTTTTGGCGCGCGCCGCGGCCGCGCCAGATTATGACGAGTGACAGGGCCAAAAAAAAAGTGCAGCGCGGCGGCGGGGCGTCATGGCGCGCTCAAGCGTGTAGAGGACGACGCCCGTGAATGTGCCCGCCGGCGGCACGCTGTTGTTCAGATAGGTGAAGGTCCAGCAGCTCTCGTTCCAGGTGTTGCTCGCCATGGAGCCGACGGTCTGCACGCCGCCGTTGACGAACGTGCCGGCCGGAAAAGGCTCCGCGCCGCTGTCGCCGTTGCCGCTCGAGGTCCACCGGATCTTCGAGAACGGCAGCGTGTCGCCCGCGCCGTCGGTCAGCGCCGCCGGCACGGTGGCCGTGACTTGCGCCGCGGCGGTCGTGCCGCCCGTGGTGCGGTAGAACCCGCCGATGTAGAGCTGGCCCGGCACGCTGCAGTAGGTGTATCCGTCCCAGTAGCTTTGCGCCGCGGTGCTGTTGGTCGTCATGGCCTGCGCCGTGCCGTTGCCGAGAACGGCGGAGGCCACGGACACGCGATACCGTGTTGATCGTCGTGTTGTTCTGCGGCTGGCCGCCGTAGATGTAGTCGTTGCGTGAAGCTGCCGACGCCCACCTGCAGAGTAGACGGTGAGCGGCGCGGCCGGGTTGAGCGTGGCGGTGAAGGCGCGGCTGCGATGTCGCCGCGAGCGATGCCGAGCACGCGCCGCGATGCGCGCGGCGCTGCGAGACTCGTGCAGCATTCCCGAGCGCGCGCCGACGTCAGCTGCGAGCGCTGACGTCGGCGACGATGGCGATATGGCCAGCATCTCGAAGGCACCGCCCCTTGCGGAGCGTTACGGCATCGTGGCGGTGTACACCACTCGGCTGTTGTTGGTGTTCACGCCGCCGTACGTACCGGTCGGCACCGACCGCGGTGTTCGCGTAGGCGAACGTCCACTTCGCGTCCTGCGTGATGACTTTGGTGGCGGGCGCGGTGAGCACGACGTTGGCGCTCGTCCCGTTGGTCAGCACCGGCGCCGGCAACGCGGTCGCCGAGGTCAGCGTCGAGGCCGTGGTGGTGATCTGGGAGTACGAGATCGAATCGCCGTTGCCGTCGGAGAGCGCGCCGCGCGGCGGTCGCATTCAGCGTGACGTTGCCGCTGTTGCTCACGATGGCCGCGGTCTCGACGCCGCCCGACAGGTCGCCGCCGGTACCGGCAATCGCCGTGCCGTTGCCCAATTGAGCAGCCGTCGGCGAGAAGGTGATGAGATCGATGGTCGGCGTCGACGGTGAGCGCGCCGGTCGTGTAGCTCGAGCCGGTGCCGACGCGCAGATACAGAATCTTCGGAATCACGACCGAGAAATCGACGTGCGCGGTCGCGCCCGGCGCGGAGGTCGCGGCGCCGGTCTGTACGTTCGACTCGGCGAAGGCGACGAGCGGCAACGCCAGGGACGCCGCGCCCAACAAAGTTTTCAACTGCAATCGAGATCTTCATGAACTGCTTCCTGTGCTGTGTAGAAATACGTGGGGCACGTGCTCTCGGGACATACCGCCACTTGCGCTGGCTACCTAATGCAGCCCCGGCATGATCGCATACTAGGGAATCCCCTACAGGCACATTGATCCAGGTCGCAAATCGACGCGGGGAAAGTAAGGTTTCGGCCGCAGCTGCCGATAGCGTTTGCTTTTTGTGCGGCAGTTCGCAACGCCGCGGCGCGGCCGGCGCCGAGAGGCGGTCATCACGGAGGGCGAACGTACATCCGGGCATCGAGGCCGAGCAGAGTGCCAGGCGGATGACATGAGGCGGGCGGTTCGGTGCGCCGCTGCTACGGCATCGAGGCGGTACAGGTCACTCGACGTGGCTCGCCGACCCGAGCGCGCACGCGGGCGTTCTGCGCGATGGTTTTTCTCGCCGCCGCGTTCAAGATGACGTTCGCCGCGGGCCTTATCCGAGGTGTGCAGCGTCGCAGCCAAGCGCGACATTGCGGCTGTTGGTGTAGATCGCCACCGACGGTCTGCGCGCCCGCGGACGCGCTCGGCGCCGCTCAGCCATGTCCAATGCGAGAATTCGCGGGATGATGATCCGGAAATCCACATGCGCCGTGGCGCGAGTGCGGTGCGCGGCCGCACCGCCTCGCTACGTGAGAATCCGCCGCGGCCAGAAACGGCAGCAACAGACGCGCGCTCGCGAGTACGGCGGCGCGCGCTGCTGCAGACCTAGCTGGTGTGGCTATCTTGTCAACGTTCTAAAGTAGCGGCGGAGAAGCGCGAGGACTTGAGCGATTGGCCCCCTCCAGATGCGGTCGTCGTGGTCGATGACATAACATCCGCGAAAGGCGCACCTGTGCATTCGCCTGAACGGGGAGATCGATGACGACGCTGCTGTCGACGGTGGCGATGCTGCGCCGCTGGCGCGGTGCTTCGGGCATCGACGGAGCGGCTGTCTGCGCGAATGCCGAGAGCAGCCGTCACGGACTCTTTCGCCCATCGTGGTCACCGCCACCCGGGTCGCCGAATCGAGCTTCGACGTTCCGGCCTCCATCGACCTCGTCGACCAGGCGGAGATTCAGAACGGACAGCTTGCAGGAGAACATCTCCGAGTCCTTGATGACCGTGCCCGGCGTGTCGGCGGAGAACCGGCAGAATTACGCGCAGGATCTGCAGCTGTCGGTGCGCGGCTTCGGCGCGCGATCGAGCTTCGGCGTGCGCGGCGTGCGCCTGTATTCGGACGGCATTCCGGGAACCATGCCGGACGGGCAGGGCCAGTTCTCGCAATTCGATTTGGGCTCCGCCGGCCGCATGGAAGTGCTGCGCGGTCCCTTCTCGGCGCTGTACGGCAATTCCTCGGGCGGCGTGATCTCGATCTTCACCGAGGACGCGACGCCGGGCTACTTCGTCGACGGCACCGCGCAATACGGCACGTTCAACACCCAGCGCTACGCGCTGAAGACGACGGGCGACGACGGCACCATCAACTACGTGGTGGACGCCGCGCATTTTCAAACCGACGGCTATCGCTATCACAGCAACGCGGAGCGCGACAATTTCAATTCGAAGCTGCGAATCAATCTTGAGCGACGCGGCCACTTTGACGTTCGTCGCCAACGCCGTTGAAACGCCCTTCGTGCAGGATCCGCTCGGGCTCACGGCGGCGCAGCTCGCGGCCGAACCCGAGCCAGGCGGGCACCGGCGCCGTTGCATACAACACGCGCAAGTCGCTCGATCAACAGCAGATCGGCGCCATGTACGAAAACAAACTGAGCTCCGATGACGCGCTCTCGAGCACGCTCTACATGGGACATCGCGCCACCACGCAATTTCAAGCGATACCCCAAGCCACCGAGGAAGCCAAGCCGCTGTATCCGGGCGGAGTCATCGCATTGGATCGCGATTTTTGGGGCATCGACGCGCATGTCACCGACCAGCGCACGCTTGGGCGCGACGCGCTTGCAGACGGTGGCGGGCCTCGCCTACGACGACCTGGCAGAATCGCGCCAGGGTTATTTGAACTACGTGGGCGACGACTTGGGCGTACAGGGCGCCGTGCGCCGCGACGAAGCGAATCATGTGTACGATTTCGCGCAGTACCTGCAGGCGCAATGGGACCCCGATGCGTTCTGGCGCCTCATCGCCGGGGTTCGCAATAACCTGGTGGAGGTGAGCTCGAACGATGCACTTGCCGGTATGCCGAAGATCCGCACAGCAGCGTGCGCTATACCGCGGTCACTCCGGTGGCGGCGGTCCTCTATCACGCGACTCCCGCCGTGAATCTCTATGCCTCTTACGGCAAGGGTTTCGAAACTCCGACCTTGAACGATCTCGCCTACCGGTCCACCAACGGCAGCCTGCCGGGCCTCAACATCGGCTTACAGCCGGCGCGCAGCAACAATTACGAGGTCGGCGTCAAGGCGGGCGACGGAGCCGTGCGGGCCGAACTCGGCGGCCTTCTACATCGAGACGAAGGACGAGTTGGCGGTGCTGCAGAATTTCAACGGCCGAGCGGTCGAACAAAACATCGGCGAGACGGCGCGGCACGGAGCCGAGTTGGCGGTCGACGCGGCTTGGGCGGGCGGCTTCACCGCACGGCTGGCCTACACCTTCATTCGCGCGGTCGTGGGCCAGGCCTATACGACGTTGCGTCGGCACGCCCTGTCTCCCCGCGACGGTCGCTGCCGGCAGCTACCTGCCCGCCGTTCCCAAAAGCGCGTTGTACACCGGGCTCACCTGGACCTACGCACCGCTTGGGTTTTACGGGCACGCTCGAGGCGCAGGGGAGGGCGAGGATCTACGCCGATGACCGAAACACGGCATCGGCGCCGGGCTACTGGGAGGCGAATTTGCGTGCCGGCTTCGACCAGGAAAGACCCCGCTGGCGATTTAGCGAGTTTCTCCGCCTTGATAACCTCGCCAATCGCGCCTATGTCGGTACTGTGATCGTGAATGAGAGCAATTCGCGGTATTTCGAGCCGGCGCCCGGACGGACGGCTTACATTATGTTCAATGCTTCGTGGCGCGCCGACTGACGCTTGACAGTCCTTTGCACACCTTATGTGCACCGAGCGGGTTGAACCGCGTTGTACTTGGTAAGGTCTTATGAGGGTGGTGGATTCATAGCTCTGGCACGGCGCCGGGGCGGAGAATGCAGTCATGAGTAAACGAATTCTTGGCGCGATTGGTCTCCTGGCGTCCGCGGCATTGGCGGCGGCGCCGGTGATGGCGCAGGGGCACTCCGGCGGCGGCGGCCACGGCGGCGGCGGACACTACGGTGGCGGGGGCTGCTCACGCCTCGGCGGACATGCCAGCGGCGGCGCTCATTATGCTGCGGTGGGTCATTACTCTGGCGGCGCGGTGCATGCCTACAGCGGTGCCGGCCGCGGCTACGGGGGCGCGGCGTACGCAGGTCACGCGGCTTACGGCGGCGCGGCGTACGCAGGTCACGCCGCCTACGGCGGCTATCATGGCGGGTATGCGGGCTACCATGGTGGCTACGGTTACGGCGGCTATCACGGCTATTCCGGTGCCTATTGGCATGGCGGCTATTGGCACGGCGGCTACTGGCCACGCGCCTATTACGGCTTAGGCTACGCCTGGTTCTTGCCGGTGCTGCCGCTCGCTTATGCGACCTACTGGTATGCCGGTCTTCCGTATTACTACGCCAATAACGTGTACTACACCTGGAACCCCTCCTACAACGGCTATACCGCAACCGATCCCGCCGCCGGTCGGCGATCCGAGCGGCGCGGGCGCGGCGGCGGCACCCGAGGCACCGGCCTCAGCTCCGGGCGCGCCTGCCGCGGATCCGAATGCCGGCGCGTATGCGGCCGCTCCCAGCTCGGGCGCGCCGCCGTACGGCGACCCGGCACAGGCAGCCGCCGGTCAACAGTCGCGAATCTTCATGTATCCGAAGAACGGGCAGAGTCAGGAACAGCAATCCACCGACAAGCGTGAATGTCAGCAGTGGGCCGGCCAGCAGGCGGGTCAGGACGGCGCGAACGGCTCGGACTACCAGCGGGCGATGGTCGCCTGCGTAGAGGGGCGTGGGCTACAGCGCGAGCTAGGCGGCTGGCTCCTGTCGAAGAGCCGCCGGGGGCTACTGCCCCCTGAAAGAGGGGACGTTTTGACGTCAAAACGTCAAAGCGTCAAAACGTCAAAGCGTCAAAGCGTCAAAGCGTCAAAGCGTCAAAGCGTCACCCCAAAAAACTAGAAGCGACAGGCGCGCTGCCCAACCCCTCGGTTAAAGATTCAGGCCTCGCCGATCAAATAGATCTGCGGGGGCCATCCGCGACAAGCGCTGGGGCGTCGCTTTCAATGGCCTGGGCGACTGGGACTTTTGTCCGAGCGTGCGGCGCACCCCGCAGCTCGAGGCGTCGCTCAAAGCCGATCCTCTGGTGCAAGTTCGCGAGTTTTTAGATACCGTCCCGCCCGCACAACTTGAGCGGGCGCTCGCCTGGGCGTATCTCGATGAGACGCGAAGCACCTTCGAAATCGAGGGCGAGCGGCCGCCGGGCAACAAGCAGGAAGCCTTCGCCGCCCTGCTGCGGCAAGCCCATGCGCGCCAGACACTCGATGAGGAGCACTGGGTGGAGCTTCAAAATGCCACGGTCACGAGCAAGCTTGCTCAGGAAGCTTCGTTTCGAACCTTCCAGAATCATTTGAGCAGCGGCGTGCCGGGCCCTCGCGGAGTCTCGTATCTTCCGCCACCACCCGCTCTCGTGCACTCGCTCCTTGCGGGCATCTCGAGGCTTGCCAATGTCGAAACCGCGCCGGGAATCGCACCGCTGGTGCGCGCAGCCCTTGCCTCCTTTGGCTTCGTGTTCGTCCATCCTTTTGGCGATGGCAATGGACGGCTGTCGCGCTACCTTGCGCACTATGCCCTGTGCCAGTCCGGCGCCCTGCCCTCAGGCTCCATCCTGCCGCTCTCTGCGGCGATGCGTCGCAATGAATTCAAGTATTTGCAGGCGCTCAAGTCCTTCTCGGTGCCTGCGCGCGCGCTCTGGAAGGTGACTTGGCTCGACGGGGGGGAATTCGATTTTGAGTTTCAGGGCTCACCCTCAATGTACCGCTACTTCGATGCCACCCCGTGTGTGAGCTTTTTGTACGAGATGGCGCTCGAGGCCTTGCGCAAGGACTTGAAGGAGGAGGTCGCGTATCTTAGCTGTTACGATGAGGTAGTGCGGCGAGTCAATGACCGCTATGACATTCAAGGCTCGACGCTTGCGAATTTGATTCGCATGGCCTACCAGAACGGCGGAGTGTTCTCGAAGAATCGGCGCAAGCAATTTGAAGATCAGGTCGAGACCGCGGCGCTCGACTTCATCGAGGCGCAGGTACAGGAATTAAACCCGCACCTGACGCAAAAGGCGACTTGAATCTACCTGGCGAGCGCGGCAAGGCTTTTTATTCCCTGATCTCGCTGGCGATTTTTCTAAGCGTCGCTACCAACAGCCGGTCGCAGGGTGCTCTCGCGTGTGCCTACCAACAACTGCTGCCAGCTGGAGTGGACGACTGCACGCCCGCCGAGGTTAAAGTAAAACTGGTGCAGGCAGTGTCGTTAACCTGATCACCGACTGGAGTGGCTACCAGCGAGTAGGATGCCGGCGTTCCCCCCGGCGACCCAGCGTTGGGGGGGGTCGCGGCAATGAAATTTGCGGCCGGTATGGTGACCTGATAGTAGTTGCCCACCGGAATCGGCCCCCCGGCTGGATAGCCTGGGTAGCCGAGATCCGAAGGGTTCTGGCTATACACATTGTTAGTGGTGAAATAGCGCTCTTCGAGACTCGCCATATCCAACAAGGCACTCTTGGCGTCGACGCGCCGACCCTTGCGGACGTAGTTGTTATACGAGGGGATGGCAATCGCGGCCAAAACAGCCGCAATGACCATGGCGATGCAGAGCTCAATCAGCGTAAAGCCCCGCGATACGCCCGCCCGCGAATGCTGAATTGGAAATCGCTTTCGAGTTTTCATAGTCAATTACCTTTATCGGCTAGCGCCTCTGGGTCCAAGTGAGGCGCTTGCCCGTGTAGTTCCCGGGAAGGGTGACGGGTGGAAGCAAAGCGCCGTTCGGCCCCTGAAGCAAAGCGTAGGCCTGGCTGCCGCCCATCATGATCGACACGCTGCCGCTGCCGGAGAAGGCGGCGCCGCTCACCGGTACGGTCGATGTCGTCGGGCCGTTGACGCCGCTCTGGGAGACGGTCACGTTGATTGGGGCATGCGTACCCGGATTGTCGAAGAACCCTGCCGTCAATGCGCCGCCGGTTGTGGGGTCGATGGCCATCGTCCAACCCGACACGGCGCTCGAGAAGCACATGGTCGCCGCGGCGGCCGGTGGGATGGTGGTGTTGATGATGAAAGCTCCCCCCGCCAGCACCGGGTTGTAAATGATCTGTTCCCAAACGACCGGAGTGTTGTTGTAATTCGCATTGCCGTTTTGCGGTATGGCGGGGTCGGGCGAATACGCATTACCCGAGACCAAATTGAGATACCAGCCGAACTGCGTGCACCCGGCGGTGTCGGCCCAGCAGATCGGAATGCTGCTCAAGGTTCGATAATCGCTTCCGGTGTTGGCCACGGTCGCCGAAAACGTCCCGGTAATGCTTTGCTGCTGCAGATTGGCGACGCCTGAAAGCGTGGCTGGCGCCGAGAATCCCCCGTTAGGCAGGCTGTCGAATATCACGGAGGACTTCAAATTCCACGGACCGAAGTTCCAGTCCCAAATTCCGTAAAGGGCTTGCTGCGAACTCAAGAACTTGGCCGAAGATGAATTGCTCATCGGGGTTTCTTGGCCGGTTCCGAACTCGACCATGACGCGAGGGTTGCCGCTCGGGGTTGCAATGGTCGCGACGATTACCTGCGACGTGATGGGCTGTCCGTTCGGCGTGGTGAATAGAGGCGTCGCCGATCCTCCGCCGGAGTTAACGGATTTACCTGCACTGTTCGTGACGCCCCACTGGGCCGGGGTGGTGCTGGTCAAATCGAAGCGCCAGATATTCCCCAGCAGGTCTCCCGCATAGACGTAGTCAGAAATGTGATCGCCGTCGAAATCGGCGCTCGCGATATAGTAGATCCCGTTCGGGCTGGCTGTAGAGCCGGTCGAAGTGCTCAAGTAGTAGAAAGTGATGCCGCCGCCCGTGGGTCCGGTGCTCGGATTGACGAGCATCACATAGATGCCGGCGTCGCCCCCCACGCTCCCGCCGCCGTTGCCGAATACCGCGCCCCAGCTGCCATTGTGAAAGCGGCGTATCTCGGGCACGCCGTAGGTCTTGCCCAGATGATTGCCGCAAGCGGTGCCGGTGTCGTTCACGCAATTCAAGCTGGTGGAGGCGACGTAGGGCGGAACCGACGTGGATGTGTTGGTGGTGACGCCCCCAGTGGTGGTGGAGGTCGTCGTGGTGGAGCTAATCGAAGTGCTCCACTCGCCAATCACCACGCTCGCGGCATTCGCTTCGGTGAACTGCGTAGGATCGGTCACGTCGAGCACATATATCGACTCGCCGCCTGGCCCGAGGCCGCCAACCAACCAGGTGTGCCACTGGCCGCTATAGTATAGATCTCCCGTTCCCGGAGACGCGTCGACGTCGAAGCGGTGCCCGTACTGCGGGTCTGAGAAATTGTTCGGCGAATTATAAACGGGCAACGTGCCCGTCGCCGGTAAGGTTGCGCTTTGAATGGTGTTGACGATGCGCCCGGGCATGTAGGCGAGCACTTCGTAGCCGTCGTTATTCGCGGGATTATACGTGGTCGGGCTCGTGAAAGAGCCCGAGCGGAAGCCGTGCAGGAGGCCATCGTTGGCGCCCGCGTAGACCACGTTGGTGCGATTTTGGAAACCGGTGCTCGACGCGAAAGTTGCGTACGTTTTCACCGGAGTTCTCCGTCATGGTGTCGCCGGTCGTGTTGTACCGATCGGTCCAGATGTTGGGTAGGTTGTGTTCGGCGGTCCGACCCAAATCGGGCTCGAATCGATGATGTCGCCGAGCACGCTGGCGCGATCGCGGAACGTGCCGATAAAGGTTGTGCTGGAGGTCGGCGTTTGCTCATTGCTGCGATCGCCTCGCAGATAGTTGAGCCGCGAATAATTGAAGGGCGGCGCGCCCGGCGGTACGGCTGCGGCCGCCGCGGCGTCGCCCGAATCAAGCGCCGCTTGTTGAGCTGCGGTGAGACTCGCCCATTCGAACGGAACACCGACTGCGCCGTTCCAAGTCAGAATCGTGCGGCTGGTGGGGCCTTCCGCGGCCACGGGTCCCGTCGGACCGGTGAGGTCGCAGATTTGGCCGGCCGCGACGCCGGTGAGCACGCAGGAGCCGTCCCAGTTGATGGTCGAGCTCACCGCCAAATCGTTCGGATTGGGATCGCCTACCGGCTGACCGATATATTGCGAGGTTAAAGAGCCGGCCAGCGTTGTCGGATTGTAGTACGCGACATACGCCTGCGTGCCGATCTGCACCTTCGCGGTTTGCTTCTGGTTGACGCCGGCGGAACTTTGCGAGGCATTCGCCGGAGTCGCCTGAAAGCACATGATCTCGTGAATGTTCCGGCTGCCGCCGGTCGAACCGGCAAAGCCGAAACGCACGTTGGACGGGATGGGCACGGTCCCCCGGCGGTGATATCTTGCGAGGTGATGACATTTTGCATCGCGCCGCCGTTGTAGCTGTACGCGAGACTCAAAAGCCCGCTGGGGGTTACTTTGAGGTTATAGGTAATGGGCGTGGCCTGCGCACGGGTAGTCGCCGACTCGTTTGCAATTTTTCTCGTGGACGGCAACACCGAGTACGCGCCCGGAATCGCCCCGTAATTGGGCAACTGGATGGCTGTCTGCACCGGCGTGGGCTGCGTCCAGTCCCAGACGTAGCCGGTTTGGCAGGCTTGAATCACGGCCGCCGCTATCTGGGCATTAGTCAGCGTCGAGGGATAGTAAGTAGAATAATTTGTGCTCAGCGTGCTCCACGTGGTGCTGCCCGCGCCGCGCATACCGATGCGACCGGGGACATAGCCCCAACCTGTCGAGGTATTGTCGCCCTGATTGAGGAAGTTGCCGTACTCGTCTATTCCTAGCGCAACATAGCCGCCGCCCAGCCCGTCGTAGCCCCTCGGAACGCCGGAAGCTCGGAGAGTCGGGTCGTAGTTACCGGTCTCATCCGTACAGGTGTATCCCAAGCTGCCGCCGAACGCGCCTACGTCTGCGGGAAAGGTTGCGTCCTGCAAGAAGAAACTCATGCCATCCGCGCCGTCCCCGCCGCCGCCGCCCGAGTCGCCTTCATAAGTGACCGTGGTAAAAGAGACTTGCAGCCCTGTGGCAGTCGGACCGGTGAGCGTAAATGAAAAATTGGAGAGGATCGCGCCGTGCTCTTGGAGCCAGTTGGTGAATCGCAGCGCGCCGCTGGTGGTATCCGGGAGCGTCCCGGTGTCGCCGCCGATGAGAGTGTCGCCTCGACTGGTGTAGTAGGCCAATCCGGAACAGCCGGGGTTGGCGGCGGTACTGGTGGTTGGGGTTCCCATGGTCAGGCAGGCGCCGCCCACGAAATACCACGAATTCGTGGTCGATGTGCCGGTGAAATTTTCCGTGTAGGTCTGCGCCGGCGCGGTTGCAGGCAGGAATCCCGCAATCGAAAAGAGCAGAGCGACGTTGAGCAGTTTGGTTTTCATGGTTGGCAACTCGGGCATCCGACGTTTGTAACGACTTCGTAGGTACTCTCGACGACCGCGGCGGTATCCGGGCTACCCGCGTATCCCACGGCATCGATCTGATAAATGGAGCCTTGGGATCCCACCGTGGGCCCAAGATAGGTAATGTAGAATTGCGGCGTAAGAAAATAGCTATTTTGGCCGCCGGCTGACCCGGTAATGTTCATGGTGGGCGGCGTATAGGTAATTCCGACGGGCACACCGCCGATCATCCAGGGCAGGGTCGTGAAACTGGTCGGAACGCTGGTGGTTTGGCACACCTGGGACTGACCTAAATTGGCATTGAGCACCGAATTGCAGGTCACGCCATTGCTGCCGTTGCCGGCGGCCAACCACCACTCCCCATATTGCTCCGCGTCTTGCGCGGCATTCACGGCGCGATGTTTCTCGCGCATGTTGCCGGCGATTTTTTCGTCCAGGCCGAAACTGCGGAACATGGCGATGGCAAGCAGGGTCACCACCACCAACATCAAGAGGGCGGTGACGAGTACCATGCCACGCTGCGGCGTCGCGCCACGCTGCGGCGTGCGATCAGCGCTACGACCGGTCATGTCGTGACTCCCGTCTTGTTCATGATGTCGACCACCCGCGTGAAGACGATCGTTTGGGGCGTGTTGATGGTCTGCCCTGGAAGCGTGCCGTACAGCGGATTGACGAACGTCAGCGTGACCTTGACCGATATCAGCTTGTTCCAGTAGGGCCCCGCGGTCACACCGTTGGCGTCGAGGTAGGTATCGGCCGAGTTGTTGCTCACCGCCGGGTTGGTTTGCACGCCGTAGAGGATCTGCAAATTCGTCACGCCCGTGACGAGGTGCACCGGTGCTGCGGCACCCAGGACACAGACCAAATCGTAAGTGCCGGCGACGGTGCCGGCGGCGAGCTGGAAGGTGTTGACGAACAGGGTTTGCGTTGTGGTGGTATTGCCCGTGCAATTGATGGTCTGGTCGTTGAGCGGCGCGTTGGTTCCGCCGGTCACATAACGCACGCTGATGCTGTCGCCCGGGACCGGCATGTTCGGCAGCGACGGCACCGACAATCGATTGGCCGCCCTGCGTGAAGGCACCGGCTACCGGCATGAGCGCGGCGGCGCTGTTGAGAACCGGCTGCGGGTAGTATCCGGCCGACTGAATCACATCGGCGATCAGCGTCATCGCCATGCGCTCGTTGTCTTGCAGTTGCGAAAGCCCGCTTTGCGTGACCGAGGTGCGCTTCATGGCCTGCACCAAGGTCAGCAACCCGGCGGTCAGAAACAAGCCGATGAGAATCGCGATCATCAGCTCGACCAGCGTGAAGCCGTGATCTCGGAATCGCCGCAGGGGCATCGATTGGACGGATGTCTGTTTCATGGCTCTACGTACAACACATAAGTGGGCGCTTGCAGCGCATTGACCCCGGTTTGCTGGGCGTTGAGCGCAACGGCATTCTCGGCCCATTGAATCTGGATGGTGCAGTTGACCGGGAGGTTAGCCACCGTTGTGCAGGTGATGGTCGAGAAGGATGCGGCCAGTAGCTGTCCCACCGCGGCCGCCCACTGCTGCACGTCATAGGCGGCCATGAAGCTCGGCGTGCAGGCTCCCGCACCCGGAACCGAACAATTGGCGGGGTTGACGACGGAGCTCAAACCGGGATCCGAGATGGTCACCGCCCCGTTGAGGACGCTCACCGTCGTCACCGGCGGCGCGAGATAGTTGCCCCAGTAAGCGCGATTGGCATGCATGGCGGCGGCGAGGCTCGATGCTTGGATGGCGGCGAGCGATCGCGAGCTCGCGACGCCGGTGCTCGACAGCGCCAGCGATGACATCTTGGCAAGACCCAAGAGGCCGATCGAGGTGACCACGAGAGCCACCATGACTTCGACGAGGCTGAAGCCGCGATGCCGACGCACAGAGTTCAAGCGCTGTTCGTTCATGTGCAATTACCCGTGCCGACTCTTTGCGTGCTCAACATGCCCACCGGCGTGATCTGTAGACAACGGGTCCATTGAGAGGTGTTCGTCAAGTCGTGCAGCTCCATGGTCACGTTGGTGGCTTCATTGGTTTTTGCGTAGCCCTCGCGATTGAAGATGATCACGGTGAAGGTTGCGTTGGGAGCGGCGGGCACGAAGGTGTCGGTGGAGGTGAACTTGGCCTGAGTCCTTATGATCTGTTCGCTTGCCTGACGCACCCCATCGCCGTTCGAGTCAAGGAACACAATCCACCCGCTATGCCAGGCAGCGCCCCCGTTGCAACTCGTGCCGTTGTTGGTGGAGCACACGGTGACCGGCAGGCCCTGCTTGACCGCTTCACTGCGCGCGAATTGCATGTCGCCGAGCAGGCCGTTGATTTCGCTGGCAATGCGGTTGGAGGTGGTCACGTACTTAAAGGACGGTATGCCGATCCCGGCGAGGATCGCCACGATCATCATGACTATGACCAGCTCCAACATAGTGAAGCCGGCGGATCTGGTTTTGTAAGACATCGCATTCATGGGTAGCCATCCTAATAAAGCAAACTTGCTTGAACCTGACGGGGTTGGCCGGCGTGCCCTAATTGAGACGCGGGTCACGGAAACTGAACCGCTACCCGGGTGCCCTGGCCGCTCGAGCCCGCACCGATACTGAGCGTTGCGCCGTAGAGCTGCGCGATTTCATCGACAATCGCAAGGCCGAGCCCGCTGCCATGCCCGCGTGAATTCGGCATCCGGTAGAAGCGTTGGCGTACCCGCTCGCGTTCGCCCTCCGGGATACCCGGTCCGGTATCCTCCACCGCGATATAGGGCCTGCCGGCGCGTTCACCGGCGCTGACGGTAACCGTGCCTCCCGAGGGCGTGTACTTGAGCGCGTTGTCGACCAGGTTGCTGAGAAGATCATCGAGCAGAGACGGATCGGCAGTCACCGATACCGGCTCCCCCTCCGCCCCCAGATCGATATTGGATTGCAAGGCGCGATCGAAGAACTTGGCGACCACCTCGCCGATGATGGTGTCGAGTCCCACGGTTTGGTTCTTGGCGGCGATGTTCACCGCCGGATCGGCGCGCGCCAGAGTCAATAATTGATTCGACGAATGCGCCAATTGACGAATCCCCTCCTGCAAAGTCAAAAGGCGACTCTTGATGGGCGCCGCCGCCGGTTCTGCGACGAGCAGATCCAACTGCGCCTGCATCCCCGTAATAGGGGTGCGCAGTTGGTGGGCGGTATTGGCGATGAATTGCTGCTGCGCCTGAACCGAGGTGCGGAGCATGAGAAACAAACGATTGAGCGTGACGACCACCGGGGCTATTTCGCGGGGCACCGAGGACTCATCGATGGAGCGCAAGTCGAGCGCCGAGCGGCGCGCGATTTCATCGCGCAGTTTCTTGACCGGCCGCAGCCCCAGCTGAATGCCGACCCAGACCAGCACCAGTGTGACGTCGAGCTGCACGAAATCCCAGAGTAAGGTGCTCATGAGGCCAAAGCGGGCCGCGGGTTCGGCGGCAGGGCGTAGATCCGCCGCAGTCAAGATGATGACTCCGGCGCGAGTGTCGAATCGGGTGGTGAGGGTGCGAACGTTGCGACCGCCCATGGGCGCAATGGCAAACACCTGGGCAGCGGCCTCGGTCATCGAAACAACCGGCAGCCGCGCATCGCCGAGCAGCAGACGTCCTTGAGCGTCTCTCACCGAGAACATGATGGAGTCGGGAGCAGGCAGCGGCGGCTTGCCCTTGGAAGCGGCATCGAGGTTGAGTTGACCGCTCTTTACCTCGAGGCGCGTCATGACGGCGTTCGAGGCTTCTTTCAGACGCCGGTCGCTGGTGATCACTCCAGGAGCTACGCTGTTGAAGTAATGAACCAGCGCCCCGCACAGCGCGAGAAGCATGAGAGGCACCGCGAGCCAGAATACCAACTGGCGGCTGATCGATGAGCTCACGCGGATTTCGCTTCTTCCAATCGATACCCTAACCCGCGAAGGCTGCGGATCACCGCGGCAGTGCCGAGTTTCGCCCGCAGTCTCGAGACATGCACTTCAACGGCGTTCGGCGTGATGTCCTGCTCGGGACTGGATACGGCTTGTTGGACCTTGTCCTTCGAGACAATTTGGCCGGTGCGGCGAACCAGGCATTCGAGCACCAACCACTCGCGTGCCGTCAGTTCAACCTCGACTTCATCGATGGACAGCCGCCGGCCCGTGAGGTCGACACTCATGCGATTGAGTTTGATGATGCCGTCGAGCGCACCGCTCGAGCGGCGCATCAGGGCTCGACATCTCGCGGCGAGTTCGGCCGGTTCGAACGGTTTGCTCAAGAAATCATCCGCACCGATGTCGAGGGCTTTCACCTTATCGTTCAGAGTGCAGCGAGCCGTGAGGATCAGCGTCGGCATGGTCTTGCCGGCGCTGCGCAGACGGCGTACCAGTGTCAAACCATCCGCGCCGGGCAGACCGACGTCGATGACGGCTAGCGCGTACTCCTCGACGGCCAGCGCCGATTGCGCCGCCTCGGCGCTGGTAACGCGGTGCACCGAATAATTGGCCGCCGACAGTCCACGGGTGATGGCGTCGGCGACGATATCATCGTCTTCGACGACTAACAGCCGCACGCCGGGCCAACCGCTGCATGCCCCGCACAGCGCAGACGATGCCTCATGCTACGGCTCGCCGATCGTGCCGTTATCGAGACCGCTCGCCGCGCCTCGATCGGGAGCGAATGCGTTGCGGCGCGGCGGAACCAATGCGCGCAGCTTCGCTTCATAGGCTTTGGCAAAGGCTTCGGTGAACACGTGCGGAAACCCCTCCGCCGGCCGCTGCGCCAGGCCCGCGAACATCTCGGCATACAGGTCCCAATATTTTCCCTTGTTCTGCGCCCCGAACACGCCGCGCTTGGTAGCTCGATCGAAGCGCTCCTCCAGCTCCTTCGGGTCAACGCGGCCGAGAAACTCCTCGAACGCGGCGCGGATGGCGGCGAGTGAGGCGGTGTTCTGTGCTTTGAGTTCCCTGAAGTTCTCGCGAATCGCTTCTACCGACCCCAGGCGCGTCGACACCGTCGTCAACAAGCGGACCAGCGCCTCGTCGACGCCTTGGGACAAGTTCAAGGGGGACTCCGGACCGTCGTTGGGCGGTGCCGATATCCGGAAGCGATTGCGAAACTCATTGCGACCTTGGTTCAAGTCCATGAGTCCGAGTACGGCTTCGCGCAGCAACTGACCGGCTAGCTGCAACGCAACACCGCGGGCTTCGGGCGTGATCGTGCGCGGATCGACCCCGGCGCCCCGGCAAAATGCGGCGAGTCCGAGATCGTAATCGCCTTCGTAGAGCGCCGGGGTGGATGGCGGACGTAGCCCGGCCGCCGCCGCAGCTTCCGCCTTACCTTCCACCTTGAACGGCCGCGTCATCATATGCCACGGCGTGCCGCCCTCCTGCTGTACATTCGCCGCTTCACGCGCGGGCGCCACTGCTTGACCGTATGCGTTGCGGGGGTGCACGCCGGACTCCGCCGCGAGCTGATCGCTCGGCTCCAGGAGTTGGCTGAGATCGAGATCGGCGCCGAGGTCGTTCGCGGTCGATTTCTTGACCGCCGAAGACGCGGACTCGCCGTCGTAAGCGACAATCGCGCTTTCATCGGGCGGAAAGTCATTGCTTTTGTCGATGCTGACCAGCAGTTCGTACTCGCCGAGGCGAACGTAGTCGCCGTCCTTCAGCACGTAGTCGTGGTACTTGCCCAGGGGCACCTGAGCGCTATTGACATAGGTTCCGTTCGAACTGGTGTCGACCAGGACATAGGAGCCCGATCTGAAATCGATGCGCACATGTTTTCCCGAGAGGTAACGCTCCGGGTCGGGTAGAATCCAGGCGTTGTCAGGCGCGCGCCCAATAGTGCCGCCATGCACGCCGAACACTTTGGTGGAGTTCTGTCCTAGCCGGATTCCATGCTCGCTGACAACGCTTAGGCGCAAGGTCATGTTCGTTCCCTCCAACGGGTCTAAGGGTTTGCGCTAAGTGCCCGTATAATATGGTGAAATGCTAACAATGGTTGGAGCCTTCTAAATGGCCGCGAGTCACATTTTTAAAGTTCTGTTCGTGAATCAAGGCAAGGTCTATGAGATCTACGCCCGCAAAGTGAGTCACGGTAGCCTATTCGGCTTCATCGAGGTCGAGGAACTCGTGTTCGGCGAACGTTCGACCGTGGTGGTTGACCCCGCGGAGGAGAAGATAAAGGCCGAGTTCAACGAAGTAAAGCGCACCTACTTACCCATGCACTCGGTCTTGCGAATCGACGAGGTCAAGAAGCAGGGTCAAGCCAAGATCGTGGCGCTGGAAGGCTCGAACGTTTCCCAGTTTCCCGTGCCCATCTACACCCCGGGAGGGGACTCGAACGCCCGCAAGTAGGCTTTAGGGTCTGGTAGAATTTCACATGCTTAGTTTGCTCGGCGCGCCCGCGCTGTCGCAATTCCGTCTGGATAAACTGTTGCAATCGCTGCAAGCCCGGGATGCGCGTGTGGGCGCCGTTTCCTCGCGCCTGATTCATTTCGTCGATTCGAATCGAGCGCTCAACGAATCCGAGCGCGAGCTGCTCGGAAAATTGCTGACCTATGGGCCGCGAGCCCATTTACAGGCCGAGCGCGGCCAGCGGCTCACCGTCGCCCCGCGCGTCGGGACCGTGTCGCCCTGGTCGAGCAAGGCCACCGACATCGCGCATGTATGCGGTCTCGACGGGGTGCGGCGGCTGGAGCGTGGAACGGTATATTTCATCGACGCCGCGGAGACGCTCACCGAAGCGGAACTCCGCGAATTAGGCGCGCTCTTGCATGATCGCATGACCGAATCGTTATGGGTCGATACGATCGATCCGGTCGGCTTGTTTCACACCGCCCCGCCGCGCCCGCTGCGGGTGGTGACCCTCGGTCAGGATGGACAGGCGGCGCTGGCCCGCGCCAATGAGCTATGGGGACTCGCGTTGTCGAGCGCCGAGATCGAATATCTGGTGACTGCGTTCGGCAGAATGGGCCGGGATCCGACCGATGTCGAATTGATGATGTTTGCCCAGGCAAATTCCGAGCACTGCCGGCACAAAATATTCAACGCCGAGTTCACCGTCGACGGCGTGAAAATGCCGCTGTCGTTGTTCAGCATGATCCGCGCCACCTATGCCGCGAACTCTGCGGGCGTGCTGTCCGCCTATCGTGACAACGCTGCGGTCATCGAAGGATCTCGCGCCGAGCGGTTCTTCCCGGATCCGGAGACCCAACGCTATGGGGGAATCATCGAGCCGGTCGACATCCTGATGAAAGTGGAAACGCACAATCATCCCACGGCGATTTCCCCTTTTCCGGGTGCCGCGACCGGTTCGGGCGGCGAGATTCGCGATGAGGGGGCCACCGGCTTAGGGGCAAAACCGAAAGCGGGCTTGACGGGCTTTTCGGTGTCGAATCTGCGAATTCCGGGCATGCTGCAGCCGTGGGAAGCGGATTTCGGCAAACCCGAACGGATTGCCTCAGCACTCGACATCATGATCGCCGCTCCCTTGGGAGCCGCGGCGTTCAACAACGAGTTCGGCCGGGCCGCCACGTGCGGCTATTTCCGTACTTTCGAACAGCGAACCATGGAAGGCGATCGCGTCGTGGTACGCGGCTATCACAAGCCCATCATGATTGCCGGCGGCCTCGGCAACGTGCGCCGCAACGATGTCGAGAAGCGCGAGGTGGTGATCGGCTCGCCGCTGGTGGTGCTCGGCGGACCCTCGATGCTCATCGGATTGGGCGGCGGTGCCGCCTCTTCGGTCGGCAGCGGCCAGAGCACGTCCGACTTGGATTTCGCGTCGGTGCAGCGCGGCAACGCGGAAATTCAGCGCCGTGCCCAAGAGGTCATCGACCGATGCTGGGCGCAGGGATCCGCAAATCCGATCCTCCTGATACACGATGTCGGTGCCGGTGGTTTATCGAACGCCTTGCCGGAAGCCATTGCGCACAGCCGGCGCGGCGGGCGGATCGATCTGCGCAAAATCCCAAGCGCCGAATCGGACCTGTCGCCGATGGAAATCTGGTGCAATGAGGCGCAGGAGCGCTACGTTCTCGCGCTCGTCCCCAAGAGCGTCGATCGCTTCGCGGCCTTGTGCGAGCGTGAGCGCTGTCCCTTTGCGGTGGTGGGCGAGATTACCGGCGATGGACGAATCCGCGTGCACGACCCCTTGCTGTCGGGCACGCCGGTCGATATGCCGCTCGAAGTGTTGCTCGGCGAGGCGCCGCGCATGACCCGCAGCGTACGCACCGTCCCGAAACGCCGTGCTGCGCTCATCACCGCGGGCGTGAGCATTGCCGACTCGCTGGATCGTTTGTTGTGTCTGCCCACGATCGCGGATAAGACCTTTTTGATCACCATCGGCGATCGTACGGTCGGCGGCTTGATCAGCCGCGATCAGATGGTCGGACCTTGGCAGGTGCCGGTCTCCGACGTCGCCGTGAGCCTCAGCGGTTTCGAAGGGTACAGCGGCGAAGCCATGGCGATGGGAGAGCGGGCGCCGGCGGCGTTGCTCGATCCACCGGCATCGGGACGGCTCGCCGTCGGCGAGGCGATCACCAATATCATCGCGGCCGATGTTCAAAAACTTTCCGACATCCGATTGTCGGCGAACTGGATGGCTGCCTGCGGCGAACCGGGCGAGGACGCCGACTTGCTGGCGACGGTGCGAGCGGTCAGCCTGGATTTGTGCGCGAAGCTCGGCATCACGATTCCGGTGGGCAAGGACTCGCTCTCGATGCGCACGACATGGACCGACATGAGCGGAGCGCACTCTGTCATCGCACCGGTGTCGCTCGTCATCTCGGCGTTCGCTCCGGTGACGGACGCGCGGCGCACGCTCACTCCGGAGCTCGATTTGTCGCAGCCCTCGCGCTTGCTGCTGATCGACCTGGGCGGCGGCAAGAATCGCTTGGGGGGATCGTGCTGGGCGCAGGTGTTCGAAATGGGCGGCGGCGATCCGGCGGATCTCGACGATCCTGAATTGTTGCGCCGCTTGTTTGCGGGTGTGCGTGAACTCAAGGATGCTGGTTTATTGCTCGCCTATCACGACCGCTCCGACGGCGGCCTGATGGTGACTCTCCTCGAGATGGCCTTGGCGGGACATTGCGGGCTCGACATCGCGCTGGACGGCGTGGACGATGCGATCCGCGCCTGTTTCGCCGAGGAACTCGGAGCGGTCGTGCAAATTCCGGCGGCGCGCGTACCGGAGGCGCGCCAAATACTCGAGCGTCACGGACTCAGCGCGCACGCTAAGGATATCGGTACGCCGGTGCCCGGCGCAGCGGTCGAGCTGCGCGTCGAGGGCCAAGTGGTGTATGCGGCCTCCCGCATCGATCTTCACCGCCGCTGGAGCGAAGTGTCGTTTCGAATGCAGGCGTTGCGCGACAATCCTGAATGCGCCCGCGAAGAGTTCTCTCGCATTTTGGATGAGCACGATCCCGGACTGCATGCCGCATTGAGCTTCGATCCTGCGGAGGATATCGCGGCCCCCTATATTTTAAGCGGTGCGAGACCCGCGGTCGCCGTGCTCCGTGAACAGGGCGTCAATAGCCAAACTGAAATGGCGGCGGTGTTCACCCGCGCCGGGTTCGATGCCTATGACGTGCACATGACCGATATTCTCTCTCGGCGGGTGCGGCTGGCGCGCTTCCATGGTTTGGTCGCGTGCGGCGGCTTCTCCTACGGGGACGTGTTGGGGGCGGGCGAGGGGTGGGCCAAATCGATTCTCTTCCATGCGGCGGCCCGGGACGAGTTCGCCGCCTTCTTCGAGCGCGCCTCCACGTTCACGCTGGGCGTGTGCAACGGCTGCCAAATGCTGTCGGCGCTCAAAGAACTGATCCCAGGCACGGAAGGTTGGCCGCGCTTCGTGCAGAACCGTTCCGAGCAGTACGAGGCGCGCGTGTGTCTGGTCAATGTGCCGCGCTCTAACTCCGTGCTGTTCTCCGGAATGCAGGGATCGGTGTTGCCGATCGCCGTGGCGCACGCCGAGGGGTTCGCGGAATTCGGCGACCGCTCCGCCGCCGGCCCGCTATTCGAGCAAGGCGGGGTGACGTTGCAATTCGTCGATACCCGCGATGAGCCGACGGAGCGATACCCCTACAATCCTAACGGCTCGCCGCTCGGCATCGCCGGGGTATGCAGCGCGGACGGACGAGTCACCTCGATCATGCCGCACCCGGAACGAGTGTTCCGCGCCGTGCAAAACTCCTGGGTTCCGAAAGAATGGGGCGAGGACGGCGGCTGGACGCGCCTCTTTCGCAATGCCCGGGTCTACCTCGGCTAAAGCGCTCAAATGTGAGCGGCTCGAGTCGATTCGAATTCCGTGGGTGCCGGAGAGGGCGCCACGAATCTGCGAAAATTCATCGCTTGCAGGAGCCGCGCCTTGCGTACAAAGGTTTGATAGAGCAGGTCGCGCATGACTTCGAGAAGAATCCCGGCGCGTTCGGCGTCGAGATGCGGGTGGTTCGGCCAAGGGTCGCTGTCGCTGCCGAATAGCACGCCGCGCAGGGCGGCGAAGTTGTCGTCATCGAGTTCGGCGAGCGTGCGAATTTCCTGAAGAGTGTCGAACAATTCCAATTTCCCCCGCTCACCGAGGTCGCGGAACAGGGATTGCGCCGTCCGCCGGCTCATCGACCCGAACGCGTTGAAACAACCGGCTGTGTAACAGCCGAGCGCTTCTTTGAACAAAACTTCGGCCTCTTCCGGGAGGTACGTCAGCGGAAAGGTTTCTCGAGCACGTTCGACCTCCACGTAGTTCGGCGCGAGTTCTATTCGAAGAGCCGTATAGGCGCGCACGAAGAACTTGATGAACACCGGATCGCCGCAGGCGTCGCACTGAAAAACGATACCGATCTGCTTCGGCTTGCGCCGGCTGAGATCCTCGAATTTCGGGACGGCGACGGCCGTCAAGTGGGTCAGCGTGAGACAGTGGGGGCAGGTCAGCGCGATACCTTCGCAGTCGACATGCAGTTCATTTTGCGGAGTGATGTAGATACTCATGTTTCTCAACCCGTCAATGGTTTGTAACGAATTCGATGGGGCTGGGAGGCATCCTCGCCTTTGCGCCGCTTGTGATCCTCGACATACTCCTGATAGTTGCCCTCGAACCACACTACCTGCGAGTCGCCTTCGAACGCGAGTATGTGCGTTGCGATGCGGTCGAGAAACCAGCGATCGTGCGAGATGACCACCGCACAACCGGGGAATGCCACCAGTGCCTCTTCCAAAGCCCGCAGAGTTTCGATGTCCAAGTCATTGGTCGGCTCGTCGAGCAGCAGCACGTTGCCGCCGGATCTCAGCACCTTGGCAAGATGCACTCGATTGCGTTCGCCCCCGGACAAATCTCCGATGAATTGCTGTTGCTGCACGCCTTTGAAATTGAATCGTCCGACATAGCCGCGCGAGGATGTCTCGTAGTTGCCGACTTTGATCAGATCAAGACCGCCGGAGATTTCCTGCCACACCGTGTTCTTGTCGTTGAGCGCCTGGCGCGATTGATCCACATAGGCGAGTTTGACGCTGGGACCCACGCGTATCTCGCCGGCATCGCACTTTTCGACGCCGGTGAGCATGCGAAAGAGGGTCGTTTTGCCGGCGCCGTTGGGACCGATAATCCCGACGATGCCGCCCGCCGGCAGGCTGAAGTTCAAGCTTTCGATCAGCAAGCGATCGCCGAACGCCTTGCGTACATCCTTGCACTCGATGACGAGGTCCCCCAGGCGGTCGCCCGGCGGAATGTAGATTTCATTGGTTTCGTTGCGCTTCTGGAATTCCTGGGAGGCCAATTCCTCGTAGCGCTGCAATCGGGCCTTGGATTTGGCCTGACGGGCCTTCGGATTGGTGCGAACCCATTCGAGTTCGCGCTTGAGAGTCTTCGCGAGCGCATCCTGCTGCCGCTCTTCCTGCGCCAGTCTTTGCCCCTTTTGTTCGAGCCAGGAGGAGTAATTGCCCTCCCATGGAATTCCGTGGCCCCGATCCAGCTCCAAGATCCATTCGGCGACATTGTCGAGAAAATACCGATCATGCGTCACCGCAATGACGGTGCTGGGATATTCTTCGAGAAAATGCTCCAGCCAGGCTACCGACTCCGCATCCAAGTGATTGGTCGGCTCGTCCAGCAGCAACATATCGGGCTTCGACAGCAGCAACCGGCACAGGGCTACGCGCCGCTTTTCACCGCCGGACAACGTGCCGACCACGGCATCCCAGGGCGGCAGGCGCAGCGAGTCCGCGGCAATTTCGAGCTTGCGCTCCAGTTCCCAACCGCCGACCGCGTCGATCTTGTCCTGCATCTTGGCCTGCTCTTCCAGAGCCTTGTTCATTTCATCGTCCGACATCGGTTCGGCGAAGCGGTCGCTGATCGCGTTGAAGCGGTCGATCAAACTTTGCACATCGCCGACGCCTTCGCCGACCACGGCGCGCACTGTTTTGGTCTCATCGAGCAGGGGTTCTTGCGGCAAATAGCCCACTTTGATGCCCGCCTGCGGCCGTGCCTCACCCTCGATCTCCTTGTCCGCCCCCGACATGATCTTCAAGAGCGTCGACTTGCCCGACCCGTTGAGTCCCAGCACGCCGATCTTCGCTCCGGGAAAGAAGCTCAAGGTGATATCGCGCAAAATGATGCGCTTGGGCGGCACAACCTTGCCAACCCGGTTCATGGTGTAGATGAACTGAGCCATGTACTGCCTGTTTTGAAGATCCGTGGAGCGGGGGGAACTTAACGGAATTATCCGCGCGCCCGCGAAACTTGTCACGGTGATTGAGGCGGCGCCGCGCAGACTAGGGAACCGCAGTCGCATCGGCTACAATTAGCGGCTAATTCCGCGCGAGGTCCGCCCATGTTCAGTGCCAATTTGACGATTGCCGGTTTCGATCCCGAACTTGCGAAGGCAATAGTCGGCGAGCGGCAGCGCCAGGAAGATCACGTCGAACTCATCGCGTCGGAGAACTATACCAGTCCGCGCGTGCTCGAAGCGCAAGGCTCGGTGCTCACCAACAAGTACGCCGAAGGCTACCCCGGCAAGCGCTACTACGGTGGCTGCGAATACGTCGATATCGTCGAAACGTTGGCGATCGACCGCGCCAAGCAACTGTTCGGAGCCGCATACGCGAATGTGCAGCCGCATTCGGGTTCGCAGGCGAATGCCGCGGTCGTATCTGGCGCTGCTCAACCCCGGCGACGCGATTCTCGGCATGAGTCTCGACCATGGCGGACACTTGACCCATGGCGCCGAAGGTCAATTTCTCCGGGAAGTTGTTCAAAGCCACCCAGTACGGAATCAAGCCGGAAACCGGCGAAATCGACTACGAGCAAGTGGCGCGGCTTGCCGAGGAGCATCGGCCCAAGCTGATCGTGGCCGGGTTTTCGGCCTATTCTCGCGTCATCGACTGGGCGAAATTTCGCGCGATTGCCGATTCTGTGGGCGCGTATTTCATGGTCGACATGGCGCACGTCGCGGGTCTCATTGCCGCCGGCCTGTATCCCAATCCGGTGCCTTTTGCCGACGTGGTAACGACGACGACCCACAAGACGTTGCGCGGCCCGCGCGGCGGGTTGATTCTGGCGCGGCCGCATCCGGAACTGCACAAGAAATTCAATTCCATGGTGTTCCCGGGAACCCAGGGCGGCCCGCTGATGCACGTCATCGCCGCCAAGGCGGTGGCGTTCCACGAGGCATTGCAGCCGGAGTTCAAAGCCTATTCCGCCCAGGTCATCGCCAATGCGCGTGCGATGACCAAGGTTTTGCAGCAGCGCGGCTACAAGATCGTCTCCGGGGGCACCGACAATCACCTGTTCTTGCTGGATCTGGTCGATAAGAACATCACCGGCAAGGATGCCGATGCGGCGTTGGGCCGGGCGCACATGACGGTGAACAAGAATGCGGTGCCCAATGATCCGCGTCCCCCCTTCGTGACCAGCGGCCTTCGAATCGGCACGCCCGCGGCGACCACCCGGGGATTCAAGGAGCCGGAGGCAGAGCAATTGTCCCACTGGATCGCCGATGTGCTGGGGCGCATGGGCGATGAGTCCACGGTGGAGCGCGTGCGGGCCGAGGTGATGGCGTTGTGCCGGCGATTCCCCGTTTATGGCTGACAACGAAATGGCCCGCATCGGGTAGGCCCCATGCATTGCCCATTTTGCGGTCATTCGGAGACCAAGGTCATCGACTCTCGCGTGGCCGGCGAAGGGCGGCAGATTCGCCGCCGCCGCGAGTGTCTCGAATGTGCGGAGCGCTTCACGACGTTCGAAGCCGCGGAATTGCTGCTGCCCACGGTGGTGAAGGGCGATAGCAGCCGTGAACCCTTCGACGAGGATAAATTGCTCGCCGGCATGCAGAAGGCGCTGGAAAAGCGCCCGGTGAGCCGTGAAGCGATCGAGGCGGCGGTGGCAAGAATCTGCCACAAATTGCGCTGCTTGGGGGAGCGCGAAATTGCCTCGCGCGGCATCGGCGAAATGGTCATGGAAGAGCTGCGCCATCTGGACGAAGTCGGCTATGTGCGTTTCGCGTCCGTTTACCGCAGCTTTCAGGACATCGAAGCTTTTCGTACGGAAGTCGATCTATTGCGCCGCCACCGCCGCCGGCGCGACAACAACAAGGATCAATTGCCGCTCCTGCCGGGCGATGAACCAAGCGACGCGGGAAAATGACGGCGTCGGTCGGCTCTCAGGATCTAGTCCACATGGGACGGGCGCTCGCAGCTCGCCGCACGCGGGTTGTACACGACCGATCCGAATCCGCGTGTCGGCTGCGTGTTGGTGCGCGATGGCGTCACCCTCGGCGAGGGCTGGCACGAGCGAGCGGGCGAAGCGCATGCGGAAGTGGCCGCCTTGCGCGCGGCGCCCGCCGGCGCCGTCGGCGCGACCGCCTATGTCACGCTCGAGCCGTGCAGTCACACGGGCCGCACGCCGCCGTGCGCGGACGCGCTGATCGCGGCGGGTATCCGCCGCGTCGTGTGCAGCTCGACCGATCCTAATCCCAAGGTCGCGGGCGAGGGCATCAGGCGGCTTCAAGCGGCCGGAATCAGTGTCTCGGTGGGTGCGGCGGCCGATGAGGCTCGCGCACTCAACGCCGGGTTATTTTTCGCGCTTCGAGCGTGGGCGGCCGCTCATTCGGCTCAAGCTCGCCATGAGCCTGGACGCGCGCACGGCGCCCGCGGGCGGCGGCAGGACGTGGATCAGCGGCGAGGCTTCGCGCGCCGACGTTCAAATTTGGCGTGCCCGCAGCTCCGCCATATTGACCGGCGCCGGCACGGTGCGCGTCGATGATCCGCGGCTCAATGTGCGCTTAGCTTACGGCCCATGGGTCAGGCAGCCGCTGCGAGTGGTGCTCGATCCGTTGCTCTCGTGCGCGCCGAGCGCGCAAATCTTCAAGGGCGGCGGCGCGCTGGTGTTCGCCGCCGCGGATGCGCCGCAAACCGCGCCTTCGCTTTCACCGTCCGCGCCGCCGCCCTATAGCGTCGAGCGTGTGCCGAAGGCCGGACGCGGGCTCGACCTCCGCGCCGTCATCGAGCGCTTGAACTTGCACGAGGTCAACGAGCTATGGATCGAGTGCGGTCCGCGGCTGGCGGCCGCCTTTCATCGAGGCGCAATTGGTCGATGAGTTGATCCTGTACGTCGCACCGATCTTGCTGGGGGCGGACGCAGCGCCGCTGACGGCTTTGACCGGCTTGGGAAGCAAAGGTCCACTGGCCGACATTTGAATTCGCGAATGTGGAACGCATCGGCGCTGACCTGCGCCTCACGCTGACACCCGCCGCATCGACATCAAGGGGTCCTTGAACATGTTTACCGGGATCATCCTCGCGACGGGCCGCCTTAGCTCGATCGAGGCGAAGGGCGGCGATCTCGACCTCGGAATCGACGCCGCGGCGCTCGATCTGGAGCGCATCGCGGTCGGCGACAGTGTGAGCGTCCAGGGCGTTTGCCTCACGGTGACCCGCCTCGACGGCGCAGTGTTCTTCGCCGATGTGTCGCGCGAAACCATGGCCAAGACGACGCTTGGGCACGCTCGCGGTCGGGGCGCGGGTCAACCTGGAGCCGAGCCTGCGGGCCGGCGATCCTCTGGGAGGCCATTTGGTGAGCGGACATGTCGATGCGGTCGGAATCGTCACCGCCGCTCGATCAGGACGCGCGCTCGTGGCGTTTGCAATTCGAGCTGCCGGCGCCGTTGATGCGCTACGTGGCGCCCAAGGGATCGATTTGCATCAACGGCGTGAGCCTGACCGTCAATGAGGTCAGCGGCCGGCGCTTCGATGTGAACATCATTCCGCATACGCACGAGGTGACGACGATGGGCGAGCTTCGCGTCGGCATCGGCGCGAACATCGAAATCGACGTGATCGCGCGATACCTCGAGCGGCTGATTATCAAACCAGAACAGTGAAGGCATTTTATGACGGCATTGAATACGATCGATGAGATTCTCGACGACATGCGCCGGGGCAAGATGGCGGTGATCATGGATGACGAGGACCGCGAAAACGAAGGCGATCTGATCATGGCGGCGGAATGCGTGCGGGCCGAAGACGTCAACTTCATGGCGCGCTACGGGCGCGGACTCATCTGCCTGACGTTGACGCGCGAGCGCTGCCGGCAGCTGCGCCTGCCGCTGATGGTCAGCGACACCGATAGCTCGCACCGCACCAACTTCACGCTGTCCATCGAAGCGGCCGAAGGCGTGACCACGGGAATCTCCGCCCACGATCGCGCGCATACCGTGCAAGACCGCGGTGGCGCCGAAGGCGCGCCCGGAGGACTTGCGTCAGCCCGGACACATATTTCCCCTGATGGCGCAGCCCGGCGGCGTGCTGACGCGCGCGGGCCACACGGAAGCGGGATGCGATCTGGCGCGCCTTGCCGGCTTTTCCGCCGGCCGCCATGATCGTCGAGATCCTGAACGACGACGGCACCATGGCGCGCCGCCCCGATCTTGAGCGCTTCGCCAAAGCGCACGGCCTGAAGATCGGCACCATCGCCGACCTCATCCGCTATCGGCTCAAGAACGAGCGCTCGGTGGAGCGCATCTACGATGAGCCCGTGGACACCGAATACGGCGGATTTCGGCTGTGCTGCTACGAGGATCACGTCAACAAGAACGTGCACATCGCGCTGGTCAAGGGCGATCTGAATTCCGCCCTGCCGCCGCTGGTGCGCGTGCACATCAAGGACACGTTGCGCGATGTGGTCGGCGTGCGCAGCGAGAATCTCGGCTGGCCGCTGCGCGCGGCGATGCGCCGTGTCGCCGAGCGAGGCCTCGGGCGTGGTCGTCATCTTGCGGCCGGAGGAGACGCCGCGGGATTTCATGGACAGCGTGCGCCAGCTCGACGCGAAGCCCGCGGCCGCGCCGCAACGTCGGGCGCCACGGTGCTGCGCACCTACGGCATCGGCGCGCAAATCCTCAAGGACCTGGGACTCAAGCGCATGCGCGTATTGAGCGCGCCGAAGCAGCTGCAGGGTCTCGCGGCCTTCGATCTCGAAGTAACCGAGTATGTGGATGGCGGCGAATGATTGCGCGCTGAGGCTTATACTGACGCGCGGACGGCCAGCGAGCAAGCGACAGATGTGCGAGGAAGATTTGTGCCCATTGATCAGCCGAAGATAATCGAGGGCGAATTGCTCGCGCGCGATCTGCGTTTTGCGCTCGTCGCCGCGCGGTTCAACGATTTCGTGGTCGAGCCGCTGCTGCGGGGCGCCCTCGACGCGCTCAGGCGCCACGGGGCGACGCGAGAAGCAGATCGAGATCGTGCGCGTTCCGGGCGCTTTCGACATTCCGATCGTCGCGCGCAAATTGGCGCTTGTCGCGCCGCTATGAGGCGCTGATTGCGCTCGGCGCCGTGGTCCGCGGCCAGACGCCGCATTTCGATTACGTCGCCGGCGAATGCGCCTCGGGACTCGCACGCATTGCGCTCGAATCGGGCGTGCCGATTGCGTTCGGCGTGTTGACGACCGACACGATGGAGCAGGCGGTCGATCGGGCCGGCGGCAAGGCCGGCAACAAGGGCGCCGATGCCGCGCTGACGGCGCTCGAAATGGCGAATCTGCTGCGCCGGTTGGATCCTTAAGCAGTGAACCTGCACCGTGCCCGCAGCCTCGCGCGCAGGCTGGCGCTGCAGGCGCTGTATCAGCTGCAGATCAATCCGCGGTCGTGGCAGGACACCCATCAGCAATTCGCGGCCGACCCGGAAGCCGAGCGCGTGGATCGCGACTACTTTCGAGAACTGCATCGCGGCGATCGCGCCGAATCGCGAGGCGCTGGATCTGCAGCTCGCCAAGCTGTCGCGAGATTCCGCCGCCGGAACTCGATCCCGATCGAGCACGCGGTGTTGTGGCTGGGCCTGCACGAGTTGGCGGCATGTCCCGAATTGCCCTATCGAGTGGCGCTCGCCGAGGCCGTGCAGCTCGCCAAACAATTCGGCGCGACCGACGGGCACAAATTCGTCAATGCGGTGCTGGACCGCGCCGCGCAGGAACTGCGCCCGCACGAATACGGGCAACCGCGCGGAATAGCCGCCGTGAGTCATAGCGGAGCGCAGACTCGGCGAATTCGATCTGATCCGCCGCTACTTCTCGCGCCTGGGCGCGCGCGCGGTCCGACGTCGTGCTGGGAGTCGGCGATGATGCGGCGCTGCTGCGCGTGCCGGCGGATGCCGATTTGGTCGCGGCGGTGGATACCATCGTCGCCGGACGCCATTTTCCCGCAGGGCAGCGATGCCCGCTCGATCGGCCATCGCGCGCTGGCGGTCAATTTGAGCGACTTGGCGGCCATGGGCGCGACGCCCGCCTGGGCGACGCTGGCCTTGACGCTGCCGAGCGCCGATGCCGAGTGGCTCGAGCGGTTTTCGCGGCGGTTTCGCCGATCTCGCGGATGCGCACGGCGTCGCGCTCGTCGGCGGCGACACCACCGCCGGGCCGTTGACCGTCAGCGTGCAGATCATGGGGCATGTCGCCGCGCGGCACGGCGTTGCGCCGCAGCGGCGCGCGAGCCGGCGATCTGTTGGCGGTGACCGGCACCCTGGGCGATGCCGGCGCGGGTCTGGCGTTGGTGACCGCCGCGCATGACGACCGGACGATGCCGCGCGCCGCGAGCGAACTCATCGAACGCTTCGAGTACCCGACGCCGCGGGTCGAATTCGGCGCTGGCCGCGCGCGGCATCGCCACCGCCGCCATGGACCTGTCCGATGGGCTGGCGGGCGACTTGCCGAAACTCGCGAGCGCCAGCGGCCTCGCGGCGCATGTCGATGTCGAACGCCTGCCGCTGTCGGCGCGCGTTGCAGGCCGTCGCGGGTCCGCAGCAGGCGCGCGACTGGGCGCTCGGCGCGGGCGATGATTACGAATTGCTGCTCGCCGTGCCGCCGCGGCGCTACGATGAGCTCGGCCTCGCAGGCGCGGCCCGATTGAACTTAAGGCTGACCGCGATCGGTGAGCTGCGTCGCGGAAATGGCGTGACGTGGGCTCTGCAACGGCGAGGAATTCAGCGCCGCGCGGTTCAGGGCTACGACCACTTTCGCCGAGCCTCGACCCAAATCACAGTTTAGCGCCGGCCTGCCGACAGTATCCTCTGCGTCACAGAATTGAACGTCGCCGCAGCGACTCACGGTTACCCTTGACCAACATTCGGCCAAAGCATCTCGCGAAGTCTCAGAACGGTCGCGCCTCGTTGCCTGAAAAAATCGGCAAGTACGTGATCATCAACGAGGTGGGCCGCGGCAGCACGGGCGTCGTGTATCTCTCGCACGATCCCTACTACGGCCGCGACGTGGCGATCAAGGTGTACAACGTCGATGCGAGCGGCGATGAGAATCGCAAGCGCATCGCGCGCAAGATGTTCCTCTCCGAAGCGCACATGGTCGGCATGCTGCAGCATCCGAACATCCTGCCGATCTACGATGCGGGCGAAGAGAACGGACACTGCTACATCGTGACCGAGCACGTGCACGGCGCGCGCACGCTCGCCGCGTATTGCCGCCCCGACAACTTGCTGCGCATCGACGATGTGGTCGAGCTGGTCTACAAGGCCGCGCGCGCGCTGCATTACGCGCACAGCCGCGGCGTCATTCATCGCGACATCAAGCCGAGCAATATCATGCTCACGCTCGACAGCGACGTGCGAATCATCGATTTCGGCATCGCGCTGGTGGCCGATTCGGAGATCTCGCGCATCGAAGGCATCGCCGGCAGCCCCTCGTACATGTCCCCCGAACAAGTGCAGTCGATCGAATTGACCAATCGCTCCGATCTGTATTCGCTCGGCGCCGTGATGTACGAGCTTCTGACCGGAACGAGGCCGTTCCGGGCCGGCAACCTGCAAAAGCTCCTGCACCAAATCGTGTTCGCGACTCCGCCGCCCATTCACACGTTGCGGCCCGAGATACCCGAGGAACTCGAGAACGTGACGGCGATGGCGCTGCAGAAGGATCCGGCGAAGCGCTATAAAACCGGACTGGATTTTGCCGCCGAATTGACGCGCGTACATCAGAAATTGCGCGCGCAATACAATCGCATCGACCAACAGGAGCAATTCAGCCTGCTGCGCAAGCTCAAGTTCTTCCACGAGTTCTCGCACAGCGAGATCTGGGAAGTGCTGCGCGCCAGCAGTTGGCAGGACTATGCCGACGCCGAGGAAATCGTCAAGGAAGGCGAGATGGACGATCGGTTCTACATCATCGTGCAGGGACGCGTCGGAGTGGCGCGTCTCGGCAGGGCTTTGGGCTATTTGGACAGCGGCGATTGTTTCGGCGAGACCAGCTACGTGCGCGGCGCCAAGCGCACCGCGACGATCATTGCCGCAGGCTCGGTCATGGTCATGAAAGTGAGCTCGACGCTGCTGGAGCAGGTGTCGGCCGAGTGCCAGCTGCGCTTCAACCAGGTGTTCCTGCGCAGCATGATCGGGCGGCTGCAAAGCGCGGAGCGGGCAGCTTACCCTGAGCGCTAGCATGCTCTAGCGCGCTCTCCTTGTCGCGCTCGATCATCGCGTACGCCGAATGATTGTGGATCGACTCGAAATTCTCCGACTCGACCACATAGGCGCGGACGCGCTTGTCGTGCGTTGAGCGCAACCGCCACGTCGCGCACCGTATCCTCGACGAATTTCGGATTGTCGTAGGCGCGCTCGGTCACGAATTTCTCGTCCGGCCGCTTCAATATTCCATACACCTCGCATGAGGCTTGCGCTCTCGGCGACATCGATCAGCTCTTCCAGCCACATGTGCTCGTTGAGCTTCGCCGTCAAGGTGATGTGCGAGCGCTGATTGTGCGCGCCATAGTCCGAGATCTTCTTCGAGCACGGACACAGGCTGGTGGTCGGCACCACGACTTTGAGCCACACATCGGTCTTGCCGTCGCGGTGCTCGCCGAAAATGGTGGCCTGATAATTCATCAGGCTCTCGACGCCGGAAACGGGCGCCTTCTTCATGACGAAGTAGGGAAAGGTCATTTCGATGTGGCCGGCGGTGGCATCGAGATGCTCGGTCATCTCTTCCAGCATCTTGCCGAACGAATCGACCGATATCTCGCGCTCGTGGCGATGCAGGATCTCGACGAAGCGGGACATGTGCGTGCCCTTGAAGTTGTGCGGCAGGTTCACGTACATGTTGAAATTCGCGACCGTGTGCTGCTCGCCGTTGGCCCGATCCTTCACCTTGACCGGATGGTAGATGTCCTTGATGCCCACCTTGTTGATCGGGATCTGCCGCGTATCGGCATGGCCCTGCACGTCCTCGACGGGCGACACATTGGGCTTTTTGGCGGGGGCGGCGACGTTCATATGGCTTAAGGTTCCTAGAGCTGCGATCGAGCCCAAAATGGGGCTTGGAATCGCGTAATGCAATGATATCAGACGATTCGACGGTGCTCGGCGCAGCCGCCGGCCGAAAGCGCAGCAGCAACCGTCAGGCGGTAGAGTGCCACGTTTAGGCTCGCCTTGGTTTCGTCCGCGTTGAAATCTTCGAATCGAGGTTCGCCGGCCTTTTTCAGCAGGATTTCGACTTTCTGCTCGGCCTCTTTGAGCGCCGGCTGGCAGCTGCGCGTCAGCATGACGCCGCGCTCGAAGGCCGCAAGCGACTCCTCGAGGGGCAAGTCGCCGTGTTCCAGGCGCTCGACGAGTTCTTCGAGGTCGCGCATCGCGGCCTCGAAATCGAGCGGTTTGGAGTCTTCTTCCGCTTTGCGTGTCGGCATGGTTGGAACGGTACACATGCGCTGCAACGGGGTCAAACCCGGCGGCCTACGTGCGCCGGTTCACGGCAGAACGCATGGGCCGGGTGGCCATGGTCGCGGGAAATTGCCAAGCCGTGAGATGCGTCACAGCCGCGGGGTCGCGCCGCGGCGGGTTTTGGGTACCATTGGACGTTGGGAAGCTATATGCCATATTCGAGCAAGAAAATCTTCGCCTGCGGGTGGCTGTGCGCCGCCATGTTGGGCAGCGCAGCATGCTACGCCGCGCCGGATTCCTCCCATGACGGTCGACGACCTCATGGAGGATCGGGTGACGCTGGACGGCGTATTGATGAAGTGCAACCAAAGCCCAGTCCAAGGCGCGCACCGACTCGATTGCCTCAATGCCCGCATCGCCATCGAGCGGCTTGGCGAAGGATGTCGATCCCGCAGTGGAAGAGAAGCGACAAGAGGACTTCGAGCGCACCCGCGAGCAACTGCGGCTCGCCCAAGAGAAATTGCGGCAAGAACAGGAAGCGAAGAGCAAAGGTGGACGCCTACACGTTTGCCGGTTGTGCCGGTCGATCCACCGCCTCCGAAAAGCGACCCGCCTCCCCTGGCCGGTACCGCCACGCCCTAACCGCGACGGGAATCTTGCGCTCGCGTAGCTAAGGGAGGACGCTACGCGAATTGCGGCTTATTTTTGGCCTGGGACGTGCAACAAGCCGCGGGGAGAAACGACATGTCCGATCGAATTCAAGGGCTGCACCACATCACGCTGTGTACGGGCACCGCGCAGGGCGATGTAAATTTCTTCGTGAAGACTCTGGGGCTGCGTCTGATGAAGCGCACCCTTCTGTACGACGGGGCCGAGCCGATTTTCCATCTGTATTTCGGCGATGAGCTCGGAACACCCGGTAATCTTACGACCTGTTTCCCGTGGCGCCGCACCGGGCGCAAGGCGCGGACCGGCACCGGCCAGATCGGGCTCATCAGTTACACGGTGCCCCGGGACTCGCATGGGTTCTGGTCAGAGCATCTCGCGCACAAGGGTGTCCCCATACTTAAGCGCTACGAGCGCTTCGGTCAACGCATTCTGCAGATCGAGCATCCCGAGTGCGGCATCGCATTCGAGCTCGTCGAGGACTCGGACACGCGCAAGCCCTGGGTTTCGCAGTACGTGCCCGAGAAATACGCCATTCGCGGATTCCACAGCTGGACGGTGTCGCTGCGCGACTTGGATGACATGCACTTCTTCATGAACGAGGCTTGGAACTACGATGCCGTCGGCAAGGACGGCAAGTTCGCGCGCTATCAGGTCGATGAGGGCGGACCGGCCAAGACCGTGGATCTGCTGCTCGAGCCGGATCGTGCGCCGGGCAACTGGTCGTACGGCGAGGGTATGGTCCATCACGGTGCGTTCGGCGTGCCGAACATGGAAGTGCAGGACCGGGTGAAGTTCGAAGTGGAGGGACTTGGCTTCACAGATTGCTCGGAGCGCAAGGATCGGACGTACTTCAAGTCGGTCTACGTGCGCACTCCCGCCGGCGCGCTGTTCGAGGCGGCACACTCCATCGGCTTTCTAGTGGACGAGCCGCGCGAGACCCTCGGCACCGAGTTCATCGTTTCGCCGCAGTTCAAGGATCAGAAGGACGAGTTGCTGCGCCGGCTGAACGATCCGTTCGAAGTCTGAGCAGGAGAGCATCAGCCGGACGCGGCCAGTCCGTAGACGAATCGTTCGAACCGATCGTAGAGATGCAGAACGGCGGCATCGGCGAAGGGTTGGACCTGCGTCATGAGCACGCCGATAACTTTTCGGCTCCGATCGATCCAATAGTACGTATTGTAAATTCCAGCCCAGCTCAGACTGCCGGCACTGCGGCCGGCCGGGCCCGCCTCCAAGTTGATCATGAATCCCAGGCCCCAGCGAAGCGGCACGCCAGGCATCAAATTGACATCGTTCGAGAGTTCCGGCATCGCGGACGTCATGATGCCGGCCGGCAAGCCGCCAATCTGATTCTCAGCCATGAGCGCAACGGTCTCAGGCCTTAGAATCTCGACTCCGTTCTGGTTCCCCCCGCGCAGCAGCATCTGCAGGAGTGCTAGATAGTCGGGAGCCGTGGAGAAGAGCCCACCGCCGCCGCTCAAGAATTCGCGCGCCGGCTCTCTCTCGGGCGGACGCGGCTTCAGCGTCCCATCGGACATCCGCTGATGCACGCTCGCGAGCCGTGATCGTTGTTCCGGAGAGGGGGCGTAGCCCGTATCTTTCATGCCGAGCGGCGCGAAGATATGCTCCCGGAAACAATCATCGAGACGTTGACCGCGAACCGACTCGACTATGCGGCCAACCCAATCGGTGCTGATTCCGTAATTCCAGCGCACGCCGGGATCGAAGGCGAGCGGAAGACGCAGTCCGGCCAACTGACTCGTCATGAACGAGGGCGTCCCCGTGTGTTTCATGTAGCGAATCGTGTTTCCATCCCACATTTCGTAGGTAAAGCCCGCGGTGTGACTGAGTAGCTGACGCAGCGTAATCGCCCCGACAGCGGGGCGCAGGCGCGGACGAGCCGAAGCGTCGAAGCCTTCCAACACCTGCGGCGAGGTCAAGGTCGGATCGATATCCGGCACCGGTTGATCGAGCTCAAGTGAGCCCTCCTCGACGAGCTGCATCGCGGCGATCGATGTGATCACCTTGGTCATCGATGCAATGCGGAACAACGTGTCGACCGTCATCGGTTCGGGGCGTCCGGCACTCCTTACGCCGAACGCGCCCTCGTACAAAATCCCTTTGTCCGAGGCCGCCATCGCGACCGCCCCAGGTATGGCGCCAAGGTCAACAGCTTGTCGAAAGTCGCTGATTGGAATAGGAGGCAAATTGGAATGCGCGGGCTCGGCCGCAAGCGACCGGTGTGGCTAGTCGCGCCCCATGATCCAGCTCGTGAACCAGTGCCAGCCGCGACGCATTTCAAACACGAGGCGGCGCGGACTGCGCCATACGCCGTCGCGCGATTTGCGAATCGCCTCGATCAGTACGCCTCCGCGGCGACGCCAATGCCGTTTGCGTTCGAGGCCGCCGCTTTCCTTTTCGCGCAGCCACCAAAGATCGCGAGGCTGTTTGAGCGCCTGGGGCGGCGTCTCGAAGACCAGGATGTACGCGTAGCGCGGCGCGTCGGTGCGATTGGGCGCGGCATAGTGCAGCGTGCGCCCGTGATGCAAGGTGGCTCCTCCGGCAGCCAACGGACAGTTAACGCCGACGCTCCGCTCAAAGTCCGCCGAACATTCAATCGCCTGGACGCGCTTGTCATTGCGGAACGATCGGTGCGGCAGCACTCCCGATTCATGCGACTTCGGCAGGTAGACCATGCAGCCGTTCTCAACCGTCACCTGTTGCAACGGAATCCAGATCGACACCTGTTCATACGCGAACTTGGAGTCGAAGCGGTAAGCCTCGTCCTGGTGCCATGGCGTTTCACTGCCTTCATTGGCCGGCTTTAGAATCGCGTGCTGAAATGTCGGTGTCGCGCCCGGCCCGAGCAGTTGCCGGGCGACCGCAAGGCAGTGTGCCTGCAGCCTCATGCGCCGTAGTTCGGGTGCAAAATGGTGCGGGTTGATGATGGTCGGCAGCAGCCGTTTCCCATTCTCGGCATCATCCGTAACCAAATCGTAATATGCGCCCTCGGCTCTTCCGGTCTGTTGGCTGAACAGAGGCGGCAGCACTTTGCCCAACGTGAGCAGATCTTCGAAATCCACGAACGCTTGCAAGCTCAGAAAGCCTTGCTCATGAAATCGAAGGACTTCGCTCGGACTCAAAGCACCGAGCGACTGAACGGCTGTTCCGGTCTCAATACTCACTGCCATGTCCGTTTGATTCCCAAAGTGCACGCGACCAGACGCGGGTTCGACAGTATACCAATCTGACCCGCATCGGCGCCCACCCGAATTCTCGCGCCATCCCCGCCTGCTGCAACGCGACGTTCGATCGCCCCACAGAACAATATCCGGCCAATTTCGCTTGTCATAATGCGTCACGAATGCCGACCGGCGCTGATAAGCGCCGCACTCGTGCGTACATTACAGCGAGGATCAGACACTGCGCTGCCCCTTGCGTCACGGAGTAAATCAGCACGGCCTCGACCGACGACGCGCCGAAGTGCCGGGCGACCGCAATCGATGCGAGTAAGGCCGCGAAGCGCAGCGCATCCAGAGCGGCGGACAAGCGCTGCCGCCCCATCAACAGCAGGGTGTGGTTCACCGGTATTGCGACCGCAGTCGGAAAATAGCCGATCAACATGACGTCGATGTATTGCAAAGCCGGTCCCCAGGAGCGTCCGAAAATGAACGGCAGAGCCAGCGCCGAGCACAGATACACGCCCCCCAGCCATGCCGCCGAGACCGCTGCCTGCTTCCACAGCACGCCGACGAAGAGCCGCAGGAATTCGGAGGGACTGCGCGTCAGAACTCGTCCCGCCTCGCCGATGAACACCTGCTGGAACGCATTGCCCGAGACTCGCAGCGGCTGCATCAGCACGCGATCTCCGAGGAATAGGAATCCGCCGACCGCGGCACCGTAGAGGCTCGTGAAGACGATGTTTCCGAGACTGGCGGAGGCCGTCAGAAGCACACCGGCCCAACTCGAAAACAGCGGAAACCGACGGTACTTCTTCGCAGCCTCGATGACGCTATGCAGGGACACGCCCGTGAACATCGGCGGCGTCGTGAAAATGAGCTTGCGCGAGAGACCGAGCGTTCCGCCCGACAGCCCGATCACGAATCCCGTCAGCAATCCGACCGTTCCGGCCGAGGCGGCGCCCAGCCCGATCTGAACCGCGGGGCCTAGGAGCGCTTGGGACATGCGCGTCTTGGCAATGTCGTCATATCGCCCGACGCGAGTCGCCTCGTAGTTGAGGACGCTGTAGCAGCCGAATACCAGCAATGCGAGCGGCAGGAACATCCGATAGGGCGCGGCCGGTCCGATCGCGGCCAGAACCGATTGCGGCAATACGAGGAGGGCGGCGGCGATGAGAATTGTGGTGATCCGCAACCACGGCAAAACAAAGCGTCATGACGCTCCGCAGCTTCCGTGTTGCTCCGGCACAACGGTAGCGCGATCTCATAGCGAAGCGTCGAGGCGGGCGTCAAAATCATCATGGCGAACATGACGACGCTCAAGATGCCCAGTTGGCCCGGCGTGTAGAGCCGAGTCAGTACCGGATAGGCAGCAAAAGTGAGCAATTGGGCCGCCGCATTGGCGGCGAAAAGCCGGAACACGTTTTGCCCAAAAGCGCCCCGGATAGGCACGCGGGCCTTCAATCTGCCGAGCAGGTGCGAAATCAAACGCGGCATGAGCGGCGCCGATCAGCCAACGCCGCTGAACTGACCCTTCCAGGCGTCGATGGCATCCCAGGGCAAAGTGATCGAAACCGCAGGAGAACTCCCGATCCAATCCTTAATCGAACGAAGATCCCGCCGATCGACGACCGGAATATTGGTTTTCTTTGCCAATTCGATCGCACGATTGTCGACTGTCAGGATCAGTGCGCGGCAGCCGAACTGCAAGGCCCGGATCCCCCATGCAACCGGGTACCGATGACATCGACGCTCCCGGTTTCCAGCAGTCGATTATAGCTCTCGACATCGGCGATGACGGGAATCTGCACGCCGAGCGACATAGAATCGAGATAGTCGCGATCCTTCTCCATCTGACACCAGAAATGCACGGTCTCGTATTCCCTGAGGAGCAACCGTATCAGCTCCGCGTCGGCAGGGTCAGGCCGGTAGTAAGTCAGCGAGACGATGGCGGATTTCGCTTTCTTCGTCGGCACCGCGGCACACTTCTGCTCGGTGAGAGACCACAATGTCGGGCACGCGGTGTAGGCCACCCTTTTGACCTGGCCGTGCATCTGATCGAGGGTGTACTCGTCGCGTACCGAGTGCATGAACTTGCTCGACAAGATGCACTTGAACAGCGCCCTCGAGAAGATATCAACCGCACCTTGATACTGCTGCCATCCGACGCCGAGCAGCACGACGTTCCTCAAAAAGAAAATGTCGTACGGCCGCAGGCGCCAATTAGCTCGAATGAACATGTGCGACTTCAGGATGTTCGTACCGCCGACAATTCCGACGTCGTACTGCGAGAGATTCCGATAGGTCTCTCTCGGCATCAATTGATGAGTCGCGATTCGGGGCGGTGTGTCCGGACCGAATATGGAATGAATGACATCCCAAACCGCGTCCATGATGATGTGATCGCCGAGGTTGTCCGTCGCGATGGCCGTGTCAAAGACGCATAAGCGGGAGTTGGCCGTACTCCTCGATGCTAGAGCCATCGGTAAACGCGTTCGGGGATGTGTTGCATGCGCTTGTTCAGGACGATGCCGGCGACATGGCCGCCATTGCCATCGATCACGTCCAGCAGCGACTTGACGAGCGGCGCCCGAGTCTTATCGGCTTGGACGACGACGACCACCGCGTCCACATGTTTCGCGAGCGCCGGACCGAGATCCGACACATTGCTGGCGGGCACATCGATGACGATCAGATCAAACACGCTTCGGAACTTGCGCAACGCCTCGGCATATCGCGAGACGCCGGCAATCATCTCGTATTGCGTGAGGTTGTTGTCGAGCGGGCACGATACGAGTCCAATGGGAATCGAGAATCCCTCGTAGACCGCCAGCCGCTCGAGGCTTCTGCGCATGACCACCTTGTTCAACCGCAATAGATCGTCGCTGCCGGTTCCATCGCAGAGCAGAACGCGTTGAGCGGAGAGTTCAGCCGCGACCCGTCCCAACCCGTGGGCCACGGAGGTGACGCCCGTCCTTGGATGCGGTGAAACTACTTCGATCACGCAGCCTTTCTCGGTCGGACATGCGGCCCGGACCCGCTGATACAGGGCTGCCATATCGGACAGCGGAAAACGCGGCGCCAACGCGGCGCTCAGTCCCGTCTCCGGTCTTATAGGCGCCGAAGTCGGAGACGGCGCTGCCGGCAGCCTCGATGAAAGTCGGTTCGGTACGGGTGGGGTTTTGCATCTGGGGCCTACGAGGGAATGTGGTTGAGGGTTGCAAGGACCGGTACCTGGAAGGCTTTCTCGAGTTGCTCCGGAAGCCCGAAAGTCTCGCTGAGCGACTCGCGCATGAATCCGAAGGCAAGGCCGCCGAAGATGCCCAGGAAGAGCGCGAGCGCCGTCGAGAGCTTCCAGCGAGGCCGCGCGAGCTTATAACCGAGCGTCGGTTGCTGGACGATCGCCAGCGACGTGATCTGCGACTTATTGAGGTCCGAGGATATTCTCGACTCCTCGACCCGTTGCAGCTGCGTGGTGAGGTTATCCTGCGCCACGTTCACCCGCGATTCGAGCTGGTGCAGCTGTCCCTCCAGGCGGGCCAATTCCAAGAGACGCGCATTGATGCCCGCCAAATCCTTGGTAATGGCGCTCACTTGCGCCTCGGCCCCCGATACTTCGGCGTTATTGCGCAACATATCCGTTTGGAGCGTCTGGTACACGGGGCTCGCGCCGCCGCGAACGGTCTTATCGATCTCCGCCTGAATGTCCGCGAGACGTTTGCGCGCATCCGAGACCGCGACTTCGGCGTTCTTCACGAACGGACTGTCGGCCGGATACGTGGTGAGGGCCGCGTTATGGCGCTCGATCTGCGCGGTAAGGCGCGCCTGGGCGTCGTCGAGCTGGCGAGACATGGCGTCGGTGCCGCTGCTGCTCGTCGCATGGGCTTCGAAGTCGCGCATGGACAGTTCGAGAGCCTGCTTTCGCGCCAGCGCGGCGCCGAGCGTGGAACGCGCGGTATCCAAGTTGTCCGAGATGTCCGTCCGCTCGGTCAGGAGCTGACTCCGCTCATCCGGAATCGAGGAGAGTTGATGGGCCACTTTGAACGCTCTCAGTTCATCGTTCTCGGCCTGCGAATGCGAGTGAGCCTGATCCAACTGTCCTTCCACGAAGGTTGTCGATGGAGCTCTGAAAACGCTTTGCTGAAGGGCGATGAACTGCGACAGGAGCGTCTCTTCAGTCTGCTTGGCGACGAGGGGGTCGTGGTTGAAGACTGCGACCTGAAGAATGTTGGATTCTTTCAGTTGATCGACGCTGATGTCGTCGTCGAGCTTCTCGACCGCTTTGTCCAAGAGGGTGCCGTTGAAAAAAAGCTTCAACATCAGCGAATCTTTCAGATTCGGATACAGCTTGTCGATCGTGATTTTATTGACCGTGGCGCGCTCGATGTCCTGGCTCGTCGCCAGCGACTTGTAGCTCACGATGAGCGACTTGAGCACGTCGTCGGAGATTTGCGGCGACTGAGCCTGGCCGTTCGAATTGTTCCCGTTGCCTCCGAAGTCAGGACGCGCGAGGTCCGGATTGTTGAAGTTGACCTTGACCATCACCTGCGCATCGCTTTCGTATTTCGCGGGCGCCATATAAATGTACAGAAAATTGAGCGCAAGACAGGCCAAGAAGAACCCGATCACAGCGCGCCGTCTCTTGAAGATGACATAGGCAATGCTGCGAGGAGTCAGTTGAATTTCCATAAGCTACTCATATCGTTTGATGGTCCAAAAACGCCGATGCATTCGTCTCTCACTATCGCAATCTCACTTTGTCGGTGGGACATTCGCGATAGGTCCTAAATTCCGTGCCGAACACCGAATTCGGCGCATCCGCCGAGCGCTGCCGTTGCGTCAAAAGCATCGCGCCGTCGTAGAACAGCTCCATGCGTTCGCCCGTGTTTGTCTGGAGCGAGATATTGTCCAGATGGTCGAGCCACCAGTGCCCTGCGATCGTTCCGTCGTACACAAAGTAGCCATCGGCTCGGAAACTGAAGGAATGCCAACCCGTGTCGCATCCATATTCAAAGTGAAGATTGGGCCGGTTCTGCGACCAATAACGCGCCACGAACCGGTCCTGTTTCGCTTTGTCGCCCGTGGTTACCGCGCCGGCGTCGAGAACGGCGACAATGCAGCAGCAGGCAATCATCACCCGAACGAGCGTCTCGCCCGCTCTGAACCGCACTCGCGGAATAACTCGTCGAGCATCCGATTTGCTCACTGCGCGTACCCTTGCACTGCTCGCACTACATTACTCACACTACACTACACGCACTAGTGGATTACGCCATTCCAAGTGGCGCTTGCCGACCCGATGAAGGGTGCCTTGCCCCAAATGAGATTCTTCAAGACCACATTCGTTTGGGCCGACCCGGTCCGGGGAACATAGACGACATCGTTGAGGCAAATCCTGACGTCCTGGCGCGGATCGGCGCCGGTCATCGCTTTCTTGAGGTCGAGCACCGCCACCATCGGCGGGGAGCCGTCAGGCAAACGGCGGATCACCACCACCTTTCCCCAACTTGCGCGGTCGGTCAGGCCCCCCGCGTAAGAGACGGCAGAGAGCGTGGTCTCCGAGCCATTGAGGCCGAAGACCCCTGGAGCATTCACTTCGCCCGTCACGAACACCCGGCGGGCGGATTGGGATTTTATCACCACCGTCGCGTTCGGCTGATTGAGATAAGTTCGATAGGCCGTCGTGATCGTTGCAGACAACTGCTGCGGAGTGTTTCCAGCTGCCACCACGTCGCCGATCAGCGAAAGCGAGACCTTGCCGTCCGCGCGCACCGGGACGTCGAAATCGAGTTCCGGGTTGAAGTAGAACTTCACCGTAAGAACGTCGCCGACCTGAACGCTATAGCCGTTCGCGTCCAGCTGGCTGCTGCGCTTGACGAACTCATCGATCGGCGTCTCGTGCACCGCGTGATAGCCGCCGCATGCGCTGAGCGCCACGGCGACGAGCGCGATGAAGACAAGCGGGCAACGACGTGAACGATCAATCGCCTGAAATGAAAAATGACCATGCATTTGATTTCGCCTACAACGTTTTTGACCGGATTCCAACCATATCGGATGCCGATGACATTCGCACTTTAATATTCTCAGACTTGCAGTGCCGACTATACGCTTATGGTAAATCTTACAAGGATTTTGCCCTGCGAAACGCTTTGGCGGTGCCGCCGGCAGCGACCGCTGGACGCGGTAATTTCAGTCAACCCATCTCGCGATTGCGGCCAACGCGCTTTTGTGTTGCTCTAGATCACGCGTCGGGTGAAGCAGCTCGGCGCGGCGGCACCGTAAAGGTGCGAATCACCGGAGCGGGTGCACCAAGGTGGGCCCTACACAATGGAGAAGCATAGGTAAATGAAGAATTATTCTTTGAGGACGCGAGTACTGGTGACAGGGGGAGCGGGGTTTTTAGGCTCGCACCTCTGCGAGCGATTGCTTGCCGATGGTTCGGATGTACTTTGCGTCGACAACTTCTTCACCGGCGCGCGCGCAAATATCTCTCACTTGCTTGGGAACCCGCGATTTGAGTTGTTGCGGCACGACGTTACTTTTCCGCTCTACGTCGAGGTCGATCAGATCTACAACTTGGCCTGCCCAGCCTCGCCGGTGCACTACCAATTCGATCCGGTGCAGACGACCAAAACCAGCGTCATCGGAGCCATCAACATGCTCGGGCTAGCCAAGCGGACGAAGGCGCGCATCCTGCAGGCCTCGACCAGCGAAGTTTACGGCGATCCCAGCGTCCAACCGCAACCGGAAAGCTATTGGGGGCACGTGAATCCGATCGGCCCCCGCAGTTGCTACGATGAAGGCAAGCGCTGCGCCGAGACGCTTTTTTTCGATTACTACCGGCAGCACAAGCTCGATATCCGGGTGATCCGAATTTTCAATACCTATGGACCCCGGATGCATCCCAACGATGGCCGCGTCGTCAGCAACTTCATCGTTCAGGCGTTGTCGGGCGAGGACATCACGATCTACGGCGATGGCGCGCAGACGCGCAGCTTCTGCTTCGTGGACGATCTGATAGAGGGCATGATCCGGATGATGAATCTGGACCATGGACTGGTGGGCCCCGTCAATATCGGCAATCCCTACGAGTTCACCATGCTGCAGTTGGCCGAGAAGGTACTCAAGCTCACCGGGTCGCGCAGCAAGCTCTGCTATCGGCCGTCACCCATCGACGACCCGAAGCAGCGTCAGCCGGACATCACCGTTGCCGGCGAGAAACTGGGTTGGCAGCCAAAGGTGCAACTCGAGGCCGGCCTCCTCCAGACGATCGCTTATTTCCGAGCGTTGCTCGAAAGCAACGCCGTCTCCGACCGATCTCACCCTTGATTCTTTACATAATGGTTACAGTAATGGGTGTCGCGTCGTGCCGACGCTGGGCGCTGTTGCTTTGATGGCTCATTGAAAATACTATCGACTGCGACACGGAAAAAATCGAAAAACTCTTTTCACCGCTTGATCGTCGATGAGATCGGGGGCGCGCAGAGCAGATACAGATATGACGTTGCTATCGCAAGAAGGGACTAAAATCATCGATTCTGACGCCTTTGCATCCCAGGATGCTGTTTTCGACGCCGAGCGGCGGAGCCCGGTCCGTAATCAATCATCCATCAATCCGTTGTTGGTCGTCCTCGCTTTGCAGATTTTCGATTTTCTGGCGCCGATCATCATCGGCTACATCTGCTATGAGATCTACGACGCTTCCGGGCCGACATTTTGGGCCGTCTGCGGGAAATTCTGCGTCGTCGCCGCGGTGTTCGGCGGTCTCATTTTCCAACTTGCCGGCTGCTACCGCCGGGATGATCTGCTCGATGGTCAGCGCTCGCTGCGCAAGCTCCTGAAGGCATTTGCATGGCTCGTGTGGCTCGGATTGATCACCGCCTTCTTGGGCAAATCGCTCACCGACGTATCGCGTATTTGGGCAGTGCTGTGGCTCGTGTCATGGGCGACGACATCCGTCGCGTTGCGCCTGAGCGCAACTCATCTCTTGACTGCGCGCGCGGCCAAGGGGGACCTATATGAAACCATCGCCGTGGTCGGCGCTACTGCCTGGGCAGATCACTTGTGTACGCAACTGATGCAGCAGACGGCTCCGCGCTTGCGCATCGTCGGCGTATTCGACGACAGGCGAGACCGGGTCGCCGAACGGTTCGCCAAAACGGTGCGTTCCGTCGACGAACTTTTGGAACTCGGCCGACGTATCCATATCGACCGCGTCGTTCTCGCGCTTCCTCTCGAAGCCGAGTCGCGCATCCTTGAGATCTCGCGCCGGGTCATGGCGCTGTCGGTCGAGATTCTGGCGTGCCCGGATCTGCGGGCATTCGAGCTGTTGCGCCGGCCCATGCTCAGTCAGGCCGGCATACCGTCCATCCGCATCACCGACCGGCCTATTTCCGACGGACATTTCCTGTTGAAAACGGCTGCCGACAAAGCGGTCAGTCTCGCCTTGCTCGTAGCTCTCGTGCCCGTGCTGCTCGCGATCGCGCTCGCCATCAAGTGGACGAGTCCCGGCCCGGTGTTGTTTCGTCAGAAGCGGCACGGCTACAACAATCGAGAATTCGATGTACTCAAGTTTCGCAGCATGCACGTCGAATCGACGGACGCGAGCGGCGCCCGTCAAGCGACGCGCAACGACAACCGAACGAGTCGTCTCGGACGATTCCTGCGTCAGACCAGCCTGGACGAGTTGCCGCAGCTCATTAACGTGCTGCGCGGCGACATGTCTCTGGTCGGGCCTCGGCCCTTGCCTATCGGAATGCGCACGCAGGATCTCTCCAATCACGAGATCGTCGAGGAATACTCGCACCGCCACCGAGTCCGGCCCGGCATCACGGGGTGGGCGCAGGTCAACGGGTCCCGGGGCGCAACCGAAAGCCCGGCCCAGTTGCAGGAGCGCGTGGAGTTGGATCTGTTCTACATCGAGAATTGGTCCCTGATGTTCGATTTGAAAATTCTCGTCCTAACAGCGATTCATCTGTTGCGGCCGAAAAACGCCTTCTGAGTTGCGTGCGTTAATTCGAAAGTGGCCATGACATTGATTGCATGCGCCGGGATAATGGCGCATGCCCAAAATTCGATCTGCTGTCTTTCTCAATGATCACTGCTTCGTTCAGGGTGGTGCGAGCCGCATTGCCATCGACGAAGCGGTGGCCTTGGCCGATCGCGGCGTCGAGGTCACCTTTCTGGGCGCGACCGGACCCGTCGGACCCGAACTCGCCGGGTCCCGCGTCCGAACGATCTGCCTCGGTCAGCCCGAACTCGCGAGCGTGGCGTCGCATCCCAGTGTCGCCTGGCAGGGTCTGTGGAACGCGAGGGCGGCCCGCCGCATGCGGGATATTCTGGCCGGGCTCGACCGCTCTGAAACCATCGTGCATCTGCATGCATATACCAAGTCGCTGACGACGAGTCCGCTGCGCGCCGCGGTACAGGCGGATTTCCCGATACTCGCCACCTTGCACGATTTCTTCTCGATTTGCCCGACGGGGAACCTCTACGATTACGTCAAGGAGACTCCCTGCCAACTGCGGCCGTTGTCGCTCGAGTGCATCGTCACGAACTGCGACAAGCGCCGATATGCCCACAAACTCTACCGCGTGGCGCGCGGCGCGCTGCAGCGCTGGCCCGGTCTGCTGCCGAGCGGAGTGGAGCATTTCATCGGCCTGTCCGTACGGTCGACGGAATTGATGCGTCCCTACCTTCCTAGAACGGCACAGGTGTACCCGCTCACGAACATCATCGATCTACGCGAGCGACCGCCGGTCGACATTCGCAGCGACGGTGCATTGGTGTTCGTGGGCCGGCTGGACCCGGAAAAGGGCGTCCAGCTTCTGCTCGAAGCGGCCGATCGAGCGGGTGCCTCGCTGGTATTCGTCGGCGACGGTCCGCTGCGCGCGGCTGTGGAGTCATCGGGAGGGAGGCATCGGGTCACCGGCTGGCAGACCTCTGCCCAAGTGCAGGCGGAACTCGACCAGGCACGTTGTCTCGTGTTTCCCAGTCAATGGTACGAGACCTTTGGTCTCGTGGTCTGCGAGGCGGCAGCGCGCGGCGTTCCGGCAATCGTGTCGGACGTTTCGGCTGCGGCGGAGCGCGTGCGTGATGGGGTCACCGGATTCGTGTTTCGCAGCGGCGATGTAGACGCACTTGCGGAACGTCTCCTCGCAACCAACGACACCGGGAACCTCGCCCGAATGGGACGCAATGCCTACGAAGCATTTTGGTCGGCGCCGCCCGATCGAGAGAGCCATTTGACCCGTCTCCTCGAGATCTACTCGACGGTGATCGATGCGAAGCGGCAGCGCGCGGCGGCAGTCCATGATTAAGGTTCAAACTATCGGACATGACCAATTCCGCGAGGGTTGCGGACGTCTGTGGGATATGGTTCAACAAGCTTTTCGGCCGGATCTCGTGGTGGGCATCCGCTCCGGCGGCTGGAGGGTGGCGGAGGAGATGAAACTGACGCGGGCTCCGCGCGACGTCGTTTTCGTACCGCTGACATGCCGGCGGCCGACGTCGGACATCAAGGGGAAATCGCAAACATTCAAGCTGATATTGAAGATCCTGCCGTATTTCGTGCTCAACGGCCTCCGGGTAGTGGAGTACTACGCAATGACGCTCCCGCGGTGCCGCGCCGTCGTCAAACACGGAGCGGGAGAACCGCGTGTGCCTGACCGCGCTGAAGTGGATGCCATACGGACCGCCGCCGCAGGCCTGCCGTCCGGCGCCCGCGTGCTCGTGGTCGACGATTCGCTCGATTCCGGCGCAACGGTTGCCAGCGTGATCACGACACTGCGCAGCGTGTTGCCGCCCGACGTTGAGGTGCGTACCGCCGCCTTCACCGTGCTCGGGCCCACTCCGATCGTCGACGCCGATTTTTTCTTGTATCGCCGTATCAACTGCAGATTTCCCTGGTCGTATGATTTCCACGGCTGACCCGGTCTGGCTGTTCGATCTGGACGGCACGATCATCGACGTGAACTCATTCCCGATGTGGGTAAAGGAGATGCTGGTCGGCCATATCCCGCACCTTAGGCTAGCGGCGAGATTGTCCGTCTCGGTCCGCTGCGCGGCCGCCATCGCGGTCCGCAAAGTCCTGCGCCAGAGTCACGCCGGCTTCAAAAGTAGACTGCAGCGTGTGTGGGCGGACGTGGCGGCGGCCGATACCGGCACGGCTGCGCCGGACCCCTTCGTCGAGCGCCTGATCGCGCATGTGCGGCCCAGTTTGCAGGCTCTGCTCAACGATGTCGCCGAGGGACGAGTCGATGCGGTCCTGACGACGGCGGCGGCCGCGGAATACGCCGTGCCACTTGCTCGCCGGCTCGGCTTTCGCCACGTGCTCGCGACGCCGCCCGGCGGCCGGCACGATTCGCTGGACAACGTCGGCGAAACCAAACGAGATCGAACGCTGGCCTATCTCGCCGCCCAGGGTTGGTCGAGCCGCCCGCGCGTTCTTTTCACGGACCACCGGGACGATTTGCCGCTGATCCGCGAATGCGAAACGTTGGTGTGGTTCGGTGCCGACGATGAGTGCCGGGCCGTGTGCGGCGACTCGGCCAGCGTGGACGCGCTCGCTGCGGAAAGTCTGCCCGAAGATGCCACCTATGCGTGGGTCCTTGCGAGTACCCGCCGCCGGAGCGCCACATGCACGTGATGCTCTGTTACTCGATCTACCCGCCGATTCAGGCGGGCGGCGCCGAACTCATCGTGTCGTACCTCGCCGAGGGCTTGGCACAGCGCGGCCATCGCGTCACGGTGGTGAGCACCTGCGGACCGGAGATGGACCCCTACCCGACTGAATATCGAAACGGGGTCGAGGTCATTCGTTTCTTTCCGAAGAATCGGTACTGGCTGTTTGACCGTGAAGGTCGCCGGAGACTCGACAAACTGCGATGGCATCTCCGCGATGCCTGGAATCGCGCGTCAGGCCGCCGGTTGCGGCAGATCATGGACGCCGGTCAGCCGGATATCGTCCATTCGCACGGCGTGGAGGGATTTTCGCCGGCGATATGGCGCGCGGCGAGGTCGCTCGGAATTCCGGTCGTTCACACTGCGCACGATTACTACATGATTTGCCCGCGCGCGATGCTGTTGACGCGCCGGCTGGCGATCTGCACGACGCCAACCTTGGCCTGCCGCGCGCGCAGGGCGTGGTATTTGCGCTGCGCGTCGGCCATTGATCTGTTCTGCAGTCCCTCTCAATTTTTGCTCGACAAGCATCTTGCTGCCGGACTGCCCACGAGGTTGACCGCGGTGGTGGCAAACGGTATTCCGACGCCGCTGAGGGAGCCCAAGACAATCAACCGAAACCGCGGCCAACCGCTGCAGCTGCTGTTTGCCGGCCGGCTCACCGCTGAGAAGGGGGTTCGGGTGATCCTGGAAGCGATGCGCCTGGTACCCCGAGACTGTCCCGTCGCGCTGACCATCGCCGGCAAGGGCTCCCTGGAGGGCGAAGCACGGGATGCGGCGAGCGCCGATCCCAGGATCACATTCGCCGGCTATTTGTCGGGTGAGGAGAAAGTCCGAGCCTTCACAGCCGCCGATTCCTTACTCCTCCCTTCGCTGTGGTATGAAAACGCGCCGGTGGTGGTTTTGGAAGCTGCCGCCTACGGGCTCGCGGTCATCGGGAGCCGACTGGGAGCGATCCCGGAGTTCGTCGAGGACGGCGTGAATGGGCTGCTGTTCGAGGCGGGAAGTCCGCAGTCGCTCGCGGAAACCATCGCGCGCCTGGCAACCGACCGAGCGTTGCTCGAAACGCTCGCTACCGGAGGGAAACCGCTGATCGCGAAGCACTCCGTCGACGGCATGGTCGATCACTACCTTTCGAGTTATGGTGAACTCGAGCGCGGGGTGCGGGCGAAGCTTGCGACGCAACTGAATGCGTGATCACAACATCGAGTGTTCAGGAGTGTTTGCACACGATGGCCAGGTAGTTCTTCGGATACCCCTTCTGCTTGAACTTGACCCGTATTTCCAATCGGTGAAAAAGAACCGAGCAAACACCGAATACGACTTTAAGCCCGAGCATAGCCGGCACCAACGCGCACCCGACGATACCGCCGCCGAGATATTGCGGCTTCAGAGGTAGGTAGCGCGCCATGCTATCGAGCTGGTAGCCCGTCGTCCCAAAATACCCTTCCAACCAATCCAAACGCTCTATTGAAAATCCCGTCGCTGAAAACAACTCGCGCAGCCCAAATTGGGTGTACCTGTAGAAATCGTACGGTTGTTCGTGTTCTTCGAAGAAAAAAGGTCCGGTATAAATCATTTTTCCCGCGGGCTTGAGAACTCTGTTCAGTTCAGCCAATACGGATTTCGGGTCGGGCAAATGTTCCATCACTTGATTGAAGACAATGAAGTCAAAGCGGCAATCTTCGACCGGGATGCTTTCCAAGCTGCAAACATAGGTCGAGGGAGCATATAACTTGTCGACTTTTTCGAAATCCGCGGTTTCATATCGAGCATGCTTGAACAAGCTCCGAAAGGGTGCGGTGCCGGCTCCTGCATCGAGTACCAGCGCCCCGTTTGGGACCATTTCGGCAAAAGCGGCGTTTTCTTGCCACAGCCGTTGGCGAGAAGAATTAAATCCTAGCAATCGGCCAATATAAGACACTGGGGTTTCTCGCCTCGGTTAAAATAACGGCATGCCGGGTAGCCAATTTAGGAGGGTAATCTTACACACATCATGAAGCGAGAGCCCCGGACCGACAACACAACCCGCCCAACGGCTCCGAGCGCGCCGGCCGTAGCGGATAAGCTCGCGGGCTACGCGTTGCCGTCGATGTCGCCGGTGGTCGAGCGCCTCTTGATCTCGGCGTTCGTCGTATTCATCGTATTCACGGCGCTGGAGGCTCCTCTCCGCTACGTCTTTTCGCTCGTCGGGGCAGTCTGGATCATATATTTCCGGGACGTCGCCATTTTAGCGGCGATGCTGGCGCTCGCCTGCCAGCAATTTTGGCGGCACCAATTGCAGACGGCGTTCGTCGTTTTCGCCGCCGTGGTCGTTTTTCACGGTGTTGTAAGTTTTCTCCAATGCGGTGCGATCGTTGCCGTAGCCATGGGAATGAAGACGCTCCTTTCCGTCATATTCGGGGCGATTTTTCTGCCGGTTTTTCTACGAGGAAAACGCTTCATTTCCGTGTTTCTATTCGGGATGTTGTTGATCAGCGCGGTGGGTATCGTCGCCGACTACAAGGGCTATCCGATGCCGTGGAAGGGCATGAATGCCACGGTTGGCGACTACACCGTCGTAGTCAACAAGAAATGGAATTTCCAGGGCGAGGACCGTATCGGAGGCTTCGCACGCGACTCGGTCGTCGCCTCGGAGATCGTCGCATTCTTTGCAACGTACATATTGCTCTTCAGCCGTTCGATTTTGTTTCGTGCGGTGACCTCCGCCGCGGCACTCGCGCTGATTTACCTTACAACCGCGAAAGGGGGATTGCTCGCATTTTTGCTCACGGTGATCGCCTGCTTGCTTCCGATGAAAAGGAGTCAGCTGCTGAACAAGGCGCTGCTTGCGTTCGCGTTTGCCGCGATGGTGCTGATGCCGATCGTGTTGCCGAATTACTTGATGCCCTCATCACCGGCGGCTCTGTTGTCCTTCTACGACAGAGTTGAACGTGTCTGGCCCGATGCGTGGCACAACATCGATTCGCATTCATGGATCTTCGGCTCAGGAATGGGCAATATCGGCGTTGGCCAACAGTTCCTTCGTTTCGAGGGCGTCGATACCGCCGATAATCTGTTTATCCTAGCCTACGGTTACTTCGGCATATTGTCCCTCGTCTATCTCGGCCTGCCGTTTTTCGCCGCGATGCGGCGTAAGTCGCCGGTTGATGCGGTGGGCCGCTACGCCATCATCAACCTGATCTATGTCTTTTCGTACGGCATCGTTGTCAACGGCATCGAGGGCTCGATTCTGGCGTTCATGATGGGCAGTGCCTTTCAGGCACTCGCCCTGCAAAAGGAGGTTCCCGCGGAGCAATTCAACCGGCGGATGTATCGGCAGCTCGCCACGGCTCGGGCTCGAAATACCGCCATGCTCGCGGTGCTCGGCATCGCGCTTTGCTGCTTCAACCGCCCCGCCGCTGCGGCGCAGAACCGCAACGCGCTGCTGCCGTTTCCGAGCGATGCCGGCGCGCTGAACGTCAAGGACTTCGGTGCGGTCGGCGATGGCGTTCACGACGACACCGACGCCTTCGTGTCTGCGCTTGCGCACGACTCCGACCGCGCCGAGCACTGGCATGTACGCATCGTCCAGGTGCCCGCCGGCACGTACCGGATCAGCAACACGATCACCAAGCGATTCCCGGATGGGACCTACAATGCCGGTTTCGTACTGATCGGCGCGGGTCAGTCGAGCACGATACTCAAGCTGGATGAGCGCGCGTCCGGCTTCCAGGATCCGGCGCATCCGAAGGCGGTCATCTATACCAGCGGCAAGGGTGTCGCGCAGGCGCCGAAAAACGGCTACTCGTTGCGGGGAGAAGGCAACGACGCGTTCTCGAACTTCATCGAAAATCTTACGGTGGATGTGGGCAATCAAAACCCCGGTGCCATCGGCATCGACTACCTGTCCAGCAATCAGGGCGCCCTACGGTCGGTTACCGTCACAGGAGCGGGGCGAATTGGAATTGCCCTGAGCCGGGCATGGTTCGGGCCCGGGCTGATAGATACCGTGACCGTGAGGGGCTTCGATATCGGTGTCGACGTCGCGAGCCTGAACTACAGCGTGACGGTGGAGGGACTGACGCTGATCGGCCAGCGCCAAATCGGCCTGCGTAACGTCGACAATCTGGTATCGGCACATGGGCTGACCATTCAGACGCTCGGCAATCGCGACGAACTGCCCCTTGCCAACATGTCCGTGCCGGGCATGGTCGTCGTCGATGGCGGGACGATCGAGGGCCCGGGAGGTACGGCGATCACCAATCAGGGCATCGCGTATCTGCGCGGTTTGAGAGTCAGCGGCTTCAGCGGCGTCCTCGGGGCTGCCGCCCAGTCTGGAGGGATGATCGACGGGGTGTTTCAGGGGAACTCGCGGCTGTCCGACGCGGCGCCTCCGTGGGCGCTAAAAGGTGCGCCCGAGCCGCTGCCGGCGGAAGAACCGATTACGAAATGGGTGGGCGTGGCGAACCGCGGCCCAGAACAGCAGGCCGGTGTTGCGGGGGTCGATGCAACCGCTGCGTTCAAAACTGCGCTGGCTTCCGGTGCGCATACGATCTATCTGCCGTTCGGGGTCTATGAAATCCGCGGGAACATCGATATTCCTCCCACGGTGCAGCGCATCGTCGGAATGAATTCGATGATTCGCTGGGTGCCGTCCGGCGCAGATCGAGCGCTCGACGATCCGGCCAAGGGCCTGCTTCGGACCCACAACACCGCCGGCCCGCTGTTGATCGAGCAGCTCTACTTTTTATGCCCGGCGGGACACCATGTGGCCATCGAGCACTCGGGCTCCGCTCCCTTGGTGCTGCGTGACATCGTCGGCATGGGGACACCCTTTCAACGCAATCCTGAGGGCGGTCCGCTCTTTCTCAGCAATATCAGCGGCGGCTTTGTGGTTCACGTGTCCGGCCGCTCGCCGGTTTGGGGCCGTCAGGTCGATACAGAAGGTGGGGGCGCACGCGGGGGTTCGGGTTCCGTTCGAATCGCTAACGACGGCGCGCCGATGTGGCTGCTCGGCTTGAAAACGGAGGGCGACAATACTGTCGTCGCGAGTACCGGCGGCGCCGTGAGCGACATCGTCGGCGTACTCTTTGCGTCGCTCCGGGGCGCGTCGCAACCGCTGTTCACAACTGTCGACTCGCGTCTGGTCGCAGCCGGAGTCGAGGTTGCGTGGAAGCCCGGTGCCTCCTACCACACCATTTTAGTCGATACGCAAAACGGCCGGGAAACCACGGTGACCGCTGATACGTTTCCCCCCCGCCCGCAGACTCAGGGCATTTTAATACCGCGGATCATCACCCAGAATTGAACGTTCGACCCGCTACGGGTCGTACCGTAGCGCCGCCCGTCGAGCGGCTGCTTCGCGAATTTCGCGGGTGGTATCGAGCCGCCGCCGGGCAACGGCGAGAATCTCCGGCCGCGCTCGCTCCGGCCGTCCGGCATCGAACGGCGGCTCGGGGGCGTATTCGATCCCAAGCTGCACAGCTTCCGCGTAATCGGTCCCCGCGATCTCCCCCACCACGGTGAGTGCCATGTCGATTCCGGCGGTGACGCCGCCGCCGGTGATGAGGTTGCCGTCTCGTACCACGCGGCGCGAATCGGGTACGGCTCCAAAGATCGGCAGCAAGTCGCGCCATGCCCAATGACAAGCGGCGCGCTTTCCTCGCAGCAAACCCGCTGCACCGAGCAGGAGGGAGCCGCTGCACACCGATGTGACATAGCTCGCCTGTTGCGCGAGCCTGCGGATCTGCGCGAGATACTCAGGATCTTCCATTGCCTCGATCGTGCCCGCCCCGCCGGGCACGCAGAGAAGAGCGCAACGATCGACCTCCGAGAGCCGGACCACTTTGCTGAATGTGATGCCGCCATCGGCTTCGATGGGAGTGCCCGTCGTCGAAGCGAGAATCAGGCGAGCGCCGGGCAAGCGTGCGAACACTTCATAAGGCCCGGTGAAGTCGAGCTGAGTGACGCGCGGATAGAGGGGGAAAACGATGGGAAATTCCTGAGTCATTGGCGGCTCCTTGAGTCTGGACGGTGTCATTGTGAACGCGTATCGTGTTGTCCTAAATGACATATAACCCTTGTTTTCTGCCATGACTAGGCGGCTCGAATTCCTGATTTTTCCCGGCTTTCAGCTGCTGGATGTCGCGGGCCCGATCGCAGCCTTCGAGATCGCGGCCCGCTACTCCCCGGGGGCCTACTCCATGCGGGTCGTGGCGGCGGCGCCAGGGATCGTGCCGAGTTCGTCGGGAGTCGGGATGCCGGCCCAGGCGTTCGGCCGCGCTCGATCGATCGATACTCTGCTGGTTGCCGGCGGCGACGGGACGCGCGTCGCCGTGCATTGCCCAAAAATCCGTCGCTTCGTGCGATCGTGCGGATCGAGAGCGCGCCGTGTCGCAAGTATCTGCTCGGGCACGTATCTGCTGGCGGAGGCGCATTTGCTCGACGGAAGAAGAGCGACGACGCACTGGAGCCGCAGCGCCGACCTCGCCGCAAAATTTCCGCAGGTGATTGTCGAGCCTGATCGAATTTTCGTGAAGGATGGCTCGATCTGGAGTTCGGCGGGCATCACGGCGGGCATCGATCTTGCGCTCGCGTTGATAGCCGAGGACTTAGGCGAAGCGACGGCCCGGTTGACCGCGAAGCAACTGGTCGTGTACTACCGTCGGCCCGGGGGTCAGTCGCAATTCTCCGAACTTCTCGAGATAGCTCCCTCAGCTGGCCGCTTTGGCGATCTGCTCGAGTATGTCCGCACCCATCTTCAAGCGCCGCTCTCGGTCGAGCAGCTTGCGAACCGCGCCGCGATGAGCCCCCGGAATTTCGCCCGCGCATTTCGCGCCGAGACGGGCATTACGCCTGCGAAGGCCGTCCTGCGTCTTCGCGCCGAAGCCGCGAGGGCCGCGCTCGAGAGCGGTACGCTCTCGGTACGGATGGTCGCAGAGAAGTGCGGGTTCGGTGATCCGGAGCGTCTTCGCTGCTCTCTCATTCGCCTGTACGGAGCACCGCCCTCCGCATGGAAGAGAAGCGCGGCGGCGGCCGAACTCACGACCGCCGGCTCGACATGACCATGGCGTATGGCACCCGAGCCGACCCCGGCCTACTATTAGCCCATGAGCGACGATCACGAGGATAACGAGCACAGTCATCTCAGCGAGGTCGAGCGACGCGTCCGCGCGCTCGAAACCGTACTGGCGCAGAAGGGGTACATCGATCCCGCGGCGCTCGAGGTTCTGATCGATACTTACCAGACCAAAGTTGGTCCGCGCAACGGCGCGCGCGTGGTCGCCCGCTGCTGGGTGGATCCGGAATTTCGCGGCAGGCTCCTGCGCGATGCAACGTCCGCCATCGCGGAACTTGGCTACACGGGTCGGCAAGGCGAACACATGGTTGCCGTCGCGAATACACCCGATCGCCACAATATCGTTGTGTGTACGCTCTGCAGTTGTTATCCGTGGCCCGTTTTAGGTCTACCGCCGGTTTGGTACAAGAGCGCACCGTACCGGTCGCGCGTCGTCCGGGATCCGCGCGGCGTTCTCGCGGAGTTCGGCGTGGCACTGCCCGCGGCTACCGAGGTCCGGGTCTGGGATTCGACCGCGGAGGTACGTTATCTCGTCATTCCCGAGCGCCCGCCGGGAACCGATGCCCTGAGCGAGGAGGAACTCGCGGCACTCGTGACGCGCGACTCGATGATCGGAACGGGCCTCGCCCGACCCGCGGGCGCGGAATGATGGGTTACGTGAGCCACGCCGATTTAGGGGGCCGAGGCGACGTTGGCCCGGTCGCGCCGCATGCGGAGGAGGACGCCCTGTTCCATGCCGCTTGGGAGTCACGCGTTCTCGCGATCACGCTCGCCATGGGCGCGGCCGGCGGCTGGAATATCGACATGTCCCGGTCGGCACGCGAAACGCTGCCCAACTACCGTGATCTTAGCTACTACGAAATCTGGCTGGGTGCCCTCGAAAAACTGCTGGTCGCGAAAGGCCTCGTGTCGACCGACGAACTCAGCGCCGGCCGCCCGCGCTACCCCTCCACGACGGTTAACCGTGCCGTCCGCGCCGACCAGGTGGCCGCAATTCTCGCGAAGGGGCTGCCGACCGAACGTACGCCGACGAGCCCCGCACGCTACGCGCCCGGCCAACGAGTACGCACCCGGTCGACGCCGGCTGAGCATCACACACGGCTGCCCGGCTACCTTCGCGGCAAGACAGGAGTCATTGAACGAGTACTCGGCGTACACGTGTTTGCCGACTCGCACGCGCAAGGTCTCGGCGAGGATCCGCAATGGCTCTACACAGTGGTGTTCGATGCCGTGGAAGTCTGGGGGACGAAAGCGAGGCCGGGTGATCGAGTGTCCTTCGATGCATGGCAACCCTATCTTAAAGCCGCATGAACGAGTCCCCACCGCGTCTCGACTTGCTGCCCGCGATACCCAGCGACGCCGACGGACCTGTGTTCGACGCACCGTGGCAGGCGCAGGCGTTTGCGATGACTTTATCTCTCTATGAGCGAGGGGTGTTCACGTGGCAGGAATGGGCGAGCGCGTTGTCGGAACAGATTCGATCCGCCGAACATCCGCAGGATTCCGACCCGGCTGAGCTCTATTATCTGCAGTGGCTGAGCGCTCTGGAAACACTGGTGTCAACGAAGGGCGTGTCGTCGGCGTTGGAACTCGGTCGTTACCAGCGGGCCTGGCACAAGGCGGCAGAACGTACAGCGCATGGAGCACCCATCGTTCTTCGCGACGAGGATTTAACGCATTGACGGGGTAAGCCAAGGTGGCACCCCGCGACTCTGCAACGACTATTCTGAAATTCCTGAGGAGAACCTCGATGCGCTTACCCAGTCTCGCCTTCACACTCGCCGCGACCGGCCTTTTTGCGAGCCTGTCCGGCCACGCGCAGACTCCGCCGGCGCCCAATCCTCTCGATGCAATACCGGAGAACATGCCGTTCGACGTCCCATATGGGGCACCCATATCACTCGACCGAGCGCAGGCCGCCATCGCCGCAGCCGTCGCCGAAGCGAAGAAACATCATTGGAAGCTCAACGTGGCGGTGGTCGACTCGGGGGCCAACTTGGTCGCCTTCCAGCGCATGGACGGGGCGCAGCTCGCCTCGATCGCGATTTCCGAGCACAAAGCCCGGACCGCCGCCACCTTCCGGCGCGAGACGCGCGTGATTGAAGACGGCGTGCAGCTGAAGCAAAACTACTACATGCTCACGCTTGACGGCGTGATTGCCTCACGCGGCGGAATCCCACTCATCGAAGACGGAAAACTGATCGGTGCGATCGGTTGTTCGGGCGGAACGGGCTCGCAGGACGAAGTTGCGTGCAAAGCGGGTGCAGCCACCGTCAAGTAGGGTGGGTGAATGAGCGATCAAAAGAGTCTCTTCTCGCAGTTCCAGGATATCGCGGAGCAGCGGTCCCGGCAGGGTAAGTCCTATCTGGAATTTCTCCGCGTCCCCTCGATGAGCGCCGGTGTGTACGTCTTGGCGGCCGGCAGCGTCGATAGCCAGACACCTCACAAGCAGGATGAGCTCTACTATGTCGTTCAGGGCAAAGCTCGAATGCGGGCCGGTTCTCGAGATCAAGCACTGAGCCCCGGAAGTCTCATTTTTGTGGCGGCCGACGTCGAACACCGTTTCTACGAAATCGAAGAAGAGCTGACCGTCCTAGTGTTCTTCGCGCCCGCGGAGGTCGAGTAAGGGCTTGCCGTCGATAATGCCTAGCTCCGTCAGCGCGCGTTGCGCTTCCGCGGCACCCTGGACGCGGATCGCGCGCATCCCAAAGTTCTTGGCTGCTTCTATGTTGAGTGAGTTGTCGTCGAGGAAGACCACGTGGCCCGGCGTGCAACCGAGCGACTGCACCACATGATCAAACGCATCCGAATCGGGTTTAATCAGCCCGGTAAGGTGCGATACGAAGTGCCTGTCGAACGCCGAATTCAGACCCATTTCACCCAGTACGCGAGGCCAGTGCAGGACGTTGCTATTGGAAAGCACGGCGCGTTGAAAGGAACGCGGTATGAGCGCGAGCATTTCCAATGCGCCAGGAAACAGCCCGGTCGGCCAGCCGGCAAACGACTCCAAGAATCGTTCTGGATCAATCGAGAGACCGAACTCAGAAGTCACGTCGAGCGAAAATTGGAGCGCATCGATCTTCCCTGTCTCGAATTGCCGCACCGCCGCCGACTGTAGCCACATCCGCCAGAGCTTATCGATCGTAACGGTCTCGCCGAGCCATTCGAGCATGGTCTCAACGCCGCCGAGTTCCACGAGCACACCGCCGACATCGAAGAGCACAACACGAATATCCGCTGATGATCGTTTGTGTTTCACCTAGTGCAGCTCGATTTACTTGATCAAGAAGACAACCATCGCGATGCTCAACAAAGCCATTGTAGCGAGTAAAACGTTGTGGCCCCAACGGGCAATCAGTCCAAGCATATTGAATTCCAATTAAAACCAAATGATGCAGCCTAGTGCGTGGCCGCGAATGCGCTGCCCACATCATGGGTGCCATTCGTTACAAATCAACTTGCCCGCTGGTTTTGACGCGGGTGCGAACCTTTCATACGAATCAAGTACTTGACTCGTCAAGTGAGCATTTTTCACCGGCCGGCGTAAGGATCTCGCGTCAGGCAATTCGCCTGGTCGCTTCGCTAGCCGAATTTGGCCTTCATCCGTTCGGATAGTTTCGCGAGAAGTATTACTACGCGTTCGTGCGTGCCTACTCCGATCTCCTCGTTCCCGTCGGCCGCACGAATCGAAAACTCGATGCGCCGCCCATCGATGTGGGTCACCTTCGCTTCTCCGGTGACGCGTCGTCCGGCCGGCGTCGCCGCCAGATGGCGCACGTCGACGCGCGTGCCGAGCGCGCTTTCGCCCGCGTCGAGATAAGGCTTGATCGCGTTGAGCGCCGCGTTCTCCATGATCATGATCATGACCGGCGTCGCCAGGACCGGAGGCAATGTCGACATCCTTGAAACGGCTGGCGAGATGGTCCGGCATGATGATGAGACTGAACGAGCCTGCGGCCCCGACCGGTATCGATTGCATAGCCTTTCCTTGGAGTTTTCAATTGCGCGCAGGCGCGGCGCCATTTCTGCGTCTACTATTTGCTTCGCGTCTGCATCGCTAATGAAACGCTGCAAGTGCCGCGGCCAGCGCGAAAATGCAGTCGAATAGGGTGATTCGTGCGCGACGCTGGACCATACGGCTGGCTACCAACGGGGTTCAATCGCTCTTCAGGAACCGCCGCTTATCCAGCCCTGCTCCTGGAAGCGCGTCTTCAGCCGCGCGCCGATCTCCTGGGAAATATGTTGGGCGCGGCCTTCGATCGTGTTGCTGCCGCTCAACTCGCCGTACGACTTCAAGCCCGTCGTCAGGATGAAGCCCGCCGGGTTGTGAGTGATCGCCCAGGACGCTACGCCCACCGCCATCCCCGGCGTCTTGTTGCCGGTCGAGGTCACATCGCCGGAGCCCAGCTTGCGCAGACCCGTGGGCGTCATCTGATAGCCTTCGACGGCGACTTTCAGCTCAGACTGTCCGGCCGAGAAGCCGATGCTCACGCGCTCGGCGGCACTGCCTTGCTGCACGGACAGGAGCGAGCCTTCGATGACGAGATCGTTGATTTGCGGCCGCGAGGCTGCCGAGCCAACCGCCGCGGGCATGCCCATGCCGATGATCTCCTGCACGACTTGGGTCGCAATCTGCGCACCCAGCTGACGCCCCTTGGCGATCTGCTCAGGCGATTGCTGACCTGAAACAACCTCGGGGTCGCTCATCAGCTCCGACTCGGGACGCAAGTCGGCGGGCGTCGCGGCGAAGGGGTAGACCCAGATTTGCCCGGGGCGCGGCAGCGGTCCGGCCGCCGTGCTCTGCTGGTTGCTCACGGAGGTCGAGGCGCACCCGGCCGCCGCGGCGAGAGTAACCAGAACCGCCGCGGCTCGTGCGGCAATCGACATGGCGCGTATGTGCATCGGAACTCCGTGTGAGACTGGTTCGAACAGCGTATCAGCGCTGCGGCTGAATTATCGTCCAACATCCGCGCGGCCGCCACTGTGTTGCGGCATGTGCGGGCGGCCTGAATGGCTCATGCATGGAGATGGCAGATTATCAACTCGGGGTCGGAATTGATTCTCACCGGCAGGTTGCTGCAACCGATGCCGCGGCTGACTATCAAAGGTCCGTTACCGGGAATATCAAATCGGCCTCGCGAATGCGACCGGGAGAGAGGCCCGCCGGCACTCAAGATGGGTGTGCCATCTGCAAGGCAGATCTGTCCGCCATGGGTATGACCGGCAAACCCGACTGCGTATTGGTGATCTTCAAGAACCAGTAATCCGTCCGGCGAATGTGTCAGCCATATGCGAATGGCCTTGGAATCTTCGAAGGTCTTCGCGGAATCGGCCTGTCCAGTCCACGGATCGTCGAGTCCGCAAATCGACACGTTGTCAAAGGGAAACGCCAGCGAAACGTTCCGATTGATCAGCACCTCGACGCCTGAGCCGCTCAGCTGCCGCCCGAGCTTTTCGCTGCTGGCCCACAAATCATGATTGCCTAGCACAGCGAATTTACCGAGCGGCGGATTATATTGTGAAAGGGCATCCAATAGCGGCGCTATATATTCGGCCTTTCGCGATACGAAATCTCCTCCCAGCAGGAGAACGTCAGGCCGATGGATGAGCAGTTCCCGAGCCAAACTTCGAAACATTTCCGGGTGAGTCGAGGGTCCAGCGTGAAAATCAGACGCGAATGCCACCACCAACGGTGCGTGAAGGTACGGCTCAACAGGGAGCCGAATGTCATGGGTGGTTATTTTGAGGTTCCCATGCCAGCCCCATCGGTAGGTCCATCTTGCAATCATTCCACGTAAGAGCATCGCATCCAGCACTGCCATCGAGAACCGCCGGATTACAGAATTATGCCGCCCCCGCGATGACCCCATATATTTGTGATTGCTCGTTGCCCGAGCATCAGGTGACCTCAGGCGATCCCATTTTCTTGAGGAGGGTGCGGCAACGATCGACATGCACGGCAAGGGAGTGCAGATATTGCTTCACCGTCATTCCCGTGCCATCGCGGAATTCTTGCGGGTATTGCTGCAGCAGTTCGACGCCATGATCGTTGAGCCACTTGGTACATTTAATGACGCTGCGCAGATTTTTCGCATGAGCCAATCGATTGAGGCGCTCGATGTCATCCCGAGTGAGGCCGGCGATAATCGCCCGCCGCTCCTCATCGCCTAAAGCAATTCTTTTGTTCACAGTCGTTGCTCCGGGTGAAGTTAAGTGAGCGCCATGAATTCCCGAACGACCAATCGCCGCCGCGCTAGGCGGAAAGTACCGAAGGCGTTATTATGACGGTACCGGCTCGGTATCGGCCAATGAAATCGGGAACACTGCAGCCGCAAAGCTGCGTGCACCCGTTCTAGACACCCGGCCGGCACGGAGCCGGCGAAAGATTGATCCGCATATGCCCAACCTCATAAGCCGCCGCGACTTTCTGGGCGGTACAGCACTCGTCATCGCCGGCGGCCTGACTCCGATCGCTCAGCTGCGCGCCGAATCGGGACGCTATTATCCGCCGGCGTTGACTGGCCTGCGGGGCAGCCATCCAGGATCGTTCGAAGTCGCTCACCAGGTCGGTCGCGAGGGCAGGCCATTCGATCTCTCCGGCCTCGCGATCGAGGAGAATTTTGATTTAGTCGTGGTCGGTGGCGGCATCAGCGGATTGGCGGCTGCGTGGTTTTATCGCGAGGCTCACGGCCCGGCGTCACGTATCCTGATCCTCGAAAACCACGATGATTTTGGGGGACACGCCAAGCGCAACGAGTTTCGCGTCGGCAACCGGCTGCTGCTCGGTTACGGCGGGACGGAGTCACTGCAGTCCCCCAAGGCGCTGTTCAGCAAGACCGTGAACAGGTTGCTCAAGACACTCGGTGTCGATATCACGCGCTGGGAAACCGCCTACGACCGCAAGCTCTACACCTCGCTCGGCCTCACCCAGGGCGTATATTTCGATCGCGAGACGTTCGGTGTCGACAGACTGGTCGTCGGCAACCCCATCGTGACGGGTGGTGATTCGATGCCGGAAGAGGCTAAGACCGCGTCCGATTGAAACAGTCATCGCCGAATTTCCGATGTCCGATGATGCCAAGACAAGGCTGATTGCATTCTTCAAGCATCCAAAAGATTATCTTGCTGGAATGTCGAGGGTGCAGAAGATCGCTTATCTGAAGAAGATCAGCTACCGCGACTATCTGCGGAACAATGCCGGGCTCGGTGATGAGGCGGTGAAGTTCCTTGACGGCGGCACCAAGGGCTTATTGGCCATGGGTCCAGATATAGTGCCCGCGCTCGAAGCGATGAGCGGCGAGTATCCTGGTTTTGGGGGCCTCGGCCTCAAAGATCAAATTGACACGGCGTTCGACGAACCCTACATCTACCACTTCCCTGACGGCAACGCCTCGATCGCTCGACTGCTGGTTCGCAGCCTAATACCCGCTGTGGCTGCCGGCCACACGATGGACGACGTGCTGCTCGCCGATTTCAACTATGCGAAGCTCGATGTCGACGGCGGACCCCTGCATTTGCGCTTGAATAGCACTGCGGTATCCGTTGCCAACAGCCGCACCAAGGGCGGACCAGTGGACATCGGTTACGTGCGCGCCGGCGCGCTGCATCGAATCCAGGGGAAGCAATGCGTACTCGCCTGCTACAACATGCTCATACCGCACATCATGCCGGAGTTGCCGGACGCGCAGAAAAAAGCGCTCGCTGCCTGTGTCAAGCTCCCGCTGGTCTACGCCAATGTCGCCGTGCGCAATTGGCATGCGTTTCGCAATCTGGGGGTCGATGAGATCTACAGCCCGTATGGCTACTTTTCGAACATCAAGCTCGATTACCCCGTATCACTCGGGGGCTATCGCAATCCGCGCGATCCGAATGAGCCGATCTTGCTCCATATGGAGCATATGCCGTTGACGCCCAACCAAGGCCTAACAAACGTCGAGCAATTCCGGCTGGGTCGGCAGTTGCTGCTCAACACGCCGTTCGAGGAGTATGAGAGGCAGATTACTGGCCAACTCGACCGCGTGCTGGGGCCCGGCGGATTCAAATCGGCTCGCGACATCGCCGCAATCACCGTAAATCGCTGGCCGCACGGCTATTCTTACGATGCTAATACTCTTTTCGATCCCGAAATGTCCGGCGCACCGACCTACGTCATCGGCCGTCAGCGCCGCGGTAGCGTCGCCATCGCCAACTGCGACGCGGGATGGAACTCCTATACACATGAGGCGATCGATCAGGCATGGCGCGCGGTGCACGAACTGAAGGCTTCGTGAGCGAAGCTGCACAGCCCCTGAAAAATTCGATCTTCGCGTTCATCCTGACAATCGCCGCGGTGTCCACGGTGCGCAGTGCGCCGACGCTCGTGGACAACGTTCACGGCTACACCCTGGTGGGTGCAAAGCTCCAGTCATTTACCGCGCTCGCGTTCGACGCGGGAAGGGTTCTTGAGATCGGCGACAGCGCCAATCTGCGTGCGAAATATGCGATGGCTCGAGTGATCGACGGGCAGGGCAAAACGCTGATTCCGGGACTCATCGATGCGCACGGTCATGTAGTCGATCTCGGATTGGAGAGCGTGCAAATTCAGTTGACGGGTACGACCAGCCTGCGGCAGGCCCAGCAGATAATACGCGCCTATGCACGGGACAATCCGCAACGCGCCTGGCTGGTGGGGGAGGGATGGAATCAAGTCATCTGGAATCTGGGGCGCTTTCCGACGGCGAAAGAACTCGACGCCGCCGTCGCCGACAAACCGGTGGCCGTGGATCGCATCGACGGCCACGCGAAATGGCTCAACTCGAGGGCGCTGCGCGCCGCAGGCATCACCAAGGAAACTAAGGATCCCGTCGGCGGCCGGATCGAGCGCGACGCCGCGGGTAACCCGTCGGGCGTCTTGGTTGATAAGGCCATGGACTTGGTCGACACCGTCATTCCGCAATTGAGTGAAGCCGACCGTATGGCGGCGCTGCGAGCCGCGATGACGCTAATGAATTCAGTGGGTCTTACCGGTGTCGGCGATGCCGGTGTAAGCGCAAACGTCATTGCATCATATAAACATCTAGCCGATGAGGGCCGACTCACGGTCCGGGTCTACGCAATGATCGCCGACACGGGCGAGGATTTTAAAGTGCTCTCCAAAAATGGGCCGCTGCTCGGTTATGGGAACGACCGGCTTACCGTGCGCTCGGTCAAGCTGTTCGCCGATGGCGCCTTGGGCAGCCGGGGGGCTGCGCTCTTGGCTCCCTATTCGGACAAACCGGATCAGCGCGGTCTGCTGTTCATGACGGACGCGCAGATGCAGCACAAGATCGAAACTGCCATGAAGGCAGGGTACCAAGTCAACATTCACGCCATTGGCGATGCGGCCAATCATCAAGTCCTCGATGCCTTCGAGGGCGCCTACCGGACGGTCGATGGCCGGTCGTTGCGCAATCGCATCGAACATGCCCAAGTCGTTGCTTTGACCGACATTCCGCGATTCAAGCAACTGGATCTGGTCGCGTCGATGCAGCCGACCCATGCGACCGGCGATAAGAACATGGCGGAGGCGCGCATTGGCCCGGAACGTCTCAAAGGCGCGTATGCCTGGCGCGCGTTCCTCGACCAGGGCACCGTGATCGCCGGGGGTTCCGATTTCCCCGTCGAGTCCGACAATCCGTTCTTCGGCCTGCATGCTGCGGTGACCCGGACCGATCACGCCGGCCAGCCGGCCGGCGGCTGGCATCCGGAACAGGCCATGACCTTGCTGGAAGCATTTCGCGCATTCACGCTGAGTGCGGCTTACGCGGAACACCAAGAACAAAGCTTAGGGTCGCTCGAGCCCGGTAAGTGGGCCGACTTCATCGTAATCGACCGCGATCTGTTCAAGATTCCGCCGGCGGACATCTGGAAGATTCGCGTCGAGCAAACATGGTTGGCTGGCGAGAGAGTTTACTCGCGCCGATGAGCCATTCTTGGATTCGCCGCGCGCCGCGGCGCTTCCAGACTCTATCGCAAGTAGGCTTCCAACAGGCTGATCTTAGCGGATCGATTTTCCGAATATGCGACATGGACTTTAGTGCCAGGGGCGAGCTGATTGAGCAACCAATCGTTCTGGCACGACGCAACGCCTTCGCTAGAGATCAAAGGCGCTGCTGCCGGGCATGCCGGGCCAAATTTGAGTGCTGCGCTTCTTGATGAAGACTACTTCTCCGGTAACCAACCGGCCGTTCTTATATAGGCGGCGCGCCCGGAGAACCTCACCAATCAGCGGCCAATATAACGCTCCGAATATCGCTAGAAAGAAAAATGGCATCAATAGAAAGAGCGCGAATGGCGGAGCCGGGTTTCGGTCATTACCGGGAAGCGCATTGACCGCCGGATCGCTTCGGAGGTAATGCACCTCTATCGGATCTCCTACGTTAACCGAGTAATACGCAGACTCCTCGCACAGAGTCGCGGCTCCCCGATATTCACCGCCTGACTTGGATGAAAATGCATACGTGACGCGGTGGGAGGCTGGGCCTCTGCATGCAGAGGCACCGGTAGTCGACACTACATGCCCCTGAGCAGTATCGGTCGGACCCGTGGCCAATCGCATCGCCGGATCGGTGTTCATGAGGGAGAGTGGAATGGCCAGAAAGAAACTTAAGAAAAATAGCGGCAAGATAATCGCCGCCTTCGGTATGGCTCCGCGGAGGCTCAATCCCGGCAGCATCTCTACCCGGCGGGGCCGTTCAACCTGCAATGGTTATCGTGTCTGCATGCTGGCGTGGTACGGAAGCGAGATTGAACAGCGGGAGGCCCTCACGATCTTTGAGCAGTTCGGGGCGGCTCCGGCGGCGCTCGGCCTTCGCAAGCAGATGCGCGCACGAGGCGTCCGCAGCGTTCCACGGGGTGCGCGTACGTCGACGCGGCGCCATCCGCACGGACTCACGCTGCGCGAGGCCGAGATTCTGACGCTCCTGTCCAACGGCCTGCGCAATTCGGTGATCGCGAAGCGCTTGTTCGTTTCGACGAAAACGGTCGACCATCATGTTTCGTCGATCTTGACCAAGCTCGGCGTTCAATCGCGCGCCGAAGCAATCGCCATGGCTCACCGGGAACCCGGCGAGGCCGGGTGAGCAGGACCTGGCGTCAGTGCTACGCCAGGTCCGTTTGCGGCACCTACTTCGGCGACAGGGTTACGGGCACTTCCGTAATGCTGTCGACGGGCAGCCCGTTGAGCACCGCAGCCTTGCGGATGGCGGTCTCGCTCGGGCCTTCGTATACGCAGAAAGTCTTCGTCTTCTCGGCATTGGCGTAAGACTCGACCCAGCGTACACCGACCGTCGCGTTGTTCGCATTCACCTTTTTCTTGGTGGCGGCGTTCAGACCGTCCAACGCACCTGGCGGGAAGGTACGCTCTACGAGGTAGCGGTGTACCGAGGTTTTCGTCGGGGCGGCGGCGGGGGAGGCCGCGGGCTGCGCCGGTAAGTCCGCGGCGAACGCGGGAGTGAGAAGCAAGATCGACAGGATCGCAATGAATGTTTTCATCTTAATTGGCCGCCTGTTTTTCGCAAGTTACGTGGGTGTTCCAATCGGCGAAGCTGCCCTTCGGGTTGTCCTCCCATGCCCACACATGCATTTCGTAGAACGCGGGCAGCCCGTAGCGATTCGGTGCGCCGATGTAGTTCAGCAGATCCCCCTCGAGTGCAGGGGTACTGGTGGCTGAAGCCGGCTGGCCTTGCCAGATGCTGGCAAGGACGATGAACTCCACACCGACCAGGCGGAACGCGCCCCCGGGAAGCGGCTCGTAGATCAAGGCTTGCGGCTGGTCTGCTTGCAATACGAAGTTATTGATGCGGCTCGGCAATACGAAATGGACGCCCATGGCCCCGGTATCGGGACCGCTGACGCAGGGGGTGGCCTGCACCCAGCCTTCGGATGATCGCGACACTGATTTCCTTGAATCGCGCCGTCGCCGCGCGGACTTTATCAACCAATGGCGAATGGGCATTCTCGGTCGTTGCGTACTGACAGGTTGGCCGCCGGCGGCGATAAGCAAGAGCGGCTGCCAGTAGTAAGGCAAGCATCAGGCGGCGATAATTGTTCATCGGTGGTCTCCTATTGTTCTCTGGTTGTAAGTTGATTCCGGTCGCCTATTTATAGAAGTACGGATCGAGGACGCGGACCTCGGTAATCTGCGAAATGGGCAATTTGTTGCGGGCCGCGGCGCGGCGCACGGCTTCGGGTGTCGGGCCCGTCGTAAATACAGAACGTACGCTTGTGATCGGGCGTGACGTAGGAATGTACCCACGTAACGCCGTCCTCGGCGTTGTTGTCGATCACCTGACGGCAAAGACTCGCGCCACCCTCGTCCTGCGGGATGCTGAGGCCGTCCGGAAAATCTCGTTCGATCAGGTAGCGGGACATAACCGCGATCTCCGATGATGGCCGGGAATTCAGGCACGGAGAATTCTGGCGGGCAGCCGGCAAAATCGAATCGGCAGAACTACCCAAATTGGAGGGAAGAGGTACCCATATTGGGCGAAGCTCTTAAGCAGAATTGGACGTATTCAGCTCAGCACGAGCGGCCGCTCTTTGCGCCGGCCGAAGCGGTGCAGTGCCTCCCCCATCCGTTGGCGATACGGCACGGCCGAGATAACGACGTCTACTAGCGTGAGCGAAGTGTGGGTGTGGCCTCGCGCGCTAATGTGCTCCACGGTTACGCCGGCCGCTGTCAGTGCGGCAGCGTACGCCTCGCCCTCATCACGCAATGGGTCGAACTCGCAGGTGACAATAGTGGCCGGCGGTAGGTTTGACAGGTCGTCGGCTCGCAGCGGGGCGACGCGCGAATCCGTCCGATCGGGGGAGTTAACGTAATGGTCGAAGAACCAGTGCATGAGCGCCTCGGTAAGCACGTAGCGCTCGCCGTTCTCCCGGTACGAGCGCCGGGTGAAGTCTGCATCGGTGACGGGAGCGAGCAGCAGCTGGCCAGCGATTGCAGGACCGCCGCTATCCCGCGCCAGTTGGCACACCACGGTTGCGAGATTTGCGCCGGCGCTCCAGCCGGCCATCGCCACCGGACCCGAGTGTCCGCCCAAGATCTCGAGATGCGCCGAGACCCATTGCAGCGCGGAGAACGCATCCTCGACCGCCGCCGGAAACGGGGACTCGGGAGCGTGTCGGTAGTCGACCGACACGATGATCGAATCGGACCGAACGCATAGGTCCCGGCAAAACGGATCGTCGGAGTCACACGCGCCGAGCACCCAGCCGCCGCCATGGTAGTAGATGACCACGGGGTGGGGCCCCGCCGTGGCAGGCCGATAAAGCCGATAACGGAGGTTCCCCGCAGCGCCGGGCAGCGTACCGTCGAGCTGCTCGCCGACCTCGGGACCGGTTGGTCCCTGCTCGGCGAGTGCCGCTAACATCGTGCGTGCCGCCTGCGGCGACAAGGACTCGATGCGCGGTAGGCCCAGGCTCTCGATCATCTCGAGCACGATCGCGACGTCCGGCTGCAGCCGGCGGATCACGCCGTCGTTGCACCGCATGCCATCGGGACCCTGGAGGCGAAAGCCGAGGTAGCCCTGCTCGACCACTTCGTCGCATACCTTTCGGTATCGGTCTACACCGCCAATGTACGGCAGGAATACGCGCGGCTTGCCCGGCACGTTGGCACCCATGTACCAGGAGTTCGCAGTGGGGAAGAGTGTAATGTCGGCGCAGTCGTTGACGTGCTGCACCCAGCCGGCTTCGGCGGCCTCTGTCGGCTCGATGGTATCGAGAACGGCGCTGCGCATGTAGCCAATCGTGTCGGACACCCAATCGACATGCTGCTCGATGGATACCATCATATTCGAGAGCACCGACGGGCTGCCGGGCCCGGTAATCATGAAGTAGTTCGGGAAGCCGACGGTGGTGAGTCCGAGATAGGTGTGTGGACCGGCGACCCACTTGTCCTTCAAGGATAGTTCGTGCCGGCCGATGATATCGACCGCGACGATGGCTCCCGTCATGGCGTCAAAGCCGGTCGCGAACACGATGGCATCGAACCTCAGCGACTCGACGGTAGTGTCGATGCCCGTCGCGGTGATGGTCGTGATCGGCGTCTCGCGCAGATTCACCAATCGGACATGAGGGCAATTGAAGGTCTCGAAGTAGCCGGAGTCGAGGCAGGGCCGCTTGGTGCCGTAATAGTAGCCCTTAGGGTACAGGGCGGCTGCTGTCGCCGGGTCCCTGACGATGGAGTGAATCTTCTCCCGAAGAAATTCGCAGTAGGTTTCGTTGGCCGCCGGACTCGTGACCATATCGGCGAAGGTGGTGGGCAGCAGGTCGCCCGAGTTCCACGCCGCCTCGTATACCCTACGGCGCTCCTCCTCCGACACTTGCAGGGCGCCCACCGCGGCGATCGGGCCCGGGACCCCGCCAATCGATAAGCGGGCGGCAGTCCGGTAAGCGCCTCGATCGGCTTTCAATGCGTCGAGCTTCTCCTGCGGTGGAGGGCCGTTGCGCGCGGGTCGCGAGAAACTGGGAGTCCGCTGGTACACGGTCAGCTGCGCGGCTTGCTCGGCAATGATCGGGATGCACTGGATTCCCGACGAACCGGTGCCGATCACCGCGACGCGCTTGCCGGTGAAGTCCACGCCCTCATGCGGCCAGTGGTGCGTGTAGTAGGTCTCCCCTTCGAAGCAATCGGCACCACTGATATCGATCGCTTTCGGCAGGGACAGGCAGCCACTGGCCATCACGAAAAACTTACAGTGGATCTCCTCACCCGTGCCGGTACGCACGTGCCAGCGGCGAGCTTGTTCAACCCAGGTCGCCCGCTTCACGCGGGTGGCGAAGCGGATGTCCTTTCGCAGCTCGTACTTGTCAGCTACGTAATTGGCGTAGGAGAGAATCTCCGGCTGGGTGGCGTATTTCTCGGACCATTTCCATTCCCGCTCCAACTCCGGGTCGAAGCTGTAGGAGTAGTCGACGGACATGATGTCGCAACGAGCTCCGGGGTAACGGTTCCAGTACCACGTGCCGCCGACGCCGTCGGCGCCCTCAAGCACCAAGACGGAGAATTTTTGACTGCGCAGCCGGTGCAGCAGGTAAAGTCCGGCGAAGCCGGCACCTACTACTACCACGTCGGTAGACGTGATCGTCGGACGTGTGCCAGGGTCCATCGCAGCTCCTCTCGCCGTCGTGCTCTCACGGCGCACTATAAGTTGGACTAAAGTTTCGCGACAAGCTTTCGGCCGTCGGCCGCCAGGCCGTTTTTGGCCAGGAGCGGCTGGTATCCAGGGATCTCCCTGCAGTAGGGTTCGCAAAATAATCTACCCAGCATTTTGTAGGGTGGACCCCTATTGCGCGACCGCGACATAACGTGATGCAAATGCAATCCGCGCTTAATGCGTCTCAAAACCAACCACTCGACCGCAATCTGCAGAACGATACATCTAAGCTATCGCCACACAGAGTCGAGGTATTTCCATGGAAGATCTCATTCATGTCATTTACGTAAGCGCTGCGTCGCCTGATATTTCCGAACACGACACAGTCAAATTCCTCAATGAGGCGCGCAAGATCAACCGACGGAATGACGTTTCAGGTTTGATGCTCTATATGGGCGACTGCTTCTTGCTGTTGCTCGAGGGCGAGGCGACCAAGGTCGGCAACGCTTCCGGTGCAATTTTCTCAGACAAGCGCGAAATGCGGATGCTTCTGCGGGAAGCAATTACGGAAAGAGAGTTTCCCGAATGGATCATGGGTTTTGAAGCCGTCGAGCCGATCGAAGCCGCCCGATTGCTTGGCGAACCGTTGCGGTTCGATCCCGATTCTCGCGTCGCCCGCATCGAAGCCCAAGGCGCAAAGACACTGTTGTCCATCATTGGACGGCGCCGCTGGCAATCGGATCGCAGCGGCATGTTCCGCGCTATCCGTCGCACGACCAGCGCGACAACATTAGGTGGAACGTAGCGAGGGCAGATTTCGCCCGGTCGACCAGTCCTGACGGCAACTTGCGATCAATCGAGCGTGATCATTTCAGCCGTACGGTTTCGAACTTGTCGTCCTCAATCCAGATTTTCACGCTGCCGTTAGAGCCGTGACGGATAACCCATTTGCCGTCAGGCTCTTCGGTGACGCTGCTCGCATCGATCGACTGGGCATTGATCAGGTTATCCAGCGCCAGTCGAGCTTCAGCCAAGTCCGGATAGCCTTTGAAGTCCGGGGTTACTGAAGATCGAAGGTAATAGGGATGGGTGTTTCCGGGCTTCATGACGTCCCCCTCGTTAGCGGCTGTGTGCATGGATTTTACTATCCACGGGTGAAAATGTGCGAGTGGCGGCGAAGACGATGTGCGCCCACCGCGTTCCCCTTGGCAAGCTTGACCGGTTCGGGCGCAGAATCGAGTGTAGCGCTTCATCGCAGTAACCTCGGAGATGCCAATGAACAGTTGTTTTAGCGAAAATTACGCCGAGGCACGCGAGAAATTCATTGGCGCCGCGTCCGACACGGGCGCAGCGGTAATTCCCTTTCCGCTGGGAATGAGCGGACCCGATGGCGACGAACTCGCCACCGATATCGCGTGGCTGGGAGCCCCCGGCGCGCCACGGGTATTAGTGACCATTTCAGGCACACATGGCGTTGAAGGCTTCTTTGGGTCGGCCGTGCAGATCGAGTGGCTGCGCCGCGCCAACTCCACGCCCTTGCCCAAGGACGTCGCGGTGCTGCACATCCATGCGATCAATCCTTACGGATTCGCTCACCTACGGCGCACGAATGAGGAAAACATCGACATCAATCGAAATTGGATCAATTTCGAAGAGAGCCTTCCGCAAAATCCCTTGTATGAGGAGTTGTCCGACGATCTTTGCCCGGCGGACTGGTCGGCTGCAACTCAGGCAGAAACAGGCGCCCGGCTCAATGCGTGGATACAGAGCCACAACGCCAAGATATTTCAAAAGGCGGTTTCAGGCGGACAATGGAGACACCCCGAGGGTCTGTTCTACGGTGGTGTCGCGCCAAGTTGGTCACGAAAAACACTCACCAAGATCCTCGAGTCAAAGCTTGGCCTGGCATCGAGGGTGTGTGTACTCGACTTTCATACGGGCTTGGGCCCCTATGGCTACGCGGAACCTATCTTGGCTCCTGCGCGTGGGGAACCGGCCTTCGCACGGACCCGCGCTTGGATCGGTGCATCTGCCAAATCACTGTGTGACGACGGATCCGTCTCGGCTGAAATCAAGGGAGACAGTTTGAGTGTGATACCGAGTCTGTTACCGCATGCGGTTGTGGACGTCGTCGCATTGGAGTGCGGCATTCGCTCCATCGGCGAAGTGGCACTGGCCTTGAGGGCCGACGCGTGGCTGCATGCCCGCGGCGATCCTAGATCAGCGGAGGCCAAACCCATCAAGGCGATGATCCGCGCGGCCTTTCACTCGGACGAGCCGATGTGGCAGGGCATGGCATTGGGCCAAGGATTGGCTGCGTGCAAAGCCGCTTTGGGTGGATTGGCGTTGCCGGCTTGATACGCGGCCTAGAGCACTTCGAACACACTGTAGACGGGCCCGTCGGGCCGTCGATGGCCGATGCCGATGGCCAGAACCCGATTGAGCCAGCCGTAACTTGCGCCCGCTGTCTCGAACATGGGACTGATCCTGAAATAGTAAGTTGCTGGATCAATCGCTTCACCCCGCTCCATCCGTTGGATGACGTCGGTGGGACCGTGGCGCACACCGCGATAAGTCATCGCGATCATTGCATCATCGTGAGTCTTCAGCACCAACCGTACATCCAGTGACGTGCTGCCGTCGGTGCGCACGCCTTGCCAGTCGCTGCCGCCATCGATCACTTGCCCGGATAGGCGTTCTCCCTCAAACGAGCCGCCCGATACGAGGCCAATTCGACGGTTGACCCCTGGAGTGGCGCCTACGACCACGAGAGGCCGGACGTTCAAGCGCATGACGAATAGCGGACGCGTCCGCACATTCTTGAGAGCTTCCGGGAGATCATCGAAACGAATCTCGGACACGACGAATATCTCCGTTTTAGAGTTGGCTGCTCATCTCACGGCTCCCTTGCGCTCCAGCAGGGATCGGATTGCGGAGCGCTGGAGACCGGAAAATCGATTCCAATGTGCTCATCGCCCGAACGCACGAAGCTCCCGAACCCCACCCAAATCCGATCCTTCTCCCGACTGACGGTGATTTGGATTTCCTCGTTCGGTGCCGGTAACGGATGGTTCTTCCGTGGATCGCGCGAGGTCGATTCTTGACCTGAAGTTTCCGAGCAATAGGGAAGCGTCGTCGTACCGACGTAAATCTTCAAAGCTTCGGATGACAGGCTCTCGACCGCATCGACAGTTGTTTCCCCATCGAAACGGATCTTGACCTGACGGGAGACGCCCCCAACATCGAGACTTCTCTCGATTTCTTGATGCAGCACGCCCGGCTCACACGCCCAGTTGTGCGCATCGCGGGAGCAACTCGCCATCCACCATTGAGCGGCGCCATTCTCGCCGATCACTCTCGCCGTCGTGACCCAGGCAAACGCGCTATCCGACCAACGGCATCGCTCAGCCAACATGATTTCGCGGTGCGGCGGCAGGACGTGTTGGGCGACCTGAGCGAGCCGCTCCGCATCCTCGGGAAGCAGCGAAGCATGTTCACAATTGTGAATCCTGGCCACCGCTGCATGCGGCAACATGACCGCCGCCCAGGATAACGCGCTCACTACGAGGTATGCCGCGCTTCGACGAGCGGCTATTCCGTTCCCAAGAATCCCCATCGCCCCATCCTTTTGAACAAACCCGTCTTAAGCATACGTCGGCCAAACCGATTATGCTTCAATCGAAGAACGCCCGCGTTCCGTACGCGTTATGCCGGGGTATTCGAGCAAGTACGCGTTTTTGGCTGCCGAATAACACTCGCAGGCAGCGGCTTCCAGTCCCTGCCAATCAAGGATGGTGAGGTGGCCGCGTATGTAGCGAATCAGCTTACGCTCCTGCATCAACGAGGCGGCGCCGTTGATGCTGGCACGACGTACTCCGAGCATGGAGGAGATGATTTCCTGAGTGACATAGAACTGATCGGAGTGCGCCCGGAGGCCGGCCACCAACAGCCAGCGGGCAAGCCGCGCGCCTACGTCATGGAAGTTGGCGCAAACGGCTGCCTGCGACAGTTGGGCCATCACCACATAGAGGTAGCGGCTAAGCAATCGGCGCATCCCCGAGTTCCGTTCGAACTCCCGGCAAAATGGCACTGTCGAGATTCGCCATGCCGTACCTGCCGAATTCACCAGCGCTCGTTGCGATCCCACGCGGATGCCGAATGCAACAGACACCCCGAACACGCCTTCACGGCCGATTACCGCCACCTCGAGACTAGCGCGCGCGGAGGTTGGGGCGATCAGTGAGATAGAACTGCCCACGGGAAAGTATACATAGCGGATGCGTTGCCCCGGCTCGCGCAGCACTTCCAGGTACTCGAGATCCACCAGCTTGCACGCCGCGAGCAGACGTTTGCGGTCTTCCGGGGGTAGCGCCTCTAGCAGGCGGTTATTCGCAGCCGGCCCGGATGTTGGACGTGACACGGTTTCTCTCACGTAAGTTAGCTCAGCCCCGCGCGGCGAAAGCCTTCCAAGTAGTGCTGCGTTTCGGCAGGTTGTTGGATCGGCAATTTATTTGCAATCCAGTCGAGCGAGATATTCGGTTGCGCGCGGCGCAGTTCCTGCAATGCGGCCCTGCCGACTTCCGGTTGCCCCGCCATGCCGGCAGCGGCAGTGAGCACGCGGTGTGCGCCGACGAAATCGCCGCGTTGCCGGATACCCTCGCGCGACAGCCGCATCGCCTCCTCATAGTCCCGTCCGACATAGTGGGAGTATGCGGCGATGCCGCAGTAGATCGAAGCATACGGATCACGCGGGCTGAGGCGTAGCGCCCTGCGCGCAGCCACGATGCCCTCTTCCCAACGACCGCAGTAGGACAGCGTTAGCCCACGATAGGCCTGTGCCAGCGCGAAATTTGGATTGAGGCGCAGCGCCAATTCGAATTCAGCTAGTGAGTCGTCGAAGCGCCGGTTATGCAAATGGGCGCAGCCCAGGGCGTAGTGAGCCCAAGGGTCCTCGCTGTCGGCAAGAATCGCCGCCAGTGCAGCATGCTCGGCGAGCGGAGCTGCAGCGGCCATATCCGTCCAACCCATATGCGCACTGAAGGTGTGGCTGGCGGCGAGCACCCCGAGCGCCTGACCATAGTTGGGATCGATGGCGATCGCTTTCTCGAGCAGAGCTTGCGCGACCAGGTTGTCCTGGCGGGTCACCCGCCAGTAATGTCCGAGAGCGCGCATCACCAGATCCCACGCGTCCAGGGAGTTTGGCGGCTTGCGCCGCGCACGAAAATTCTCTGCGGCGTAGATCTGCGGTTCGATCGCGGCTACGATGGCCTCGGTGATCTCATCCTGCACCGCGAAGACGTCAGCCAAGCCGCGGTCGTAGCGCTCCGCCCAGATGTGACTTCCGGTCGCGACATCGTTAAGTTGCACCGTGATTCGCACTCGGTCGCCGCCCTTGCGCACGCTACCCTCGACCACGTAGCCGACACCCAGCTCATCTGCAATCTGCCGAATATGCACCGCGCGGCCCTTGTAGATGAAAGACGAATTGCGCGCGATCACAAAGAACCACCGCAGCTTGGATAGCGCGGTAATGATGTCTTCGGTGATGCCATCTGAAAAGTACTCCTGCTCGGGATCGCCGCTCATATTGACGAAGGGAAGCACAGCAATTGCAGGTCGATCCGTTCGTGCCTGCGTCGAGCGAGGGCGATCCTGATCGTTATCCAGAGTCGTAAGGACAGCGCCGCGGGAATCCGCTCGGGTGTCATCCGAGTGCACCACTACGGCACCCACGAAACGAAGGCCCTTGCGCGCTATAGTGCGGATCAATTGTTGCCGCTCGCCGCTGTCGCCAATCGCTTTGCGGGCCGCGTTGATGCGGCTGGTCATTGTCGAGTCCGAGACAATACGGCCGCCCCATACCGCAGCGATGAGATCCTCCTTGCTGACGACGCGGTTGCGGTTCTGCAGCAAGTAGACCAACAGGTCGAACACTTGCGGTTCGACGGCAATCTGATCGGAGCCCCGGCGCAATTCGCGCCGGTCGGTATCAAGTGCATGATTGGAAAATGAAAATTGCACTCGGTTCTCATCGATTTATCAGGGTAATCTCAACGTTAAATCAAGCGCAGCGCAAGGACTTCCGCTCTGTCTGTCGTCATGCTCATCGGCGGCTGTCCAACTCGGCACCGACCGAAACTTAGGAGATACCATGGGTCCATTCTTCGCGTTTCTCTATGGAATCGCATCCTACGTTGTATTCTTCCTCACATTTCTATACGCCGTCGGCTTCGTCACCGGTGTCATCGTACCGAAGACCATCGACTCAGGGACGGTGGTTGAGACCTCCGAAGCATTGGCGGTCAACCTCGTCCTGATGTCCGTCTTTGCCATCCAGCATAGTGTGATGGCGCGTCAGCAGTTCAAGAAATGGTGGACGAAGTTCGTACCCAAAACGGTGGAACGAAGCACCTACGTGTTGTTCTCGAGTCTCGCGCTCATCTTGCTCTGCGCACTGTGGCGGCCCATGCCGACAGTGATCTGGCGCATCGGCGACCCGCGGTTGAGCATGGCGATAACGGCACTCTCGTTCACCGGCTTTCTAATCGTGCTCTCCAGCACGTTTCTAATCAATCATTTCGAATTGTTCGGGCTGCACCAAGTCACCAGCAACCTCAACGGCCGCGCGATGCCGGTGCCGCGATTCCGTACGCCACTATATTACAAGTTTGTGCGGCACCCGATCTACCTGGGATTCATTATCGCATTCTGGGCCGCTCCCGTGATGACAGTGGGCCACCTGTTGTTCGCGGCCGTCACCAGCGCCTACATCGTCGTCGGCATTCTGCTCGAGGAACGCGACCTCATCGATCTGTTCGGCGACGAGTATCGAAGGTACAAGCGCCGTGTGTCGATGCTGGTTCCGTGGCGCAGGTCGGTCGAGTAGCCGCTCAACGGCGCCCGCGAGGCCCGCGATCAACAGATAGCTGCAAAGAAGTTCCGGTCATTCCGCAGCCGATATGCTCACCTTCATGACGGTGCGGTCTCCGAGAGTGGCACCCGGACTCGGATCGCTGATGACCACAAAGAAGCTCTTCGCCTGCTGCCGTGTCGTATCGGCGACCACCGGGATGAACAGATTCACAGTGGCTTTGCCGTCATCTATTTGTTCCTGGTGAGCGGCGACGGCCACAAAATCCTTCCCGGGTTTCGCCGTGCCGGATTCGGTCCACCAAGTGAAATTCACGACTCCACGCAAATTGCCCTTCCGGCGGACCACGACGCGGGCCGCCGGATCAGAGGGCGGCACGTCGATGGCTTCATCCGCCAATTCGATGCGGGAGTGCCCGGATGGGGCGCTTGGGGTGCTTGCGGCGCTTGGAGCGCGGGCGGATACGGCGGGGGCTACGGCAACGGGAGATGGGGCAGCGGGAGGCGCCGCTGGCCGTACCGGAACGGCTGATTTCGAAGTCGATGGCGATACGGGTTTGGAAGCGGTCGCAGACCCGCTCGCAGACGCGGCGGCGGGCGCGGTGGCGGGCAGCGCAGGTGGTTGAGTAGCTTTCGCGATCGCGGCCGGCGGGCGAGGGGCGCTCGGCACCACAGACGGCGTACCGGCGGCTGGAACCCCAATCGCCGCTGGTTTGCCAGCTTCACTCGGCGGGACCTCCCTGGTTCCAAATACGCTGCGCCACCATTGCTTCACCGACGATTGGGCGTCCGCGGAAACGCCCTGAAATTCAAGGTTCGACACTGCGGCTGTCCGCGAGACCGATTCGAGGTTCTTCGATGCCCACCATCCGGCGACCAATAGCACCAAGGCTGCCGCACCCAGCACCGGCAGCAGCCTGCCCCGCACCCGGTCATCCGGAGATACTTTCAATAGAGCGAGCAGTACCGGCAAGCGCTGCGCGCGCTCGCCCAAATTGAACGGTTTCACCAAGGCCCGCACATCCGCCGGACGCTGCCCGCGATTGAAAGAGAGCCCTCGCTGCAGCGTTCGCCACTGCTCCCGAGTCAGCCCGGGGGGGCGTTTCGGCGTCTTGTGCAGCGAACGCGCTTGAACGGCGGTAAGTTCCCCGAACGGGTGCTTGCCGGCCATAAGAACGTAGATGACGCACGCGAACGCATACAGATCGTCTTGCATATCGGCTGCCTCGCCGTCGAGCAACTGACAGCTGGCAAATCTCGGGGTTGCGATCGGCCGCTGTTCCGAGGACTCGAAATCCGACATCCTCGGGCCTTGATGCAAGGTGCGTGAGCCGCCGAAATCGAGAACTCGAACCTCGCCGTCATGGGTAATGAAGATATTTCCCGGGTTGAGGTCGCCATGCACAATATCGCGAGCATGTGCATAAGCAAGCGCGGCTCCGACGTCGCGAATGATGATCAGCGCATGTCGACGATTCAACGCTACTTGATGGCGCGCCGAGAGCACGCGGCTCAGCGATAGCCCATTGAGATACTCCATCGTAAAGAATGCAACATCGCCATCGCGATCATATTCATGCACCCGAACGATGTTCGGATGCGACAGAGACTGCAGATGTTGGAATTCGAGACGCAGCTGATTGAGTAACTCGGGACGTTCGGCGACGTCGGAATCGAGCACTTTGAGTGCCACTCGTTGGCCGCCATTCGGCACATCGAGGCGAAATTGATCGACGGCCTCGAGGACCGTCCCCGTGCCTCCTCGGCCCAGTACGCTCATTATCCGATACCGATCCCGCAGCACATCACCCACGTCGATCTCGCGCTCGGGACCGTGCCCCTCGGTTGCGGCCTCGCGGCCCATCGCGAAGGAGGCGAGAGGATCGCGCTCGGCGGCGCTGAGTTCGTTCGCAAGCGTGGCGGCAATCGGTATGGTCTCGGCCGCCGCAAGAGTATCCTCACGCTGCGGCAGCGGAACGCTCACCTCGATATCCAGCGCCGTACCGAGCAGTTGACCTTCCAAATAAGATTTGAGGTTGCGGAACACCTCGGGTTTGATCCTGCCGCGGCGATAATATTGGTCCACCATGGACAGCAAGTCCCAGCCGGAGTCCGGAGCCGTTCGGGTAATGTCATGCATGGCATGCAAAAATGCGTCCTCGTCGCAGGCGCCGCCCGACAGCGCCTCGAGCCACTCCTGAACTACGCGCAAGTCGACGTCCGATCGAGGGTGGGCGGCGGTCGGTTCAGGTATCGGGGTGGTCATGTGATGTTCTCACTCATTGGGCGCGCCACTAGGCTTGCGCTAATTCGTCGTCGCGTCCGGGTGCGCAGAAAGCTCGATGAGCCAGTCCGGGCCGGATTCTATTTTGCGGGCGGCCGCGAAGCTCTCCTGGTTGAGCGCCACGGCGATGTTCATCAAGCTGTTGACGTACACCAGCGGCTTGCCGATCGGTACTTCTCCGAAGGTGCGTCGATAGGGTGCGACCTCATCGTCGACGAGACGACTGTTGTGATAGATGCGCACTCGCACGGGAGCGCCCAAATCAACGTGCAATTCCTCGAACAGAGGCTTGGGTATGTTGGTCCACACATTGCCGAACTGCACATCGAGCACCGGAATGATCCCCGTGACTTTCCCGCCGGTGCGCTCCGGTTTACGATAGGAAATGTTGATCAATTTCTGCGGCGCAAGCGCCGGTCCCACCTCATCGAAGCTGATCACCCCGGCGGCGAGGCGAGCGCCGGTGTAGGCGAAAACGTCCCGACCGTGAAAGGTGTGCGAATCGTCCGAACCAGCGCGGCGGTTCACGCGTTCATCGATCTGGCGCAATGCTTCGATGCCGTCGCGTTCGGCGACCAGCGAAAGCAGGCCATTGTTGGGGCCGACGAAATAATGTCCGGTGCGGGTTTTGAGCACCACCGATAGCCGCGCGGTGCCCACGCCGGGGTCGACGACGGCAACGAAAACGGTGTCCTTCGGCCAGAACTGCTCCGCCTGGTATAGCCGGTAGGCGCCAAGGAAGATGGTCGAATTTTCGTGGCTCAAATCCGAGATCAACAAATCTTGCGACACGCTGTACGCGACGCCTTTCATCGCGGAAACCGCACCGTCCTGTGTTCCGAAGTCAGTCAGCAGCACCAGCGGCGCATGCGCTTGCACCTGCCCGGATAACCAAACTACGCACGTGAGTACAGCGAGACGCAGGACGACATAGCTCCGTGTGCAGTTATTTTTGGCTTTCCAGGGGATACGTGCGCGGTGCTTCGGCGGCAGGTGGCACGGTTGCCGGCGTTGGCTGCGCCGCGGCAGCGGGCGTGTCCGCTTGCGGGGCCGGGGAGCTTCTGACGGTAGTATGCGTCACCAGCGCCAGTCGATCGAGAAAGCGCTGCGCCGTTTCCGGCGGAGCCGGGGCCTGACCCGAGAAAATCTCGGTCGCGGTCACGCCGCTCTTGTGGTACAGCGCCGCATTTGCCGAGCGGTCGATCGAGATGGCGCTGCCATCGAGTGCAATGCCGCCGAACAAACCGCGCGTTCGGGCATACGAATAAATCTCAGCGAGACCGACATCCGTGGCGGCCGAGCCCTGTCGTCCGTAAGGCCCGGCCGCGACCGAGGCGTCCGCTCCCAGCGTGAGTTTGCCGCCCGAGATGCCTTCGATGCCGGCCTTGGTCGTAAAGACCAGGATGATATCCGAGGATTGTGCGCCCGCCTGGAATCCCCAGCTGCCCCCGGTAATGGCAATGAACACGGGGTTACTCCAAGGCGCATTCAGTTTATCGCGCATCACCAGCACCCCATTTCCGTGACGCCCGCCGAAAATGAAGGCGATCTTGGTCACATCGGGTATCACGGCGATTCCATAGGCGTGCGACAAGAGCGCGTCGGGCAAGCGCTGGTCCGGCATGCCTTGCACGTCCTCCAGCACTTCGGTCGCGGTCAACAACAATCCTTCCTGCCGCGCGGCGCCGGCATTTGCAACATTTACAAGCGTCACCACAGCGGCGGCGGTGAGGAGAAGTGCCGAAGCGATTTTTGTTCCAATTGACATTAGGACTCCCTGTATGGACAACGCGATCATCTATCGTAGCGGGAGACTCCCGCTTCGGTTGCTAAGTTCCGCAAGCTTACCGCTTGTCCGAGCCCGCGAGAACCTGATCCGCTTCGGCATCGCGATGGCGAGCGCGGTAGTATTCGACCAGCCAAGCGCCGGCTTCCTGCGTGGCAGGATGGCGCGGCCCCACCGTCGAAAGCAGTCGGCCGTGCGCCGCGACCAGCATAGGTTCGCCTTCCGCCGGTCGATCGCGCTTGATCAAAGTCCAGCCCAAGCTCGCCGCACTCCGAGCCGTGCGCCAACTGTCCGCGCCGGCGAGCGAGGTATTGATGTCGAGTGCGGAGCGCAGCTCGGATTCGGCCTCAGGCAGCAGCCCGCGGCGCAACAACACGACGCCGAGGGTCTGTCGGACCGAGGCGACGTACAGATGCTGGGCGGGCAACGATTGTGCGAAGACCGCCAAGGCCTGACGTGAGCTGTCCTCGGCCGCTGCGAGCTCGTTGGCCTTCAAATAGAGATTCGCCAAGCCGTCCATATAATAGCCCGTCAAATAATGATTGAGTCCGAGCCGCTTGCTGGCGATCTTGACCGCGTTTGCGGTTGCCTCGATCGCGCGCGCGGAATCGCCTTGGCGGTCGTAGAGTAGTCCCAGGTGCGCCTCGGTCTGGGCCACCCTTTCGCTGTCCTCGCCCAACACGGTGCGCTCAATTTGCAATGCCTCGGACAACAGCTGCTCTGCTTCCGCGTATTCACCCCGCTGGGTCAAGATGTAGCCCAGGTTCGCCAAGGCAACCGCGTGATCCGGGTAGTTGCGGCTCACCGTCGCCTGGAAGATCTCGATGGCCTGGCGCTGGTATCGCTCGGCCAACGCGAAGTCATCCATCCAAAGCGCGGCGGAAGCGAGACCGCTCAATGCGACCGCCACGGACAGATGCTGGTTACCCAGGGCGCTGCGATAAATGCCGAGAGCTTCGCCGAAAAGCTTGCCGGCTCGTTCGGGCTCGCTCTTCGCATTTAGCTCGAATTGACGCGAATTGCACCAGGATGTCGGCGGTCTCGACGGAGGGCGATTGATCGCCGCGCCGCGATAACTCCAGCGCCTGCTGCAGATATCCTTCCGCGGAGACCAAATGACCGCCATCGGTGAGTGCGCGAGCCAGATTCGCCAGCGCCGCTGCGACCCGGTGGTTATCGAGCGGATGCTCCTCGCGGCGTATGGCGACCGCCTGCTCGAACAGGGGAATCGCGCGCTCGCTCAAGCCTTGCCGCCGGTAGGCGAGGCCGATGCTCTCGAGCAACTGCGCTCGCACTTCGGGCTGCAGGCTTTGATTGTCCCGTGATTCTCGCGCGCGCCGCGATCGAGCAAGTCCTTGGCGGTGGGTTCGTGGCCCTGCGCATTGAAGGGGTCCGCCTGGGAGAATACGTCCACGAGGAATGCCGAGACCTGTTGGGCGCGATCGCGCTCCTGGGCAGTGCCCTCACGCGCCAATTCGATGCGGTGGTTCTGCCACAAGGTTATTCCGGCAAACACCGCGAGACCCAAAAACGCCGCCGCGACGCTGAACACGGCAAGCAAATGCCGGCGCATGAACTTCGCCGTGTCGTAGCGCCAATCGCCCTGACGCGCCTGCACGGGCTTGCCCTCAAGATGACGCTTCGAATCGTCCGCCAATGCTTCGACGGATGGGTAGCGCCGGTCCGGCTCCTTGCGCATGGCCATCGCCACGATCGCGTCCAGGTCGCCGGTGAGCCGCGCGCGCAGCCGCGCCGGCGACAAACCGCGGCGGTCGGAGATGCGGCTGCGATCGATGTCCGTCTCGCCGCCCAGTTTGGCGACGACCATCTGGCTCGGCCGCAACGGGTCGTCCATGCAGATCGCGCGTTCGAGCTGCAGTTGGCTGTAGCTCAACAGTCGATACGGCGAACGGCCCGTCAGCAGCTGATACAGCAAGCACGCCGAGCGCATAGATATCGGTCGCGGTCGTGATCGGGCGGCCCAGCACCTGTTCCGGCGCCGCATTCTCCGGAGTCAGGATGCGCTCCTGCAGACGCGTCACCGGCAGGGTATGCGAGCAGGCTCTCCGGAGCCAGTAGTTTTGCGATGCCGAAATCGAGCAGCTTCGGCGTGCCGTCGCCGGTGACGAAGATATTCGCGGCCTTGATGTCCCGGTGCACCACCAGATTGCGATGGGCGTATTGCACCGCTGCGCAGACCTGGACGAAAAGCTCGAGGCGCTCGCGGACGAACAAGGTCCGGCTGTCGCAATAGGCGTCGATGGATTCGCCGTCGACGTGTTCCATCACGAGATACGGCGTGCCGTCTTCGAGATCGCCGCTGTCGATCAGGCGCGCGATCGACGGGTGATCGAGCGTCGCGAGAATGTGCCGTTCGCTGTGCAAGCGGCTGCGCAACCGCGGATGCAGGGTCGCATGATGCAGCACCTTGATGGCGACGGTCTGCTGGTATTGCGCGTCGTCGCGCTCGCCGCGATACACCGTGCTCATGCCGCCGTGCCCGAGAATCGACACGACGCGGTAGTGTCCGATGCGCGTGCCGATCAACCGGTCCTGGTGGTCCTCCAGCAGCGACTCGGCCGCTTCGCCGATCGCGTTCAGCAACGGATCTTCGGTCTTCTGATCGGAGGCGACGAGCGATTCGACCGAACGCCGCAGCTCCGCATCGTCGCCGCAGGCGCTCGCCAGATCGCGCTGCGCGCTCGCTTGGCGCCGATGTCGATCACTGTCGAACAGCGACTGTATTTGCTGCCAGCGAGCGCGCGATCTGGGAGATCATCGGTCGGTTCCGGTGCCCGAGCCCGGCCAGATTTCGCATTTCATGAGCAGCCAGGCGCGCGCCAGTCGAATATCGCGATGCACGGTCGCGGCCGAGGCGCCAACCGCCGCGGCGATTTGGTCGTAGGTCAAGCCGCCGAAATAATGCAGCTCGATGACCTGAGCCAGACGCGGCTCCATTTGCAGCAGGCTCTCGAGCGCATCGTCGAGCGCGATGACATCGAAGTCGGCGACGGGCAGAGCGTTCAGCTCTTCGGCGGCGAACTCCCGAACGCCGGCGTTGCGCTTGATTCGCGATCGCGACTTTGCGTGATCGACCAAGACTCGGCGCATGAGCCGAGAGGCCAGCGCAAAGAAATGCGCCCGATCCTGGAGCGCGACGTTGGCTTGAATGAGACGCAGAAATGCCTCGTGCACGACGGCGGTCGCCTGCAGGGTGTGGCTGCCGCGTTCGCCGCGCATGTGGTTGCGGGCGAGACGGCGCAGTTCGTCATAGACGAGCGGCGTCAGGCGGTCCAGCGCCTGGGGATGGCCCGAACGCCACTCCGTGAGCAGCTGGGTGAAATTGAGCGGAGCTTGCATCGCAGGTTTCTCGATCATAGCCAAATCGACTGCTCGCTCATGCCGCTAAGCGGCCGCAATGCGTGAATTGTTGCACCGCAGCGTGAGGGGATTTCCGTCCCGTGTCGCTGTTACCGGCAGAGCCGCCGCAAAATGGCGGTCTGTATCAGGTGCGCTTTCTAACCACACATCGAGAGCAATCATTATGAAAGCAAGTCTAATCGCTTTATTGGGATGCTGCGCGATCTCCGCGACCGCCTTCGCGCTTCCGGACGACCCCGGGTCAACGCCGCCGCGCTCTGCCGTGATGGACGACCCGGGCGTCAATCCGCCGCATTACGCGTTGCGCGACGATCCCGGGGTCAATCCGCCGCGCTTCGCCGTGATGGATGATCCGGGGTCCAACCCGCCGCACTTGCGCTTCACGATGATCCGGGCGTCAATCCGCCGCACTTTGCCGTGATGGATGATCCTGGGGTCAATCCGCCGCACTACGCGATTCACGATGATCCGGGCGTCAATCCGCCCCACTCTCACTAACGGTCGATGACACATGTACCGCAGGAAAATGATAGTGATGGGCGTGGCAGCCTTTGCCATCGGAGTGGCATTCGCCGCGCAACCGACATCGGTGCGCGCTGACCGGCGCAGCGGGGAAGTGCAAGAACGCGCCCCGTGGGCGCCGGGAACGAATGGCGTGATCGCGGCCTATGATTCGAACGCATTTCCGCTGGCGCCTCCGCAGTAGGAGATTACGATCGATGATTTGCGCCGGCCGCGGTGTCCGCGGCTTCCCTAACGGGAGCCGCGGTTGCGCCCGCGCGCTACGTTGAACTTCATGGCTAGACTAGGGTCATCATGTTCGATGCCGCTTGCCTCGAGTAATCGTGATTGCGCATCGCGGGGCGAGCGGGGAGCGTGCCGGAACACACCCTCGAGAGCTATCAGCTCGCCGTCGATGCAGGGCGCGGATTACATCGAGCCCGACCTCGTCATGACCCGGCGACGGCGTGCTCGTCGCGCGGCACGAGAATGAGATCAGCGGCACCACCGATGTGGCCGAGCATCCGGATTTTGCGGCGCGCCGCCGCACGTCAGGTCATCGACGGCGAAACGATGACGGGTTGGTTTACCGAGGACTTCACGCTGGCCGAGATCAAGACGCTGCGCGCACGCGAACGGCTGCCGGCGTTGCGGCCGGCGAACGTAGCCTTCGACGGCCGCTTTTCGGTGCCCGACGTTCGAGGAGATCATGCAGTTGGTGAGCGACGCGAACCGCCGGCGCAGCGGAAGCCATCGCGATCGGGGTGTATCCGGAAACGAAGCACCCGGCGCACTTCGCGGCGATCGGTCTCGCCCAGGAGAGAGCCGGTTTTGCAGATGCTTGGAGCAGCTTCGACTATGCGCGCGAAGGATCTCCCGTGTTCATCCAGTCTTTCGACCCGGCCAACTTGCGCGAGTTGCGCGACATGACGCGATTGCCGCTCGTGCAGCTATTGGAGCACGAGCTAACGGACCTCGAGCGGATTGCAGACTACGCGGATGGAATCGGTATCGCCAAACCGCTCGCGACCGCCGAGGCGGTTGCAGCGGCGCACAGTTCGCGGTCTTGCCGTTCACGTCTGGACTTTTCGCGCCGAAAACGAGTTTTTGCCCGCTGAGTTCCAGGTGGGACATAGCCCGGCGGCGCACGGCGACCTGCCGGCGGAAATTGCGCGCTACTTGGCGCGCGGCATCGACGGATTTTTCACCGATTTTCCCGCCATCGGCGTGCGCGCCCGGAATGGCTACATTTCCGCCGTCCACCCCGAACACCAGCCGCTCACCGAGACCAGTTTCCCCGGAAACAGACTGCAAGGCCGATAGTTATTGCCCGGCTTGCCCTGCAGCTGCAAACAATTGTCGCAATTGGACCCCGGCACGTACTTTGGGTATTTTTTGCCGTCGACCTGCGAGGCATTTTCCACATAGCCGAGCGCGATCGCCGCCGGATCGTGCACGTCGAGTTTTGTAGGATCCGCGCTGCGCGACGCGCGCGGACCCAAGGCGGCGGCCGCGGCGGCGCCCAGTGCCAGTGATTTCACCACGGTCCGGCGTGAGAGTGAGCGTTTCGACACGGCCTCAATATGCAGAAAAAATCGCGCGAAGTCACGCTCAAAACCGCTCGCAAGCCGTTTTGCTATGCTGGCGGCTTTTGGATGTTCCGTGCTCAGAGTTTCACTGCTGGTTCGTTTGGCGCAGGTCGCCTTTTTTTCGGCGCTCGTTTTCACCTTCTATAGCGCCGTCATACCCCCGGACGATGCCGTACAACTGGTGCCCTGGGACAAGGGCGAGCATTTCATAGCGTTCTACGCACTGACGGGCCTCGCGGTGGCGGGCTTTCCCAAGCGCCATCCTATCATCATTGCACTGCTGCTATCGGGATTCGGCGCCTTCATCGAGTTCGTACAGGGCCTCCCCATCGTGCACCGAGACCGGGACTTCTGGGATTGGGTCGCCGATACCATCGCCATCATCGCGGCGCTCGCCCCCATGCTCCTGGTAGGGTGGAGGGCGGCGGTAAAGTCAGGTCAGAAGAACATCGACATATAAATTTGATAGACGGTGGCGTTGAATTCGTACAAGGGCTCGGTGCCCGGTTGGTACTGCGGCACGCCGTAATACTTGATGTTTCGAAAGTCGAGGTAGTGGAAGGAAATGCGGCTGATGTCGAAGGTAGCCGTCGCGCGCTTGAAAATTTTCCAGCCGTCGGGCAGGAACGCATATGTGACTTTCGCGCCGATCGTCGTATTTTCCGATGACGCCAAGATCCTGGTCGCGCGCCTCGAAATTCTGGTAGTTGGCGGCAGGAAAGAGATCGCTGTAGAAGGTAGCGCTATTCTGCTTATAGTAGCGCAAGCGACCCTCCAAAATCCAAATGTTGCGTGATCGGATGGGTGTAGTCGAGCTCGTAGGTATTGCCGACGAGGCCCCAGGTGTCGTTAAAGTACCGATAGGAACCCGTGATCGCCGCCCGGTAGGGCAGATAGTACTTCGCCTCGCGCCGTACCGCGGTGCTGGTGCGCGTGTCGGGATACACCTGACTCGCCAATGAGTAGCCCTTTGGGTTGCCCGTATCGACGTAGCGCACCGATCGGTAGGGATTGGCCAAGTAGCCCTCGTCCGTGATCACATTGACGTCCAAGCCGGCGATAAAGTTCTTGGTGAGGATCTGCGACAATCCGACATCGTAGCTGCGGGTTTCCGCGTGCCCCAACCAGGCAATGACGGGAACGAAGGCGGTGCCGTTGTTTTCGCCGACGCCGTCGTGCGTGTAGGCGTAGCCGAGCGTCATGGTCGTCAAATCGCCGAACATGTTCTGCTTCAGCGAAAAGTTCACGGTGTTGGATTTGTAGTCCCGCTCGACGCTGTCCATGTAAGTCAGCGAATACGTCGTCTTGTCGTGCACATATTCGACGGTGGCGCTCTTTTGCTTGCGCGTGTCCTTGATCTGACTCGCCTGGCTCAAGACGTCGATCGAGGCGCCGCTGACCTTGTCGACGAAGTAGCTCCCTTCGAGCGCGAAGTCTTCGGTGAATTTCTTGCGCACCAGCACCGATTCGCCGGTGATGTCCATGCCGCCGCCGCTGTACTTGCTATAGAAGAGGTCCGCGCGGTCGTCGGGCAGCACATCCGCGCTCGTGGCGCGGACCAAGAGGAATGCCGCGACCACGGCAATCCGACCCAAAATGCGCTGCCCGGGACCCATACCCATCAATTGCAGCCGCAGCCGCCGCCCGCGCTGCCGGTAGCGCCGCGTGAACCTTCCCGAGACTCACGGATGTGATCGAGGTATGCCGTCGAAATCGCGTCCCGATCCCAGGCCATGATGGGGTCCGCCAAGCGATCTCGCTCATACGGCTTTACCCAGGGCTGGATGTTGCTGCACGCTACGTTGAGCAGCATGGCGCCGGCCAGCAACGCGGGACGGAGACTTCGCATTCCCTACTCCCGGATGAGCTGACGAATGCGATCCTGGTAATCGTTCTCGTCGCCGGGCTTGTAACCGCGGTGAATGTAGCGAATTTCACCCTTGCGATCGATGATCACCGAACTTGGCATCTCATCGACGTGGTAGGCCTTGCTGACCTGGTTTGCCGGATCGAGCAGCACCGGAAAGCTCACGGGCTTGCGCGCCATCAGTTCTTTCACGGCAGGCGCCTCTTTGTCGACGTTGACTCCGATCAAGGTGAATCCGGCGGGTTTGTACTTCTTGTACATCTGATCGAGCAGCGGCATCTCCTGCTGGCAGGGCCCGCACCAGGTCGCCCAGAAATTGACCATCACCACCTGACCCTTGTACTGGCTCAACGCACCCTGTCCTCCGGTCAGTGCAGTCGAGCGTGAACGCGGGCGCCGGTCCGCCGGCGTCCGCGGCGAATGCCGTCGATGCGATGACGATTGCCGCCATCGCGCAGCGTCTGAAGAATTTTGCGGTAGAGCTTTGCATTGATCTCTCCTATTGAATCGGCAAAAAACTAGAAATATGTGGTCAAGCCCAGAGTGGCTTCTATGTTGTGCGACGTTCTTGTCGACCCCGAACAAGTCGGATTCGAACACGTGATCTCTGACGTCCAGATGCATAGCAAGCCAGTCGGTGATCAGTACGCGATAACCCACGCCCGAAGTTCAGCGCAAATTGGTCCTGCTCGGCGAATTTCACATCGCCCATGCCGACCGTGACGTAAAGCGCCGAATTGAAGGCCCGTCCCCGTCCGAGGAATATCTCGCCGGGCAGTACGTTGTAGCCCACGTCCATGTCGTAATACGTGAAGTACCTCCCAGAGTTGCTGACGACCGTGATGTCGGGAAATACCTCCTCGAGGCTGCTCAAACCCGCCTTCGAGCGCGCCGAGAAGGCCTTCGAGGAAAAAATCCTCGGTCACGTGGTAGGCGGCGCGTCACACCGTAGACGGGATTGGTGCCGAAATCCTGGATGCTCAAGCGCGCCGAAGTACGCCCCCACCTCGAAGTCCTTCGACTTGATCTTCGGCGTCTTCACCTCGCGGCGCGACACCTGCGGCTCGATGATCGTGGGCTCCGCCTGCGGCTCCTCCACGGACACCGGGTGTCGGCTTCTTGTCGCCGCGATGGAACCAGCTGCAGCCGGCCAGCAGCGCTGCCGCTAAAAGAACACTGCTAAGCCGAATTTCCATTCTTCCAGATCCTCGTACACGTTCAGGTTGTTGAAGACGACGTAGTGGCGCCAATCGGCGCGCCACATGAAGCGTCGGGTGATGAATCCGCGTGCACCGAGCGACGACGTAGGCCATCTGGTTGTTGTTCTCGAGCGGTGCGGGCGGCACCTTGTCCTCGATGTGCTGGTAAGCGGTGCCGAGGCCGGCGGTGGGCGAAAACCATTTCCACTCGGGTATGAAAGTGTGGCGCAGGCCGATCGATGCGATGTATGCGATTGTCGAGCGTGCCGAACGCCTGCTGCAGCACCGCCTCGATGTCGATGCTGTCGGTGATCCCATAGTCGACATAGGCGGTGACCAGGTTCTGCCGGTTGTAGACCCCGTAGCCGGCCCCCACCTCCCAGCGGTGAGACGAAAAATCCGGATAGGGCGGTATCGGCGCCGGCTCCCCCGAAGCGAGTTTGGTGCGCGCCAGATCCGCCGCGGCGCACCCATCCTTCGGCTGCCGCGCGGGGCGCGCACCTTGTACCAATCCGTGCGGCTGTACAGCACCGTCAGGACTTCGTCGCGCCCCACCACATACACCACCGGAAAGCCGCGACCCGGACCAGAATGCATTTCCAGGTACGGCTCGGATACGACCAGCTGCAAGAGCGGATGATTCCGCAGCCTGCGCGATTCCTACATTTAACGCCTGCAGCAACAGTACCAGCGCGAGCAGACGTCTCATCAGGTCAGTTCGCTACGGGCGCGACGAATGGATCGTTATAGTACTGGCCGCCAATATCCAACCATTCCGAAATCAAACGCAACTCCCCGGGCGTCAAAAAGCCCGTGTGATCGAGCACCGGGTCGGTGAAAGTACCATCGAACATCCGCAAGAATGCCGTCGATCCGCCCGCGCTGCCGGCCGCCATCGGCGCCGCCAGCTGCACCGGCACCATGACCGGGGGCGGACCGGGCTGTGTCACGGTCAAATCCTGCAACACACCCATATTAAGCGTCTGTTCGTCATGAGGGAACAGTACCTGTTCATAAGATGTGACGACGCGTCGTGTCGACGCTCGATGCTCCGCCGGTCAGATCGAGTTGGCCCGCGGGCACTTGGACGGCGTTTTGCGCGTTGACTGGGTTGTGGCACAGCGTGCACGTCACCGGAGTGTTTGCGACGCCCTTGACGGTCGCGACGCGCGACGAGAGGTTCCAGACGGCTTGGATCGCAGAGTTGCGTCGGCGACTCGGCATTCGCGTAGTGGATCGTGATGCGGCATTGCGCAGCTCCAGCCGGGCGCGGCGCAACTTGCGTTGGTCGGCGGCGTGCCCGGAATGCCCGCGACGCCGCTATAGGTATACGAGATGGCATTGTCAGGTTCCGGCGGCGTCGTTACGCCGGTGGTCCAGACGGTTGCATAGAGCACGTCCGTGGCCAAGATCTGCGAGCACGGCAAGTTCAGCGCGTTCGCGGGCTCGCAGCTGATTCGCGCCAGGGTCTGCGCCATGGTTTCCCCGGCATTCGCGAACAGCGCGGAATTGGTGCTCGGGAACGGCTCGCCCGTCGTCGGGCGCGCCCTGATTGACCGGCAGGGTCAAGCCCGAGCGGCCGTGCGACGTCGGGTCGGTTGGGTTGACCGTGTGGCAGCCGTTGCAGGATTTGGTCTCCCCGGGCATCAATTGCAGCCAACTCGTGTGCTGCGCCGTGATGCGCCGCGCGTTCGCATCCAGCATGTCGATGGTGAAGGGCACGTTGGCCGGCACCTGAATCTGCACCGAGCCGTCCGGCTGGATCGGCGCGTAGCCCAGGATCTCGCGCATGCCCATGCCGGCGGGACCAAACGCCGACGCGTTGATCTTGCGCACCGTCTTGTCCGGGATCTCGACGGCCTTTTCGATTCGGATGAAGCGCGCCGGCCGCGAATAGAAAGTCGCTTGGCTGGGATTCGGCCTGCATGGCGATATTCGGTTTCGCCGTGTCGACGCCGTCGAAGTCGTAGACGCTGCTGATGTCGAGCATACCGACCGAATTGGTGACCAGGGTCTGCCTGGGCCGCGGTGGTCGGCAGCGAAATCCGGGATGAAGGTCGGCGGCGGGGTGCGCGCCTGCAATATCACCGGCTCGACGATCTCCGTGCCGGCATCGGCGCTCAGCATCGGGCTCAAGGTTCCGGCGTCGAAGTCGTATACCCACAGCGTGTACTGCGGCGGCGCCAATTTGACGTTGGCGCCCGCGTGTTGCTGCGGTTGCACACGGCGGTGGTCCCGTCCGTGTTGAGCACCAGACACGGCGACCAGCTCACCAGCATTCGATTGGTGCCGTCGTAGAGCGGATAGGCGGAGGCGAATCGGCCCCCGGCGGAGGGCATGTTCGCATCGGTGGTCACGCCCAGCGTGGTCGCACTGGCCTGTCCGGTGCCGCTCGCCGGCGCCGTGCGCGGTCGGCGTGCTCGACTGATTGATTTCGACGAATTGTTCGGAGTCGATCAGCAAGATGTCGCCGCCCAGCTGCGTGCCCAGAAACGGCCGGACGATGGCGATGCAGCTTGCCGTCGGCGCGCTGGCGCGCGTTCAGGAACTGGATGACGTTGTTGTTCGTGCCGGCGATGTTGGCGCCGGTGGCATGGCTGTTCGCGCCGTAGAGAAGCTCCAAGCCCGTGCCGTCCGGATTGGCGTGGTACAGGCTGATCTGGTCGGTGCCGTTGGTCACTTCCCAGCGCGAGAACACGATCTGACCGTTGCTCAGCACCGACGGCGCGAAATCGTGGTTGGTATTGAAGCTGATCTGATGCATGTCGCGTGCCGTCGGCGTTCATGACGTGCAGCAGGAAGATGAACTGCTTGCCGGTCGTCGGTCACGGCCTGGTATTGCGGGCGGCCCTCGTCGAGCAGTATCGCCTGGGTCGCGAGCTGGCGCGTCGAGGCGAACACGATCCGCCCGTCGGGCAGGTAGTGCGCGCCCACGTCGTGGCCGCTGGTGATGTCGTCGTTGGTCAGCTGCGTGACCGTCTTGCGCCGTCGCGTCGTACTGGTAGATCTTCCAGTTGGGCTGCTTGGGATCCGTGTTGCTCAGCGTTCGGATCGAGCGGCAGGCGCAGCGAGAACACGACTTTCGTGCCGTCCGGCGACACATCGAGATCGCGCACGGCGCCCATGCCCGTTGGTGATGGACGCGGTGACGTTGGTCTCGGCGCCGGCCGCGCTTGCCTGTCGCGGACGTACAGATCGCTGCCGGTGATGGAGGTGATCAGATCGCGCACGTCGATGTCCGCCGGCGTCGCCGCTTTGTCCTCTTTCGTGGGCGTCGTGAGCACCGGCTGCTTGATGTAGGCAAGCGGATAATTGGTGATGCCGGGAGTCAGTGTCTGGCCGCCCGCGAGCCCGGGGCGTGTCCGCTCGAGGCGCTCTCGCAGCCGAGCAGCACGTCAGCAGGGGCAGCAGCGAGCGCCGCGAGCTTTAGCAAACCGTGACGCGATTCACGAGGACGGCTGGATGTTCATTTTCGGTTACCTGACTTCTCGGTTCAACGACCAGTTTGCAGCGTGCGCGCAACGGCGTCATTGAACTTAATTGGTCTCATAACTGCATCTTCGTTCGATGCGCATGTGCAATCTGTTAACGCACTCACAGAAGAACTTGCCTACATCCGTTTCTCTGTGCGACCGAGAGCGAGAGTCTCGCAAATCAGGCTGCAGGATATAGGTGCGTAGTCGGCGCTCGGTACTGTCGCGAAACACCGACGTCGTTCGGATGAGACATTACTTGCAGGCTTTTTCGCATGGGTATATTGGCCGCCACGTCGAAATCACAACTCACGCGAGTGGATGTGCACATGAAGAACGGGATGGAAAAACCAATGAGGCAAATCGTAAGCCGCGCGGCGATGCCGCGCCTCGTCACGCTCGCACTGCGCGCAGCGGCTTGCGCCGGCGCGCTTGCGCTCTTGAGCGCGCAATGCGTTCGCAGCAGAGTCCCAACGCCGATCAAGCGACGCGCATGTACAACCGCATCGCCGGCATACCGCCGACCGCCACCGAGCTCGCCGCAGATGATGGCGACGCCGATCCGGTGAGCGCCGCGCTCATCGCGACCAACGATCCCGCGTTCTACAACGACACGATCCGCAACCTCGCGGCGCCGTGGACCAACCGCGATCAGTCGGTGTTCGTGCCGCTCAACGATTACACCGCCACCGTCGTCGGCATGGTGCGCGACAACGTTCCGTTCAACACCCTGCTGAGCGCCGATCTTCGTCTACATCGCGCAATGCGGCGCTCCGGCGTGCCGGCCTACTCGCCGGCGAACAACGACATGTATCACGACGATGGACGACAACAACGTCGATCTGAAGCGACGCACTTGGTGTCGAGCACGCAGTCCGCGCTCACCGGCATTCCCGTCGACGGCCACCGCCGGCGTGATGACCACCCGCGGCGCCGCGAGCGCCTTCTTCGTCAACGGCACGAACCGCGCGATGTTCCGCTTCACGATGATGAATCATCTGTGCAACGACCTGCCGACCGTCATGGACATCACCCGGCCGCCGGACCGCATCCGCCAGGACGTGACGCGCAGCCCGGGCGGCGTCAGCACGCTTGTTCCTGAACAACTGCATCGGCTGCCACAGCGGCATGGACCCGATGGCGCAGGCGTTCGCCTACTACAACTTCACCTATCCCGCGAGCGAGATCGGCGCAACCGCCTGGCCCATCGGTCAGATCGTCTACACGCCCGGCCAGACGCAGGCGAAGTACCACATCAACAACACCAATTTCCCCCAAGGGTTCAACACGCCGGACGACAGCTGGAACAACCGCTGGCGCACGGGACCGAATCAGGTGCTGGGATGGAGCGCGGCGCTGCCGGGCAGCGGCAACGGCGCCAAGTCGCTTGGGCAGGAACTCGAGAGCAGCCACGGCATTCGCCAGCTGCCAGGTGACGCGGGTGTTCAAGGACGTGTGTCCGCGCGCCGACGCAATGCCGCCGACGTCAACCCAGGTCACCTCGATGATCGCCTCCTTCCAAGCGCACAACTACTCGTTGCGGCAGGTCTTCGCCGAAGGCGCCGCCTACTGCATGGGGAATTGAGCATGAACAGCTTACACGCATCAATCGGCCTGCTCGCCCTGGCGGCCTCCCTGCCCTGCGTCGCCTGCGGCGGCGGCGGCGCTCCCGACCACGCCGACCCCGGCGCGCGGCGCCGACCAGCACCGCCGACGCCTACACGGGACCGGCGCCGGCGACGGCGGATGTCCAGGCCTTCGAGGTCAACCTCTGGAACAACATCGCGTCGCAGAATCGCTGCGGCCAGTGCCACAACGCGACCACGCCGGCGCAGATGCCGAACTTCGCGCGCAGCGACAATGTGAACCTCGCCTACGCGCAGGCCAACACGGTCGTGAATCTGGCGCAGCCCGTCGACCTCGCTGATGGTCACCAAGGTGAGCGGCGGCCACAATTGCTGGCTCGCGGACAACAGCGCCTGCGGCCAGATCTTGACGACCTGGATCAGCAACTGGGCCGGCGCCACCGGCGCCGCATCCGGCACGACAGGTCCAGCTGACGGCGCCGCCGGTTCAGACCGTCGGGCAGAGCTTGAATTTCCCGGCGTCGCCGGCGGACTATCAGAACGACGGTCTATACGCTCACCAGCGTCTACTGCTCGCGCTGCCATTCGCCGAACGCCGTCCGCCGCCGCAATCGCCGTATTTCGCGGCGCCGGTAGCGCAGATCGCGACCGCCTACCAGGCGGCCATTCCGAAATCGACTTCACCGGCTGCGTGCCGTTCAATGCCGACGACCTGCGGCACGAACTCGCGCTTCTATCAGCGCCTGGCTGACCGACAATCACAATTGCTGGAGCAACTGCGCCACCGACGCGGCGCTGATGCTGGCGCAGATCCAGGCATTCGCGCAGATGCTGACGCCCACCAACATCGATCCCGCGCTGGTCATCAGCAAGGCCCTGACCCTGAGCCAGGGCACGGTGGCGAGCGGCGCCAGCCGCTACGATGCCGACACGATCGCCAAGTATGAATTCCAAACCGGCACCGGATCGGTCGCCTACGACACCAGCGGCATCGATCCGTCGGCCGACCTCACCATCACCGGCAACGTCACCTGGGCCGGCGGCTGGGGCATCAACTGTCGGGCGCCGGCGGCAAGGCGCAGGCGACGACCGCGGCGAGCTCCAAGCTCTACAACCTGATCCAGGCGACCGGCGAGTTCTCGGTCGAGGCCTGGGTCGCGCCCGCCCTGGTGGCGGTCGACAACTCCTACATGGTCAGCTATTCGGGCGGCGACACGACGCGCAACTTCACGCTGGGCCAGACCAACCAGGATTACGACTTCATGCTGCGCAGCTCGAATTCCGACCTCAACGGCATGCCGCAGCTGCAGACGCCGGACGCCGCCATGCTGCTGCAGGCCTCGCTGCAGCACGTCGTGCTGACCTACGATCCGGTGAACGGCCGCCAGATCTACGTCAACGGCGTCAACGCGAACGTGCCCGACCCGCAGAAGGGCGGCACGATCTCGAATTGGGACAGCACCTTCGCGCTTGGTGCTCGGCAACGAGGTCTCGGGCGACCGCTCGTGGCAGGGACTGATCAAGTTCGTCGCCATCCACAGCCGCGCGATGACGGCCGCGCAGGTCCTGCAGAACTTCAACGCCGGCGTCGGCGAGCGCTACTACATGCTGTTCAACGTGTCGGACGTGCACCGGGCTCGTCCGCAGGCCTACGTCATGTTCACGGTCAGCCAGTACGACAGCTACAGCTACCTGTTCTACCAGCCGACCTTCATCTCGCTGGATCCGACGGTCGAAGCCGACCAGCATTCCCGATCAAGGGCATTCGCATCGGCATCAATGGCACGATCCCGCAGGTGGGCCAGGCCTATATTCCGCTCAACACCACGGTGACCGCGGCGAACTACACGGCGCAGGGCGAGGTGCTGTCGAACATCGGTACGGTCATCGGCCTGGAGAACGGGCCGCTGACCGATCAGTTCTTCCTGCACTTCGACCAGCTGGGCACGCCAGACCAACGTGATCGTCGAGCCGACGCCGGTCGCGCCGCCCGTGCCGCTTGGGCCGGTCGTGGCGGATGTCGGTGTGCGCACCTTCGCCCAGGTCAACTCGACGCTGTCGGCGCTCACGGGCGTGCCGACCACCAATGCGGCGGTCGACTACGACCTACTCAGCGTGCAGCAGCAGCTGCCGCCGTTCCGACGCTCGAGGCGTTCTCCTCCGCGAATCAGGTCGGCATCGCGCAGCTCGCGATCCAGTACTGCAATACGATGGTGAATACGCCCGGCATCTGCAAACGAAGATGTTCCCCGGCGTGACCTTCAACTCGCTCGCTCTTCTCGACGCCGGCCGGCATCAGTTCGGTCGACCGGTCCGCTGGCGGCCGCGCTCGGCAGTGGGCAACGGCCAGCTGGCGAGCCAGCCGCCCGCAGCGACGGTGCAGCACTGAGCTCAACAATCTCATCGGCCGTTCTGTGCACCGGCACGAGTCCGTGCAACGGCAACCAGCCACGCGTCGCTGGCGGTGACCAGCGCGGCCTGCGCCGCGGCGCTCGGCAATGCCGAGATGATGATCAATTAAGCAGCAGACGAATCGAAGAGGTTTTTCATATGCGCAAGAAATCGAAGGCTCTGGGTCTACACGAACCGCTCCGCCATGCAGGATCACCCGCGTGCCGAAAACGCGCCGGGAGTTCATCGCGCAGAGCTTCATGACGGGCGGCGCCACGGTCGTGCTGCCCTCGATGTTCAGTCTGCTGGCCAATCCGCGCGTGGCGCAGGCGAGCCCGCCGCTTGGCTACCGATATCCAGACAGCGGTCGCCACATGCCACATCACCGCGGGCGCGGGCATGATTCCTTTCATCTGCTTCGATCTCGCGGGCGGCGGCAACATCGCCGGCTCGAACGTGCTGGTCGGCGGCCCCGGCGGCCAGCTCGATTTCCTGAGCGTCGCCGGCTACAGCAAGCTGGGGTTGCCGGGCACCATGGTGCCGAATCCCAGCACCACCGGAAACTTCATCGACGCACAGCTTTGGACTCTGCGATTCCACTCGGACAGCGCGCATCTGCGCGGGATCAAGACGCGGGCCAGTCGCCATCCGCGATGGCCGAATACCAACGGCGCCATCATTCCCGCGCTGTCGCAGAACGACACCAACACGAATCCGCACAATCCGATGTACGGCATCTGGCAGGCGGGCGCCGCGCGGTGGCGCTGCTCGACCTGATCGGCTCGGATAGCTCGGTTTCGGGCGGCAACTCGATGGCGCCGCCGAACCATGATCAATCCTCGCCGCGCAGCCGACCAAGATCTCGAGCTCGGCCGACTCGCAAGGCTTGGTCAACACCGGTCAGCTGAGCACGCTCTGCTGCCGCCAATCCAATGTCGACGACGTCACCAACGTGCTCGAGTCGATGCAGCGCATCAGCGACACGAAGCTCGGGCATGGTGCAGGCTTACACAGATCCGACGCGCCCAGGCGAATGCCGTGCAGGATTCAAGCAGTGCGCGTACACCAAGGCGGCCTACCTGCTCAACCGATATCCGAGTCCCGCGGCCATCGATCCGGACCTCGATCCCGGACATCGTGGGCGCGAGCGGCATATTCACGACCGCCGAGTATCAAGGCCAGCTCGGATTTTCAGAAGACCGCCGCCATCATGAAGCTCGTCATCAACGGCGATGCCGCGGCCGGCACCATCGAGATGGACGGCTTCGACTATCACACGGGCGATCGGGCCACCGGCGAGATGCGCGATTTGAATCTCGGCAACTGCATCGGCGCGGTGTCTGGAATACGCCGCGCTGCAGGGCAAGCCGGTGATGATCTATGTGTTCAGCGACGGTTCGCTCGCGAGCGACGGCACGATCGACAGCTCGGTCGGCGGGTCGCGGCAAAGGCGTGTGGACGGCGGACAATCAAAACGTCGCCGCCACGTATTTCCTGGTCTACAACCCGACCGGCAAGGCCGATGCCGGCGCAGACCAATCCGGAAATGAGCCTGCAGCTCGGCTATTTCAATCCCGACGGCTCGCAGAACACGACCAGCAGTCCCGGCGGGCAACAACGTGCCGAACCTGGTGCAGATGGTGGTGCTCAACTACATGGCGCTGCACGGCACGAACGCCATGGCCAATTGGCCCGACCTCTGATCCGGCGCCCAATCTCGAACAACACGCTGGGCAGCGGCACGGCGCACTGGAACCGTTGATCGCCTTCCAACCGCTCGCGGGTCTCGTCAACGGGAAAGTTCCGGCTGACGATCGCCGATCGTGGGCCGGACCGCGAGGTCGGATGCTGTCTCATGCCGAGCGACGTGCTCGGTCATCGTCGCAGCTGTGCGAGTGCCGCGGCATCGCGCTTGCGCGGCAGTCGTGTCGGCCTCGCGATCAATTTTCATGAATGTGCGCCAAGTCATACACAATTCTCACAAAGCAAAGCGCCGCGCGTTGACACTGCGGCTCGCAGTATGCGATTTTGCATAAGGTCTGATCAGGGCAAACTCGGCGAAAGGCGAGGGCGCAAAGCTTCCGGTCTACGGGGTTCGGATTGACCTAGGACAGCGGGGTTACCAGCGTGATTGATGTGTTGCTGCGCGTCGGCGCCGGCTCAGATTTAGCCAGCTCAAGAAGTTGCGGTGAGGCCGTCGTCGCATGCGTAGAGTATTGCTCGCGGCGGCTTGCTGCTCGGCGCCGCATGGTCGTCCCGTCGGCCGCCGCCGCGCCGACGCTGGTCGGCAAGGATGCGCCCGACTTCGTGCTGAAGGCGCGCGACGGGACCAATTTGCGGCTGTCCGAATTTCGCGGCCAAGTGGTGTTGGTCAATTTCTGGGCGCGCTGGGCCGGCGACTCGCGTCAGGAGATGCCGGCGCTCGATCGGATCAACACGACCTATCGAGCGCGCCGGGTTGGTGGTGCTCGGCATATCCATCGATGAGGATCTGCGGCGGGCGCGCGAATTCGCCGACTCGATGAAGGTTTCCTATCCGCTCATGTTCGATACGGGTTCGGAGATCGGCCGGGATTATCTGCTGCAGAAAATGCCGATGACGATTTTGGTCGATCGCTCGGGCGTGGTGCGCTATTCCACGTCGGCTTCAAGCGCGGCGACGACCGCATTTACCTTGATCAAATACGCGAATTGCTGCGCGAGTAACGATCGATAGGCCAGTTATGAATTCCAAGTCTCGAGTTGTGTCGATCGTCCTGGGCGGAGCGCTGCTGCTGCGTGTGGCCGCTCATGCCGCCTCGCGGCGCACCGGCCGCCGGCTCGCGCCGCTGCCGCCGGCGCGAGCGCACGACGCCGCGGCCGCGGCACCGGCGACGCCGCCCTGCGCCCGCGGCGCGCCGCCGCCGCCGATGCGCGCCGCCGCGCCATCCGCCGACGCCGCCGCCCGCCGGACTTCAAGACGCTGGATCAAGAAGTGCAGGGGCTGAAGAAGGACGTCATCGATCTGAACAAGGACCTGTTCGTGCTCGAGGAGGAACTGCTGTTCCCCGCCAACACCCAGGTCGCCGTGTATGTGTCGATGGATGTCGGCGCTTTTTTCGCGCTGGATTCGGTCACGCGTCAAGATCGACAACAAAGAAGTCAAGAATTATCTGTACACGGCGCGCGAGGCGGACGCCTTGCTCAAGGGCGGCGTGCAGCAGATCTATCTCGGCAATCTGAAAGTCGGCAAGCACGAGCTGGTGGCGTTCTTCACCGGCAAGGGCCCGGTCGAGCGCGACTACAGGCGCGGCGCCACCGATCAACTTCGACAAGGGCGTCGGCGCCAAGTATCTGGAACTCAAGATCACCGACCGCGTGCGCGAAGCACCAGCCAGAGTTCGAGATCAAAGACTGGGAATGATGCGTGGCGACGTGTGAGTAACTAGGCTTCGGCCGATTCTGCTCGGCGGATTGCTGCTGGCGCTGCCGCTGGCGGCCGCGGCGCGCGAAGAACGTCAAGCCGGATCCCGACGGCTTGCCGCCGCACGAGGTCAAGGATCTGCACTACGGCGATGTGCTGTTCTATTTCTATCAGGACGATTATTTCGATTCGATCACCCGCCTGCTCGCCGCGCAGCAGCTCGAGCGGCTGCCGCACACGCAGGGCGAGGCGGAGCTGCTGCTCGGCGGGCTTGTACCTGTCGCTCGGCGAGCACGTCGAGGCCGGCAAGATTTTCGAGGCGCTGCTCGCGGGCAAAACCTCCGAGGCGGTGCGCAACAAGGCCTGGTTCTATCTGGGCAAGGTCTGGTACCAGCGCGGCTATCTGGACGAATCCGAGCGCGCGCTGCGCCAGGTGTCGGACAAGATCCAGCCGCGCATCAGCGCCGAGCGCTACATGCTGCTCGCGCAGCTGATGCTGCGCGCAGGACGCTACGACGACGCCATCGCGGCCCTGAGCAGCTGGCACGGCGCGCCCGACTGGACCGCCTACGCGCAGTTCAACCTGGGCGTCGCTCTGGTGCGCAAGGACCGGCTGGCCGATGCCATCGCGTATCTCGACCGGGTGGGCCGCATGGAGACCTCGAAGCGAGGAGTTGTTGTCGCTGCGGGACAAGGCCAATCTCGCGTTGGGCTTCGCGCTGCTGCAGGCGCAGCGCGCCGCCGAGGCGCAGGCCGATCCTGCAGCGCGTGCGCCTCGAGGGCCCGTATTCGAGCAAGGCGCTGCTCGGCGTCGGCTGGGCGGATGCCGGCGCTCGGGGAATTCAAGCGCGCGCTGGTGCCCTGGCTCGAGCTGCGCAAGCGCAATCTGCTCGACTCCGCCGTGCAGGAGTCCTATCTCGACGGTGCCGTATGCCTACAATCAGCTCGGCGCCAGCGGCCAGGCCGCCGAATACTACAACTCCGCCATCGAATCCTTCGACGCCGAATTGAAGCGCATCGACGACTCGATCGAGCAGATCCGCAGCGGCAATCTGCTCGACCGCCTGCTGGACGACGACAAGAAGGACACCCTCACCTGGTACTGGCAGCTCAAGACGCTGCCCGACGCGCCGGAGTCGCGCTATCTGTATCAGCTGCTCGCCAGCAACGAGTTCCAGGAAGGACTGAAGAATTACCGCGAGCTCAATTTCATGAGCCGCAACCTCGACGACTGGCGCGAAGACGTGGCGGCCTTCGATGACATGCTCGACACGCGCCAGCAGGCCTACAACGAGCGGGTGCCGAAGGCCGATGCCGTCATGGCGGCGACCGATCTCGACGCGCTGACCCAGAAGCGCGTCGATTTCGAGTCGCGGATCAATGAAATCGAGAAATCCAACGACGTGGCGGCGCTCGGCACGCCGGAGGAGCAGCAGACCTGGGCGCGGCTGAAGCGCATCGAGGACTACCTGGCGCTGCATCCCGACGATCCGGATCTGGCCGAAATGCGCGACAAGCTCCGCCTGATGAAGGGCGTCATGTACTGGCGGCTGTCGGAGAGCTTCAAAGCGCGGCTGTGGAACGAGCGCCGTTCGGTCAAGGAGCTCGAGGCGTCGCTGATGGAAACGCAGAAGCGGGCCGTGCTGGTCAAGCAGGCGCGGGCCGGCGTGCCGAGCAACACCGGCGACTTCGCGGGCCGCGTGGCGGCCATGCGCGCGCGCATGGACCAATTGCAGCAGCGCCTGGCGGACGTGTCCGAGCAGCAGAATCGCTTATCTGCAGGCGCTCGCGATCCGAGAGCTCGAAGCGCCAGAAGCAGCGCATCGAGACCTACCAGGTTCAGGCGCGCTTCGAATTGGCCGCGATCTACGACAAGGCCGCGAACGACGACGAAAGCCGAAGGCGAAGCCATGAGCCGGAGCCTGCTCCGGAAAGGCGCATCGTGTCGCCGGCGCGTCTGGCTCGCAGCCTGCGCTCGCGCTGTGGCTCTGCGCGCGCCGTCTCGCGGCGGCCGCCGCGGCGAATAAGCCGCCGACCATCAAGGATCTCGAGGGCCAACAAGTCGATGTCAGCACCGATCCGCCCAAGAATGTCGACAGCAACAAGACCATGGACAGCTACCGGCGCTTTCTCGACCTGAATGCCGGCGATGCGGCGCTTGCGCGCCGAAGCCCTGCGCCGCCTGGGCGACCTGAATCTGGAGAGCTCCGAATCGGAGCGCATCGAGCGCGAACTGGCCACCAACGAGGGCTTGCGCGCGACCGAGGCGATCCACTTGTATTCCGCCCTGCTGAAGACCTACCCGAAGTACGAGCGCAACGACTCGGTGCTCTACCAGCTGGCGCGCGCCTACGAGCTCAACGCGCAGCCCGACAAGGCGCTGGCGTCGCTCGATCGGCTGGTGGCGAACTATCCGCAACAGCCGCTACATCGACGAGGCGCAGTTCCGGCGCGGCGAGATGCTGTTCTCGGACGAAGTCCTACCCCGCAGCCGCAAGCGGCCTACGAGGCCGTCATCAAGATCGGCGCCGTCGTCCGCATTCTACAACCAGAGTCTCTACAAGCATGGCTGGTCCCTGTTCAAGCAAGGCGAGAGCGAGCGCAGCCTCGAATCCTTCGCCGGCGTGCTCGATTCGGTGCTGGTGTCGAAGCGCAACTCCGAAGGAACTGATCGAACATCGACACCTTGAGCCGCCCCAATCGAGAACTGGTGGAGGACACGTTTCGCGTCATGTCCATCACGTTCTCCTATGCGGACGGGCCGAAAACGATCGACGAGTTCGTGAAGCACCGCAAGCCGCCGGCCGTACTATTACCTGCTGTACGCGCGCCTGGGCGATCTGTACATCGAGAAGGAGCGCTACACGGACGCCGCCGACAGCTATCGCGCCTTCGTCTCGCAGGACCGCAACAACGAGAAGGCGCCGCTGCTCGAGATGCAGGCCATCGAGGCTTATTCCAAGGGCGGCTTCCCGCAGCTCGTGCTGCAGGGCAAGAAGGAATTCGTCGAGAACTACAGCTACGGCACGCCGTACTGGCAGGGGCGGACGCCGCAGGGCGAGCCCAAAGTGGTGGCCGAGCTCAAGACCAATCTGAAGGACGTGGCGCAGTACTACCATGCGCGAGGCGCAGCGCAGCAAGAACGTCGCCGATTATCAGGAAGCGGCGAAATGGTATCGCAGCTATCTGACCTCCTTCCCCGACGATCCGGATTCGGCGGTCACGAATTTCCTGCTGGCCGACACCCTGTTCGAGAGCAAGCAGTATCTGGAGGCGGCGCAGGAATACGAGAACACGGCCTACAACTACGGCGCTCACGAGAAGGCCGCGGCGGCGGGCTACGCGGCCATCGTCGCGTACGGCAAAGAGGAAGAAACGCTGTCAGCGGCGATGCCAAGGCGAAGATTCACAGCCGCGGCAGTCGACAGCTCGTTGAAATTCGCGCAGACCTTTCCCGCCGCATCCGGAGAGCGCGCAGGTGCTTGACGCGCGCCGCCACCGATCTGTATGCGGCCAAGGACTATCCGCGCGCGACCGCCGCGGCCGCAGACGCTGCTGGCGCGGCAACCCCCGGTCGATCCGGCCAAACAACGCGTTGCCTGGACCGTGATCGCCAACTCGAATTTCGAGCAGGGCAATTTCGACAAGGCGGAAGCGGGCTACAGCAGCGCCGCAGGCGCTGATGCCGGCCGAACGATCCCGAACGGCCGGTCGATCGTCGAGCGGCTCGCGGCGTCGATCTACAAGCAAGGCGAGCAGAAGAGCAAAGCCGGCGACAGCGCGGCGGCGGTGGAGGACTTCCTGCGGGTGTCGCAGATGGCGCCGACCTCGAAAGTGCGCGCGAACGCGGATTTCGATGCGGCGGCGCTGCTGATCACGCAGAAGCAATGGGATCGCGCCATCGTCGTGCTCGAGGGATTCCGGCACAACTTCCCGCAAAGCCCGCTGCAGGCGGATGTCACGCGCAAGCTCGCGGTGGCCTATTCGGAATCGAACCACCCGGGCCAGGCGGCGGTCGAGTTCGAGCAGATCGCGCAGTCGCCGGCGAGACGCCGGACGTGCAGCGCGAAGCCACGCTGCAGGCGGCCGAACTGTACGACAAGGCGGGCAATACGGCGAAGTCGCGCAGCATGCTCGAGGCCTTCGTGAAGCACTTCCCGCAGCCCTTGAATCCGGCCATGGAAGCGCGCAACAAATTGAGCGCGATCGCCGCAGAAGGCCGGCGATCTCAGCGGGCCGCGACTATTGGCTGCGGGACATCATCGCCGCCGACCGCGCGGCGGGTGCGGCGCGCACCGATCGCAGCAAGGCCCTGGCGGCCAAAGCGACCCTGACGCTGGCGGCACCGGCGCGCGAGGAGTTCATGCGCATCAAGCTCGTGGCGCCGCTCAAGAAATCCCTGGCGGAGAAGCGCAAGGCGATGGAGGCGGCGCTCAAGGCCTATACGCAGGCGGCCGACTACCAAGTGGCGGAGGTGACGACCGCGGCGACCTTCGAGAGCGCCGAACTGTACCGGCAGCTCGGCAAGGATTTGATGAGTTCGGAGCGGCCGAAGAATCTTATCCAAGGACGAAATGGAGCAATACGACGTATTGCTCGAGGAGCAGGCCTTTCCCGTTCGAGGAGAAGGCGATCAAATTGCATGAAGTGAATGCGGCGCGCACCAAGGAGGGCACTTACGATGAGTGGGTGCAGAAGAGCTTTGCCGCGTTGGCACAACTCAATCCAGGCCGTTACGGCAAGGTGGAACTCGGTGAGCAGCTGGTCGAATCGATTCGTTAGCGCGGCCGTGCTTGCGCTGGTGGCGGGCTGCCACAGCACGCCGCGCGCAGCCCGCGCCGCAGGCACCGCGAGCAGTGCAGGCGCCGGCCGCCGCGGCAGCTGCGGCAGCCGGCCGCCACGCAGGCCGTCCCGCGCAGGCCGGCAGCGCTCGAGCGGGGCGCCGCCGGGCGGCACGGTGCCGGGCGCAAAGCCGCGGCGAGTACTGCGCCCGTTCCCGAGCGTGCCGCACAGCAATATGCGCAGGCGCTGAACCTGATGAAGTCCGGCCGCAACGCCGATGCGGAGCTGGAGTTCAAGCAACTCGCGCTGGCCTATCCGCAATTCGCGGGACCGCAGTTGAATCTTGGGACTGCTGTATTTGCGCGATTCGCGCTATGCCGAGGCGGAAGCGGCCTTCAAAGCGGCGCTCGAGCGCAACCCGGACAGCGCCGTCGCCAGCAACGAACTCGGCATCGCGGAGCGCAAGCTCGGCAAATTTGCGGAAGCCGAAGCGGCCTATCAGCGTACGATAGCCATTGAACCCAATTACGCGCCGGCGTATCTGAACTTGGGCGTGCTCTACGACTTGTATCTCGCCGAGCCGCAAAAGGCGCTCGAACAGTTCGAGCACTACCTGAGCTCGCCGGCGAGAACAAACAAGTCGCCGGTTGGGTGATTGAATTGCGCAAACGCGTCGGCGCACCGGCGCCGGCCGCAAGAAGGAGCCTGCATGAACACGCGCGCCCAAATCCTTGAGATGGATGTGCTCTGGACGGCGTTGGCGCGGCATTGGGCCGCGGCGACCGCAGCAGCCCCGACCGGCCCCGCCACCCGCGGCAGGCCGCCACGCAACGCCACACCGCGCCAATCGGAGGCCGGCGAGCCGCGCGCCGACACCTCGCACCGGCGCCGCGCCGACGCCGGAGCGCCCGCGCCGGCTCCCCGCCGCCGCGCCAGCGGCCGGGCGCGCCGGCCGCAGCCGCGCGGCGGACGCCCGCAGCCGACGCGCCGGCGCGCACGCCGCCACCGCGGCCGCGGTCCGCCGGCCAAAAGCCGCCGCCGACGCGATCGGATCGATTTGGGCACTGCCACCGTGACCGGCGACCGGGAGCAGCCGAAGGTCATGTATATCGTGCCGTGGAAGAAATCGGATATCGGCGACCTGTCGGGCAAGCCGATGAACAGCCTGCTGGATGAGGTGCTGGCGCCCGTCGACCGGGACGAGTTCAAACGCGAAGTCGTTTATTACCAGGCCGTCAAAGCGGATGCGTCTCAAAATGGTGCATCGCGGCCAGCCGGCGCAAGCAGGGTGAGAAGTAAGTCATAGCCGATTTTACGGAATCTGGTTGAATCGCGCGTTCGGAGCGGGTCGGGCAATTTTTTAGGAGCGCGCAGATGAATTTCATGAGTTCGGTCAGTCAATTTCTTCAAGGACGGCGGGGTGTTCCTGTACCCGTTGGCCTTGATCTTCGTGGTCGGCGTATCGATCGCCATCGAGCGATACGTGTACCTGACCCGCGAAACCATTCGCAATCGCAGCCTGTGGGACAACCTCGTCCCGGCGTTGAGTTCCGGCAACTTCAAGCAAGTGGTCGTCGCTCACGCAAAACTCGAAGGCGTCGATCGCCACGATCCTCAACTACGGAGTGGCCCGAGTCGCGAGCGCGCGGCGCCGCGACGACATCGAAAAGGCGATGGACGAGAGCCTGCTCGAAGTCATCCCGCGCATCGAGAAGCGCACGCACTACCTGTCGTCGCTCGCCAATGTCGGCCTGCTCATCGGCTTGCTCGGCACCATCACCGGCCTGATCGGCGCCTTCAGCGCGGTCGCGACCGCGAATCCGGCGGAAAAGGCCAGCCTGCTGGCGGCCGCCATTTCGGTCGCGATGAACAATACGGCATCGGGTCTTGGGCGTTGCCATCACGCTGCTGTCGGCGCACATGTTTCTCGAGTCGAAGACCACCTCGCTGATCGACAGCTTGGAGATTGCGTCGGTGAAATTCCTGAATTCGATCACGGAGCGTCAAACGCACGAACCGGCGCGTCGCGCCGCAAGCGCCGCAGGCGCCGGCGCGCGCGCCCGCCGCCGCCCGCGGCAGCATCTAGGAATTCATCGAATCGCTCGCATAGCTGGATGGTGCAGAACCCATGAAGTCAAAGTCCGCGCGCCTCGTCCGACGCAATCACGCCCGCTATCACCAGGGGCGCGATGATTTGAACATCGTGCCGATGATCGACATGATGGTGATCTTGGTGTTCTTCTTGATTTTCACCGCCGTGTTTTCCAAGACGAACATCCTGCAGCTGAATCTGCCGGCCAGCAACAACGCCGCTCCGATCGACTTGCCCAAGGGTCTGAAGCTCGAAGTGATCATCCGCCCCGACGATCTGCGTGATCAACGACCGCAATTCCGGTCCGCTCAAGGTGCTCGCGAATACGGCCGGCGGCTACGACTACGAGAATCTGTCGGAGTTCATGCGCAGGGTCAAATCGCAATTTCCGCAAATGACCGATGCGACGATCTTGCCGGGCCCGGCGGTCTCCTACGATACGCTGGTGCAGGTCATGGATGCGGTGCGCGTCTACCAATTGCCGGTGGCGCCGTTCTCCAAGGCGGAACTGTTTCCCGATATCGCGATCGCGGACGCGCCGACATGACTTCTTACCGCATCAAGCGACACCGGCAACGCCGGCACGGCGCGAACCACTTCGCGTTGATTCCGTTCATCGACATGATGACGATCCTGGTGGTGTTCCTGCTGGCGCATACGGCGGAGGTCGATATTCTGCCGAACACCAAGAACATTTCGATTCCTCAGTCTCTGTCGGACCGCAAGCCGAGCGCCGCGGTGGTGGTGATGGTCACCAAGGATTCGGTGTACGTGGACGGCAAGCTGGTCGGGTCGGTGGCGGACGTCATCGCGAATCCGGGCCCGGTCTTCGCGCCGCTCAAGGCCGCATTGATGGCGCAGAACGATCTGCATTCTGAGCGGCGCGCAGCAAGACCGACATCTCCAAACGCGAAGTCACGATCATGGGCGACAAGAGCACGCCTTACAGCGTGCTGAAGAAAATCATGCTGACCTGCAGCGACGCCGAATACGGCAAGGTGTCTTTCGCCGTGGTCGAGCGCGAGCGGGCGGCGAGTTAGCATGGCCGCCGCAAACCCCGCGCAGCGCGCGATCGCCGACCGGTCTCGCTCCGTACTACCGGCGCTATGAACTGCCGTGGTCTCCGTCCGAGGAAATGGAGCGGCGCTTTCGCGTCATCCTGCGCAATCTCGTCATCGCGTTCGCGATCATCGCGGTGCTCATGCCCTTTCTGCCGCGGCACGAGCGGGTCGTCAACACGGATTCGCTGCCCGAGCGAGTGGTGCAGTTGGTGATGGAACCGCCGCCGCCACCGCCGCCGCCGCCGCCGCCGAAGCCGGAGAAGCCGCTCGAGAAGGCCCCGGTCAGCCGCCAAACCGGTGCCGCAGCCGGTGGATCCGCGCGTCAAGGCATCGAAGAGCGGCCTGCTCGCGAGCATGGACGACCTGGCGGCGCTGCGCGATCAGTCGATCTCGATAAATTCGCGAAGAATCAGCCGAAGACCACCGATCCCGGCGATGTCAGCATGGTGCAGCGCTCGCATCATCACCTCGAAAGCCGGCGGCACCAGCGGCGGCATCAGCGCGCCGACCAGCAGCGGCCTTGCGGCGGGCTCCGGCTCGCTGAACGGCATCCGCACGGCGCAGGTCAAGGATCCGACCCTGGCCTCGGGCAATCAGGCCGCGACCCGCGCGGGCGGCAGCGGCAAGGCCTCGCGCAGCGCGGACGAAATTGCGCTGGTATTCACCAGGAACAAGGGCGCCATCGATTCGATGTATGCGCGCGCGCTGCGCGACAATCCCGCCTTGCAGGGCAAGGTCGTCATCGAGTTGACCATTACGCCTTCCGGCGACATTACCGCGGCGCGTATCGTTTCGAGCGAGCTCAACGATCCGGAATTCGAGATCAAGCTGCTGGCGCGCATTCGTCTGTTCAAATTCGAGGCGAAGGACGTGGCGACCTTGACCGCAACCAAACCCATCGACTTCTTCCCTGCCGGATGAACATCCAGTCGGAAATCGAGTTCTTCAGCGACCTCGGGCTGGTCGACAAGGCGCGTTTCGTCACGCGCTTGATGGGAGAAGTGGCGGAGGAGGCCAAAGTGGGCGCGGGCGACGGCAACGGCCTGCGATTCTCCAATGAAATGATTCAGCGATTGGCGCGCTTCAGCTATCAGCTGCTGAGCGAAGACAGCGCCCGCCCCTCGGACGATGTGGTGATCCGCATGCTGCTCGGAACCCGCGCCGACAAAAATGCCGAACGCATCATGCAGAACGCCTATCGGCGCACGCTTCAAAGTTTCGAGAGCTTCGACACCACGGTACTGCTAAATTCCCACTGACGTTGGGTGACGGGTACGGTGACATCATGTATCGCGAAGACATTCAATTCCCGATCAAGGACGCCGGGCTGCGTGAGGATGTGCACGCCCTGGGAGCGCTGATCGGCGAGATGCTGCGCGATCAGGGGGGCGAGAAGTTCTTCGAATTGGTAGAAGGCGATCGCCGCGCCGCCATTGCGCGCCGCGAAGGCGCCGATGCAGCCGATACCGAACTGGAGGAGCGCACTGCAGGCCGTGAACCCTCGTCCGCGACCGACCTGACACGCGCGTTTTCCATCTGGTTTCAGGCGGTCAACACGGCCGAGAAAGTGCATCGCGTGCGCCGCCGACGTCAATACCTCAACGACTCCAGTACGGCGCAGCCCGGCGGGATTGCCGACTGCATCGCGCGCCTCAAGCGCGATGGGCTCTCCTTGGATCAGGTGCTGTCGTTGAT
>CAWAMT010000019.1:0-42430 GCA_963783185.1 uncultured Gammaproteobacteria bacterium | reverse complement strand
TATTCGCCATCGGCTGCGCGTTGCGGGCGCTTCCGGCGAATTCTTCACACCCGCAGCCTTGCGCGAGGTCTACCGTTTGGCGTCGGGCGTTCCGCGCGTGATCAACGTCTGTTGCGACCGTGCTCTGCTCGGCGCCTACACCCGCGAGACGCGCAAGGTCACGCCGGCGCTGGTGCGCCGCGCGGCCGGCGAAGTGTACGGGCGAAGGTTTTCACCGCAGTGGCTGGGATGGGCCGGAGGCGCAATCGTCCTCGCCTGCTTCACAGCAGCCGGCTTCACGGGCTTCTACGCCTGGCAGCACAAGAAGTTTTCGTGGCAAGCCGCGGTGAAAGCGCCTGCCGGCGGCGGTGCATTCTGCGCCTGCCGCGGTCCCGCACCCCGTGGTGCCGGCGGCTCCGCCCGTTTCTATCAACGCATTGCTGGCCGCCAACGGAGCGAATACCACCGACGCCGCGGCGTTTCGCCGCTTGCTCTCGCTCTGGGGAACGGCGATGGTCAACGACACCGATCCCTGCGGCCAGGCGCAAAAGGCCGGGCTGGCGTGCCTCGATCAGCGGGGTTCCTGGGCACAGGTGCGCGCGCTGAACCGGCCCGCCATCTTGATCCTTACCGACGATCAGGGACAAAGGCACCACGTCGTCTTGATCGGGCTTGGACGATCAGTTCGCAACGCTCGATTTCGGCGAGCACAACGTGCGCTTGCCGCTGGATGAGTTGTCCCGCGATTGGTTCGGAGAGTTCACCGTGGTCTGGAAACCCAAAACCTCCCGCACGCGGCTGCTGTCGGTAGGGATGCGGGGCGACGAAGTGCGTTGGCTTCGGCGCAGTCTCAATGCGCTGCACGGCGCAGCCTCCGATCCGGAAAATGGCGATATATATGATGAAGAATTGGCTATCGCCGTACAAAATTTCCAGCGAGAACATCGGCTCAACGTCGATGGAATCGCCGGTGTGCAAACTCAAGTCGTGCTCGACACGGCATTGGCCGAGCCCGGCTCGCCCTTGCTCATGCACGATATGCCCCACGGCTAGGAAATCGTATGTCCTTCATTCTCGATGCACTGAAAAAATCCGAAATCGAACGTCAGCGTCAGACGATACCCGGATTGATGGATTCCGGACCGGTCCGACCGCGCGCGCGCTTTCCTCTATGGGCGGTGGCGTTGGTGGCGTTGCTCGGCATCAATTTGATCGTGCTGCTCGTTGTTTTGACGCGCGGTACGGGCGGCACCCCGGCCGGTCCCGGTCCCCGAGCGACCGTTGCGGCAACACCTACGCAAAATCCCGCGCCGGCGGCGGTGGAGCATTTCAGTCCTCTGGACACCGCTCCGGCCGCTGCTCCGGTCTACGCACCGGAAATACCGGCGGCCGGCGAACCCGCGGCCGGCGAACCGGGGGCGGGCGGCGGCGCGGCCGGGCGGGGCGCCTCGACAGTTGCAGCCCCGACGGTGCATCCCTCCAAGCGGCGCATCGCCGTGATCCTCTGCTCACCGACGACGACTACAAAGCCGACGAAGAAGTGTTGCCTTCCGTCACGGAGATCAATCTAGCCGGTCAACAGGCCCTGCCCGAACTGCATCTCGACGTGCATGTGTACGCGACCAATCCCTCGGATCGCTTCGTCTACATCAACATGCGCAAGTATCACGAAGGTGCGACGCTGCAAGAGGGCCCGGTGCTCGAGCGGATCCGGCGAGATGGCGTAATTCTAAACTTTCAGGGTTTGCGCTTTGTATTACCGCGCCAGCAGTAACCGCTCGAGGCCTCGTACCGCACTGTTGTTATGATAAGCCCATGAGAAAAATTTTGACGCTGACGATGAGCGGCTTGGTGACGGTACTGCCATTGGCTCTGACCGTTTATGTGATTTGGTGGCTGGTGCACACGGTCGAGGGATGGCTGCGGCGGGCACTCATCGGCTTGGGATTGGTGAGCCCGGAGCATTATTGGCCGGGACTGGGTCTGATCGTTGGCTTTTTCTTGCTTCTGATCGTCGGCAGCTTGGTCAACGCCTACGCCGGCAAGATCCTTCTCAAGTATTGGGATGATTTCCTGGGCCGGATCCCGTTCGTCAAAACCCTGTATGGCGGCTTTCGCGATGTGGTGAGTTTGCTGCCCTCCGGAAGCGGCGAGAAGCGTGATTTGCAGCGCGTGGTATTAGCGCGCTTCGCCGATGTGCACGCCATCGGCTTCGTCACCCGCGAAGACGTTCCGGCGGTGCTCGATGCGCATGGCGGCCGTGATTGGGTAACCGTTTACTTCCCGATGAGTTATGCCTTTGGCGGATACACCATTTATTTGCCTCGCGATCGAATGCAGCCGCTCGACATTTCAGTCGAAGACGCCATGCGGCTCGCCATCACCGCGGGCCTCACCGCCGCGAGCGCCCGGTCGAAGATCAGTAGCCTAGCGGCCCTTGATGCGTCGATCATGATCAAGCGATGCTTGCCGGCCCTCGCGCTGGGGTCGACATATGCCGCGTTCGCGTTGGCGCTTGCCTTTACGCTCGCAGCCGGTCCGCCGGCGGCGGCGGCGGACAAGTATCAGGCGTGGAGAGCCGACGCGGCGCAAATCTTGGCCGCGTCGCGGAGATGCCAACTCGCTTGCGGCGGCGGCCGCCTTGAGTTTCTTCGGATCGGCGACACGGCCCAAGGCAGACTCCGCCGAGAGGTCGGCCGCGGTGGAACTGGCCGTCAAAGCCAGCGAGCTCGATCCTGACAATCCCAGCATCGGCTGGCTGCGGCTACAGCTTTGCGCAAACACGCCTGGTTGCGACTTTCGCGATGCAGCGACGACGATGCGCTGGGTGGATGCCGATAACAGCGCCGCCTGGCTGCCGACTTTGGCGGCCGCGCAAAAAGAAAAGGACACGGTCGAGGTGGATCGAATCCTGGCCGACATGGCCCAAGGAGTGCGTTTCGATCTGTATTGGAATCGTACGGTCGTGCTGATGTTCGATGCGCTGAAAAAAGCCGCCAGGCGCATTGCCCGCCGAACTACGTCCCATCGGATTTGGCCCGCCTGAGCGAGGCGATGGGCCTCGCCGCGCCGAAATCATTCCGCCGTTTGCGCCGCTGCTCAACGCCTGCCGCGATTCGGCCGGCGCGGAGCGGCGCGAGACCTGCCTCAAATTGTCGAAGATCATGCAGAGGGGCGACACCGTCGTCGCGCAGGTGGCGGGATTCACATCTGGAAAAGCGATTATCGCCGCCGGACAGCAAGGAAGCTCGAGTCAGTGCGGAGCACAGGCGCGTGTTGGAGTGGCGGATGGCGACGGCGAGCCAAGTTCGATGTGCCGATACTGCCTTGGTTGAAGAGCGCCAGCGCGCGCAGCCGGGTCGCCCAAATGCGCGCCATGCCGCGCGAGGAGGACGTCGACATCGCGATCTTACGAGAGAGAAAGATGCCGCTCGAACCGCCGCGGAGGAACACCCCTGATCGAAAAGCAATTGCTCGTTACGTCGGCGGGTCGTGGGGCGTCACCTCGTGCGGACTTAAGTCGTGGGCGGCGAACCAGGCCAGGATGTAGGACACCTTGGCGATGAGCAAGCTCGGCCGCGCCGAGATGTCGTGCGATGCGTTCGGCACGCGCACCAGAGCCGTATCGATCTTCCGCAATTTGAGGGCTTCATAGAACTGCTCGGCTTCGCCCGAAGGAGTTCGGTAATCCACCTCGCCCGTCATCAGCATCGTCGGCGTGCGTACATTTCCGACATATGCAAGTGGCGAACGCTTCCAATACTCCTGCATGTCATCCCAGGGGTAACCTTCGAACCAATACCGGTAGAAGTAATTGGACATGTCGGCCGTGAGGACGAAGCTAGCCCAATTGATCACCGGCTTGACCACCACCGCGGCACGAAAGCGGTCGGTGTGTCCCACGATCCACGCCGTCAGAACGCCGCCACCGCTGCCCCCAGTCACGAACGAGCGTTTCGGGATCGACGTAGCCCTTCTTCACCACCGCGTCGACGCCGGACATCAGGTCGTCGAAATCCTTGTCCGGATAATCGTGGTGAATCAAATCGGCGAACTCCTCCCCGTAACCCGTGCTGCCTCGAGGATTGAGATAAAGAACGACGTAGCCGGCCGCTGCATATAGCTCGAGTTCTGCCGCAAAGCTTGCGCCGTAGCTCGCGAAAGGCCCTCCGTGAATCTCCAGCAGCAAGGGATACTTCACGGAAGGATCGAAGTTTGGCGGCTTGATGATCCAGCCCTGGATCTTACGGCCGTCGACGGATGAGTCGAACGCGATCTCTTCGACGCCGCCCATGGTTCGTTGGCGCAGTAGATCCTCGCTCAACGCGGTGAGCGTCGCGATGTCGTGCGCCGAAGTTCCGGTAGCAAGCGCCGCGGGTGCCTCCGGGCTCGCCTTCGTGTACGCGAAGCGGCCGTTGGGGGCGAGAGAAAACGAGCCGCCCGTATAGGGGCGCGTTATATCGGCGCCGCCCAAGTCTCCCGCAAGAATGCGCATCTTTCCGCCAAGGTCGATGGCGGCGAGTTTTATCGACCCGTGGTCATCATATTGGAAAACCAGCTGCTTGCCGTCCCCGCTCCAGCGCGGTGCAGCGGCATCTCGATCGAGAGAGGCCGTCAGCGAGCGCGAATGCGTCCCGTCGCTGTCCATCACGTAAAGCTGCGTCGCTTGATAGCCGAGCCGCTTGTCGTCGAATCCCAGGTAAGCGATGCGCTTGCCGTCCGGCGAAACCACCGGATCGTAATCGGGTCCGCGCCGGTCCGTCAGAGCATGTATGGATCCATCGGACAAATCGACTCGATAGATCTCTGTGTCGATCGGCTCATAGTCGGCGTCCGCCCGTCGATTGGCGGCGATCAGGACGCTCTTGCCGTCCGCGCTCCATGCCGGCGTGCCCTGGTGATCATAATCGCCGTGAGTCAGTTGTCGCGTCGGGCCGCCATCCGCCGCGATAACAAAAAGCTGGCTGAAGGTATTGGGCAAATAGCCCTCGCCGTCGACGCGGTAGACCATCCGATCTATCAGCTTCGGAGGCTCAGCCCAATTCGCGCCCTTCGGCGCATCCGGCAGCTCGACTTTCAGCGGCTTGCGTTCCGCTTTCACCGGCATCGTGAATGCCAGCGAGCGGCCGTCCGGCGACCAGGCGAGGCTTGAGGGAGAGTCGATGAAATGGCTGATTGCCGCGGTCACATTGCCATCGACCCAATACACGAACAGTTGATTGGAACCGTCGCTGCCGGTTCCGAGATACGCAATGCGGGTACCGTCCGGAGACCAGCGCGGATTCGTGTTGTGGTCGGCACCCGATAAGGGGCGTGCGTGCTTGCCGTCGACGCCCGTGAGCCAGATGACGCCCCGCGGCTTGTCGGTTTTGATGTCCAGCCGCATCCGCACGTACGCAATATTTCGGCCATCCGGGGAGATTTGCGGGTCGGCCACCCATTGCAAATCGAACACATCGAGGGGTTTGAGCACGGGTTTCGCCGGCTCGGCAACGGAGGGCAGCGCCGCGGTCACGAGAACAGAAGCGAAAATCAAGGCGATCGATCGAGGCGCCATGCGCTCCTTCCGAGCTTTAAATCTTCCGGCGCTGTTTGGTAACCCAGCAATTGCGTTGGTGCTCATCCACAATCCCCACTGCCTGCATGAAGGCATGAGCAAATAGTAGAACCGACAAAACGGAAACCTTTTTGTTTGAGGTCTTTGCTCATGGCATCGCTGTACTTCGTCGATTGCGCAATGCCCGAGAGGTACAGCGGTCGGCTGCGAAGCACCTGGCCGTCGGTAAATTGCCAGATATAGTCGCTGAATGCGCCCGGTCTCTCGCGGATTTTCAAGTACGCGCGGGCGTTGGAGATGAAGGCGTCGACTCTTGAGCCGATTTCTGACGATGCCGGGATCGCTGCAGCAGGCGCGCGCGCTTGGCGGCACCGTAACGGGCCATCTCCTCGGCGTCGAAATTGTCGAAGGCCAGACGATAGGTTTTGCGCTTGCGCAAGATGGTAAGCCAGGATAGATCCCGCTTGCGCACCCTCCAGGCACAACATTTCAAACAGCCGCCGGTCGGCGTGAACTGGTACGCCCCACTCGGCATCGTGATAGTCGATGTACAGTGGGTCGGTGCCGCACCAAGCGCAGCGTAGTTTGCCGTCGGCATGGCGTTGCACTCGCGTCTGGTCCCGGGTAGTCAGACGTGCAGCCGCACGGCGTGGCGATCCTTATAGACCAACTCGATGCGATCGACGCCCCGTGTGCGCCGCGCGGCCCCGCGAATTTCGTGCATCAATTTGAGAAGTACCCGCGTATTGATTTCCGGCGTTGCGGTCAAGCGCGGCTCGACGCCGAGATGCAGCACGACGAACCGTTCGCGCGCCAAGCGCACGAAAACGGCGACCCCCAATGGCCGGCCGATGTCGGACACCGCAAACAGCGTCTGTACTCCTTCGATGTCGCCGACGCGGATGCGCAGGCCGTCTTCCTGCTCATAGATCTCAGGCACTCCGTAGGTTTCGATGGACTGTTGAATCCCCAAACGTACGCGATGCTGATTGACATTGAAAAACAACAACTGCTCGAGAGCAGCACGCTGTTGGACCGGCAATTTGCAAGTAATGCCGATTGATTCGCTCAATGCTCTCCCCGCGGTGAGCGCCGTCGCCCCCGAATGAGTGTCCAGTCACAGAAACCACTTGACGCAGTGCAACATACATTGTCTGCGGCACGAGACTCCGTATCGTATAGCGTCGCCAGTGGAATGACACTAGCCTAGCGAGTTCACAGCTTGGATTCGTTGCTGCGATGCGGCCCAAGGCGAAAAATGACCCAGGTCTCAAGGTGCAGAATGCAAGGAAACTCCCGGTGCTGCCGGTGCTAGCCCCCGATGACGAGGGCAGCACGATGGACGCGCTGCGGTTCAGCCTCGCGAGCGACATCGTGGAGCTGGTCGTGCTCACCACGGACGACCCCTTTCTGCAAACGTTGCGCGAGGCCGTCGGTGCCTCACGCCGGCTGTGGCACGTGCCCTCCGCCGATAAGGTAAGCGATCTTCTGGTCGCCGGCGGCGTCGGTATTCTCGTCCTGGATGTGCACGCGCTGCACGAGACGGCGAACCGATTCATCACGGAGATCAAGCGTCAATTTCCCGATCTGGTCGTCGTGGTCGCCGGAAATCGAGACGCGGAAACCGCGCTTGGCGCGTTTGATCAGCGACGGCATCGTATATCGATTCATCCACAAGCCGATGTCGCCCGGGCCGCGCGCGGCTGTTTGCCGATGCGGCGGTCAAGAAGTACGACGAGCAACGCAAAAGGACCGGCGGCACATCGGCAGCCGCGGTCGCGGCGCCGGCCAATCGTGCGCTGCTCATCGGCGCCGCTTGTGCCGCGATGTGCGTGGTCCTCGGCGCGGTATGGCTGGTGCGCCATAGTTCCAACGAGCAGAAGGCGACCTCGCGAGCGACCAACGAAGCCGCTCTCCCGCCGGCCGGGCCGCCGGCCGGCCGCTCGCAGGCACCGCATCGCCGCCGGCACCGCATCGCTCGGGCAGCGCATCGCCGGGCACCGCATCGCCGGGCGATAACGCCTGGAACTGTACCAGCAGGCGCCGGCGCGCAATCCCGCGGACGCGGATGCGCGGGCTGGCCTCGCCGAGGTCCATGAACGCCTCCTGGCGCGGGCAGAAAATGCCTTGCTGGAGGAACGTCTGGACGAGGCGTCGGCCGCGATCGAGGCCGCTCGCAGCGCCGGCGTCGACGGCGGGCGCATCGCTTTTTTGACCGCGCAGCTTGCGAAATCGCGGCAGCAGCAGAAAGCACTGCCGGCTCGAGCGAAAGCCGACGCCGGATCGGTTGATGCTCGCCCCGCCGCGGATCAGGCCGGTCAATTCGTATCGCTGGCAATACAGCGCATGAACGAAGGTCATCTGATCGATCCGGAGCGGGACAATGCGCACTTTTATGTGGAGCAGGCGCTGCATGCGGATCCAAACAACAGCGCCGCGCTCGACGCCGAGCAGGAGTTGGCGCGGAACCTCATGAGCGCGGTGCAAGGGGCCATCGACCGGCGCGACTTCGCGCACGCTGCGAGCTGGCTCGAGGGCGCGACAGGCGTCGCCGCGCCGGCAAACATCGATCATCTACAGCAGTTGCTGAACGCGGCGCGCCGCCAAGCCGACGCCGATGCCTCGAATCAATTGCTGAAATCCGCACAGGAGCGTCTGCAGCAAGATCGCCTGATAGAACCCGCGAACGACAGTGCCAAGTATTACTTGTCGACTTTGCGCGGCCTCGACCCGGCTAATGCGGGCTTAGGCGCCGCAACGCAGGATCTCGGAGCGCGCCTGGTCGCCAAGGGGCGCCGCGCATTGAATCTGCAGCAATACGACGCCGCTCGCAATTGGCTGGACGAAGCGACTGCCATCGGCTATTCGTCGGCGGACGCGGCGGCTGCGCTTCACGATCTCGAGACGGCGGTCGCCGAGCAAAAGTTCGCGGCGAACGTCGTGGGCGCCAATGAGCTCACGCTCGTGAAATCGGTGCAGCCCGCATACCCGAGAAAAGCAGAGCAGAGCGCGGTCGAAGGCTGGGTTGAAATGGATTTCACGGTCGCGGAATCGGGGCGGTGATCGACATCAACGTGCGCGCCGCGAATCCGCCCGGTGTGTTCGAGCAAGCGGCCATCGGCGCGTTGTCGCAATGGCATTACAAACCGATGTTACGCGACGCCAAGCCGATCGCGCAGCGCGCGCGTATTCGTATCCGCTTCGCTTTGGCCCGATAAGGTTTCAGCGCTGTCCTGCGTAAGCGCGCCTATTTCCGCGCCCAGATGCCAGGTCATCGGCCGCGCCGAAGGCGTGTTTGCGTATCCGTCCCTGTTTATCGATCAGCACGAGGCTTGGGGTGCCACGCATGTCGTACCGCTCCATCGTATGAGGAATGGGTCCGGCCGGGTTCGCACTATCGAGCGCGATCGGAAATTGCAGACGATATTCCTGAATGAATGCCTTGATCACCGCCGAGCTATAGGCGTCATGGTGCTCGAATGTCGCATGCAATCCGATCACCGTCACTTTGGCCGGTTCGAAGGTTTCGTGGATTCGCCGCGCCTGCGGAATGGCGCAGGCAGCGGATTGGGGACACAGCACCTGGAACGCGACCAACACCACCACTCTCCCGCGCAGTTCCGAGAGCTGCAGCGGCCGATCGGTGTTGAACCAAGTGCGCACCGAGAGTTCCGGTGCCGGGGTCGATGAGTGTGGTCATGACCCATTGTACAGTGCGCAAATTACCGTTGCGATTCGAGGCCGCTTCACGGGCGATCATCCACGGCCGGCTTCGCGGGCAGCGGATGCGGCTTGCCCTGTGCCTCCGACATGGTCCGTTCGCGCAGCTTGCGCTCTGCGATCTCCTCCCGATCGACGGCGACGTCGCGCGGCGCATTGATGCCTATGCGAACCTGTGAACCGTTGATCGCCATTACCGTTACTTCGATTTCATCGCCGATGCGCAGCGTTTCACCGGCGCGGCGCGTCAGAATCAACATTGGCGGACCTCATGCAATGGCGAACAACCCTTGCATTCGGCCATTATCGGCCGTGCTTACCAATGGCAAATCCGTCCTAATCCATGTAGGACTCAGGATGACATCGGCCACGCTTGAGCGTCAGCCTGTGCCAGCGGCCTTGTCAATGAGGTCGGCGGCGCCGTTCCAGGTGTTTACCGTCGCCTCATAGATCGCAAGCTCCTTGAGCAGATCTTCGAGCGGCTGTGCCTTCCCCATGGCGAATCCCTGCCCATAGTCCACTCCAAGATCCGCCATCCGCGCGCGCAACAGGTCCGTCTCGACGTATTCCGCGATGGTCTCCATGCACATGACCTTGGCAAGCTGGGCGATGGCTTTGATCATCGACTCCGAGCGGGTGTTGATGAGCGAGTCGCGTACGAAACTGCCGTCGATCTTCAGATAGTTGACCGACAAATCCTTGAGGTATGCCAACGAGCTCACACCGGTGCCGAAATCGTCCAGCGCGAACTGGCAGCCCAGGTCCTGCAGGGTGCGCAGGAAATGCTGCGCTTTCGCGAGATTGCCGATGGTGGCGGTTTCGGTCAATTCAAAGCACAAAACGTTCGCCGGCAGATTGCTCGCCTTGATTTGATCGATGACGAAGTCCAGAAACGAATCATCCTGCAAGGACTGCCCGGACAGGTTGATGGCGAAGCGCGCGATATCCTCTCCCACCGACGCGCCGTGCTCGCCGAGAAGTTCGCAGGATCGGCGCACCACCCAACGATCGACCGTCGGCATCAATTGATAGCGCTCCGCCGAGGAGAGAAACTTTCCGGGCGGAATGATCTCGCCGCGATCACCCATCATGCGAATCAGCAGTTCGAAGCGCGGCCGCCCATAGTTGCCGCGCAGCGGGAGAATGGGCTGCGCATCGAGCCTGAAACTATCGTTGCCCAAAGCCTCGCGCAACTTGCCGATCACCAAGATATCGGTATGGCGCCTGATGATGCTCTGGTCCGAGTCCTGAAATACCTCGACGCGGTTCCGGCCTCGATCCTTGGCCGCTTTGCAGGCTATTTCGGCGGTGGCCAACGCATGCGCAAAGGCGTTTTCGGATCGGCCTACGGGAGCGACGCCGAGGCTGACCGACACCTCGAATGAACCCTGCCCGGCGCGCGGCACGATTGCAGCGGCGCCTGCTCGAATCGATTCGGCTATCGCGGCCGCCGATTCGATCGCGGCATTCGGAACGAGCGCCGCCAGGCGGTCTCCGGAAATGCGCGCCGAGAGGGCCGTGTTCGGCAGCGCCTTCGCCATTCGTTCCGCGACGCTGGCGATCACGTCGTCGCCCACGTGCATACCGAAGGTTTCATTGATGACGTGCAGGCGGTCGATGTCCAGATACAGGATGCTGTGCGCACCGGATGAGCCGGCGGCCGCCAATAGCGCCGCGGCCTGCCGTTCGAACGCATGGCGCGTCATGAGGCCGGTACTGGCATCGTATTGCGCTTGAATGATGACCGTCACTTTCTTTGCCAGCAGTTCGGCAATGCGCGTTTGGTGCGAATCGAAATCATGAGCGCTGGGCGGATTGAAGAGCGCGAGGACTCCCATGACGCGCTCCGACGGATGGCGTACCGGGCAGGCCAGGATTTTGTAGGGCGCCGCCACGTCCGTTGCCACCTTGGCGATATGGTTGACGACGATGGTGCGCTGTTGCAGCTGCATCCACGCCATCAAATGCTGTTGCGCACGCTGCAGTGAATCCTGCGACATCGGGTTTCCACTGCGCGTCATCGACAACGAAATGCTTTTGTCGGGAACCCAAAGTGCTGCGAGCGCGCAGCCCATGTGTTCGAGTCCGGTTTTCAAGATCAGATCGAATTCGTCCGCGTCGCCGGTTGCGGTTTGGTTCGACGACATTTCGAGCATCAGCGACAGATCGCGTTCTCGAATTCCGAGATCCCGCTCTCGGGATCCCAATTTCGAACGCAGCGACAGCTCGCGGCGCAGGCACTCCAATGCCGGCTGCACCAGCTGCCGCACGTATTGCAGCGGACGGCCCTGGCTGCGCGTGCCCGACAGACGTGCCAGCATGCTCACCACGCCGAGCAGTTCGATGTGCTCGCCGCGTACCGCGAAGGAGTACACCGCTCGATCCTCGTCGATCCGCACGATGCCGGCGAACTCCGCGGGATCGGTCAGGGCATTCGAGATCGAATCCTTCACGACCTCCAGATCGTCGCCGAGATCCCATTCATCGGAGGCCCAGACGAGATTCGAGAAACCGTCGTGCACGACCACACCGCATAGACTCGGCATGAGCATTCTGAGCAAACGACCATAGGGTTCGAATGACGCCTGGATTGCGTCGGATTCGATGGCGATCGATTTGATGTCCAGCAAGCGGCCATCCTTGGGTACGTGAGATGGAAGAACTTGCGATGAATGTGCTGCAAACGGCGCTGCGTATCCTTGATGGCCGTCGCAAATCGCGGTGTGACTTATTCTGGCCGCGAACCGCTATTGACAATAAATATCCGCGCTTGTGATCCAGTTCGCTCAAGCTCAAGTGGGACCGCGCGCACGTCGTGCGATGAAGCCCAATAGGTAGCGCCCGCCCGGAATGCGGACCAATCGAAAGAGCCGGCGCCAGAAGCGGCGCGCAGCATCATCGAATCCCACGAGAGGCAAGCGCTCATGCAGGCCGGTCAGCGGTTCATGAATGGTCGCGTTGCGCGCGTTCAAATACTTGACTCCCGCGGGCGAGGTCAGGCCCAAGAGAGCCCCGCCGCTGTGCCATTCGCAGGAAACGGAAGTGAATCTTGCACCGCGCAACGTCAGCGCCGAATTCGGCTCTGCACCGACCACGTAAATCTCCGGACCGCCGGACGCACCGGTCGTCAAATGCCATGCGCCCGGTCCCAACGGGCGCCCGACGAAGTTCCCCGCCACGGCGTGCCTCTTCATTTTTCATTCCCCCACCCGAAAACGGTTACCCTCGGCGGCTCGATATTTTACCCTCGGCGGATATGTAGGATCCAAAATTGGACACGCTCCACAAACTGCTTCCCGGTCAAGTTCTAAGTTCGAGCGGACGTCCGCGGCTCGACTATATCGCCGTGTCCGCGCTGGCGTTTCCGTTCATGCTCAACAGCGCGGTGCAAGCCGTGCTCAATGCTACCGATACTTGGTTCGTCGGGCGACTCTCGCCTGCGGCGACTTCGGCCATGGGGGCAGTTTACTGGCCGGTGCTGGTTTTCATATTGCTATTCGGCGGCGTCGGCCTTTCGGTGCAGACGCTGGTGGCGCACGCCTATGGCGGTCGCCGCTATGCGCGGGCGTCGCAAGCGACCTGGACTGCCCTTTGGGCTTCTTTGTTCACTGTACCCGTGTTCGCGGTCCTTGCGATGACCGGTGCATGGTTATTCTCTCCATTCGGCATCGCGGACGAAACTCTCAAGCTCGCTCTCGACTATTGGTTCCCGCGGATGCTTGCCGCGCCGCTTGGGATTGCATTGTGGTCCATTCTTGGCTTCTTCAACGGCGTCGGCCGCGCGACCATCACACTTCGAATCACGCTCTGCGTCGCGCTGGTCAATGCATTGTTCAATCAGCTGTTCATATTCGATTTGGGGCTCGGCGTCGCCGGATCCGCCTGGGCGACCGCCGCCGCGCAACTCGTTGGCGTCGGTGTCTCGTTGATATGGTTTTTGGGCGGCGCGACTCGGCGGCGCTATCGTTCGCACCTCACGGCTCGATTGCGAATGAGGGCGCTCCTGCGGCAATTCAATCTGGGGGCTCCCATGGGGCTGCTGTATGCCGCGGACATTCTAGGATTCGCGTTGTTTCAGCTGATGCAGGTGCGCTTGGGCAACGTCGATGGCGCGTCGACGCAGATCGTCATGATGCTCACCTCTTTTTGCTACATGCCCGCCGTCGGGATCGCCATGGCGGGCACGACGCTGGTCGGACAGGCGATCGGCGCCAAAAATTTGGATTGGGCATTCAAGGTCGGCAACAGCATCATCCTGTTATCGGTGATCTACATGGGTGCGATAGGATTGATTCTGGCCATGATCGGACCATGGTTGCTGCCGTGGTTCACCAACCGCTCCGATCCGCAATCCGCGGACGTGGTGGTAAAGAGTTGCGAGTTGCTCTGGATCGCTGCCGGATATCAGTTGTTCGACGGCCTGAACATCAGCAGCGGCTCGTGCCTGCGGGGCGCGGGCGATGTACGTCTACCGGCCCTCATGGTGCTGATCCTGTCGTGGACGCTGTTCGTGCCCCTTGCGCACATGTTGTCGTTCAAGCCGGGCGCCGGGTGGGTCGATTGGTTGCCGCAGCTGGGCTTGGGCGCAGTCGGCGGTTGGTGCGCCGCGCTGATTTATATTTGCTGTCTCGGAACGATGCTATTTCTGCGCTGGCGTTCCGGCGCGTGGCGGCGCGTGGTGCTGCCGCTCAATTGAATCCCTGTGCTAACTTAACGTGATGCATTCGCGAGCGATGGATTTAAGGAGCTTTTTGCAAATCGCATTCGCGGTGGTGCTGGCGGCGCCTGCCGCCGCGGCCGCGCTTTCGGGCGGCGCTCCCGCGGCCGTCATGCAGGTTATCGCGGCGGAGCGGCTCCCGGTGAGCGCGGTCAGCTTCGCGATCGTCGACCTTGATTCAGGGCGCGTGCTCTTCAGCCTGAATGGCGAAACATCGCGCAGCCCGGCGTCCACCATCAAACTGGTCACCACGTTTGCAAGCTTGGACGTACTGGGCCCAGCCTACATCTGGCATTCACGCGCGCTGGTGCGCGGTGAACTCAAGAATGGGGTCCTCGATGGGGATCTCATCCTGCAGGGCGGGGGCGACCCCTATATGACCATGGAGCGGTGGTGGCGCTTCGTTCACATGCTTCGCGATAGGGGCCTTAAAGCGATTCGCGGCGACATCGTGATCGACGATACCGCGTTCGCTCTGCCGCCGGAGGATCCGGGGGCCTTTGACGGGCGGCCCAATCGCTCTTACAACGTGCAGCCGGATGCATTGATGGTCAATTTTCAATCCGTCGAGTTCAGAGTCGCGCCGAATGCAAGCACGCATCAGGTCGACATCGTCGCGACGCCCGCCCCCGTCAACCTCGCCATCGAAAATCACATCGCCTTCGCGGACGGGAAGTGCAGCGCCGCCGCCGCCAGGGTCGATTTCAAAGTCGACTCCGAGCAATGGGATCGTGTCGTGTTCAGCGGCGCTCTATCCCCGGAATGCGCCGAACAAAGTATTACGCGGGTGCTGCTCAAGGCTCCCGAGTATGCGTTCGGTACGTTCGTCGAGCTGTGGCGCGAGTCGGGCGGGGAGTTCAACGGCAAGCTGCGTATCGAGCCGGCCGCCGCGGACGCGAGGTTGTTCGTGAATTTCGACTCGTTGACCTTGGGAGAGATCGTGCGGCTCACCAACAAGTTCAGCAGCAACTTGATGGCGCGCCACATGTTGCTGACGTTGGGCGAGGAACGCTATGGGGCCCCGGCGACGCTTCAGAAAGGTTCCCAAGCCCTCGAGGAATGGGCGCACGAACGCGGTTTTGCCTTGCAAGACATCGATATCGACAACGGCTCCGGCCTCTCGCGTACCACTCATATCTCCGCACTGCAGATGGCGGACGTCCTGCGCGCGGCGTATCACAGCCGTTATGCGCCGGAATTCCTGGCGTCTTTGCCGCTTGCGGGTATCGACGGAACCCTAAGATCGCGAATGAAGAATACGTCCGCCGGCTCGGTGCGCTTGAAGACCGGCCATCTCGACAGCGTCAGCTGCGTCGCAGGCTACGTGACCACTCTGACCGGCAAGACGTTCGTACTCGTATCCTTCGTCAACCATGCGCGCGCGAGCGAAGGTGCTGGCGAGCCCGTGCATGCAGCCCTGGTGACGTGGATGCAGGGAAATCTTTGAGCGCCAGAACTAACACCCCTCCATGTCCCAGAGGATGGCGGTGACGCCCTTGCGGAGCCAGACTCCAAAACCGAGGTAGTGGAATTGCCGCTTCAGCCGGCGCCGGTACCAGGCGCCGGGGCGCAGGTGGACAGCGCGGTCGGTGAGCTTGCGATCGCAGTTCGCACGCCAATCCTCGCGGGTCAAAGCGCAGACGTACACGGCGTAGCGCGTCAGCCGCGCGAGGTTTGCGATCGCACGCGCCGCATCCCGGTCGTCGAGATATTGCAATACGTCGTAGCAAACGATGAGGTCGCTCGGATGGCGCGCGGCATAGTCGACGACCGAGCCCCGCGTCCAACCGTAGCGCGAGCACAGATACTCGCTCCGCTCGAGCCCCACATAGCGCGCCCGCGGCAGCACCTCTGCGAACGGCTTGCGCAGCAACCCGATACCGCAGCCGGCATCCAGTATGGTGCGGACCGGAACGCTGATCTGAACCAGGATGGCGGCGATCAGCCGTGCGCGCGCGCGCATCTCCGCCCGGGTCGTGACGCGCGACTTGGGATCCAGATAGAACTTGCGGAAATACTCGGGTCCGAAAACTCCAGTGTGCGCATGTCCTAAAGTCTTTCCCTCGAGGCATGCTTTTCCCACTGAACTTCACCCTTTTGTTTATCAGCTGAATTCAAAGTTGTTATACCAGCCCCACCAAGTCGGCGATCGCACCGAGGCGCTGCATGGTGACTTCGATCGGAAACGCAACGTTATAACGTCGCGACGTCATAACGTCATAACGCTGTTCGCCGAAAAACTCTACCGTGCCTAATGCAATGAACCGGACGGGCGTTCCTTCGACCTCGCGCTGCGCGCCACGTTGTTCCCGGGCTCGCTATTGCTCGGTGATCTATATAGTTTGATTACTAATATTGGTAACTATATAGTATTGGCCAATGCATGATAGCAACGCCAAAAAGTTTCAAAAGGAGCTCAACGGGGGCCTGGTTGGCTTGGTATTGCTCGCGGTACTCGATGGCTCGCCGCAAGACCTGTACGGCTATGAAATTGCCAAGCGGCTGGCGAGTGCGAACGACGGCAGCTCGATATTCAAGGAAGGGACGATTTATCCGGTGCTGCGTGCTCTTTCAGCCTCAGATTTGCTCACCAGCCGCATCGTTCCCTCCTACTCGGGACCGCCGCGCCGCTACTACCGTATCACCGCACAAGGGCGCGCCGTGCTCGCCGAATGGAGGGGCATTTGGCACAGCACGGTGAGCTTCGTCGATCGCTTCATAGATTGAGCACGATCCCCATGAATCGCAGGCTTTATGGATGGACCGCAGCCATCGATGAGATGGATCCGCCGAGCGCCTGAAACAGCGCGGCGGTATCGGCGTAGCGGTTGGCGCGCGCCTGGGCCAGGGCGACTACGGACTGTTGGTAGGTTTGCTCGGCACTGACCAGCGCCAAGTAGCTCACGGCACCGAGCTCGAGCTGACGACGGGCCACGGCCAGGCTCTTCTGCGCGGCCTCCGCGGCCCGGCTCGCGGCATTGAGTGCGTCCGCGTCGGTGTCGAGCGCGTGCAAGGCATCCGCAACGTTTTGAAACGCCGTGAGCACGGTCGATCGGTACATCGCGGCTGCTTGATTCATCGCGGCCTCCGCTGCGCGCTTGCGGTGAAGCAGAGTGCCTCCCTCGAACAGCGTCTGCGTTGCATTCGCCCCGATGCCCCAAAAGCCGGTGCCCGATTTGAATAGATCGCTCATCAGGGTTGCTGAGCTGCCGAGGTCCCCCGTAATGACCACCTGAGGCAGCATGTTGGCGGTGGCGACGCCGACTTGCGCGGTTGCCGCGTGCAGCTCGGCCTCCGCTGCGCGTACATCGGGGCGCCGCTCCACTAGCTGCGAGGGAACGCCCAGCGGCAAATCGAGGGGCAGCACCAGTTGGTCCAGTTCGAAACGATGCGATTTGAATTCGGCGGGCAGATGCCCCGTGAGGGCTGCCAATGAATCGCCGGCCTGATGCAATTGCTTGTTCAACGGCGGCAGCGTGCTCTGAAGCTGCGCAAGGACCGCATCCTGTGCAAATACATCGACCTCCGCGATCGCGCCCAGTTCGAGCTGGCGCTCGAGGACCGCGAGAGCGTCGCGTTCGAGCGCGATCGCGTGCTCCGTTCCCGCTATTTGCGCCCGCAAGCCGGCCTCCTGGATCGCCGTCGTGACCACGTTCGCGGTGAGGGTCAGGTAGGTCGCGTCGAGCTGGAAGCGGCTAGCCTCAGCCTGAGCTTCCAGCGATTCCACCTGGCGCCGGTTCGCCCCGAACACATCGGGAACGTACGACACGGTGACTTGCGGGGTAAACAGATTGAATAGCGGCGTCCCGGACGACAAGGTCGGTGCCAATACGCCGACGGCATTGAGGTTGCGCTGCGCATCGAAACTTCCCTGAACGGTAGGAAAAAAACTACCGCGTTGGGCCGCGGCGTTTTCCATGGCCTGGCGCAGCGCGGCTTGAGCCGACAACACGTCTGGATTGGCGGCGAGTGCCTCGTTGACCAGCGCATCGAGTTGCGCGGATCCGAATAGGGTCCACCAATTTTTGGGCACGTCCTGTTCGGCGAGAAAACGTTGCGCAGCGCCGTCCGCGCCGGGCGTCGAGACCGTTGTCGATGCCAAGGGCTCTACGGTGTAGCGCTCGACATTGGGCGGGGCCGGACGGTGAAAATCGGGCCCCACGCACGCAGAGAACCACGCCGCGCCGACTCCCACCATCGTCGCGCGCGTAAGGCCTCGCCGCGAGGAGCGCATCATCGGCTCCCTCCCCGCGCGGCCTCGGCCGGAATTTCTCGTGCTGTCGAGAATCTCAAAACGAGCACCGGCAATACGAGCAGTATCAACACCGGGGCCAGGAGCATGCCGCCCACCACGACCATCGCCAAGGGCCGCTGTACCTGCGACCCGATCCCGGTCGAGACCGCGGCGGGAATCAGCCCCACACAGGCCACGGCGCAAGTCATCATGACGGGTCTCAGTTGCGTGCGGCAGGTTTGCAGCATGGCGCTTGCGCGGTCTAGGCCCGACTCCAGGCTCAAGTGGTAGTACGACACCACCAAAATGCCGTCCATGGCGGCTATTCCAAACAAGGCGACGAACCCAATCGCGGAGGACACGCTGAACGCGGTGCCGGTTGCCCAAAGTGCGAAGATGCCGCCCAGCATCGCCATGGGAATGACGCTCGCGGCGAGCAGCGCGTCACGCAAGCTGTGAAAATTCAAATACAACAACAGAATGATCAATGCGATCGACAGCGGCACGGCGATACTCAAGCGGGAAATCGCCTCCTGCAGATTGCCGAATTCGCCCACCCACTCGAGGCGGTAGCCCCCCGGCAAGAGTACATCCGCATCGACGGCCCGCTGCGCCTCGAGAACCGCGCCGCCCAAATCGCGGCCGCGAACGCTGAACTTGATAGGCACATAACGCTGCTGCTGCTCTCGATAAATGAACGCCGCGCCGGAAACCAAATGAACGTCGGCGACATCCTCGAGCGGCACCTGAATCACGCCGTTGCCTGAGCTTGCGGCCGCTGCGATCGGAATGCGCCGGATGGCATCGAGACTCTGACGATAGGGAGCCGCGAGGCGCACCATCATCGGAAAGTGCCGGTCGCTGGTGCCCTCGTACAAATCGCCCGCACTTTGTCCGCCGATCGCGGTCTGGACCACCGCATTGACGTCGCCGGGCGCCAAGCCGTAGCGGGCCGCTCGAACGCGGTCGACGTCGATGCGAATCGTCGGCTGACCGAGGGAGCGAAGCACGGCGAGATCGGTGATGCCTTGCACCTTGGCGAGCACGGCGGCAACGGCATCGGCCGTTTTTTCCAGGGTCGCCAAATCATTGCCGTACACTTTGACGGAATTCTCCCCCTTGACGCCGGACGCCGCCTCTTCGACGTTGTCTTGAATGTATTGCGAGAAATTGAAATCGACGCCTGGAAACTGCTGTTGCAATGCTCCGGTCATGTCCTGCGTGAGCTTTTCCTTGTCGACTCCCGCCGGCCAGGTATCGAACGGCTTCAACGGCACGAAGAATTCGGCATTGAAAAACCCGGTGGCATCGGTACCGTCGTCGGGTCGGCCGTGCTGCGATACCACCGATTGCACTTCGGGATATTTGCTCATCAAGACGCGCATGCGATTGACGTACGTGTCGCTATCTTGAAGCGAAACCGATTGCGGAAAAGTAGCGCGCACCCACAGATTTCCCTCCTCGAGCTTGGGTAGAAACTCGAGTCCCAGCGAGCGCACGGCGAACACAGCTGCGAGCGTGAGCAAAGCGACGCCGGTGAACGCGAGGATGCGGTTCGCGAGCACGAATTCCAGCGCTGGCTGATAGACGCGCCGCAGTGCGCGCACCACCGGCGTTTCCCGCTCCGACACCACCTGCGGAAACAGCAGCAAACTCAACGCCGGTGCGATGGTGAAAGTTGCGATCAAGCCGCCGGCGATGGCGTAAGCGTAGGTTTTGGCCATCGGGCCGAAAATATGGCCTTCGATGCCGGAGAGGGTAAACAGCGGTACAAACCCGGCGATGATGATCGCGGCCGCGAAAAAGATCGACTGGCTGACCTCGGCTGCCGCGAGCGATATCGTGCCCATCTTGCCGCGGAAGCCCGAGGGAACGCGCATCCGGTGCAAGTGGCTGGGTCCGGTGCCTAAGTGCGCCGAGGCCTCGGCTAAATGCCTGTATATGTTCTCGACCATGATCACGGTGGCATCGACCACCAGCCCGAAATCGATTGCTCCCACCGACAGCAAATTGGCGGACTCGCCGCGCAACACCATGAGCCCGATGGCGAAGGACAGCCCGAACGGTATGGTCATGGCAACTATGAGGGCGCTGCGTATGTTCCCGAGGAATGCCCATTGCAAGAGGAATATGAGCGCAATGCCGGCGACCATGTTGTGAAGTACGGTGTGGGTGGTGATGTTGATCAGATCGCTGCGGTCGTAGATACGCTGGATGCTCACGCCGGGCGGCAAGATGCCATTTCGGTTGATGTTGTCGACCTCAGCTTCGACGCGCTTGATCGTCGGTACGCTTGCGGCGCCGCGGCGCATGAGTACGATCCCCTGGACGATGTCGTCTAGGTCGTTGTAGCCGGCAATTCCCAGCCGCGGCAGATTGCCGATGGTGACGTTGGCGACATCGCCGATGAATATCGGAGCGCCCTGGTTGCTGGTGATCAAAGTGTGGCGAATCTCATCCGCGGAATGAATCAGCCCCACTCCGCGCACCACCGCGGCCTGGGCGCCGAAATCGACTGTTTGCCCGCCGACGTTGATGTTGGCGTTGCCGAGAGCCGTCAGCACCTGCGGCACGGACAGACCGTTGCCCACCAATTTGTGTTGATCGATCGCGATCTCGTAAGTCTTCGTCTTGCCGCCCCAGCCGGTCACGTCGATGACGCCCGGCACGGCCTTGAACCGCCGCTCGAGCACCCAGTCCTCGAGCGTCTTGAGATCGGTCACCGAATAGTTTGGGGGACCCACGACCCGATAACGGAAAATCTCACCGACCGGACTCGTGGGCGAGATTTGGGGTTGCGCGCCATTCGGCAATGAACCGAGCTGCGAGAGCCGATTGGTCACCCATTGTTCGGCCTGGGTGTAGCTGAACGCATAGGTGAACTGAACTTTGACATCGGACAGTCCGAAAAGCGATATGGTGCGGATTGCCTGCACATTCGGAATGCCGGCCATCTGTATTTCGAGGGGGATCGTGATATAGCGCTCGATCTCCTCCGCGGATTGCCCAGTGCTCTGGGTAACCACGTCGACCAGCGGCGGGACGGGATCCGGGTACGCCTCGATGTTCAGCGCCAGGAAACTCGCCACACCGGCCCCCAGCATCATCACCAGCAGCACGACAATCAACACTCGTTGCCGTAGCGCGAAGGAGACGATCGCGTTCATGTCGGCCCTGGTGCCGCCACTTGATCGATGAAAAGTCCGCCCTTGGTAACAATCCGTTCGCCCGGCTTCAATCCCCCGAGAACTTCGACAAATCCCTCATTGTCGCGTCCCGTGCGTATCGCGCGGTAGGCAAGCAATTGGGTTCCTTCGACCACCCACACGTGCGCCGCATCACCCTCGTAAACGATGGCCGCCGCCGGAACGGCGGGGGACTCCGACGCGTCGCTGGTCTGAATCCGAAAATTCGCGAACATCTCGGGCTTGAGCGCCCGGTCACGGTTGTCGATCTCAGCGCGTACCGGCAGCCGGTGCGTGACAGGATCGACCAGGGCAGCGACATAGGTCACGCGTGCATCGAAAACACGTTTAGGATACGCGGGCACGTACACCTGCATGGGCTGGCCGACACGTACCAAGCCGGAGTCGGCTTCGCGAACGTTCGCCAACAACCACACGCTCGATGGATCGGCGATAGTGAATACCGGCGTACCTCCGCCAGACTGCAAATATTGTCCTGGGCCCACTTGACGATCCACGACCACGCCGGCGATCGGCGCGGTGAGGGTCGATAGCGGATCGATCGTGCGAGCCGCCTCGAGGGCGTCGATTTCCTCCTCCGACTTGCCCAAAATCTTGAGCCGATTACGAATCGAATGGATGGTGGCTTCTGCCGCCGTGAGATCCGCCTGGGCCGATTGCCAATCCTGCAGGCTGCCGCCCTTTGCATCGTAAAGGGCGTGCTTGCGAGTCTCATTGATGCGCGCGAGTTTGAGCTGCGCGCTTGCGGTACTGAGGTCATTTTGCGCCTGAACAAATTCGGAGGCTTCGATCGTCGCGAGCGGTGCGCCCTTTTGGACGGTGTCGCCCAATCCGGCAATGACTCGAATCACGCGGCCGGAATACGGAGAAAACAACGGGGTCGTGCGATCGCCGTTGACCGCTATCTTTCCCTCGGTCAATTCCTCGCTGACGAAGGCGCGCACGCCCACGGACTCCACGGTCAAGGTCTTCATCTGCTGCGCGGTGGCGCGGAAAGTACCTGGCGGAGTCGGCGCCTCGCCGACGGGTGCCTCGTGTTTGCCGAAAAGCCGCCCTCCCAACCAGATGGTCAGAAGACCGAGAATGACGATGACTGTTCCAATGGCTGCCGCGCGTATTTGGCGCTCGCGCGGCCAGGCGCGTCGATCGATGGACTCTTGGCCGGTCGGCTGATGAGGAGGGTCGCTCGGAACATTGTTCATGCGTTGGCTCTATATCGCAAGCCGTTGCGCTAGCCGGGGTACACCGGCGGCTGATCGGCGATGCAGTGTGCCACACTCGGCGAAAGTGCAGAATTGCGTCGACCGCAATTTTTGCCGGCGAATGCCGGTTTTGAGAGCCTTTCTAAAGGCGGGCTTTGCTAGAGGCCGGGACTGGATTGCATGATCCCGCCGTCGGCGAACAGCGTTGTTGCGGTCACGTAGCTGGCACCGGGGCCTGCGAGGAATGCCACTATGCTGCCGATTTCCTCCGGCCGCGCCATCCGGCCAATCGGTATTGCCGAATCGAGCTTGGCCAGCAGCACGGCGTCGTTCATCGTTGCCGTATTGATCGGTGTTGCGACGGCGCCGGGGCCCACTCCAACCACGAGGATATTGTGCGGCGCTAATTCCACGCCGGCGGTGCGGGTCAGCATGCGCATTCCGCCCTTCGACAAGCAGTAGGCGGTGTTGCCCGGCATGGGCCAATCTTCGTGCACCGAGGTGATGTTGATGATGCGGCCGCCGCCGCCCTGCTTGATCATCTGTTGCGCCGCCAATTGGGTTCCAAAGAAGGCGCTCTTCAAGTTGATGGCCAGCACCTTCTCGTACTGGGCCTCCGTCGTATCGAGCACCGATGTACGCGTCTCGACGCCGGCGTTGTTGACCATGATATCCACCCGGCCAAATGTTTGTACCGCGGTGGCCACGAGCTTGCGCAAGTCATCGACCTTGCTCACGTCAGCCTGCACTCCGATGGCTTGGTCGCCCAACGCGACGACTTGCTTCGCCAGCGCGTCGGTCGCTTCGGGGTGTACCACGTAGTCGATGACGATGTTGGCGCCCTGCTTGGCGAGCTCCAGAACGATGGCCATTCCAATACCGCTATTGCCGCCGGTAACGATGGCGATCCTACCTTTGAGGTTCATGATGATTCCCTTGGTTGTGGATGATTGATTTCGATCGCAAAACCCTCACGTTCCGATGGGCGGCCGGCGCCGAACGAGGACAAATGACAGCATCGCCATCGCGAAGGCAACCGCCGCGCATCCGCCGAATATGGTCTCGAGACGCAGGCCCGCCCAGTTTTGCAGCGGCCCCACGCCAAAAGCGGCGATGCCATAGCCCACCTGATAGACGCAGATCAGCCCGCCGGCCACGGAAGCGGCGACGGTGGTCATTTCTTCCTGGCCGAAACTGATCAACAGCGGCAGCAGCGCCGAACATCCTAGGCCCGCGGCACCGAAGGTCGCAATGCCGAGCAGAGGATGGTTGCTTTGCAGGTATGCCGCGGCCACGAATGCGGCGGTAACGACGAGCGGCAAGATCCGAAAGGTGGTGCCTGCGGCAAGCCACTTGTCGAGCGCGGCAAATAACACTCGCCCGGCAGTGACGGTCGCCCAGAAAACGGTCAGTCCGACGGATGCGAGAGCCGCGCTCGCTCCGAGATGTGCCGTCATGTACACCGACGCCCAGTTGCCGTTCATGGTTTCGCAAATGCCGTAAAGCAGCGCGAACGTGGAAAAGATCCAGAACCGTGCCGGCAGCCGCCCGCGTGCGCGCGAACCCTTGGGCTGCCGCGCCGCGTCGAAGGGCAGCGCGGAACTTAAAATCACCAACAGAAGAATTGCCGCCCCCACGCAGATCGGCATACCCCACCACAATCCGAGGCCGACGAACAACAAGACAAACACCGGCGCCAACGCCGTGCCCAAACCCAACAAGGCGTTCAAACCCAAAACGGCGGTCTCGACTTTATGCGGGAAGAATGCCGCGGCGAACGTGTTGAGAGCGGGCACGGTGAACCCAAATCCCACGCCCATCGAGGCCGTGGCCGCGAGCAGCAGTGCGTAGGCCGCCGCGTGTTGATGCATCACGAATCGACTCGCGGCCAAGAGCGCCATCGCCAAGAGATTGGCGTACAGACCGAGCAAATAGATGCGCTTGGCGCCGAGGCGGCGCGTCAGCCCGGCGCCGAGCAAGGATGACGCGACCGCGGTGATCGCTTGCGGCACGAACATTCCGCCGTACTGCTGATTGCTGAGTCCGTAGTCCGCGGCGCTCGTGAATATCACGCTCGCCGCCGGAAAGGTCACGAGCGCGACGCCCTGAATCACGCCGGCCGCGTAGACCGCAACGATTTCCTTGCGTCGAATGGCCGATCCACCCGCAGAAGCCGGGCCTCCCGCGCCGGGGTTCATCTCAGTCTGTCCAGTAGATGCTCCCCGACGCGAAGCGAGTTGGCAATTGCCGTCAATGAGGGATTCACGGCGCCGATGCTTGGAAAGAAGCTCGTGTCCACCACATAGAGATTGTCCAGCTCGTGCGCCTTGCAGTTGACGTCGAGGACCGATGTTCCAGGGTCCGTGCCAAATCGACAGGTGCCGGCTTGGTGGGCGACGCCCGCGATGGGAATATGCTTCCCAAGGTACAGGCTGTTCGGAATCAGATGCGGATGCATGTCCATGTGCTCGAGCATGGCTTGCAGTTTGAAGCGCAGCCGGTTGATCGCTTCAACGTTGGTGAATTCATAGTGAAGCTGAATCTCGTTCTGCGCATTCAAGGTAACTCGATTCTGCGCAAGCGCGAGGTCCTCGGAACTCAGCCAGAAATCCACCGCGTGGCGCGCCATTTCGTCGAGAGTAAAGCCGGGGGCGAACGTCGGAGCGTCGTCGCGAAACATCGGCCCGAGAGACTTGCCGATCATCTGAATATTTCCGAGCGGGAAATCGCAATCGGGCGCGGACAGATAAAAGTCGTTGATCGAGAGCGTCTTCTGAAACACCGTGGGGTTTTCGCGCCGGGACAAGGCCACGAGTGCCATCGCATTGTGGAACATGTAGTGGCGGCCGACCATGTCGGAGCCATTGGCGAGTCCGCGCGGATGCGCGTCGTTGGCGGACATCAGCAGCAAGCGCGCCGTATTGGCGGCGCCGCAGGACACCACGACGATGTCGGCTGTATACGTCTCTTCGCCGCCGCCCCGGTCGACAATGACCCGTGTGACCTCGCGTCCGGTCGCGCTGGTCTCGAGCCTCTGAACGTGAGCGTGGGTCAGCAAGGTGACGTTCGAATGGCGCAGCGCCGGCCGCACCGCGATCGTCTCCGCGTCGGCTTTGGCGTGCACCAGGCACGGAAATCCGTCGCACGTGTTGCAGCGGATGCAACGGCTATTGCTCAAGTCTGCTTCATTGAGAAGGACGGCGCTTGGTGCATAGGCCGGGTGGTACCCGGTCCGCGTCAAAGCGTCGGCGATTTCCTGAATTCGCGGTTCATGGCTGACCGGCGGATACGGGTACGGCGCGCTGGCCGGCGGATCAGTCGGGTCGTCGCCGCGTTGGCCGTGCACGTTATAAAGCTGCTCGGCTTGCGTGTAATAAGGTTCCAGATCCTCATAGCGAATCGGCCAACCGGCCGTCATTCCGTCGGCGGTTCTGTGGCTGATGAAATCCTGTTGACGCAACCTGAACAGCGCTGCGCCGAACATCTTGGTCGCTCCACCGACGAAATAGTGAACGCCGGGCTGAAAGGCCCGATTGTTGCTGTCATGCCACGTATCCTTCGACACGTAGCGGTTCTTGACGAAAACTTCGGTGGCGTCCCAATTCTGCTTCTCGCGCGGAAGAAACCCGCCGCGCTCCAAGATGAGAATGCGCTTGCCGGAAGGCGCCAACTTGAAGGCCAGCGTGCCGCCGCCCGCCCCGCTGCCGATGATGATGATGTCGAAATGGCTGTTCACATTGCATGCTTCTTGCGGTTGGACACGGCGGACACCGCCGCTTTGACCAGCTCGGACCGTATGGAGCTCACCTCGCTGACATGCGGTTGCAGCAATTTGGCAACTAGGCCAGTCCACCCGGTCTGATGGGACGCGCCGACACCCCGGCCGGTGTCGCCATGAAAATACTCGTGGAACAAAACGTAGTCGCGGAAGTGCGGATCGGCGGCGAGCTTCGGATGATATTTGAGCACCGGACGCTGCCCGTCCGGGCCCTTGAGAAAAAGCCGCGACAAACGATCGCTCAATTCGCTCGCTATCTCGAGCAAGGTGAGAAATCTTCCAGACCCGGTCGGGCACTCGACTTTGAAGTCATTGCCATAGTAGTAGTGAAATCGTTGCAGGGCCTCGATGATGAGAAAGTTGATCGGCATCCACACCGGGCCTCGCCAATTGGAATTGCCGCCGAACAGCCCGCTGCGCGACTCGCACGGCCAATAGCCGACTTCGTGGAGGCTACCCGCCGCTTCCAAGCGGAACGGCTCGAGTTCATGTTTCTTTGAAAGCGCGCGCACCCCGAAATCCGACAGAAATCCGGATTCGTCGAGCATTCGGTGCAGCAAGGCCGTCAGGCGGCGGCCTCGCAACAGCGACAGCAGCCTCCGGTCGCCTTCGCCGGCGACGCCCCAGTTGGAAATCAGATTGGCGAGCTTTGGATGACGCTCGAGGAACCATTCCAACCGCCGGGAGAAATCCGGCAGCTGCTTCAAAATTTCCGGCTCAATCACCTGACTGGAAAAGAGCGGTATGAGACCGACGATGGAATGGACTTTCAACGTGGCGGTGCTGCCGTTCGGAAAGACCAACTGATCGTAATAAAACTCGTCGGTGGCGTCCCAAAGACCCAGCTTATCCTCTCCGACTCCGTTGATGGCGCCTGCGATGTACAGGAAGTGCTCCAGAAATTTCGAGGCGATGTCCTCATACGCGGGGTCGTAGAGCGCGAGTTCCAGCGCCATCCGCAACAAATTTAAGCAGTACATGGCCATCCAGCTGGTGCCGTCCGCCTGGTTGATGAAACCGCCGGTGGGCAACGGACTGCTGCGATCGAACACACCGATATTGTCGAGACCGAGAAATCCGCCCTGGAAAATGTTGCGGCCCTGCTCGTCCTTGCGATTGACCCACCACGTAAAATTGAGCATCAGCTTGTTGAACATGCGCTTCAAGAACTCTAGATCGCCCTCGTACTCGGGGTTCGACTCTTGTCGATGGCGGCGATCGATTTGGAATACTCGCCACGCCGACCAGGCGTGCACGGGAGGATTGACGTCCCCGAACGACCATTCGTATGCCGGAAATTGTCCGTTGGCATGCATATAGGCCTCGCTCGCCAACAGAATGAGCTGCGACTTCGCGAACTCGGCGTCGATCACCGCAAAAACGATGCAATGAAAGGCGAGATCCCAGGCAGCGAACCAGGGGTACTCCCACTTGTCCGGCATGGAGATTACATCCGCGCTGTCGAGGTGCCTCCATTCGCGATTGCGTCCTTGCAATCGCTCCCGCGGCGGCGGCGGCTGCAGCGGATCTCCGTCGAGCCAGTCCTCCACCGGATACTGGAAGAACATCTTGCTCCAAATCATTCCGGCAAAGGCCTGGCGTTGTACGAGTTTTGCGTCCGGGTCCACGATCGCGCTCTGTAGTTCCGCATAGAACTCGTCGGCTTCGCGGCGGCGCTGCGCGAAAACAGCGTCGAATTCTTCGAATGGCGCATGCCCACCGTTCGCTTCCTTGGTGGGGGAGAGTCGCAGCCGCACGCTCACCGCCGTGCCCGGCGGCACGTTCATGTGATAAAGAGCACCGGCCTTGGTGCCTGTCCGATCCGGATTCACCGCCTCGTGCCTGCCTTGCACGACGTATTCGTGAAAGGCATCTTTGAAGTACCCGCTCGCCTCGCCATCGCCGAATAGGCGGCGAACATTGGTCTCGTTGTCGCAGAACAAGAGCGTCGGTGCCGAATCGAAATCGAGGCAAAATGAGCCTAGGTTCGCGTGCCGGATGTCGACGCCGCCGGGACGGCCCTGCAAGACCGGTTTCGAGACGTCCGGCTTCCACGACCACGTATTGCGGCAGCACAGTTGCGGCAGCAACGTGAGCGGCGCGGCGTCGGGGCCTCGATTGTGCGCCGTAATCTGCATCAGGACATCATCCGGTGCGCACCGTGCGTACTCGACGAACACATCGAAGTAGCGGTCGTCATCGAACAAACCGGTATCGAGCAGTTCGAACTCCGGCTGCTCGGCGCCGCGCTTGCGGTTTTCCTCGACGAGTTGCGAGTAGGGATATGCCGATTGCGGATACTTGTAAAGCATCTTGAGGTAGGAATGGGTGGGCGTGGCGTCGAGGTAGTAGTACAGCTCCTTGACGTCTTCGCCGTGATTGCCTTCGGAGTTGGTCAGGCCGAACAGCCGCTCCTTGAGAATCGGGTCTTTACCGTTCCACAATGCCAGCGACAGGCATAGATACTGATGATCATCGCAAAATCCCGCGATACCGTCCTCACCCCAACGATAGGCGCGGCTGCGCGCGTGGTCATGAGGCAGGTAATCCCATGCTCCTCCCCAGGCGCTGTAGTCCTCCCGTACCGTTCCCCATTGCCGCTCGGAAAGATAAGGCCCCCACCCTCGCCAATTCTCTTTGCCCGAGTGGTCTTCGACGAGTCGCTGTTTCTCGGCTGGGGTCTTCGCGGCAGAGGCCTTCGCAGTGGATTTTTGCGCCCGGTCTTGAGAACGTTTTGGAGGCATGCGGGTTTCCTAGGGCCTTAACTTGCGGTCGAGCCGCAAGGCCTCCGCAACCGACCACGCTTGAAAGGGACATCCGCGCGGGGTGTGTGGTGCATCGCCATCGGCAATCTCACTGATGTGGTCGAGGCCGGCCGCGTTCATTCCGGCGAGCAGCGGGCCTAAGAATCGCTGACGTGCTTCGTTGCGCGCCGCCGCATCATTGCCGCGAGTGGAGAGCCACGCATCGACGAACGCGCCCATCAACCACGGCCACACGGTCCCCTGATGGTAGCTGCCGTCGCGTTGCCGGACACCCCCCTCATAACGCCCGGCATAGCCCGGTTCTCCGGGCGCCAGCGAACGCAGTCCCGCGGGGGTCCACAAAGTGTTCTCGACCACGTCGACGACCTTGCGCGCGCGATCGCCATCGAGGGCCGCGACCGGTAGCGCGCCGGCCGCAAATATCTGATTGGGCCTGAGCGTGGGATCGTTCAACCCGGGCTGATGGTTCATGTCGACGACATCGAACAGACATTGCCGCTCGGGGTTCCAGAATCGCTCGCGAAACGACCGCAGCCCCCGCTCGAGCGGTTCCTGCCATTGCGGGTCGGATTGCAGTGCAAAACTTAGCGCGTTGAACCACAGAGCTTGGATCTCCACCGGCTTGCCGATGCGAGGAGTGACGACCCAGTCGCCCACCTTGGCGTCCATCCAAGTGAGCTGCACGCCAGATTCACCGGCCGCGATCAGCCCGTCCGCGTCCAGATGGATGCCGAATCGGGTGCCCTGTGAATAACCCTTGAGAATCTTCATGACAGCTTCGTTAAGGATCCGATTCTCACCGGCCGCGGCCGTCCCGGGGTTTGCGCTCTTGCGCGCCTCGAGGTATTCGCGCACGGCGTTGACGAACCACAGCGAGGCGTCCACCGAATTGAATTCCAGCTGCTCGCCGTGATCGGGAAAGCGGTTGGGCAGCATGCCCTCGGACACCGTCGATGCCCACGCAACCAATATGTCGCGCGCCTCGTCGAGCCGTCCCGTGGCAATGCACAGTCCGCGCAGTGCGATGAACGTGTCGCGCCCCCAGTCGGTAAACCAGGGATACCCCGCGATGACCGTCTTGCCGGCGGCAGATGTTTTCGACGAGCGCTCCACGATGTACGCGTCGGCCGAGGCATGAAGCCGGCTCGGGAATTGCGCGCGCCGCACGAGTTCGCGCTTGACTATCGCCGCCGAGAGTTCGAGCGCCGCCGATTGCCGCAGAGAGCCGGCCGCCCAATCGCGCGTCGTGAAAATGAGAGAGGCTTCTGCACGGTCGAGCTGCCACGAAAAGATGCCTGGTGCGGCGAGATCCTCTTTGTAATCCAGGCCCCGGGCGCGCTCCGCCTCGTATAAAAAGTTGTTGTACCAATGGGGCTCGTGGGCGTAGTCGCCGTTGCTGAGCGCCGTAACCCCTGGGACATCGCCGTAGGGTTGCCATGTCACACGCCCGGGGCTCACCGCGGCATCGAAACGGAATGCCGGGTTGCTCCGATGCAGCGCGTGGTAGTCGCGCCCTGAGAGGAACGGACGCACGGAGAGCTTCGCCGCATTTCCCCCCGATAGGAGCGTCCAGGTCAAGGAGGTGACCGGTGCGCCGGCGGGGATGAGAATTTCCTGCCGGATTTGCGTGCCGTCGGCGAATTTGAATACCCACATCGGCCAAGGGACCGGTGCGAAGCTGTCGATATGCTCCTCGCCCGTGCCGCCCAGCACACCCGGTACGTACCACTGAGAACTGAGGTCGAACCGGCCGGCGCCGGTCTCGACCCACGCATCGAAGCCGTTGACCAATACCATTCGCCCGGTCGGGGGCGTCATAGCGGTGAGCAGCAGCGCATGATAACGACGGGTGCGTATCCCGGCGACGGAGCCGGAGGCGAACCCGCCGCGCCCGTCGGTCTCGAGCCATTCCCGGCTGGAGCTGACATTGACAGGCATCGGTGGCATAAGCGGTGCCCGGTGGGATCGATGACCGTGAGGTTACTTAGGACGCCCCGGAGCGTCTATACGACCTAGGGGAATGGAGGAGAATTCAAGACTTGAGTTTGGGCAGCTTGATCGCGCTCTCGACGGCCGCGGCATGCTCTTCGGGGGATGATTTATGCGGTCGGTTCCAAGACGCCGCGGTCACTTGCGGCGCGCGTGTCAGCGTGAGCTTGGCGTCGGGCGCATTGGCGGTGATCGTCGAACCCGCACCGATGGTCGAGTTCGCCCCGATCCGCACCGGCGCCACCAACATGCTGCCCGAACCAATGAAGGCGCCATCCCCGATGGCGGTCGGCCACTTGTTGGCGCCGTCGTAGTTGCAGGTAATGGTGCCGGCACCGATGTTGACGTCGGCGCCCACTTGGGCGTCGCCCAAGTAGCTCAAGTGATTCGCCTTGCTGCCTTCGCCGATTTCGCTCTTTTTGACTTCGACGAAGTTGCCGATATGCACGCCTCGATGCAGCACGGTATCGGGCCTCAAGCGCGCGAACGGTCCGATCCGGCAATGCTCGCCGACAACGGCGTTGTCGATGACGCAATTCGCTTGGATCTCGGTATCGGCTCCCACGCTCGAGTCTCGAATGGTGCAATTGGGCCCGACGGTGACGCGCGCCGAGAGGTGTACTTTGCCCACGAGCACCGCGTTGATGTCGATGAATACGTCGCGCTCGACCTCGACGTCGCCGCGAATGTCGATGCGCTTGGGGTCCGCCAGCGTGGCGCCGGCCAGCATCAATTTCTCCGCTTGCATCGAGCGATGACAAGCTTCGACTTGCGCGAGCTGGATCTTATCGTTGACGCCCATGACTTCTGCCGCGCTCGCTGCCAACACGGCGTCGACGCGGTCCCCGCCACGCACGGCCTGCGCTACCACATCGGTCAGGTAATACTCGCGCTGAACGTTGTCCCTGCCCAAGCCCAGCAGCCATTCCCGCAAACGTCCGGCGGGAGCGGCCATGAGCCCGGAGTTGACCTCCCGAATGTTGAGTTCCGCTGCGCTTGCGTCGGCATGCTCGACGATCGCGCTGACATGGCCCTCGGAATTGCGCACGATGCGTCCATATCCCGCCGGCTCGTCGAGATTGACGGACAATACGGCGAGCGCGCCTTCACCGGCCACCGCAGTCAACTTCTTGAGGGAAGCCGCACCGATCAACGGTACGTCGCCGTACAGCACCAGCACCGTATGCTCGTCGGGAATGACGGACATGGCCTGCATGACGGCATGACCCGTGCCCAACTGCTCGGCTTGCAATATCCAGTCGACGTTTTCGTGATTGAGCGCCGCCTGCACCTGCGCTCCGCCGTGCCCATAAACCACGCAGACGTTTTCGGGCTTCAGTGCACGAGCGGTTCTGATCACGTGCTTGAGAAGCGGCTGTCCGGCCAGCGGCTGCAGCACCTTGGGCAGGTCTGAGTTCATCCGTTTGCCCTGACCCGCGGCGAGTATGACGACGGAAAGCGGCATGACGGTTCCTTGGGGCTCTCGCTCGCTAGCGTTTTTTTCGCAGGCGCTCTATCGCTCGCAATTGCGCCACCGCCCGTAGCAATTCGGCTTGGGCCTCGGCAATGTCGATCTTGTCCCCGCGGCCGCGCATCGCTTCCTCGGCACGTTGTTTTGCAGCCTGAGCCGCGGCCTCATCGAGATCGCGGGCGCGCGCCGCGGTGTCGGCCAGCACGGTCACGAGATGGGGTTGAACCTCCAGTGCGCCGCCGCCGACGTAGAACACCTGCTCCTCGTGATTTTCCGCCTGGACGCGCACCTCGCCCGCCTTCAACGTGGAGAGCAGAGGTGCGTGACGGGGGGCAATGCCGAGTTCGCCCTGCGAGCCCGGCACGAACACCATGGTTGCTTCGCCCGAAAAGATTTGTCCCTCGGCGCTGACGATGTCGACATGAATGGTGTGGGCCATGAACTTGGACTCTTATGTCAACGTCTTGGCTTTCTCGACCGCTTCTTCGATACCGCCGATCATATAGAACGCCTGTTCGGGCAGGTGATCGTATTCGCCTGCGATGATGGCCTTGAAGCCGCGGATCGTGTCCTTCAAGGGGACGATTTTGCCGTCCTGCCCGGTGAACACTTTAGCCACGTTGAAGGGCTGCGACAAGAAGCGCTGAATTTTGCGCGCACGATAGACGCTCAACTTGTCTTCTTCGGAAAGCTCGTCCATGCCGAGAATCGCAATGATGTCCTGCAGTTCCTTGTAGCGCTGCAAAACGGCCTGCACGCCGCGCGCCGTGTCGTAGTGCTCGTCACCCACCACCAGCGGATCCAATTGGCGGCTGGTGGAGTCGAGAGGATCGACCGCCGGATAGATGCCGAGCGAGGCAATCTGCCGCGACAACACCACGGTCGCATCCAAGTGCGCGAAAGTGGTTGCCGGCGAAGGGTCGGTCAAGTCGTCCGCGGGGACGTACACCGCTTGAATGGAGGTGATGGAGCCCGTCTTGGTCGAGGTGATGCGCTCTTGCAGCACGCCCATTTCCTCGGCGAGCGTCGGCTGATAACCCACGGCCGACGGCATGCGGCCGAGCAGCGCCGATACCTCGGTGCCCGCCAGGGTGTAGCGGTAGATGTTGTCGACGAAAAACAGCACGTCGCGGCCCTTGCCGGAGGCCTGCTTCTCGTCGCGGAAATACTCCGCCATGGTGAGGCCGGTGAGCGCGACGCGCAGACGGTTGCCGGGAGGCTCGTTCATCTGGCCGTAGACCATCGCCACCTTGGAATTGGCAAGATTGTCTTTGTCGATGACGCCCGACTCGATCATCTCGTGATAGAAGTCATTGCCCTCGCGGGTGCGTTCGCCGACGCCCGCGAATACCGACAGGCCGCTATATTGCTTGGCGATGTTGTTGATGAGCTCGAGCATGTTCACGGTCTTGCCCACGCCGGCGCCGCCGAACAGCCCGACCTTGCCGCCCTTGGCGAAGGGCACCAGCAAGTCGATGACTTTGATGCCCGTGACCAGAAGATCTTGGCCGCCCGCCTGCTCGTCGTAGGCGGGAGCCGGACGATGGATGGGCAAAGTCTCGGCGGCATTCACCGGCCCTTTCTCGTCCTGCGGTCTGCCCAGCACATCCATGATCCGGCCGAGCGTCGCTGCGCCCACCGGCACGCTGATTCCCTTGCCGGTACCTGTGACGGCGAGGCCGCGGCGTAAACCCTCCGAGGGCCCCATCGCGATGGTACGCACCACGCCGTCCCCGAGCTGCTGCTGCACTTCGAGGGTTAAGTCCACGTCATCGAGCTTCAGAGCGTCGTAGACCTTGGGGATCTGATCGCGCGGAAACTCCACGTCGATGACCGCGCCGATGATTTGCACGATTTTGCCGCTGGACATGCTTGGTAAACCTCTTATCTTAAACCGCTGCCGCGCCGCCGACGATTTCCGAAAGCTCTTTCGTAATCGCTGCCTGACGGGCCTTGTTGTAAATGAGTTGCAGCTCGTCGATGAGCGAGCCGGCGTTGTCGGATGCGCTCTTCATGGCCACCATGCGTGCCGCCATTTCGCAGGCGACATTTTCGACCGCGCCTTGAAAGACCTGGGATTCGATGTAGCGCATCAGAATTCCGTCGAGAATCTCGGCCGCATCCGGCTCGTAGATGTAATCCCAGCGCTCCTGCAGGTCGTCCTTGTCGATGGTCTGAAGCGGCAGCAGCTGCGACACCGTGCCCTTCTGAGTCATGGTGTTGACGAAAATATTGTGCACGAGCAGCAATTGATCGATCTTGGCGTCGCGATAGAAATCGAGCATGACCTTGGTGGGGCCGAGCAAATCGTCGGCGTGCGGCCGATCGCCCAAATGCGCGGCCGTCGCGGAAACCTCTATCCCCGACAAACGGCGAAAGAACTGCACGGCCTTGACGCCGATCGCACACACATAAACCTTGGCGTTCTGCTTCTGCGCTTCGCGGATCGCGCCGAGAGCCGCCTTGAACAGATTCAAATTCAGCGAGCCCGCCAAGCCGCGATCGGTGCTGATCACGATGATGCCGACGGAGCGCACCGGCCGCTCCAATGTGAAGGGATGCTTGTAATCCAAATTCACTTGGCGCAGATGGCCTACGATCTTGCGAATCTTCTCCGCATACGGGCGCGCCGCGCGCATGCGATCCTGCGCTTTGCGCATCTTGCTCGCCGCCACCATTTCCATGGCCTTGGTGATCTTCTGCGTGTTTTTGATGCTCGCGATCTTGCCGCGGATTTCTTTTGCGCCTGCCATTGCGGTCTCTTAGAGCGTCGCGAAGAATTCTTCGCAGCACTTCTTGAGTTGAGCCTCGACTTCCTTCGATAAATCCGGCTTGTTGTTGATTCCTTTCAAGAGGTCGGAGTACGTGCCGCGCGCGAAGGATTGCAATCCGGCCTCCGTCTCGACGACCTTGCGGCGGTCGACTTTGTCGAAGTAGCCATTGTTCCCGGCATACAGCGACAGCGCCATCTCCGCCACCGACATGGGTGAGTATTGCTTTTGCTTCATGAGCTCGGTGACGCGTTGGCCGCGCTCGAGTTGCTTGCGCGTGGCCTCGTCCAAGTCCGAGGCGAACTGCGAGAAGGCGGCGAGCTCGCGGAACTGAGCGAGCGCCAATCGTACGCCGCCGCCGAGCTTCTTGATGATGTTGGTCTGTGCGGCGCCGCCGACGCGAGACACCGAAATGCCCGCGTTGATGGCCGGGCGCATGCCGGCATTGAACAGGTCCGTTTCCAGAAAGATCTGCCCGTCGGTGATGGAGATGACGTTCGTGGGAACGAACGCCGTCACGTCTCCCGCTTGAGTCTCGATGATGGGCAGGCCCGTCAAGGAGCCTGTTTTGCCTTTCACGCGCCCGTTCGTGAATTTTTCCACGTACTCCTCGTTGACTCGCGCGGAGCGTTCGAGAAGGCGTGAGTGCAGGTAAAACACGTCTCCCGGGTAGGCTTCCCGTCCCGGCGGCCGGCGCAGCAGCAGCGAAATTTGACGGTAGGCGACCGCCTGCTTCGACAAGTCGTCGTACACGATCAGCGCGTCTTCGCCGTTGTCCATGAAGTACTCGCCCATGGCGCAGCCGCCATAGGGTGCGAGATATTGCATCGCGGCCGGGGTCGAGGCCGACGCCGCAACGATGATGGTATGGGCCATGGCGCCGTGCTCTTCGAGCTTGCGCACGACGTTGGCGATCGAACTCTGCTTCTGCCCGATGGCGACATAGACGCACTTAACGCCGGTGGCCTTCTGATTGATGATGGTGTCGATGGCCACCGCCGTCTTGCCGGTCTGGCGGTCGCCGATGATGAGCTCGCGCTGGCCGCGGCCGATCGGGACCATGGCGTCGATTGCCTTCAGCCCGGTCTGTACCGGCTGCGACACGCTCTTGCGAAAAATGACGCCCGGCGCCACGCGCTCCAGCGGCGACTTCAATTTGGCATCGATCGGGCCTTTGCCGTCGATCGGCAGCCCCAGCGCATCCACCACCCGGCCCAGAAGTTCGGGACCCACGGGCACTTCGAGGATGCGTCCGGTGGTCTTCACCTCCGAACCCTCGGAGATGTGCTTGTAGTCGCCGAGCACCACGGAACCGACCGAATCCCGCTCGAGGTTCAGCGCCAATCCAAAGGTGTTGCCGACGAACTCCAGCATTTCGCCGTAGCGTGCGTCGGCGAGTCCGTGGATACGCACGATGCCGTCGGTGACGCTCACCACCGTACCGACATTACGCGCCTCCGTAACCGACTGGAATTTCTCGATGCGCGCCTTGATCAGGTCGCTGATTTCCGTAGCCTTGATGGACATATAACCTCTAGCTTGCCAATTCTGTTGCGAGTCGTTCCAGACGGCCTTTCAATGAGCCGTCGATCACCAGATCACCGGCGCGAATCACCGCGCCGCCCAACAGCGCCGCATCCACCGAATTCTGCATCCGCACTTTGCGCTTGAGCCGCACGCTCAAGGCTTGGGCGAGCTTCGCTTCCTGCGCGGAATCGAGGGCGACGGCGGAGATAACCTCGACATCGACGGTATTCTCGGCGTCGGACCGCAAATCCTCGTAATGCGCGGCGATTTCCGGCAGCAGCAGCAGGCGGTGATTCTCCGCGAGCACGCGCACGAAATTCTGCATGCCCGCATCGAGTTTGGCGCCGGCGACATCCGTGACGAGGCTGGCGAGGTCGGCGTCGCTCCACTGCGGATTCTTGGCGAGCGCCGCGACGCGCGGATCCGCCACGACCTCGGTCGCCGCTTTCAGCCCCAGAGACCACTGCGCCATTGCAGCCGCGTTGCGGGCGTATCCGAACGCCGCCTTCGCGTAAGGCCGCGCGATAGTTGCCCGCTCAGCCACGCGCAACCTCCGCGGCCAATTTGTCCAGCAATTCGGCGTGAGTCTTCGGGTCGATTTCACGTCCCGAGCAAGCGCGAGGCGCCTTCGACCGCGAGCTTGCCGACTTCGCGCGCCAGGCCCTCTCGTGCCCGCGTGGTTTCGCGCGTGACTTCGTCGTGCGCCTGCGCTACCAAACGCTGGGCTTCGCTGGATGCGGTGCCTTTGGCTTCCTCGACGATTTCGTTCGATCGTTTGCCGGCCATGTCGACGATCTGTGCGGCGCGGTCGCGTGCCTCGCGGATGATTTCCTTGGACGCGCTCTTGCGCCTCGTCGAGTTCCTTTTCGCTCTTGCTCGCGGCAGCCAAACCGGCTGCAATTTTCTTCTGCCGCTCCTCGATGGCTCCCATGAGCCAGGGCCAGAAGAATTTCATGACCGCCCAGGCGACCAGGAAAAACACGACCCCTTGGATGACCAGCGTTAGTGCTAAGTTCATTGCGTACTCCTTTCACGGCGCCGTTCAGGCGCCGTTGCGCTTTCTACTTCAGACCGAGAGCGCCCAAGAAAGGATTGGCGTAAAGCAGCAAGAACCCGACGGCCACGCCGATGATGGGCACGGCGTCCAAGAGTCCGGCGACGATGAACATCTTGGTCTGCAGCATGTTGGTCAGTTCCGGTTGGCGGGCCGAGCTCTCCAGGAACTTACCGCCCAGAAGGCCGAAGCCGATGGCGGCGCCCGCGCCGCCTAGGCCGATCACCAAGCCTGCTGCGATCACGGTGCTGCTCATGAGTTGAGCGATTTGGGTCACATTGTCCATTATTGTCTCCGGTCTTTAATGTCTTGAATGAATCGAATCTAATGCTTCTCGGCCGAGATCCCGACGTACACGATGGTCAGAACCATGAAAATAAATGCCTGCAGCGTAATGATGAGGTAGTGAAACAAGGTCCAGATGATGCCGGCGCCGAACTGCGCAATACCTAAGAAATAAGTCGAGACTTGATTGAGCGCCGCGCCGAGCGTGAAGCAGGCGATCAGCAAAAATATGAGCTCGCCGGCATACATGTTGCCGAACAATCGCATCGACAGGGACAAGGGCCGCACGACTTCTTCGATCACTCGAAAGGCGAAATTGACGGGCGCCAGCAAGATCTTGAGGGCCGTGTTATGAGCGTGAAACGGCGCGGTGAACCACTCGCCGGCGAAGACGCCGAAGCCCTTATGCGTGATGCCCACCCATTGGATCAGCAAGAACACGCCGAGCGCCATGCCCACCGTGGTGTTGAGGTCGGCCGTGGCCACCGTGCGCAGATGCTCGACGCCGAAGAGCTTCGCGGCTGCGGGCAGCGCATCCACCGGCAGGATGTCCATGAAATTTTCCAGGAACACGATGCAGAAAATCGTAATGGCGAGAGGTGCGATGAATTTGTTCGCGCCGTGATACGTGTCCTTCACCATGCCGTCGACGAACTCCACCAACATCTCGACTGCCGCCTGCAATTTGCCCGGAACACCGCTGGTGGCGCGCCGCGCGACGATCGAGAGTACGAGAATGAAAAAGAAGGAAATGACGAGGGTAAAAATGATGCTGTCGATGTGGATGGACCAAAAGGCGCCGCGCCCTGTATCCAACGTCAAGTGCGTGAGATGGTGCTTGATATAGCCCGTCACCCCGCCCGAAACTTCTTCCTCGACCAACATTCCGAAACGCATAAGTCCCCAATCTTCATTCAAGCAGTCGTCATTTGAGCCGCACCAGTGCGGCCCAATACCCCAATTGCGCGGCCACCATTCCAATCAATAGCGGTGCCGCCTCGAGTTTCAAGCGCGCGAATGCCGCATACAGCGCGAAACCGAACCACAACCACTTCAGCGCCACCCCGCCATACATGGCCGTCGCCAACCTGGGGCGCACCCGTGATTCCAGGCCTGAAAGCGCGCCATCCAAACACGCCGCTGCCCGCAGCGACGATCAACCCACCCGCCAGTGCCGCAAGGCCGGCGGATGCGCCTCTCAATGCAAGAAACGCGGACGCGACGACAAGCGCGCAACCCGTTTGCAGGAGCACGACCCGAACGACCAGCCGGTAACCCCGAACTGGGACGTCATTCATCGCGAAGAGAACCGGACCGGCGACGGCGCGCTCGCCTCGATTTGCATATATCTGCCGTCGCCCATCTAAAGAGCCGGCGCATTATAGAGAGGCGGACCTAGCGCATCAAGGTGGTCTCGACCTTCGAAATGGCCTAACGCTAGTTGATATGCGCCAGTATGCCTTCGAGCTCATCCAGGCTGTTGTACGAGACCACCAATTTGCCCTTGCCTGAAGGCGCATGCTGGAACAGGACCCTGGCGCCCAATTTGTCGGCTAATTCGAGTTCCAGGCGGCGGATATCCGGATCCTGGGGCTTAGGCTCACCGCCATCGGCCGGCGGCGGGGCCAGCAGGCGCCGCACCAGTGCCTCGGTGTCCCGGACCGACAAGGACTTCTTGGCGACGAGATTCGCAACTTCGATCTGCTGCCGCCGCGCGGTCAGGCCGAGCAGGGCGCGCGCATGGCCCATTTCAATGCTGCGCTGTTCCAATAGATGCTTTACTTCTTCGGGCAACTCCATCAGCCGCAGCAGATTGCTGACCGCGGCGCGCGAGCGGCCGACGGCCTCCGCGGCCGCCTGATGGGTGAGGCCAAACTCCTCGATCAGGCGGGCGAGTGCCCGCGCCTCCTCCAGAGGGTTCAAGTTCTCGCGTTGAATGTTCTCGATGAGCGACATGGCCACCGCCGCCTCATCGGGCACGTCCCGAATGACCGCGGGAATTTCCGTCGATCCCGGCCATTTGCGCCGCGCGCCAGCGGCGCTCGCCTGCAATGATTTCATAGCGTTGCGATTCGCCGGGAATCCGGTCCGGGAGCGGGCGCACGAGGATCGGCTGTATCAGCCCCTTGGACTTGATCGAATCGGCAAGCTCGCTCAAGGTTTCGGGCCGCATGTCGACCCGCGGCTGGTATTTGCCCCGCTGCAAAAGATCCAGGGGCAGATTCGCCAGGCGGTCGCCTTGAAGCTGCGTAACGTCCACCTCGGGCGCACCAGCGCGCCGCGCCAGCAAGGGGCTCAGCTCCGCAAGTCCACGACCCAACGACGGCTTTTTGCCGGACATGACGAATTCCAAAGAACGACGGCTCGTTCGATTATACGGGCGCGAGCGGCAGCTCGTCGCGGCGAATCATCTCGCCGGCGAGCGCCAAATAGGCGAGCGCGCCGCGCGACTCCTTGTCGTGAAACAGCGCGGGCTTGCCGAAACTCGGCGCCTCGGCCAGGCGGACATTGCGCGGAATCAGGGTGCGAAATACCTTCTCGCCGAAATGCTCTATCAGCTGCGCGGACACCTCGTTCGCCAGATTGTTTCGCGGATCGAACATGGTGCGCAGCAGTCCTTCGATTTCAAGATCCGGGTTGATGTTGCTTTCGACTTGTTCGATGGTCTGCACCAGCGCGCTCAGGCCCTCAAGCGCGTAGTACTCGCATTGCATCGGCACCATGACCGAGTCGGCGGCGACCAGCGCGTTCAATGTCAGCATGTTGAGTGCGGGCGGGCAGTCGATCAGTATCACGTCGAAATTCTCGCGAATCGGTTTGAGCGCGTTGCGCAGCTTGAACTCCCTGCCCGCCATCATCGTCAGCAGCCGCACTTCCGCGGCGGTGAGATCCTGATTCGCCGGCATGAGCATGAATCCGCCGTATTCGACCGGCACCAGCGCCTCGAGGCGCGCGCAGTCGCCCAGCAACACGTCGCAGCTGGTGCGTGCCTGCGAATTCTTCTCGACCCCGCAGCCCATCGTGGCGTTGCCTTGCGGGTCGAGATCGATCAGCAGCACGCGCCTCTTGGTGGCCGTCAAGGAGGCCGCGAGGTTGACGGCGGTCGTGGTCTTGCCGACTCCGCCCTTTTGGTTTGCGACAGCGATGACCCGCTTCATGGTGTGCCTTGGTTCGGTCGGGCCGCTCGGCCCACGGCCGCGTTGGGTCTCGCCGGTGAGAGTTCCACAATATGGCGCTCGTCGTCCAGCCCCGGCAGTTTGACCCGATGGACAGCCAGCACCCGGAAGGACTTCGGCAGCGCCGAAATTTCCTCGTCGGGGTGTTTGCCTTTCATGGCCAACAAGCGTCCGTCCGGCGCGCACAAGTGACCGGCATAGGCCACGAAATCGGCCAACGAGGACAGCGCGCGCGCCACCACCGTATCGAACAGTTCGAATGGCCTGTAGTTTTCGGCGCGCGGTGTTGACGACGTCCACATTGGCGCACTCCAACTGCTCGCGCCGTTTGGGCGACGAACCGCGCTTTCTTGCCGGTCGCTTCGATCAAGGAGAAGCGCCGTTCGGGATTGACGATGCGCCAGCGGCAGCCCGGGAAACCCGGCGCCTGTGCCGACATCGGCGATTCGAGATGCCGCGCAAGAACGGCTGCAGGCTCAAGCTGTCGAGCACGTGTTTGCGCAGCATGCCGGGGCGGTCTCGGATCGCGGTCAAATTGAATTGCGCATTGGCCGACTTCCAATTCATCGACCAGGCGCAGCAGAGCATCGATCTGCGCGGTGGAGAGAGTCAGATTGAACTCCCCGGCGCCTCGTGCAAGCAGTTCACGTTCAATTTCTCTTGTGGTCACGGGGCGGCGCTGGTCAGACTGATCGACAGCGTCACGGTCGGCTGCGCCGTCGCCGGGGACGGCTCACTGCCGAGGCGTGCATCGAAGCGTGTGGTACCTTCGCGCCCTTCGCAACTGTCCGGTGTGGTGCGCCCCGGTGCGCCGCTCTTGATCCATTCCGCGCAGGCCGCAGCGAATCGCGGCCCCGCGCTATCGGCCGGCAGACGTACCGTCGCCTCGACGCGATTCAAGCGATCGTGATCGAAGCACAACAAGTAGTCATCGGGCCGCTGCCCGATAAATCGCGGCGGCTGAGTGCCATCCATTGCAAAGCAGTCCCGCTCATTGTC
>CAWAMT010000018.1:0-109514 GCA_963783185.1 uncultured Gammaproteobacteria bacterium | reverse complement strand
AACAGTGTAACCACGTTGCCGATATCGGGCGCGAAATCGGGCGGCGTGACCAGCACCCAGGCGCGGCCCTTGACCGCTACCTCGCGGCCGTCGAGTTTGACTTTGCACTCTATCGGACCATCGCTGGTATCGTCGTGCCAGAAATCGTTGTTGGCGTAATTGGTAATCCACTTCTTTTCGGAAACCTCGGCGCCGGCCTCATCGACAGCCGCGGAATGTCCGCGCCCGCCGAGCACCAGCAGACGCCCTTCTTCGTCGGTGCGAAGCTCGCCAAGATAAACATCCCTGGTGTCTTGAAATTTTCCGGTAAAGGCGTATTCCGCGGCGGCGGAACTGCAGGTGTTCTTGCCTGTTATCGTGACCGGCGCGCCCGGGTCGATAATCAACCTGCGCTTTCGCTCGGCGCCTTTGATCGAGACATTGCGGCGATCCCATGAGTTCTTCTCCGGCGTCTCGAATTGGGAGAGCGCGTCCGGCCCGCCGGTAAATTCAAACCATTCCGGCTTCTTGTTTGCGAGCGATACGCTCCAGGTCAGCTCGGCGTCTTGCGCTGCGAGTTCGCCGATCACGGCGTCTTTGCTGTCAAACGCATAGACCCGGAACCGCGCCGCTTGGCGCAACACCGCGCCGACCGCATCAGTGAACGGCGCTGATCGGACAGTGCGCGGCTCGATGCCTTCTGGAGCGATGAAGAAGCCGTCCCTCTCCTGGCTGTTGCCGACGCGAGCAATGCCGATAGTCGGAAAAATCATGCAATAGGCGATCTCGTTACTCATCTGACGCTCCCCATCGCTGGCCGCGATCCGTTGCTGTGTGCGCAAAATTTCCGGCGGCTGCCCCGGCGCGGATCGCATCCCGATGCCCGTGAACCGGCCAAGGCCTGCAACTTAGGGTAGGATATATTTGCGATAAACGCTATGGTTTTATGACTGGGCAAGCCGGAGGGGGGGTCAAAAGGACGCTTCCGGTTTTCCCTAAAAGCGGCGGCCGATTGCCGGGGGCCGGCGATGCCCGTACGGAACGGGCTGCATGGTGGGCCCGGGAGGACTCGAACCTCCAACCAAGCGGTTATGAGCGCGCTACCTTACCCGAAAAAGTCAGTGTTTATTGGCATTTTCGTGTAGGTTCGGTGACGAATGTTCGCGTTTGGTTGCGGCGTTCTATTGGTCATCTATTGGTCAAGCGCGTAAGCCGACGATCGGGAGTTGCGCGTAAAATTAGACGTAGGTGCCTGAGGCCGTAGTCTGTATCGGACCGGGTCCGCCTTAAAATTCGCTGCCAACAGGGAAATAAACAGGGAATTTTGTAAAATCCCGCCCTCCCCTGCGACTCTTGCGCCTGATCACCGCGCGATATCAATTAATTTCGGGCAGATTTGCAAGTCAACTAAAATGCCGCGACGACATTCGAGTCCTCTTAATTCGCTTGCACGAATACCCCCGCCATAATCGTGCGAATTAGGCGATCATCGAGCGTTGGCCAGTCACTCAACAAATGCGTGGTAGTGGATCATCCTCAAGTTCCTCCAACAGCCGTTCGCCTCCGATTTCGGTTTGCAATATAACCTGGGAAATAGTTCCGTTCAGTCGCCCAATGATCGCCGCAGCTTCGCCGAGCATTGGCGATGCGTTTGACCAAGGCTCGGGTGAATTCCGCGGTGCTTGCCTTTCCGCCGAGATCGCCGGTTCGCACGAGATCCGTGTTGAGAGTGTCGCCGATCGCGGTCCGCAACCGCAGCGCCAGTTCAGGCAGCTTGCAGTGATCGAGCATCATGGCCGCGGCCAACAGCAATGCGGTCGGATTCGCGATGCCCTTGCCGACGATGTCGGGCGCCGAGCCATGGACCGCTTCGAATATCGCCGCGTTGCGCCGATATTGGCGCCGGGCGTCATACCCAAACCGCCCACCAGCCCGGCGACCAGATCGGAGAGAATGTCGCCGAACAGATTGGTGGTCACCAAAACGTCGAACTGCCAGGGATTGAGCACGAGCTTCATGGCGCAGGCGTCGATGATGACCGTTTCCAAGGCGAAGCGGCCCTTGTATTTGCGCTCGTACAGCTCCTGCCCGGTCTCCAGAAAAATCCCGGTCAGCGCCTTCATGATGTTGGCTTTGTGCACGATCGCCACTTTCTTTCGGCCGGTGGCGACCGCATGGTCGAAGGCGAATTCCAGCAAGCGCCGGCTGCCTTGACGCGTATTCACTCCGGTCGCCATGGCGACCGCGTGCGGGTCATCATCGATCTGGATGTAGTACTCGTGGCCGATGTAGAGGCCTTCCAGATTCTCTCGCACGACGATGAGATCGATCTTGTCGAATCGGCCGCCCGGGATCAGCGTGCGCGCCGGGCGCAGATTGGCATACAGCTTGAACTCCTCTCGCAGGCGCACGTTTGAAGAACGGTAGCCGCCGCCCGACGGAGTTTCGAGCGGCCCTTTGAGCGCCAGACGCGTGCGGTGATGCTGTCGATCGTGCGCGAGGCAGCGGATCTCCGGCAACCTTCACGCCCTCGAGACCGGCGGCCTGCCGATCCCATTGAAATGGCGCCCCCAGCGCATCGAGCGCGGCGAGCGTGGCATCGACGATTTCGGGACCGATACCGTCTCCGGGGATCAGTGTGGCGGGAATCGATTGATGGCATGCGGCGGAGATCTCACTTAAATGAAACGAAGGATTAGGATACTCGAACTTGCGTGGCATAGACTGCCCGGATCGCGGAGGATTTCACTCATGGACAACCCTGAAATAATCGGAAGCGATGAAGTGGTCGGTATCGATGAAATCAATCGGTGCGACGCGCCGTTGGCTGGAAAGGTCGGTCATCGGACTTGGACTGTGTCCATTCGCCGAGAGCGTGTACACGAGTCAGCGGGTGCGCTTTCGAGTGAGCGGGCAAAGTTCCGCGGCGGGTCTGCTGCAGGATCTTCAATCGGAATTGCTTTATCTGCACGCGCCAAGATCCGAGTACGTGCGAGACGACGCTGCTGATACATCCCTTTGCGCTCATTGACTTCATCGAGTACAACGATTTCCTCGATGTATGCGATGCGGCCGTCGTCGACCTTGATCTCGAAGGAGAGCTGCAGGTGGCGAGTTTTCACCCGCATTATCAGTTCGCGGGCACGCAACCGTCGGACATCGAGAACTGCACCAACCGCTCGCCCTATCCCATGCTGCATTTGTTGCGCGAGGCGAGCATCGAACGTGCGCTCGCGGGCGTTCCGGATCCCGACGAGATCTACCGGCGTAATGTGCGTACCTTACGCGCATTGGGATATGACGGCTGGCAAACCCTGTGGAAGAGCTAGCACCGGGCTGCCTTAGGCACTCTAGTCCTTGTGTGTGGGCAAGTCCTTGTGCATGGGAATAAATTCAATGCTCTCTCCCTCGCCGACATCGTAACGGAGCGGCGGTGAGCCGACATAGCCGCGAGCGGCGTAGAGCCTGACGCCCGGTAGGGTCGCCAGAAGTTCGACCCTGGAGAATCCATGCGCGCGCGCCTCTCGCTCGCAGCGATCGAGCAGAAGGGTGCCGATGCCGCGCCGAGCCTTCGACGGCTCGACGAAGAAGGCGCGAATTTTCGCCGCTTGCGTGGAGGGATCGAGCACGGAGGCATCGCGCCCCGCGCGGGCGTCGCCGCCGAATAAGGTGGATCGGAAACTCCATCCGCCGCAACCCGCCGGTACCCCATCGTCTTCGGCCACGAAGTAGGTCTGATCCTCGAGTAGTTGAGTGTCGATGCCGAACGCACCTCGCAGCGCGCCTTCGACTTGACTAGGACGATAGTCATTCGTGCTCAAGGCGCGTGCGGACCTCGCAATGAGTTCTCCGAGCAGCGGCACATCGGCCTGCGTCGCTTTGCGCAGAGCAATGCTCATTAGGTCTCCCTTAATCGGCGCCGGCTGCCGTGGCGGCGCCATCGCGGCGATACACGATGCCGCCCTTCATGACGAAGCTCACATGCTTGAATTGGCCGGGGTCTTGGAGCGGGTCGTTCGCTGTCGCGACCAAATCGGCGTACCGCCCGGTTTGGACTGAACCGATCTCGGCGCCGGCGCCGATCAAATCGGCGGCGTTGCGCGTGGCGGCGAGAAGTGCCTGAATCGGGGGGAGACCGTTGGTGATCATGAGGGAGAATTCCATCGCATGATCGCCTTGGCCCAAATCGGTGCCGTAGGCGATTTTGACGCCGGATTTCACGGCCAACGGAAAATTGCGCTTCGGCAACAAATCGTTGGCAAGTTCCTTGGCGGCGGTACCCGGCGTCAGCAACTCTGGATGATCGCGGGCCGCCGCGTAGAAGACTTCGTAGACCGACAGCGTGGGCACGAGATACGTGCCATGCGTCCGCATCAGCGCGAAGGTGTCGGCCGTGGCGAAAGAGCCGTGCTCGACGGAGTCGACGCCGGCGCGCACCGCATTTTCGATGGCGGCCGCCGGATAGATATGAGCGGCGACCTTCATCCCCAACGAGTGAGCCGTTTCCACCGCCACCCTCATCTCCTCGTTGGTCATGAGCTGCTGGCGCGGATCGTCGCCCGTTGAAGCAATGCCGCCCGAGGGCATCAGCTTGATCAAATTGGCGCCGCGGCCGCGATGTTCCCGAACTCGCAGGCGTGCCTCGTCGGGAGAATTCACGAGCCCTGCGGTCCATCCGGGATGCGACAGGCCCGCATCGAGACCGTTCTTGGGGTCGCCGTGGCCGGCGCTCGGTCCCAGCGGCTCGAGCGACACCCACAGACGCGGACCTAAGATCTTGCCGGCGTCGATGGCATTGCGTACGGAGACGGTTTCATCGCCGCCGCCGACGTCGCGAGCGCTCGTGAACCCCTGTTGAAGCATCTGCCGTGCGAAGCGCGCGGCATCGAGTGCGCGATCGATGTCCGAGTGAGTGAGCCAATACTCGATGGAATTGGTGCGGCTCGGGAGCAGGGCGGAGATGTGCACATGGCAGTCGATGAACCCCGGCATGACCGTGGCATTCGTCAAGTCGATGATCTCGGCGCCCGCGGGCGTCACGAAACCTTGTTCGACGCTTTGTATCTTGTCATCGCGTACGACGATCGACACTTGATGGCGCGGAGTCTCCGTTACGCCGTCGAACAGCGTGCCGGCATGGATGACGAGATCCTTGGCGTGGCTCACGCCGGCGTATGACAAGAACATCAGGCTGAGCAACAAAGGCGCGATGCGAAGAGTAATCAAAGGTCGACCTCGAGTGAATGTCAGAACGAGAAATTGACGCCAAATGCCATGCTCAGGCCCGGCGCGCCGCGGACCGCAGCATGGCGAAGGCCGCGTAAGCGATGACCACGATCACCAACCAGCGGAGCGCGATCAGCGGCAGCGACTTCACGATGTAGGCCGCGATCAATACTCCGACCACGCCGCCAAAGGCAAGCCCCAGAGATGGACCCCAAGCGAATGCGCCGGTTTGAAAAAAACGTAAGCTTGCGACCGGCTGCAGCAGCGCGCAAGAGCCCATCATGATCGGAAAGGCGGCGATCGGATGCATCCCAAGCAGGGCGAGCGTGATCATGCAGGGCGCATAGAGCCCTATGCCGGCGCTCATCAGAGCGCCCAGCACGAAGTTGATCGCCACCGCGAGACCGAATTTCCATCCCGAAAGGCTCATCGCGGTGCCGCCGCCCGGTAGTGCACCTATATTGATGGCCGTAAATACGCATCCGGCGATGACCAGCGCGATCCCCATGGTGACCTGAATCGCCCGCCGCGGCATGCGTGCGACCACCCCCGCGCCGAGCCATGCGCCCAAGGTCGCACTTCCGATCGTGGTGATCAGCAACAGTGGATCCACCAGGATGGCAGTCACGAAAATCAGCGCCTCGGTGATCGCGGACGGGGTGTGCCCGACGTTCAGCGTGCCGGGAATCTGCTCGTCCGGGACCATGCGCCGCAGTTTGTAAATCGCGGTCGTCGGTGCAAATGAACCTATTCCCAAGGTATCGAAAAAGTCGGTAACCAAGCCTACGGCCAACTCGATCGGCTTGGGCCAGCGTCTGTCCTTGCGCCGTCGGGCGTCCCGAATGGCGCCAATGATGAACGCAACGGCCGCGAGCCCGAGGGCCAAGTAAAAGATACGCTGCGCGTCATTCATGGCGCGAATATACCTGTTGGCGAGCCGGAGTATTCAGCTTGCGGCCGTTCACGTACACTCTCGCCGAGCGCGGCGTCTGCCGCCTGCTAAAAAAACAGGGGAGGGAAATAATTGGGAATGCGTGCACAGGTATTGTGCTTCGCCGTGACGTTGTTGTTGTCGGGCGTTCGAATTTGCGTCGCGACGGGTCAAGGTCCGGCTGATTTGGTGGTAACCGATGCGCGTATTTATACCGCAAATTCCAGCCGGGGAATCGCCGAAGCATTGGCAATTCTGGGCGGGAAAATCGTTTTTGTCGGCAGCGCGGCAGAAGCGCAATCCTGGGTCGGGCCGCAAACGAAAGTCGAACGCCTTGCCGGCAAGCTGGTGCTTCCCGGACTCATCGATTCGCACATACATCCCCTCGACATCGTCGATTTCGATGTCTGCAACCTCGACAGCCGTCCGCAGAAGACTCTGCGCGAGCTATCCGCCTTCGTGCACGCGTGTGCCGTCAGGTACAACTTACCGGCAGGCAAGTGGCTGATGGTGTACCAATGGAATTACACCAGCGGCAATCAGCCGGACGCTGAATTTCCGACATTGCGTGCGGCGTTGGACAAGGCATCCTCGCAGAATCCGATCGAGCTTTTCGGCAATGATGGTCACCACGGTGCCTTCAACAGCCTGGCTCTCGCGATGGCGAAGAACAAGGCCGGCGAAAAAGTCGGTATCTCTAAGAAGACAATTGCAAAAGATTTGACAGAATACCGCAAGCTCATCGGCGTCGACGAGAGAGGGGAGCCGAACGGAGCGGTGAACGAGGATGCCCGATACCTCATGGAAAAAAATTCCATCGTGTACGCGCACCTGGAGGAAGTCTTAAAGGCCCCCGAACGCATCACACAGCGTCTCAACAGCGTCGGTATCACCGGTATGCTCGACGCGATGGCTGCGCCCGAAGGACTTCCAGTCTACGACTCTCTGCTCGCACGACGCCAACTGACGGTACGCACGAATCTCGCCCAATTCTATGATCCGGAGGAATATAGGCTGCCGAGCGGCAAGATCGATTACGACAGCATGGTGGCCAAAGCCAAGGCGGTGCGCACCAAGTACGCAGCCAATCCATTGCTCCAAGCCGACACGGTAAAACTGTTTGCCGACGGCGTGCTGGAAGGCAATCCCTTCGCGGTACCTCCGACCTTGCCGGACAGCGCCAGCATCAAGCCGTTTCTTCAGCCCATATTCGGCAGAGACAAGTCAGGCCGCGCAACGGTAACGGGATATGTCGACTTGAACGGTGCCTCCTGTACGGAAGTGCGGGCGAATCCTGGCAAGTATGAGGCGCAAGAAACCATCGCCGCCTTTCAAAAGGCGCAAGGGTACCATCCTGGCCAGTGCGTCATTTCGAGCGGCCAGCTGCAGCACGACCCCGCAGTCATTCTCGAATTCGCGCGGCAGTTTCACCTTGCGGGCTTCAACCTGCACATCCATGCCATCGGGGATGCTGCGGTGCGGGTGGCGGTCGATGCCATCGAGGCGGCGCGTGCCGCCGACGGAGTCGTCACGACGCGCGACGGCATCGCTCATTTGCAGCTGGGAAACCCGGATGATGTCGCGCGCCTCGGACGCGACCACATCTATATCGCTTACACCTATTCCTGGGCGGACACCGATCCGGAATACGACATCACCGTCATCCCGTTCATTCAGCCGGTCAAAGGCAATAGCTACGCGGCATTGCACCCGCCCGGCAGCTATTACGAATCGAACGCGTATCCCTTTCGCAGCAGCAAGGATGCGGGTGCGATTTTGGTCGCTGGATCGGATGCTCCGGTCGATACCCCCGATCCGCGGCCATTCGTCAACATGAGCCGGGCCGTCACGCGCAGCTTACCCGGCGGCCATGCGCTCAATCCGGGTCAGGCCATCTCCATTCGCGAGGTGATCGATGCCTATACCCTCAGCGGTGCCCGCTTTTTGGGACGGGAGAAACAAGCAGGATCGCTGGAAGTAGGTAAATCCGGCGACTTCATCGTGCTCAATCAGGATATCCTGAGGTTGGCCGACGAAGGTCACGCGGACGATATCCGCAACACCGACGTACTCGAGACTTGGTTCATGGGTAAGGCGGTTTACGTCAGCAAGGATCGCAATCCGAATGCGAAGAGAGGCCTAACTAAATGACGATCAGAATTTCATCTGCAACGCACATTCTCGTGGGCGCATGGTTCGCCGCCACCGCGGCGCAGGCGGCAGAATTTCCGACACCATTGCCGAACGACGTCACTAAAAAAGTCGCGACTCTGCCGGCGAAGTATCCGACGACTTGGGCGTTTCTCAATTATGCCGGCGATCGGATCGAACTGCGCGATGTGGGGAACGATACCCGCGAGGTCAAGGCGCAATTGCAGGCACGCGATTCGGCGACGCTCTTGGTGGGGGATAAGCGGCCCGAGATCTATGTGGCCGATACGGTCTGGTCGCGCGGTGTGCGCGGTACGCGCACCGACTTCATCACGATTTACGATCGACAGACGATGAACGTGGTGGACGAAATCGTGCTGCCGGGAACCAAGCGCGCGCTGATTACGGCGATGGAAGGATTGCTCGCCTTCACCGACGATCAGCGCATGGCGCTGGTTTTCAATTTCACACCGGCCTCCTCGGTGACCATCGTCGATCTGGTGAAGCGCCAACCGCTCGGGGAGATCGATATTCCCGGCTGTTCGCTGGTTTATCCCTCGGGCACCCGGGGCTTCTCGACGCTGTGCTCCAGCGGCACATTGCTGACGATACATCTCGATGCCAACGGCGCGGCCGCGGGGCGCAGCGAATCCAAGGCCTTCAATCCGCTCGACACGGACCCGCTTTTTACAGCGAGCGCTGTCGTTGGCGGGGTTCGCTACTTTCCCAGCCTGCACGGCCGCCTGCAGCCGATCGACATGGCGAGCGACGACGTCAAGATATTGCCGGACTGGCCGTTGGTGACGGCGGCCGAGAAAGCGGCCAATTGGCGGCCGAGCGGCTGGCAAGTGATCACGGGCGACGAACAGAAGCTGCTTTATGTGTTGATGCAGCCGAACGCCCAGGAGGGCTCCCACAAGGACCCCGCCACCGAGGTATGGGTCTACAGCGTTGCCACCAAGACACGTGTCAGGCGCTTGCGGCTCGTGCGGCCCGGCTCATCGGTCTCGCTCACGCATGGAACCGAGCCCCTCCTGTTGGTTCAGGCAGGCCAACTGCTCGACGTATACGATCCGCAAACGGGCAGTCTGGTGCGCAGCATGGATTTGCCGGGATTCCATACGCGCATGCAGATGGAGCCGCTGCGTTGATGGGTGATCCCGCAATGCCTGGCGTCGCGCGGCTGCTCATCTCCCAGCTCGCGGCATTCGCGGCGTTGTTGCTCGCGGCATCGGCAATTCACAAAGTGATGCGCCGCGAGCGCGCGGAGCGCGTGGTGCACGAATTCGCGGGTGTGCCGAGATCGGCGGCGCCGTGGAGCGTACTTGGCGTAGCGCTCGGGGAGCTTTTGGCCGGAGTACTGCTGTTCCTCCCGGACTACCGTCTGGGCGGTGCGCTGTTGGCGCTCGTGATCTTCAGCGCTTATCTCGCACTTATTTTGCGCGCCATGGTTCAGGGGCGCCGCGATGTCGATTGCGGCTGCAGTTTTGGCCCGACACGGCACGCCTTGGGCGCATTCGAGGTGGCCCGAAATTCTCTGCTGGTGATCTTTGCCGTGCTTCTGGCCGTCTCGTCGACCAGCGGCGGCGAGCCCGTATCCGCCACGCAGGGGTTGGCGGCGTTCGCGCTGCTGGCGCTTTACGGCGCGCTCGATCAAGTGATGTCATTGCAGCCGTTGCGGCGCGGAGAGGTGGTATGAATTTCGTGATTGCCTCGCAGATTGCCCTTTGGCTGGGGTTGCTGATCTTAGGAGTCGTATGCATGGCTCTGGCACGGCAAATCGGAGTGCTTCATCAGCGCATCGCCCCGGCGGGAGCACTGTCGCTGAGCCAGCCTTTGAAGCTCGGTGACCTGGCGCCCGAGATGACCTTGAACGGCTTGGACGGGTCGCCGGTAAAAATCGGCGGCGTGCGCGGCGGCCGCAGCCAACTGGTATTGTTTCTCTCCCCGGATTGCACGGTTTGCGAGGCGTTGCTGCCGGCATTGCGTTCGGCGCACGGGGCCGAGCGCGCCTGGCTCGACATCGTGCTGGCCAGCGACGGCGATCTCGAGAGCCATGCGCGCTTCGTCAGGGAAAAAGGTTTGACGAAATTTCCCTATGTCGTATCGGAACTTTTGGGGCGCAGTTACGCGGTCGCGAAGCTGCCTTATGCCGTCTTGATCGACGAGGCGGGTAAATTATCGGTAACCGGCCTCGTCAATACGCGCGAACATTTGGAGAGCTTGTTCGTGGCGAAGGAAAGCGGCGTCAGCAACATCCAGCAATACCTCGGTCAACGGGATCAGAGGCGTGCCTCTTCGGGAGAATAGCGTGGCTCAATTCGATCATATGGCGGAAAAATTGTTGCGCGGCTTTGCGAGCCGGACCTCCAGGCGCAGCGTGTTCACGATACTCGGCGGATTCCTCGCCAGTGCGGCGGCGCTGCCTCTGTTGCCCGTTGCGCGGGGCGCGGAAGGCGAGTCATCGAACTCGGCTGATCCAAATTCCGGGCTGGAACCGCCGCAAAGCTCCGGAAACCCGCAGGACCCTGGCGATCGCACCAAGTGCGATTACTGGCGCTATTGCGCCATCGACGGATCGCTGTGCTCCTGTTACGGCGGCACCGTCAATTCCTGTCCGCCCGGCACCGAGATGTCGCCGATCACGTGGATTGGCACGTGCCGCAATCCGGCGGATCAACGCAACTACATCATCTCGTATAACGACTGCTGCGGTGGAGTTGCCTGGGGGCGTTGCGCCTGTCAGAACAACCAGGGCGATCGACCCGTGGTACGGCCGCAAACCAACAATGAGGTGACATGGTGTTTTGGTACCAAGAGTCAGTCCTACACCTGCACGGTCGCCCTCATCCTGGGCGTGGCGATTGATCAGAAAAAGTAGGCCATCGCTGGGGAGCATGACGTTGTGGGTGGTGGGGGCGCTGTCGATGGCCGCCGCCGCCGCGCCAGGTGCCGATGCGCCAGGCGCAGCTGCGCCGGCGGCCGCCCCGTTGAGCGACGCTGCGGCGGATGCGGAAACCCCCGCCGGCGTCGAAAACGCCCAACGTGCCTGGCAGAACTGGACATTGAACTGTCAGGGATGTCACCGCCCGGACGGAACGGGCTCGGATACCACTTCCCCGAGCCTCGCGGGTACGGTGGCTAAATTCCTATGGGTTCCCGGCGGACGCGACTATCTCGGACGAGTGCCGGGAGTTGCCACCTCCGCTTTGTCGAATGCCGATCTGGCTGAGCTCATGAACTGGATGCTGTGGCGGTTCGACAAGGAGCATTTGCCGTCGACCTTTCAGCCGTTTACCGCCGCTGAAATCGGTCAATTGCGGACCCAACCGTTGCGTCTCGAGGCCTCGCAGATGCGCGCAGACTTGTTGAAGAAAGCCGGGGAGTCGGGAGCGCCTTGAGAGTGCGCGACTCTCGCGACGAAGTCGTCCTCACGACCTGCCCGCGAGATTGCTACGACTCGTGCGGGATGATAGTTATCAAACGCGACGGGGTGGTCACGGCGGTTCGCGGCAATCCGGCGCATTCCGTCAGCCGCGGAACCCTGTGCGGCAAGTGTTCGACGGCCTATAACCGCGAGTGGCGCGACCCGGCCCGCCGCTTGCTTCACCCGATGCGCCGAGTGGGACCCAAGGGTCAGGGAGCCTTCGAGCCCGTTTCCTGGGAGTCCGCGATCGCCGAGATTGCCGCGCGACTGCAGGGCATCGTCAAATCGTACGGTGCGAAATCCATTCTTGATGTCCATTACACCGGAACCATTTCGCTTTTGGCCGGCATGGCGCCGATGCGCTTCTTCAATCGATTGGGGGCGACCGAAGTGACGCCCGACACGATTTGCAATATGGCCGGCCACGTGGCGCTGCGCTATATGTACGGTACATCGGTCGACGGTTTCGATCCGCGCGCCGCGCAAGATGCGGCTTGCATCATCGTGTGGGGCGCAAATCCGCATGCATCGGCGCCGCATGCTCATGACCATTGGCTGCCGGAAGCGTCCGCCAAGGTCATCGTAATAGACCCCATTCGAACACCGACCGCCGCGCAGGCGGACATTCATTTACAGCCGTTTCCGGGCAGCGACGCGGCGTTGGCGTTCGCGCTGCTGCATGTGATTCACCGTGACGGACTGCTCGACGGAGATTTCATCGCTGCTCACGTTTTGGGCTGGGAGGAATTGGAGCCGGCGATAGCGGCATGCGATCTTGAGAAACTGAGCGCGCTCACCGGCGTGCCCGCTGCACTCGTTGAGCAGGTCGCACACCTGTATGCGGCTGGACCTTCGCTCCTGTGGCTGGGTCAGGGCCTGCAGCGGCAGGCAACCGGCGGCAACGTGATGCGGGCGTGCGGGCTATTGCCCGCGCTCACCGGTAATTTATGCAAACCGGGTGCGGGTTTTCTGTACTTGAACGGCAATCTGCGTCAACGCGGCATGGACGAGGAGTATTTGATCGGAGCGCACTTGGCGGCGGCGGCCGCGCCGGCGGTCAGCCACATGGACTTCGCCGACGTGCTCGAGGATCCTGTGCGATCGCGGGCGCTGTTCGTGTGGAACATGAATCCGTTGGCCTCCTGCCCGCAACAGGCGAGGCTGCGCAGCGCGCTCGAGCGCGAAGACCTGTTGACAGTCGCTCTGGATCTGTTCCCCACGGACACCACCGCGCTGGCGGATTATGTTTTGCCCGCGGCGAGCTTCCTGGAGTTCGATGATCTCATCGCTTCGTATTTTCATTTGACCCTGTCCGCCCAGGTCAAAGCGATGGAGCCCCTCGGCGAGGCGTTGCCGAATCAGGAGATTTTTCGCCGCTTGAGCAAGGCGATGGATTTCAGGGAACCGGAATTGCAGGAGAGCGATCGCGATATTTTGTCGACGCTGCTGGCGCGGAGCGGGCTCGGCGAGGACTTCGCATCGCTCAAGGCGACGGGCTCCATTTGGGTCCCTGCGGAGCCGGTGACGCAATTCGCCGATCGGATATTCGCGACGCCGAGCGGGCGCATCGAGGTCGCCAGCGCGCGCGCCGCTGCGGACGGTCTGCCGCGGCTTCCGCAGTGCTGGAGCGATCGGCGACCGGCGGCCGGAAACCTGCGGTTGCTGTCGCCGGCGCATGCGTGGCTGCTCAACACCAGTTTCGGCAATGTGGAGAAGATTCAGACGCGCCTGGGACCGGCGAGCATCGCGCTTCATCCAGAAGATGCCGCGGAGCGGCTTTTGGAAGACGGCGATACCGCGGTGGTTCACAATTCCTGCGGTCGACTGGTGCTCAAAGTGACGACCTCGGATCAAGTGCCGCAGGGCGTCGCGCTCGCCCACAAGGGCCGATGGCTCACGGCCGATCCGACTCAAGCAAACGTCAATGTGTTGAACGCCGGAAGAAGGACCGATATGGGCGAGAGCACCGCGGTCCATAGTGTGGAAGTCATGGTCGAGCGGGCGGTGCAATGAATGCCGAAGCCGCCGAAGCGGTAGCGCTCAAACGCTCGCTGGGATATTGGGACCTCGTTCTCTATGGTTTGGCCTATATCGCACCGTTCGCACCGTTGAGCACGCTCGGCTTTGTCTGGACCGAATCCAATGGCCTGATCGTGCTCGCCTATATCTTGGGCGGCGTGTGCATGTACTTCACGGCGAGGAGCTACGCCACCATGACCGAAATGCTCCCGACGGCGGGATCGGTGTATGGCTTTGCACGTCATTGCCTGGGTGCTTTCCCGGGTTTCATCGCGGGCTGGATGATCCTTCTGGACTATCTGTTGATTCCGGCCTTTGTCTACGTGCTGATGGCGGTGGCGCTCGAGACGTTGCTGCCGGGAATCGACCGGGGTGTGTGGATCTTCCTGCTGGTGGCCGTCACGACCTGCATAAATTGGTTCGGCATCACGGTTACCTCACGCGTCAATTTCGCGGCGGTGGGTCTTCAGGTCATCATTTTACTTTGGTTCATGGTGCTGGGCGTGCTCGCTCTTTATGCCGGCAAGGGCAACGGAGCACTGACCCTGAAGCCCGTGTTCGATGCGTCGACTTTCCACGCCGGACGAATCTTCGGCGCCACGTCGATATGCATCATGTCGTTTTTGGGGTTCGATGCGGTTTCGACCCTCTCCGAAGAGGTCGAGGGCGGCGATCGACGAGTGGTCGGTCGGGCAATCATCGCGGTCTTGGTGCTATCGGCGGTGTTTTTCGTCGCCCTCACCTGGGTTCTCGGGAATCTTTTGCCCGGCCTCACCATCAAGGATCCGGCGGCGGCGCAATACGAACTCGCGGCCTGGGCGACCGGTCCCTGGACCGCGCTGGCATTGGCATGGGCTTTTGCCGGCGTCGTCGGCCTATCGAACGCGCTTCCCATGCAGGTGGGAGTGGCGCGCGTCGTCTTCGCCATGGGCCGTGATCGCCAGCTGCCGAGCGTCTTGGCGCGTCTCCATCCGCGATATAACACTCCCTACGTGGGCATGCTGGTCACTGCGGCGATTTCGTTGGGCGTGGCGCTGTTCATGAAAAACCGGCTGGACGATCTCGCCTCGATCGTGAATTTCGGGGCGCTGAGCGGATTTTTGTTCCTGCACGTTTCCGTGCTGGCACGATTCGCTGTGAAGCTGCGCTCGCGTATCTGGGCCGCACATTGGGCGGTGCCGATCTGCGGGATCATCGTAGTGCTTGCCGTGTTCTCGGGGATGAGCGCGCTCGCCGTGAAGGTGGGGACATCGTGGCTCGTTGCCGGCCTCCTATACGGGGCGGTGCTCAAAGCCAAGCATCGAGAGGAACTGCACGTGCCTTTGTGAGACCTTCGCTCGCCTTTCGGAATTGCGCGGGCGCCGCAGGGGCGTACACTGGATTGGGTTGAACTCCAAAGGGATGACAATGCTCGGCCGGGGTATCGATCCTTCTTTTCCCGTCGCCATCGCAATCCTCGATGAAGCGCTCCGGTTTAAATCCGTCAATCCCGCTTTTTGCGCACTCAGCGGCTACTCCGCCGACGAGCTGATCGGTCGTCCGGCGAACGTCCTTATCGGCGAGGGACCCTTCGATACCTCGATTCAACTCCTGACGCTCGAGAGTAAGGCCGGGGGCACAGCGGAAATGGAATGCCACTTCGTCGTGGATACCGCTTCCGGCGAGCGAATCATAGTCGCGGTCGACGTCACGGTTGAGCGCGAAGCACAGCGGGCGCGAGATAGCCTCCTGGCGAGCGAGCGGGCCGCGCGCGCAGCCGCTGAGCGCAGCAACCGGCTCAAAGACGAATTCTTGGCGACGCTTTCGCACGAACTGCGCAACCCCCTAAACGCCATACTGGGGTGGGCGAGCATATTGAGCCGTAAGACCGATCTACCCGAAAACGTGATTCATGGATTGCAGGCAATCGAGCGCAACTCCAGGCTCCAGGCGAAGATGATTTCGGATCTCATGGATTATGCGGGCATCACCTTCGGCAAGGTGCGCCTAACGTGCGAGACGATCGATCCGTACCCGGTGGTTCGCGCGGCGCTCGACGGGGTGAACCCGTCGGCACAGGTCGCCGGAATCAAGATACACGCATCGCTCGGCGAAGAACCCCTGTGGATCGAAGGGGATGCGGCCCGCCTGGAGCAAATCGTTTGGAATTTACTCAGTAACGCCATCAAATTTTCGGCGCCCGGCGGCGATGTCGAATTGACGGCGGCGCGCAACGGCGACTCCTTCGCCCTGATCGTCACCGATCACGGCAAAGGCATCGAGCCGAAGTTCCTACCGCGGATTTTCGAGCGTTTCAGCCAGCAAGATGCAGCCACGACGAGAAGCCACGGTGGGCTCGGTCTCGGAATGTCGATCGTCAAACAGTTGACGGAGTTGCACAACGGAACCATTGAGGTGTTCAGCGCAGGATCCGGCCTCGGCGCGACGTTCACCTTGACGCTGCCGTTGAGCGGCAGCGAAATGACCCCGGACATGAGCGACAGCCAAACGCTTCGTGCGATGGATTTTTCCGAAGTGATTGCGCTCGTCGTGGAGGACGACGGCGATGCCCGGGATTTGACCCGGCGCATCTTGACGGATGTCGGCGCGACGGTCGTGGAGGCCTCGAGCGCCGCCGCCGCGCTGGCGTGTATCGCATCGTGCAAGGCGAATATGTTGATCAGCGACATCGGAATGGCGCACCAGGACGGCTATCAACTGCTGCAACGCTTGCGCAGCCTAGGCTATGGCGCAGACGTACTCCCCGCCATCGCGCTGACGGCGTTCGCACGCGCGGAGGATCGCTCCGCCGCGCTGGCGGCGGGGTTCCAGGATCACATGGCCAAACCCTTGGATCCGCAGGCACTGCTGCTTCGAATCGCATCGCTGCACAGATCGCTCTAAGGCTCAACGCCCCGATGGAACTGTCCGAACCAGTGCCGCCGCCGCGTCGATAACGGCCTCTTGATGAGGCAGCATCTCCTGCCCGGCCATTTGCATCAACTCCTCGAGATAGGGGTCGATCACGTCGGTTCTGATGCCGGCTAACTCCTCGAGAATGGCCAAACCGCAGAACGGCACGTAGGCGTTCGAGTAGCCGCCCTCATGAGTGGCCACCAGCCGTCCACCACACAAATCCTGTGCGGCGCTTAAGGTACGAGCGGCCATCCCGCGGTAGGTGTCGCTGGTGCACAGCATGCGGCCAAGAGGATCCAAGGCGCTGGCATCGAGGCCCGATGCCACGACTAGAAGTTCGGGACGGAAGCGTTGCAGCGCCGGCAACACGACGCGATCGAAGGCCGCAAGATAGGCGCCGTGGCCGGATCCCGGCGGTAGCGGGATGTTCAAATTGGTTCCCGCGGCGGGACCGAGTCCGGTGACGCTCATATCTCCGGAGTCGATGGGGTAGCAGCGATCTTGATGTATCGATATCGTGAGCACCGAGGCGTCTTCGATGAAGGCGCTCTCCGTGCCATTGCCATGATGCACGTCCCAGTCGACCACGGCGATGCGCTCGAGCCCATGGACTCGCTGGGCGTGCCGCACCAATAGCACGGCGTTGCCGAACACGCAGTAGCCGCGGCCCCGCGCCGCTTCGGCATGGTGGCCGGGAGGTCTCACCAGGGCATAGGCATTCTTGATGCGACCGGCGAGCACTGCATCGGCGGCTTCGATGCAGCCGCCTGCCGCGAGCAGGGCGATTTCATAGCTGCCCGTACCGATGCTGACGCTGTCCCCCAAGGCGCCGCCATTCGCTCCGGATAATTCCCGAACCGCATCGATGTACCCGCGGGTGTGAAAATACTCGAGCTCGCTGCGTTCGGCAGCCCGCGGGGCGACGCGCACCAATCGATCGGCAAGACCGCTCACTTCCAAAAGGCCGAGGAGCCGTCTCTTGGTATCGGGCGCTTCAGGGTGGCGATCGGGCTGCATGTACAGGTTGCTGTTCGAGAATCCGGCACCGCTGCCGGTGTCGTGCCAGAAATAACGCTCATGCGCGACGAGACCCGTTAATAGTTGGGGCAAGGTGCTCATGGCTGACCTTCAATGGTTGGGCTGCGCCGGCGCGGGGCTGCGCCGGCGCGAATCGCGCCCATAGTAGTCGGGGTAATCGGCGCTCAAGCCTTTGAAGCGCCGGTGCATCCAAAGATACTGCTCGGGATATTTGAGGATCTGTTTCTCGAGCAACACATGGAAGCGCTGCGCGTCTTGTATTACATCGGGGCCCGGGAAATCTTCGAAGGGTTCGCCGATGTTGATCCGATACTTTCCTGACGGCAGCCGCTCGGGAAAATAGGTCATCACCCGAGCGCCCGAGATCCGCGCCAGGCGCGAGGTCGCGGTATTCGTGGCGGCCGGAATGCCGAAGAACTTCACCATCGCGGCGCCCTTGTTGCGATAGCTCTGGTCCGGCGCATACCACACCGCTTCGTTTCTTCTTCAGCGCGCGAATCATGGCGCGAATATCATCGTGACGCAATCGGCTTGCCGTGCCGGCAGAAGCTCGTGTACATGGTGTGCGACAGCAGTGCATTTTTGGTCGGGCGAAACACCACATTGAGCGGCATCACGGTGCCCAGGATCCGCGTGGTTATCTCGATGGTGGTGAAATGGCCGCCGATCAGAATCGCGCCGCGGCCCTTAGCCTGAGCGCCGCCTGAAAATGCTCCAGCCCCACGATCTCCCCGAGCTCGTGTACCCGCGCATCGCTGCTCCACAAGGTCTTGGCCGTTTCGCACAGCGCCATACCTAGACTGCGGCAATGCAGACCGACCAAGTTCTCGCGCTGCTCGGCCGATAGGTTCGGCATGCACAGCTCGATATTGCGCCGCGCAATGCGAACGTAGGGCAGCGGCAGATGCCGCATCAGGATGCCCAGCGCCTCACCCACCCGCCGCTGCGCCGCGAAAGGCAGCAGGCTGATGCCGCGCAGCATTGCAAGGCCAATCCAGGTGGGCCAATACTTCGGCTGTAGGAGCCCTAGCCGCATCGACAAGGCCGTCCCGAATGGGATTTCAATTCAGTATTCTGAAGCAAAGAAGCCACCGCGATTTTGGCCGCAGAGAATAGCCGCGTTGGGCGGCCGTTACCAGGCGAAATTCGCGCCGCGCTGGTTGATTATCGGCCTGGGGCCCGCACATTTTGCTGCACTGCGACACGCAGCCGGCAGCTCGATGTCTCGCAGGCCGTTCCAACCGGGACGCCACCCGTCCTTAAGGATCCGACGAGGGCGGCCGGCGGCGGCGAAAGCTGCTGTAATATTCGTACTTATCATCAATTTGCTGTAGTATCCGCGCCGGTTCGTGAATTTCTACTTGGTCCGTTTCTGGTCACCGCGCCGCTCCGGCGTCACCTTGGCCACAACCCACAAAGCAGGTTTCTTCGATCCAGGTGGCTGGCATTCCGCTCAAATTTGTCGAGGCACGCGTGACCGGCCGATAGCTTCTTTTGTAGTAGGTATTCTTCACATGACGAAAATGTATGTTGGCAATCTCCCGTTCTCAATGGACGAGTCCGCGGTGCGCGCGCTGTTCGAAAAGCATGGCGCCGTACAGTCGGTGGCGTTGATCAATGATCGCGACACCGGTCGGCCCCGCGGTTTCGGCTTCGTTGAAATGGCAAGCGCAGATGCTGCGCGCGCCATGCAGGCCTTGAATGGCCACGATGTCGACGGGCGAGCGCTGAAGGTGAATGAGGCTCAGGAGCGCACCGGCGGCGGTGGTGGCGGTGGTGGCGGTGGCGGATCGCGCGGTCCGAAGCGCTGGTAACAGCGTTTAGGATTGAGCGAGACACTGGGGCCGCAGCGATGCGGCCCCAGTCATTTGTCGAGCGTCAGATCGTGCGATCAGGGTTTACGCCTAAGGCGGCTTTGCCTATAATCGCGGCCCCTCGGCGTGGGTGCACGTGGGCTTTGGAGTCAGGCGGACGATCCTCGAGGGAACGTTCGGATGAACGCGTGGTGATGGATTGGGCCCCCGATAGGGGCTTTTTCATTGAAGAGTAAGGGGGCCGATGGTCCCCTTTTTTGTTTGGCGCGCTTCCTTGCGAAGGTCGTTGCGAAGGGTTTCGAACGATGCGTGACGCCTTGATGCGCTTGTTGGAGCCGCCGATCGAGGCGCTGGGTTATGAACTGGTCGACATCGAGTTTGCGCAGGCGGGGCGCGGCGGGGTCTTGCGGATCTTCATCGATCGCCTGCGCGCGACGCCCGGGCCGGCAGATCACGGTCGATGATTGCGCGCGCGTGAGTCACGCGGTGAGCCAAGTGCTCGAGATCGAGGATCCGATCAAGGGCCATTACACGCTGGAAGTCTCTTCGCCGGGATTCGATCGGATCTTGCGCAAGCGCGCGCATTTCGAGCGGTTTGTCGGCGAGCGGATATTTGCCGAGTTGAAGCTGCCGATCGACGGTCGGCGGCGCTTTGTCGGGGTGTTGAAGTCGATCGCAGGCGACTCGATTGTGGTGGAAGTCGACGGGCAGGCGCATGAGCTGCCGCTCGAGCGAATACAGAAGGCGAGATTGCGGCCGGAGTGAGCAGGAGTCTTAAGGGCTATGAACAAAGAAATTTTGATGGCGGTCGACGCGGTCTCCAACGAGAAGGGCGTCGACAAGGAAATCATATTCGACGCGCTCGAAGCGGCGCTCGCGTCCGCGACCCGCAAGAAGCATGGCGAAGAGCTGGACGTGCGCGTGTCGATCAACCGCAAGACCGGCGGCTACGACACGTTCCGCCGCTGGAAGGTATTTGCCGACGAATCCACCGAGCTCGAAGTGCCCGAGCGCGAGCTGCGCATGGACGACGCGCGCGAGATCGACAAGGACGTGGAGCCGGGCGGCTACGTCGAGGAGCCGATGGAATCGGTGCCCTTCGGCCGGATTCTCGCGCAAACCGCCAAGCAGGTGATCGTGCAGAAGGTGCGCGAGGCCGAGCGCGCGCAGGTGGTCGATGCCTACAAGGATCGGGCCGGCACCCTGGTCAGCGGCATCGTCAAGCGCGTCGATCGCAACGGCGTGTACGTCGATCTCGGCGCGAATGCCGAGGGCTTCATCGCGCGCGAGGAGATGATCCCGCGCGAACCGGTGCGCTCGCAGGACCGCATCAAGGCCTATCTGAAAGAGGTGCGCACCGAGCCGCGCGGTCCGCAGCTGTTCCTGTCGCGCACCGCGCCGGAATTCCTGATCGAGCTGTTCAAGCTGGAAGTGCCGGAAGTGGGCCAGGGCCTGATCAACATTCTGGCGGCCGCGCGCGATGCGGGCGTGCGCGCCAAGATCGCCGTGCGCAGCAACGATCCGCGCGTCGATCCGGTGGGCGCCTGCGTCGGCATGCGCGGTTCGCGCGTGCAGGCGGTCTCGAACGAAATCGCCGGCGAGCGCGTCGACATCATTCCGTTCGACGACAACAACGCGCAGTTCGTCATCAACGCCATGGCGCCCGCCGAGGTCACCTCGATCGTCGTCGACGAGGATTCGCACTCGATGGACATCGCCGTTTCCGAGGACAAGCTCTCGCAGGCCATCGGCCGCGGCGGCCAGAACATCCGCCTGGCCAGCGAACTGACCGGCTGGGAACTGAACGTGATGAGCGAGTCGCAGGCGGAAGCGAAGAGCGAGACGGAGTCGCTCGCGCTGCGCGAGACCTTCATGAAGCAGCTCGATGTCGACGCCGACGTCGCGAGCATTCTGGTGCAGGAAGGCTTCTCGACCATCGAGGAGATCGCCTACGTGCCGGCGAGCGAACTGAACGGCATCGAGGAGTTCGACGAGGAAATCGTCAAGGAGCTGCGCACGCGCGCGCGCGACGTGCTGCTGACGCAGGCGATCGCCAGCGAGGAATCGATGGACGGCGCGGAGCCGGCGGCGGATCTGGTGGAGATGGCGGGCGAATCGCTTGCGCAAGACGCTGGCGCGCAAGGGAGTGCGCACGCGCGAGGATCTGGCGGATCTCGCCGTCGATGAACTGGTCGAGATGGGCGGCATCGACGAGAAGAAAGCCGCCGAATTGATCATGGACGCCCGCAAGCACTGGTTCGCGGAAGAAGCTAAGGTTTAGGAGCAGCAGTATGGCAGATGTAACCGTCGCGCAATTCGCCGAGGTGCTGAAGGTACCGGTCGATCGGCTGCTGCAGCAGCTCGATCAGGCGGGCATCAAAGTCGACAGCGCCGAGGACATGATCAGCGAGGACGCCAAGCACGAGCTGCTGACGCATCTGCGCCGCAGCCACGGCCGCGACGATGCGCAGGCCGATGCGGCGCCGCGCAAGATCACGCTGCGCCGCAAGTCGCAGTCGGAGCTCAAGCTCGCGAGCCCGCAGGGCCGCGCGCGCACGGTGAACGTCGAGGTGCGCAGCAAGCGCACCTACGTCAAGCGCGAGGTGCTCGAGGATCAGGCGCGGCACCAGCAGGAGGAAATCGACCGGCTGCGCGAAACCGAGGAGCAGGCCAAGGCCGCGCTCGAGCGCGCCGAACACGAGCGGCTGGAGAAGGAGCGGCTCGATCGCGAACGGCTCGAGGAAGAGAGCCGGCGCCGCAGCGACGAGGAGAATCGCAAGCGCACCGCCGAGGAAGAGGCGCGGCGCCAGGCCGAGGTACAGGCGCGCGAGCAGGCCGAGCGCGAGCGCAAAGCCGCCGCTGCGGCGAAACCCGGCAAGGCGGCGCGCGAAGTCGTCGACGACAAGGCGACCCGCTATGGCCGCCAGGAGCTGCACATCGTCGGCGACGTCAGTTCGCGCCACAAGAAGAAGAAATCGCGCGACGGCCGGCGCCGCTCCGTCGGCGGCGAGGCCGATACCAAGCATGGCTTCGAGATGCCGACGGCGCGCGTGGTGCGCGAAGTGGCGATCGGCGAGGCCATGACGGTCGGCGAGCTCGCGCAAAAGATGGCGGTCAAGGCGACCGAAGTCATCAAGGTCATGATGAACATGGGCGTGATGGCGACGATCAATCAGATGATCGAGCAGGACACGGCCGTGCTGGTGGTCGAGGAAATGGGCCACACCGCGGTACTGCGCAAGGAAAACGTCATCGAGGACGATCTGCAGGGCGAGACGGATTCCTCGCTCGAGGTGCTGCCGCGGCCGCCGGTGGTGACCGTGATGGGACACGTCGATCACGGCAAGACCTCGCTGCTCGACTACATCCGCCGCACCAAGGTGGCGGCGGGCGAGGCGGGCGGCATCACGCAGCATATCGGCGCCTATCACGTCGAGACCGCCAAGGGCATGGTGACCTTCCTCGATACCCCGGGCCATGCGGCGTTCACCTCCATGCGCGCGCGCGGCGCGCAGGTGACCGACATCGTGATCCTGGTGGTCGGCGCCGACGACGGCGTCATGCCGCAGACCATCGAAGCGATTCAGCACGCGCAGGCGGCCAAGGTGCCGATCGTCGTGGCGCTCAACAAGATCGACAAGCCGGAGGCGGATCCGGAAAAGGTCAAGCAGGAACTCACCAAGTACGGCGTGATACCCGAGGAGTGGGGCGGCGAGAATATCTTCGTGCCGGTGTCGGCGCGCACCGGCCAGGGCGTCGATCAGCTGCTCGACAGCATGCTGCTGCAGGCCGAAGTGCTCGAGTTGAAGGCGCCGACCGCGGGACTCGCGGCCGGCTACGTGATCGAGTCGAGCCTCGAGAAGGGCCGCGGCGCGGTCGCGACCGTGCTGGTGCTGCGCGGCACGCTGAAGCTCGGCGATCCCGTTGCTGATCGGCCAGGAATTCGGCCGCGTGCGGGCGCTGTTCGACGAGGCCGGGACAGCCGGTCGACGCGGCGGGTCCCTCGATTCCGGTGGTGGTGCTGGGCTTGTCCGGCGCGCCGAATGCCGGGCGACGAGCTGCTGGTGGTCGAGAGCGAGCGCAAGGCGCGCGAAGTCGCGATGCATCGCCAGTCGAAATCGCGCGACGTCAAGCTCGCGCAGAAGAGCGCCAACATGCAGGACGTGTTCTCGACCATGGGCGAGAGCAAGGCCGAATCTGGTGCAGCTGCTGGTCAAGGCGGATGTGCAGGGCAGCGTCGAGGCGCTGCGCGATTCGCTGAACGGCTTGTCGACCGGCGAAGTGGCCGTCAACATCGTGGCCTCCGGCGTCGGCGGTCTCACCGAGTCGGACGTCACGCTGGCCGCCGCCTCGAAGGCGCGCATCATCGCGTTCAACGTGCGCGGCGATGCGGCGGCGCGCGCCGCGATCAAGGAACACGGCGTCGATGTGCGCTACTACAGCATCATCTACGAGGCCATCGACGACATCCGAGCGGTGCTCACCGGCATGCTGGCGCCCGAGGTCAAGGAGCAGATCGTCGGCCTCGCCGAAGTGCGCAGCGTGTTCCGCTCGAGCAAGTTCGGCACGGTCGCCGGCTGCATGGTGATCGACGGCTACGTGCGCCGCAATTTTCCGATCCGCGTGCTGCGCAACAACGTGGTCATCTTCGAGGGCGCGCTGGAATCCTTGAAGCGCTTCAAGGACGACGTCAACGAAGTGCGCGCCGGAACCGAGTGCGGCATCGGCGTGAAGAACTACAACGACGTGCAGGAAGGCGACCAGATCGAATGCTATTCGCGGGTGGAAGTGGCGCGCACGCTGTCTAGACGTCGCGCGCGTCGAGACGCACTTCGAAAGACTATGGCCAAAGACAATCCGCGGGCGCGGCGATTGGGCGAGCAGATCCAGCGCGAGCTGACCGAGCTGCTGCGGCGCGACGTCAAGGATGAGCGCATCGGCAACGTGACGATCACCGCGGTCAATGTCACCGGCGATTTGCGCACGGCGCGGGTGTACTACCTGGTGTTCGGCAAGGACGGGCCGGACCCGAAGGTGCAGCGCGGACTGGAGAGCGCGGCCGGATTCCTGCGCAACGCCTTGTCGAAATCCTTGATGATCCGCTACACGCCGACCTTGAGCTTCGAACTCGACACCTCGATCGAGCACGGCGTGCGCCTGACGCAGCTGATCGACTCGGTCAACAAGCCCGCCACGAGCGGCTCGGCCGCGCCGCAGCAGCGATGCCGGACGAGACGACCATGTGATCGACGAGGGCTGAGTCCGGTGCCGACATCCACGGCATTTTGTTGCTCGACAAGCCGCTGGGCTTGAGCTCGGCGGGAGCGGTCGCGCGCGTCAAGCGCCTGTTCGACGCGCGCAAGGCGGGGCACACCGGATCGCTCGATCCGCTGGCCTCGGGATGCTGCCCGATCTGCTTCGGCGAAGCCACCAAGTTCGGCGCGCAGCTGCTCGACGCCGACAAGACCTACCGCGTCACGGTGCGCCTCGGCGAGCGCACGCCGAGCGCCGACCGCGAATCCGCGGTGATCGAGCGGCGCGAGCTGCCGCACGTTCTCGCGGCGAGCAGCTGCAGCAGGCGCTGAGCGAGTTTCCGCGCGAGTATCCGCAGGTGCCGCCCGATGCATTCGGCGATCAAACAGGACGGCAAGCCCCTGTACGAGTATGCGCGCGCCGGGCATCACGCGCGAGCGCGCGCCGCGCGCGATCGTGATTCACGACATGCGCCTGCTCGATTGGCAGGCGCCGGACCTGTCATTCGAAGTGCGCTGCACGAAAGGCGCCTACATCCGCGTGCTTGGCGGAGGATCTGGCGGCGCGGCTCGGCACCATCGCGCCATCTGGTCGGCTTGCGGCGCCTCGGCGTGGCGCCGTTCGCGTGCGAACCGCAGTGGACGTTCGAGGCATTGGAATCCATGAGCCGCGGCGCAGCGCGCCGCAGTGCTGCTGCCCGTGGATGCGGCGCTTGACCGACTGGCGGCGATTGGATCTGCCGGCGGGCGGGGTCAGCGCGTTTCGGCAGGGCCAGACCGTTTCCATACCCGTCGGAATTCCCCGGAATCGTGCGGATCTATGCGGCGGGGCTGGGATTTCTGGGTTTGGGGGCGATTCGAGCCGGCGGGCCGCTTGGTGCCGCTGCGGCTTATTTCGCGGCGGCCACGAATCGAGCTTGAGAGCAAGTGCCGCGACGCGTACAATGCGCGCCTTCTTAAAAGGTCTAAGTTATTGATTGAGGTTTGATTTCAATGCCACTTACTCGCGAAGAAAAGACGGGCGTCGTCGGTAAATTCCAGCGCAGCGCGCAAGACACCGGTTCCCCCGAAGTTCAAATTGCCTTGTTGTCCGAGCGCATCAACGGCTTGAGCCAGCACTTCACCACGCACAAAGCCGACCATGCATCGCGCCGCGGACTGCTCAAGATGGTCAATCAGCGCCGCAAGCTGCTCGATTATCTGAAGAGCAAAACGCCGGACAAGTACACGCAATTGGTCGAACGCTTAGGGTTACGCCGCTAACAGGCGCCGCTCGCCGGCCGCTGCAAGCGTCTTGGCGCTTCCGATCAATCATTCCGACAGAAGGGGCTCTAAGTGAGCGCTATCCAAGAAAAGTTTTCAGTATGGCGATCACACCGTAACCATCGAGACGGGCGAGCTCGCGCGTCAGGCCGACGGCGCGGTGCTCGTGACCATGAGCGAGACTGTGGTGCTGGTGACCGCGGTGGGCCTGAAGAAGGCGACGCCGGGCCGCGATTTCTTTCCCCTGACCGTCAATTATCAGGAGAAGACCTACGCCGCGGGCCGCATTCCCGGCGGCTTCTTCAAGCGCGAAGGCCGGCCCACCGAGAAGGAAACGCTGACCTCGCGCCTGATCGATCGGCCGATCCGGCCGCTGTTTCCCGGAAGGCTTCACCAACGACGTGCAAGTCGTGGCCTCGGTGCTATCGGTCAATTCCGAAGTCGATCCCGACATTGCCTCGTTGCTCGGCGCCTCCGCGGCGCTGGCGATTTCCGGCATGCCGTTCATGGGTCCGATCGGCGCGGCGCGCGTCGGCTACATGGACGGCAAGTACATCCTCAATCCGACGGCGACGCAGCTCGCCGAATCGAAGCTCGACCTGGTGGTTGCCGGCACCGAAGAAGGCGTGCTGATGGTGGAATCCGAGGCCGACGGCCTGGATGAGGAAGTCATGCTCGGCGCGGTGATGTTCGGCCACGAGCAGATGCAGACCGCGATCAAGGCCATCAAGGAACTCGCGGCGGAAGCCGGCAAGCCGAAATGGACATGGGTCGCGCCGGAACCGAACACGGAATTGAAGAACGCGGTCAGCGCTTTCGCCGAGAAGAATCTGGCCGCGGCCTATGCGCTGACCGAGAAACAGCAGCGCTACGCGAAGATCGGGGAAATCAAGAGCCGCCGCGCTCGAGGCGCTCGCGCAACGGGCGAGGCGCCCGAAATTCACCGCCGACCAAGTCGGCACGCGAGTTTTTCAATCTGGAATATCGGCTGGTGCGCGAGCGGATTCTCGGACGGACAGCCGCGCATCGACGGGCGCGACACCAAGACCGTGCGCGCCGATCAATATCCGCACCGGCGTGCTGGCGCGAACCCACGGTTCCGCGCTGTTCACGCGCGGCGAGACGCAGGCGCTGGTGGTCACCACCCTGGGCACCGGGCGCGATGCGCAGATCATCGACGGGCTGACGGGCGAGCGCAAAGAGCCGTTCATGCTGCACTACAATTTCCCGCCGTTCAGCGTCGGCGAGACCGGCATGATGGGCTCGCCGAAGCGGCGCGAGATCGGCCACGGCAACCTGGCCAAGCGCGGCGTCAAGGCCGTCATGCCGGACGTGGAGAAATTCCCGTACGTGATCCGCGTCGTGTCGGAGATTCTCGAGTCGAACGGTTCGAGCTCCATGGCTTCGGTGTGCGGCACCAGCCTGGCGTTGATGGACGCCGGCGTGCCGATCAAGGCGCCGGTGGCCGGCGTGGCGATGGGCCTGGTCAAGGAAGGCGCGCGCTTCCAGGTGCTGACCGATATCTTGGGCGACGAGGATCATCTCGGCGACATGGATTTCAAGGTGGCCGGCACCAAAGACGGCATCACCGCGCTGCAGATGGACATCAAGATCACGAGCATCACGCGCGAGATCATGAAGGTGGCGCTGGATCAGGCGCGCGACGGCCGCCTGCACATCCTGGGCGAGATGAACAAGGTGCTCTCCAAGCCTCGCGAGAACATGTCCGAGTGGGCGCCCACCATCATCACCTTGAAGATCGATCCGGAGAAAATCCGCGACGTGATCGGCAAGGGCGGCGCCGTCATCCGGCAGATCACCGAAGAGACCGGCACGTCGATCGACATCGAGAACGACGGCACGGTGAAGATCGCCTCGGTGCAGGGTGCCGCCGGCCGCGAAGCGCAGCGGCGCATCGAATTGATCACCGCCGACGTCGAGGTCGGCCGGGTCTACGAAGGCAAGGTCGCGCGCCTGATGGATTTCGGCGCGTTCGTGACGATTCTTCCGGGCCGCGACGGCTTGGTGCACATCTCGCAGATCTCCGAGGAGCGCGTCGAGCGCGTCGGGCGACAAGCTCAAGGAAGGCGATGTGGTGCGCGTCAAAGTTCTCGAGGTGGATCGGCAGGGCCGCGTGCGCCTGTCGATGCGCAATGTCGACGCGGCCTAACGAGAGGCGGCTCGAGAGATTTTTTTCGATTGGCGCGGCTTAGATGCCGGCGCTGCTCGCTCGCGGTGGCGCTTCGCGCTCAGTTGCGCGGCTGCAGCGGGACCGCGTCGGGCCGAGTCGCTCCGCGACGGCGAGCGGCGGACGGCCTCGCAAGCGCCGACGGCCAATATCCGAGTGGCTCGACCGCTCGGTCGCGCCGCGCGTGGATTTCTTTCGCTTTGCGAACGGCGGCTGGCTCAAATCCCACCCCATCCCGCCCGACCGCTCCTACTGGGGCGTCGACACGATTCTGGAGCAGGAGAACCAGAGCTTCATCCGCGATCTGGTGGAATCGCTTGGCCGAGGAGACTCGGCCCGAGGGCAGCGCGCAGCGCAAAGTGGCCGACTTTTACTCGAGCGGCATGGACGAGCGCGCCATCGAGGCGGCGGGCATCACGCCGCTGCAGCCGGAATTCGCGCGCATTGCGGCCATCAGCACGTCCGATCGAACTGTCGGCCGAGTTCGCGCATTTGCAAGAGATCGGCGTCGATGCGCCGCTGCAAATCGGCCAGATGCAGGATTTCAAGGACAGCACGCAGGTCATCGCGGTCGCGAGCCAAGGCGGCCTCGGGTTGCCGAACCGCGATTACTATCTTAAGAGCGAGCCGACTTCGGGGCCGCGCGCGCGGCCTATCTCCGGCACGTGGCACGCATGTTCGCACTGCTGGGCGATACGCCGGCGGCCGCAGCGCGCGAATCCCAAGACCGTCATGGCGCTGGAGACGCGCCTGGCGGCGGCATCGATGCCCGACGTCGAACAGCGCGACCCCATCGCCATCTACCATCCGATGACGCTCGAAGGCGCCGACGCGCTCACGCCGCACTTCGATTGGCGCGCATTGTTCGCGGAGCTGGGGCATCCGGAGATCGTCTCGCTGAACGTCGGCGATGCCGGAATTCTTCCAGGCTGTCGACCGGGAATTGACGCACACCTCGCTCGCCGATTGGAAGACCTATCTGCGCTGGCAGCTCATCGACAGCCTACGCGCCGTATCTTTCCAAGCCGTTCGTCGACGAGGATTTTCGCATGACGGCGGTGCTGACGGGCGCGCGAGGAATTGCAGGCGCGCTGGCTGCGCGTGCTGCGCGCCGAAGACGAGGCGCTGGGTTTCGCGATCGGCGAGCTCTATGTGGCGCAGAAATTCTCGCCCGCGGCCAAAGCAGGCGGCCGTTGCCATGGTCGCGCGCATTCGCGACGCGCTGCGCGCGGATCTCGCGACGCTCGCACTGGATGACGCCCGCGTCGCGGCAGGCCGCAGCAGCAGAAGCTCGATCTGATGGAGTTGCGCGTCGGCTATCCGGATCGCTGGCGCGACTATTCGGCGCTCGAGATCGACCGCGGTCCCGTACGTGCTCAACGTGCTGCGCGCCAACGAATTCGAGCAGAAGCGCCAGCTCGCCAAGATCGGCAAGCCCGTCGATCGCAGCGAGTGGTACATGACGCCGCAGACGGTGAATGCCTACTACGACCCGTCGATGAACAGTTTGAACGTCCCGGCGGGAATCCTGCAGCCGCCGTATTTCGACGTGAGTTGGCCGGACGCCGTCAATTACGGAGCGACAGGCGCGACCATCGGCCACGAGATGACGCATGGATTCGATGACGAAGGCGCGAAATTCGACGGCCACGGCAATCTCAAGGACTGGTGGGCGCCCGAGGACCTGCAGAAATTCCGCGAAGCGACGCGCTGCATCGCCGAGCAATACTCGCGATTCACCGTGAGCGGAGGCTTGCATGTGCAGGGCGACTTGGTGACCGGGGAGGCCGCGGCGGACCTCGGCGGTTTGATGCTTGGCATGGCGCGCGCTGCATGCGCTGCCGGCGGCCGTCCGCCGACACGTCCGCCGGCGATCGGGCAGTTCACGCCGGATCAACAGTTCTTCATTGCCTTTGCGCATTCCTGGGCAGGCGCGATACGCCCGGAGCAAGCTCAAGAATTGGTCACCACCGACCCGCACCCGCCGGCGGAGTACCGCACCAACGCCACGCTCGCCAACAGCCGCGAATTTCAGGCGGCGTTCGAGATTCCCGATTCGAGCCCCATGGTCAAGAAGGAGCGCTGCGTCATTTGGTGAGATTCGACTCCTCGCGATCCTTCTCGTTGTCGCGGATCCGCACCGGCGGACAGCGCCTTGTAACCTTCCTCCGGCGTGCGAGGCGCGGCGTGCATCCGCTCGCGGCGAACGGCTTCGCGCGCTCGCGAACCGGCTGGTTCTGACTCAGGAACTGCTTCAAGGCTTGTTCCAAGTGACCGCTCACCGGCCCTGATGGCTGCTGCCGTACGAGCGGATCACGTTGACCATGAATTCCTGAGTCAGAATCGGCTCGGGAAGATGCTCCTGCTCGGCGATCACCTGCAGCAAAATGCTGCGCGTGATGTCCGACGTTGTTTTTCTTGTCCACGACAACGAAGTCGATTTTCTCGACCACCAACCGTCTCACGTCCGCCAATGTGATGTACCGGCTTTCGACGGTATCGTAGAGGCGACGATTCGGATATTTTTTAATCACTCGCGGATCGCTCATAGGGCTCCTCGCTCGTGTTGGCCGACGCGCTACCGGAAGATGCCGGTTCGTGCCTGACCACCAATGACCAGTCGTTGGATACTGAAATCAAAGGATAGCGCAATGCAGCGCTAAGGCAAGTCGGCTTTTTCTGATTCATAGGCAAGCCGTCAGCGCGCAGCGTAGGCGCCTCGGGACCCGCTTTATGTCCCAGCGCTCCGATCGCCCAGGCCCATGCTGCGGCGATCGTGGCCGCTCGCGAGGACCGGCGGCGGTGCCAGGCCCAAGAGCTCGAAGACTCGACAGCAGTTGCGGCAGCGCCACGCGGCGCTCCAGGCGGACGCTGCGCGCCGACTTGGCCAGTTTGCCGCCGTCGGCTTCCACGAGCACCGGCACATGCGCGTAGCTTGGGCTGTCGGCAGCCCGAGCAGCTCGCTGCAGGTAGATTTGACGGGGTGTGTTGTCCAGGAGGTCCGCGCCGCGCACCACGTGCGTGACGCCCTGGGCGGCATCGTCGACCACCACCGCCAGCACGTAGGCAAACACCCGATCGCGGCGCTTGAGAATCACATCGCCGACCGCCGCCGCAACGTCTTGCCGATAGATACCCTGAATGCGATCCGCGAATTGCACATGGCCCGGATCGACGCGCAGTCGCGTGGCCGTCGGCACGCCCGGGAGCAGCGGGCGCTCGCGGCAGGTACCCGGGTAGCGGTCCTCTTCGGCGAGCTTGCTGCGGCTGCAGGAGCACTCGAAGGTCAAGCCGCGGGCGCGCAGCGCATCGAGTGCCGCTGCATAGTGCGCGGTGCGATCCGACTGTCGAACGATCTCGCCATCCCATTCGAAGCCGAATGCCTCGAGCGTGCTCGACGATGGCCGCCGCCGATCCGGCAACTTCGCGCGGGCGATCCAGATCCTCGATGCGCAGCAGCCAGCGGCCGCCGTGGCGCGCGCATCGAGATAACTCGCCACCGCGGTGTAGAAAGACCCCAGGTGCAGATCGCCGGTCGGCGAGGGGGCGAATCGGCCGACATAGCGGCCCGGGGCGGCTGCCGCAGGCCCGCTGCCGCTATCGGCCGGTGTGCTATCGGTATCGGTCGTCGCGGTCGCCGTACTGCTTTTCGCGGCGTTCGCGCCGCTCCTGCGCTTCCACCGAGAGCGTTGCGACCGGCCGCGCTTCGAGGCGCTTGATGCCGATCTCCTCGCCGGTCTCCAGGCAGTAGCCGTACGAGCCGTCCTCGATTCGCTTCAGCGCCTCGTCGATCTTGCGAATCAGTTTGCGCTCCCGGTCGCGGGTACGCAGTTCCAGGCTGAATTCCTCTTCTTGCGTCGCCCGGTCGTTCGGATCGGGAAATTGGCCGCCTCGTCCTTCATGTGCAGCACGGTGCGGTCGACCTCGACCATCAGATCGCGCTTCCAGTTCTGCAGTATGCGAGCGAAGTGCTCCAACTGCTCCTTGTTCATGTACTGCTCGCCGCGGCGCGCGATGTACGGTTTCACATTGCGCGGACCCGCCAGCAGACTCGCGGAGACGCCGATCGCCGTCGGCGTCGTCGTCGTTCTGCGGGACGCGCGTCGGCATCACCAGGGGACGGGTATCGAATTTGATCGGCGCGACCTTCTCGGCTTTGCCGGCGATCGTCCGGCTTGGGTGCGGCTCGGGTAGATCCGTTGGGCGCCTTCGCATGGACGGCTGCGGGCTTGACGGCGGCCGGTTTGGCCACTACGGCTGCGGGCTTGGGAGCTGCGGGCTTTGCCGCCGCGGCCTTGGCGGCTGCGGGTTTGGGGGCTGGTTTGTGCGGTTTCACTGTTACCTTCGATGTGGCGGTCGTGGGCTTGAGGCTAGGGGGCGGTCGTGCTGCCTTCTTGGCAACGGCTACTTTGCGGGTAGCTTTCTTGGGGATCGCCTTTCCTGGCCTTTTAGCCGCTTTATTTGGTTTTTTCGAGGGCATTTGCAGTCTCCGCCTCCTAACGAAAGAGCGCGCGATTATACCGACGCATTGCGGCCTGTACAGGCCGTCGGGGGCACATCTTTTAACTTTATTTAATATTCTAACTCTTTGATTGAAAAGCAAATCGGCGGCCTAGCCGGCCGGGCGGCCGCGTGCCCCAGGCTTTGGCTTGGGGTCCCAAGGGCTACGGCAGGGCGACCGGGGCGGGGTTCTGCCACCCGGCGACGGCGGTGTTCGGCCACGATCGTGGTGTAAATGCCGCCGCGGACGTTGAATTCGGCCACCAGGCGCATGAATCGCGGCGACGTGGCAGCAACCAGGTCGCCCAATATTTCGTTGGTCACGGCTTCGTGGAATGCGCCGCGATTGCGGAACGACCAAATGTAGAGCTTCAGGGATTTCAATTCCACGCAGCGCTCGTCCGGGACGTATTCGAGCTTCAAGGTCGCAAAATCCGGCTGTCCGGTTTTCGGACACAGGCAGCTGAACTCCGGAATAGTCATCCGGATCGTGTAGTCCCGTTCGGGCGCCGGATTTGCGAAGATTTCGAGGGAGGTGCTCATTGCGCCAGGGGTTTACGAAAGTGTCGATTACTTTACACTACGCGCCACATCGGCGGCCACGCGCCTGGCGGTCGCTAAAGGTCTGCAAAGGCCCGTCCTACTCAAGGTTGATAGAAACTGATGCGCCTAACGAAACTCAAGATTGCAGGCTTCAAGTCCTTCGTCGATCCGACCACGATTACCTTTCCCAGCAGCCTGACGGGCGTCGTCGGTCCGAACGGATGCGGCAAATCCAATATCATCGACGCCGTGCGCTGGGTGATGGGCGAGATCTCCGCCAAGCACCTGCGCGGCGAGTCCATGGCGGACGTGATCTTCAACGGCTCCGTCGCGCGCAAACCGTTGGGTACCGCCTCGGTGGAGTTGGTATTCGACAACTCCGACGGCAAGATCGGCGGTGCATACGCGAACTACAATGAAGTGGCGTTGCGGCGCGCGGTGAGCCGCGATGGGACCTCGGACTACTACATCAACGGCATCAAAGTGCGCCGCAAAGACATCACGCAGCTGTTCCTCGGAACCGGCCTGGGCACCCGCAGCTACGCCATCATCGAGCAGGGCATGATTTCGCGGGTCATCGAGGCGCGGCCGGATGACTTGCGGGCGTTCTTGGAGGAGGCGGCGGGCATCTCGCGCTACAAGGAGCGGCGCCGCGAAACCGAAAGCCGGATTGCCCAGACGCGCGAGAACCTCGACCGCTTGAACGATTTGCGCGAGGAAGTGGAGAAGCAGATTCGCCACTTGCAGCGCCAGGCCGCGACCGCGCGGCGTTATCAGACGTTGAAAGAAAGGAGCGCAAATTGCAGGCCGAATTGCTGGCGCTGCGCTTGCAGAGTCTGGATCTGGAGGCGGGCGTTCGCGATGCGGCAACCGCCCGCTGCGAAACGGCGATGCATGCGGTGCTCGCGGATCTGCGCGAAGCGGAATCGCAGATCGAACAGATCCGCGTCGACCAGTCCTCAAGTGCGGAAACGCTCGGCGCCATCCAGGCGCGATTCTATGGCGCCGGCGCCGAAGTCACGCGGATCGAACAGAGCATCCAGTACGCGCGCGAATTGCGGCAGCGGCAGCGTTCGGATTTGGATCAAGCCCAAGCGCAGGTTTCCGATCTCACCGGCGTCATCGAGCGCGATCGCAGCCAGCTCGAAGCGCTCTCGTCCGAGCTCGCCACCATGGTACCGGGTCTCGATCTCGCGCATGGCGAGGAGCGCGAGGCGTCGCGCTTGTTGGAGGGCTGCGAACATGCGCTCGCGACTTGGCAGCACGCCTCGGACGCGCATGCGCAATCGGTCGCGATGGCCCAACGCGAGACGCAGGTCGAACGCGCACGAATCGAGGAGCTGGAAAATCAGCAACGCCGGCTGCTGCAGCAGCAGGAACGCCAGGAAACGGAGCGTTCGACGCTCGCCCAATTGCAGCCGTCGGTTGCCTTGGAGACGCTCGCACAGCATGCGGCACAGGCCGAGAGTGCGGGCCAGAAGGCGGCGACCGAGCTGCAAGAACTGTTAGCGGAGCTTTCGCTGGCGCGCGACGGCGAGCGCGAGCAGACTCAGGCTCTCAACGCTCTGCGGGCACGCTGGCAGCAGGCCCTGGGTTCCCAGGTATCCACCGAAGCGCTGCAGCAGGCTGCGCTCGGCAAGGTATCCGGCAAAGTCACCCAGTGGCTCAAGGCGCATTCGCTCGACCAACAACCGCGCGTCGCGCAGCAACTGCGCGTCGACCGCGGCTGGGAGCGGGCCGTCGAGACGGTCTTCGGCTCCTACCTCGAGGCGGTATGCGTCGACGGTCTCGACAGCGTGACCGATTTTCTGGCGAGTTTCGACGGCGGACATCTCGCGGTCGTGAGCCCGAGCTTAAGTCCATCCGTGGCGCCCGATTCGACCTGCTTGCAGGCGAAAGTGCAAGGCGCGCCATACTTGAGTTCCGTGCTTTCGTCGGTGTTTGCGGCCGAGACTTTGGCCGAGGCGCTCAAGATGAGGCGCGGCTTGGCGGCAGGTCAATCGGTGGTCACTCGGGACGGCATTTGGCTGGGCCCGGACTGGCTGCGGCTGTCGCGCGATCGTGAGCCGCATACCGGCGTCATCGAGCGCGAGGAGTCGTTGCGCGAGCTTCGCGCCGAGGTAAACCGGCTTGCGCAAGAGGTGAAGGATCTCGAGCACAAGCTCGAACTCACCCGCGAACGAGTGCGCGAGCACGAAGACCGCCGGGACCGAATTCAAACCGACGTCAACCGGCTGCATCGCGAGCACGTGGACCGGCGGGCGGAGTTCGATTCGGCTCAGGCCCGCAGGGCGGATGCCGCGCGGCGCTTGAACGAACTCGAGACCGGACTCGCGGATGTGCGCGCCGAGTTGGAGCGCACGGAAACCGATTTGCGGGCGGCGCGCGGCCGCATGGAAACCGCGATCGATGCTTTGGCGGCGCTCGAACCGAAACGCCTGGAACTCGAGCAAGAACGCGAGCGCATGCGTGCCGAGCTCGCCGCCGCGCGCGCCGCGGCTCAAGCCGCGCAGCAAGTTGCGCGCGAATTGGCGCTGCAAGTGGAGTCGCGCCGCTCATCGCATGCTTCCTTGAGCGTCACGCTCACGCGAGTCGAAAAGCAACTTCAAGACTTGATCGAGCGCCGCGATGAATTGGCGCGGCAATTGTCGGAGGGCGAAGCCCCGCTTACCGGATTGCTCGCGAAGCTCGAGCAAGCACTCGAGGTCCGCGTGCAGATCGAGGACGAGTTGACCGCCGCAAGAATCGCGAGCGATGAGCTCGACGCCTTGTTGCGGGATCGCGAATCCCAGCGTGCCGCGGTCGAAGAGCGGGTCGATTCGGCGCGCGCGGCCATGGACGAAGCGCGGCTCGCCGCACAGCAGGTGCGTGTGCGCCGTGAAAGCGTCGCCGAGCAATTGGCCGCAACGCATTTCGAGCTGGCTGCTTTGCTCGCGGGACTCGCCGCGGAGGCGACGGCGGAAGACTGGGAATCGCAGCTCGAGGAGACAAAAGGCAAAATAGAACGTCTGGGCCAAGTGAATCTTGCGGCAATCGGCGAATTCAAGGAGCAGTCGGAGCGCAAGGAATACCTGGATCGCCAGTGCAAGGATCTGACCGATGCGCTCGAAACGCTCGAATCGGCGATGCGCAAGATCGACCGCGAAACGCGAACGCGCTTCCAGGATACCTTCGATCGGGTGAATGCGGGGCTCAAAGAGAAATTTCCGCGCTTATTCGGCGGCGGGCATGCCTATTTGGAACTCGAAGGAGAAGAGTCCCAGTCGGCCGGTGTCTCGGTGATGGCGCGCCCGCCGGGTAAGCGCAACAGCACCATCAGCCAATTATCGGGCGGCGAGAAGGCGTTGACCGCCGTGGCGTTGGTGTTCGCGATATTCGATTTGAATCCGGCGCCGTTCTGTCTTCTCGACGAGGTCGATGCGCCGCTCGATGAAAACAATGTCGGGCGCTTTTGCGACATCGTGCGCGAGATGTCGCGCAGCGTGCAGTTCATCTTCATTACCCACAACAAGAGCACCATGGAAATGGCTTCGCAATTGGTGGGCGTCACCATGAACGAGCCGGGCGTGTCGCGCTTGGTGGCGGTGGACGTGGACGAGGCCGTGCGCATGGCCGCGATGTAAGGACTCCGTCAGTTGGCCGAGTTGCGCTGGATACTGTTGGGACTGGGGATATTCGCGATCGGCGCCATTTGGTGGTGGAGTGCGCGTCGATCGGGACAGGCGCCCGGAAATCGCCGAGCTGCGCGAGTCGACCGCGGCGGCGCCGCATGCGTTCGGCGCGTCCACCGGCGAATCCGGGCCGGCCGAAAAACGGCACCATGCCGCCGACACTCGCGACTGGGGCGTGCCGCCGTTGGAGCCGCTCAGCATCCGCACCGCCGACTTCGAGCGGGTGCCCGCGCTGGATCAGCCCATGATGACCGGCGCCAGCCGTTGGAGTTGAGCGCGGAGGAGCCCGTGGCCGAACCGCCGCCCCTCGAGAGCGCTCCGGCGCCCGTAACGGTGCCGCCGGTGCCGCCGCCGGTGTCGCCGGAGCCGTTGGTGTCAGCCGCGGCGCCCCAAGCCCCCAACGCGGCCGAATTGCAGAAAATCGTGACGGTTCGCGTGTGTGCGGTGGGCGACACACGCTGGGCGGGGACGACTCTGATGGCGGCGCTCGAGGTGCACGGACTCGCCCATGGCCGGTACCAGGTTTATCACCGCAAACACAGCGACGGACGCAGCATCTTTTGCGTCGCCAGCCTAATCGAGCCGGGCACCTTCGACCTCAACCGGATGGCCGACGAGGAATTTCGCGGCGTGACCTTTTTCGCGGTGCTGCCGGGACCGCTCGAGCCGCTGCAAACAGTCGATGCGCTATTGGCAACGGCGCGCGAGTTGGCGCGGGAACTTTCCGGAACCATGCAGGATGCCAAAGGGATGCCGTTCTCGCCGCAGCGTGCCGCGGCGTTGCGCGAAGACGTGGCGCGCTTTCAGGCGCTATTACCTTAAGCTCACGCGTCATGAGCGCAAAGAGCGAGGCGGGCGAGGCAAAGCGTGCGGCGGCGCGGGTCGCCCAGCTGCGCGAGCTCTTGGAGCGATACAACTATCGGTATCACGCACTCGATGATCCAGAAGTGCCGGACGCCGAATACGATCGGCTCATGCTCGAACTGCGCGGCATCGAGGCGCGCTACCCCAAACTGCTCACGGCGAATTCGCCGACGCAACGCGTCGGGGCAGCGCCCGTCGCTGCGTTCGGGCGCCGTACGGCACCGCGTCCCCATGCTGTCGCTGGAAAACGCTTTCAGCGACGAGGAAGTGCGGGACTTCGATCGGCGAATCCGCGAACGCCTCCCGAATCCAAGACCGATCCGCTACTCGGCCGAGCCCAAGCTCGATGGTCTGGCGATCAGCGCATTGTATGAGGGCGGCGAGTTTGTGCGAGGTGCCACCCGCGGCGACGGCGAGACCGGCGAGGACATCACGCAGAATCTTAAGACCATTGCGGCGTTGCCGCTCAAATTGAGGACGGCGCAGGCGCCGCGCGTGCTCGAGGTGCGAGGTGAAGTGTTCATGCCGCTGGCCGGCTTCGAGCGCTTCAACAAGGAGGCGGCGGCGCGCGGCGAGAAGATTTTCGTCAATCCGCGCAACGCCGCGGCGGGCAGTCTGCGGCAGCTCGATCCGCGAATGACGGCGGCCCGTCCTCTCGACCTGTTCATCTACGGGATCGGCTATGTGGAGGGCGGCGAACTGCCCGCACATCACGGCGAGATGCTGCAGTCGTTGCGGCGCTGGGGCTTCAAGATTTGCCCGCAATCGCGCGTGGTCGAGTCGATCGAGGGGTGCCTCGAGTATTACCGTGAAATGGGCGCGGCTCGCGCCAAACTTGCCGTATCAAATCGACGGCGTGGTCTACAAGGTCGACGACATCGAACTGCAGCGGCAATTGGGTTTCGTCTCGCGGGCGCCGCGCTGGGCGATCGCGCACAAATTTCCCGCCGAAGAGGCGTTGACGACGGTGCGCGAGATCGAATTCCAGGTGGGGCGCACCGGCGCGCTGACCCCGGTGGCGCGGTTGGAGCCGGTGTTCGTCGGCGGCGTTACCGTCAGCAACGCGACCTTGCACAACATGGACGAAATGACGCGCAAGGATGTGCGGCCGGGAGATACCGTGGTGATTCGGCGCGCCGGCGATGTCATCCCGGAAGTGGTGCGCGTGCTGACGGAGCGCCGGATCGCAGGCGCGAAACCCGTTGCATTGCCGAAGCGCTGCCCGGTGTGCGGATCGCCGGTGGTGCGCGAAGCCGATCAAGCCGTCGCGCGCTGCACCGGCGGCAGAACCTGTGCGGCGCAGCGCAAGGAGGAACTCAAACACTTTGCCTCGCGCCGCGCGCTGGACATTCAAGGCCTCGGCGACAAGCTCATCGAGCAGATGGTGGATCGGGACTGGGTGCGGACGCCCGCCGATCTATTCGCTCTTGAAATCGAGCAGCTTGGCGACGCTCGATCGCATGGGCGAAAAATCCGCGCAGAAATTGCAGTCGGCGATCGCCGCAGCGAAGCAAACCACGCTGCCGCGCTTCCTGTACGCACTCGGCATACGCGATGTCGGCGAGTCGACCGCGCTCGCGCTGGCGCAGTACTTCGGCGACGTGGCGGTGCTGCGCGACGCATCGGCGGAGGAGATTCAGCGGGTGCCGGACGTGGGTCCGGTGGTGGCGGCCAACATCTTTGCGTATTTTCGCAACCCCGAGAATGCCGCGCTCGTCGACGCGGCTGCTGACGAGCGGGTTGACTTGGCCGGCGCCGCCAGCAAGCTCGCCCCAAAGAGGCATTTGCCGGCAAGACCTTCGTGCTCACCGGGACGCTGGTTAATTTGACGCGCGAGGAGGCCCAGGACGCCATCACGCAGCGCGGCGGAAAAGTCAGCGGCAGCGTTTCGAAAAAAACCGACTACGTCGTTGTGGGCGAGGATGCGGGTTCGAAGCTCAAGAAAGCGCAGGAACTTGGCATTGCCGGTGCTCGATGAGCCGGCATTTTTGAAGTTGCTGAAAAAATAGCGGGTCCTCGGGGACCCGCTACATCGGAACGGATTGAAATCCTTCGAAGGAGCGCTTAAAGCTTCTTTTCGATTTTCGCGTTCTTCTTCAACTCCGCCACGTACGCCTGCAGCTTCTTTTGGATCATGGCGTTCGTGAGCTGCGGCCTTGACCTGATCGAACGGCGGCGGCGTGACGTCGCGCGTATCCTCGAGCTGGATCACGTGCCAGCCGAATTGTGTTTGCACCGGCTGTGGGGTGATTTCCCCCTTCTTCAGGCCCTTAACGGCATCGGCGAACGGCTTCACCATGCGCGCCAGCGTGAACCAGCCAAGATCCCCGCCGTTTGCCTTGGAGCCGTCGATGGATTGAGCCTTCGCGAGATCTTCGAATTTCGCGCCGCCTTTGATTTTCTTCATCGATGTCGTCGGCCTGATCCTTGTTGGCAACCAAGATGTGCCGGGCGTGGTATTCGGTCTTGTCCATCGCGGCGAGTGCGGTCTCATACTCGGCATGCAATTCCGCGTCCGTCGGCTCTTGCCCTTTCAGATATTTTTGCGAGGCCGCGTCGGCCAGCACGCGCATGCGCAAAACATCGAGCTGCGCGGCGATATCGGGATCCTTCTCCAAGCCTTCTTTGTCGGCCTGAGCGGACAGAAGCTGCATGCCGATCATCTCGTCCAGCACTTGGTCCTTCTGTTCCGGCGTCAATTCTTGCTGCTTACCCTGCAGCAGGCCTTTGACATAGATGTCGAACTCGGTGCGCGATATGGGCGCACCGTTAACGATGGCGACCGGTGCCGGCGCCGGCTTGTCCGCGGCCGCGGGCGCCGCCGCCTGCTGAGTCTTTCCGCAGGCCGATAGCACGGCAATGGCTGTCACGATGGACGCCACGGTCCACGGTGTACGGAGAAATTGGCTCATTTGGATCCTCTACGCAAAAGAGGCGACTATGGCCGACGTGGCCGGTGCGCCCGGGGGCGGCAGTTTATGATAATTGGCGGCAATTGGCGAAAAACCACGCGGCCTTCCGGAAAACCACTAACGCTCATTCGGCGGGCGGCGGTACGGCCTCGATCGCCAGCGCATGGATGTCGCTCTTCATCATCTCCGCGAGTGCGGCGTACACCAGGCGGTGGCGTGCCACGGGGGAGATGCCGCGGAACGCCTCGGCCACGATACGTACGCGGAAATGGCTTTGTCCGCCGGCGGCCCCGGCATGCCCGGCGTGCAAGTGGCTTTCGTCCTCGATGATGAGCTGGGCGGGCGCAAATTCGGCGGTCAGCCGCTGACGCACCCGTTCTTCTCGAGCGCGCCGCTCACGGCTGCGCGGCGCCCGATTGCACCTGTTTGGTCTTGCCGCTCAGCCATAGGACCTGGGGAATCATGAACAGCATCATCGCCACGGTGATGCCGAATACCTTGAAGTTGACCCAGACGCCCTCCGCAAAATTTCGCGCGACGTAGATATTTGCGGCGGCGAGCAGCGCGAACCATGCGGCCCACATGAATTGATGACCAACCAACTCGCCCGTGAGATGTCCAGCGGTTCGTTGAATACGCCTTCGAGCATGCGCCGCGCGAGCGGCTGTTTGCCTATGGCCGTGCTGCCGAGAAAGGCGGCAGCGGTGAGCCCGAGCAGCACCGTCGGCTTCCATTGAATGAAGCGTTTATCGTGCAGCAGCAGGGTGGCCGTGCCCAAAACCAGCGCCACCACCACCGTGATGATGTGCATGGTCTTGAATCTGCCGGCGCGCCAGCGGTGCGCCAGCAGCACGACCGTGCACATGAGCATCAGCGATCCGGTGGCCCAATAGATGCCGAACAGTTTGAATACGAGGAAAAAAACGATGAGCGGAGACCACTCGAGGAGCTGTTGCATGCGGGTATCATAGCCTTTCGATCATGAGTATTTATCTGCAACTGCACCCAGTATCGCCCCAGACGCGCTTCATTCGCCAAGCGGTCGATTGTCTGCGCGGCGGCGGCGTGATCGTCTACCCCACCGATTCTTGCTATGCGCTCGGCTGTCACATCGGCGATAAGGCGGCTTTGGAGCGCATTCGCGACATTCGCGAAACCGATCGCCACCATCATTTTACGCTGGTCTGCCGCGACCTTAAGGACGTCGGCAAGTACGCCGTCGTGGACAACTGGCAATATCGCCTGCTGCGCGCGCACACGCCGGGCGCCTATACGTTCCTGCTCAAAGCGTCCCGCGAGACGCCGCGCCGCTTGAAGCACGAACGGCGCGGCACCATTGGCCTGCGTGTTCCCGACCACTTGGTACCGCAGATGCTGTTGACTGAACTGGGCGAGCCGGTCATGAGTTCCACGTTGCTGCTGCCGGGCGAGGAGCTGCCGCGTACCGACGCCAAGGACATCCAGGAGCGGCTGGACGGGCGAGTGGATTTGGTGCTCGACGGCGGCAATTGCGGGCTGGTGCCGACCTCGGTAATCGATCTGTCGGGCGACCGACGCAGTCGTCGCGCGTGTCGGCCGCGGCGACGTTGCCCCCTTTGCGAACGCCGCAACCGTATAATGAGCATTCAATGCGGGCGAAATAGCTCGTATTTTATATAAATAACGAGTGCAAGCATTGGATTTATCTGCGTTTCTTTATAAGGTTTCCATCTGGGCAATCCCGGTTCTGTTTGCGATCACCCTGCACGAAGTAGCGCATGGCTGGATGGCCCGGTACTTCGGCGACCGGACCGCGGAAATGCTCGGGCGATTGAGCCTGAACCCGCTTGCGCCATATCGATCCCATCGGCACCGTGCTGGTGCCGGGTATTTTGATGGCGATCGGCGGGCCGATGTTCGGCTGGGCCAAGCCCGTACCGGTGGCCACTAAAGTGCTGCGCAATCCGCGGCTCTCGATCGTCCTCGTGGCGCTTGCCGGTCCTGCCGCCAATCTGGTCATGGCCTCCCTCTGGTGCGCCGTGCTCGGAGCGATTGCACGAGTCAACGGCAATGAGACGCTGGTCGGCTGGATCGAGCTGATGGCGCAGGCGGGAATCGTGATCAACGTGGTGCTGGCCGTCTTCAACCTATTGCCGATTCCGCCGCTCGATGGCGGCCGCGTGCTCGCGGGACTGTTGCCGTCACCGTGGAGCGCGCGTTTGGAGAAGATCGAACCGGTGGGCTTGTTTCTGGTGCTGGGTTTGTCCGCGCTCGGAATGCTCGGGTGGCTGTTCGAACCGGCGTTTCGGGTCATCGGTCGCGTCATCAACGTCTTGATCGGATAGCCGCATGAGCGGACCCATACAAAATCGTCGAGTTCTTTCCGGCATGCGGCCGAGCGGCTTGCTGCATTTGGGCAACTATCACGGCGCGCTCAAGAATTGGATCGAACTGCAGTATCAGTACGAATGCTACTTCTTCATCGCCGATTGGCATGCGCTGACCACCGGCTATGAGGATACCTCCAAGATCGAGGAGTACGTGTGGACGATGGCCATCGATTGGCTGGCGGCCGGGCTCAATCCGGGAGTGGCCACGCTGTTCATTCAATCGAAAGTGCCCGAGCATGCGGAATTGCATTTGCTGCTGTCGATGATCACCCCGTTGGGGTGGCTCGAGCGGGTTCCGTCCTATAAGGACCAGCAGGCCCAGTTGGCGGAGCGCGATCTCGGCACCTATGGTTTTCTGGGCTATCCCTTGCTGCAGAGCGCCGATATTTTGCTGTACCGATCGCAGTACGTGCCGGTCGGCGAGGATCAAGTGGCGCATGTTGAAATCACCCGCGAGATCGCGCGCCGCTTCAATCACATCTACGGCCGCGAGCCGGAGTTCGAGCAAAAGGCCGAGAAGGCGATCAAGAGCTTGGGCGCGCGCAATTCTGCGATGTATCGGACCCTGCGCAAGGAGTATCAGGAAAAGGGCGATGCCGACGCATTGGCCAAGGCGCGGGCGCTGGTCGAGTCCAATGCGCGGCTCACGGTCGCCGACCGCGACCGCTTGTTCGGATTTCTCGAGGGCACGGGCATCTCGATTCTGCCGGAGCCGGAGGTGCTGCTCACCGCGACGCCGAAAATACCAGGCTTGGACGGGCGCAAGATGTCGAAGTCCTACGACAACACCATTGGAATTCGCGAGGACCCGGACTCCGTCGTCAAGAAGCTCAAAGCCATGCAAACCGATCCGGCTCGCATGCGCCGCACCGATCCCGGCGATCCGGACAAGTGTCCGGTGTGGGATTTGCACAAAGTGTATTCAAATGCCGACACTCAAGCGTGGGTGCAGCAGGGATGCCGCACCGCGGGTATCGGCTGCCTGGAGTGCAAGGCACCGCTGATCGAAAAGGTGGTCGAGGAGGTTGCGGCCATTTCCAAACGCGCGCAGGAGTTTGAGGAGAATCCGGAACTGGTACGCGGTATCATCGCGGAGGGATGCGAACGCGCGCGCGCGGCGGCGCGCGACACGATGGACGCGGTTCGTCAAGCCATGGCCATGAACTACCGTTGAATCTGCCGGAGATCGATGAAACCCGAATTGACGCTGGTGCCCAATACGCCGGTCAGAACCACCGCAGGCCATTCCGGCGCACGTGCAGGCGGAGATGCCCTTTGCGGTCGTAGAGGGCCAGCCTATTACCGAGATGCCGCGCGATTTGTACATCCCGCCGCAGGCGCTGGAGATCTTTCTCGAGGCGTTCGAGGGCCCGCTCGACATGCTGCTGTACCTGATCCGGCGGCAAAATCTCGACATCCTCGATATTCCGATCGCCGAAATCACGCGCCAGTACATGCGCTACATCGAGTTGATGCAGGTGTTGCAATTGGAACTGGCGGGCGAGTACCTGCTGATGGCCGCGACGCTCGCCGAGGTCAAATCGCGCATGCTGTTGCCTCGCGTTGCAGACGGAAGATGCCGCCGATGAAGCGGATCCGCGCGCCGAATTGGTGCGCCGCCTGCAGGAATACGAGCGCTTCAAGCGCGCCGCCGAGGGCATCGATCGAATGCCGCGGCTGGAGCGCGATACCTGGGTTGCGTCCGCGGATCTCGTCGAGCGCAAGGTGGTGCGTATCCCGCCCCAGGTCACGCTGCAGGAGATGCTGCTGGCCTTTCAGGAGGTGCTGTCGCGCAGCGACATGTTTGCCCACCATCACGTGCAGCGCGAGCCGCTGTCGGTGCGCCAGCGCATGACCGATGTGTTGTCGGCGTTGACGGAGGCGCGTTCGTGGATTTTGTGCGTCTGTTTCGGCCCGACGAGGGGCGTCGCGGGGTGACCGTCACCTTCGTCGCCATTCTGGAACTGCTGCGCGAAGGACTGATCGAAATAGTGCAATCGGAAGCCTATGGGCCCCTGCATGTGCGTCTCGGCAATCCCGCCCGACACCTCAAACTGGTGGCCGATGACGATGCCGCCAACGACGACCCATGCGAGAACTCAATGAACGATCAATATGTACGCAATGTGATTGAAGCGGCGCTGCTCGCCGCCGGCCGCCCGCTCGCCATGGACGAGCTGGTCGGCCTGTTCGACGAGCGCGATGGATCGAATGCCGATGAGGTGCAAGCCGCGATCGAGGCGCTTGCGCGCGGACTATGAGACGCGCGGACTCGAGCTGGTGGAGGTCGCGAGCGGCTATCGAATCCAAATCAGCGCCGCGGTGGCGCAGCCGGTGTCGCGGCTGTGGCAGGAGCGGCCGGCCAAGTACTCGCGCGCGCTGCTCGAGACCTTGGCGCTGGTGGCCTACCGGCAGCCGATCACGCGCGGCGAAATCGAGCAGATTCGCGGCGTCGCGGTGAACCCGAACATCATCAAGACGCTGCTCGAGCGCAACTGGATCCGGGTGGTCGGACATCGCGATGTGCCGGGCAAGCCGGAGTTGCTCGGCACTACGCGGGAGTTTCTCGACTATTTCAATTTGAAGAAACTCGACGATCTGCCGACGCTGGCGCAGCTCAAGGAGCTCGAGGATCTGCGCGTGCAATTGACGCTGCCGGGCGCCGGACCCGAGGTCGCCGCGAGGTAGAGCCGGATGCGGCGATCGAGGCCGCTGTCCGCATCGGGCGAGCGTGGCGACGCGGCTGCAGGACGAAGAGACTTGGAGGCGGCAGACGCGACGCAGCCGCGGCCGCAGGGTCTGGTCGCCCGCGGTGCGCAAGACGATGCGGATTGATGCGCGCCGCGCCCGCCCCGCAAAGAACGCCCGAACCGTAGCGGAGCGGCCGAAACGGCAGCCCGCCAGGATCCGGCGCCGACGATTCGCATGCAAAAGCTGTTGTCGGCGGCGGGCATCGGTTCGCGCCGCGAAGTGGAGCGCTGGATTCGCGAAGGCCGGCTGCAAGTCAACGGCGAAGTGCCGGCGCTCGGCGCGAAGCTCGACGGCCCGCGATCGCATCACGCTCGACGGCCGGCCGGTGCGATTGCATGCGCCGAAGTCGAAGGAATTGCGCGTACTGCTGTTCCACCGCTCGCCGGGCGAGACCCTCGACCTGAAGGCGGCGACCTCGCGCGCAGCCGAACATCTGAATCTGCCGCGCTCCTCGGGCCGGTGGCTCGCGATCCAACCCATGCCGCCGGTCGACGGCGGACTCGAGATTCTCACCGACGATGGATCCTGGGCGCATCGCGTGTCGCGCGGCGTGCATGCGCTGACCATCGACTACGTGCTGCGCATGCGCGGGCCGCTCAATGATGAACTGGTCGAGGAGTTTCGCGCGCGCCACCGACTGCGAAGGCGAGCCGATGAGCATTTTGCAGGCCGACGCGCAGTACGGCGAAGGATTCAATCACTGGCTCAACGTCACGGTGCGCGCGACGCGCTCGGCGCAGGTGCGGCACTGGTGGGCGGCGCGCGGCATGATCGTCAGCCGCCTGATGCGCGTGCGCTTCGGACCGGTGCACCTGTCGCGCGAACTGCCGCGCGGGCACTCGCGCGCCATGCTTGGCGAGCGAACGCAACGCGTTGATCAATGAGATCGATGCCGCCAAGCGGCCCATGAAGCCCAATTGCAGCCGGGCGGCGCCCGGGCCTAACGCCGCCCGCTCTTCGGCTCCGATGAAGCCAGCAATTCGCCAGATATTTCTGCCATACCGCGGCCCAGGTGTGCGTGCCATGGCCGTGAGTCTGATCGGAGGCCGGCAGCAGCACGAAGCGCCCATTCTTCACTCGTTTGATCTCGCGTTCCGCGATCCCGAGTTCCGGCGGATTGATGAAATCGTCCGCCGAATTGATCCACATGACGCGGCGCGCGTGATCTTGTCGAGTCCGGCGGAAGGATCGTAGTCGCGCGAGGCGTTGATCTGCTACAAGAGGTCGTTCGCGTCCAGGTCCGTCGATTTCGCGCTCCATGTATTTCTGCAGGAACTCGATCCGCGGCGTCGCGCGTCGGCAGCGAGAGCTGCATTTGGATCGGCGCGCTGCCGGCGATGAGCAGCAGGCCGGCGGCGTTGCGCAGCGCGCCCACGGGTTCGCTGCGGTACTCGCCCTTCAGCCACTGCGGGATCGCGTGCGAATCGCATCCATGAGGAGGTCGCGCCACAGGCGATTGCGTCCCGCGATCTGCACCGGCAGGCAGGCGAGCGGCATCAGCGCGTCCATGAATTCGGGATAGCGCTCTCGCCCACATCCAGGTGTGCATGCATCCCATGGAGGTGCCCATCACCAGCCGCAGATGGTCCACCTGCAGACCTTGTGTCACAGCGTGTTCTGCGCCGCCACCATGTCCTCGTAGTCATATTGCGGAAAGTGGGCGTGCAGGCCGTCGCTGGGTTTGCTGGATTTGCCATGGCCGATGCCGTCCGGCAGGATGACGTAATAGCGGTTGGCGTCCAGCAACTGACCTTTGCCGAACAGCACGCCGGCGAACTTCGTCCACCAGAAAACTTTGGCCCGAACCGCCGGTGCCGTGCAGGATGAGCACCGCGTTGTTGACGCGCCCGTGCGCATCGCGGTGCGGCTTTGCCGAGCGTCGTGAAATGCAGGCGCAGTTCCGGCAGCGTCTCGCCGGAGGCGAAACGGAAATCGTGGACGACGTAATCGCCTTCGAGCGGCTCGGCGTGCGCTCACCGGCGCGTCGGCGAGCCGGTGCGCGGCGCGGAGCAAAGCCAAGCCGCCGCGACGCCGAGCGCAGCCGGCGAGGCTGGACAGGAGTCTTCGTTTGGTCATCGTCTCGCTCCTCCTTGATCATTGCGCGTCGAAGTACTCACCGTCGATACCCCGGCCTTGCGCGCTCAGCAAGTACAGAAACGGCCCGGTGACCGACGCCGGACTCGGAAGCGTGTTCGGATCCTCCGCCGGATACGCGGCCGCGCGCATGGCGGTGCGCATGCGGCCCGGATTGACGCTATTGACGCGGATATTCTCTTCGCCTTCGAGTTCCTCCGACAGCATGCTGCGCACCGACTCCAATCCGGTCTTGGACACGGCGTAGGCGCCCCAGAACGGCCGGGAGTTCTTCACGACGCCGCTGCTGACGAAGATGACGGAGGCATCCGCCGACTTGCGCAGGTTGGGCAGCAGCACCTGCGTCAGGATGAACGGCGCGGTGAGATTCACGTGCAGCACCCGGCACCAGGTGGGTACGTCGTATTGCTCCAACGGCGTACGGTCGCCCAGCAGCGCGGCCGCGTGCACCAAGCCGTCGAGCTTGCCGAATTCGCGGCCGATGGTCTCCGCCAACCGGTCGTAGTCAACGGCCGTCGCGGTCGCGAGATCGAGCACGGCGATGGCGGGCTGCGGTGCGCCGGCAGCCTCGATCTCATCGTAGAGGCGCTCAAGTTTGGCGGCGTTGCGCCCCGATAGGATGACGCTCGCGCCGGCGCGAGCGCATTCGAGGGCGAGCGCGCGGCCGAGCCCGCCGCTGGCTCCGGTGATCAGGATCACGCGTCCCGCGAGCAAGTCGGCGCCGGCGGTGAATTGTTTGGGTAGCGACATGAGTGCTCCGAATGGATTCAGGTAGCATGCGCGGCGCGCCGCGCCGTGGTCCAAGCCGAGTACAGATCGCTGCAGCCGAGAATCCGCCTCGGCCGGAGGCCTGTGGACCATTCAAATGTTCGGCGCCAAGCGCCGCAAGCACCAGCAAATGGCGCAGCGTGCCTCGCTCGGCGCGCGGCAAGCACCGCGGCGGCGGCGGTAAACAATTGCGCGGCGCGCCGGCGCAACCCGTCCAGATAGGATCGCAGATGAGCGGGCGGCTCGGCGGCGGCGAGATCCGCATTTTCGATCCGCGCCGCCAGCAGCTCATCGACCGCGAAATACGACGCGGCCGATGCGTGCCTCGCGCCGATAGTCGGCGATCGCGCCTGCCAGGTACTCCGCCGCGGCCAGCGCTGCGACGCAGTGCAGCAGTCCGTCAGTCCGCCTCATCGCGCGCTCGCCCGGCAAGCCGCGCAGCGACCATCGAGCGGGCCGCCGCGCAGCGCGCTCGGCATGCGCCTCGAGGTCCGCGCCGCGCTCGAGCGGAGCACCCGCGACGTGCCTGCGCGGCCGCTTCGACGGCCACGCTGAGCGGCGCGAAATCGGTGACCGCCGCGCGCGGCAGCGCGGCGAGATACCGGCTGATGGGATGCACGGCGCTGCCGCGGCCAGACGCTGCATCTCCTCCTGCCACCATGCCAGCTTGAGTTGCGCGACGCCCGATTCGGTGCCGGGATCCATCAGGGCGCGCCATTCGGCGAGCAGCGCGTAGATGCCGAGCAGGGGTGCGCGGCTGTCGTTCGCCGCGAACAGCCAGCTCCAATAGCGCGCCGTGCCCGGCGGAACGGCGCGGCTGCGATAGGGCTCCTCAAGTGCTCTCGGTGGGGGTCTCATCGGCGGCGCGCCGGTTGCAGCGTCGCCGCGTCGCGCGGCGTGCGCGCCAGCGTGTCGACGGGCTCGATCGGCTCGATGTCGCGACTGACGCGCAGCCCGAGCTCCGGAAAGCGCCGCGCCGCGGGCATTACCTGCTGCTCCGAGCGAGCCGACGGCCTTGTTGAATGAATCGACGCTGTTGCCGAGGGATTTGCCGAGTCTTGCCGAGATGCTCGCCGAACACCGCCAGCCGCTTGTACAGCATCCTCGCCGAGCCGGCGTATCTCGGCCGCGTTGTCGGCGAGCACGGTTTGCTTCCAGCCGTACGCGACCGCTTTCAACAGCGCAACGAGGCTGGTCGGCGTCGCCAGCATGACGTTTTGCCGCAGCGACTCATCGATCAGACCCGGGATTCTCCTGCAGCGCGGCCGACAGAAATTGATCGCCGGGCAGGAACAGCACCACGAAATCGGGGCTGTGCTCGAATTGCGACCAGTACTGCTTCGACGACAGTTCGCGCACGCGGGCGCCGACGATTTGCGCGTGGCGGCGCAGCTGCGCGGCGCGCTCCTCGTCGCTCTGCGCCTCGACGGCCGCGAGATACGCATCGAGCGGCGTCTTGACGTCCACGACGATGTCGCGGCTGTTCGGGCATGTGCACGATCATGTCGGGCCGGATCGCGCCGTCTCGGTGACTTGGTGCTGCTGCTCGGTGAAATCGACGTGCGCGCGTCATGCCGGCCAATTCCACCAGCCGCTTGAGTGTGATCTCGCCCCATTGGCCGCGCACATCGGGCCGGCGCAACGCGGTCACCAAATTGCGCGTCTCGCGCGACAGCAGATTTTGTCCGCTCGCCAGCATCTCCATCTGGCTCTTGATGGTCGCGAATGCATCGATGCGATCGCGCTCGATGCTTTGAATCTGCTCTTCGGTCTTCGCGAGCGCTTCGCGGATCGGCTGCACCATCGATTCGATGGCGGTTTCGCGTTCCTTCAGCGCCGCGGACGGCGTCCTGCTGCTGGCGCGCCAGCCGTTCGCGCGCCAGTTGCAGGAACACCTCGCTGTTGCTCTTCAGGCTGTCGCGGGCGAGCTCGGCGAATACCCCCTGCAGTTGCTCGCGCGCCCGCACCAGCGCCTGTTCGCGCTCGGCGGCCGCGCTCTCTTCGGTCTTGACCCGCAGCCGCAGCAGCTCCAATTCCATGCGCAGCGCCTGCTCGCGCCTGGCGCGCAAAAGCAGCGCGGCGAGCGCGCCGAGCACGCAGCCAAGGACGCCCCCGGCCCCGGCGGCGAGGCCACACTGCCGCGTCCGCTCATGGGCCCATTCTTCGCTCGAGCCAGCCGAGCAGATCGGCCGGCCGCTCGACAAAGCCGTCGCCGCCCCAGGCCCGCCAATCCTCGTCCGCCTGCAGGTAGCCGTAGGTCGCCACCAAGGCGGGCATGCCGGCCGCGTGCGCGGCCTGTATGTCGCGCTCGGCGTCGCCCACATAAATGCATTCGCCGGCCGCGACGCCGGCCAGCTTCGCGGCATGCAGCATCGGCAGCGGATGCGGTTTACGCTCGCTCACCGTATCGCCGCTCACCACGCAGGCGAATCGCGGCGCGCAGCTCCAGCTGCTCGAGCAGCGGATCGGTGAGCCAGGCGGGTTTGTTGGTGACGATGCCGACAGCGAGTCCGCGCGTCCGCCAGTTGCCTCGAGCACCGACTCCATGCCGGCGAACAGCCGCGTCTCGCGCGCCAGGCCCGCGCGGTAGATTTCCAGAAAGCGCCGCTGCAAGCCGCCGAACTCGCCGGATCGGCGTCCGGAAATCCGAGCTTGACCAGGCGCGCCGCGCCATGGCTCACCGCGGAGCGCACCGTCTCGAAGGGCAGCGGCTCAAGGCGCCGCTTCGAGGCGCAGCGTGTTCAGCGCGCCGACCATGTCCGGCGCCGTGTCGAGCAACGTACCGTCCAGGTCGAACAGGATCGCGCGCAGGGCGCCGGGTCATGTCAGCGCGCCATCGCGCCGAGAAATGCGCGAGGTAATTGACGCTGGGTGTCCGGCGACAGGCGAAACGCTCGGGTCAGCGGGTTGTAGGTGATGCCGGTCAGATCCTGCAGCTCGAGCGCCGCGCGCCGCGTCCCCAACGCGCGAGCTCCGAGGGACGGATGAACTTCAGGTACTCGTGCGTGCCGCGCGGCAGGACGCGCGCGATGTATTCGGCGCCGAGAATCGCGACCGCAAACGCCTGCGGATTGCGATTCAAGGTCGACACGATGACATCGCCGCCCGGCTTCACCAGAGCGCCGAGCGCAGCGAGAGCGGCCGGCGGGATCGGGCACGTGCTCGAGCATTTCCATGCAGGTCACCACATCGAACGCGGCGGGCGCTCGCGGGCGCAGTTCCTCCGCGGCGACGGCCCGATACTCGACCGCGACCTTCGCCTCGAGGGCGTGCAGTTCGGCGACCTCGAGCACCGCCCGCGCAAGGTCGATGCCCAGCACCTGCGCGCCGGCGCGGGCCATCGCCTCGGACAGGATCCCGCCGCCGCAACCGACATCGAGGATCTGCTTGCCAGGCAGGGCAAGCGACGCGCTCGACGTACTTCAGGCGCAACGGATTGAGTTCGTGCAGGGGTTTCGACGGGCCCTTCGGATCCCACCAGCTCTGCGCGAGCGCGGTGAACTTGGCGAGTTCCGCCGGATCGGCGTTTTGTGCCGCAGATGTTCATCGGTGCAATCTCCCGTAGTCGGTCATTCGCGGCCGACGCGCCGAAGCGCGCCGCGAGGCTCGGCCAGTCCAGCCGCGTGAAGTGCACCTCGGTGAGCAGCTGCCGGCCCGCAACCCAGACGTCGCTGACCATGTCGCGGCCGCCGGTGAAAACCAATCGGCGCAGCGGATCGGTCCGGGCGGCTGACATCAGCGGGGCCGCGCAGATCGACGCAGCACAGATCCGCCCATTTGCCGCGCTCCAGCGTACCGATCTCCGCCGAGGCCGAGCGCGCCGCGCCGCCGCGGGTGGCGGCGGCGAGCGCCCCCCACGCTCTCATACCCGGTCCGCCGGCGCGGCCCGGCTTCACTAGCTGCGAACAGCAGCACGAACAGCCGCATTTCGGTCCATAGGTCTGGCCGTTCCCGGACGGCGCCGCGCTGCCGAGGCCCAGGCGCAGGCCCGTGGCGGCCCAGCGCCGCGACCGGCGGATCCGGCGCCCGCGCGAGAGAAATCCGCCTGCGAGGCACAAGGCGACGGCCATGCCGCCGCGCCGCGCGAGCGCGATGTCCGCGGCGTTGACGTGCACCATGTGCGCCGCCGTCAGCGCCGGTGTGAGCAAGCCCAACCCCTGCAGCCGCTCGATCGGCCGCACGCCGTGGCGGGACAGCGATCGCGTCGACCTCCGCGCTGCGACTCGTGCAGCGACATCACGATGCCCGCATCGAGCTCGTCGGCCAGCGTGGCGATGCGCGCAAGGTTTCATCGGCGAGGTCGCTCGGGCACAGCGGAGCAAACGCGGTCGCGATGGAGGGATGGTCCCGGTACTCGTCGCGGAACTGGAGGGCGCGCGTCAGATATTCGGCCGGCGCTCCGCGCCCAGGGCCGGATTGCGCGATCGGCAACCCGATGAGCGCGCGCATCCCCTGCGCCGCGGCGCGCGCGGGCCGCCTCCGGGTAAAGTAGCCGGCGGCGCAAAAACAGGTCGTGCCGGCCTTCAGCATCTTGCGCCATGCGCAGCTGCGCGCGCATCGGCAGCCGCTTGCGGTGCCGGGCCGCGCGGCCCCGCGCGGGCACCACATCCGCGTCCGCGCGTTCACCAAGCCCGGCAGCAGCAGGTGCTTCGGGCGCTCCACAGTACCACGGCGGATCGTAGGTTCCGCCGCGCCGGGGCTCGGCAGCAGGTCGAGCAATTCGGCCGTCGCGCACCATCAGAGTGTGATTTTCGAGGACCTCGCCGCGCGCGCGTCATGGGCACAATCCAGCGGACCTCGATGCTTAAATCGGCGGCAACGGCGGGCATTGCCCAAGTATATCGGCTAATCGCGCGCTCGGAGGCTTAAGACCGGCGGCGGATCTGTGCTAGAATTACGCGCATGTTGAGACCATGTCTCGCCTTCTTTAAACCCGCTTAAATTGAGCCTGAAGGCTCATCCGGACTCTCGCAAATGGCCGAGATCGCACGCGAAATATTGCCCGTAAATCTCGAAGACGAGATGCGCAAATCCTATCTGGATTACGCCATGAGCGTGATCGTCGGCCGCGCGTTGCCGGACGTGCGCGACGGGCTGAAGCCGGTGCATCGGCGCGTGCTGTATGCGATGCGCGAGCTCGGCAACGACTGGAACAAGGCCTACAAGAAATCCGCGCGCGTGGTCGGCGATGTCATCGGCAAATATCATCCGCACGGCGATGCGTCGGTGTACGACGCCATCGTGCGCATGGCGCAGCCGTTCTCGATGCGCTATCTGCTGGTCGACGGGCAGGGAAACTTCGGCTCGGTGGACGGCGACCCGCCGGCGGCGATGCGCTACACCGAAGTGCGCATGTCGAGACTCGCCGGCGAGTTGCTCGCCGACATCGACAAGGAAACCGTCGATTTCAATCCGAACTACGACGAGTCGGAAAGCGAACCCGCGGTATTGCCGACGCGCATCCCGAACCTGCTGATCAACGGCTCCTCCGGCATCGCGGTCGGCATGGCGACCAATATCCCGCCGCACAATCTGACCGAGATCATCACCGCGTGCATCGCGCTCATCGAAAATCCGGACATCACGCTCGCGCAGCTGATGCAGATCGTCCCCGGTCCGGACTTCCCGACGGCGGGATTCATCAACGGCGCGCAGGAAATCGTCGCGGCCTACAAGACCGGGCGCGGCCGCCTGCACGTGCGCGCGCGCACCCACATCGAGGATGTCGGCAAGGGCGACCGGCAGGCGATCATCATCACCGAACTGCCGTATCAGGTGAACAAGGCCAAGCTGATCGAGCGCATCGCCGATCTGGTGCGCGACAAGCTCATCGACGGCATCGCCTCGGACGGGCTGCGCGACGAGTCGGACAAGGACGGCATGCGCGTCGTCATCGAGCTGAAGCGCGGCGAAGTGCCGGAGATCCTGCTCAACAATCTGTTTGCGCAGACCACCATGGAGACGGTGTTCGGCATCAACATGGTCGCGCTGGTCGACGGCCAGCCGCGCCTGCTGAGCTTGAAGGAAATGCTCGACGCGTTCCTGCGGCATCGGCGCGAAATCGTCACGCGGCGCACCGTGTACGAGCTGCGCAAGGCGCGCGAGCGCGGCCACATCCTGGAAGGCCTGGCGATCGCGCTCGCCAACATCGACGAGATCATCGCGGCGATCAAGGCCTCGCCGTCGCCGGCCGAGGCCAAAGTCGCGTTGATGTCGCGGCCCTGGGACTCGGGCGCCGTGCCGGAGATGCTGGCGCGCGCCGGCGCCATCAGCACGCGGCCGGAAGGCGAGATCGCCGCGCTCGGCTTCGTCGCGGGCGGCTATCGGCTGACCGAAACGCAGGCGCAGGCGATTCTTGGAGATGCGCCTGAACCGGCTGACCGGGCCTCGAGCAGGACAAGATCATCGCCGAGTTCCAGGAGCTGCTGGCGCAGATCCGCGATCTGTCGCGACATTCTGGCGCGGCCCGAAGCGGCTGCTGCGGCGTGATCCGCAAGGAGCTCGAATACATCCGCGACACCTTTGCCGACAAGCGGCGCACCGAGATCCTCACCAATCACGAAGATCTGACGCATCGAGGATCTGATCTCGCCCGAGGACGTGGTGGTGACGCTGTCGCACGGCGGCTATGCCAAGGCGCAGCCGGTTTCCGACTACCAGGCGCAGCGCCGCGGCGGCCGCGGCAAGGCCGCCACCAGCGTCAAGGACGAGGACTTCGTCGACAAGCTGTTCGTCGCCAACACCCACGACACGCTGCTGTGCTTCTCCGATCGCGGCAAGCTGTACTGGCTCAAGGTCTATCAGCTGCCGCAGGCGAGCCGCGGCTCGCGCGGCAAGCCGATCGTGAATCTGCTGCCGCTGCAGGAAGGCGAGCGCATCAGCGCCATGCTGTCGATCAAGGAATTCGAGGAAGGCAAATTCGTGTTCATGGCGACGAGCCTGGGAACCGTGAAGAAGACCTCGCTCGCGCTGTTCTCGCGGCCGCGCGCCAGCGGCATCATCGCGGTCGCGCTGGATCCGGGCGACAAACTGGTCGGCGTCGCGATCACCGACGGCACCAAGGATATTCTGCTGTTCACCACCGGCGGCAAGGCGATTCGCTTCGTCGAGGACGAGGTGCGTCCGATGGGCCGCGAGGCGGCCGGTGTGCGCGGCGTCAAACTGAGCGACGAGCAGCGCGTCAACGCGTTGATCGTCGCCGAGCAGGGCTTCATTCTCACCGCATCGCGAGAACGGCTTCGGCAAGCTCACGCCGCTCGAGGATTTCCCGAAGCATGGCCGCGGCGGCCAAGGCGTGATCGCGCTGCAGATCACCGACCGCAACGGACGCATGGTCGGCGCGCTGCAGGTCAGCCTGGACGATGAGATCATGCTCATGAGCCAGAGCGGCGTGCTGGTGCGCACGCCGGTCAAGGACATCTCCGTGGTGGGCCGCAATACCCAGGGCGTGCGGCTGATCCGGCTGGAGGAGGGCGATCAGCTGTCCGGTCTGGAGCGCATCGACGGGCTCGCCGCTGAAGGCGAGCGGCGGGCGACGCCGCGGCGATGAACTCGCGGGCGACGCCGATGCCGACGCCACCGAGGCGCGATCCGCAGCCGAGCGGATCCTGCGGCCGGCGATCCGGACACCGACTCCTGACCACGGAGCCGGGATGCGCGCCTTTCAATTTCTCTCCGGGACCGGCCGTGCTGCCGCTCGAGGTTCTGGAGCAGGCGCGCGAGGAATTGCTCGACTGGCACGGCAGCGGCATGTCGGTCATGGAAATCAGCCACCGCGGCAAGGCGTTCATGCGAGGTGGCGGCCGAGGCCGAGGCGGATCTGCGCGAACTGATGGCGATACCGCGCAACTACAAGGTGCTGTTCCTGCAGGGCGGCGCCTCGGCGCAGTTCGCCTTCGTGCCGATGAATCTCACGCCTGCGCATGCCACCGTCGACTACCTGAATACCGGGCATTGGTCCGCAAAGGCATCGACGGAAGCGCGGCGCTATTGCACGGTGCCACGTCGGCGGCCGATGCCGGCGGGCAGACTATCACGCCGGGTGCCGCGCGCAAGCGCGAGCTGCGATTGCAGCGCCGACGCCGCCTATGTGCATTACACGCCGAACGAGACCATCAGCGGCGTCGAATTCGGCTACTTCCCGAGACCGGCGGCGTGCCGCTGGTCGCGGACATGTCGTCGAGCATTCTGTCGCGGCCCGTCGATGTGTCGAAGTTCGGCCTCATCTATGCCGGCGCGCAGAAGAACATCGGCCCGTCCGGCCTGACGGTCGTGATCGTGCGCGAGGATCTCATCGGCCGCGCGCGCCCGGAGACGCCCACGGTGTTCGATTACAAGGCGGTGGCCGACGATCATTCGCTGCTGAACACGCCGCCGACCTTCGCCTGGTACATGGCGGGTCTGGTGTTCAAGTGGCTGAAGAAAAACGGCGGCGTCGCGGCGATGGGCGAGCGCAACCGCATCAAGGCGCAAGCGCTGTATGCCGCCATCGACGGCTCAGCGCTCTACCGCAACTCGGTGGCCGCGGATTCGCGTTCCCGGATGAACGTCACCTTCACCTTGACAAGCCGGATCTGGACGCGGCCTTTCTCGAGCAGGCGGCGGCGGCCGGGCTGCAGGGACTCAAGGGCCATCGGCGTCCTCGGCGGCATGCGCGCCAGCCTCTACAACGCCATGCCGCTCGCCGGCGTGCGAGGCGCTGATCGCGTTCATGCGCGAGTTCGAGCGCAGGCACGGATGAGGTCGCTGCATGGCAAGCCGTAAAACCAAGACGCGCAAAGCCGGCCGCAAGCAAGGCCGCCGCCGGCGGCCGGCGCACGCGCCGGCGCGCTGCCCGTCGCGGCCGCGCGACCTCGACGAATATTCGCGACAGCATCGATGCCATCGATGCGCGCATCCACGCCCTGCTCAACGAACGCGCGCGCTTCGCGCAGTTGGTCGGCATCTCCAAGATCGGCGTCCGGCAAGGCGGTGGATTTCTATCGGCCGGAGCGCGAGGCCGAAGTGCTGCGCAAGGCGCTCAAGCGCAACCAGGGGCCGCTGCGCGACGAGGAAATCGCGCGGCTGTTTCGCGAAATCATGTCGGCCTGCCTCGCGCAGCAGGAGCCGCTGAAGGTGGCTTTCCTGGGTCCGGAAGGCACCTTCACCCAGGCCGCCGTGCTCAAGCACTTCGGCTCCTCGGTGCGCGCGCTGCCGCTGCCGGCGATCGACGAGGTATTTCACGAAGTCGAAGGCGGCGTCGCGGATTTCGGCGTGGTGCCGATCGAGAACTCGAGCGAGGGCACGGTCAATCACACGCTGGACATGTTCTTGATCGTCCGCTCGAAGATCTGCGGCGAAGTGGAGCTGCGCATCAGCCATCACTCTGATGGGCAACATGAGCGGCCTGGCCGCAGTCAAGCGCGTGTGCGCGCATCGCCAGGCCCTGGCGCAATGCCGCGGCTGGCTCGACGATCAGCTGCCCGAAGCCGAGCGCGTCGCCGTATCGAGCAATGCGGAAGGCGCGCGGCGCGCGCGCGATGAGCGCGGCACGGCGGCGATTGCCGGCCGTGCGGCCGCCGAAATCTACGGCCTCAAGCTGCTCGCCAATGAGATCGAGGACCGGCCGGACAACACCACGCGCTTCCTGGTCGTGGGCCGCAAGCTGTTCAGCGCCGAGCGGCGCCGACCGCACCACGCTGCTGGTCTCGGCCAGCGACACCGACGATGCGGGAGCGCTGTTCCGGCTGCTCGAGCCGTTGGCCGCAGCACCGCGTCAACATGACGCGCATCGAATCGCGCCCCTCGCGCAAGCGCAAATGGGACTACGTGTTCTTCATCGACGTCGAAGGCCATGTGAGCGATGCGCCGGTGGCGAAGGCGCTGGCGCGCTGGAGTAGCGCGCCTCGCTTGTTCAAGGTTCTGGGCTCGTATCCGCGGGCCGTGCTCTGATGCGGCAGGTACCGTAGCGCATCTCGGCCGACGCGCATCGTGTGTCCGGCACGCTCGCCGTGCCCGGCGATAAATCCATCTCGCATCGCGCGCTGATGCTGTCGGGCATCGCCGAGGGTACGAGCGAGGTGAGCGGCTTTCTGGCCAGCGAGGATTGCCTGGCGAGCCTTGCCGCCATGCGCGCGCTGGGCGTGCGCATCGAGCAGCCGAGCGCGACGCATGTTCTGATTCACGGCGTCGGCTGCGCGGCCTCAAGGATGCGCAGCAACGCGCTCGACATGGGCAATGCCGGCACGGCGATGCGGCTGTTCACGGGCCTTCTGGCGGCGCAAGATTTCGATTCGCGCTTGATCGGCGATGCATCGCTGATGAAGCGGCCCATGGAGCGCGTGGCCAAGCCGTTGCGCGAGATGGGCGCGCGATGTGCGCACGCACAACGGCACGCCGCCGGTCGATATCGGCGGCGGTCGCCGCCTGCGCGGCATCGAGTACCGCATGCCGGTGGCGAGCGCGCAGGTCAAGTCGGCGATCCTGCTGGCGGCGCTCTATGCCGAAGGCGCCACCACCGTGATCGCGCCGGCCGTCTGCCGCGACCACAGCGAGCGCATGCTGACGAGCTGCGGCGTGCGCGTGACGACCGAGGGTCTCAAGACCACCTTGCATCCGCCGCCGCGGCTCGCAAAGCCAGCGGCTGACTGTGCCGGGGGACTTCTCATCCGCCGCATTCTTCATCGTCGCCGGCCTTCTGGGGGCGCCGGCGAGGGGCTGTTGCTGCAAAATGTCGGGCTTGAATCCGACGCGCACCGGCTTGCTCGATATTCTGCGCAGCATGGGCGCGGATATCGAAATTGAAAACGCGCGGCTGAGCGGCGCCGAGCCGGTGGCGGATTTGCGGGTGCGTGCCTCGGCGCTCAGGGGCGTGGAAGTGCCGGCCTCGCTGGTGCCGCTTGCAATCGACGAACTTCCGGTGCTGTTCATCGCGGCCGCCTGCGCGCAGGTGAGACCGTGATCAGCGGCGCGGAAGAATTGCGCGTCAAAGAGAGCGATCGCATTGCCGCGATGAGCGCCGGTCTTACAGGTGCTTGGCGTCAAACACAGCGTCGCCCCCGACGGCATGCGCATCGAGGGCCGCGCCGAGGGTCCCGTCTTTCGAGGGCGGCGAGATCGACAGCTCCGGCGATCATCGGGTCGCCATGTCCTTCGGCATCGCCAGCCTGCGTGCCGCCGAGCCGATCGTGATCCGCGACGTGGCCAACGTCGCCACCTCCTTTCCCGGATTCGTCGAACTTGCGCGGTCCGTGGGTCTCGATATCGTCGAATCTGGAGGGTAGGCCGGCCATGAGCAAGGTGCCCGTCCTCACCATCGACGGGCCCTCCGGATCGGGCAAGGGCACTGTCAGCCGCGCCGCCGCAAGCGCTCTGGGTTGGGGCTTGCTCGATAGTGGTGCGCTGTATCGTCTGGTCGCCCTGGCCGGGCGGCGGGCGGGGGTTGCGCTCGACGATGCCCCCGAATTAAGCCGCCTCGCCGCACAATTGGATATCCGTTTCGATGCCGATCCGGCCGGCGAGGAAATCGTGTGGCTCGAGGGGCAGGACGTGACCCGCGATATCCGAACCGAGGAGGCGGGCAACGACGCCTCCAAGGTGGCCGCCCTGCCGGCGGTGCGCGCCGCACTCTTGGAGCGCCAACGGCGTTTTGCCGTACCCCCGGGTTTGGTGGCCGACGGCCGGGATATGGGCACCGTGGTATTCCCGGAGGCTCAGGTGAAGATTTTTCTCACGGCGAGCCCGGGCGAACGTGCCCTAAGACGCCATAAGCAGTTGAAAGAAAAGGGGGTTGCTGCTACCCTTGCCGCCCTTTCGCTGGAGATAGCGGAGCGGGATCAGCGCGATATTACGCGCTCCGCCTCGCCTCTTGTCGCAAGCGCAGACGCAGTCTTGCTCGACACGACGGGCATGTCCGTCGATGCGGTGGTGGAGCGCGTCTTAGGTGTCGTCCGTGCGCGTCTGTCGCTCGGAGCTTTGTAGCCAAGTATTTTGGTTTAGGTTGCGGTGGTCAAGGATTGACCGCCGTTATTTTTGGTAACCCCTCACGCACACGGGACTCGTGCTAGGGAAACGTTTATAGAGAACACATGACAGAAAGTTTTGCGGAACTGTTTGAACAAAGCATCGCGAGCCAGCGCATTCGTCCTGGCACCATCCTCAATGGATTGATCGTCGAAGTCGGCCAAGACTACGTCATCGTCAATGTCGGATTGAAGTCCGAGGCGGTAATTCCGGCCGATCAATTCAAGAACGAAAAAGGCGAAATCGAGGTTGCCGTCGGCGAGACCGTCGAGGTTGCCTTGGACAGCGTCGAGGACGGCTCGGGCGAAACCCGCCTGTCGCGCGAAAAGGCCAAGCGCGCCAGAACCTGGACACGTCTTGAGACCGCGTTCGAGAAGCAGGAAGTGGTCATCGGCATCATCACCGGCCGCGTCAAGGGCGGCTTCACGGTCGAGATCGACAATGTGCGCGCGTTCTTGCCGGGATCGCTGGTGGACGTGCGTCCCGTACGCGATCCTTCCTACCTGGAAAACAAGCCGCTGGAATTCAAAGTCATCAAGCTCGATCAGAAGCGCAACAACGTCGTGGTGTCGCGCCGCGCGGTGGTCGAACAAGAGTACAGCGCCGAGCGATCCGCGCTGCTCGACAATTTGCAGGAGGGCGCAGCCGTCAAGGGCGTCGTGAAAAATCTCACCGACTACGGTGCGTTCGTCGATTTGGGCGGTATCGATGGGCTGCTGCACATCACCGACATGGCTTGGAAGCGCGTCAAGCATCCTTCCGAAGTGGTCAAGGTCGGCGAAGAGATCGATGTTCGCATTCTCAAATTCGACCGCGAACGTCAGCGCGTCTCGCTGGGATTGAAGCAGTTGGGCGCCGATCCCTGGCAGAACATCGCGCGGCGTTATCCGGCCAATACGCGTCTGTTCGGCAAGGTCACCAACATCGCCGACTACGGCTGCTTCGTGGAAATCGAGGAGGGCGTAGAGGGCTTGGTGCACGTTTCGGAAATGGATTGGACCAACAAGAACGTCAATCCCGCCAAAGTCGTGCACGTCGGTCAGGAAGTCGAAGTCATGGTGCTCGACATCGACGAGGAGCGCCGCCGCATCAGCCTTGGGGTGAAGCAGTGCAAGACCAACCCCTGGAAGGAATTCGCGGAGAACTACAACCGCGGCGACAAAGTGAGCGGTCAGATCAAATCGATCACCGACTTCGGTATTTTCATCGGCCTTGCCGGCGGGATCGACGGCTTGGTGCATCTGTCGGATATCTCTTGGGACATGCCCGGCGAGGAAGCCGTGCGCAGCTACCAAAAGGCTCAACAAGTCGATGCCATGGTGCTGTCGATCGATCCGGAGCGCGAACGCATCAGCTTAGGGATCAAGCAACTGGCAAAGGATCCGTTCTCTGCCTACATTGCCGAGCATCCGAAGGGCAGCGTCGTTAGTGGAGTGGTGCGCGAAGTCGACGCCAAGGGCGCTATCATCGATTTGGGCAACGGTGTCGACGGCCAGCTGCGCGCTTCCGAGCTCTCGCGCGACCGCGTCGAAGACGCGCGCCTGCTGCTCAAAGTCGGCGAAGAAGTCGAGGCCAAGTTCACCGGCGTGGATCGCAAGGGCCGCAGCATTTCGCTGTCGATCAAGGCGAAGGATATCCATGAGGAACAGGAAGCCATGCAGAATTACCGGACCGATTCTCCGACCGGAACCAGTCTGGGAGATCTCTTGAAAGAGCAAATCTCCGGTCAGGATTGAGGGACTGAAGGCTCGAGGGCGGCGGCCTTAAAGGCCGCCGCCCTCGGCGCTCCTTAAGTATGTCTAGTGATTCCCACGGATCGATAATGACGAAATCGGAACTCATTGAGATCATTTCGGCGAAACAGAAGCATTTGCCGGCGAAAGATGTAGAGCTCGCCGTCAAGCAATTACTGGAAATCATGAGCGATGCGCTGGCAACGGGCGAGCGAATCGAAATTCGCGGTTTCGGCAGCTTCTCGCTGCATTTTCGCCCCCCGCGGCAGGGACGCAATCCAAAGACCGGCGAGGCCGTGGCGCTGGCCGGCAAGCACGTGCCGCACTTCAAGCCGGGGAAGGACCTGCGCGAGCGGGTCAACGACGGTGCGGATCAGCCGATCCGCGATTGAGCGGGGCGCCCGCCTCTATGGCTTAAGGCGGCGGCCCCGATCACATGCCCGAGTTCTCGCTACTGACCTGGGCCGCCATCGTGGCGGCGTTGGTCGTGGGCATTCTCGCCGGGCACTTCGGCTGGGGTAAACGCTGGCCGGGACCTTTCGGCAAACTGCATCCCGATTATCTCACCGGACTCGATTATCTCGTCACCGAGCAGCCCGATCGGGCGCTCGACATGTTTCTGCGGCTCATGGATGCCAACGCCGACACCATCGAAACTCACTTGGCGTTGGGTTCCCTGTACCGCCGGCGCGGTGAAGTCGAGCGCGCCATTCGCATTCATCAGAATCTTCTGGCGCGCGAGGCACTGGCACCGGAACATCGCGAGCAGGCGCTTGCTCGCGCTGGCGCAGGATTATCTGCGCGCGGGTCTGCTCGATCGGGCGGAAGGATTGTTCCTCAAGGTCAGCGAGGTTGCGCGGCTGCGCGCCAGCGCGCTCGATGCGCTGCGCGGCGTCTACGAGCGTCAGCACGAGTGGCAGCAGGCGCTCGATACTTATCGGTCATTGGCGCGCATCAAGGCCGCGCCGCCGCAAGCTGGTCGCCGCCCACTATCTGTGCGAAATCGCGAGCCTCGCGATCGAGCGCGGCGAGATCGCGGCCGCACGCGAGCCTATTACGCGAAGCGCGCCGCGAGACGACGCCGTTTCCGCGCGCCGCAGTGCTGCGCGCGCAAATCGCCGAGCGCGAGGCGCAGCCTGATTTGGCGGTGCGCCTGCTGCGCGGCGCCCTGCACGAATCGCCCAAATTGCTGCAGGATGAGCTGCCTCACTTGTTGAATCTCGCGGGCGCCGAGCGGCGCGACAAGCGAGCTCGAGGAATTGGTGGCACAGGCGCAGTCACGCGATTTCAGCGAATTGAAACGCCTGGTCTTCGCAGCGATCGCGGCCAATCTGGCCGGCGCCGCGCCGCTGCGTCACGCCATCGAAACGGTTTTCGTGCAGGATCCGACTTTGAATGCCGTGTGGCAGGCGAGCTCGGGACAATTAGAGCGAATCGCCGTCGAAATTGGTGCATTGCTCGCGCACGCCGAGAAGTATCGATGCAGCGAATGCGGCTTTGCCGGACGAAGTTTCTACTGGCACTGTCCGGCTTGTCAGTCGTGGGATAGTTTCGAGTCATACGCCATTGTTAAACTGCGCTGAAAATCCGCTATCATTTCCCTATGTCACATAAATCTGTAAAAGCCTGCGTATTTCCAGTTGCCGGCCGCGGCACGAGATTCCTGCCGGTCACCAAGGCGAGTCCGAAGGAAATGCTTCCGATCGTCGATAAGCCGCTGATTCAATACGCTGTCGATGAGGCGCTTTCGGCCGGCGCCGAGACGCTGATTTTCATCACCGGCAGCTCGAAGCGGGCTATCGAGGATCATTTCGACAGCAATCCGGAGCTCGAGACTGTCCTACAGTCGCAGGGCAAGCAGGAGTTGTTGGACACCCTGAAGGGGATTCTTCCCAGCTGGGCTTCCTGCGTCTACATACGCCAACCGGCGCCGTTGGGATTGGGTCACGCTGTGCTGTGTGCTCGACCGGTGGTTGGCGATTCGCCCTTCTTGGTGCATCTCGCGGATGATTTGATCGACGCGCCCGTTTCGTGCCTGAAGCAAATGGTTGATGTGTATTCGACGCATGAGGGGAGCGTGCTCGGGGTGCAGACGGTGCCGAAGCAGGATACGGACAAGTACGGCATCGTGACTCTGGAGCAGCCGATCGCGGCGCGTGTCGGCAAAATCTCGCACATCGTGGAGAAGCCAAAACCGGAGAAGGCGGCCTCCACCTTGGCGGTCGTCGGGCGGTATCTACTCTCTTCCTCGATATTCGATGACCTCGCAAGGATCGGCAAGGGCGCCGGCGGCGAGATTCAATTGACGGACGGGATCGCGCGGCTCATGCAGCGCGAGTCCGTATATGCGTTTGAATTCGAGGGGAAGCGATACGACTGCGGCAACAAGTTGGGTTACTTGCAGGCGACCGTCGAATACGGGCTCAAGCATCCGAGCCTCGGCACCGATTTTGCGGCCTATCTCAAGGCCCTGGTACCGAGGCTGTAAGCATCGAGCCTAAAGGCGGCTCAGTGTGAGCGCCCCCGCTGTTGCTGCCCTTGATAGCGGGCGCCGGAGTTCGAATTGCGCCGAGTATCGCGGCGCTCCGATCCCCGATTGCCGTGCGAGTTGCCCGTGTGCTGACCGTGTCGGCCCGGCGCTTGGCCGCGATGAGCTCCGTCGGCAGGAGCCGACGCCGACTCCACGATTTTGAATGCCGGCGTCGGAACGGTGGGAATGCTGCGTTTCAGCACCCGCTCGATATCGCGCAGTAAGCCGCTTTCGTCCGGCGAAACCAGCGAGATCGCTTCTCCCGCAGCACCCGCCCGACCGGTGCGGCCGATGCGATGCACATAGTCCTCCGGCACATTGGGCAATTCGTAATTGACCACCTGCGGCAATTCCTTGATGTCGAGACCGCGGGCTGCGACTTCCGTGGCAACCAGGGCGATCACCTGTCCGCGCTTGAACATATCGAGCGCTTTGACGCGAGCGGCTTGACTCTTGTTGCCGTGGATCGCCGCGGAGCGAATTCCTGCGCCCTCGAGCTGCTGTGTGAGCCGGTTGGCGCCATGCTTGGTGCGCGTGAAAATCAGCACCTGCGGCCATTGGCCTTCTTGAATCAAGTGCACGAGTAAATGGCGCTTCTGTTCCTTCTGCACGCGATAGGCGCGTTGCTCGACCAGTTCGATGGGCGCGTTGCGGGGCGCCACTTGAATCGACAGAGGGTTGTGAAGCAGGCGTTCCGCCAGCGCGCGTATGTCGTCCGAATAGGTCGCCGAGAACAATAGGTTCTGCCGCTTGGCGGGGAGCAACTTGATGATGCGCCGGATGTCCGGAATGAAACCCATGTCGAGCATTCGGTCCGCTTCATCGAGCACGAACACTTGGATCTTGGACAGATCCACCGCACGCTGCTGAGCTAGATCGAGCAACCGACCCGGCGTCGCGACGAGAATATCGCAGCCGGCACGCAGCGAAGTGATCTGCGGGTTGATGTTCACGCCGCCAAAAACCTGGTTGATGCGAAGCTGCGCGTGCTTGCCGTAATCCCGCGCGCTTTCCGCCACCTGTGCGGCGAGTTCACGAGTGGGTGTAAGTACGAGAGCACGCGGTGCGCGGCCGCTGCCCTGATGGGGGTCGGTGGTGAGACGCTGCAATATGGGCAGCACGAAACCGGCCGTTTTACCGGTACCGGTCTGGGCGCCGGCCAGCACGTCGCGGCCCGCGAGCACCGCGGGGATGGCCTGTATTTGAATGGGTGTGGGCGAGTCGTAGCCCTTATCGGCGACAGCACGCAGCAATTCGGGCAATAGCCCGAGATCGGAAAATGACATTAATAAATCCTTAAGAATTGGACTCGCACGACAGAGCATTCAGCTCCGCAGCGGTCAGCAGCGAGGAGGGTAAATATAAACGGAGTGCGTCGAGGACGGACCGCGAGCTAAGGTGGCACTGACCGAGCACCAACCTCAAATTAGCTGCGTGCATCTTACAGCGTGCCGGGGCAGACGTCCAGCCGGCCGGCCGGCGCGCTGCGTCCCAACAACGCTAATATGATCGAAAACGCCGCAAGGGCAAGTCGTCATCAGGAGGTCCGAATGTCAAATAGAGCCGAGATTATCGAATTCCTGGCGCGCGAGTTTCCGCAAAACACCTGTACTGTCGAGGAGGTCGGTAATGCGTCGGCCACCATCAAGCGGCCGATCGGCGTCGACGCGCTGCGGCCGGGGGGAACCGTCTCGGGACCCGTACTCATGGCGGTGGCGGATGTGGCGCTCTACGTTGCGGTCTTGGGCGAGATCGGCATTGTTCCGCTGGCGGTCACCACCAATCTCACCATCAATTTTCTGCGCAAACCGTCGCCGGACAAGAGCATCGTGGGCGTGTGCAGACTGTTCAAGGTGGGCAAGACATTGGCGATGGGCGAGGTGGCTCTGTACTCGGAAGGCAGCGGCGATATCGTTGCCCATGCTGTCGGCACGTATTCCATTCCTCCGAAGTGAAAAGGGTGAGCTGCGGGCGGGCACAACCCTATCCGGTGCTGATCGGCGCTGCGGTCCTTGAAATCTCAATTTCTCCGCGGCGCAATAACGGCGTAATTTGCGCCGCGGGAAGCGGCGGTCCGAAAAAGTATCCCTGACCCTCGGGGCATTGACGCTCTTTCAGAAACACGAACTGATCGTGAGTCTGGATACCCTCGGCGACGACGCGCATGTGAAGACTGCGTCCCATATTGATCACCGCGCTCACGATGCTTGCATCGTCGGCATCGGTCGTCATGTCGCGCACGAAAGACTGGTCTATCTTCAAGGCATCGATCGGAAAACGTTTCATATGGCTCAAGCTCGAGTAGCCCGTACCAAAGTCATCCAGCGCAATTCTCACGCCCAGCGATTTGAGCGCTCGTAGGATTTCCGCAGTGGATTTCCAGTCCTGCATCATGAACGTTTCGGTCAACTCGATTTCCAAGAGGTTCGGGTTCAAACCCGACGCCTCGAGGATTTGCCGAACATTGACCAAAAAATCCTTGGCCCGCAATTCCACGGCGGAAATATTGATTGCGACCGGAATGGCGGCAACACCCGCATCTTGCCAAGCACGCGCCTGCCGGCACGCTTCGCCCAACGCCCATCGGCCAATCGGGAGAATCAAACCGGACTCTTCGGCGATCGGTATGAACTGCGCAGGCTCCATCGGCTCGCGCAGCTGGCGATGCCAGCGAATGAGCGCCTCCACGCCTACGATCGCACCAGTCTCGAGATTCACCTTAGGCTGGTAGTTCAAGACGAACTCTTGCCTCTCGACGGCTTGGCGAAGGTCCGTTTCCACGGCTTGCCCTTCGATCGCACGAGCGTTCATTTCCGGCTTGAAGAATTGGTAGTTGTTGCGTCCGCTGTATTTCGCCTGATACATGGCAAAGTCGGCGTTGCGCAGCAACGTATCAGCATCAGGCGCATCGCTGGGAAATGTGGCGATGCCAATGCTTGCTGTTAGGCGCAAATCCTGTCCCTTGATCCGATGCGGCGCATCCAATGCCACGATGATTTTTTCGGCACAGACCGCAGCGTCATGTGGGTGCCTCACCTCCTCGACGAGAATGAGGAACTCATCGCCCCCTTGCCGGCTCACCGTATCGGAATTGCGGACGCATCCAAGCAGCCGGCGCGCCACCGATTTCAGCAGTTCATCGCCGACGGCATGACCCATCGAGTCGTTGATATGCTTGAAACGATCCAAATCGATGTAGAGCAGGGCAAGGGAACTACCGTTGCGGCGCGCCCTCACCATGGCTTGGTCGAGCCTGTCGCTCAACAAAGTTCTATTCGGCACATCGGTGAGACTATCGTGCAGCGCGAGACGGGCGAGTTTGTGCGACAACTCCCGCGCTGCAGTGACATCGTGCGCGACCATGACGGCACCGATCACGCCGCCATGCCGGTCGTGAATGGGGGCGGCGGAGGTCTCTACGGCAAGTTCCACCCCGTCGCGCCGAATCAGCATGCAGTCCGCGCCCAGGCCCAGCGTCTTATCTTCGATAATCGCCCGGGCCGTCGGATTGGGAATCTGTTCTCGGGTGTTCACGTCGATGAGCCGGAAGATGTCATCGAGAGCTCGGCCCGATGACTGCGCTTGCGCCCATCCGGTCATTCTTTCGGCCACGACGTTCAGATACGTCACCCGGCCCCGAAAATCGGTGCTCACGACCGCGTCGCCGATCGAGTTGAGCGTGACTTGAGCACGCTCCTTTTCCTCGAATAATGCCTCTGCGTTCTCGGCACGCGACTCTTCACTGGTCTGCAGGGCTCGTTCTGCATCACGGCGAACGCGGACGTCGCGAATGACAATGACCGCGCCCGCGATGAGGCCCCGGCCGTCGCGCATGGGCGAAGCAGTGCATTCAACGGGAACGCGGTCTCCGTCCCTATTGATCAAGGAGACATGATCCGCAAGAGTGATTTTCTCGCCGGTGCGGCGCACCGTATCGAACGGGCTTTCAATTGCACCTGTATCGTCGTGGACAATGGAAAGCCCATGCGTCAGGGGTTTTCCAACGGCGTCCATCGACGACCAACCCGTCGTTGCTTCCGCAACTGGGTTCATGTAAGTGACCCGGCCGGAAGAGTCGGCGGTAATGACCGCATCGGCAACGCTCGCGAGCGCCACCTCGAAGTGCTCACGCTGCTTTTGCAGTTCCAGCGACCAGCCCTCCAGCGCCTCATACGATGCGAGATTTCGTGTCTTACCCGCTTCCTTGTGATTAGACCCCAACTTAAAGTCTCCGCCCATACACCGTCGCCAGCCTACACATAATAGGGGTTGGTATTAGGCGACTATCACCTGATCTTAAGTAGGATCTTGCTGATACCTGTGTTGGCCCCGTCCCAGCGGCGAACGCCGGTCAAGAGGTGAGCCCCACCGCCGCCACTCCGGCGATACAGACGGCTTCGTCCTCATCGCCGGCTCCGCCGCTCGCGCCGACCGCGCCAATGACCTCGCCGGCGGAATTCTTGATGAGCACAGCACCGGTTTGCGGGAGAAATCTACCCTGCGCAGCGGCCGGCAGGGCGCCGTAGAAAATGGCATTTTCTTTGGCGCGCTCGTGCAAGGCCCGGCTGGAGTCGCCCATGCTGACGGCCGCCCACGCTTTTCCGCTGGCAATTTCGATTCGAAACATGCTCGCACCGTCCTCGCGCTGCAGCGCCCTCACATGGCCGGAATCATCGAGTACGACGACCGCCATCGGGCGATAATTATTGTGACGCGCAGTGGACAGTGCGGTTTGAATGATCCTGTTCGCCTGGGCGAGAGTGAGCCTGTTCATCAAATCTCCTGCGCGGCCGCCGTCATTCCCGCGAGCCTTTCTTTGCGTCGAGCCGTGAGAATGGCTTCGGTATACCCGTTCGGTTGTTCGCGGCCCTTGAACACGAGGTCGCAGGCCGTCTGGAACGCGATACTTTGCTCGACGCCCGGGCTCATGGCTCTGTACGCAGGGTCACTCGCGTTCTGGCTATCCACCACCCCGGCCATGCGGCGCAGTGCGCCCTCAACCTGGCCGCGGGTGCAAATCCCGTGATGCAGCCAGTTCGCCACGTGCTGGCTGGAGATGCGCAGCGTCGCACGGTCTTCCATCAGCGCCACATCATAGTAGTCAGGAACCTTGGAGCAACCGATGCCGGAGTCGATCCAGCGCACCACGTAGCCGAGAATACTTTGCGCGTTGTTATTGAGTTCCTCTTCGATCTCCCCCGAGGGCCACTGCGGCGCCTTGACGAGCGGCGGCGTCAAAATGTCATCGAGCGAGGCGGGCTTGCGCGCCGCCAATTCGGATTGCACCTTGCGCACATCGACTTGATGATAATGCAACGCATGCAGGGTCGCCGCGGTGGGAGAGGGCACCCACGCCGTGTTTGCGCCGGCAAGAGGATGCGCGACCTTGGCTTTCAGCATATCCGCCATCAGATCCGGCATTGCCCACATGCCCTTGCCGATTTGAGCGCGGCCGGGCAATCCGCAGGCGAGTCCTACATCGACATTGTGCCGCTCGTAGGCCTCGAGCCACACGGCCCTTTTGAGATCGCTTTTGCGGGGGACCGCCCCGGCTTCCATGGAGGTGTGGATTTCGTCCCCGGTCCGGTCGAGAAATCCGGTATTGATGAACACCACCCGTTGCCGCACCGCGCGAATGCATTCGGCGAGATTGACAGTCGTGCGGCGCTCCTCATCCATGATTCCGATTTTCAGCGTATACCTTGGCAACGCCAACAGATCCTCGACTTCGGCGAAGAGTTCATCCGCAAATGCCGTTTCCTCCGGTCCGTGCATTTTGGGTTTGACGATGTACACGGAGCCTGTCGACGAATTGCGCCGATCCGCGGGTGCACGCAAATCATGCAGCGCAATGAGCGAGGTCACCGCTGCATCGATGAACGTTTCGGGTATCGGCGCGCCGTTCGAAGTTATGATGTCGGTCGACATGTGATGCCCGACGTTGCGCACCAGCATGAGGCTGCGGCCGGGCAGCACCAACTCGGCGCCGAGTGTGCGATAGCGCCGATCCGGACTCAGACGGCGCAACAACGATTTGTTGCCCTTGACCATATGAACTTCTAATGAGCCTTGCATCAGACCCAACCAATTGCGATAGACCAGTATTTTGTCGTCGGCGGTGACGGCGGCCACCGAATCCTCGCAGTCCTGAATCGTGGTGACGGCGGATTCGAGCACGACGTCGCTCACTCCCGCTGGATCGTTGCGTCCGATGAAATGTTGGCGATCGATGCGTAGTTCCACGTGCAGCCCGTGGTGCTTCAGCAGGATCAGCGACGGCGACTCGGGCGCGCCTTGAAATCCTGCCAGGCCGCCGGGGTGGTCGAGCAGGGTGTCGCCACTCTGTGCGAGAGCGACCTCGAGTCCGCGAGACGATATCCGGTAGCCGACCGCGGTTCGATGACTGCCTTGCGCGAGCGGAAAGCATTCATCCAAAAAATCGCGCGCGAAGCGGATCACCTTCGCGCCTCGGACCGGGTTGTAAGTGCCGCCGCGGCCCGCGCCGTCGGTCTCCGGGATGGCATCCGTGCCGTAGAGTGCGTCGTACAGGCTGCCCCATCGCGCGTTCGCTGCATTCAGGGCGTAGCGCGCGTTATTGACAGGGACCACCAATTGCGGGCCGGCAACGTGCGAGATGGCGTCGTCGACGTTGGCGGTGGTGATGGAAAAGGATCCACGTTCGGGGTCTAGATAGCCGATCCTAATCAGGAATGCCTTGTAGTTCGCCGGGTCGAATTGCGCACCCGGATGATCCCGATGCCAGGCATCGATTTGCGACTGCAACTGATCGCGTCGTTGCAAGAGCGCCGCATTGCGCGGTGCCAAACGGCGCACCAGCGCGGCAAATCCACGCCAAAAGGCCGTGGCATCGAGGCCGGTGCCCGGCATTGCTTCGCGATTGACGAAATCGTAGAGCCTCTGATCGATCTGGAGCTCTTCGAGGCGGACGGTGTCTGACATGAAGGGATTCCCTGCAGCTGTTGATGGGGATTGGCTCACCGGCACTACGGGGCAGTGCGCCACCCTCAGCTATTCATTGTACCCAATGGCGAGGCACCGGCGTCGGACGGCAGGCTGGGACGGAGGTGGCTTGGTCGATGCTATAATCGCGCGCTATTTTTGGTGGAGCGATATCGGATGCTGGGCGCGGCGGCTGCAAGATGAGTTTGCTGGTTCGTATCAATGCGGCGCTGGGCATCGTTTTTCTATGCGCTCTGACCATCGCAGGCTACATATGTTGGACCATTCTGGAGGCCAACGCGCGGCGCGAAGTTCTTTCCCAGGCTGGGTTGATGATGGACAGCGCGGTGGCCATACGGGCTTATACCGCCAGCGAAATCCTGCCGCTGCTCGAGCATCAGATGCAGGACTCATTTCTGCCTCAGAGCATCCCCTTCTACGCAGCGACGCAAAATTTCTTGAAGCTGCGCGAGCGGCACCCCGAGTACACGTACAAGGAAGCGACTCTCAATCCGACCAACCCGCGCGATCGGCCAGTCGACTGGGAGGCCGACATCATTCAGCGATTCAGGAACGATGTAAAGGCCCAAGAGGTTGTCGGTGAGCGTGAGACGCCCATGGGCAAGGCGCTGTACCTGGCGCGACCCATTCGTAACGAGAGCGAGTGCGAAACTTGCCACGGTGTTCCGGCCTCGGCGCCGCCCACACTGCTCGCACGCTATGGCCCGAACAACGGCTTCGGCTGGCAAGATCATGAAATTGTCGGCGCCCAAGTGGTATCAGTTCCCTTTGCCACCGCCACAGAAAACGCCGAGCGCGCCTTTCTCGGGTTTATGATTTCCCTGATCGCGGTATTCGCCGCCATATTGGTCGTGATAAACGCGCTGCTCTACGCCTTGCTGGTACGTCCGATTCGGCGGATCGCGCAAATCGCCGATCGTGTGAGCGTGGGCGACATGTCGGCGGCGGAATTTCCAGTCCACGGATCGAGGGAAATCGCATCTCTCGTTCGTTCCTTCAATCGCATGCGCACGAGCCTCGATAAGGCGCTACGGCTGCTCGATCCTTGAAAGTGCCGTGAACGACGTCTTCATCAGTTACTCGCAGCCCGACGGCGAATGCGCCCACGAGATGGTGGCGCGGTTGGAGGCGCACGGCGTGAAGTGCTGGATCGCGCCGCGCGATATCGCGCCGTCGGCGGATTGGGCCGCGGAGATCATAGATGCCATAGCGGCGGCGCGGGTCATGGTGCTGGTTTTTTCCGCCAGCACCAATCAGTCCCCGCAAGTCCGCCGCGAGGTCGAAAGGGCGGTACATAAGGGAGTGAATATTTTGCCGTTCCGCATCGAGGACGTACTGCCCTCGAAAAGTCTGGAGTTCTTCTTGAGCGCGCAGCATTGGATGGATGCCTTTCCGCCGCCCAGGGAACAATACTACGAACGCCTTTGCAGTTACCTCAAGACTCAACTGAGTTCGCTTGCGACCTCGGCGCCGCCGCGGACCTCGGAGCCCCCGGCCACCGCGGGCTCCGGCGCCCACGCGTTTAGCAGCGCGGAATTTCAGCACATCGAGGCGCAGTTGGCCGGATACATCGGTCCGCTCGCCAAGCACCTGGTCAGGCGTGCGGCGCTTCGGGCGACCGGTGTGGAGGATCTCATTGCCCGTCTGGCGACCGAATTGGATGCGGAGTCCGATCGCAGCGCATTCGTGCAGCGCTGCAGGACGGTGCCCGGTTCGAAAGATCGCGCTGGGGATCGCTGGAAGTGACGAACGCGACTGCCGCCGACCATAATCCGATCATCCGGAAGAATGCCGAACTGTGGCTGATCCTCGGGTACTTGGTGCTTTACGCGGTCGGATATCTTTCCAAGCCGATTTCTGCCTCCGCGGCAATCTGGCCCTCGGACGCACTTAGCTTCGCCGCCTTCATGTTGCTACCGGTGCGCCGCTGGGCATGGATCGCAATCGTCATGATCGCCGCGGAATTCAACATGGTGCCGATCCTCAACTCGATCACTCATAATCCTCAGCCTGCCTGGACGTCAACCCTCGGTTTCGCGCTCGCCAACGTGCTGACGACGGTGGGGCCGGCTGCACTATCGCGTTCATTGCATTTGTTTCACCGCCAAGATCGCTGGCAGCTGGCGATATCGCCCGTGTGGATCGTTGCGTTATTCGTCGGAGTGTTGCCCGGTTCGATCCTCGGCGTCTTGACTCGTGCGTACGTGTCGGACGGGATGCCCCAGGTCCCGGCGGACGTGGGCTTGTGGGGCGTTGCATCGGTGCTCACCATCGTCACGTTCGGGCCGACCGTCTTCGGGCTATTGCTCGGATTCTCGGAGCCGGCTCATTCCTCTGCGCGGCCCTGGGAAGGTTGGCTCCTGTCATGCATCACCCTGGCGCTGTTGGCGTGGTTTGCTTTCGTGCCGTGGCCAGGCGTGGATCAGCTGGTGCAACCCATGCTCTTTACTCTGCCCCTCGCTTGGCTGGCACTGCGATTTTCGCGCCGGACGACGAGCTTTGCGGTAGCTATCGTGGCGGTAGGCGTCGTGCTTCTGACCGAGCACGCCGCAAGCTCCCACGTGACCGCGGGGAACATCGACGGCTGGCGCGATGTTGTTATCTCGATCGACATTTTCCTCATGATCGGGGGCGGTGGAGCGCTGCTCATCAATCTGCTGACCTTGAGGCAACGGGCGCTGCTCGAAGAACTGGGGCGCGAGCACGCTCAGCTTCGTAAGTATGCGGAGGCCCTGGACTTTGCGGAGGAGACCGCTCGGCGCTCAACGGCGGCCGATTTGCATGACGGCATAGGTCAGGTGTTGGCCGGCCAGAGCATGACTCTTGCGGCAATGCGCGCACATGCGCGACATCCAATGCTCGCCGCCTTGGTCGACGAGGCGGTCGAGGCGTCTCGTGAGGCGCAAGCGGGTCTGCGCCTCATGATTCAGGATCTGAGTCCGCCGGAACTGGAGCACGCCTCGCTCGACGAGATGCTCAAATGGATCGCTGAACTGTTCAATACGCGTTTTGGATTCAACGTGACGTGGCGGGTCATCGGATCCGCAGATCTTGGCCGCAAACAGCTGCAGCTCGTGTATCGATGCATTCGCGAGCTCGTGATGAACGCCTGCAAGCACTCGCAGCGGCAGTCCGTTGAGGTGGAAGTAGATGTCTCCCCCGCCTCTGTTGATATTACGGTCATTGACGAGGGGGTCGGGTTCGATACCCGCCGCCAGGTGTCTTTATCGGGACGTCGCTTCGGCCTCGCGCAACTGCGACAGCGTGTCAGCACGGCAGGTGGCGCCATTGATATCGACGCGGTCGTCGGTGAGGGCTGCCGAGTAACCGTGAGGCTGCCGTCGTCGTCTCCGGCGTCCGGATAACGACTGCACAGCGGATTCCGCCGCACCCACCCGGGGTGCTATGTGCGGCACCGAACAGATAGCCCGATTGCCATTTGCAAAGCTTCCAACGAGATACGAGTGCCATGCGCAACGGAGGCGCGTGAGGCCACTTAAGGAGGCGGCCATGAACAGAGATCAAGTTTGGGGTCGGTTTGGCGAGGCTAGCGCCAAGCTAAGGGAGCTGGCGGGCATGCTCGGTGGGTTTGACGAGTTGGCTTCGAGGGCGAGGCTCGACTTTGCTGCCCGCAGGGCCCAAGCAAGGTTCGGGGACGCGAAATCCGCAGTCGAGAAAAGACGCGTGGTAGCAAGGCGCGGACGACTGGATCACGCCCGTTAGCTTCGGTCGCCGCAGCAACGCGTTGAGCTTGCGACCCTAACGCGTTGACCAGCGCCCTTAGTGGGGGACGCTCTCTGCGGTTGTTTTTACGCGCCGACCGTGCAGAACTACCAGGCTTCCCAACAACAGCGTGAGAGCGGCCGTCGCAGATGCCGCATCTATTTCAGGTGCGGCGACGGCATTGACCACGAGGAATTCCTGACTCGCACTCCACCGGGTCGGCGTGAAGACGCTCACGTTGTTTCCGACATATCCCTGGGAAACGGCGGAAAACGCGGCTTGTTCCAATGCCATGGCCCCGCCGTTCGGGTCGGTTCGCTGGCCGTCGAAGATATTCCAGATGGCGAACGCGTAGTTGACTTGAGCCGTTGTGTTGTTGAGGTTTCCGAGCAGTCCGTTCGCTAACCAGGCGGCCGCATCGTACGCCTGCTGCGCCGAGTACGTGTTGCCGTTCAACAGCACGTTCGAGGTGAATTTTTCCGTCCCGTTCAAGGCGCCGGCGTTCGTCATGGAAGCGTTCCACGGCGTGTTGAGATAGGACTCGGTATTGAAATCGTCGCAAATCATGAATCCCGCATAATTCGCGCCGTTGCCTTGGATAGTGCCTTGGTACGGGCTCACGTACACGCCATCGGCGACCGTGCCGTTGCCTACGCCCGTGAGATCCATGTTGTACTGTGCGAACGTAGCCGGGGCACATGCCATCAGCCCGAAACCGAGTAACGCCTTAACTGTCCGGTTCATCAGCTACCCCTGCTTTTGCAATCGATGTGCGTAGCTTCGCGCTTCCGCCTGCACGGACGCAAAACCAAACACGTACTCCATGACCGCTCCCGCAGGTGCGATCGAGATAAGTTAAATCGCGGTGGGTTTTTGCTTGAGATCGCGACACTGCTCCGCCACGTGAGCGCGAATGATCTCGGCCAAGCGCAGCGCGCCGGGACCGGCGTAGTCGCGATCGGCGAACACCAGGTAGAGTTCTCCCCAGCGTTCGCCGCCCTCGCGCAGCGGCAGCGGCTTCAGTACTCCGCGCTCTAGTTCCTCGCGCACCGTCTCTTCCGCGAACCACGCAAATCCCAAGCCCATCACGGCCGCGTGGATCGAAGTAGCTTTATGGCTTACGGTCCAGCTCTGTTCTGCGCCGAGCCAGCTGCCGCTGCGACGCTGGCTGCCGGTATCCCGGATCACCAAGTGGCGATGCTTGCGAAGGTCCTGCAGCGTCAGCTCTCGCCCCAACTGGTGCAGGGGGTGCTGCGGGTGTGCGGCGGCGATGAAGCGCAGCCGCGTGAGTGGGTCTCCGGCGAACCCAGGGGGCACGCGCGAACAGATCGCCAAATCAACGTTGCGCTGCACCAGCGCTTCCTCCGTGCCGCTGAGCACGCTCTCGTATAGCTCGATGCGAGTTTGCGGGTGCTCCTCGGCGAAGCGACCGAAGCATTGCAGCAGCAACCACGTGGGAAAAATAATCTCCACCGCAAGGCGTAGCTCCGGCGCCCAACCTGCTGCGAGGCTACCGGCCGCGCCCTCCAGTGCGCCGGCTTCCTCCAGCAGCGCCTTGGCTCGCCGGTAAAGCACCTGGCCGGTGGGCGTGAGATGTGCCTTGCGCCCGACCACCTCGAACGCTTTGACGCCTAGCAGCGCTTCGATCTTTTGCACGGCATAGGTGACCGCCGATTGGCTCTTGTGCAGCATGTCGGCTGCCTGGGCATAGCCATTGGCGTCGACCACGGCCAACAGGGACCGCCATTGGTCCAGGGAAATCCGGGGGATAGGCATGTTGTATCCAAATAGTAGATAGGTATGCCCTAATTATTCTGCTTTTTTATCTATCCGTACAATACTTAAATAGCTACCAGAGAGATGGTGCTGCAGCTGATGTTTCAGCTGCCATTTGATGACATACGCCAATGACTACACTGTCGAGGTAACCAACATGAAAGTCCGTACTTTGAACCAAATCATCGCATCGGTGCCGACCTCCGATGGCGCCGGCGTCAAGCTGCGCCGCAGCCTCGGCAGCCAGCGCGGAGCGTATGTGGATCCGTTCCTGATGCTCGACGAGTTCTACTCCGACAATCCGGACGACTACATCGCGGGCTTCCCATCGCATCCGCATCGCGGGTTCGAAACGGTGACCTACATGCTCGATGGCCGCATGCGCCATGAGGATCACCTCGGCAACCGCGGTGATCTCGGACCTGGCGACGTGCAGTGGATGACGGCGGCACACGGCATCATTCATTCTGAGATGCCGCAGCAGAGCGAGGGCCGCATGCGCGGCTTTCAGCTGTGGATCAACCTGCCAGCGGCGGAAAAAATGAAACCTGCCAGCTATCGCGACGTACCGGCCGGCGAAGTCCCGATGGTGAAACTGCCGCTTGGCGGGGAAGTGAAAGTCATCGCGGGAACCCTCAATTTGGGCGGCGAAGCCATCAACGGCCCGGTCAACGGAAGCGGCGCCAAGCTCAGCACCGATCCGCTGTACCTAGACATCCGCTTGCCGGCGGGCGCGGAATTCAGCGCACCGGTTGCGGCCAGCCACAATACCTTCCTGTACGCCTATGAAGGCAATGCTCTGATCGGTGCAGGGGATGCGGCCAAGCCGCTGCCGCATCGCGCGGCGGGTGTCTTGTCGGATGGGGACAGCGTTCGGATAGTCGCCGGAGCCGAGGGTGTGCGCTGCCTGCTGTTGGCGGCCCGGCCGTTGCGCGAGCCGGTCGTGCAGTACGGCCCGTTCGTGATGAACACTCGCGAAGAAATCGAACAGGCGCTGGCCGATTATCGCGACGGACACCTGGCCGCGTAATGAGGATTCGATCAGCGATAAATCCATCGCATTACGACGAGCGCGGTAGCGAACGCTGTAGTGATCGATACGGCTATGGTGACAATGATCCCGACAAAGCCATCTTTGCGATCTTGATACCAGACGTCTAAACGTCCAAGGCGCGTGTGAAGGCGCATCGCCCGATCCGCGCCCGCAAAGGTGACAGCGGTACTCCACAGCTGATCGGATACTTTCGTATATTTGATGAGCCGGCGGTACAGCAGGTAGCGAAGCGGCAGTTCTAGTTTGGACGAAAACAATTTGCCGCGGAGTTCAATGGGCACAGCCGAGCTGTCGAGACTATGGAGCTGACCATTCGCGTACCAATTGCTTCCATCGGCGCAGGAGTTCGCAGCGAGCCACAGAATCTGGTCCCCGGTGACGGTAAATTCCTCGTCGATGGTTTCACGATAGTAATACAAGCCGTGAAGGATGCGATCTTCGTCTTTTCTACTCATTCGAACCAGCGAACTTGAGCTTACGTTACGGCGCCGGCTGACTTTAGCTCAATCGAAGCGGCAACAACGTACGATCAGACATAGTGCAAGCGTGGGTCTCGTGGTAGCGTAAGTTGGCTTCGGATCGCTCGACCTGAAGGAGCAAGCCACTTGGCACTGACTTCATTCGAAATAGGCAAGCTTAAGATTGCGGCGCACGTTCGCGAAGAGCTCGACCGTGCCGGGATTGCGGCGCAATCAATACACTGTAAGTCTGGAGGCACTCATACCCACACCGACACTGCGCGGCTCATCGTAACGGCCAACGGGATCTCTGCTCACGTCGATTTCAAGGCGCACGAGGTCGAGGATTGCGAGGCCATCGTGGCCGGCGAGCCGTGGCATAAAATCGCCGCACTCATTGCCCGGCTCAGGTAGCCGGCGAGACAACATCCCACATCGCGGGGTGATCTCGAATAGATATGAAAAATACTTTATAAGTATTTGTTTTAACTAGCGTATTTTGAAGATTAAGTGGTGCGCGGCGAGCCAATCAAAAGCGGGGGCACGCAATGGCGATTGAGCAGTTGTTACAGGCTCGAGTGCACGATCTGGGCGGCGGCATGATGGTGCGGCGCCTGCTTCCGCACCCTGAGCGGCAGGGGGTCGGTCCGTTCGTATTTTTCGATCACTTTGGACCGATCGAGGTTCAACCCAAGAATAACTTCGACGTTCGACCGCATCCGCATATCGGCCTCGCCACGGTCACGTATCTCTTCGACGGTGCCATGGTTCACCGCGACAGCCTGGGCCATACGCAGCGGATAGAGCCGGGCGCAATCAATTGGATGACGGCGGGGCGGGGCATCGTGCACTCCGAAAGGAGACCCGAGGACCTGAGCACGCGCGTCTACTCGATGCACGGTTTGCAGCTGTGGGCAGCGCTCCCTGCGAACCACGAGGAAGTGGATGCCGCATTTATTCACACCGCCGCACGCGACATACCCACTTTGACTTTGGAAGGCGGGAGCGTGCGCGTTCTGATCGGAAGCGCCTTTGGGATGACGTCTCCGGTCACGACGTTTCAGGAAACACTCTACTTGGACGTAACCGCTCGCCGCGGCGGTGTGGTTGACCTCGAACTCGAGAATTTGGAGCGCGCCGTGTATAGCGTGGACAACGACATCGTCGTCGACGAGCTCATCATAGAGCGCGGTAACTTGGCGATTCTGAGGGCTGAGTCCCCTACGCGCATCACCGCCCCAAGTGGTGCGCGGTACGTCGTGATCGGGGGTGAGCCGATCGAGGGTCGCCGGCACATATGGTGGAATCTCGTTTCCTCACGGAGGGAACTAATCGAGCAGGCCAAACGCGATTGGGCGGCTCAGCGGATGGGCGTCATTCCCGGAGAGACGGAGTGGATCCCTCTCCCTGAAGGATGATCGAAGGCGCTCTAAATATCAGTTTTCATCTTGGCGTTGCCACAACATGGCTCAGCGCTATGGTAGACACTGGTGCTGAAGTGACAATGACACGCGCAGACGCCATAACGAATGAGCTGGGTCAAAAAAATCATTCGTTCATGCTGCGCAATGACGTGCTTTCTCTGATGCTCGGCGGCGATGCTCTCGAAATACGAGATGCCTTCAATTGATTCGTGCATTTCGCTTATCTCCCTCATCACTACAAGTGACTTGATAACTTGTTTATGTCACTTTGAGGTGCGCGGCAACGCGCGCTTCAAGATTAGTGTTGCCTATCACGCTGCGCACGCGCGCATGTAGACTCAGATCACAGCTGCACTGCGTCGAGATCGGGTAATCGGCTTTAGCGGGAGAGGGCGAAGCGTCATGTGCGGATACGACGGCGACGAAACACGGTTAATTGTCGCGCATCACTTCTGCGTTGCCGCAACAAATCGAATCCCCGGCGTGGCGGTAGCTTTCGCTGAAGTGGCACGGACAAGTGCATACCCCGAAGCGTCGAAGCTGCGCGTAGAGGCCCTTGGTCGGTCCCTTGGGCGGAGCGCCGGATCTCGCCGACTCCGCTCGTTCACCCTCGCTGCGCGCGCGCGTCGCTCGGTTTATGTCGCTTACTTGCCGCCGCAACTCATCCCACTCAGGAAAATCACTCATCGAGATTTATTTATTCTCCGTGACGGAAAAGCATCGTATGGGAAATTCTGCACGCGCGCCAATGCTGTAGCCGTTTGTCATAACGGTGTGAGGAATCCCACTAATCCGGACTTGCAGAGACACCTAAAGTTTTTTCCAGGACAACGAACTCCGGTTTAGCCGCTCGCTTGACGATCGGAAACGAAATTGCACTTCCACGCGCCCGCGGCGTCCTTTCCGGAAAGAGAGCCCTGTAAGGTCTTCCCGTCCTCGGAAACCGTAAAAGTACCCGACTCAATGGGCTTCTTCGCCTTCTTGAACGTGTATTTGAACGTTTTTGGGTCGACTTGCGTAACGCTGACTGAATCGGCGTACCCGCTTCCGGTCACGGGCACATACTTGCCGTCGCGCGCGGATATGAATTCAATGTGAGTCTTCGTTCCGTCACCTTCTACCAAGTCGATCGTGTCGTGAAATGCGCCGCCCTTTACTTTGGCGATTCTGAAGGTGTGACTCTTGGGCGCCGGTGGGGGATCGCAGTTGGATTTCGCCGGGTTGAGCATCCAAGTTCCGACAAACGGGTCCGGAGTGTCCGCCGACGACGCGAAGTTCGGTAGAACGAAGGCCGCAGCAGTCAATGCCAGCGCGTTTATATAGGTCATCCGTATCATGGAAGGTCCTCCCAACGTATTGATGTTCTCCCTGCGATCCAAGTGTGCGCCCGTCGAGCGAGGCGGTCAAAAGACCCCGGATCTTGAAGAGTAGATCGGTGTGCGGCGCGTGCCGGCGTGCGGCGGCGTAAGTTTCAGGATACCCTGCATTTTCGCTATATCAAGGAAACCCATGAAAACACCCGACCTCAAAACAGAACTCGCAAGGCTGAAGTCGGAGAACAAGAAACTCAAGGCGCTGCTGAAGAATGCCGTTCTGCTCCTCAACAAATACAAGCCATTTCTTCAACACCCCGAGAAACTCGGTGCGGCAAAAAAACCGGCTGTGGTCGCCAAGAAGAAAAAGAAAACTGCCGGCTGAGCGTCTTGCGGGTGCGGGCCCGGATGAAGTGTCTGGTCTTTCTCGATGAATACGTCTGATTGATTGCTTGACGGGTGCACCCGGGCGGAGCGATATATAAAGTGCTGAGTGGCCTTTGCTCCAGCCCGACACAAAGAAAAGAATAGTTCGCTCGAAGCAGTCGAGCTGGCCCGACGAATTCTTCCAGCGCGCACGATATCGCGGTTGCCGTAAGTAGGCCGCGACCGCCAGACTGGAGCGATAGTCTGGCTGTCATATTCCGGGGGAGGGTCGCCGACGGTCGGCTCGACGCCGCTGGAAATTCACGTCGTGAACCGTGTGAAGCGCGGCGGATTTTCGCGTAACGGCGCGATGCACCCGGATATTTCGCAATCAATTGGGATCCACGCCCAAGTTCCGTAAACCTCGCTTTCGCTAAGGTAGCTTCATTCGATCGACGAGTGGCTATCTACGTGAATATGTCTACTCAGACTGCGAGCTACGCCGATTCTCGACCCGCGGGGCGGGCCGGCACTGTAGCGCATGCCACTTCCCGTTCGCGGGTACTGGCGCTAGGCGTCGTACTGTTGTTCGGATTTGCGGGACGAAGTTTCGCTCAATCGATGCAGCAAGGTCCGCTTGCCGATACCATTCTCGTGGTCAAACACGAGCGCAAGCTTTACCTTCTTCATGACAATAACCCGATTCGCAGTTACCGCATTGCGCTCGGTCTGAGTCCTACCGGCGCTAAACAGCGCCAATGGGACTTTCGCACTCCGGAAGGCGACTATGTCATCGATTTCCGCCGGGAGCACAGTCATTACTTCAAGGCGCTGCACATCTCCTATCCGAGCCCTGCGGACCTGAGGCGGTCTTTGGCCCTGCACCTGCCCGCGGGCGGAGATATCTTTATTCACGGTGAGCCGAATCGACCTACCAAGCCGCTCGACTATTACAAAACGCGCGATTGGACCAACGGTTGCATTGCTCTTTCCGATGCGGATTTGCAGGATGTGTGGGAGCGCACCGCAGGTCCGACGCACGTTCAGATCGTGCCGTAAGGACAATATCGATTTTTCGGAATTCCTACCTACAATCGATAGGGGTGAGTGGGCGGGAGTGTAGGCGTGGACGCATCGCCTCGTTTGCAAATGCCCCTGCTGCACGAGAGCACCGATCGGATCACTCGCATCACGGTGTGCACCCGGCCATACGACGGCACCACCGTACCCGATCGAGCCGAGGCCGATCACGCGGTTAATACGATTGCCGGACTGTTTGCGTAGGTAGGATTATGCCGATGTTTCGGGGGCCGGTGCTTGTGCCACTATACCGGTCGTCGTCACCGGAGGTTTTTCACATTGGCTGAGCTCGGCGCCGCAGATTCTCATCCCCCGCGACCGTCGGTCTTCATTAGCTATGCATCCGAGGATCGCGAGGCAGCGCGGTTGTTGAGGGATGCGCTCCCTGGTTTTGGCCTCGAGGTCTGGCACGACGAAAGCGAATTGGGCGGCGGGGAGGCGTGGGATCAGAAGATCCGGCGTCAGATTCGTGAATGCGACTATTTCATGCCTCTCGTGTCGGCGCAAACGGAGGCTCGTCACGAAGGTTACTTTCGCCGCGAGTGGCGGCTTGCGGTCGAAAGAACTCTCGACATGGCCGATGATCATCTCTTTCTTCTGCCCATCGTGATAGACGACACCGATCAGGCCGTCGCGAGGGTGCCCGAGAAATTTCTAACGGTGCAGTGGTTGAGGGTGCCGGGAGGGCGGTCGACGACTGCGTTGGAGTCGCTCTGCCGCCGAGTGGCCTCGGCCGACAACAAAGCGCTTACGCCTGCCCGAACATCGGCCGGTCGGCCGATAAATACCAAGTCCACCGCGCCCCCCGAGACGAAGCTGGCATTTCCCCGGGAAGAGCCGGGGCAGCGAATCCGGTTCGTGGTCGATGTGTTCGTGTGGGCTCTGCGCTCGATCTGGGCGCTCTTCAAGCGGCTTCCCCGTTGGGTGAGATTTTTTGCATATGCGTGGATCGCAATATTTTGTCTGTCGCACGTTACTCCCTCGAAACATTCCCGCCCGCCGGATATCTCACCTGCGAAAGTCGAGAAGCTAAAATCGATATCGGAGAACTACCAGGGCACCTTGAACAAGAGCGATATCATCAAGCTCGGTTCGCAAATCGCCAAGGAGTTCGCCGACGATCCCGAGGAAGTTGCCGGCGCCACGGATGGTCCGTTGTTGGCCGTACCTTTTACGGCGCCGCCCGGCGATGCAGCTGCGGGGAAGCTTGCAGATTCCGTGTTTGCCATGGCGTATGGAATGGTCTCCATATCGCACCACGGGCAAGTAAGCTTGACGAAGGACCCGCTGCCTTCCCGCGAACTGGGCGCGGCCTTGGAGCGTGGAAGGGCGAGTCATGCGACCTATGTTCTTTGGGGGACGGTTGATACGCTCAACGGCGCCGAGCTGCTCACAGTCAAGATCGCCGCAGTCGCGGACGGCTCCGTGGTCTGGTCAAAGTCCTATCCCGCCGCGGGCGCCGACCCGACGAAGATTGCGTCGGAGGTCGACGCAAAAATCCCGCCTTTGACGCCCAAATAGGCCGCCGGAATTGCGCCGGGTCGCGGGCGAGTCAGGCGGGAATCCGCACCGGAAGATGGCTGAACCCGCGCACGAAGGAGGATCGAACGCGCGTCGGCTCGCCCATGACCTCGATTGTCTCGAATCGGCGCAGGATTTCCTCCCAGAGAATCTTCAACTGCAGTTCGGCAAGCCGGTTGCCGACGCAGCGGTGGATGCCAAAACCAAAGGACAGATGCTGCCGCGGCCGCTCGCGATCGATGATGAATCGATTCGGCTCGGGAATCGCCGATTCATCGCGGTTACCCGACAGGTACCACATCGCCAGCTTGTCGCCCTTCTTGATTTGCTTGCCGGCCAATTCCGTATCGACCAGCGCGGTGCGCCGCATGTAGGCCAGCGGCGTCTGCCAGCGGATGATTTCGGGCACCAGGCTGTCGATCAGTGCGGGATTTGCGCGCAGCTTGGCCATCTCCTGCGGATGGTCGTGCAAGGCCAGTAGACCGCCGGTCATTGAATTGCGCGTGGTGTCATTGCCGCCGACGATCAGCAACACCAGGTTGCCCATGAACTCCATGGGCCCCATGTTTCTCGTCGCGGGTCCGTGGGCCAGCATCGATATCAGGTCGGTACGAGGCGGCGCGTTGATGCGCTCGTTCCACAGCCGGGTGAAATACTCCAGCATCTTGCGCAATTCGGCCATGCGCACCTCGGGTTCGGGCGCGTCCGGATTGGTCAGCTTGTTGGCGGTCGCCATGTCGGACCAGTGCGTCAGCAGGCGGCGGTCTTCGCAGCGGAAAATCGAACAGGGTCGCGAGCATGTAGGTGGTGAGTTCGATCGAGACCTGGTCCACCCAGTTGAATGTTTCATTGCGCGGCAGACTGTCGAGCACCTTGCCGGTGCGCTCGCGGATCAGATCCTGCCAATTGTTGAGATTCGCCGGCGCAACAATCGGGTTTACCGCCTTGCGCTGCTCGTCATGCTTGGGCGGATCCATCGCAATGAACATCGCTAGCTTCTGTTCATCGCCCGGCGGGAAGTCCATCAGCGTGATACCGTCTTCCGACGAAAAGACGCCGTGGCTGGTATCGACCTGCATGATGTCCTGGTAGCGGGTAACGGACCAGTAGGTGTCGATGCCGGGTATCGGGCTGTGCGAGCGGTGAACGGGATCCTCGCGGCGAAGGCGCTCGAAGATATACCCCACGGTATCGTCGACGAATCCCTGCGGATCGGCGGGATTCAACTCCTCGAGCGGCAGAGCGCGGCGACGCGGGCGCGGGCAGCGGCGTGGTATCGACGATGCATGCGAGGGAGTTACAGCATTCACGATTCATCTCCTAGGCCGTGCCGTGGCGTCAATGCTGAGCCTCCGGCGTTGACGACGAGACCATTGAGAGCGTCAGTCAGCGTGATCTGGCAGGCAAGGCGCGAATTTCCGCGTGGCTCCGCCACCAGATTCAGCATCTCTTCTTCCTCGCAGTACGTGCTCCGACCCGGTCGGACCATGCTGGATCGATATAGACGTGGCAAGTCGCACAGGCACAATTGCCCCCGCAATCCCCGTCGATGCCGGGCACACGGTTGTCCGTGGCGGCGCGCATGAGCGTTGTGCCCGAAGGCACTTCGACCGGTATGTACCCCGCCTTTGAAACTGATAAAAGTGACTTTGGGCATGATGAAAGTATCTCATTGGACAGTGGTGCAGTGGGATTTTGACGGGCAATCATTTGAGACGCAATGTATAGACCGCATGGGGAACACCGTGACAGTCCACTGTTTCCCGATGATGAGCAAACCCGAGGGCGAAATACATCGCAAGTGCAGCCTTCATGACGGTGCTCGTCTGCAGCGCAATGACCGGTGCGCCGCCGCGCCGGGCTCGACTAATGCATTCTTCGGTGAGCTGCCGACCGATACCGCGGCCCTGGGCGAGGGGCGCTACCGATATCCGCCGTATGACCGCCCAGCCCGGCTCGAACATATCCTCGCGTGGCCGCCCGGGAGGGACGTACTCCACAGAGCCGAGGATTTCGTTCCTGTCTGACTCCGCCACCAGAAGATCCACTTCGTTGGCCAGACTCGCCGTCTCGGCGAAAAAAAACGGCGCTTTGATGCCGACGAAAACACCGGATGTGAATGCTCATACCCTGCGCCGACATCTTACGGAGCCTCGCGCGCAATCGCATCGGGGTGCGCCGATGCCGTCAGTGCCGCGAGGTCACGCAGCGCCAGCTCGAACCTGCCTCTATGGTTCAACCGATCCCAGTGCGATGTTAGCAGGCTTCGTGCTTGCACTAGGTCGCCCGTGCGGACGAGTGCCGCAACCGTGACGGTCGTGAGATAAGCGATGTCGTCCTCCGGCTTGGATGGCTGAGATCTCAGCAGCCGCGTACCATATTTAGCAATCTCTGTTGCGTTTCGATGCGCGATTGCCGCCAACAAGTCTGCCCACGCCTTGTGTACTTCAGTCGCCTGCCGGTAGCACGGGCTGGAAGCAACTTTGTTCCAGATGTCTTCGAGTTCGGCGGGATTCAGATACGCCGTCGTGGCATCGCCGATGTTCTTTACGGCGCTTTGCCATACATTTTGTCCTGGCTCCTCTGCACACCTCTCGCGACGCATGTCGATGAGCGATAGATCCCTCGCGGTGAGCGGGTCCATCTCGTTCAGGTCGTCGCTGGATGCGGCAACGCGAATTGCGATCGCCCGTTGCACCAGGCGATCCCGAAACAGGGCGCTGTTCGCCGCAGGCTCGACCGTCGGAGCCGGCAGCGCGGCGCCGCCGAGCAATTCCAGGAACGGAATCGGCAACACCGTGAGTGCGGGCAGCTCAATCGCGGTCTCCTGCATGTAGCGCAAGCGCGGCGCATTGAGATCCACGAAGGGATAGAAATCCGAATTCGCCGGAACCGGCATGCTCTGCAGCAACGGACCAATCGTCCGATTGTCGCCGATCTTGCGCGACGGATAAGTCGGCGACCGATTGCACGCCGACCCGTTCGAGCTCGGCGCGCAGCGGCGGCGATTGCAGCAGCCGATCATCCGGAGTCCGGAGCGCCGGGCCGCGGGTCGCGATGATCAGCATATCCAGTCGTCGACGTTGTAGAGCGCATAGGCGCCGAAGTGCGGGGCGAGCGCCTTGACGACCGACGCCAGGATGCCTAAGTTCGTTTCATAGACCTGCATCCACTGCACGAAGTACCCATCGGGAGCGAGGTAGTGCGCGATCCGGCCGTAGAACTCATCCGAAAACAGAGTTGCGACTCCGCTCACCCAGGGATTGGAGGGTTCGGAAACGATCAGATCGTACGGCTCACGCGCGCTTGCAAAGAAGGTCTTTGCATCCTCGTACACGATGTGGCTGCGCGGATCCTCGAACACGTTTCCGATGCGCGGACCGAAGCCCTTGCGCGCGGCTTCCACCATGAACGGCTCGATCTCGATCGAGTCGAGCCGTCTCGACGAGCCCGCTGGTCAGCAGCGCATGAGTCGTGAGCCCCGATCCGAAGCCGATGTTCGCGACGCGCGCCGGGTGCGGCTGCATGCTGAGCGGGATCGCCGCGGCCAGCACCAGCGTGCTTTCATCGACGGTCGCGACGCCCGGCCCCATCTGTATGCCGGCGTCCGGCTTGCCGTTGGTGGCAATCGTCACGCTGCCGTTCTTCTCCACCAGGCTGATCGTGGCAGTCTTGCCGTCGCGCAGATATTTGACGGTCGCGCCTTCCGGCAGCGTTGCGGATCCGGTGCGGTACACGCCGGACGTCATCCGCAAGGGATCCAAATTCACGACGAATAGGGTCAAAGCCGAACGCCCCGATGCACGCCGACGACAGCGCGTAAGCGAGATCCGCGACGGATGGCGAGCCCTGCCGATGAGACGCGACAGGCCCAAAGCCATGTGAATGCCGGCACCGCGAGAATGACGCCCTTGACGCCAATGAGCGGCATCAGCACGTGGATCGTCAGCAGCACGCCAACGATGGCGCCGAGAGTGTTGGCCGAATAGATCGTGCCGATGGCACGCTCGCCGGTGCCGCGACGCATCAGTTCGTGGGTCAGCAGCGGCAACGTCATGCCGGCGCAAAAGGTCGCCGGAATCATGATCAGTGCGGCGATCGACTGGCTTAGCAAGTTGAACGCCACATAGCCGCTCGGGGTGCGCGCAAAGGTTCGCAAAAACCACGCCATGAAATCAAACGTCAGGTTGTAGGCGGGCAGCGTGAGCGCGGCCAAGGCCCCCATGGCGACCATGACGTAGGCGATGTACGCCACCGGATCGCCGATTCGTTCGATGCGCCGGCGCACGTACAGTCCGCCGAACGCCAACCCGAAGATGAAAGCGCTCAGCATGAGCTCGAACGAATGCGTCGAACTTCCGAGCACCAGGCTGAGCATCCGAATCCAGCCGAGCTCATACATGAACGACGCCGCACCGGTCAGGAATGCCGCGATCGTGAACCAACCGGCCAAGCGTTCCGTCCCCGCGAGACGGTTCCGATACCGGCGGCGCCGAGGCAGGTTCTGGCTGCCCGCGGACGGTCGCCCAGATCACCAGAGCCAATGCCATGTTGAGGACCCCGGCGGTCAGGATGGTGCCGGGCAGGCCGACGGATTTAATCAGTACGAAACCGCTGACGAGAACCCCGATCGCGGCCCCCAGGCTGTTGGTGAAATACAGGGTCGCCAGCGTCTCGCCCGGCCGAGCGGGCCAGCGGCGGATCAGGCCGCCGCTGATGAGCGGAAACGTCATGCCCAGAAGCACGGACTGCGGAAGGATGAGAAGCGCGGCCAGCGACCATTTGTAGGCATGAATCAAGACGGCCGACGGAAGCGCCGGTATGACCGAGGCAAACGAAAAATTGGTGGCGGCAACGAAGATGGGATGAAAACAAGACCCAATAATCCGATCAGCCCCTCGACCAGCACGTACGCCCACAGGAGCCGCCGTATGCGCAGCGAGTAGTGCGCGATCGCCCAGGATCCGAGCGCCATTCCGCCCATGAAAATGGCGAGCACGAGAGTCTGCGCGTAGGCGGCATGACCGAGGAAAAGCTTCAGGTAGTGCGACCAGATGGACTCGTAAATCAGTCCGGTGAATCCGGATACGACGAATACGCCAAGCAGAAACCGCCGCCGCGTGGAATCGCCGAGAATATGCATGTTGGACCTGCGAGCGTTAATTGCTCGGCATTCTCACACTACATCAGTTGCAAGATCCACACGATCAACGCTTTGAGGTCCTTATCCGGAACATCATTCGACGGCATTGCGCTATCCCCCCAGGTTCCGCTGCTGCCGTTCAACACGCTTGCCTCGAGCTCGCCGACCGCTTGGGGATCGCTCGCATATTTTTTTGCGATATCGCGATAGGAGGGTCCCGGAAGGGATGATTTGTCCATTGAATGGCAGGTCTGGCAGTTGTATTTGGCCAAGAGTTTTGTTGCCTTCGCATTGCTGATCACCTCGTCCGCCGCCGCAACGGAAACGGCGCTCAGCGTCAACAGTAAAACTTGAAACATGATTTTCATTTGTAGCTCCAATAAGTGGTTGACGCTGATTATGTAATCTGCTCTGCGGGCAAGTGGCATCGATGCCGCCATCAATACGCCGGTATGGAATCGCGGCAAATTGGCACAAGGTCCATTGGCCGCGCGCCTCAGGTCTTGACATTGCCGCCTGCGAACCGGATCGTCGGGCACATGAGATTGCTACCCGCTCTTTTGGCGCTGATTGCGCTCCAGGCGGAGGCTGCACCGGACCTCGCGACCGGTGCGGCAAGCGGCGCAGCTACCGCCGCGACCGCCGCTACGCGCCCGTTCACCGCGAAGGACCTGGTCATGCTGGACCGGGTCTCGGAGCCGCGGCTGGCGCCCGATGGCCGCAGTCTCGCCTTCACGCTTCGCGAAACGGACTTCGAGGGAAACCGCGGCATGAAGAGCATCTGGAAGCTCGATCTCACTGAAAAGCCTGCGCATCCGCAACGGCTCACGGCCGCGGGCTCGGACGCTTGGTCGGCGCGATGGTCTCCCGATGGCAGGACCTTGTACTTCCTGTCCAATCGCTCCGGCAGCGATCAGGTGTGGAGTCTTGCGGTTGGTCTTGGCGAGGCGCGCCAGGTAACGCGCCTGCCGCTCGACGTCGGCAGTTATCTGCTCGCGCCCGACGGCAGGCGACTGGCACTCTCGCTCGCCGATGTTCACGGACTGCGTCGATCTTGCCTGCACCAAACAGCGATTCGCCGACGGAGCGCGTCGAAGGTGTCCGGGGTGGCCTATGACAGCCTGTTCGTGCGGCATTGGGACAACTGGTCGGACGGAACCCGCTCGCAGCTGTTCATCGCGGATCTTGCGGCGGACGGCACCGTAGCGGCGGAGCCGCGTCTGGTCACGCGCGGGATCGATGGCGACGTACCGTCGAAGCCCGACGGCGATGAGTCCGAATACGCCTTTGCTCCCGACGGCAACACGGTCTACTTCGGCGTGCGCATCGCCGGTACGAGCGAACCGTGGTCGACGAACTTCGATCTGTATGCGGTACCGGCCGACGGACACGCCCCGCCGCGCAATCTCACCGCCGGCAACAAGGCTTGGGATGCGTACCCGACACCGTCCGCGGACGGCACGCAAGCTTTATTACCTGGCCATGAAGCGACCCGAGCACGAGTCCGATCGCTTCGGCATCATGGAGCTCGATCTTGCCTCGGGCGCCAAGCGCGAGATCGATCCGAACTGGGACCGCAGCGCCGGGCCGCTGCAGCTCTCCGCCGACGGCAAGACTCTCTACACGACGGCCGACGACCGAGGCGAGCATCCGCTGTTTGCCGTCGATATCGCGACCGGCCGCGTCGCGCGCGTGGCCGCGGGCGGCAACGTGAGCGACTTTTCGCGTGCCGGCACGGTCGATGGTGTTCGCGCTCGAGTCATTCAAGTCGCCCGCGGATCTGTACCTCGTCCGAGCCAGGAACCGAGAAGCGCCTCACCGAGCTGAATGCCGCCCGGCTCAAGGACGTCGGATTCGGCGACTTCGAGGCATTTACGTTCAAGGGCTGGAACGGCGAGACGGTGCACGGCTACGTGGTCAAGCCCTTTGGCTTTGCGCCGGGCCGCAAGTATCCGGTCGCCTTCTTGATCCACGGCGGCCCACAGGGTTCCTGGCTGAATGATTTCCACTACCGCTGGAATCCGCAGACCTATGCCGGCGCCGGATTCGCCGTGGTGGAGATCGATTTCCACGGCTCGACCGGCTACGGGCAGGCGTTCACCGATGCCATCTCCGGTCACTGGGGCGACCGGCCGCTCGAAGACCTGCAAGGACGGCTGGGCTGCGGCGCTCGCGAAATTTCCATTCCTCGCCGCGGACCGCGCCTGTGCGCTCGGCGCAAGCTACGGCGGCTACATGATCAACTGGATCGCCGGCAACTGGCCGGCGCCGCAATCCGGTCCCTGGCGATGCCTGGTCAGCCACGATGGTGTCTTCGACAGCCGGATGATGTATTACTCCACCGAGGAACTGTGGTTCGAGGAAGTCGAAGCAGGGCGGCACGCCGTGGGAACAGCCGGAGAACTTCGAGCGCTTCAATCCGGCGATTCATGTCGGCGGACTGGAAGGTGCCGATGCTCGTCATCCACAGCGCCAAGGATTACCGCATCCCGCTGGAGCAGGGGCTCGGCGCGTTCACGGCGCTGCAGCGGCGCGGCGTGCCGAGCCGATTTTTGACCTTTCCCGGACGAGAATCACTGGGTGCTGAAGCCGCAGAACAGCCTCGAGTGGCACCGGACCGTCGAGGCGTGGCTCAAGAAATGGACGAGTCCTTAGCGCAGGCGCGTGCGCAGCGACGTTCCCACCGCCGCTTTGCGGCGGTAAGCTCTGTTGATGCAATCCCCAGCGCAGGATTCTTGTGAGATCTATTGCCCTTATGCAGAAGCCTGATGACCATCCCTCGATGAGCGCCCCGTCCCCGGCACCCATGGGCGGTGCTGGCGCGAGGCTTCTGGCCGCCGATGAGCCGCCGCCCTTCCTCGAGCAGAATGTCGAGGGACGCTCGAATTTTCTCATCACGGTCGACCACGCCGGGGCGCGCATTCCGCGACGCTTGGACAATCTCGGGATCTCCGCCTCGGAACTGAAACGGCATATCGCGTGGGACATCGGTGCCTAGCCGTGGCGCGACAGGTCGCCGCGGCTCTCGACGCGCCGCTGGTGGCGCAGAATTATTCGCGCCTGGTGATCGACTGCAATCGCGACCCGCAGGTCGCCTCCTCCATCCCTACCAAGAGCGAGTCGACCGAAATCCCAGGCAATATCGGCTTGAGCGCGGATGAAATCGCGGCCCGCCGCGCCGAGATCTTCGACCCCTACCACAACCGTTTGCGCGCCCTGCTCGATGCGCGACGGGCGGCCGGGCGGGCCACCATCCTGGTAGCTCAGCACTCCATGACTGATACTTATCATGGCGTGAGCCGCAAGATGCATGGCGCCGTGCTGTACAACCGCGATCGGCGTTTCGCCGGCTTGGTGCTCGATGCGCTGCGGCTCGAACCCGACCTGATCATCGCCGACAATGAACCGTACTTCGTCAGCGATGACACTGACTACACCATCCCGCGCCACGGCGAGGCGCGGGGTCTGCCTCATGTCGAGATTGAAATACGTCAGGACCTGGTGTACGACGACGCCGGGCAAACCGAATGGGCGAGGCGTATTACCGCGGCGCTGCAGGCGGCCGAGCGGACCCTACTCGGAGATCCCAAATGACGGCAGGGGGCATACTCCGGGCAATTGATCATGACCGGCGAAAACTGTTGATTGTGGGCGGCGGCTTTGCCGGCATGTCCCTGGCAATTCGCATTCGTGAGTTCGGTTGGGAAGTGGATCTAGTTGAAATCGACCCCGAGTGGCGGGTCTATGGCGCCGGAATCAGCATTACCGCGCCCACTTACCGCGCGAGTAAGCGCTTAGGTATCGTGGAGGAGCTGATCAGTCGCGGATACGGCAGCGACCAGGGTGTCCGCATCTGCACGCCGAGCGGTCAGATCGTCGCAGAAATGCCGGCGCACCCCATTGAGCCGGGGCTGCCGACGGGTGGCGGCATCATGCGGCCTGTGCTGCACGACATATTGTCGAGCCGGACGCGTGCCTCCGGGACGAACGTGCGGCTGGGGGTGTCGCTGAAGAGTTTTTCGGAGAGCGGCGATCACATACGGGTTGAAACCAGCGATGGGATGACCCGAAACTACACGCTCGTGGTAGCAGCAGACGGCGTCTTTTCCCAGGTTCGCAATCTTGTGTTTCCTCGAGCTCCGCAGCCTCAGTATACCGGCCAATACTGTTGGCGATTGGGAGCGGAGCGCGCGCCCGGGATCAACGGGGTTCATTTTTATATGGCCGGATCCATCACGGCCGGAGTCATGCCCACCTCGGCGACGCAGATGTATATGTTTTTGCTGCAGGCGGAGCCGCAGAAGGTGCGGATCGACGAGGCGACGCAATGGAAACGCCTCAAAGAATTGATGGCCCCGTTCTCGGGACTTTTGGGTACCTTGCGCGACGGTTTGTCCGCGCAATCGTCGATCATCTGCCGTCCGCTCGAGGCCATCTTGCTACCGCGCCCCTGGCACCGGGGACGCGTGGTCTTGATCGGAGACGCGGTACACGCGACTACGCCGCACCTCGCGTCCGGCGCCGGCATCGCCATCGAGGATGCCCTCGTGCTGAGCGAGGAGTTGGCCGGTGAGGACGATCTTGAGCGGGCATTGACGCGTTTCGAAGATCGGCGCTGGGAGCGCTGCCGCTTGGTGGTGGAGAACTCGGTGCGGATCGGTCACATGGAGCAGACTCACGCGGATCCGGTCGCGTTGAAGCGGCTGATGTCCGAATCGGAAGCTGCGCTGCGCCAGGAAATTTAACCGATCTCCCAGGTTGCCACACGAAGTCTCAGGCCGCCGCTTTCAGCGACTGATGCCGGCGACACTTGCGGCGGTCTCCTTGAGTATTTTCCGCAGCCAGATGCTGCCCGGGTCTTGATCCGAGGAGCGATGCCACTGAAGGGCTTCCGTCAGCGGGGGAATTTTGAGCGGAGGGGAGATCACCTTCAGCGGGATGAGCTTCTGGTAATACTCGGCCATGCGCCGGTGGACGGTGGCGACGCGCCGAGTACCGATGATGAATTGCGGGAGCAAATTGAAATTCATGGCGATCACTTCAATCCGCCGCGAATGGCCGTGTTGAGTTAGAAACCACTCGTCGATCGCCGGTGCGTGCCCGCGTGAGAACTGCACGACCACGTGGCCTAGCTCGAGATACTGATCTAGAGTGATCGTATCGGACACCGCGGAGTTCGTTGGACATACAATGCACACATAATCGTCGACGAACAGGGGTTCAACCGGGTGCTCCGCCGACAAGAAATCCTGCGGCATGATCAGAAAATCGACTTCCGCACGATCAATGAATTCGGATGGTGTTGACACATTGTTGTTGAGCAGCTCGAACCCGAGCGCGGGCGCTAATTCCGCCGCACGCCTCGCAACAGAAGTCATGAGCGTGCTGGCGACGTAGTCCGACATCATCAGCGTGAAGCGCCGGTTCGAGGTCGCCGGATCGAAGGCGGGCTTCGCGGCGATGGTCGTTTGGATTTCGATCAGAATTTTGCGAACCTGGCCCGCTAAGCTTTCGCCGAGCGGGGTGGGAACCATCTTACGGCCCACCTGCACCAACAATTCGTCGTTGAAATAATCTCGCAGACGAGCCAACCCCGAACTCATGGCCGATTGGCTCAAATGCAGCCGCAGTCCCGCCGCCGTGATATTGCGTTCGGTCAGCAAGGCGTCCAGAGCCACGAGCAGGTTCAAATCGAGTTGATTGAAGCGCATATCGATGTATCCATTTGATCAATTCGTGGCATCGCTCCAATCACACGTCGGACAGGGAATTTTTCGCTACCATGTATCGGTTGGCTGCCACGCGAGAGCATACAAGCTATCAGGCAATTCGTACCCTCTTGACAGGGGTCCGCAGCCGGCGGTGTGCATCACCCCAAAGCTCGACCCGGGAGCCGTTTAGAACCATGTTTCGCTATTTTCCGACCAATTATGTCTGGAATCTCTCCGTGGATCTTGCGATCGAAATGGGCGCGCGGATCGGAGAAATCGAGGCGATGTGCGCCCCCGTGCTGGAGGCCTCGAAACAGCCGGACGCGGAGGGCACGCGAGCTTTTGTTCAGAGCTGGGTGCGCATGGGAGAGCGCCTCTGCGATCTTGCGGCGGAGGACGAACAGCGGAGCCGCCTCATATCCGCGGGCGAGAAACTGCTGCGTGCCGCGATTTATTTTCTCACGGCCGAGCGGATGCAAGGGCACGGGAGCGAGGGGCGGCCGGAACTGTACGCCCGGTTGCAGCGGGTATTCAAGCGCGGCGTCGCACTGACCGGGGCCAATTGCGAGCGAATCGAGATCCCTTACCGCGAGGCTCACCTGGCTGGGCTCTACGTACGAGCCGACGGTGCAGAGGGCGCGTCGCCCCTTCTAGTGCAGATCAATGGCTTGGACAGCACCAAGGAGATGAAGTACTTCATCGGATTACCGGCGTGGCTCGCCAAGCGCGGCATCTCCTCGCTGGTCATCGATCAACCAGGCACCGGAGAAGCGCTGCGGCTCCACGACATGAAGGCCGTCTACAACAGCGAGCTATGGGCAAGTCCGGTGGTCGATTACTTGGAAACGCGCAGCGATGTCGACCCGCGGCGCATCGGTCTCGAGGGCGTCTCGCTCGGGGGTTACTACTGCCCGCGTGCGGTGGCTTTCGAGCCGCGCTTCGCGCTGGGGGTTTGTTGGGGCGCCAATCATGATTGGCGCGATGTCCAAAAGAAACGGCTGCAACGCGAGGGAAGCTTTCCGGTACCGCACTACTGGGAACATGTGCGGTGGGTTTGGGGCGGTAAAGATGTCGCGGAATTCATGCAGCTTGCCGAGAACGTGCATCTCGACGGCGTGCTTGACCGGATCAAGGTACCGTTTCTGGTCACGCACGGCGAGAAGGACTCGCAGATTCCACTTCACTGGGCAGAGCGCACCTTCGAGCAACTCATCAACAGTCCCAAGCGGGAGCTTAAGATATTTACCGAGCGCGAGGGCGGAGTTCAGCATTCGAGCTTCGACAACTCGGTGAACGCAGGCAATTATATCGTCGATTGGGTCGCCGAGAATCTCGGCGGTCATACCTCGGTAAAGGGAGCGAGATGAATATTTTAGGGCCGGACGCGCTCATTTTCGGGGTCGACGATGTCGGCGCCTGCACGCGGTACCTTACCGATTACGGCTTGCGGCCCGTCGGAGTCGACGCGTCCGGCGGCAGTTTCGAGGCGCTCGACGGGACATCGGTGCTGATCAAACACAAGGACGATGCCGCGTTGCCGCCACCGCTGGGTACGGCGAGCATGTTGCGGAAGACTGTTTATGGGGTGAATGACCGAGATACGCTCGGCACCATTGCCGCCGAGCTCGCCAAGGATCGCGTGGTGCGGGCGCTTGCCGATGGCTCGATCGAGACGGTGGACGACATGGGGTTCGTCCTCGGCTTTCAGGTCACCGTTCGCCGGCCGCTCAGGTTGCCTGCGGAAGCGATCAACGCGCCGGGCGCGCCGGCGCAACGGCCGGCGAATACTCTTGCGGTTGATGAGAACGCCGTCATCCTTCCCCGCACGCTGTCGCATGTGGTTTATTTTGTACCCGATGCCGCCAAGGCGGAGGCGTTTTATGCAAAGCGACTTGGATTCAGATGCACCGATCGGTTCCTCGGCGCCGGTCCGTTTCTGCGTCCGGCGGCAAACCCCGAGCATCACACGCTGTTCTTGATTCAGACGCCGCCGTTCATGAAGGGCTGCGAGCACTTTACCTTTCACCTGGGCGGCCCGACGGAACTCATGCAGGCCGGCACCCGCTTCTCGAACAAGGGATATCAGTCATTTTGGGGACCGGGTCGCCACCGCTTCGGTTCCAACTGGTTCTGGTATTTCAACAGTCCCTTGAGCTGCCACGTCGAATACGACGCGGATATGGATTTGCACGATGATGCGTGGATTGCGAGAGAGGTGCCGATGAGCGCCGACGCATCGCAGTTGTTTCTCTTCCAGCGGCGCGATAAATGGATGCCGGGCGGTCCGCCGCCGGGACGCGATTGATGCGCAGGAGACTGCCGTGAAACTGGCGAGCCAACGAGGTCTTCCCGACGGGAGCCTCATGGTCGTGTCGCGCGATCTTGCCCGGATGGTGTCGGCGGCCGTCATCGCGCCCAATCTGCAGAATGCCGTCGAAAGATGGGATGAGGTATCACCGGCGCTGCGCTTGCTCTACGACCGCATCAACAAGGGTGATGCCGAGGACGCGGCTGCTTTTCGTCCGGAGGCGATGGCGGCGCCTTTGCCGCGAGCCTGGCAGTGGCTGGATGGATCCGCCTTCCCCTCGCACGGCGAATTGATGCAGAAGGCGTTCAAACTGCCGCCGATTGCCACCGATCTGCCGTTGATGTATCAGGCATGTCCCATCAGTTCCTGGGGCCCACCGAGGACGTCCCCTTCGGGACCGAGCAGGACGATATCGATTTCGAGGGGGAGTTGGGCGTGATCACCGGCCCAGTGCCCATGGGGTGTCCGGCCGCACATGCCCTCGGCAGCATTCGGCTCGCCGTGCAAATCAACGACTGGTCGCTCCGTGCCGTGGCGCCGATCGAGATGAAAACCGGCTTCGGCTGGATTCAGGCCAAACCCGCCTGCAGCATGGCGCCCCTTGCCGTCACGCTCGATGAGTTGGGCGAGGCCTGGACGAGAGGGCGTATTCTTGCCAAGCTGGACGTGAACCGGAACGGCGAATACTTCGGGGCGGTGCCCTCTACGGAGATGGCGTTCGGTTTCCACGACCTCATGTCGCACGCGGCGCGCACCCGCAATCTCTGTGCAGGCACCATCATCGGATCGGGCACCGTGTCGACACGCTCGTTCCGGGAGGCGGGCTCCTGCGGCATCGCTGAACGCAGGGCCATCGAAATGATCGACGGCGGAACTCCGCGAACGAGCTTCCTCAAGTTTGGCGAGCGGGTACGCATGCAGGCGCGTCTCGCCGGCAACTCCCACTCACCGTTCGGCGCCATTGAACAGACAGTCGTGAGAGGATGATCCCATGGCCTTTATTCAAAACGTCTGGTATGCATCGGCTTGGGCGGATGAAGTAGGGCCCGACACTCTGCTTGCGAGGACGATTGCCGGGACACCCATCGTGATCTTCCGCACCGAGTCGGGCGCCACGGCCGCGCTGCTCGATCGATGTGCACACCGGTTCGCGCCGCTATCGCGTGGGCGTAAACAGGCGGGCGGCGTCGCCTGCGGCTATCACGGTCTTGCCTTCGATGCCGCAGGAGTATGCGTCCACAATCCGCACGGGCCCATCTCGCGGGCGCTTCGCGTCTGCGCCTATCCTTGCGTGGAGCGTCACGAGGCGATCTGGCTGTGGCTGGGCGACCCCCAACAGGCCGATGAGGCGCTGATCCCTGATCTCTCGTTCATCGACCGAACACCCGTCAACGCGAAGAGCCACGGATACCTGCCAACAGCCGCGGACTATCGGCTGGCGATCGACAACATCATGGATTTGAGCCACGTCGACTACCTGCATCCCAACACGCTCGGCGGCGGCGCTCTCACCCATGCTAAGGCGACGCTTACGGAAGATGAAGGCAGCATCAAGATTGCGTGGCTTGCGAGTGATCACGTGGCGCCGCCGGCATTCGCAGAGCATTTCCCCGATCCGGCGGCGCCGGCGGAGGTATGGACGACGGTCACCTGGTACGCGCCCGGAGTCATGGTGTTGGAAGCCGGGGCCGCGCCCTCAGGCGGGCCCCGTTCGGAAGGCGTGAACAGCTTCAGCCTACATGTCATGACGCCTGAAACAGACCGCACCACACACTACCTCTTCGGCAACACCCGCACGTTCAAATTGGACGACGCGGAGTTCAATGCGGGATTGCGCGCGTTTCTCTTCGGCATCTTCAGCGGCGATGACAAGCCCATGATCGAGGCTCAGCAGGCCCGCATGGGGGAGCGGGATTTTTGGGACCTTAAACCCGCGCTGCTGTCGATCGATGCGGGCGCCGTGGCGGTGAGGCGCAGGCTCGAGCACATGATTGCGCGGGAACAAGCCGCCGGGGCGCAGCCGAAGCGCCCGATGGTGGAGGGCATCAAATGAAACTCACGCTTTTCTACGCACCTGTCGCATGCTCGCTGGTGCCCTACATCGCGCTCACCGAAGCGGCAGCAGAGTTCGATGTGCACGTCATCTATCATCGGCGCGGCGACCACATGAACGCGGAGTTTTTGCACTTGAATCCCAAGCACAAAGTGCCGGTGCTCGTGATCGACGGTACTGCGCTCACGGAGAATGTCGCGATACTGCAGTGGATTGCCCGCCGGTATCCGCAAGCGCGTCTTTTGCCGACCGCTGGTCTTGCAGAATTCAAGGCGATCTCATTTTTGGCGTGGTGCGCGTCCGGCATCCATCCCGCATTGACGCCAAATGCGATGCCGCAGCGCTATTGCGATCTGCCGGGATCGGAGGAGAGCGTTCGGCGCTGCGCTCAGGCGCTGCTGAAGGAGAATTATCGAATCGCGGAAGGTCTGCTGGCTGGCCGTGATTGGTTTTTCGACGAGTTCAGCCTGGCGGATGCATATTTCTTCTGGTGCTTTCGGCGCGGCATGCAATTCAAGGTGGACGTAGCGGCATTCCCGAATTGCCGCGCGCACTTTGACCGGATGTCGATCCGTGCCAGCGTCCAGAAGGTGTTGGCCTTCGAGGCAAGCACGCTGGCGGCCGACCAAGCACCGTAAACGACCTGCAGGGGGAAATATTCATCCATGAGCCTGGTTCGACCGGAATCCGACATCGATCTATTTTCCGATGAAGCGCTCAATGATCCGTATCCGCTCTATCGCGAATTAAGAGAGTTGGCGGCAGCCGTGTGGCTCAGGCCGCTCGGAATGTTCGCGCTCCCGCGCTTTGACGATGTACGAAATGCGTTGAAGAACTGGGAGGTGTTCTCTTCGGCTCACGGTGCTGCCATGAATGAGCCGATCAACCAGGCGATCGCCGGCAATACGCTTGGCAGCGATCCGCCGCTGCACGACAAGTTGCGCGGCGTCCTGGTGCGGCCTCTCTCGCCGGCTGCGATGAAGGACGTTACGACGCTGATCGAATCCGAGGCGGAGGGCTTGGTGGATCGATTGACCGCGCGCCGGACATTCGATGCGGCGACCGATCTTGCGCAATATTTGCCCCTGACGATCGTCTCCCATCTGGTCGGTCTGCCGGAAGGCGGTCGCGACCGCATGCTGGAGTGGGGCAACGCGGCCTTCAACTCGCTGGGCCCGGCCAATCCGCGCTGTCTCTCCGCTGCAGAGACCGCGATGGGACTTCTGGATTATGCTTTGAAACTCGAGCCTGCCACGGTCACGCGCGGCAGTTGGGCGGCGATGGCTTTCGAAGCTGCCGAACGGGGGGAAATCACGCTCTCCCAGGCCCGCGGCCTCATCCTGGATTACGTTGCTCCGAGTCTCGATACGACGATCTTTGCGACCTCGAGCGCGCTGTGGCTGTTTGCGCTGCATCCCGATCAATGGGATTTGATACGCGAGAATAACGCGCTGATTCCCGCAGCCATCAATGAAGTGCTGCGCATCGAGTCGCCCATTCAGATGTTCTCCCGCTACGCGGTGCGCGACACGGAAGTCGAAGGCGTCGAGATTCCGAGAGGATCGCGTGCATTGGTCATGTACGGATCGGCCAACCGCGATGAGCGAAAGTGGCAGCACCCCGAGCGGTTCGACATTCGTCGCAAGGCCGCCGAGCAGCTCGCGTTCGGTTACGGCGAGCATCTGTGCGTCGGACTTCCCCTGGCGCGTCTCGAGCTTCGGGCATTGCTGACCTCGCTCGCGAGGCGGGTCAAGCGATTTGAGATTCTCGAAGTGAAGCGCGGCATCAATAACACGCTTCGCGGGCTGGAGAGTCTGAGACTCGCTGTAAACTAAAGTTCATTTCGGGCTGTGCGGCTTCTCCCTGCCGAACAGGAGGCCGATCAAAAAGGGCACCCACGAAATCCGCAGCATTTTGAGCAGCCCCCGCGCCTGTGCCGGTCGCAGCAGCAGTGTGATGGGCATGGTCCCGTAGGCTTGACCCTTGACCACGAGAGCATCGCCGTCGCGTTCGATGTTGTTGATGGTCATCAATTCCTCGTTGGCCGGGCCGTAGAGGGTCACGCCCTCCCGAGATGACTTGGTTGGGGCGGCGGCGGTGGTCTTGGCAGGGAGGGTGACGGTCGCCGCGCCCGCCGCGCTCGCAGGGTCGCCCGCGGCGACCTTCTCGAAGTCCATTCCCAAGTGTTCGAACATGCGCATGGCCGTGGCGCGGCCTGCGCCGTATACGCCGCCGCCCGGATGCAGAAATGGTCCGACCAGGTAGAACCGCTCGATTCCCGGCACGGTGTACTGCGCCAAATCCGGCGTCGGGCGATGGCCCCCGGTCTGATAGAAGTACGGCGCCACTCCATGTACGTCGCCGCCTACCATGCTGTTCGGCATGTTGCGCGCATGATCGAGCGGCGTCGCGATGCTGCGCTTGATGATATTGTCCGGCGTCAGGTTCTTGACGAATCGGCGATACGCGGCGAGGCTCCGATCGCCCATCTGTTCGCGGATCTCGTCCCATCGCGCGGCGCCGCCGTCCGCAAGATTGATAGGGCGCGAAGGTGATGCCGTGAAACATGCCGCGGCCCGGCGGCACGCGGCTCGGATCAGTGATGCTTTCATCGCCGCCGGCGATCAGCACGCGCTCGGAGATCCGTCCGCGCCTCAGGGCGTCGAAGTCATCGAGCATTTCGCCCAAGGTATTCGAACTCATGAATTCCAGCATGATCGCGCCGCCGACTTCCTCGCCGGCGTAGATACTGTGCTTGTTCTTTCAGGTCGTAGTGGCTGACCATGAGACTGAAGGCCGCCAATGTCGCACGTTCGGCGCGGTCGAGAACGGGCTCGGGCACGCCGTCGAGAAAGCCGCGCAAGCGGTGCGGATGGATCGCGCCGATCACCGCGTCCGTGGCGATGAACTCCTCGCCGTCCGCGAGCCGCACACCGGTCGCGCGGCCGCCGGAACTCAAGATCTTGGTCACCTCGCTGTTGCAGCGCACCTCGCCGCCGTAGTGCTCGATGCAGCGGACCAGCGACTCGGATAGCTTGCCGCTGCCGCCGAGCGGCTGCGAGACGCCGTATCCATGCATCAGCCCCGGCATCAGGAAAACTCCGAAGCCGGTGCCGAGTTCATCGGGCAGCTGCAGATTCTCCGAGACCAGACGCAGCAGCCAGATCTTGACTTTCTCGCTCTCGAACGACTGATTGCAGATCTCGAGCGAGCTGCGCTGCATGGCGTCGAGGATTTCGCGCCCTTCCTCGCTGCTGTCCAGCATGCCATACATCGCGCCCATCGGGGTCGGCGGCGCGTACATGCCCGCGCCGATCAGCGGCAGACACGCCCATCGCGCGCTTCGCAAAGCGCCGGTAGGTTTCGGCGTCCTGCGGGGAGATTTTCGCGATGCCTTCGCAGGTCTTGTCCAGATCCTGGTAGGCGATCAGGGTGCTCTGATCCGGAAAAACCATGGCGTACGGGATGCCGTACTTGTACTTGAGGCCGAACTTGGCTTGCAGGCCGAGTTCGTCCCGGCGGATCATCGGGTTGCCCTGGATCATGATGTGCACGCTCGAGTGCTCGTCATGCCAATAGCCGGGAGTATTCATCTCGCGCGTCACCACGCCGCCGCCGGGCCACGGCTTGCGCTCGAGCACCAGAACCTTCTTGCCGGCCTTCGCGAGATAAGCCGCCGCCACCAGGCCGTTGTGCCCGGCTCCCATCGCCACGATGTCGTAAGTGTTGCTCATCCAGGACTCTCGCATGCTACTCGCGCCGTTGATCCGGCGTCGCCAGAAATCCGACGCGCCCACGCGGCCACGGCGAATGCGCATGCGGCTTCGCCCATGATTTGCAGCGCGGGCAATAGGCCGCCGAGCTGTTTACTGAGGAGCGTCACCACCATGCCGCTCAAGAATTGGCCGATGGCGAATGCCGCCTGCCACATGCCGTTGCCGCGGCCGCGAATCGCATAGGCGAGGCCGCGCGTAGCCCACACCAGCATCGTCGGCAGCACGATGCCGCAGCCGACTTGATTGATGAACGAACCCCAGGCGTAGGCGGTGGGATCGGCCGCCTGGCCCATCAGGATAAAGCCGACGCCGACCAGCGCGAAATCGATGCAGCAGCAGCCAGTAAATCGGCAAGCGCGACAACCCCCAGTAGATGAAAGTACCCAGAGGTACGCCGATGCTGGCAAGCATGGTGTAGCGTCCGATGATCGCGCGGGTCGCTCACGCCCAGGGCCACCATTGCTTCGGCATTCTTGGTGACCACGGTGTAGAAGCTGATAGAAGCCAACAGGGTTACGCCGCAGATGCCGAGCATGCGCGCCCAGGGAAAGTGCACGCTCGCCGCAGCCGGTTGCAAGGGGATCGCCCGATGGGGCGGCGTTCGATCGGGGGTTCCCAGACGAACGCGAAGACCCCGCACGCCAGCACCAAGCTGTAGACGTACAGGTAGAACGGTCCGCGCCAACCGTAGGCGGCGCCCAATTGACCGCCCGAGATAGATGATGCCGAGCGCCGACAGCGACGCCACGGCGGTTTGACTCGCCATCCAGCGCTCGCGCGAGCGCCCTTTGAAATAATCGCTGATCATCGTCGTCGAGACCGTTATTACGATGGATTCGCAAATGCCGACCCCGATGCGAGCAGCGATGATGGCGTACAGATCGTCGAGGAAGGCGGGCGCGACGCCGACGAAGGCGTACACGACCATCGACACGAGCAAGAGATTGCGTCGCCCAAAGCGATCCGCCAGCCAGCCCGCGACCGGCGAGAACAGCAGCACCCAGATCGCGGGCATGGTGAGTACGCCGCCGATAATCATGTAGTCGTGATAGGGGACGGCTTTGAACTCATCCAGCATCAAATGCACGACCGGGGTGAGCACCGAGATGCCCATGACCTTCATGGTAATCGGCAGAAGCAACATGATTCCCTGCAAGAATCCGGGTTTGCGCTGCAGCGGAGCCACAGAATCCGTCGTGATGGACATCGACATGCGCGTCAACCAAGTCCCGTGAGTTCGCTGAATTGCGCGAAGCCCGGAACGTGCGAGGCCGTCCCGCCGTCGACGATGAGGTTATGCCCCGTCACGTAGCGCGATTCATCGCCGGCCAAAAACGCGACTGCATGGGCGATGTCCTCCGGCGCGCCGAGATACGGAGTGAGGGTCTCGCTTGCGACGATGTCATGCAGCCGCGGCGGCAGATGATTGCGCGCCGCCGGCGTCATCACCAGCCCCGGCGACACGGTATTGCAGCGAATCCCGCGCCTTCCATGCGATGCGGCGATGGAGCGGGTGAGTTGCATGACGGCGGCCTTCGAGGCGGCGTACGCCGCTTGCCCGACGTTGCCCTGCAGACCTAAATTGGACGCGGTGTTGATGATCGAACCTCCTCCCTGGTTCACCATGTGCGGCAGCACGTACTTGCAGCACAACATGGTGCCCCGCACATTGACATGGAATGTCCGGTCCCACACCTCGACGGGCATGGTTTCGATGTCGCGGTCGCGCCCCGCATTCGCGGGCGACAAGTCCGCTGCGTTGTTGTGGAGGACGTCTATTTTACCGAACTTCTCAAGCGCGAAGCCGATCATCGCTTGAATTGCCGCCTCATCGGCGAGATCCAAATAGATTCCGAAGGCCGCGCAGCCCGTCGGATCGATTTGCCGCGCGAGGGCGTCAACCGCTTGCTGATCGATATCCGCCAGCACGAGCTTAGCGCCGCGCTCAGCCAATACATGGGCGGTCGCGGCGCCGATCCCGCCGGCGGCTCCGGTGATGATTGCGATCTTATTGTCGAGTTGCCGCACGATTTTTTATACTCCCACCACGGATTGCACTCCGTGCAGCGCGCATCACATGGCCGTAGCGCCGCCGTCAACTGAGAAGTCCGCACCCGTGATCCAGCTCGATTCATCCGAAGCCAGAAAGGTCGCGCACCACGCGACGTCTTCCGGCTGCCCAAGGCGCTTCAACATGAGCTTGGCCAGAACATTTGCTTCGAAGCCGGGCTTCTCCAATACCGGTTTGGTCGCACCCGTCACAATCATCCCCGGCGAAATCGTGTTGGCGCGGATACCGTGAGGGGCGCCTTCCATCGCGAGCTGCCGGGTCATGGCCAGCACGCCCCCCTTGCCCGCGCAGTGCGCGAGCGCGGGCGACCCAGGCAGCGCGACGTATGCATTTGCCGAGGCGAAATTGATGATCGATCCCCCGCCGCGTTTGATCAGATGCGGCCATGCGGCTTTGCAGGCGAGAAACACCACGTCGAGCTCTCCGGCCAGAGTTGCCTTCCATTGCGTGGTGTAATCCATGTCTTCGATCCAGGCGAATGCTCCGAATGCGGCGGCGTTCACCAAGACGTCGATGCCGGCGTACCGTGCGACGGCGGCCTCCATCAGCCGATGCGCATCGGCCGGCTGGGTGAGGTCGCAGGGATGGACGCTCGTGAGGGGAAGATTTTCACGCTTCGCGAGTGCCAATGTCTCTTCGGCAGTGGCTGAGTCGATGTCGCAGCCCATGACCTTCGGCACCGTGGCGCGCAAACATCAGGGCGCACCCCTTGCCGATGCCGCTTCCGATGCCGGTGACGAGCGCAGTTTTGCCGCTCAGGCGATTCGACAACAGGGAGGGAGTTGCCATCTGCGCGACTGTATCACATGGTGGTCCATTTGTATCAATGTTAGTTGATTTCTGGTAGCGTAAACCGACGTGAAGAGCAGTATAAGCCGACGTAGTTTCCTATTGACGAGCGGAGTGGTCGGATCCGCCGCGGCGCTGTCCGCGCACTCTTTGGAGTCAGGAACCTTGGATCAGGAACCTCGGAGTCTGCCCCCGTGGTAGGGCCCTTGCTCAACCGCGAGCGCGCCGCCTCTCTCATGCGCCGCGATGGATTGGAGGCGCTGCTCGTCTGCGCGCCCATGAACGTGTATTACGTGACGGGTGCGACGCCGGTCATGAGCCGATTTAGCCAGACCAACATGACCGCGGCGTTGTTGCCCGCGGACCCCAAGCGCCCGATCGCCTATTTGGGCGGCGGCTTTGAATTCTATGCCGGCGTGGCGGACATCGGTTTGAACGAAGGCGTGGAACCCTACCTGACCGGCGGATCGCTGGGCGATCCCGACTCGAAGTCGAGTCCGGCGTTTCCCAGAGTCGGCGCTTATCAATTCGATGCCCGGGAACAGCATCGTCGAATGCTCCTGGACCGAGCCGGACCCTTTCATGAAACGATTTCAGCCGCACTTGTGAAAGCGTTGCGCGATCGCGCCATCGGCGGTGGACCGGTTGGATTCGATACCGCGGATGCGAAGGCCCTGCTCGAATCGGCCTCCATGCGGGCGACCTTGCGGCCGGCCGATGACTTCATGCTGCACATCCGGCTTGTCAAGACGGCCGCCGAAGTCGAGCTTCTGCGCAAGTCATCTCAGAGCAACGTCGATGCGGCTCTGGCGACCGCAAAGGCGGTGCGCGACGAGGGTACTTTAAAACGCATACGGCAACGCTTCTTCGCGGAGGCGGCGCGACGCGGGAATGTGGGTGTGTACGGCAATGTGGATATGGTCATGGACGAGCGGATGGACGGTCCCTTGCGCGAAGGGCAGACATTCATGATTGATTTCGTCAGCCACTACGGCTTCTACCAGGGAGACTACGGGCGCACCGTGTTTTTCGGGGAACCGGATCCTCAAATGCGCAAGGCGACGGAGGTGGGCATCGTCGCCTGGAGGGAAATCGAGAGCCGCCTGCGCCCCGGTCTTCGCTTTTCGGAGATTCGCCGCATCGGCAACGATACCGTCAAGAAATTGGGTGCTGAATTCACGTATGCCTTCAATCCGCACTCGGTGGGCTTGCAGCACTGGGATCAACCGCGAATGACCCCCGAGGGCAAGGCGGTCGATCTGCCGCTCGAAGCGGGTATGGTTTTGAGCGTGGATTGTCCGCTGCTCAATGCGGGAGTAAACGGTACCACCCATCTCGAGGACCTGGTGTTGATTACGGCGACAGGGTCAGAGCCGCTCCATCGGCAGGGGGATCACTTCATCGTGGTGTGAGCAAAGCCGCGAGCCCGCGCACTTTAATAAATCGAAAATATTTGCTTCGGCGTTTTGTGAAGGCATTCGGACACTCCGTTCGCCTCGATCAGATAGACATCGGTGTTGTGGACGAACATGCGCGAATTGAGAATGCCGGGGTGGCAAACGATCGTCATGTGCTCCTCGATGGCCATTTCCTCGTCATGGCGGATCAGCGGCCGTTCGACCATGTCATAGCCCATTCCATGCACGCTCAGGCGCCGCTCCTCGGGCAATTTGTGCTCACGCAAGAATGCATTGATCCGTTCGAAGATCTCGCGGCAGGAGGAGCCAGGCTTCAGCAGCGAGAGCGCGAAACGCTGCACTTCGAGCACCTCGGCGTGTGCGTCGCGCAGCTCCTGCGGCACGGGACCCAGTACGAAAATGCGCGATAGCTCGGTGTAGTACCCGCCGGCGCCGTTATTCTCGATGAGCAGCGAAAATAGGTCGCCCGATTGCATCGTTCGGCCTTGCATGGAGCGCGGGCGGAAACTCGCGGCCTGTCCCCACGGCGCGGAAGAACAGAGAAAAATTCCCTGTTCGCTCCCCAATTGCTGACCGACGTATTGGGCGTAGGCGGCGACTTCAAAGTCCTTCAGGCCAGGCCGTATGAAGTTGCGCACCCGAGTCAATACTTCGTCTTGCATGGCCGCGACCTGGCCAATACACGCGCGTTCTTCGGTGCTCTTCACCGCCTTGATGCGATCCACCATATCCGTGGCATCGACGATTTCCGAGCCTTTGAGAAGATCGCAAAGGCTGCGGCCGAAGGTGTGGTACATGGCGGCCGGGGCCACCAACCCCACCCGTGCCGCCCCGTGGAGGCGCAATTCTTGCGCGGCGATTTCCGCATCATAGGCGCCGGTATAGCCGATGGATGGGTAGCTCGGCGTGGTCAAGCGGCGGGCGATGCCGGTGGCTCGCACTTCCTCTTCGCTCGCAACGTGGATTCCTCCAAGAGGTCCCTGTTCGATGAAGGACATCGCGGCGTCGACGGGGAATACCAAGCTGCTCGGGTAGCCGTTGGTCGCCGGTTGATTGCTGAACCAGCGAATGTATCCACCGACCCAGTCGCTGGAGTTTTGAACGACGAGCGCCTCGATCCGGCGCTCGCGCATCGCCGCGCGGACGGCCTGCCACCGGCGGCGCAGTTCCATACCGGAGACGGCGTTGAGGATTCTCGTGTTAGGCGGATTCATCGGATTCGGCGTCTTGCGCGCGATGGTTTCGGTCCAACATGCAGTACGGTTTTCATGATGTACGCAATATACTCCTCTACTGTTGACGGATCGGCGGGATTCGAACCGGCGATCATGCGCACCTCCGAGGAGGAGCCGAAGAATAGCAGGGCACTTCCAACGAGGGCAAAATAGCTGAAAGTCGGATCGTGTCCGAGCGATCCATCACGGGCATGCAAGGCCGCAAAAAGCGGCTGCAGACGCCGCCAGATCGGGCGGCCGATTTCCGACACCACCCAATCGTGCCGCGGTGAGGAAACGGAGAACTCCTGCAGCATCAGCCGGCTTAGCCGATGATTCACCGCGAAAAATCTCAAAAGATTCGGCAGTACGATGCGTGCGGCGTCAAGCGGGTGTTTCAAGCCCGTGCGATCAAAG
>CAWAMT010000017.1:0-52250 GCA_963783185.1 uncultured Gammaproteobacteria bacterium | reverse complement strand
ACGTGGGTACGATCGGTGGCGGTCGCCGCAAGCCCACGGGGCGAATCGACGTGGCATTGATACAAAGCCTCGTCCGCAAGGCGGAGGTGTCGGACCAGATCGCTGGCTATGGTCATCTCATCGTGGATGAATGTCATCATCTGTCGGCGTTTAGCTTCGAAATGGTCGCGCGGCGCTCTAAGGCGAAGTATGTGTTGGGACTGTCCGCTACAGTGACCCGCAAGGATGGACACCATCCGATTATCTTTATGCAGTGCGGACCGGTGCGTCATCGCGTGGACCCGAAGTCCCAAGCGTTGCGGCGGGGTTTCGCCCACAAGGTCCGCATTCGCAACACTGAATTCACGCTGCCGCCGGAGTTGGAAGGATCTCGAACGTCCATGCCGGCCATCTATTCCGCGCTCGCCAGCGATGAGGCGCGCAATTCTATGATATTCGATGACGTCCTGACGGCACTGGAAGCGGGCCGGTGTCCGCTGATCCTGACTGAGCGGCGCGATCATCTGGAAACGCTTCGATCACGCTTTGAGCGGTTTACTCGGAATCTCGTCGTCCTGCATGGAGGAATGGCAGCTGGGGAACTTCGTACCGCGCAAGCGGGCCTTCAGCCCAGCGGAAGTGGTGAGCGATTGGTGCTCGCAACCGGGCGCTATCTAGGAGAAGGATTTGACGATTCTCGCCTCAACACGCTGTTTCTCGTCATGCCAATTTCATGGGCCGGGACACTGGCGCAATACGTCGGTCGCCTGCATCGTGATCATGACGGAAAGCGGGAGGTTATCGTGTACGACTACCTGGACCGAGCCGTGCCCGTGCTCGCACGAATGGCCGCGAAGCGCGAGAAGGGCTATAAAGCTTTGGGATACGTCCTCGAATCTTGATCTTGGCGGCAGAGCGATCAGCGTCCACCGATGTCCACCAACAGCCACGCCATTTACAGGTCAAATTTGAGGGTAACTTTTTTCCGACTCTCGAAACTTTCTTTAAATTCCGCAAGTTAATAGCTGTCTTCAATTCCCTCCCTGGCCACCAAAAAATACCTTATTTTTCTGCAGGTTACAGTTGGAGCTGTAGGTTTAGGCGGAGTCGCGCCTCAGTGCTCGCAACCGGACGCCCCCTTAAACACCTTAAGCCCTTGAACACCAATAATTCCACGCGGAATCGACCCCTCACTATGCGACATATTGGGGGAATGCCGTCTGAGATGCGATGTTTTCGCGGCCCACGGCCGCTCTTTCCCCCGGTTCGAGTGTTGGTGAGCTCAGTTAATGTGTTCCGACCGCACAATATTTTGCCTCTTGAAACGTCTTATTGAATATGGAGCCACAGAACGCGTTTGGTCTTGACCGACGCTAACCGCGACATCGCGGTGATCCTGTCGCGGGAAGCCGGGAAATTGACGGCGTTCATCAAGGCGCGAGTCCGCAGTGCGGCGGACGCTGAAGACATTTTACAAGATGTCTTTTTTGAGTTTGTGCAAGCGTACCAGCTGCCGGAATCGATCGAACAAGTAGGCGGTTGGCTGTTTCGCGTGGCGCGCAATCGCATTATCGATCGGTTTCGCAAGAAGAAAACGAGTTCGTTGAGTGAGTCCGTCCAAGACCCGGATGGAGAAAGCAGCGCCCTTTATTTGGACTTCGAACTTCCCTCGCCAGAGGGGGATCCGGAAGCCGAGTGTGCCCGATTAGCATTCCTCGCGGCATTGCAACAGGCGCTGGAGGAATTGCCCGCTAATCAGCGTGAGGTCTTCGTGGGTCATGAGATCGAGGGATTGAGTTTCGAGATTCTTTCGCGCCGTGACGGCATCCCGGTCAATACCCTGCTCAGCCGGAAACGATACGCGGTGATTTACCTGCGCGAGCGATTACAGATGTTTTACGACGAATTGGACGTATGAGGAATAATTGTATGAGGTTTAAAGCGAGATTCGTGTGGAAGGGCGCGTTGATGGTAGCGGCCGTTGCGGTCCTTGGACTTGTCGTGATGCTGCTGTGGAATGCCGTTGTCCCAGTCGTGTTCCAGGGCGTTCGGGCCCTAGACTATCGACAGGCACTAGGTCTTTTGGTCCTGAGCAGAATCCTGTTCGGGGGCTTTCGTAGTGGCCGCGGCATGGGGGGACGCCGTTGGCAGCATCTTAAGGATCTGACGCCGGAGGAGCGCGCCCGCTTTCAAAGAGGGGACTCTCGCCCCAACAGACAGAGCGAGGGCAATTCATGAGCGCGAAGACGATCGAATGCAAACAGCCGGCAGGCGTGATCAAGCCGGTTGTTGACTTTAATAAGTGTGAGGGCAAGGCCGATTGTGTGCGGGTATGCCCGGAAAACGTCTTCGCGATGGCGCGGATTGAGGATAAGGACTACCGCGAACTCGGACTAGTGAGTCGATTCAAGTTGCTAGTTCATGGGATGCAAGTCGCGTACACCCCAAACGTCGATGCCTGCCGATCCTGCGGTCTCTGCGTGTCGGCGTGCCCGGAGAAAGCGATCACGCTGGCCAGAGTGCTTGCGTGAATGCCGCTGTGCATGATCGCGGGCTGCGGGCAGGAACTTCAGGCTCGGCCCGCGATGATGATTCATAACCTTCGGCGTCACGCTTCTGAAATCTCGCATTCCTCGGAGTAAGTGAGAAGGGCTAGTAAAGACCCTGTCGAACCTGAGAACCAGGCGGTTCGGCAAATGGCGCGCAGATGTGGTTTTGGAAAACGGCAAGGTCCTTGCCAAGGACCGAACGACAATGGGAAACAGAATGCTATAAAAAGTCATCATCGCTCGCTGACGTCGCCCGCAAGTCGTTGGAGGTGAATCGTTCGGCCGGAGCTTCGGGTTTGCCGTTCGTCTCCCAGGAGTCGACGCCGCGACCATGAGCCGGTGCCAGTTCGAGCGAAAGCCGTTGCACGTGAAAGGCTTGGCCTGAAGATTGCCCAGCAGTATCGGTCTGATATGGCCAGTAGCTGTGGCGGTTGAACAAATAGGTCACTACAATCGCCGGAAGACTCCAAAGCGATCCGCTACTTCGACTCGCGCTACGTACCACGCACCACGAAAGTAGGAGAACAGTCGATGCTTATACTGCACGTCGCACTCTGCTTCATTGCCTTGCTGGCTGGCGCCCTCGTCCTGATCGCTCTGTGCGGCGGGCGACGCGAGCCCACCTGGGACGCGGTGCTGCTGTTGAGCACCGCGCTCATCAGCCTCACGGGCTTCGCGTTACCCTCTCCACCTGGAACCCCCACGCCCGACCCGGCGCGGATCGTGGGCGTCGTGGAGCTCGTGGTAGTGGTGATCGCAGCGCTCGCGATCTATGTTGACCACCTCGCGCGCGCCTGGCGCGGCATCTACATCGTAACCATTGTGCTGGCCGTGTACTTCAATGCCTTTGTCGCGGTCGCGCAGGCATTTCTGAAGATCGGCTTCCTGCACGCATTCGCGCCGACAGGGAAGGAGCCGCCGTTTCTGGTCGCCCAACTAGTGACGCTGGCGCTGTTCGTGGTGATCGGCGTGATGGCATTCAAACGATATCGCGGACGCACGATCTCCGCGGAGAACTGACGGACAGCGCCTGCAGCAAGTGGCGAACCTGTCACGATCCGTGGCGTCGGCCGGCATGGTTGCGAGAAAGCCGAAGAGCCTCAGTTTCTTTGAAGCAGCATCCGTGCCGGCTGTTGCGGTAACCGCCAGCTCGAACAATAAATGGGAGAAGCTTATGGGACTGCCCCGCGTATCTTCACCTGTACTTGCGGCGATAATCTTCACGGCACTATCGGCGGCTGGCTTTGCCGGCGCCGCAGCCAAGACGATCACGGTCGGCTCGCTCACCCTCGCGCTTTGTCAGCCTGATTACAAGGGTTACTGCGGTTCGATCGCCCGCCCCATCGACCCGAGCGGGGTGACACCCGGCAACTTCACGGTGGGGTTCGAGTATTACCCGCGCAGCGATCTTTCCCAAGCGCGCCTCGGCACGATTTTGCCGCAGGAAGGGGGTCCCGGATATTCATCGACCGGCACGCGAGACTACTATTTAGAGATCTTCGATGCATTGCGCGACCGGCGCGATGTACTCATCGTGGACAAGCGTGGCACGGGACTCTCGAGTCCGATCGATTGTCCCGCTTTGCAAACCGGTTCTGTCGCCTTGAGCGCGGTTGGCGCATGCGCCAAACAACTCGGCGATACCGCCTGGTTCTATGGCACCGATTTCGCCGCTCAAGACATCGTCGCCGTCATGGATGCACTTGCCATCGATGATGTGGATTTCTACGGCGATAGCTACGGCACTTTCGTCGGACAGATTCTGGCGGGGCTGTACCCGCACCGCCTGCGCAGCATCATCCTCGATAGCGCCTATCCGGTGCGCCCGCCCGATCCGTGGTTCGCGACCGATTGGGCGGCGGCATGGTCGGGAATCGACATCAGCTGCGATCGGTCGCCGAGCTGCAGCTCGCTCGGGGGAGCGGCCACTTCACGAATGCAGCAGATCATCGACATCGTTCGCGCAAAGCCGATCAAGGGACAGGCGCCGGATGGCAACGGCGATCTTCAGCCGACGACGATCGATACGGCCGCGTTGATCTATCTCATCGACTATGCCGGGTTCGGCCCGCCGGTCTACCGAGATCTGGACGCCGCCGCACGCGCGTGGCTCGATTCCCAAGATCCGCTGCCGCTGCTGCGATTGGTGGCAGAGGCGAACACCAGCAGCGTCTCCGAACCCGGCGACTTCAGTTACGGCTTGTACAACGCCGTGACCTGCACGGACTACCCGATGTTGTATGACCTCTATATGCCGCGAGCGACGCGCAATCAGGAATATGCGGCCGCGCTTCAAAATGCGCGTACGAATCGGCCGGACCTGTTCGCGCCATTCACGGTTGATGAGGGAATCGACTCGAAGGTCTACATCACTCCGTTGGATTCGTGTTTGCCCTGGCCCGTGCCGCCGAAGGACCTCTCACCGGGTGCTCCGGGGGCACCGCTGCCGCCGAGCGTGCACTATCCCGCGGTACCGACACTGGTTCTTTCGGGCGACCTCGATTCCATCACCTCGGTGATCGATGCGAACGAAACGGCGGCGCAATTTCCCGACGCAGTTCATGTGGTCGTGCCCAATTTGGGCCACGTGGTCTCCGACAGCGACGAGATCGGCTGCACCTTGGGGATCGTGCACCGGTTCGTCAAGAACTTGGACCCGGGCGACACCAATTGCGTGCTGAAGGTGCGTCCCGTACGCACGGTGCCGTTGTTCGCGGTGACGGCGAAAGAACTCGCACCATTGGAGGCTCTAAACGGCGACAAAACGACCGACGCACAACGGCGCATCGCAGCGGCCGGATTGGAAACGGTCGGTGATGTGATCGCCCGCTACTATGTGACGTACAACTATGTGGACACCGGGCTGCGCGGCGGCAAGTTTACATATGCCGCCACCGACACGGGGTACGAATTCAAGCTCAAGGGTCTTAAGTGGACGCAAGACATTGCGGTATCGGGCACCGTTTCGTGGGACCAAACGAGCAATATCATCACGGCGCAGGTGACGCTCAAAGGCGGGGGTACGCAGCTCGGAAGCTGCAAATTTCCTGGAACGATGCTGATATCGACGCCATGGCGTCCGTGACCGGGAACATTCAAGGAGCGACGCTGATCGCGAAACGCATCGCGCCTTAAAGACGATGCATCGGATCCGAGGCTTGGACGCAGGTATTACCTGACCCATAAGCGTGGTCATTCTTTGATATGCTTGCTGGTTATTTGGCGCTCCGGCTGTGAGGGTCGGCGAGAGCGCCTTTGCAAGCGTTGATCAAGTACAAATAAACAAGGGAAACACGTGAAGACAAGAAACCGCCCGAATGCACATTGGGATAGCAGGCCTTTGTTTGCTGCTGGCCAGCGCGAGCGCAATGGCCACGATTCAGATGCGCGACACCAACATTGTCGAACTAGTGGGAAAGTCCGAACTCATCCTGCGCGGCACGGTAAAGAGTGTGACGGATGGCGTCGATGCCAGTGGTTTCCCCTACACCGAAGTAACCCTTCACGTTGCCGAGGCGATTCGCGGCGAGGTCGGAACCGAGTACACCTTCCGCCAGTTCGGCTTGCTCAAGCCGCGCAGCATGGGCAACGGCCTGGTCAATCTCGTGGTTACTCCGGCCGGCTGGACCACGTATGAAAAGGGCGAGGACGCCATCCTATTCCTCAACAAACACGCCAAGTACACCGGTCTTCAAACCACCGTTGGCCTTGGGCGCGGGAAATTCAGGATTTCCATGGCAGGGGCGAGCAACAATGCCAACAACTCTGGTCTATTCGAGCATGTAAAGATCGAGCCAAACCTGTTGGCCTCGTCGGACCGGCGGATAATGAGCAGCAAAGAGGGCGCCGTGGACACTAAGGCGTTCGTATCCCTGGTGCGCAAGGCGGTCAAAGACCGTTGGATCGAGCAGGGGAGCATGCGCAATGAATAATTCCAAGATCTTGAGTCTCTGCGTAGCGGTCGCACTGATCGCAATGCTGGTGCCCCAGGCATACGCCGACGGGCCGCTGATCGTGGATCCGAACACGCGCACGGGATACCACTTCGCTGCGCAACCGATACCGGTGTACTACGACCTCGGAAACTTCGGAGTGGTGACGGACTATTCCACGGGCACTCCGCAGCAGCTGGTGTTCAACAATGCGGTGGGTGCGCGTTTGGTGACCCAGGGTTACGGCGCTTGGTCTAGCGTGCCGACCGCGGCCGTGGGTGCCTTCGTGGCGGGAAATTTCTCGAAGAAAGGCCTGCCGAACATCGACGCCACCAACGTGTCGCTGATCATCGGCAAATCCAATGGCCGCGGCATCTACGTCGTCTTCGATGAAGATGGCAGCATTCTTCAGGACTACATTGGTGCTCCCGACGGGGTCCTGGGCGTCTCCTCGCCGCAGTACTCCATTGAAGGTACGACCATCATCACGGAGAGTTGGACCATTCTCAACGGTTCGGCGATCGATCCCCAGGATGTCAAGGCGGCCGCCTTTCAGGGCGTCGCCACGCATGAATTTGGGCATTCGCTGGGTCTCGCGCACACCCAGGTCAATGGAGCCGTCGTGCTCTACGGCGACGCGCCGGGCCCTGCGAGCTGCATGGCGCTTCCCTATGCCGTCGGTCCCACTAAGGCCGACGTTGAAACCATGTATCCCTATATCGACCCGTCGCCCACCGGCACGGGCGCCGCTCAGGGAAAGATCCACACGCTCGACTCGAAGGCGGCGATCTCCGATTTGTACCCGGGTCCGGGTTGGCCGAATGCCTACGGAACGATAGAAGGCAAAGTCTTTGATCTTGATGGTAAGACCGAGCTGACTGGGGTCAATGTCATCGCGCGCAATCTCACGAACCCGTACGCCGGAGCTAATTCGGCGGTGACCGGTCAGTTGACGCAGGGCCTCTTGGGACCGGACGGCAGCTTTACCATTCACGGACTCGTGCCCGGTCAGGACTACGTATTGTATGTCGATGCAATCGTTGCCGGCGGCTTCCCGACGCCGCCCCTGTGGTTCCTCCCGGGCGCCGAGAAGTTTTACCGCGCCGCGGATAATTCCAAGGCCTGGTCCGACCGCAGCGGCGACTTCGATCCCTGCGCCTATACGGTGATTACTGCGCACGCGGGAGTCACCACTCACGCGTCTATCAGTTTCGAGCACATGCCGGGCGCGCCGATTCTGTATCAGCTCGGCTACGGTACCGGTGTCAGCGGACTCTCCGGTGATGGTCAGATTGCCGTCGGCAACTTGGGACCCGGGGGACCCGTATTCCGTTGGACCGCTGCGACGGGGCTCGTTCCGATGAACTTGCTGAGCACCGGAGAGACGACGTCGATCTCCAAAAACGGCAAGTACATCTCGAGCAACAAGATCGATCCGGACACGTTCACATCCCTCGGTACCTATCGATGGGATGCCGCCAACGGATGGCTGAAAGCGGCGGGGGCCGGGGCCTGCGGCACCGACACGACGGTCAACTTCGCCGTCGACAATAGTGGCTCTGTATATGGGCTCAATTACTTGACTTGCATCGATTATCGAGCGTGGAAATGGAACCCGCGCCAAGGCAGCATACTGTTTGGCTCACCGGGGAAAAAGGCTAATGGCACCCCCGCCAATACGCGCATCAATCAAATCTCGGCGAACGGCGAGACGCTCGTCGGCTGGATGGAAGATCCGCTCACCGGTATTTGGTATGGCGTGGTGTGGAATGCGGGCGTTCCGAGTCTCGTGCTCACCGCCGACGGGGAGCCGGTCGATGAGGTGACGGCGGTCAGCGGCGATGGCGCGTTGATCGGCGGCGATTTATTCGATGGCCAACTTCCGCTCGGCGATGGTTATCGCCGCAATGCTCGGGGTGGACCCATGGAATTCGTAGAGCCGCTCCCGGGAGACGCGGCTCCCGCTCAGCCCTTTGCCATGTCCAAGGATGGGTCAGTGATGGTGGGCTTCAGCGGCAATCCGTTCCTCAGTTTGAATCCAGGACCCTTCATCTGGACGCGGGAAATGGGCACAGTGAATCTGGATGACTTCGTGCGCGGCCAGGGCACCGCGATGGAGCAGTGGTACAGTCTCTGGGAACCGGGCTCGGTATCCGACGACGGCCGGACAATCGCGGGCTGGGGCTATGGGTTTCTCGATGCGGCAGGGTGGGTGTTACGGATCGACACCGCATTTGTGTGCCACAAATCGAGCCAGGGCGCACAAACCTTGAGCGTAGAATTCCCCGGGAAATTCGACGAGCAATTGGCACAGGGCGACACGGTCGGCCGCTGTACCTGAGGGCGGATCGGTCTCCTGCGCGGCGCTTCTGGCCGCGCAGGGGCCGTCACTATGGACCTGCAGATGCTCCCTTGCGGCGTTGTGCCCGTAAGGCTATGGAAAAATGCCCATCATGACGAAAGCCGTGATCTTGCTGAAATCAGAAACCAGACGGACACGCCGGTACGTTTCGTAACGGCGCCACCGCAGACTCCCAATTTGCGCTAGGCGGCAATGTTTGTAGAATCGGATGACCAACCGCGGAGCCCATCATGTCGACCTCATTCATCCTTAACGGGAAAGATATCACGCTCGATGCTGACCCCAACATGCCCCTGTTATGGGCTGTCCGCGAAATCGCAGGCCTGACCGGAACCAAGTTTGGTTGTGGCATGGCGATGTGCGGTGCGTGTACGGTCCACCTGGACGGTAAAGCAGTTCGCTCATGCGTCACACCGCTGTCGAGTGTTGGCGGTCGAAAAGTCACGACCATCGAGGGCTTGCAGGGGAAGCCGGCAAAGGCGGTTCAAGCGGCTTGGATCGAGCTTCAGGTACCCCAATGCGGATACTGCCAGTCCGGCCAGATCATGTCAGCGTCAGCATTGCTTGAAACGAATGCGTCGCCGACGGACGCCGACATCGACAGTGCTATGAGCGGCAACATCTGCCGTTGCGCTACGTACTCTCGCATTCGCAGAGCGATTCACACAGCCGCGGAGTCCATAAAGGCATGAGTATGACCACAGATATCGCCGATCCTAGGCAACCAACGCGGCGCAAGTTTCTAACGGATGCTGGCACGGTCGCTGCCATGGCGCTTACGATCGGGTTCGAGTGGGGCGGCACGACTCGGCGTGCTGTTGCGATTGCAGCGCCTTCCCCCGGCGCTCTATTCGTACCAAATGCCTTCCTGCGTATCGGCGCGGATAATAGCGTGACGGTGATTGCAAAGCATGTCGAGATGGGCCAGGGCGCCTATACCGGCATTGCGACCATCGCCGCTGAAGAACTCGATGCTGATTGGGCTCAGGTGCGTGTCGAAAGCGCACCCGCCGACGCGAAGCGCTACGCGAACCTTGCTTTCGGCACGCTGCAGGGAACCGGCGGAAGTTCAGCGATGGCTAATTCGTGGATGCAGCTGCGTGAGGCGGGCGCCAAAGCCCGCGAGATGCTGCTGAGCGCAGCTGCAAAAAACTGGAAGGTCTCCGCAGCGGAACTCACTGCGGATAAGGGCATCGTCTACCATGCGGGTAGCCGTCGCCAGGCAACATTTGGATCGCTCGTGGGAACGGCGGCATCGTTGCCGGTACCTGAAAAGGCAACCCTGAAGGACCCGAACAATTTCAAATTGATCGGTCACCCAATCCCGCGTGTAGATGTACCGTCAAAGGTCGACGGAAGCGCGCAGTTCACATTGGATGTGGCGATGCCGGGGCTGCTGGTCGCGGTTCTCAGGCGAGCACCGCAATTTGGTGCAACGGTCAAGACCTTCGATGCCACTGCGGCGAGCGCGGTACCGGGTGTGGTCAAAGTGGTTCAAGTGCCGGCCGGCATCGCGGTGGTCGCCAAGGGTTTTTGGGCCGCCAAGCAAGGGCGGGACCGGCTCAAAATCGACTGGGACGACGCTAATGCCGAGAAGCGCAGCTCCGCGGTACTGATGGACGAGTATCGCCGGCTGGCCGATCAACCGGCGCTTTCGGCACGCAAAGAGGGGGACGCCTTACCGGCACTCCGCAACGCCACCCAAAGAGTATCGGCAAGTTACGAGTTTCCGTTCCTGGCTCACGCGCCGATGGAGCCGCTTGACGCCGTTGTCAAGCTCACCGCCAACAATTGCGAAATCTGGGCGGGCGATCAATTCCAGACTGTCGACCAAGGAAACGCCGCAAAGACCGCCGGACTCGATTCTCAGCAAGTGAGCATCCATACGCTTTATGCGGGCGGAAGCTTCGGACGCCGCGCTAACCCGATTTCTGATTACATCGTCGAGGCGGTATCGATCGCTAAGGCTTGCGGCGCGGACGGCACGCCAATCAAGCTGCAGTGGACACGGGAGGACGACATCCGTGGGGGCATGTACCGACCCATGTACTATCACAAGCTCGAAGCTGGCCTGAACGATAAAAAAGAGCTCACGGGCTGGCGGCACGTTATCGTAGGTCAATCCATCATGGCCGGTAGCCTTTTCGAAGCGATGGTCAAGAATGGAGTCGATCCGACATCGGTCGAAGGCGCAGCGAATATTGCTTATGACATCCCCAACATATCCGTGGAGTTGTCCACCACGAAGACTGGTGTGCCAATCCTATGGTGGCGCGTTGTCGGAAGTTCGCACACCACCTTCGCTGTCGAGGCGTTCATCGACGAAGTGGCAAACGCGGCGGGGGAGGACGGATATTCCTTCCGGCGCAAACTGCTCGAGCACCATCCGCGTATGAAAGCGGTGCTCGAGCTCGTTGCGGAGAAGGCGGGCTGGAGCTCTGTACCGTTGCCCAAAGGCAAAGGTCGCGGCATCGCGGTGGCCGAAGCGTTCAAGACCTTTGTTGCACAAGTCGCGGAGGTTAGTGTCGATGACAAGGGCAACGTCACGGTGGATCGCATCGTGTGCGCTGTCGATTGCGGCACTCCCATTAACCCGGATGTCATCGCGGCACAAATGGAAGGGGGCATCGGGTTCGGTCTCGGGGCGGTGCTCTACGGGGCAATCACGCTCAGAGATGGCCGTGTCGAGCAGGACAACTTCAACAATTATCGGGTGCTGCGGATGAACGAAATGCCCAAGGTAGAAGTGCACATTATGCCATCGACGGAGCCGCCGACCGGCGTGGGCGAACCCGGTGTAGCTCCCGTAGGACCGGCCGTCGCCAATGCCATCTTCGCGGCGACCGGCAAGCGCATTCATATGTTACCGTTCCCGAAACCAGCCGCCGCTTAAGACCAAGGGGTCCGGACGCGTGCACTCGCCCGAACCCCCTCTGCCTTATCAACTGTGTGCTCGATGAATCAATCGGCTCGATTCGAGGCAAAAACCGCAACTTGTCGTCCGGTCTTCACCTGGTAGTACGCACTCAGCGCAGGTGAGTTCACGAGAGCCACCGCTCCGGCTTCTGCTTTGCTCGCACAAGTCTGCGCTTGCTGCTGCCTGGCCAGGTTCCGGTCTCCGTCCACATCGCAAACCCGTTTTGCAGCCGAATGAATGCGCTGGTAGAGCGCAGTCACTCCGGCGGCGCTGTCGACGTTCAGATCCTGGTACTTGACGGTTTCGGACGGTACCGAGTCCGGTTCGCCGGCGAATGCGTGGCTGCCAACGAGTATGCAGGTCAAAAATAGTGCCGCAGAGCGGGCCGCAAAATTGATGTTGTGAGTGGCGACGTTCATGATTATCTCCCGCTTAAAATGTTTAGGGTCCTTATGGTCGGCTCCGGACCTCGATTCATCGATTGCGTCCTTCGGCCTTGGGAGCAACGTTAGCGTTCGGTGGGTTCCAGATCCTTAGGGAGTTCTTAGATAGTTGTGATATCTGATTACTCGGCATCCTTTGACGCGTTTCTCTCGGCTGAGTGGTAATCTTTCAATCACGACTCATGGCTGCGGAGCTCAGATGCAAGACGAAGCGGTGATACTGATAAGTGGTGTGAAGCTCACTGACGCGGAGTCGATGACGATCCGGGTAGCAATCGACACCCTGGCGAATGTCCTTGCCGAAGGGATCAAAGAGAAAGACTCTAAAGCATTGACTGACCTTTATATGAAATCTCTCAGCCGAATTCAGAGGCTGTTGGAGAGTCGGGAATCCCGAAAGCAGTAGCGGGCGAGAGGGGACAACAAGGTCGGACTCCGCCTGGAGATGGTGACTATCTAAATACAGATTTACCGGCTCAAACCCGACCGGACGATGACTACGCTGCGTTCTCCGATACCTACGTAGGTATCCTCTCGGTAGACGATCTTGTCACTCTGGTGTATTTCTACTTTATGTGCGCCGGCAGCGACAATGAGAACTTGCGATTGATCGTTGTGCGCCGCTGCTTGCCCTACTTGCACGCCGTCTATGAAAACAAGCGAACCAGCAGGAGCGCCGGTCACGATGATTTCAGTGGGCTCCGGCGGTTGCGGGGGTTTTCGGGAGGTGAACCAGCTGCAAGCGGAAAGGTAAGCGAATACTACTGCTACTAGGAAGATTCTCAATCGCTACTCCCACGCTTTCTACGAAGGCATTACAGTACCATGCGGGATAGAATTCCCATATGAGACAAATGAGCACATTGCTTTCGATCAAGACCGAACGGCAGGGCTTGCTCGAGATCTCGGAGCCGATCAAAAAGTGGGTGGATGCTCAAGCGGTCCGGGTTGGGCTGCTAACTGTTTTCTGCCGTCATACGTCCGCATCTCTGCTTATTCAAGAAAACGCCGCATCGTCGGTGAAAAGCGATTTGGAAAGGTATTTCGCGCGTATTGCCCCTGAGGATCGGTTGGCCTATACACACGATGATGAAGGGCCGGATGACATGCCCGCTCACATTCGTACGGCACTTACGCAGGTGCAGCTCAGTATCCCGTTAATCGATGGAAGATTGGCGCTGGGAACTTGGCAGGGGATTTACCTTTTCGAGCATCGCCGGCAGCCGTACTCGCGTAGCCTCGCCCTGCATCTATTGGGCGATTAGTCAGCAACATTTGCATTCTCAGCGGACCCTATGTAGACTTACTACTATGGGTAACGAAGATCGCCAAGTGCGCATGTCCCTGCAGACGCTCCGGGTGCTGGAAGCGTTTCTCGCAAACCCCAGCGAGCAGCTCTCTGGCGCGGAGGTGCACCAACGCTGCGGCCTCGCGTCGGGAACTCTGTATCCCATTCTGATTCGGCTCGAATCAGCGGGTTGGTTTGTAAGCCGGTGGGAGTCTCTAGATCCATCCAAGGCAGGGCGCCCGCGTCGTCGCCTTTATCGGCTGACTACGACCGGACTCAGGCGCGCGGGCGAAGTTTTCGCAAGCTTCAACAGAGGTGTCCTCACATGAGCCAGCGCGACGTGAACTCAATGCTCCGAGGTACGGTGTCCACTCAGGGAACTCGGGAGTGGGCGGATCGGGTTGCCCATCGGCTGATTCATCACGCCGCACGTACTGCTCCAGCGTCTTTGTCGGAGCGGCTGGAGGAGGAGTGGCTGGCGGATTTGGCGACCCGGCGAGCAGCCGTGGCACGATTGTGCTTCGCACTGGGTTGCTGTTGGGCGACGAGAGCGATCGCACGTGATCTCGGTGCACCTCGTGTTGCGGCCGCAAATTCCTCCGCGGTCATGTATGGACAACCCAACCTGGGCTACCTCTCACGTCGTTCAAGCGCTTTGCTCCTGGTTGCTTCATTGCACGCCGTACTCCTTTATGGACTCATCACAAAGCTCTCACACATATACAGTCCGGCGACTCCCGATCATTTGCAGAACCAGCAGCTGGATCCACGGCCTAGCGAAAAGCTGCCGCTGCTCCCGGAACCCCAATTGAAGGCTACGAAGATCGATGTGCTGAAACCTGAATTGAATGTTCCCGAGGGGCCGGATACGAGCGAGGACGTGGTGGGGAATGCTGGTCCGGAGACCTCGCCCCCGTCGTCTCCTCTATCGACGTCGCAGCCGCACGTGGTGAGGCAAGTGCCGGGAGGCCCGGGCGTAGGCTTCCCGAGTTCAGATGATTTCTATCCGGCGCAAGCAAAACGCATGGAAGAGCAGGGCATCGCCACCGTTCGGGTATGTGTCGATACCAATGGTCGGCTCACCTCAGATCCGGCAACAGTGCAGACCTCCGGCAGCTCGAGGCTCGATCAAGGTGCTATGCAACTTGCGAAGGCCGGCTCCGGGCATTACCGGCCGACGACCGAGGATGGCCGGGCGGTGAACTCTTGTTATTCCTTCCGTGTTCGGTTTGAGCTCAAGAACTAGCTGACGCCAACACTCGCGAGCGCTCAGGCAAAGATATCGAGCAAGGCGCCGAGCATTTGGTTTGACGCTCTGATGACTGCCACGCCTGCGTCGACCATCAGACCCGACTGATTGGCATCGAGCAGCGGGTTGATGAGGTTTTGGTTGCGAGGGTCCGCGATCTGCTGCGCGGCCAAACCCAACTGTTGGCTGCCGGTTGCGAGCGCGGAGACTCCGCTGGCCTGCGCGCTCGGTATGCTGACGGATGGGAAGATACCGCTGATAGAGCTCATCGGAAATATATCGGCAGGAGGCGGCTGAACTTGAGGAAGTGCCGCCCTTATCCGACTCGCCGTCGCGGAACGGCGAAGATCGGTCACCCCGAAATCAGTTCGTCCATATCCGCTTGCATGCGCTGCTTGTATTCGTCAGACCAGTGCGCGCCGGGTTTCACGTTGGCTTTGGTTTTCTGCTGGGGAAGAGGTGCCGTCTTGGTTTCTCTCGGAGACTTTCGTGCGCCCGCCTTCAGCTTGAGCGTGACACGTGATGATGTAGGGTTTGAGGATGAGTTGGAATTGTCCATGCAGTTATTGAGCACCTATTTCGGGTTGTTACGTTGCTGATGCCGCGTGTTGACCAAATTCACAGTCGGGATATTAGACACGACTTGTGACGTTTGTACACATCGGACGCTCGGTGGTGGCGCCGACCCAGCAGGCGGCTCGGTTCAGCTGGGCCGCTCCGGCCGTCGCAAATACACGTCAATTGCCTGTCGTGCATGTCTGGAGCAAAGTAGCGGCCGAGATAGTGCTTAACGTTGGCTCAGAGGAGAATTAATTATGAAATTGTTTGGAAAGGCTTTTGTCTCGTCCGGTGCAGCCTCCATGCTCATGGCTCTCTCGATCGGCGTCCAACCCACGGTGGTGGTCGCGGCTCCGCAGCTCACGATTCAATCGGAAGAAGCGGCTCATCCTCGGATGGTCAAGGCAATCCATCTGATGCTGGATGCTTTACACGAAATGGAGGCCGCCCCAGATGATTTCGGCGGCAATAAAGCGGCTGCGATAAAAGATGCGCGCGCTGCCATACATTCTGCGAGGAGGGCGTTGTACTTTCGCTTGCATATGGACGACGAGGCTCTCGACCGCGTTCAATAATAAAATACCCGCTACCCACGGCCACGGCCACGGCTTCACGCGAGGATTTTGTGGAGGGGCGGGTATTACATTAAGTAATGTATATAAGTGTTTAATTATGCTATATATTACTTTCCGCGAGGTGGACTTTAAATGCTCGACGCTTAGCAATTTCGACGTCGAGCTTAAATGGTCTTGAACCACGATGCGTACGGCGTGTTGACTGCGAGCTGACGGTTATAGTCCGGAGAGCCATCCCTCCACCATGGGTCGCCGCGTTCTCCCAGCGCGCGTTTCGCGGCATCTATTTTTTGTCGTGCCGACAGTCTTTCCCCCGGATTTAGACCTTCACGCAGCGCACGCCTTGCGATCATGAGTTCCTGCACGAGCCGCGCGTGCTCGCTTGAGTCCAGCGCCGGATTGCTGAGACGCCAAAGACGACCGCGCACTACGAAGTATCTCCGGTCAGGCGTAGGGGTGTAATCGGGGACCACGCCTGTGCGCGCCGCCGAATGATCGTGCACCGCAAAACGATTGGGAGTTGGAAGCTGCATAAATTCGATCCTGCGCCGCGGTTGGCCAACGTGCTGTCGGGTACGAGCCGTTCGGTGCCGTAGGAAGCCGCCGGGCAATTTTCGGCCGCGGCCTCGCGGACCCTCAATTACGAGGTGAGGGAAGTAATTTCCCAATGTCTTACGCAGGGTTGGCGCGTTTTCCTACGCAGCGACTGTTAGGCGCACGTCGCTGCCGCGATACTATCGACTACTATTCTCGCGGACGGAACCATCGAATGAAACGCTCACAAAACCTAAATAAACTTGTTGACGATGTGGAAGAACTCCTCGCCACGCTAAGAGAAGATCAGCAGCCTGAAATTAAGGAATTGTGCGGCCGCATCGAGGACGCAATTGAAACGACAAAGGACGCGCGTGCGGCGCGGCGAGCGCGTGCGACGGCGCGTATTGGCCGGTATGCCGCCAGGGTAGACAACTACATCACCGGATATCCACGACTCGGATTTTTAACCGGGGTGGTCGTCGGCGGTGCAGTGGTCCACATGGCGCGACTGCTTACTCCGCAACACTGATTAGCTACTAATTCAACCGTTGAATGACCATTACATTCTTCTGGTAGGTAGTCGGATGGCTGCACGCGGTTGGGTTCCAACTGATAGTCACCACGGCCCAGCCCTCCGGCACGCGGCCGTTGCATACCGTCATGACGGCACCAATCGGCTCGCGAGCGTATTCTCGAATGATCCACACGTTATAAGTTTTGGTGATCGGATTGCCGCAAGTTGTTGGGTTCCAAGCATCATCGACCTTGATCCATCCGGAGGGCAACTGGGCCGCACACACCGTTTCGGTCGCGGCGATTTCGGCGAGTCTCAATGGGGGGCTACTAGCGATTCCGCTTGATGCTTGCGCTTGAAGCGCAAGCCACAGCGAGCCGAATGCAATTGCACTATGGAAAAAAGCGGCTTTGGTATTTCTCATGGGGCTAGGGCGCCAAGCGCATTGCCAGCATCCATTGAGGAGGATGCCGTGTCAGCCAAGAGTTTAGGAAGACGCTGACGCAGGCGATGCAAAATACTCGAGCCCAGTTCCATCGGCCTTTATTGCGTAGCTGTCGGATAATCTTTCTAAGGGTCACGACTAAGTACCGCGCCTTGCCTTCACGATGGAGGCGGCATTTTACCCGTCTCCGTTCTGGCGTCGAGACGAAAGTCCGATGGCTGACCGCTCCCCGCCCCGATGCGCTGCGCGCCGATCGGGGCAGGACCTGGAGAAACTCAGCAGCAATCTTCTTTTTTATCCTCACATTCGCACTTTGGTTCACAGCACTTTGGGCACGGTTTGACGCAGCGCGTGTAGGCCACCACGTCCAGCGTCTTGACAGGATCATTCGGATCGTCGCTCGTTATGACGAGTTCGCAGCATTCGGGATCGCAACTCGCCTTGTACTGAATGACCACCTGCAGGCAGCACCCGCGCGGCAGCGTTGCCGGGAAGGGATTGCCGATCAGCTTGAAATGGCGTCTTTCGCGCCGGAACTCAACGCTGAAGACCCGTAGGTCGCATTCGCCGATGTTGCAGATCGAAATAGACCGCTGCGCGACACCGCAATCGACCTCGCCAAAATACGCGGACCCGGTCACCACCAGTTTGCCATAGGGAGCGCGGCCCGAAACATGCACGGTTCGAACGCCCGAGGGGTCGTCGCTGCTGATGGAGAGTGTTGCGCTCTTGTTCCCGAAACCGCTTGGCTGAAACCGAATCGGCAGACCGATCGAAACACCTGACGCCACGATCAACGGATATTTGCTCACGCTCGGTGTGATAAATTCCGCCGACGTCGACTGGACGTTGTATATGGACAAGGTGCACGGGCCATTGTTGTTCAGCGTCAATTCCTTGTCGACGAACGATCCGACGCAGGCTTTTCCGAAATCGCCATGGTCCGCAATAATGGTTTCGAGAGCGCCGGTGCCGCCGAATCCCTTCGCAGTCAGGTCGAGGAGCGGCGTTACAGGGTCGTTGCTGGTAATTCTGAAGGTTGCGCTCTCGCCAACCCCGCGCATGGTTGGGTTATATTCGATCGTGAAGTCGATCAGGTCGCCTGGTTCAATCGCAAGCGGCGCCGTGGGTGCGGAAAGCACTGAGAAATCCCCTGAACCCGACAGACGCTTGACGCTCAAAATCATCAAGTCGCGGGTGCCGACATTGAATACGCGCAGCGTCAGGAACTTCGGACCCTTGCACACGATACCGAATCGAAGATCGTCCTGTAGATTGACGGCGATAGCCGGGCCATAAAAATGCTTGAGCCCGTGCAGTAGGGAGATGCCATTCGGGCTGCCCCAGCCGGTGCAAGCGTCCCATCCTGGACCAGCCGGATATCCCGGGACGCCGTTGATGCCGTTGGTCGTCGGACCGGGCGGGGCAACGATGTCGCGAAAGACACTCGATCCCAAGGCATAGAGAACCGGATTGACAAACCCGATGCTCTCGCCCAGAGCGGCGTTGATCACCGCGATTAGTCCGGCCCAAAGCGGCGCGGCCGCGCTGGTTCCGTCCCCGACGCCGGGTGCGCCTCCTATGATGATCGGGTATCCGCTGTTCACGCTGGCGTTCGCCGCGACGTCCGGCACTCCGCGGCCGACGTGACCATCCTTGATGGAGGGTGGAATGCCTGCGTCGATCTGGTAGGACGGCAAGAAGTTGAAGAAATCGCTGACGCCGCCGCCGGTCGCCCATTGCTGACCAAAGGCCATATCGTTCCAAACGTACTCATCCCACGAGCCGCCGACCATGGGGCCGATCGTAGTGCCGCCGCAGCAGAGTGCCCAAGGATCGCTCCCCGGATACACGACATGTTGTTTGCCGTCGGAAATGGCGCCTCCGTAGGAGGAGGTGTCAACTCCGTAGTCGCCCGATACGGTGCAGAACGTCACGCCTTGGATAGCGGCATCCTGCAATCCAGCCGACACCGCGTTCAACCAACTGATGCTGATGCCCTCGTTCGCGAGCTCCGCGGCGTCATCGCCATTTGAAACATAGAAGCTCGACGACAGCACTGAACACACCGGATCGCCCGCATCTGGATGAACGACGCGCAGGAGAAGATCTACCCAACCCACTTGATCGTAGGTCGTGAAATATACCGCCATCGATGCACCGCGCGCGGCCGTCGCGGCAATGGAAATATCCTGCGTGGTTTCCGCATCTGCAGAACCGTCGTTGCCGGAACCGCGAACGGTGATATCGGTCGGGTCAGGCACCGAGAAACCCGCGGGAAGAGTCGTGTTGTACTGATGTAAGTCGGCCAGCTGGTAACCGGCTTCGGAGAAGATGCCGATAGTTTGACCGGCGGCAAAATTCGCCGGGAAGTTGTAGCGCTGCATGACGTCGGGAACGGAAATGGTCGCAGTGCCGGGCGGATCTGCTGCGGCCCGCTTCGTGATGCGCCGGTTATCGAGTCCAAATACCCCCACGATGATGCCGTCGAGGTCTTTCGGTATGAAGATAAATCCGTCCCGTCCGCGATAGGTCTCGGTTTGGCGGCGTTGCCCGCCATCTCGCGCGACTTCGTGTTCATAGCGGCCAAGCTCAACGTGAAACGCTTTGTTGAACTGGCTGACGGTACCCGAGATGATGATCGTCCGGCGAGCAATATTGGTCTCGACGATCGTTAGATTCTGCGCTCTGACAAAGTCTCCAACCCTGTCGATGTCGGCTTGAGCGGCGCCGTATTTTTGTGAAAAGTCCTGCTTCGACAGGCGGCGGCGCTGTGACGGCGGAGTGTTCAAAAAATACGAATAGTCGGGAATCGGCGGCCCATCCGGACGGCGCCGTACGACCACGGTAACCGTGAGGGAGTCAGCGTCTTTCGCGGGCCCCAAAAACCTCGCGCCGGGCCGAGGTTTGCGTTCGCTGCCCGAAAGCGGACTGTAGTTCTTCGGAACGATTGGCATTTCACTCTCCTGGAGGTTGCGACCTGTCAGTCACGGTCTGGCTCTACGGCGCCGGCACGGCGCGCCGCTGATGCGTGCTGGGAATATGGTGACGCCAGCCCGAAGAACGTTACAAAATCCGGTCGCCCCGATACCGTGAGAGCGGGTGTCCTAAACTGACCATCAAAGGGATATTTAGCGCGAAATAGGCGTAGTGAGAATCGCCGTCGTGCGCTTGCGAAGAGAGGCGTTACTTCAATTCAATGATGACGGCTTGTGCGTTCCCGCTGAGCAGCAATTCGCTATGAGTACGGTCGCGGTGACTGAATCGGACATCCGCAAATTTGAGCTCACCGGAGGTGGTCTTACCGTCGGGAGTCGTGGACTGCACCACGCCATTCGATTCGGACACGACCACCGTATCCTTGTCGTGAAAGTGCATCGGGGTGGCCTCGCCTGGGCGCCACTCATAGTCCCAGACGATGACCCGGTCATTTTCCAGTAATTTCTTGGCATGGGGCCGGGGAAATGCAAGCGGATAGCCAGTGCTATTGGGGATCGGCGGAGGCGAACCGTCTTTCAATTCAACTACCACGGTTCGGGCACCTGGCTTGGACGGAACGTCGCCTTGATGACCGAATCGAGCGGTACCTTGGTCTGACAACGATACCGAGACGAAGTCATGCTGTGCCGGCGGCAACGCACTTGTCGTGTCCCAGACGGTGACACGGTCGTTGTCGATCACGGGCGCGGCCGCGTGGCTCAGCGTGGCGAAACTCAAACTTAGTACGCACAGAGTAATTCTCAACATGCCGCTGACTATACACGCGCCACGCACGCGATGCCGCACGGTGCCGGTATCCCCGGGTGCTGAGCTCGGGACCTTGCGCGTTCCGCGCTTCTACGGAATCACGCGTTGTCCTTGCAGTGTTGCCCCCAACGGTCCTCTAAGTCGCTGTCCCTCGGCATCATAAAAGGCTGCGCTCGCGGTACCGCTGAAAGCGTTGCCGGTTACCGTGATCGAAAAGGAAATCTCACCCCGGCTCACAAATTGGCGTGTCGATCGATCGGCCGTGACTTCGACGAACTTGCCCTTGATTCTGTCGCCGTCCGGCACCCAGACGCCCATCCCGTTGGTGTCGCTGGTGTCGGGATCTCCCGCCTCGGGGTTCGCTTGCTGCATGGTCCCGTCTGAATTGAAAAGGAACATGTGGTACGGGAACGGCGCCTGGGGAATTTTCACAAACCAGACCCCAACGATGGAGGAGCTGGTTCTGGCATTGGAAGCCGGGTGGCAGGCAGGCAATGCGAGGCACAGACCGATCGCACCGAGAGCTTTCAGGAATTTGAGCATCGAACGAGAATAGCCTGTCGATGAGCCCCAAGCATCTTTCGATAAAGGGGGCCGCGAGGCGCCCCTTTTACTTACATCCGCTATTCAGGTAGGTGTGATTAAACTCCGTCGCGGCACGTGATCGCGTCCACGCTCACCTTGACAACATCGGTCGTGTGCTGGCCTTCGGCGGTGTCGAAGTACTGACGGTCAACGGCGATTGTGCGGCCGGAGCGGGGTGAAATAGTATAGTGGACCTGTTTCAATTCCGAGCGCTCGGTGCCGTCCGGGGTCTTCCAGTGAACCCGATAGCGGATCGAGCCATTACAACCTTTGAGGGCGCATTGCTCGCCATTGATCCCGAAAGCGATGCGGAATTCGTCCTTGTTCAGGCGCATGACCAAAGGGCTCTGGGTGAGTGAGGCTGCGACTTCGGCCGAAACCGCCGTGCCCGCGGCGGCGCTGCCGGCTACGGCGACGACTAGGCCTAAATGGATCATCTTCATGGGTATCTCCGTTTGAGCGTGCGCATTTCCTCATAACGATGCGGCAACTTTCATTAGGCGGCAAACGACGAATACTTGAGAGGGGTTGAAATTGGCTCATGTGGGTGAGCGGCGTCCCAGAATTGGCGCTGGGAGCACCCGACGGTAACACTCCCGTAAGAACCGCCCGTGCGACACATAAAATATCGAGGACTGCCGAAATAGATTGTCATCACTCAATGCGATAGGCTCGATCGCAGCATTACGGACAGCCGAGATTCGCCATGTATACATCGCTCTTTTCGCCCGAAGTCCAATCCATACTCGATACGGCCGTCAATAATTCCGGGCAAGCTATCGGCCCGTTTCCATCTCCGGCGGATTGGCGCGATCAAGTGATATATTTTTTGATGGTGGATCGCTTTAACAACTCAGCGTTCGCTCCCAATCATTCGCCCTATGACGATCCGAATTTTTACGGCTACCAGGGAGGTACGTTTACCGGCGTTCAACAGCGCCTTCCGTATATCAAGAGCCTCGGCGCCGGTGCGATTTGGCTCAGCCCGGTACTCAAGAATTTAGCTTTCGACGCGGGAAGCTACCATGGGTACGGCATTCATGATTTCCTGCGCGCGGAACCGAAATTTGCCGTCGATCCCACAAAGGCCGACGACGAATTGCGCGCCTTAGTGGATGCGGCCCATCAGATCGGACTGTACGTGATCTTTGATATTGTCCTCAACCACACCGGTGATGTTTTTGCCTATAACGGCGATTCCAGCGCTGCATATTCGAGCTCTCCACTACCAGTCCAGTGGCGAGATTCCAGCGGCGCAGCGCAACCACTACTGACTGACGTGGCGACCATTGCAAATCCGTCGCCGGACGCAGTGATCTGGCCGTCGGAACTTCAACAAAATGAGTATCTGCGCCGCCAGGGCGATCCGGATCCCAACGGCCTGGACACGATCGGGGATTTCGCATCGCTGAAGCAACTCGTGACGGAGGATGCGGCGCTGCAGAGTTATTTGATTCGATCCTATCAGTATGTCATCGCTCGGTATGATATTGACGGATTTCGAATCGATACGCTGCGCTATCTGCAAGGTGGGTTGCCGCAGACCTTCGGAAACGCCGTACGCGAATTTGCGCTGAGTATCGGCAAGAAGAATTTCTTCACGTTCGGCGAAGTACTGGACTCTAGCGAGGAAGCGGACATTGCTAGATTCATCGGCCGCAATACGAGCACGGGAGATGATCCAAACAGCAAGGTCGGCGTGGACGCGGCCTTGGATTATCCGTTGTTCAACAATCTCAAGCCGACGATCAAAGGCTTCAGTGCGCCTTCCTGCGTCGTTAATTGCTACTTTCTTCGTAAGCAGGTCGAACAATATATTTTAAGTTCGCATGGCGACGCGACGCGCTATTTCGTGACGTTCCTCGACAACCATGATATGAAAGAGCGCCTGCGATACGTTCAACCAGGCAATCCAGATCAATACGACGACCAAGTTACAATGGGAATGGCGTGTCTATATGCACTGCCTGGAATTCCCTGCGTCTACTACGGTACCGAACAGGGACTACATGGGGCCGGCACGGACCCCGCTGTTCGAGAAGCCTTGTGGGGTGTTTCGCCGGGCTTTCCGCAAAATGGTAATTTCTACGATCAGCTACGCCAGATCGCGGCCGTGCGTGCCGCTGCGCCGGCATTGCGCTATGGACGCTTTTATTTCCGTCCTATCTCGGGCGACGGTAGTCACTTCGGCATCTCGACGATTCCGAGCGGCATATTAGCCTGGTCTCGGATCCTGAACGACCAGGAGATAATCATCGTTGCGAACACGAATACCAGTCAGACACAATCCGTTGATGTCATTTTGGACGCGACGCTGAGTACGCCCGGCGATCAGCTACGCGTTCTCTACAGCAACAAGGCCGCGGCCATCGCTCCCGCACCGGTCGTCCGCCTAACTCAGGTGACGGTGTCTGAAACGGACGGCACGTTCGGTTATGGGCCACTCAACGCGATCCGGGTCACCTTGAAGGGGATGGAGGCACAGATCCTTCAACGTTAGCTTGCAGCCGCTCCTTGTTCGGGGTACGGGGCTGCAAGTGCCGCCCCGATCCCCACGCTTGTGGAAAGCACTTCATGGCCGAAATGTTGGCTCGCAACATTATATAACAGGCTGTGAGAGCGTAAATGCTATTGCAGTCGAGGGCGGTAGCGCGATGCAGAGCAGAGGTGAGGCGCGCGGGCGAGTAATCAAATCGCTTTAAACGTACCCGCCGATCTTAAAAAAACAAAATTCCTAAAAGCTTGAGGGTTTTGAGCGAGCAATGTCGCTTTTCTTAACAAAGGGCACTCTTGTGCTCACCATCGCCTGTACTACTAGCCAAGCAGGAAGGAGATTATGTTCTGTTGGAATGTTTCACTTACACCGGCTCGGGCAAATGACTGTGGATACTGATACCGGCGTGATATTTATTTGGGTTGTCGCTCTGATTCTGGTCTGCGTATTGCTGGCGATCGAGATCCAAACCAAGTACAGGTCGGGAAATTGGGGACGCCATTTGAATTCGATTCGAAGCATATTTCGGCGCAATTCAATTGTTCGACAGGTTGGATGCCCGACGTGTGGTTGCGAACATCGAGCTGTCATGACGCCGACAACGCTTTCCGAGATTGTGTCGGGAGGATGGACGTGCTCGAATTGCGGAACGAGAGTCGATAAATGGGGCCATACGCGAAAATAGTTGAACTGGTCAATTGGTCTTGATCTCTAGGTTGGTGGAAACGCGCCAAGCGGAAATCGGCCGATAAGCCGACCGACCGACAAGCGGATACCTACCTGTATCCCCATGTGCCGCGCCACCGATCGTTGGCGACGCTTTCACCGCGCGAAAACCCGACGAGCCCCTGACAGGAGCCCCGCCGTATTCTTGTATTCTCTTTATGCTTGATCCGCCCACCGAAAATCGGCTCTAAAATCTATCGGTTTTACCAGGAGGAAGCGATGGCACAACCATTTGGACCTGAATCGACGACGGACGAAGTACTGAAGGGCATAAATCTTGGGGGCCGGCGTATGCTCGTGACGGGCGTGTCATCCGGCCTTGGCGTCGAGACGGCTCGCGCGCTATGCGCACGCGGCGCTCACGTCGTCGGCGCTGCGCGCGACCTCACAAAAGCGACCGCCGCCACCGAGCACATTCGGGCGCTGGCGGGTGGCGGCGGACTCGAACTGATCAGGCTCGATCTTGCATCGCTCGCGAGCGTTCGTGAATGCGCCGGCGCGTTGTTAGATGCCGGCAAGCCGTTTGATCTCGTGATCGCCAACGCAGGCGTCATGGCCTGTCCAAAAGGAAAGACAACCGATGGCTTCGAGACGCAGTTCGGCACCAATCATCTGGGCCATTTCGTGTTGATCAATCGGATCGTGTCGCTTTTCAAGCCCGGCTCGCGGCTCGTGAACCTATCATCGTCTGGCCATCGATTTTCGGACGTCGACTTGGACGATCCGAACTTCGAGCGTACCGCCTATACCGAATTCGGCGCGTACGGCCGCTCGAAGACCGCCAATGTCTTGTTCGCCGTCGAGTTCGACCGGCGCCACAAAGGGGACAACGTGCGCGCGACGGCCGTGCATCCCGGCGGAATTCAAACAGAGCTTGGTCGCTACATGACGCCGGCGGTCATCCAACAGATGATCGCGTCAATCAACGCCAGCCAACCCGCGGGCGCTCCGGCCTTCAAGTGGAAAAGCATTCCGCAAGGCGCGGCCACGTCGGTGTGGGCTGGAGTTGTCGCGTCGCCCGAGTCGGTAGGTGCCCGCTACTGCGAAGACTGCCATGTGGCGCAGATCGTCGAAGATCCCGCGATTCGCGCCGGCGTTCGTCGATACGCGCTCGATCCGGAACATGCCAAGGCGCTTTGGGCCAAGAGCGAAGAAATGGTGGACGAGCGGTTTTGACTGTCCGGTGCGCGCGCGCAATCGCGCGAGCTTTTAGTGCGCATACAGCGGACAATACCGGCAAATGATCGAATCGAATTTGGATCCTTGGCCGGTTCAGGCGCTCGAGGCTACATTAGGGCTGCAGACCACCCAGACGCCGTCGCCCGTCGACCTACCACCGCTGTGGCATTGGCTGTATTTCTTACCAACTGCGCCGCGCTCCTCGATCGGGCCTGACGGTCATATGGTCAATCAAGAGTGGGTCGATTCCACATTACGTCGCCGGCGCTTGTTCGCGGCAGCCCGTACGGAGTTTATGCGGCCCCTGAAGATCGGAGTACGTGCGCAAATGAAGGAGCGGGTGCTCGGCCGGCGCGACAAGCAAGGCAAAAGCGGGCCTTTCCAAGTGGTGACGGCCGAATATCAATATTTCCAGAACGGCGAGCTGTGCGTGCGCGAGGAGCGGGACATCGTATATCTGCAAGGCGCCGTTCAGGCGCAACCCGCTCCAAAAGATGATTTCGGCGTCAATACTACTGCGGGCGATTCATGGACTTTCGCTCTGACTCCGGACCCTGTCATGCTCATGCGTTTCTCAGCCCTGACGTTCAATGCGCATCTCATCCATTTTGACCAACTCTATACGCAACGCGAGGAAGGCTATCCGGAACGTGTCGTACACGGACCTCTGGTAGCGATCGTCCTGGCGCGGTTATTGGCGCTCAATCGAGTGGATCGAATTCAACGTTTCGAATTTCGCGCGCGCAGTCCGCTATACGTTAATCACCCTATTCGGTTCTTCGGCAAACCGGAAAAGGACCGAATCGCGCTCAGGGCCATTGGTCTGTCCGGCATGCTGGCCATGGAAGCGACGGCATGGTCTGCCGCCGACGGTGGCTCTCGGGAGTAAGCGGTATTGGACTTAGGGGATCGGTCGAATATCGCCGCAGGTGGGTACAATGCGACCCTATGGCGGCATTCTTATTGGCATGGAATCCCGAGCAGTTTCAATGGCATACGTTTCAAAAGCGAATTGCGCGTGTTCAGCGCAAGGGCCTCGTCATGGCGCGATGGTCATGCGGCAATCGCACCTATCTGCCGAAGGGAAGCGAAGTTTTTTTAATCCGCTTAGGCCCGGCGTCACAGGGTCTCATCGGTAGGGGAGTGACCACATCAGAGCCCTTTGAACAAAAGCATTGGGATCCGGTGAAGCGTCGCCAAAAAGTCAAAGCCCTGTATGTGAAGGTTCGGTTTACGGACCTGAGCGAAACACCGGTCATTCCGTGGGACGAGTTGCAGCAACGTCCGCTATCTCGATTTCGATGGAGTACCGTTGGCTCCGGCGAGGCTCTCCCGGAACCGACGGCGGAAGAACTTGACCGTCGGTGGGAGGCGGCCAAGGCGCGGCGCACCGCGGCACCGCTCGACCCGAAGGCGGGCATCCTGTCGACCCACCCGTTCGCCGATGAATGGACGCAAGAATTGGCTATCTTGAGCCAGGGCGATTTGTCGGCCACTGAAAAACAAGCACTCATTGCCGCGCGGCACGGAAGCGGTGTCTTTCGGCACAATGTTGCCCGTGTCGAGCCGCGTTGCCGCATCACCGGCGTCACGGACTTGGACCACCTGCACGCCATCCATATCAAGCCGTGGCCCATGGCATCGAACAGCGAACGTCTATCGGAGAATAATGGCCTTATGCTGGCGCCGCATGTCGACCATTTGTTTGGTCAGGGTTACATCAGTTTCACGGATGCTGGAGACCTTCTGATATCACCTAAATGTTCACGGGCTGTGCTCGCTGCTTGGGGAATCCCATCATCCTTCAATGTGGGGCCGTTCCGTAGCGCGCAGCAGCCCTTTCTCGCCTATCACCGAGAACATTGCTTCAAGTCCTAGATAGCTCGTGAATCAATGCTCGGCGAGGCGCGGCCGCTTCTGATTGACCCATTGCTTAACAGTCGGGCGACGCCATTGCCGTTTGGCGTAATCGACGAGTCTCTGAGGGACCGCGTCTCCGTGTGCGACCAGGCGCTGCAGCATCATCGCGAGATCCACATCAGCGATCGACCATTCGCCGAACAGATTATCGACGCGGCCGTCGAGCAATGCCAAAGCGGCTGCGAACAGTCTATTCGAGGCGTCGATCGCCTGCCTCGAAAGCTCAGGTCTCCTCGCGCCGCCGAACACCACAAACGTCGGCCGTTCGTCGCGTATGGGCATGAGGTCGCTGCGCACCCACGCTTGGACTTGGCGCGCTCTCGCGCGGTCGCGGGTATCGGCAGGGTAGAGTCGTGTGCCTGAAGCCGCGGCGAAGGCCGGTTCCTGATGAGCGTCGGCGAATAAATCGAGGGTTTCGATATCGAATGCCAAGCGCTTTTCCAGCAAACCCACGAACGCGACGAGAGCGTAGGGGCTCGCAAAATTCGAGTCGACGTATAGGAGCATGGGGCACCCGCAGATGAACCGCTATCCTAAGATCGTATCCTACGGATCTGATCGTTCATATAATATTGACGCCGAGATCATCGCGCGATGTGACTTGGGCACCAGGGTCAGTTCAGGGGGATCTATGAATTTCAAGGACGCAGTAAAGACCTGTTTCACGAAATATGCGGATTTCAACGGGTGCGCATCAAGATCTGAGTTCTGGTGGTGGATTCTTTTCACCACGGTTGCGACCCTCATTCTAAGATCGGTTAGCTACGAACTCTCCGGCGTCTTCTCGCTGGGGACGTTTTTACCCAGCATCGCGGTGACGGCGCGGCGGCTTCACGATACCGATCGAAGCGGCTGGCTTCAGCTGCTTTGGTGTATTCCGGTTATTGGTTGGATTTTGCTCATTATCTGGGGCGTGGAGCCCGGGAAACCCAATCGATACGCCGTTCCCGCGACGGGACCGGCTACGTCGTAGAAGGCTTGATAAGCCAGCCAGCTAAGTTTGAAACGTTTGCGGCGGTAGTCTCACCATCCTAGAGCAGTCTTGCGTCGGCTTCTCTAGGAGTTTCGATCATGAAGAACAACCGCATATTTTCTCAGTTTGTGGCTTCGTTGGTTCTGAGCAATGCCGCCCTCGCGGAGGCTCCGATGCCCTCATTTGCCTCTGTACGTGCAGCTGCGATCCGGAGTGACAGGGTCGCCACAGTAATTGCGAGGACCCGACGTTCTGTCCCCGGCGACACGGTACTTTGCCGCCTATAAGCAGCATTCGATACCGCACCTACAGCCGCACCCGCATACCGTCCGTGGCCGAAGTCACGGGTCCGGCGTAGCTCTGGCGGATCGATTTTAAGACCGCGTCGTGCATTCCTTCCGTGGCTGGAGACAAATGGCTCAACAGCAGCGCACGCACCCGAGTTTCATTGGCAAGTTCGCCGATCGCGAGCGGCGGAGTGTGCAAGCTGTAAAGAATCGACGGAGATCCGGGTGGATCCAGTACTACGCTGTTGAAGACTAACAAGTCAGTCCCCGTCGCGATGTTCTTCAGGTCCGGCAGCCCTTTTGCGTCGATATCGCCCGAGAACGTGATGCTCTTGCCTGCATGAGCTATACGATAGATCACCGCCGGCGCGTCACCATGGTGTCCCGCGATCGCCGAAATGACGAGATCGCGGTCTCTGTAGATTACCTGTGGTGCCGGGCGGCTCTGAATCCGCGCGGGAATATCGTGCGCTCGAATGGTGATGGGCGCGGCAAAATCGTTCAAATAGGCGAATGCGCCGACCGGGCCAAATAACAGCTGTAGAAAGCGGGTCGTGGAGGGGAAATAGGCCGCTTGACGAGAACCTCGTGATCCTTCGGGGCCCCAAACGTTGAAGATTATTGCTTCCGAACTCGCTACCGCCCGTGCCTTGAACAGGCCCGGTAGTTCGCCCGCATGATCGATATGCAGGTGAGTCAACAGAACGATGTCGGTCTTCTCCAAGGAAAGCTTGGCCTCACCGAGACTCGCAAACGCACCAGGTCCCGCGTCGACGAGAATTCTCGGAGTTCCGTCGATGAGCACGAGATAACACGACGACGCCCGCCCGGTCGCACCGGGGCCGCCGGAGCCGAGGACGACAAGCTCAAGCGGCGTGGAGGATGATGGGGCGTCGGCAGCGGACAGAACTCCCGGTGAGATCAAGGCAAGACATACGACGAGACGGATGAGATTTGGTAAAGGACCCATAAATCCCCCGGGGAGTGCTACCCGCGTGCCTTAGAGGCTTTTTCGGCACGGAGGAGAACAGGGGCGGCGCCGATCCGCTCGGCGCAAGCCGGGAAACTCTCGGTCGGTCCGTGCCACTGCAACTCATCGACATCGTTGAAAAGCGGTGCATCGCTGCGAAGGGTCGCCAGTTTCTTGAATAGCAGTGCGAGATCGCGATGCTCCCCTAGCACCTGCGGCGGGAAGTCCTCGATCCTTCCGTATCGTGAGAGGAGACTCGCCGCGCCTTTCGGTCCGATGCCGGCAATCCCGGGATACCCGTCGGCACTATCGCCCACGAGCGCGAGATAATCCGGGATGAGCTTAGGTGTCACCCCAAACTTGGCCTTGACGCCGTCGGCGTTTCGGATGGTGTTTCCCCTTCGATCCATTTGCACGATACGATTTTCTTCGACGCACTGCGCCAGGTCCTTATCCGGCGTCCAGATGCAGACCTTGTCCACGCGGGAATCTTTGGAGGCACTGGCGGCAGCAGAGGCCAACGCATCGTCGGCCTCCAACTCGATCATCGGCCAGATGACAACACCCATCGCGGCAAGAGCGTTTTCGAGCGGCTCGAACTGCGCCAGCAGGGCGCGCTCAATACCCTCTCCGGTCTTGTAGCCGCTCCAAAGGTCGTTGCGGAAGGATTCGATGACATGGTCCGTGGCGACACCCAGGTGGGTCGCGCCTTCCTCGACCATCTGCAGAACCGTGTTGAGCACACCGACCACCGCGCCGAACGGACGGTCTTTCTTGGTGAAGCGACGCAGTCCATAGAAGTGGCGGAAGAGCTCGTATGTGCCGTCGATTAGATGAACGATCACGCGGCTAGGACTGTTTCGCGGTCAGCCGGGCTTTCGTCCCCGCCTTTCCCCGTTTCGGCTGTTCTACCTGTTCAGCAAATCTGTGCATTCGGCTGACGAGTTCGGGAGGGATCGCCGTCGCGCGGGCGGTGGACGCGGATATGAATACGAGCACTTGTTTCACGCGCATGCGCAACTCGCCTCCGAGGGACGCCTCGATACGCAGCTCGCACGATGTCCGCCCAACTTTTACGGTCCACAAGTTGAATGTGAGCCGGTCTCCGTAGCGAGTCGGCTTCGCAAAATCGACCGTGAAATGCACCGAAGGAGTGAGGATCTGCTTGTGATGAAACAGGCCGGGGGCACTCGCCTCCAGACCATCCTCGAACCAGTCCTCGACGAAATCGCTGACCATTTCGAAATAGCGCGGGTAGAACACCCACCCCGCGGCGTCGCAGTGTCCGAACCGTATGAGAATCTCACGTTGAAATGCCGACATCGCCTATGACTCCACGATCGCGGCTCGCGCCGCACGATGACCCGGAGAGCTCCCCGTAGCAAACACTAGCGTAGCATCGGCGGATAGGATCGGACAGCGTAAATGCAGTAATCTGGACGCATGACGACTGCTCTGAATTCAGAGTGCGATCGCGCGCATGCGTACGCCATCCCGTGCAACCAGACGATTTCCAAAGGGCAATTCTTACTAGCGGCCACCATTCTGGCGTCGAGCCTTGCCTACGTCGACGGCTCCGTGGTCAACGTTGGGTTAGTCGCCATTGGGCAAAGTCTCAAGGTCGATGCGGCAGCATTGCAATGGGTGATCAACGCGTATCTGCTTCCCTTGAGCGCACTGCTATTGCTTGGCGGTGCGGCCGGCGATCGCTTCGGCCGCCGGCGCATCCTCATGCTGGGTACTGTGATCTTTGCACTGGGCTCGGCGGCGTGTGCCATGGCGCCCGGGTTCGCCGTCCTGGTCGCCGGGCGGCTGTCGCAAGGCGTCGGGGCGGCATTGCTTGCGCCCAATAGCCTTGCAGTGCTTGGACAGAGCTTCTCCGGCGAGGCCAAGGGTCGAGCGGTCGGGATCTGGGCAGCGGCGGGTGCCATGGCGGGAGCCGTTGGGCCGGTCCTCGGGGGCTGGCTCATCGATCTTGGTAGTTGGCGCGCCATTTTCCTCATCAATTTGCCGATCGCTGCAACGGCGATGCTGCTCTCGTGGCGCTGCATTCCCGCCGACGCCGGCTCAGATGGCGGGCGGCTCGATCTGACCGGAGGCGTCCTCGCCACGGTAGGGCTCGGTGGACTCACCATCGGGCTGACGCTGGGATCAGGCCCTTCAGGATGGACCGGTCGGGCAATCGGAATCGCGCTCGCCGGGTGCGCGCTCCTATGGCTATTTTTAGTGTTCGAAAAAAAATCCGGTGACCGCGCGATGATCCCGCTGTCGCTGTTCGGCAGTCGGGGCTTCGTCGCGCTCACGTTGCTTACACTTTTTCTCTATGCCGCAGTGGGAGAACTGTTCGTGTTGTTGCCATTCGTTCTCATACGAGCTGCCGGCTACTCGGCCATCGCTGCCGGCGCTGCGCTCCTCCCGCTGCCGATCACTCTTGCAATCGTATCACCGTTCGCGGGCAGTCTGGCTGAACGGATCGGAGCCCGTTGGCCGCTGGCTCTTGGACCTCTCGTGGTCGCGGCGGGCTTCGTGCTCGCGCTGCGAATCGGTGTACATGCGTCTTACTGGACGCATGTATTGCCGTCCGTCTTGGTGATCGCCATCGGTCTGTCCGCCGCCGTCGCGCCGCTTACGACCGCGGTCTTAAGCTCCGTGAATGCTCGATACACGGGTGCCGCTTCGGGTATCAACAGTGCGGTTGCAGAGACGGGCGGTCTGATCGCGACAGCCCTGTTGGGCGCAGTGCTCGCCAGTTACGGTACCATTCTCATCTCAGGATTTCACATCGCAATGTGCGCCGGTGCGCTCGTCTGTGTAGCTGCATCGCTCGCCACTCTCGCGATGCCACGGGAATGAGCTGGAGATATTGACGATGGGTGCTATCAAATACGCGAAGTTCTTGTTGGTGTGGTTGGTTTGCTGGTGTGTGTCGCTTTCCCAGGCGGCGTTGCCGGAGCACGGCGGCGCGGTGCATCCGACACGGCAACAACTCATCGGTACGTGGCGACTCGTGAAAATCGATTACTCGGGACCGAGTGGGCCGCTGGTTGATCCGTTTTACCAAGCCGATTCAACGGGCCTCATCGTTTACGATGCCTCCGGATGGATGAGTGTTCATATCGTTGCACCCCACCGCGAAGCTTGGGAAATTCCTGCGTCGCGGGCATCTCCCGCCTCGACGGCAGCGGATGCGCGGCTCAAGGCCGCTGCATTCGATACCTATTACGCTTACTTTGGCACCTGGGATCTCAACGAGGCGAAGTCGACTGTTACCCACCATGTCCAGTCCTCTCTCATTCCTGCCGAAACAGGGATGAGTTATTCCCAGACCGTCACGCTCGAGGGGGGACGCCTGATTTTCACGGTATACGGCGAGGACAAGGGAGAGAAAATAGTTCGCAGGAAGGTCTGGGAGCGCGTGCCGGATCGCTAGCCTTCGACCCTTGCAGCCGGCCTTGAAGTGAGCGCAAGATCTCAAGTTAATCGAAACCGTAAGGAAGCTGCCATGTGCGAGCATGATGATTTGGACGAATTTGCACGACGCGCGAGCGAGGTCACACGAAGGCGATTCAGCGCAATGGCTCTCGGTGCCGGGATCGTGGCGGCTTTTCCAAAACTTGCAAATGCCCTCGAAGTCCAAGGCGCCGATGTTGAAATAAAGACCCCAGACGGTGTCGCCGATGGCTATTTCGTGCATCCCGCAAAGGGAAAATACCCCGGTGTGCTGATTTGGCCGGATATTTTTGGATTGCGACCGGCCTTTAAACAGATGGCGACCCGCCTCGCCGAGGTCGGCTATTCGGTTCTGGTCATTAATCCCTTTTACCGCACCAAGAAAGCGCCGACAGCGCCGGACCATCCCGATTTTGACGATCCTGCGACGCGTCAGGCACTCATGACCCTCGCGGGTTCGTTGAGTGCTAAGACTGCTCAGATCGACGCTACTGCGTTCGTCTCGTATCTAGACAGTCAGCCTTCGGTAGACAAGAGCCGCAAGATCGGCACTACCGGATACTGCATGGGCGGCCCATTCGTAATGCGAACGGCTGCGGCTTTCCCGAATCGCATCGGCGCGGCAGCGACGTTTCATGGCGGCGGTCTCGTCACCGACAAGCCGGACAGTCCGCATCTTTTGATCCCGGAAATGAAAGCTCATTTTCTCATCGCGATTGCGGAAAACGACGACCAGCGGCAACCGGATGCAAAAGACGTGCTCCGTGAATCCTTTGCCAAGGCCAAGTTGCCGGCGGAAATAGAGGTGTATGCCGGCACGATGCACGGTTGGTGTCCGACTGACTCGCACGTCTATAATCACGACCAGGCGGAGAAGGCCTGGAGCCGTATGTTGGTGCTTTTCAACAGTGCTCTTGCGTAGGTCCTGCGCGCGTTCGGATGCCCGGCCGATGCGCGGCGGCGCCGCTAACGCATGTTTCTACTGGATCACGTTTTGATTTTGCGAAGCGCAAGGTTGGTAGCGTCGAGGTCGAAACGCCTCGGATCGAACCTGCCACCGGACCATTCCTGGTAAGCCACGTGTTCCTCGTGACGCGGATCGCCGATTGCGCAGAGAAACTCCGAGTAGCGTAGGGCACCGCCGACGTCTTCCGGCGGACAGGCATTGGCGCCGTCGCTGCAGCGAATCAAAGATGGTGATTTCGCCGTCACGTGTTGGTCCTCTACCAATGCCACGTGATGCCAGTCATCCCCGAAGTCATATACATAGTCGAAACAGCGCGCGTCCATCCCGAGGGCGTTAGGCAAAACGACGCCTCGCTCATCGACGTGTCCAGGCTCCTCTTCAGAGTCCGTATCCGGTTCAGAATACCGAATGCCGCCGATGACGAACTCGTGCAAATGACCGTTCGTCCAACCGAGCGCTACTTGAAAGACTTGATGCAGTTTGGGCAGCTTGATCGTCTCGGGCACGATGAGACGACGCCAAACCGTTGGAGTTACGTCGAGTAGCTCAATCTTGATCTGCCATGACCAGGAGAGCTTGCGCCGGGCGGGTGCAGCGCGCTTGGCCATCACGCATAGTTTCGCAGTTGATCGAGTCGCACGGCTACGCTCCAGGACGGCAATTCGCCGAACCGATGATAACATTACGGCCCATGCGCAGGATTGGCATCGAGGGATCCGAATATCATGAAGAGGGGCTCGGCGGCGGGGGGTGCGGCGCGTTTGCTCTGCTCAGGCGCCGAGCTTGAGCTCCCCGCTCCGGATCGGCTCGGTGCGAAGACGGAATATCCGCTTCAGCGTTTTTCCAGTAATTCCAATGGGGAATTCCTGCCAGTCCATGATCTCGATCCGGTCCAGTTGCTCTTCCGACGTCAGCGCGGCGTTGAGTTCATCCTTCAATTTGGATGGGTTCATCTTGAACTCGCTCCCTTGGACGAGCGCGATCGCCGCCGCCGGCCGTTGCGATCCGTCCGGTTGGCGCGCACCGTATACGCAGGCGTCATAGACATCGGCATTTTTATGAATTTTCTCCTCGATGAGCAGACTGTAGACGGGCCCGGAAATCGTATGGATCACATCCACCTCGCGATCGAGCTGAACGAGGTGGCCATCCGGTCCTTGGCGAGCGACATCTCCGGTGAAGAACCATTCATCGCAAATGGCTGCGAACGTCAGCGTGTGATTGTTCCAGTAGCCGCCGAAGACGGTCTTGCCCTTGACTTCAAGACGACCGGCTTGGCCGCGTTCTACCACATGCCCATCCTCTCCCGTGACTCTAATCTTTGGTCCGAAGGGAGTTGAACCTGGACGTCCGATCCTGCGCTCGAAGTCTTTGGTGAACCGCGTGATGTAGCGCAGCACGGATGGAGTTCCGACTTCGCTCGATCCCTGCGCGTCGAGATACACGGAGCCGCTCAGCGGAATGCCGACGTTTCTAAATGCGCTTCCCACAACGACGAAGCGCCGCTGGATGGCCTCGTGACTGGCGTCGGCGGTACTTGCCCAGACTTTCATGCGTTTAAGGGCATGGGCATCGATGTCGACCTGCGCCATTTGCGTATAGGTAATCGGAAACCCGAAGAACCCGGTAAATCCGCCCGCACCCAGTTCACGAAGCACCTTGTTCGGGTCAAAGTCATCCCGATCGTATGCACATGTCCAGTGAATCGGTAGGCCGAGCAAAAGCGCCCCGTGGAAGCTCAGGATGACGGCTTGATGATTATTGGGAACCGCCAGGTACCCTTTGTCCTTGGTTCTCGAAAGATGTACATAACAGAGCCATCCCCTGACGGCATGCGACTGCGCACCATTCTTGAGGATGACCGCTTTCGGGAACCCGGTCGTGCCCGATGAGTGAACGAGATACAGCGGCTCGTCTTTTCCTCGGTGAAGCGGGCCAGACTCGTGAGTCACGGTTCGGAGCGCGTCCTCGATCCAAATGACCTTAACCTTCGACAATCCTTCTCTAAGCGAGTCGAGCACGGCGAGCGCGGCATCGCACTTCTTGTCGGCAACGACCAGCGTCCGCTACGCATCCCAGCGTGCCTTCCGTCGTCAGGACACGGTGCAGCGTTGCGACATCGGATATGAGCACCGCCGCGCCGATATTCGTAAGATATGGCGCGAGGTTGCCGGCATTGAACTTGCCATTCACCGTGCAAGCAATCCCGCCCGCTCTCACGACACTTACGTGAAGCAGGTGAATGTCGAAATGATTCTCCTTGAAGATCGCCACACGATCGCCGCGTTTCACGCCGACAGCTTGTCTTAGCATGGCAGCGAGAAAACCGGCGGTGGAGGCGATACGGCTTGCACTCCACTGCGTCGCATCCGGATAACGCTCCGTCAGAGAAGGCACTTCCCATCGCACGGGCGTGTCGCAGGTAAACAATGGCTTGTTGCCGTGTTTTCTCGCAGCGCGGTCAGGAATGGTATGAAGTGAAATCGGTTGAAGAACCAGCATGGCTCGCTGTTGAAGTCCGATTCTCATCATCGCGAACGCGACGTACGCGGCGAGGATAGCCAAGCCAGCGAAGAGCAGAATCATTTGTGGGCCGAACTCCTGCGAGACGCGGGACCGGGTTGTTCGGTGCCTCGCGCCATGCGTTGGTGAGCCGCGGAGAATTCTCCGGCGACCAGTGCGCCGGCGATCGAGAGTTCACCGGCAAGCGCGAGAGCCGCGCACACTTCAGCGAACGCGTTCGCGTGTCCGGCGCCCGCGAGACCGAGGATATTCAGACAGGCCTGTTGACTCGGTAGGCTGGTTCCTCCACCGACGCTGCCGACGGGCAAGCAGGGCAGCGTCACGGAGGCGTAGAGCGCTCCAGCGGGCGTCATTTCAAAGCGGGTAACACCGACAGCAGACTCCGCCACTGAAGCCACGTCCTGACCACACGCCAAGTAAATTGCCGCGAGGCCGTTTGCGAAGTGGCCCTGGACGCCGATCGTTGCCGTCATGACACCGCCGATAGCGGCCATGGTGAAGGATTTCGCCATCATTTCGGCAGTGGTGTGGAGGTGTTCCTGAACCATCAAAGCAGGAATGACGACCTCTGCGGAAACGCTTCTCCCGCGCCCGCATATGAACGACTGAGCACTTGCCTTTTTATCGCCGCAGTGATTCGCCTCTATGAAGTAATGCAGCGGCTTGATCGGTGAGTGATCGTAGATGTGCTCGCAAATCGCCTGGGACGCAATCGTCACCATGTTTTGGCCGGCGGCGTCGCCGGTGTGAAAGTCGAAAATGGCATAGACATGATTGCCTTCGACGTTTACGCGCACATCCTGCAGCCGCGCATACCGGCTCGTTCCGGATGCGACCTCTGCCAGTTCCGAAAACTCGTCAAGCACCCATGCCGCAAACTGGCCGGCTTCGTACAAAGTTCTGAAAGCAAATCCGGGCGCCCGCGACATTCCTTCGTTCACGCTGAGCGCGGAGCACCCGCCGACCGAGGTAATAAGCTTCGCGCCACGACCGTAAGAGGCGACCAGCGTCGCTTCTGTCGTCGCCAAAGGAATGAAGTAGTCGTCTTGAGCATACGTGCCGTTCACGCGCAGCGGCCCGACGACGCCGACAGGAACCTTGACCGTGCCGATGAAGTTCTCGATGTTGGCGCCGTAGCGCTGTGCCTGTGCGCGAGTTTGATCGTCCAGCAACTCTGAGCGCGCGGCATGCGCCGACGGCAACGCTTGCCAACGTCTTTCGATGGCGGCGTCGTTGATTTCGGAGCCGGAAGGTATCGCGGGCGCGGCTACCCCAAATTTGGGTTCGAGTCGAGCGCGCAGTTCGGTTGAGGAATGCTTGGCAAGAAGAGCTTGGAGGGATGCCAATGCGCGCCTGTATCCGACGGTCATGAGCGAGTCCTCTCGTTACCACCCCGCACGATGCAGGGGACAGTAGTCGCAAAACCTCCGTAAAACAAGCTCTCGGCAGCGTCAATTCGACCCGTGGTCGCGGAGCAAACCGTGGCTGCTCCCTTTTCGCGCCGGCCAGACGCCTTTACACCGAGCGCAACGATCGGCTACATAGTAGAAGGTCGTCGAGGAGATGCATGATGGAATTGTGGGAACGGTGAGCGAGTCGCAAGAGCGCAGGGTAGGGGACTGGGATCTACCGGCCCCGTATCTGGCCCAGATCACAGTCGCTCCGGCGGACATCGACGCCTACGAGCACGTCAACAACGCTGTTTATATGACCTGGTTCGACCGCGCCGCCTGGGAGCATTCCGCGGCGCTCGGCTTACCGATCGAGAAATGTCTGCAACTCGATCGAGGCATGGCCGTCCTTCGCAGCGTGATTTCCTATTTAAGGCCCGCCGTGATGGGCGATATCATTCGTGTTGCGACCTGGCTCCTTCCGGCCGAGGGCAAATTACGCGTTCGAAGGCGCTTCCAAGTGCGGCGCGAAGCGGGCGAAGCGACGCTTGCCCGGGGCGAGATCGAATATGCTTGCATTGAGTTGTCTAGCGGGCGCCCCGCGCGTTGGCCGACCGAGTTCCGAGACCGCTATGTATCGCTCGATGAGGTGGTGCGCGCGTCCGAGACGCTGGCTCCGGTGTAAGATCGCGCTCGCGATAGTCTACTTTCCTACTGGGAGACTCCACATGCGGCAGTTGATCAATTGGCTGATTGTCTGGCCCGAACGAGTAGCTGCACATCTCATGTGGCTTGCGCCGCTGTTCGCGCGGATTACGGTCGGGTGGGTATTTCTTTGGAGCGGCTGGGGCAAGCTCAACAATCTGCCGCAAGTCACCGAGAACTTCATCGGCTGGGGAATTCCCTTTCCGCACCTCTTCACGCCGCTCACGTCGGGTATTGAATTCTTTGGAGGTCTGTTCCTATTGCTGGGATTGCTGACCCGCATCTCGGCCGGCGCGCTCGGCGTCACGATGATTGTCGCCATCCGCTCTGCCAAATGGGCCGACGTCGATTCGCTGGAGACTTTGCTGGGATTCGACGAATTCGAGTATCTTGCCCTGTTCCTGTGGCTGGCGATCGCAGGCCCCGGTGTCATCTCTCTTGACTACGTTCTGACGCGTTGGAAAGGACGAGCCGGCGAGCCGGTTCCGCTGGGGTCCCGCGCTCAGTAGGGGGGTGGCCGTCGGCTGCGTTGAAGTCGAGCGGCCTCGGTCCACCAAGCCAGATCGTCGGCAAAGACGGGAAATGCGGCTTGCAGGGCTTGTCCCGGTGCACCGATGAGTTCTCCTTTCGCACCCAGCGTGGAGGAAATCGGACCAACCGCGATCGAGCTGGACGTCACCACCATGCCCATTTCGGAGAGTGTTCCGTGCCAGAGGTAGCCGGAGCGGGCGCCGGCGAGTCGGCCGGCAGAGTAACTGGCAATTGCGGCGGGACGCCAAAACCATTCCTCGAGGAAGTGATCGGTCAGGTTCTTGAGCCCCGGCTGCATCCCCCAGTTGTACTCCCCGACGACAAACACGAAGGCGTCGGCTGCTCGAATCTTGGCAGCCAGGGCCTCCATGGCAGGCGGTGCCGTGCCTTCGGGGTACTCCTTGTACATTCGATCGAGCATCGGAAGGTCGACGCTCTTCGCATCGATGAAGTCGACGGACTCGCCTCGTCCTCGAAGGCCCTCCACGATGAAATCCGCGAGTCGAATACCCATTCGGTTTGCGCGATAGGAGCCGTAAAAGACGAGAATTTGATGCGCCATGTGAGCATCCGGTTGGAATAAACTCAAAGAATACTGCCGCCGTAATACTACCGCACGGACGGAACGCGTAGCATGGTGCCATGATCGACGGAACCGCACTCGAACCCTGGCCCGCCCTGGATTGGCCGCAGTGGGCGGACACGGCCAACACGCTGCATATGTTCACGCAGATCATCGGTAAGACGCGCCTCGCGCTCGTACCTATGCAAAACCATTGGTGGAACGTGCCGCTTTACCTCACGGCGCGTGGGCTTTCTACTGCCGCGATGCCGTTGCCGAAAGGCGGCCTGCTCGATATCGAATTCGATTTCATTTCGCACGAACTCACGCTTCGATGCAGCACCGGCCGGAATCAGTCATTACCTCTTCACCCGCAAAGTGTGGCGGAGTTTTATTCCGCGTATAGGGCTGCGCTAAGATCGTTTTCGGAGGAAGAGATCCACATCGACCGCATGCCGGTAGAACTCAAGGATCCCATTCGATTTGATCGGGATAGCATCCACGCAAGCTATGATCGCGAGGCCGTTTTCCGGTTTTGGCAAGCACTCAGCAATGCCAATATGATCTTCAAGAGCTTTTCCGGGAACTTCTGTGGAAAGATAAGCCCTGTGCATTTTTTCTGGGGCTCGTTCGATCTCGCGGTTACGCGTTTTAACGGCCGCAGAGCCAGCATTCGCCCTGGGACAGATCCCATTCAAGCGGAAGCTTACTCACACGAGTGTATAAGCGCCGGCTTTTGGCCCGGAAACGGGGGTTACGGCCAAGCGGCCTTTTATTGCTACGCAGCTCCTACTCCTGACGGCATGGCCGAAGCGAAGATTGCCGGACCGGGAGCCTTCAATAAGGATCTCGGCGAGTTCTTGCTTAACTACAGCGACGTTCTCCGGTCGGCCAATCCCGCCCGTCTCGTACTCGACTTCCTCAATGACACCTACGCAGCTGCCGCAGCCGTCGCCAAATGGGATCGAGCTAACTTAGATCGATAGCTCGAGGCGGACCGGCGTTCGCGATGACGTTGGCGAAGGTTACCGCGATCGCTTAGGAGCAGCGGCGCCTTTTCCGATTGAACGACGGGCATAAGTCGTTTGTGCGTTTTTGCGCGGCGGGGCGATTTGCTTCGTCTTGCCGAGCCGGAGCGGCGCGCCTCCTTGGAATTTGCCGACAGATGCCTGAAGAGCTACGGCGAGCGCACTTTCTCCGCTCACAAGGTCCGCCCACTTGAGTTCAAATCCGATGCGATGACCCTTCTCGGTAATTTTGAGTGCGTCAGGTCCCAGCGTAACGACGTAGTCACGCCCGTTGATCGTCAACGCGCGCTTTAGGGACCTACCGAGTGGCGTCATTGTGGGGTTACCCTTTTCGCGAGTTTAACGCACCCGGAGCATGAACCGACGGTGTCGCAAAGAACGTTATCGACCGATACTTAAACCGATCGAGTTCGCAACCCGCTTCACGCCAGGAGCTTCGAGTGCGACCAATGACGCCATTTGGCGCTGAAAGTCCGTATCGAGCACCCCATACAAATACACCACATGATCCACAGTCTGAACGTAGATCAAGTTGGGTGGCTCCAATTCCGGATGTTGCGTAAACAGCGCCTGGACCTTCGCAGTGATCTCGGCATCGCCGGGGCAACCGCCAAATCCGCATTTCTTATAGGCCGCACACGCCTGTAGAGTGCCCGTCAGAATGAGGACTAAAGCCAGTGGACAGAGTTGTTTTGTCCTGCTCATGGAGATCGTTCACAGCGAACCGGGTTGAATCAGTTGGATACCGGGCAATGAAAATTGTTCCGTGGCGACGTAGACTACATGGGTCCGGATCATTTGGATCGCGCGCCGCGCTGTACAAAGGGGGACCCATTCTATGCGAGTGAATGTCGCACTATTTGTTACTTTCTTGATGGTTGCTTGCGCACCTTCGTCGCACATCATCACCGGCACGACACGACCCCCGATTAACCCGTCCGAGGTGAAGATCTATTCCACGCCGCCTGCGCACTACGAGGAGATCGCCTTGTTGGATGCCTCAAGTCATAGCGCGTTCACCCCGGGTGGACAAAAGTCCATCGATACGGTGATTGAGCGTTTAAAAGAGCAGGCGGCGCAGCTGGGAGCCAACGGTGTCATATTGGGCGACGTGTCCGACCGAGAAACCGGCTCCTTGGGAACGGGCGTGGGATCCAGTTCATATTCCGGCAACTCCGCGGTTGGTGTCGGGGTGGGCGGGTCGCTCGGGATTTTCAAGAAGTCGGCCAAAGGCAGGGCCATCTACGTGTCCCCGGAATGAGCTGACGGCAGCCGGTACGCTCTCACGTGGGCGCCGGATTTTACACAGAATACAAGTTAAACATATCGTATAACTATTGGATTATATTAGTATAATTGTGAGAGACGCGTGGGTCTTTAGCCCATGGGCGCGGAATCGGCTACCCAGGTAGATTCGTGTCTAAATCGCCGAGTGCGCTGTCCCTGCGTCGACCACTCGACCTGCGAGCGGCGATGCTGGTTCTGATGCTGTGTGTCGTCTGGGGATTTCAGCAAGTCGCGATGAAGGGAGTCGCAACCAACGCGGCACCTGTCATGCAGCTCGCGATCCGTTTCGGGGGAGCATCGATTTTTTTCGGCGTTTGGGTGTTCATCCGCGAAGGGAGGCTTGCCTTCACTGATGGGACTTTGCTGAGCGGTCTGCTGCTTGGACTCATGTTTTCGCTCGAATTCATCTTGGTCGGCCAGGCTCTGGTCCACACCAGCGCCGCGCATACCGTCGTCTTTCTTTACACGGCACCGATTTTTACAGCACTTGGTTTGCAGTTTCTGCCCGAAGAGCGTCTCAGCCGACTTCAGTGGGCAGGCATTGCAGTCGCATTTTTGGGGATTGTCGTTGCGTTCCTGGGATGGGACGGCCGGCCTGCGATGGAATTGCTGTCGGGTGATCTGCTCGCGCTTTCTGGCGGGGTGATCTGGGGCCTCACCAACGTCGTATTGCGGCGAGGGCGTGTGGGAGGCGCAGCCCCTGTGAAAACTATTCTCTATCAAGTCGCGACGGCGACCATCGTACTCGGCGCATTTGCCGGGGCTACTGGACAGACGCAGGTTGTGTTGTCGACGATGACGATACTGTCGCTGCTGTTCCAGACGATGATCATCGCGATCTCGAGTTACTTCTTGTGGTTCTGGCTGTTGCGGCACTATCTGACATCACGCCTGATGCTGTTGTCCCTACTGACGCCGCTTTTCGGAGTGGTGTTTGGGGCAGTCCTGCTTGGCGATCCCATCGGCATACGCTTTGCACTAGGCGCCTTATTGGTTCTCACGGGTGTTCTAATCGTCAACCTGAAGCTGATATTGCAATATTGAATTATTCGGCCTGGTACCGGGATCTTTACAAGGTCGGTTCTATCACCGGCGCCCAAGCAGTTTTTTTTCGTGTTGCGCTCGCAGTCGGCATTCCATTGATCGGTGGGGTGCTTCTCGGCCATCCGTCCGCGGCTGTCGTCGGCGGCGCAACTGGGCTCTTTGTCACCCTGAGCGACATCGGTCAAAACCCCGCAGATCGGTTGGGCACGATGCTCGCCGGTTGGCTTGCGATCGTGGCCGGCGGAACCTTGGGACATTTCATAGGACATACTCCTTATGGTAGAGAAATCGCCGTCCTGCTTTGCGCGATCGTAGCGGGCTGGGCAAGCGGATCTCATCCCGGCATTGCTGCCGTAACACGGTACTTTGCGGTTGCCGCCGCCGCGGGCACCGAAATGGGTTTTAACGATCCTGATGTGATGCTCAACGTCGCGGTCGGCGGCGCCAGCGCGTTCGGGGCTGCGTTTCTTGTGTGGAGATGGTTCAGGATATCTCCGGATCAAAACGTGATGGACTGGCGCGCCGGCGTACGGCGCGCCTGTCACGGCGTTGATGCCGGCATCCGTTTTACGTTGTGTTATGGCGCCGCCGCGGCCGTCGCACTTTTTGCCGCATCGTGGTTGGGCATCAACGACTCGTTTTGGGCGACGCTCGTTGTATTGATGGTGATGCGCCGTGAAGGAATCGCGAGTCTTGAACTGACGATTTTTTATGCGGTCGGGACGATTGCCGGAGTCGCATTGGGCGACGCCATCCTGCACTATGTGGAGGGACCCATCACGCTCGCGTTGTTGGCCACCGTAGTGGCGGCATTCGCGCGCCTCGGGTTCGCCATGAGCCCTGCGCTGGGTTTCATGGCGTTTACGCTATTTCTGCTGTTTACGTTGAACATGGTTTTTGAAAGTGGAGGCATCATTGCCCCCCATCTGCTCGAGACCCGAATCTACGATGTTACGGTCGGGTGCTTAATCGCCCTCGCTGGTACACTCGCCGCAACATATCCGCGTATGGGACCCCCGAGAACAGGCACAATGAGTGGAGGAGGGGCTTAAATGACGGTGATCCTCTATGCCAAAAACTAACGTTTTGGTGATATCCCCCCAAGATCACTACGCCTTGCGCAATCTGACGCCGTTACGTGATTCGAGCGACATCTTCATAAGCAATGATCAGACGGTACTGGAGAAACTGGCGCGAAATGCGGAAGTCATTCTCATCACCGGCTTGGCGGGGGAATCAGTCGATTTGGTGAAATTGTGGAAGCAGGCGGCGGCCGTTCGTTGGGTGCATTCTCTTTCCGCGGGTGTCGATCGAGTCTTGTTTCCCGAACTCGTTGAGAGCGACGTCCCACTGACTAACGCGCGCGGTGTCTTCAAGCGGCCGCTGGCAGAATTCGCCGTGTTGGGAATCCTTTTCCACTTCAAGCGAGTGCGGCGCCTGATCGATAATCAGCGTGAGCACCGGTGGGACGGCTTTTCGGTGAAGCTTGCGGATGGGCGCGTCATGGGAGTGCTCGGGTATGGCGAGATTGGACGCGAATGCGCGCATCTCGCCAAGGGCCTTGGTTTAAAAATATATGCGGTGCGGCGGAATCCTGCGATGTCCGCGAACGATCCATTGTTGGATCAAATTTTCAATCCGGCGCAATTGAACGAAATGCTGGCGCAAATCGACGTGCTAGTTTGCGCCGCGCCGCTGACGCCGGAAACCCATCATATGATCAGTGACTCACAATTCAAGATCATGAAGCCGACGGCAATAGTGATCAATGTAGGCCGCGGTCCTGTGATCGAGGAGGCGGCATTGATCCGCGCTCTGCTTAACAAGCAGATCGCAGGGGCGTCGCTGGATGTATTCGAAGAGGAGCCGTTGCCCGAAAATTCGGCGCTCTGGAATTTGGACAATGTGCTGATTTCCCCGCATTGCACGGACCGCACCGAGGACCCCGATTGGGTCGATCTTACCATGCGAGCTTTTGTCGACAATTTTCGCCGCTACCAGCGAGGCGAGGCCCTGGAAAACGTCGTCGATAAAAAGGCCGGCTACTAAACGCTTCGCGGTCACGCAAATAAAGAACGTGGGTTACTGTTATTGTTACGTTCGTGTTTCGGGAGTATGCGCAGTGAGTTCTAATTGAAATACAATTCAATGGAGAAAGAATCATGAATAAATTCTTGAGCATTTCGGGTGTTCGCGCCTTGATTGCCGCTGTCGCGTTCGGCGCTTTATGCTGCTCAGCCTTGGCGGTTGACGTGAAAGTCACCCTAACCGGAGCGGAAGAGACACCCCCCGTAACGACGTCGGCGTCCGGGATCGCCGCGATTTCGATCGGCGCCGATAAATCGGTCAGCGGCACCATCAAGACTACGGGAATCGACGGTACGGTGGCTCACATTCATGTCGGCGCGCCAGGTCAGGCCGGCCCACCTATCATCACGCTGAACAAGACCGCCGACGGGGTATGGTCGGTGCCCGCGGGTTCTCGGCTCACGGATGAGCAGTACGAAAATTTTAAGGCCGGCCAACTCTACGTGAACGTTCACAGCGCTGAACACAAGTCCGGCGAGATTCGCGCTCAGCTCAAGCCCTGAATCCTTGAATCCATGCCCCCCAATAACATCAAGGCTCTTTTCTTCGACGTCTTCGGTACGCTGGTTGACTGGAGGACTGGTATTGCCCGAGAGGCAAAGGCGATCTTAAAGCCACTCGGGTTCGACATTCATTGGAGCGCGTTCGCAGATGCTTGGCGTGATCAATATCAACCGGGCATGGAAGAGGTCCGTTCGGGCCGCACTCCCTATACGAAACTTGACGTGCTGCATCGTCGAATGCTCAAAGTCATCCTTCCACGCTTTGGCCTTGACGAGCTTTCGGAATCCGAACTAGAGAAGCTTACTTTGGCGTGGCATCGCCTCGACGCGTGGCGAGATGTACCGGGCAGTCTCACTCGGCTGCGACGCCGGTTCATTATTGCTCCTGTTTCCAATGGAAACATTGCTCTCATGACCGATCTTGCGCGTAGGAATGATTTTCGCTGGGATGCGATATTGGGTGCCGATCTTGCAAGAGACTTCAAGCCGAAAGCCGCACTCTATCTCGCCGCAGCGGATGCGTTAAACCTTAAACCCAACGAGTGCATGATGTGCGCAGCTCATGGCAGCGATCTCAAAGCCGCCGCGGACAATGGACTACGAACGGGTTTTATCGCCCGGCCCGATGAACGACCCGGTTTCGCAGAGATCGCCCCCAATATACCTGTCGACGTCCTTTCGAGTTCGGCCGAGGATCTTGCGGCCCAATTGGGAGTTTGAGTCAAGACATCGGAGGTAATCGCATCGCGGTCATCCTGCGCGGTGCTGGCTTTGATTCGGTGCGTTTGGTCGCCATCGATGCGGACTGGTCAACGCTGCGCTTTCGTCGAAAAGAACAAATTGGCGGTGCCCGACACCGCAGTGCCGCCGCGCCTTAACGAAGCACGTCATGGAGATTGCACTGGAGAGGGATCCCGGTCTCCCGTGGGCGGGCGAGTTACTCGAGTCGAACGGAATGAGTTGACTGGCAGGTCTTTTGGTCCTTGATCGAGACGCTTACCGCAATTTCAAGTTCTCGCTGCGTGAAGGGCTTGAAGAGCCTGAGAATTCCGTCGGGCATTTTCTCCGGTAATTCGGCATAGGCGGTCGCAATTATCATCGGCAGGTCCGCGCTTCGTTCCTTCAGAATCTCGGTGAGTTGTGCACCCGACATTATGGGCATTGACTGATCAGTGATTACAAGCTCGAGGCCACTGTTTGCCTCGAATAGAGCGAGTGCCTCGATCGCCGATGAGGCCTCAAGGGTCCGATGACCGAGATCCTCAAGCATTGCCGCCGTGCTGCGCAATACCATTTGATCATCATCCACTACGAGCACTAGCAAAGACTTGCCGACGGCGCGCTGAGGTTCATCGACAGCCTTGGGCCTACTAGTCGACTCCGCCGTCGAGGAGGGGAGCCACAGCTCGGCCGTCGTGCCACGACCGACTTCACTTCTAAGGAGAAATCGTCCCCAGTCTGCTCGGCCAAGCCGTAAACCATGGGGAGCCCCAGACCAGTCCCTTTACCTATGCCTTTCGTGGTAAAAAATGGCTCGGTTGCGCGCGCAAGTGTTCCCTCATCCATGCCCTCGCCGTTGTCCATGACCGACAGGGATACGTAGTGGCCCATCGCCATGCCGGTTTGAGATCCTTCCGGAATTTCGAATTCCTTCGCCGCAATGACGATAGATCCCCCGTTGGGCATCGCGTCGCGGGCATTGACCACTAGATTGAGAAGCGCAAGTTCCAATTGATTGGCATCGGTCAGCACCGCAGGCAATCTGGACGGGAAATGCTTTTCCAGCCCAATGTTTACCCCCAGGGATCGCTCAATCAAGTCAGCCATATTGGCAATCAGTGTTGGAAGGTCGATCGGTTGCACGAGCAACTCTTGCCGGCGCGCAAAGGCCAGCATGCGCTGGGTCAATGCAGACCCGCGCCTGGCGCCAGCCAGCGCGTTATCAACCAATGAGATCGAGCGTGGATCGCCTGAGACTCGCTTTCGAAGGATCTCCATGCTGCCCAGAATGACCATCAGGAGATTTTGAAATCGTGTGCGACGCCGCCGGTAAGACTGCCGATTGCATCCATTTTTTGCGCGTGGAAGAGGGTCTCACGCGCCTTTTCTAAGGCGATACGCGCATCACGCTGGGCGGTGATATCGCGCGTAATCTTCGCGAACCCAAAAAGGGTTCCATCGTCTGAATAAACCGGATCAATAACCACGTTCGCCCAGAACACCGAGCCGTCCTTGCGAACTCGCTTGCCTTCCCTTTCGTAGCGGCCTTCCATGCGAGCTGTCGCGATTGCGCGCGCCGGCTCATCCGCCGCTCGGTCCTCGGGTGTGTAAAACCGCGAAAAGTGAGAGCCAATGACTTCCTCAGGAGTGAAGCCCTTAATACGCTGGGCTCCGGCGTTCCAACTCGTGATGATGCCGGTCGGGCTAAGCATGTAAATCGCGTAGTCGGTAACACCATTCACGAGCAGTCGAAATTGCTCCTGGTTCGCGCGGAGCACTTTCTCCGCCGCTTTGCGCTCGGTCAGGTCGCGTGTAATTTTTGCAAAACCGACAAGCTCGCCCGATGTTGTAAAGATCGGATCGATGATGACGTAGGCCCAAAACCGTGATCCGTCCTTGCGCAGCCGCCAGCCTTCGCTCTCAAACTTACCCTCGGACGCCGCGACTTTGAGCGCGTGGGCGGGCAAGCCAGTCTCGACGTCCTCAGGGGTATAGAACATCGAGAAGTGGCAGCCTATGATTTCGTCGCGCTTATAGCCTTTAAAGCGCTCGGCGCCGGCATTCCAACTCGTTACAATTCCGGCCGGACTCAGCATATAAATGGCGTAGTCGGTGATGCTTTCAACTAACAGTCGATAGCGACCGTCATCGGTCTGGGCCGCCTCGTAGCGAGTCCCGAGGGGAATCGTCGTCTCGACGACAGGCTGCTGCGATACCATTGGCTAGCACTTTTTAGGCGAATGTAATTCCGAAAATATACGCCAGTAGACGCATGCTTGACAGTTTACCGCGTCAGCCAAGGCGTCATGGGAGATGCCATCAGAGCGCGCTGAGCAAAATCGATTTCGAGAAAAAGTTATTGGCGTGCAGCTCAAGGTGGGAGATGGCTTCGTCCACGTCACCGATGTGCTCTGAATCATCTTTCTCTAGAGCGGGCCTGAGCTTATGCGAGTGCGTTCCGCACGCAACAGGTAACTTGCAAGTAAATTATTGCTGCAGCCCCTGATAACTTCGCGCAGCTCATTTTCGCTTATGTCAAGGGGCAACCTCAGGAAGCCGATCACATTGAGGCGAAATTGCCTGAATTTGAAAATATCGTAGATCCCACGAGCACGCTCCATCGCTTGGATTCTACGTTCGTCGATGCGCATTAGTCCTTATATCGAGGAGTATGGGTCGCCGCTGTCGCTTAATAACGAAGTTTCGTGTAGGCCGAAGCCGGACTCGAGTATGAGTGGAGGTATCGCTCAACCGTCGATCTCCATGAGATACACAAGCGGTGCGAGCCCGCCTGGTCGGTCCAAGGTAAGCGGTAAGCACGCGGCGTTCTTCTCGCCCGCATAAGGATCTGGAAAGATGTGCTCCGGTTTTTCAACAACTGGAGCGAGTGATGGAGAAGGTCAAGCAACGACGGTACAGCGCAAAGATGTGGCGCAAGATTTTGGGTCGATTCGAGCAGAGCGGGTTAACGGCGCTGGCATTTTGTGCGCAGGAACGGATCAGCACAAAGAGTCTGCGTCGTTGGCAGTTGCGGCTCGGAGAAGATTCGGATCAGTCGATGGTCGCCGCTAAAGCGGCACGGTTGACTAACAAGCCGAGCGGCTTTATCGATTTGGGCGACCTGCGTTCTGGCGGTTCGCGATATGAGGTGCGCCTGGAGCTCGGCGCCGGGATCGTGCTCAGCATCGCACGCGGCTGATGTTCTTCGCCGAGGCGCAGATCCGGGTGCATCTGTACGGGCAGCCCACGGACATGCGCAAGTCGTACGACGGCCTGCAGGCGCTCGCGCGCCACGCGATGGGCCGTGACCCGCTCGATGGCGCGCTGTATATTTTCGTCAACCGCCGCGGCTCGCAGATCAAGTGTTTGTATTTTGATCGCAGCGGGTTCTGCATCTGGGGCAAGCGGCTCGAGAGGGGTAAGTTCATCGACGACTCGGCGAGCGGTACGCACGCGCGAGATGGACTGGACGGGGTTGAAGCTGCTGCTCGAGGGGTTGGAGGGGAAGCGGGTTAGCAAGCGCTTCTCGCTGCCTACGATGGTGACAAAAAGCCTATAAATAAAGCACTTTCAAGCACGTCTCGTGATATGATGAGTGACATGCAAAGCGCGGCATCTACCGGCTCATCGACCCTCACTGAAGTTCCCCTCGATGAGCGCCGCGCCGCTTGACCCGCCGTGGTGCGCTCCCAGGCCGAGAAGATCGCTGCCCCTGGAAGCACCAGCTCGAGTGGTTCCGCCGTCAGATCTTTGGTCAGAAGAGCGAGCGCTTCGCCCCGGAAGCCGATCCCTCACAGATGCATCTTGGCCGAGACCTTCCCGGTGCCCGCCGCGCCCGTCGAGGAACGCAAGCCCCATTGCCGCCCATACGCGGCGCAGCGCCGCAACACGATGGCGCCGAGATTGGCGAAGAGTTGCCGTTCTTCGATGAGTCGAAGGTCCCGGTCCAGACTCCTCACGCTCGTGCACGCTGATGTAGATGGATTGTCGCCCGATCAGTACGAGGTCATCGGCGAGAAGGTCACGTACCGGATCGCCCAGCGCCCGGGCGCCTACCATATCTTGAAGCATCCGTCGGCCCGTGATCAAGATCAAAGTCGAGCGCACAGATCCTCTGCCTGCCGGCACCGGCTGGGGTTCTGGAAGGTAGCCGCGCCGATGTCAGCTTCGCCGCAGGGCTGCTCATGGATAAGTTCGCCTGGGACATCCCGTTGTATCGTCAGCATCAGCGCCTCGAGGCGGCAGGGATTCGCGTCAGCCGGCCCCTGGTTGACACAAGTGGCCCAGGCTGTGATCAGCCTGCTGACCCCGATCTACGAGGCACAGCTTGCCACGATCCGCGCAAGCCGCGTTAAGGCCATGGACGAGACGCCGATCAAGGCCGGCCGCTCCGGTCACGGCAAAATGCACACCGGCTACTTCTGGCCGATCTACGGGGCAACTCGACGAAGTGTGTTTCCCGTTCCACTCCTCACGATCCGCCGACTTCGTCTGTCAGGCGCTCGGGGATCAAGCCGGTTGATCAACGCCGTGCTGCTCACCGACGGCTATGCCGCCTATGCTGCAATACGCCGAGAAGACCGGGATCAACCACGCTCGATGCTGGGCGCACGGACGCCGCGCGTTCTTCGACGCGTTGAACGCGGAACCCGCCGGCGCCGCAGAGGCATTGGAACAGATCAAAGCGATGTACGCCGTCGAGGAAGAAATCCGCGACCGCAAGCTCGTCGGGGATGCGAAGCAATTGCATCGCTTGACGCACAGTAAACCGCTGGTTGAGCTGTTCTTCGAGTGGGTGGATCGGCAACTCGAGCGCCAAGGCTTCACGCCCACCAACCCCTTTATCCAGGCGCTGAACTATGTGCGCGAGCGTCGTGTCGGCCTCAAGTCTTCCTCACCGATCCGGATGTGCCGATTGACACGAACCACTTGGAGCGGGCTCTGCGGGTGGTACCGATGGGTCGAAAGCCTGGCTCTTCTGCTGGACCGACTCGTGCGAAGCACGTCGGCATCATCCAGAGTTTGATCGTGACCTGCAGACTCCACCGCATCGATCCTTACACCTATCTGGTCGATGTGCTGCAGCGGATCAGCGAACATCCCGCCAGCCGAATCGACGAACTCACACCGCGCTTGTGGAAACAGCGCTTCGCAGCTAACCCGCTTCGATCCGATATTCAGGAATTTCCCGTCTAATCAAGAACGCCGCATACTGACCGTTT
>CAWAMT010000016.1:0-51137 GCA_963783185.1 uncultured Gammaproteobacteria bacterium | reverse complement strand
CGATCGGAACCGGCGCTGGCGCGGCTGACCTTTGCGCCGCTGCCGCCCAAGGGCAAGCTGTCGTTCACGACCGATCTGAGGGTGATGGCGGAGCGCGGCGGATTTCATCCAGGAGAACATTCCGGAGCAGCTGCCGCTGAAGCAACGCATGCTGGCGCGAAGTGAGCCGCCACGCGGCGGCGGACGTGATCATCGCCTCGAGCACCTCGGGGCTGACGCCCACGGATCTGCAGCGCGACATGGTCGCGCCCGAGCGCTTCTGCGTGGCGCATCCGTTCAATCCGGTCTACCTGCTGCCGCTGGTGGAATTGGTCGGCGGAGAGAAGACCGCGCCGGCGACGATCGAGGCGGCGGCGAAATTCTTCACCTACATCGGCATGCATGCCTTGCAAGGTGCGGCGCGAGGTGCCGGGCCACCTGACCGATCGGCTGCAGGAGGCGCATCTGGCGCGAGATCCTGCACATGGTGAACGACGGCGTCGCGACCACCGGCGAGCTGGACGATTCCATCGTCTACGGGCCCGGCCTGCGCTGGGCGGCGATGGGCACCAACCTGATCTACCACCTGGCGGGCGGCGAGAGCGGCATGCGCCACATGCTCGCGCAATTCGGGCCCGGCGCTGAAATGGCCGTGGACCAAGCTCGAAGCGCCGGAGCTCACCGAGAACCTTGATCGACCGCATGGTCGAGGGCACGCAGGCGCAGGCCGCGGGCCGGTCGATCCGCGAACTGGAGCGGCTGCGCGACGATTATCTGGTCGCGATCCAGCAGGTGCTGCGCCAGTACGACATCGGCGCGGGCTCGACGTTGCGCGCGCTCGAGGAGCGGCTGTATCGGGACGCCGCGTGCCGGCACGATCGCGCGGCCGAGCGCCGGCGAAGCCGCTGCCGCGGTTCGACGCCGTGGTGCGGCCGGAATGGGTCGACTACAACGGCCACATGTCCGATTTTCGCTACGGACATGTGTTCGGCGACGCCATGGACGTGCTTTACCGGCAAGTCGGAGTCGACGAGGCATATCGGCAAGCAGCGGCCGCATGTTCTACACGGTCGAGAGCCATGTCAGTACATGTCGGCGAGGCAAGGTGGGCGAGCCGCTGTACGTCACCACGCAGGTGCTCGCGCTCGACGACAAGCGCCTGCACGTATTTCACCGCCTGCATCGCGGCCGCGACGACGCGCTGATCGCCACCGGCGAGCAGATGCACCTGCACGTCGATACCGCGGCGGCGAAGGCGGCGCCGATGGATGCCGCCGTGCGCGCCAAGCTCGAGCCGATCTGCGTCAGGCGCATGCCGCGCTTGCCGGTACCCGCAGGAAGCCGGCAAGCCGGTCGGCAGCCGCGCGAAGCGCTAGCGACCGCCATGCCGAAAATCGTCGATCATGCCCAGCGCCGCGAGGAAATCGCTCACGTCGCCTGCCAGGTGGTCGCGAGCTACGGCTTCGAACAGGCCACGGTGGCGCGCATCGCGCGCGCCGCGGGCTACACCACCGGGATGGTGGCGCATTACTACGAGTCGAAGCAGGACATCATCCTGGCGGCGCTGCGCCTGATCCTGCTGCGCATCGAGGAGCGGCTGACCCGCGAGCGCGAGAGCGGCGAGGCGAATCTGCTGAGCGTGCTGTCCGAGGCGCTCGCGATCGATGCGCAGCGCTTCACCGAGTGCGCATTCTGGATGGCGTTTTGGGGCCAGGTGTCCGCCGACAAGAAGCTCAAGCGGCTCAATGCCTGGGTGCACCGCGAATACATGCGGCTGTTCGCGCGCTGCTTCGCCGAGCACTGGCCGGAATGGCGCACCTGGCCGCCAGGGTGCGCGATCAGGTGCTGCGCTCGGTGGTGACCTTCATCAACGGCCTGACCGCGAGCGCGGTCACGAGTCCGCGCGACTGGCCGGCGCGGATGCAGATCGAGCAGCTGAGTCTGCAATTGGATCTGCTGCGCCACTGGGCCAAGCCGAAGCGCAGCAAGCCGCGGCTGACTCAGGGCCGCTAAATAGGGGGATAGCAATGGATTTCTCGCTCAACGATGAACAGCAGCTGATCGTCAAGACGACGCGCGATTTCGTGCAGAACGAACTCTATCCGCACGAGAAGGAGGTCGAAGAGACCGGCGTGCTGCGCGACGATCTGCACCGCGAACTCAAGGCCAAGGCCATCGAGGCGGGCCTTATGCCGCCAACATGCCGGCGGATGTCGGCGGCGCGGGCCTGGACACCGTCTCCTGGGTGCTCTACGAGAAGGAACTCGGCGCGCCAATTATGCGCTGCATTGTTCCTGCGTCGGCCGGCCGTCGAATATCCTGTTGGCCTGCGAGGGCGAACAGCGGGAGCGCTATCTCCTGCCGACGGTGCGCGGCGATCGAACCGAATGCCTCGCGATGACCGAGCCGGGCGCCGGTTCGGATCTGCGCAGCATGAAGACCTCCGCGGTGGCGTCGCGGCGACGACTTCGTCATCAACGGCACCAAGCATTTCATCAGCCATGCCGACCATTCGGACTTCGTGATTCTGTTCGCCGCCACCGGCGAGGAGACCGACGGCGCGCGGCACGCGCAAGAAGATGACGGCGTTCCTGATCGACATGGGACACCCGGGCTTCGAGGTGCGGCCGCGGCTACAAGAACGTCTCGCATCGCGGCTATACCAACAGCATTCTCGAGTTCAATAATTGCCGCGTGCCGAAGAGCGCCGATTCTCGGGGAACTGCACCGCGGCTTCGAGGTCGCCAATACGTGGCTCGGCGCAACGCGCCTGCAGGTGGCGGCGACCTGCCTCGGGCCGCGCCGAGCGGGCGCTGGAGCTGTCCACGCAATGGGCCGTCGATCGCGTGCAGTTCGGCCAGCCGATCGGCAAATTTCAGGGCGTAAGCTTCAAGCTCGCCGACATGGCGGTGGAATTGCGGGCCGCGGAGCTGCTGGTGCTCGAAGCGGCCTGGAAGCGCGACCAGAAAATCGATACCGACATGGATATGGCGATGGCCAAGCTCAAGGCCACGGAAATGCTGGCCATGGTCGCGGACGAGGCCCTGCAGATTCATGGCGGCATGGGCCTCATGAGCGATCTGCCGCTGGAACGCATTTGGCGCGATGCGCGCATCGAGCGAATCTGGGACGGCACGAGCGAAGTGCAGCGGCACATCATTTCGCGAGCGCTGCTGCGCCCGCTGGGCGGTTAATCACCGCGCCATGGCTTGCTCGCGGACACTCTCGGCCGCGACTTCGCCGCAATATGACAAACGCCGAAGCGCAGGCGGACACCCGGTTGTCGTTTATATTCGACATAATCTTGCCGGTCGGGAACGCAGCAAAATATGCGTCCTATTCCTACAGAATTTGTGCCCGGAATCCTTGACAATAGCACCCGCAACCCCGAGATCGGTGTTGCCGGAAAAGTACAAAGGGGAAAATAATGGCGATACGGAAGTTGCGCGCTTGCGACGACTGCGTGGTTCAGCTTTGCGGGTTCGATCGATCGCGCGAGCACTAGGCTCTGCGCGATGGGCCTCGAATGACACTCTGATGTCGCGCGGTGCGTGCTCTAGCTGGCGCCTCGCAAAGATAGTGACGGGACATCTGAGAGCACATCCCTACGTGCGTTACCAGAAAGACGCGGGCCTCGGATGCCGCGTTTGCAATCGGCTGTTGGCGGGGTTCTTGGCGGTGAGCAGTAGAAATCGCACCCGAGCCCTCATGGAATATGAATCGCAGTTGAGGCGGCTCCTGCGGCAGCTGGACGACGCGCGGGCGCTTACGTGGACACCTCACCTCAGCGACGGCTTCGGTCGATCGCAGCTCGAGATAAAGTCGCTTCTGACCGCATTGGCCCATGAGACCAACGGCGTTCTGGAACCCACTCGCGCGCCCAAACGTGGACCGTCCATCACGGGCAGCCGGGCGGATGACTTCGGAGCACCGATCCAAGGCGACTGGCCGTACCTGGCGTTCTGACGACTTCGTAACGCCTGACCGACGTACTCGTAACGAATCAGCGCATTCTGACGGATGCTATGCGCATAGTCTGAGTGCGCTGCCCGAGACCGCGTGTTGATCTGCCTGCTGGCAATCACCATCAGCGGAGCAATTCGTGGACAATTCATCGGGACCGCCAGAGCGCAGGGGCCGGCTCCGCTCGAATGTTAGCCGGCGTGAGTTTTTACAGTCCGCCGCCGGCGTCGCGGGTGCCGCGACCTTGCCCGCGGGCCTCGCGCTTGCAGCCAATGCCGTCGCAGTCAAGGACGCGGCAGTGGCGGAGTCACCGACGGTGGCGCCGCATGGTATTACGATGAGCGCCGTTACGCTGCGCGTCAACAAGCAACTCCATGAATTGAGGATCGAGCCGCGATTGTCGTTGCTGGACGCCTTGCGCGATCACCTGGGTTTCACAGGTACCAAGAAAGGCTGCGACCGCGGTCAGTGCGGCGCCTGCACCGTCCTCGTCAACGGCCGCCGCATCAATTCATGTTTGGCGCTCGCGATCATGCACGTGAACGATGACATCGTCACCGTCGAGGGGTTGAGCGCAGCCGATGACGCATTGCACCCCATGCAGGCAGCGTTCTTGCAACACGACGCATTCCAATGCGGGTACTGCACACCCGGCCAATTGTGTTCGGCAGTGGCGCTGGTCGAAGAGCACCGAAGCAGCGCGGACGGGCACGGAACGCTATCGGACGATGACATCCGTGAACGCATGAGCGGAAATATTTGCCGATGCGGGGCCTACCCGAACATCGTGGCGGCCGTGCGCGAGGCGATGAGCCATGGATAACTTCTCCTACGCACGCCCCCGCGACGTAGAGGCCGCGTTGCGATTGGTGGCGCAGCCCGGGTCGCAGTTCATCGCCGGCGGCACCAATCTCATCGACCTGATGAAGGGCGGCGTTCAAAGTCCGAGTCGGCTGATCGATGTCACCAAAGTCGCCGGACTGGCGCGGATCCATGAGTTACCGGATGGGGGCGTGAGGATTGGAGCGCTCGCCACCAACGCTGATACCGCCGTGGATCCGCTGATCCGTCAGCGCTACCCGCTGCTCTCCCAAGCGCTTCTCGCCGGAGCTTCGCCGCAGCTCCGAAATATGGCCACTACCGGGGGAAATCTATTACAGAAAACACGTTGCGGTTTTTTTTATGACATCGGCTTCGCGGAATGCAACAAGCGTCAGCCGGGCTCCGGCTGCGCCGCCCGCGGCGGGTCCAATCGCAATCATGCGATATTGGGCGCGAGCGACCGCTGCATCGCGACCCATCCCTCCGACATGTGCGTTGCGCTCACGGCGCTCGATGCGGTGGTTCAAATTCGCTCTGCACATGGCTCAAGAAGAATGCCGCTGCAGGATTTTCAGCGGCTACCCGGAGAGACGCCGCAACAGGACACGAATTTAGGGGCGGGAGAGATCATCACCGCTGTGGATTTGCCTGCCAATCAGTTTGCCGGGCATTCCTACTATCTTAAAATCCGAGATCGGGCGAGTTATGCCTTTGCACTGGTATCGGTGGCGGCCGCTATCCATTTGGAGAACGACATCGTCCAGGATGTTCGGCTCGTGTTGGGGGGCGTCGCGCACAAGCCCTGGCCTGTGCCGGATGCGCAAGCGACTCTCATCGGCAAGCCGTTCGACGCGAAAAGTTTGGATTCGCTGGCCATGTCGGCGCTGCGCGATGCGAAGCCGCAAAGGGACAATGCCTTCAAAGTGGAGCTTTGCAAACGTGCCATCGTGAGAGCGTTGAGCGTGGCTGCAGCGCCTAGAGAGGTTTGAAATGGATCTGATCGGAGCCGGCGTTGATCGGGTCGACGGACGCCTCAAGCTGACGGGGAGGGCCTGTTATAGCGGCGACGTCGAATTGCCGCGAATGGCCCACGCGATCATGGTGCAAAGCACCATCGCCAAGGGCCGCATCGCAAGCGTCGATGAGTCGAGCGCCACGCGCATGCCGGGAGTGCTCTTTGTCATGACCCATGAAAACGCGTGGAATCTGCCCGCGGGCGGCCATGCGGGGGTGGATCCACCGGCAGGTCGTGTCTTGACACTGCTGCAGGATGACGTGGTGCACTATAACCGGCAGCCGGTTGCCGTCGTGGTCGCAGAATCGTTGGACCAGGCCCGCGCAGCTGCCGCTAAAGTCAAGATTCGCTATCGCGAGGAGCCTGCGCAACTGAGCTTTGCGGAGGCTCGCGCCAGCGCCCATGCACCCAAAAACGTCAATCGGGAACCGGCTGACAGCGAGCGCGGGAGTACGGAGTTCGGCACGCCCGCAGCCCAAGTCGGTGCCGTTTACACCACGCCGATGGAGCACCACAACCCAATGGAGCCTCACGCGACTGTGGCGCAATGGCAGGGTGATCGCCTGACGCTCTACGACGCCACGCAATACATCTCCGGGTGCCAAGCCACCGTGGCCAAGACTCTCGGGCTGCAGAAGGAGAACGTCCGGGTTGTCTGTCCCTACGTCGGCGGCGGCTTCGGGTGTAAGGGCTCGACGTGGTCGCACGTACTGCTGGCCGCCATGGCGGCGCGTCAGGTGGGGCGCCCGGTGAAGTTGGTGCTCGACCGGCCTCAAATGTTCGGGCCGGTGGGTGGACGTCCGCAAACCGAGCAGCGACTGCTTCTCGCCGCCGATCGAGACTTGCATTTCATGGCGATCACTCACGACGTGATTTCCCACACTTCGATGATCGAGGACTTCACCGAACCCTCGGCGCTGCAAACGAGAATGCAATACAGCTGCCCCAACGTCAGGACCTCGCACCGGCTGGCTCAGCTCACGGTCGGGACACCCACGTTTCAAAGGGCTCCGGGCGAGGCGACCGGCACGTTTGCACTCGAATCGGCCGTTGACGAACTTGCCCATCGATTGAATGTGGATCCTATTGAGCTGCGCCTGCGCAACGAGCCGGGCATCGATCCGGACAAGCAACTACCGTGGTCTTCGCGCCATTTGCGTGAGTGCTTTGCCAGCGGCGCCAAAGCCTTCAATTGGTCCGCGCGCACGCCGGAACCGCGCTCCATGCGCAGCGGCGAGGATTGGGTGGGTCTCGGCATGGCCACCGCCACGTACCCGGCGAATCGATCCGGTGCCAGCGCAAGGGCGCGGCTGACGGCGGACGGCCTCCTGATTGTCACGAGCGGTACTCAGGAACTGGGCACCGGAACTTATACCGTCATGACGCAAATTGCGGCGCAAACACTCGGCTTTCCAATGGACCGCGTCCGGTTCGAGTTGGGAGATAGCCGTTTCCCCGAGGCGCCGGTGTCGGGCGGCTCTCAAAGCACGGCGAGCGTCGCTCCGGCGGTCCAAGCAGCCGTGACGGCTCTGCGCAGCAAGCTTGTCGCCATAGCGGTGGCTGACGCCGCATCTCCTGTTTTCGAAGCCCCGGTCGGAGACGTGATCATCGAGAGCGGCGGCTTAGGGCACCGCAGCAGCTCGCGGCGCGAGCCGGTGGCGGCGACCGTGGCGCGCAACGGCGGCCGCGAAATAGAGGCAACCGCCGCCACCAAACCTGGCGAGGAGAAAAAGCAATACTCGATGCATTCGTTCGGGGCAGTGTTCGCCGAGGTGCGCATCGACCGGGAGTTGGGGATCATTCGCGTGCCTCGTATCGTCGGGCGGTATGACATCGGACGCTTGCTGAACCAAAAAACGGGCCGAAGCCAACTCACGGGCGGCGTCGTGATGGGCGTCGGAATGGCATTGATGGAGCAGTCGATTCTGGATGAGCGGTGCGGCCGCATCGTGAACGCCAATTTGGCGGAATATCACGTCCCGACCAGTGCGGATATCGGCTTGATCGATGTGGACGTGATCGAGGATGACGATCCCCATATCAATCCGCTGGGAGCGCGCGGCATAGGGGAAATCGGAATTACCGGTGTTGCGGCGGCCCTCGCCAATGCCGTGTTTCACGCAACAGGGCTGCGGGTCCGGGATCTGCCGATCACTCTCGACAAACTGCTGGTCTAGCGGCCTTGCGTCTGAATATTCCTACACCCGACTGTGGGCTACGCCGATCCCAAACGGTGCGGGCGCCGCGCACAGTGTTCCGAACGGTCGGCGAGCCCACTGCGCCGGAACGCCGAGTTTTTAAAGCCGCAGTTATCGTGAGGAAATTTATGACCACAGACAGCAGCTTTCAAGGAATGAGCGAGAGCGTCCCGCCGAGTCCAAGTCCGGAACGCCCGATCGCACCATATGACCCCCCCGAGCCCGCGCCGCAAGCCGCGGCTTGGGAACGTGCGCTGCGCGTGATCGTGCGCGAGGGCGGTCACTCGAGCAATAATGGATTCACCAAGAGCCGAGCGTGGAGAACCAACAAGCGTGGACGAGCCGCCATCAGAGCTCGCGAAAACAATTGACGGCCAAACCTAGAAGGACTCGTGCCATGGAAGAAAAACAATCCATCGCGGTTGCAATCGCGTTACAGACGCACGTACTTCAAACTTGCCCGATTCACCATGAAATATTTTGCGACGACGATGTCGATCCCGCCAGCGCATTTGCGCTGGCGGTAGAATTGGTACGGCAGCACAAACCCTATGTGGATGCGTTTTGCAACGATGCCCATGCGCTGACCGATCTATTGAGCGACACCATCGCAAAGGCGCCGACCTGCTGTCCGCATTGCGCGCGCCCGACCGACCTGGTCGGCGCCGGTTCGGAGAATTGGTTCGTCGAACGCGTTTGCTAGGATTCGAGCGCTTTCGCGGAGGCGTTTCCAGACGCGACGGCCTGGCTCAAGGTCCGCTCGAGGGTTGGCATGTCGTAGGGCTTGGGCAATACAAACACATTAGGCTGGCGGTGTCCCAGGATCGATTCCACGTTCAGCGCACCGTACCCGGATGAAATGACCACCGGGAGAGCCGGGTATTGCTTTATTATTTCCTTGGCAAGATCAATTCCCGACATACCCGGCAAGCTCACGTCCGTCATCACCACATCGAACGTGTGCCCCCCTAGCCGTTTAACGGCCGATTCGGCATCCGCGACGGCGACAGCATGGTGACCCAATTCCGTCAAATATTCGACGGTTATCAGACTAACCTCATAATTGTCTTCAACTAGCAGAATCTTCATTTCCGCAGCATGGACGGAATCTGCTTGAGTTGCTAGTGGAGGTTACTTAACGGCCGGTCCAGCGCGGCTTGCGCTTCTCGGCGAATGCCCGGGTTCCTTCTTTGAGGTCATCCGAGCGAATGACCTGCTGCACGATATCGAGCGAATCGTGCAATTCAAAGGCCTGATGCTCGGGTACCATTTCCGTGTGGCGCAGCAGCTGCTTGATCGCCGGAAACAGCAGGGGAGGTCCGTCGGCGAGCTGCCGGGCGATCTCGCGGGCCTTCGCGAGCCCTTGACCCTTGGGAACGACATGATTCGCGAGCCCCCAATGCTTGGCTTCCGCGGCATCCATCCATCGTCCCGTGAATAAAAACTCGACGGCCACGTGATACGGGATGCGCCGGCGAAGTTTGATCGTGCCGGCGTCGGCAAGCACGCCGACGTTGATCTCGGGCAGCGCAAACTTCGCGTGCTCCTCCATGACGATGATGTCGGTGCCCAGCACCACTTCGAAGCCGCCGCCGCAGGCGATGCCGTTGACCGCCGCAATGATGGGCTTATTGAGATTTCTGGGATAGTTGAGGCCGCCAAATCCGCTCACCCCCCAATCCTCGTCGGATTTCTCCCCGCCCGCCGCCGCCTTCAGATCCCATCCGGGTGAGAAGAAGCGGTCGCCGGCGCCGGTGATGATCGCAATCCGCAGCGTCGGGTCGTCACGAAACGAGACAAAGGCATCGTTCAATTGCCGGCTGGTCGCGAGATCAATCGCGTTCGCTTTTGGCCGATCGATCGTGACCTCGAATATGTTGCCGTCTTTGGCGACTTTGATTCCATCGGACATGGCGGATCCTCTTGAGTGTTACGCGATAGTTTTGCAGGCGAATCATTGCATCGACCGCGACCGCCCCTAGCCCTGCGGGACGCACGATGACCGGATTGACGTCGATTTCGATCAGGCTCGCGAGGTTGGCAGTGGCATAGCGGGTCACATTGAGCACGGTATCGATGAGCGCAGGCGACATCGCCGGGCGGTTTGCCCCGGTATCCCGCGAGTAGTTTCGCGACCTTCAAACTACCGAGGGCCGATTCGACCGACTCGCGGGTCCAGGGAGGCAGCAGCGTCACGCTGTCCGACAGCAATTCAGTGAACACGCCGCCGGAACCGAGCACCAGGACCTGGCCAAATTGCGGATCGACGATGATACCGATGAGAACCTCAGCGACTCCATCGCTGAGTCATTTCCTCTACCAACAGGGAATCGGAGAGGGAGCTCGAGCGCCGCGCGGCCGCACCGGCATCGGCGCGCTGCGGATATTGAGTGCGACCCCTCCCACCTCGGTCTTGTGCTCCAAATGGGCGCCGGTTGCCTTGATCACGACCGGAAATCCCAGGGATGCGGCGCAGTCGGCCGCGGCGGCCGGTGCGACGAGTTTGCCGCGCGGAACCGGAACGCCGAATCCTGCCAGCGCCGACTTGCCATCGTGCTCGCTCAAGGTGCGCGCGGTTCCGGAGCACTGCGGGGCGTCGGGGGGAATTTGCAAATGTACGCGACGGTTCGAATGCCAAGCACCCCCGACTGCGCCGGCCCCGGCCAACGCTTCGAGGGCCTCGCGTTGCCCCTGAAGCGGGATGACTCCGCCATCCAAACAACGCTGACGAATTCGCGTGCTGATGGTCTCCGGCAGGGAGGCGACCAGCGCAGCGCGCGAGCGGGCGCCGTGAGATGCCTCGATGAATACATCAATCGCCGCATCGAAGGATGCACTATCGGCTTTATCTTCCGGCGGACAGTCGAGCATAAAGCCGACGGCGTCGTACCCTCCGTTCATGGCGGCGGAAAATACGCGTCCCAAGGCGGGCGGATCGAACCACAGGTAAGTGTGAATATCGAACGGGTTGGCAATCGTCACGCGGTCGGTCAACAGTCCGCGCAGGGCGACCGCCTGTTCTTCCGGGATTGGCGCAAAGTCGAGATCCAGATCGCGCGCCACGTCCGCGGTCATCGCCATGTCGCCGCCCGAAGCGCCCATCATCAGCACTTTACGGCCGGGCAGGGCACCACCGGTGTGAAACAGCTTGAGCGTCTCGCAGAGCGTGCCCAGGGTGTCGCATCGCGCGAGGCCTGCCTGCCGGCAGAATGCGTCAAAAACGTTATCGGCGCCCGCGAGCGCACCGGTGTGGCTATGTGCCGTACGCATGGCCGCCGCTGTTCGCCCGGATTTCACCACGGCGATGGGTTTGCCCGCGACGCGCGCCTTATCCGCGGCGCGGGCGAATCTGTCGGTATCCTTGATCCCTTCGAGATACAAGCCGAACGCCGTGACACGGGAATCATCGCAGAGAATCTCGATGAGATCCTCAACTGCCAAACGGCTCTGGTTGCCCACCGAAAAGAGATATCCAATCGGTACCGAGCGCGCGTTGAAACTAAGCGTGAGTGCGATGGTGCCGCTTTGACAAATCAGGGCCACGCCGCGTTCGATGGGCGACCCGACGACTTGATCCGGCAACATCGCCGCCCGATCGAAGAAATTCACGAAGCCGTAGCAGTTCGGCCCGAAGAAGGGCAGGCCGCCCGCATTTTCGAGCAAAGAGTGCGTGAGCTGCCGCCCGAATTCGTTTCCCAATTCCGAAAAACCCGAGGTGAAGCAGACAAAGCCTCCGGCGCCCATCGCCTCGAGCTCGCCGGCAACCGCCGGTGCGTCATGATTCGGCACGGCAATGAATGCGGCATCGGGCGCGGCCGGCAGCTCGGCGACAGAGCGATAAAAAGTGGTCGTGGCCGTCGATGCTCGGCTCGGGTGTACTCGCCAAATCGTTCCTCGATAGCCGATCGCCACATTGCCTGCCGCCACCGCGTCGGTCCACGCGCTGGCGCCGATCAGCGCAATGCTGCGCGGAGCGATCAATCGGCGAATATCGCCCGCCGGAGACTTGCTCATCGGCGCTTCAATTCCATTTTGCGCGAGCCCAAACCCCTGGCGGCGAGCGCAGCGGGCGATAGTTTCAGGCTTTCGAGCTGGCGTTCCACCTCCGGCGGGAAGGAAGCGCTCGATGGCTTATCGCCCTGATGCACGTGCAGCAGCATGAGTTCAGCGGCCGCCACGGGACCGTCGACTCGACGACAGGCGAATTCACAGCCGGCGAGAATGCGTTTGCGATCGCAATCCAAAACTGACGTCGCCACGGTCAGCTGGTCCGTGCTCTTGACCTCATGCAGGTAGTGGATGTGCAATTCGAGCGTGTACAGCGTGCACCGAGTGCGCTCGCGATACGCAGCGTCGAGCCCCAAGTAGTCCATGACTTCGTCGATGGCATAGCTCATCACCAATCCATAGTATGCGTCGCGCAAATGTCCATTGAAGTCGATCCATTCCGGCAGGATCTGGGCGCGATAGACGGGAAGTTCGGTCACGTGTACGTTCTCAGTGCAATTGCAGCCGCTCGCGAGCCTGGGCGGCGGTGAGAACCCGTGCGCCCATGGCCTCGATGATGGTACGGGCTTTTTCCACGAGTTGGGCATTGCTGGCGTAGACGCCTTTGCTCAAATAGAGATTGTCCTCGAGTCCGACGCGGACATTGCCGCCGAGCAGAATCGACTGCGCAACCCAGGGCATTTGCATGCGGCTGATGGCGAACGAGCCCCAATTGCAATTTTCCGGCAGCGCATTGACCATGGCGAGCAAGTGACCGACGTCGGCCGGCACGCCGTACGGAATGCCCATGCACAGTTGAATCAGCGACGGCCCGGAAAGCAGGCCTTCCTTGACCATCTGTTTGACGAATGAAAGGTTGCCGGTGTCGAAAACCTCGAGTTCTGGCTTGACCTTAGGTCTCTCGCAATCGCGGCGCCCTGCCGCAAGTAGTTCGGGGTGGAAATATAGGCGCGATTTCCGTCGCCGAAATTCAGACTCCCGCAATCAAGAGTAGCGATATCGGGCCGGTACAGCCCTTCATGACACAAGTCGATGACGTGACGCATCCGGTCCTCCTGAGTCACGAAATCGCTGCCCGGCGCCGGCGTGTCCTTCAAGCCGTGCTCCCCGATGACGATGTAGCCGCCCATGCCGCACGTCAAATTCACGATCACGTCGACCTTGCTTTCTCGAATGCGCTTGACTACTTCCCGGTAGTGGCGCGTCTCCATGCTAAACGCGCCCGTTTCCGGATCGCGCACGTGGATATGGACGACGGCGGCGCCGGCCTGTGCAGCCGCGACGGCGGTTGCGGCAATTTGTTCCGGCGTGATGGCGCAATGCGGACTCTTCGTGACCTTGGTGTCATCCCCGGTAACGGCGCAGGAAATGATGACGTCGTAATTCATGGCGATTCCCCCTAGCATGGTGAGCGTCGGTTCGAAGTTTATATTATTTTGATGATAATATTTAAAAAGAATCAAGGCAACACGGCCGTACCGGGCGTCCCGGCACACCGGGTTCCGGTCTTGGGAGTCCAAGGCAGGGTAGGGTAAGCCCACAAGTCGAACCGGCGGTGCGAATTGGTAGTATACGGCCTTCGCATGACTACCGAGGCCGGGGGATTCACGATGATTGCATCAGCGCTCGAGGGTTGGGATAACTTCTACGTCATGATCGGCTCGTCGTCGGCCGCACTGACGGGATTAACCTTCGTTGTCATAGCGCTGGCCGCGGACGCCCATCGAATAGATACCCAAGGCCTGCGCGCCTTTGTCAGTCCGACGATCGTTCACTTTGGAACCGTATTGGCGTTGGCCGCATATCTTAGCGTGCCGCGCCAGAGCATGATCAGCCTCAGTATCGGCTTGGGCGCCATGGGTGTCGCGGGGCTGATCTATTCCGGCGTTACCGGATCAAGCATGCATCAAATGGGGAAAGGCTACATTCCGGTGCGCGAAGACTGGCTGTGGCATGTCATCTTCCCGATCGTCGTCTACATTGCGCTGTTGGCGATGGCAATTCTCATCTGGAAGAGGCCGGATGCGGCGCTGTACGGTGTGGCGGCCGCTTCGACGGTGCTGCTCTTTATCGGTATCCACAACGCCTGGGATGTCGCCGTGTCGATTAGCCTACGTAATCAGCAGGATTCGAACTGAGCCTGCGAAACAGGGCGCTCCGGGATGGAGGAGCGCCCTGCAGCGCACTTTTAACGCGTTTCCTCGAAGAAGAATGGCAGTACATGGATCTGCTCTTTGCGAACCGCGTCGAGGCTCGCCGGGTCAAGTCCGAGCGCCCGCAGAATCGTTGGGGCAACCTGTTGATTCGTGGTAGCGGTCTTCACTTCCGCGCCCTGCATGCCGTCCATCGACAAGAGCAGTGCCGTATGCACGTCATCCTCGTTCAAGCCGCCGTGTTCGGCGATTTTGCTGCCGCCCGTGAAAATCACTCCCGTATTGACCTTCAGAATGATGTCTGGCGTTCGCGCATCCTGGAGCGGGCTGTTGAACTTGTCGATCAACGACTGGCCTGCAAAGATCTCCTGGATTCCAAGGAGCTTCTGGTTTTTTGGCTGGCTAAGCAAGGAAACCGCGCTCGAGGTATGCGAGGAATCGGCCAGCCAGATCAGCGACCCGTCGTCGGAGATGTCGAACGCCTCCGAGGAGCCGAGAAGAGTGGCGGGTTGACCATTGCCGATGTTTTGGTTCTTCGTGCGGTCAATCGGCGACTGGCCGTGCTTGGCGCTAACGATGATCAATGTCGAGCGGTACAGATTCTGTGCCCGCAGTTCCTCAACGATTCGCCCGAGAGATTGGTCGACGAAGTCAAGCTGATCGGCCAATCCCGAAGCCGGCGCGCCGAGCACATCCGAGTAGCCGCCCGGCTGACCGGTTACAGGGTCCGCATTGAGTTTCTCACCGACGCTGACAGCTTGAAAGTTTGTGCCAAATAGTGCCGGTACGCCGACCCGCTTGCTGCGATCGTGAGTGTAGCCGCGAATCTGGTTGATGATGGCTTGTACGTGAATTTGGTCGTAACAGCGAGCGTTGGCAAGTGCTGTAGTCCAACCATCATCCGGAGTGGGATCCGGAAACGGAACCGGCGTGCAACCGGCAAAGGGCAGGGCAACCGGGATCGAGTTGATCTCTGGACCGTAAAAATCGTCCACGCCCTGGCCGCTCGGGCCGTTAGTCCATTCGTAGGACGGGTGCTTGTCCGTCCACGCCGTGCGCAGGCCCGCGGCCTTAACAACTTCGAAAATCGTGTTGACGCGAAGGTACTCGTGCGGCAACACGGTCTTGCAGCCGTTTCGCGGGTCGCGGCGCAGGAAAGCCGGATTGATGCCGCCTCCGCCGTCGAGTTGCGTCAGGTCTTTGTCGATCGATTCATCCATGGCCATGATCGTGCCCACTTGGCCAGGGCAACTTCCGCCGGGATTGCCGGTACCGTCCGTCTGGGCCGGCGGCGCCAGCGCGCGGTTCCAGGTCACGTCGTACCAGAACCCGGTCGTGACCGGCGAGCCGCCGGTTACCAGCGCGGCGAGTCCGGGGAACGAATCAGACGGCGAGGACGTTTGGTTGTTTGTGTACGTCAAGCCATGGCCGGCCAGTGCGGCAAGCGTGGAGTTTGGGTGACTAATAACGTAGTTCGACAGATCGAGCGCGTGCAATCCGTCAACGCTAATCAGAAGCACGTGCCGCACCGCATGATCTTGTTCCCACGCACTGCCCGCTTGAGCCGTCAATAACCCAACGCCTAACGCGATTAGAAATCTGTGAATTTTCACGAAGCACCCCGCTGTAGCTTTGCCAGACAAAGTAATTAACCGGCCAAAACTATCAGGGGAATGTAGCTTTAACGTTGCACGCATGTGACGAACTGGTTTCAAGCCGGCGGGTCAAAGAGCTGAATGCGCTAAAATGCGGCCAATGCTGAACTTCGCTCGAGTTGGATGCCGCCATTCGATCTGCGCCTCCGCTCTTTTGGCGACCGGGCTGGTAGCCTCCATTCTGGGCGGTTGCGGTGGATCGTCAGGATTCACATACAGCTATACCAGCACGAGCTCCGACCCCTTCGCGACGGTCGTGAACGAAGGTTTTAGCGGGGCGTCTATCATCGGTATCGGCTACTTCACGACCAATTCGTTCTTGATCGATTTCAGCTCCGGCACTGAAGGTTGGAAATGAGGCACTCACAGAGGATGAACCAATATGACGAATATAAGAGAACCACGACTGAGCACTCTCGCCATCAGCGCACTGCGTCCGACGCAAATTACGGTCGGGCTGCGCGAAGTCAAGGAGAAACAAAGCCGCTGGCGCCAACTGACCCATAAGAGGAAGTTTCTCGGTAGCCATATGATTCCCGTCGTCCACGGATATAAGGACCGCTACTACGTGATCGATCACCATCACCTCGCGTACGCACTGCATGCGGAAGGCGAGAAGACCATCGCGATTTCAGTGGTCGCTGACTTGACCAAGCTCGACAAGGAGGCGTTTTGGACTTATCTCGATAATCGCGCGTGGCTGCATCCGTACGACAAGCAGGGGCGCCGCCGCCATTACCGGGATCTACCGGTGCGGGTCATCGACCTGATCGATGACCCGTATCGCAGTCTTGCCGGCGAGTTGCGCCGGGTCGGCGGCTTCGCAAAGGACACGACTCCCTTTAGCGAGTTTCTTTGGGCGGACTTCCTGCGCCGACGAATCAAGCCCAAGCGTATCGAACAAAACTTCGTTACGGCGCTCGACGAGGCTCTGCAGCTCGCGAAGAGCAAGGACGCCGACTATCTGCCTGGATGGTGCGGGCCAGTTACGGGCGTAGGCAACTGAGATCTGAGCGCCGGCGTCCAGACGGCTTTCTTAGCTCGTGCTTCAATGGTATTTTCGCTAGCGCACACATTTTCTATGTGGCACGAGCGCAAGGGCGCAAAATCCGAAGTCTAGGAGCCACCGATGAAGCTATTAACTCTTGTTCTTGCTGCTTCCTGGCTGATGTCTAGTTGCATAAACAATGCTCCCAGTGAAGATAGCACCGGGGCCGGAAATCGGGATGCGCGCACGGGCCTGTGCAACGACGCCACGCCACCGCCGTGCAGCCCACCTAAAGACTGAGGTTATCAATCACGAGCGCACGTCCTACGCTCGCAGGGGTGCTTTTTCCTACAAGCGCGAATCTAACTTAACGCTATTCTCCGAGCGCTCGGAGGAGTGTGTGCGGCCGAAGACCCTCTAGTTTCGCGGAACAGCGGTTCGTCTCGGCGCACGATTCCAAATTAAAAATCAGTCCTAGGATGCAGGTTATGAAACGCAAAATTTTGTCGGGATGGTTATTGGCGTCCGCCTCGGTTGCAGGCGCGGCATCAGCACAAGATGTGATTGCCACATCGGATACTGCTCAATGGGCTGGCTTTTACGTCGGCTTGAACGCAGGCGGAGCATGGAACTCAACATGCAACAGTTGGACGCCCGCCGGTCCCATTGTCGATCCCGCGATAGCCAACGCCTTTTACAATCGCAACTGTCCCAACAACGGCGTCTTCGTCGGCGGCGCGCAGATCGGCTACAACTTTCAATACGATCATCTCGTGTGGGGCTTTGGCCTCGACTACGATTACTGGAGTGCCAAGAACCACAACCGCTCGCTTACTTACACCGGGCCTGTACCGCCGCCCGATGGTACTTATGCCTTCTCCGGCAAAGTCAGCCCGAACGGTTTCGCGATTCTTGGTCCGCGAATTGGCTACGCCGCCGGTAATTGGCTGCCGTATCTTAGAGCCGGTGGTGTCTATGCGTGGGGATCGCACCACAGTACGGCGACTTTCTCAGACCCCGAAGGAACCGCTAGCTTTTCGGGCGGAAAGAATTTCAAGTCCAGTGGTTACGGGGTAGGAGCCGGTCTCGAATATGCTTTGCCCGGGCCGTGGTCGCTCCGAGCGGAATACACTTATGTGAATCTCGGCAAGGGAACCAACTCCACGACCTCCTGCACCGGCAGCGCTGCCGTGTGTACGGAGTTTGGCAATCTATCGCTCGATAACATTCACAACAGCTTCACCGCGAACATCGTCCGCCTCGGCGTCAACTACCGGTTCGGCGGCGAGGCGCCCCCGCCGGCGGCTGCGCCTCCTCCTCCGCCACCGCCCGAGCCGGCGCCGCTACCGCCGCCGCCCGCCCCGACGCCCCCGCCCTGCACTCCGCCCGCCGGCTTCAAGGTCGATGCTAATTGCCGCATCATCGATCAGTCCGTGATCGTGCGTGCCGTTGACTTCGAGTTCAATTCCTCACAGCTCACCACGCCTGCTCAGCAGACCCTCGATCAGGTCGCGAGCGCACTGCTCACTCAGCCTGAGCTGCACGTCGAAGTTCAGGGGCACACTGACTCGATCGGCTCTGATGCCTACAATTTAGGTCTCTCGCAGAAACGTGCGGACGCAGTTGTCGCCTACCTGGTCAGCAAGGGCGTCGGCAGTTCAGCGCTGACGGCCAAGGGCTATGGCAAGTCCAAGCCAATTGCCAGCAACGCCACGGCAGAAGGCCGGGCCCAAAATCGCCGCGTCGCCTTCGAGGTGACGAGTGCCCCCGCCCACGTCACCGTCATCAAGGAGGATGCAAGTGCCGCATCGACTGAGGCGGCAAAGGAAGGCCCGCAGCCGAAGCCTAAGAAGGACCAGCCGTAGAGACCCCGCCGAATCAGATCTATTGCTGTGCCAGCGTAACCATGTCACCCGCTGTCATCGGTGTGGTGGATGACGATTCTAGGGTCCTCGCCGCGCTCGGACATTTTTTGCGGTCGGCTGGCTACACCGTGTGCCTGTTTGGCTCGGGGAGAGCTTTATTCGCGGACGCGCGTTTTGGTCAGATCGACTGCCTGGTCTCCGACGTGGACATGGGAGAGATGGACGGATTCGAGCTGCAGCGCCAAGCCGCCAGCAGACGCCCCGGGTTGCCCGTGATCCTGATGACCGCGCGCGATTGCGCATCCAAGACCCATGCAACGGGAACCAATAATTGCGGCTTATTCCAAAAGCCGGTTGACGGTCTGCACTTGCTGGACGCCATATCGCGAGCCGTCATCCTGCCTTCGACCGCTCCGCCTTTATCGAGGGTTGATGGAACTTGCTGACGCAAGCTGGAAGAGGCCGTGAGCATTGCGAACCGGCAGCCGTGAAAGACAACACCGACCTCTCGATGAAATGCTTGGGCTCGCCGAAGCGCGCAGTCAGATGGAACCCACATTCGATCGCGTCTTTAACCGGTAGCGAACGCCGTTCTTGCGCCGCAGCCTTTACTCGATGCAATTTGCATCGTTCTGCGAGTGAAGAGGAAAAGTTATGGCTGCCAAATATAGTAAAGCGAGCGGTAAAAAAGTCCAAAAAGCCATGGAGGAGATGAAGGCCGGAACATTGCGCAGCGGCCGGTCGAGAAAGAAGGTAACCAACCCGAAGCAAGCCATCGCCATCGGCTTGTCAGAAGCACGGGCGGAAGGCAAGAAGGTACCTCGGAAGGGAAGCGGCGCCCGCAGACGGACACGATAAGCTGCCTTTGGGTGGAAATCTCGAGGGACCTTCGGCAATGGCCGGGCGAGCGTTGTTTAGGCCCGGAGTAGCTGCAAAAGCGCTTCCGTCACCTGCTGTGGGCATTCGAGCGTGGATACGTGTCCGCAATCCGGCACCGTCACGAGGCGCGACCCCAAAATTCCGTGCGCCATCTCCGCGGCACGGTCCGGAGGTGTCAACTCATCGCTATCTCCGACGAGCACCAGGGTGGGGCAACGAATGCCGCTCAAATGGGGCCGCGAGTCGGGGCGCGCCATGATTGCTGTCTGCTGGCGGATAAAACCTTCCGCACCCGTTTCCTGCGCCATTATCCGGATGATGTCCCGCAGCTGCTCAACGGACCGGCGCCGTGGGTGAACGAGCCGCGGGAAAAGAGCGTCTGCCAAGTCGGCGATGGGCGTTTTCTCGGCAAGAGCGATCTGAATCCGGCGGTTCTCGGTTTGTTCCGGTGTGTCAGGGCGCGCGCTCGTATCGAGCAGGGCGAGCTTTACAACACGGCTCGGCTCTTGGCGCATGATCTCAAAGCTGATGTAGCCGCCCATCGACAAGCCGATCAATGCGAACCGCTCCGGTGCCGAAGCGAGGATGGAACGGGCGATCTCGTCCATGCTCTCGTGGCCGCTGTGCTGGGCGACGGTTACCGGTCCGACCGTCCAGAGTTGCCCAATCTGCTCGGCGTAGAGCCGCGGCGAGCAAGCAAGGCCGGGAATGCAGACAATCGGGAGCGGGTCGGTCATGCGCCATCCGCCACTTCAATCCAGGTCGGGGCGTGGTCGCTAGACTTTTCCCAGCCTCGTACTTGGCGGTCGACCCGGGCCGCGCGAAGGCGCGGAGCCATTGCGGGATTTAGAAGGAGATGATCGATGCGCAAGCCCGCATCGCGGCCATAGGCGTTTCGAAAATAGTCCCAGAACGTGTAGATCTTTTCCCCCGGATGCAGCGTCCGCAAGGCATCGGTCCATCCTTGTGCCAACAGTTGATGGTAAGCCGCACGCACCTCGGGGCGAAATAACGCGTCATCGACCCAGCGCTCAGGTTTGTAAACATCAAGTTCCGTCGGTATCACATTGTAGTCGCCCGCCAAGATCACAGGGCTTCGCTTGTTCACCAAAGCCCTAGCGTGTTCAGAGAAGCGTTCGAACCAACGAAGCTTGTAATCAAATTTGGGCCCAGGCGCAGGATTACCATTCGGTAGATAGAGGCAGCCGACAGTCAATTCACCGATGGTCGCCTCAATATAGCGACTGTGCAGGTCATCAGGATCGCCTGGCAGCCCGCGCTGAGTTTCGACGGGATCGAGACCTTTCGCAAGAATGGCAACTCCATTCCAGCTTTTTTGCCCGTGCCAGATCAGGCCATATCCCGCCTCGCGGATCGCGTGCTCAGGGAATTTTTCTTGCGGAGCCTTGAGCTCTTGCAGGCACGCAACATCAGGCTGGGTTTCAGCGAGCCAGCGGAGGAGGACCGGGAGCCGGCCGTTGACACCATTGACATTGTAGGTGGCGATTTTCATATTGCCGCCTCGCTGATGAACGCGGACGGCTCTAGTGGATCACGCCGTCCTTGCGTAGACGATTCCCTATCAGTCCGGTGATCTTTTCGATGGAGGCCGAGCTCGATTGCATGTCGTCGGACTTTGCAACGGTGTCCGTTGTATAGACGAGAGTCGCATCCTTCACATCGAAGAGCTTCGTTAAGATGTGAATGTCGCCGGTGATCATGGGAATCGATTGTGTCGTGTCAAGTTGGACGAAGGCCACCGGGACACCGTACGCGCCTAGCTCGCCCGTTACGTACCCTGTGCCCGTGACCTGGTAATAAGGGGTGGGGCGGGTGTCCCTGGTGTTGCCTTGATGCGAGGCGAGCTGCATGGAGACGACGGCGGACGTAAGCACGGCGTCGGCATTTTGCGCTTTGGCCACCCTTTCGATATTGGCGCGCGTCAGTGGATCCTTGGGCATCATCGTGTTGCAGCTAACCAGTGGCTGAGTCGAACTACCCGTGAACTGAGATGCCAGGGAGAACTCGAACGAGCAACGCTGGGTGAAGTCCGCACTGATGCCGACGATCAATATCCTCGAGAATTGGGGATGCCGAGGGGACGAGGCCTGCCATGCGCCGTTTTCCGAAGAACTTCCGGCGCATCCACAAAGCCACGCTGCACATAGAAGCAGCAGCGCGGGCCTGAAAGAGGCGTCCCTCACGTGCACAAGGCGGGCGGCAATACTTCGCATTCTAAACTCCCTAATGAAGCAACCGAGGAGAATACACGCCCGCGAGGCACGTCACCTGACGTTTCCACTGTGATTTGACCAACAGCCGGTCTCACGCTACCGAACGAAAAAAACTACTCGACCCTTTATGCGGCGGACTGCCGGTGGCTAGCGGCGGGTAGTGGCGCCTAATGGCGGCTGCCGGCCAGCGCGCGAATGATTTCGTTTTCACCGCACACGCCGATAATTTTGCCGCCCTCCGCCAGTAATACCGGGTGTCCGGTCGCCTGACGCAATCGAATGATGGACTGTAGCGAGAAGGAGGCGGGCGCGACCGCGAGACCCGGTTCAATGCCTGCGAGTGCGGTGTCGTCGTGCACGTGTCGCAGTGCATGCTCGACGCCGTCCAATTGCAGAGCGAACGCTTCGTCGGCGGCATTGAGCGACAGGCGGTAGCGGCGTCGCTCATCGAGCCATAGCAGGTTGCCATCCGAGGGCATTTGCGCCCGCTGACACATGATCATGCTGCCGGTGAGGACGTCCAACGGGTTCATGTGGCGAACGAATTCGGCAACGTAGTCGTCGGCAGGGGCCAGCACGATGTCTTCCGCCGTGCCGGTTTGGATGATGCGTCCGTTCTGGAGGATGGAAATCCGATCGCCCAGTCGCAGCGCTTCGTCCAAATCGTGGCTGACGAACAAAATGGTTTTTTTGACCCTTTCTTGCAGCGCCAACAATTCACCTTGCAGCTTGCCGCGAATCAAGGGATCGAGTGCGGAAAACGGCTCGTCCATCAAGAGGATGTCGGCGTCCGTTGCGAACGCACGCGCCAGGCCGACGCGCTGCTGCATTCCGCCCGACAATTCGCTGACGTAACGTTCCGCCCACTGAGACAGGCCCACCAGCTCCAATTTTTCGTCGACGATGGTTTTCCTCGATGCCGCGGGTTCGCCGCGCAGCTCCAGGCCCAACCCGACGTTCTCGCGTACGGTTCGCCACGGCAGCAGGCCGAATTGTTGGAACACCATCGCCACACGCTCGCGCCGCACGCGGCGCAATTGCGCCGTGTCGCAGGTGGCAACGTCGATGGCTGATTCGCCGTCCTGAATGTGTACGTGGCCGCGCGTCACCGAGTTCAATCCGTTAGCTGCGCGAAGCAAAGTGGATTTACCGGATCCGGAAAGTCCCATGAGCACCGAGATTTCGCCGCTGGCGACTCTTAAATTCGCGCCGGCGACGCCGACGACGACACCGAATTTGTTCTGGATGTCGCTGCGAGTCGCGCCGGTGTCGAGGGCCGCAAGTGCTTCACGGATGCTCGAGCGGCCGGAGCGACCCGGTTGCCTCGCAAAGAGGATGTCGACGTCCCGGAATTCGATCGCGGCAGTCATCGCGATACCTCGCGTTCTTTCGGCCGGCTGATCCGATCCAAGATGATGGCGAGCAGCACAATGGTGAAACCAGCTTCGAAGCCCATGCCAACTTGCACCGAGTTGAGCGCGCGCACCACCGGAACTCCGAGTCCACCGGCGCCGACCAAAGCGGCGATCACCACCATCGACAGGCTGAGCATGATGCACTGGGTAATGCCGGCGATGATGGTGCTGGCTGCGCTCGGCAGTTCGACTTTCCACAGCAATTGCATGGGCGTCGCGCCGAAGGCCTCGCCCGCCTCGATCAACGGCCGGGGAACCGAGGAGATGCCAAGGTGCGTGAGGCGAATCGGCGCGGGCAGGGCAAATATCACCGTCGAGATGAGGCCCGGCACGACGCCGAGTCCGAACAACACCAGGGTGGGAATGAGATAGACGAAGGTGGGCAAAGTCTGCATCAAATCAAGCACCGGCCGCATCGCGGCGAACAGGCGGGGGCGATGCGCCGCGGCGATCCCGAGCGGCACGCCAATGGCGGCGGACGCAAACGTTGCCACCATGACCAGTGCCAGCGTCTCGAGGGTCGCTTCCCAGTATCCCTGATTCAAAATGAACAGCAGCGCCAAGGCGACAAATGCGGTGAGGGTCCACGACCGCCGCAATCCCCAGGCGAGCCCCGCGGTGGCAATGATCAAGGCCCACGCAGGCAGGGCTCGCAACACGGCCGTCACTGCATCGACCGTGCCGCGAATGAGAACGGAAATCCCGTTGAACACGAACGTACCGTGGGTCTTGATGGTGTCGATGGCTACCGCCATGGCATCTCCCACCGGAATCTTATGGCTGACGATCCACTGCTCGAAGCCTCCTGGGCGAGGGGGCGGCGCTGAATGCGTCAGAACACTGTTCGCCGGAAGTCCGTCGAAGGTTCGTACGCCTTCGAGCCACGTTTTCACCACCGTGGGATTCGCCTTCAACCACTCGGATGCCGCGATTTCCGGCTGCTCGTGCCGATCCAACATGGCGGCCATCATTTCACTCTCACCACGCAGCGTGAATTTAAGATTGGTGAGCAAGCGGCCTATGTTCGGGCATTCGGAGCTGTATCCCTTGCGGGTGACCGTGTAAATCGTCGCGCCTCCAAAATTGGGGCCGAACACCGCGTCGCCGCCGGTCAGATACTTGATGTCGAAGCGCATGTTCATCGGATGCGGCTCCCACGCCAGAAACAGGATGGGCTGCTTGTCGCGGTAGGCGCGCTCGACCTGAGCCAACATGCCTTGCTCGCTCGATTCGATCAATTTGAAATTGCCCAGACCAAATTGATCCTGCTTGAGCATTTTGAGCACGAGCCGGTTGCCGTCGTTGCCCGGTTCAATTCCGTAAATCGAGTCATTGAGCTTGGGAGCGAAGCGCCGAATGTCGCTGAAGTCTTTGAGGCCCTCGGCATAGGTGTAAGCAGGCACCGCCAGGGTGTACTTGGCGCCCACGAGATTGGGCCCGACGACGACCACCGAACCTTCGTCCACAAACGAGCGGCGATCGGCCTCTTCCGCCGGCATCCAATTTCCGAGAAATACATCGATGTCCTTGTTCTTAAGAGACGCAAACGTCACCGGCACGGACAGTACCGTGATGGTCGGTACGTAGCCGATGTTGCGCAGCAATTGACTTGTGAGCGCGGTGGTGGCAGTGACATCGGTCCAGCCGATATCCGAGAAGCGCACCGACCGGCAGCTTTGCGGATCGCCGCTGCCGCTCAAATTCGCGGCAGGCGCACCGAATGCGGCCAGGGTAAGCGCCGACGGAAGAAACACGCTCATGGGCACCCGAAGCCAGGAGGCCCATGGCTTTCGGCGAGTACCGCCGTCAGTCTTGACCGCAGGCGCCCGGGGGCGCGATGATTGAGCTGCCAATTTCAATTTTGAATGGTTGTTTAACGAGGTGTGGTCTGTGCTCACCCATGCATCCCTAGTAGATTGAAATTAAACGTATAAATCGGCATCGCCATCTTAGTCGGAAGCTGGTATGCGCGTCCACAAAACTGCTCGGCGAGTTTGCAAAGGAAATCAAATTGAACACTCAATCAACGAACTCGGCGGACCTTTCAGCAGAACCCTTGGAGGAGACGCGGCGGTGCCAGCTAATCGAAGTCACCATCGATAGCCTAGCCGAACTAGGCTATGTGGGCACGACGCTTGCGCAAATCGCGGGGCGAGCGGGCGTCTCGCCGGGACTGGTCGCGCACTATTTTGACGACAAGGATGGCTTGCTGGACGCCGCTTTTCGCTCTTTGGCACGGCGCGTCGGTGATCATGTGCGGGCTCGATTGCGACAGGTCAGTACGCCTCGCGCCCGGATCCAAGCAGTCATCGATGCGAACTTGGCTCCCGAGGAGTTCGAGCAGCGCACCGGTACCGCGTGGCTCGCCTTTTGGGGCCAGGTGCTCCAAGTAAAGAGCCTCAGGCGGGTGCAATCCGCATATCAGCGCCGGACGCTTACGAATTTGCGAAGTTCACTCAAGAAACTCGTGCCGCCTGATGAGGCGAAAGATCTAGCTGCCATGATTGCTGCAATGATCGACGGGGTATGGCTGCGCGCTGCGCTATCGGGATGGCGCGAGGCCGACAGCGAGAGCGCGCGCGCGTTGCTGACGGAATTCGTCGACGGGAGACTCCGGGTCAACCTCTCCCCCCACTCGGACGCGACCGACGGCGAGCGGACCGCGTCCGCGGCGCCTGACACGCCCGTTCGTCAGGCCACCCTCGGGGAGGGCGAGCGCTTTGCATCCATTAATCCCGCTACCGGAGAAGTGCTGGGTTACGTGAACGCCGCAGGTCCCAGGCAAATCAAGACGGCGGTACTCGCGGCGCAGCGCGGACAATTCGTGTGGGCTGCCATGACCGGCGCGGATCGCGCGCGGGTGCTGCGGCGCGCGGCGCAATTGTTGCGATCGCGCAATCAGGAACTCGCTGAACTCGAATCGCGCGACACCGGCAAACCCATCCAGGAAACGCTCGTCGTCGATGTGATTTCCGGTGCCGATTGCTTCGAATATTTTGCCAGCCTCGCGCAATCCTTGAGCGGCGAGCACATTGATCTCGGCACCCAAGCGTTCGGCTATACGCGCCGCGAGCCGCTGGGCGTGGTCGCAGGCATCGGTGCCTGGAACTATCCGCTGCAGATCGCCTGTTGGAAGGCGGCGCCCGCTTTGGCGTGCGGCAACGCGATGATCTTCAAGCCGGCCGAACTCACGCCGTTCAGCGCTGTAAAGCTGCAGGAGATCTTGCTCGAGGCTGGATTGCCGCCGGGTGTATTCCAAGTGGTGCAGGGGTTTGCCGAGACCGGCCGTTTACTCACACGTCATCCGGATATCCGCAAGGTGTCGCTCACCGGTGAAGTGGGCACCGGCAAGGCCGTCATGAGCGACGCGGCGCAGACGTTGAAAAACGTGACGCTGGAACTCGGCGGCAAATCGCCGTTGATCATTTTCGAGGACGCCAAATTGGACAACGCGGTGGGAGGCGCGCTGCTCGCCAATTTCTACTCCTCCGGACAGGTGTGCTCGAATGCTACTCGGGTATTCGTGCATGCGTCGGTGAAAGCCTCGTTTCTCGACCGCCTCGTCAAGCGCGTGAGCATGATGCGTGTGGGAGATCCCATGGACCCCGCGACGCAGGTCGGGCCGCTGGTCTCCGAGCAGCACATGCACAAGGTCTTGAGCTACATCGCGCGCGGCCGCGCCGAGGGCGCGCGGCTGCTGATCGGCGGGAACCGGGTGACCACCGGCGACTTGAGCAAGGGATACTTCGTCGCCCCAACCGTGTTCGATGATTGCCGCGACGACATGGCGATCGTACGCGAGGAGATTTTTGGTCCCGTCATGTCGGTGTTGGAATTCACCGACGAGCGCGAGGTCATCCAACGCGCCAACGCCACCGATTTCGGCCTCGCGGCCGGCGTATTCACCAATGATTTGACGCGGGGCCATCGGGTGATCGCACAACTCCAGGCCGGCACTTGCTGGATCAACCACTACAACGTAACACCCATCGAACTGCCGTTCGGCGGCGTGAAGATGTCCGGTCTAGGCCGCGAGAACGGCCGCGCCGCGCTCGAGCACTATACTCAACTCAAAAGCGTCTACGTCGCGATGGGCGATGTCGAAGCTCCCTATTGATCTACGCGGCCTCATGCGGAGCAACTGATTTGGCAGACGAAAGTTTCGATTACATCATCGTGGGCGCGGGCTCAGCGGGCTGTGTTCTGGCGGATCGCCTGAGCGCGGATCGCCAACATCGTGTGCTGTTGATCGAGTACGGGGGTTCCGACCGATCCATGTTCATTCAAATGCCCTCGGCGCTCTCGATTCCGATGAACATGCCGAAATACAATTGGTTCTACCATACCGATCCGGAGCCTCATTTGAACGGCCGGCGCATGCACACGCCGCGCGGCAAAGTTTTGGGCGGTTCTTCGTCGATCAATGGTTTGGTGTACATCCGAGGCAATCCGCAGGATTTCGAACGATGGTCGCGGGAAGGAGCCGCGGGGTGGTCGTATCGTGAGGTACTGCCCTACTTCAAGCGCGCCGAACGGCGGGAGGAGGGTGGGAACGAATACCGCGGCGGTACCGGTAAGCTGCAAACGAGTTATGGACGCGTCACCAATCCACTGCACGCGGCTTGGCTCAGAGCCGCAAGCGAAGCCGGCTACCCGCAATCGGCGGACATCAACGGCTTTCAACAGGAAGGCTTCGGCCGCATGGACATGACGGTGGGCGGCGGACGGCGCTGCAGCGCCGCGCGGGCCTATTTGCACCCGGCCATGCAACGACCGAACCTCAAAGTGCTGACGCATGCGCTCGCCACACGGCTGCTTTTCGAGGGCCGGCGTGCCTGCGGCATCGAATACAGCCGGGAGGGCAAGATTTACCGAGCCGGGGTCGGCAAGGAATTGATTCTCTCGGGCGGACCCATCAATTCGCCGCAACTTTTGAAGCTCTCCGGGATCGGGCCGGCCGCAGAATTGCGCGCGCATGGCATCGAGGTGCTGCACGATCTGCCGGGTGTCGGCGAGAATTTGCAGGATCATCTGGAGTTTTACTTCCAGGTCGCCTGCAAGGAGCCCATCACGTTGTATTCGTCGATCAATTGGTGGAATCGCGCGCTGATCGGTGCACGTTGGCTCCTGCGCAAGGATGGTTTGGGGGCCACCAATCATTTCGAAACCTGCGGTTTCATTCGCAGCCGCGCAGGTATTGCCTATCCAGATATCCAATATCACTTTCTGCCCATGGCGGTAGCCTACGATGGGTCGACGCTGGCGCAGGAGCACGGGTTTCAAGCCCACGTCGGACCGATGCGCTCCAAGAGCCGCGGCTGGGTGCGATTGGCCTCGACCGATCCGTTCGAGAAGCCGCATATTCGATTCAATTATCTGAGCGAACCGGACGATTGGATCGAAATGCGCGCTTGCGTTCGCTTGACGCGGGAGATTTTTGCGCAGCCTGCATTCGACCGCTACCGCGGACGGGAAATCCAACCGGGCGCCGACGTGCAAACGGACGAGCAAATCGATGCCTTCATCCGCGCGAAGGTCGAGAGTGCCTACCATCCCTCCTGTTCGTGCAAAATGGGCGATGCGAAGGATCCTATGGCGGTGGTGGATCCCGAAACTCGCGTCCACGGACTCGAGGGTCTGCGCGTGGTGGATTCCTCCATCATGCCGTCGGTGACCACCGGAAATCTCAATGCTCCGACCATCATGCTGGCGGAAAAAGCCGCGGACCATATACGGAGTCGCGGGATGCTGGCTCCCGAAGAGACGCATTTTTATTCCGCGCCCAATTGGCGGAGCGCCCAGCGCTGATCTCACGGAGGCGGCTTGTTATGTCCGAAAAAGAAACGCTTTGGAGCTTTCTCCGCGCTCCGCTGCAAGGTCGAACTTCCCTGAACAAGGTCTTTTGGCTGTACGGGATCGCGGGCTCCGCTTGCTATAGCGCCATCGGTTTGCTCTTCGATGCCGGCAATGAAATTGCGATGCGAATCTATGTGATCGGCGGTCTGATATTCACCGTTTACGTGACGCTCGCCACCTACCAATGCGCCGGAAATTCCCGATCCGCCTTTCTGGCGCGCATGGTGCGCGTCTTGGCCGTCATTTCTCTCTTGCTCTTGCCGCTGTTTGCCTACCTCGGATTCAGCGGGGCGCTCGATCTGACATCTTTGCGCGGCGAGGAATAAGGGTCAGGCTTTCGGCTCGGCGCGCAAGGTACTGTCGCGGATCACGTTGGCAAGCAGTACATCGACCAGCGTGCCGCCGCTGGCGCCGCCGCCGGCCACGATGTCCGGCACCAACTTGACCCCGGACTTGGCCAGCGCTTCAGCCACTTGCACCACGGCGTAATTGCCGGATTCCATGGACGCGATCTTGAGTTTGATCACTTCGGCTTCAGCGCCGCCGACTGCGCGGGTCTTCGATGCTTCAGCATCGCCGACGGTACGTACCACCGTCGCGTCGGCCTCCGCATTGATCGTCTTTGCCCGCGCCTGGCCTTCGGCCGACTTGACACTCGCCTGTGCGTTGAAATCCGCGATGAGGCGCCAGTGAGTTAACGCATATTCCATTTGTTTCGCTTCCTTATGGAAAGTCTCGTTTGATACGTACTGATCATATAGGAACCGGCTTCCTCGGGCTTTCTCGTCGGGTCCGCTTTCTTTTAGTCGCTCCAAAACTGAGCAGTGAGTCACGTTTGACTGGCCGAATGTCGTTGTTATACACTCGTTCAGTAATGTGTTTTACGGTCGATTGATGAATCGCGTCGTCGTTAAAGGAGAGAAGCGTGCTTGACCTCATTGCCGATCGGAATCAGAGCTCAGAGGTGTTGTTGACCGGGGTCAAACTCGTGGACAGCGAGGTGGAAGTCTCTTGGGAAAACAAGGTGTCCCCGGGCCGCTTCGCCCCATTTTGGCTGCGTGACCATTGTCATTCGAAAGACAGCCTGCACCCGGATACTTTGCAACGTCAGGTGGACACCTTCGCGATCCCCGTGGACATTGCACCGTCGAAGCTCGAGATTTGCGATGATGGCCGAACCTTGCGCATCGTTTGGAAGCACGATGGCAGCGTGAGCATTCTGCCCGCGGCCTTCCTATGGAGCGTTGCCCAGGATAACGGCCGCGAATCTGCGCCCCGGCGTCGCTTGTGGGATCGTGCCACCATGGGTGAGAATTTCCCGACCATGAGCCACTCGGACATCATGTCGGGCAACGAGGGATTGCTGCGCTGGTTGTCGATGGTGGAGGAATATGGATTCGCTCTGGCGTCGGGGGTGCCTGCGACCATCGAAGCGACCAAAGAATTGGTGACGCGAATCGGCTACGTGCGAGAGACCATTTTCGGCGGTATGTGGGATTTCACGGCCAATCTGGCCTTCAAGGACACCGCTTATACCTCTGCCGCGATCGGGCCGCACACGGACGGGACTTACAGCGCCGATTCTCCGGGTTACCAGATGTTCCATTGCCTGACCTTCGACGGCACCGGCGGCGACAGCACTTTGGTCGATGGTTTCAAGGTTGCGGATCAGATCCGCCGCACTGATCCGATGGCTTTCGAGGTATTGTCGAACGTGAAGGTGCCGGCGCAGTATTTGGGCGATGGTGTTCACTTGCGGGCTGAACATCCCGTCATCGGCCTCGATCATAATGGCGACTTCCTTCAGATCGCCTACAATAACTACGATCGGGCGCCGTTTCGATTGCCGGCGGCCAGGATGACATTGTTTTATCGGGCACTGAAGCTGTTCAACCAATTGATCAACGATCCGTCCAACGAAATCACCATGCGCCTCGCACCTGGTACAGCGCTGCTATTCGATAACGGACGCACCTTGCATGGTCGGCGCGCGTATCAGGGTTTCCGGCGGTTGTGCGGTGCTTACCTCAACCGGGAAGATTTCGACAGCAAGCTGCGGGTACTCCGAGCGGCGGCGGCGAGCGCTGCCGCCACAACGCCGGCGCATATCCAAAAATGACGGGACGACAGGAGTTATCTTGAGCCGGAATTTCACCAGCGACAACGTGACTCCTGTCTGTGCGCCGATTATGGCGGCGATCGAAGCCGCCAATTCGGGGATGGCTGCCTCCTACGGCGCCGATGAATGGACCGAACGCCTCCAGGCGGTGGCCGGCCGGCTGTTCGAAACCGACGTCGTGATCTATCCTGTCGCCACGGGCACCGCGGCCAACGCCTTAGCATTGTCCCAAATCGCCCCCCCGTACGGGGCGATCTATTGCTACGAAACCGCACATATCGTGACCGACGAATGCGCTGCGCCGGAATTCTTCACGGGCGGCGCCAGACTGCTCGGATTGCCGTCGTCAAACGGTAAAATTTCCGCAGAGCCGCTCGCGGCCGCGATCGCCTTGGCGAACGAGATGGGCGTACATCATGTGCAGCCGGCAGCTCTTAGCCTGACGCAGGCGACCGAGTGGGGCACGGTATACGATCTGTCTGAACTTTCGCGTCTGAGCGCCGTTGCGAGACAACACCGCATGCCGGTGCACATGGACGGCGCGCGGTTCGCCAACGCGTTGACGCATTTGGGGTGTTCGCCGGCGGAGGCCACCTGGAAGTGCGGCATCGATGTCTTGTCGCTGGGAGCCACCAAAAATGGCGCTCTCTGCGCGGAAGCGGTCGTGTTTTTCGACCGGTCGCTCGCCGAGCAATTCGAGCGGCGGCGCAAGCGCGCCGGTCATCTGTGGTCGAAACTTCGATTCTTGAGCGCTCAGCTCCTCGCCTACTTCGAAAACGATTTGTGGTTGCAAAACGCCCGGCAGGCCAATGCGATGGCAGCGCGTCTGGCACAGGGTTTAGAGAAGGTGTCCGGCGCCCGGTTGCTGCATACCGTGCAGGCCAATGAGGTTTTTGTGGTGTTGCCCGAGAAACTCGTGGTGGCATTGGAAAGGGCGGGTTTCCATTTCTACCGCTGGCCGTGGTGCCCCGTCTCGGACGGCGTGGCCATTCGCTTGGTCACCTCTTACGCAACCGCCGGTGAGGATATCGATGAAATCATCCATGCGGCTCGATAAACACCGCCTTGGTCTCTGACCTGTTGTAGCTCTCTTCATTTGTTCTTTCGCAGCCGCCGCGTAGCGGCCGCTCGGCTGATTGCCAACAATTCACAAAAGTTGTAATTTCGATAGTCCTTCGCATGAGACCAGTTTAGGGAGAACACATGGCGCAATGGAATCGTCTCTTCAAAGCTCTTTCGGTGGTACTGCCTGCGGGCGCCTTTGGGGCTTCGGTCGTGCTGGCGCTGGCCTCGCCCGATGCGAGCGCGGCATCTGACAAAAGGGCAGCGGAGCAGGCAGCCGCCCAGGAGAGCGTATCCGCTCGACTGCGCGAAATCCGTGGCGCCATCTCTGATATGACCGGCTCCGCAAGCGATGAATCGGGCGACGCGAAAGCCACTCCCACCTGGTGGGGTAATGGCGGGTTTGGGGGATTGCATTTGGGATGGGGCAACGGAGGCGGCTGGGGTAATGGCGGCGGTTGGCGCAACGGCGGCTGGGGCAACGGCTGGCACAACGGCGGTTGGGGAAATGGCGGCTGGCGCAACGGTGGTTGGGGAAATGGCGGCTGGCACAATGGCTGGCACAACTTTTGGCATAACTGGTAATCAGGGCTTTGCGGGCAGGAGCCATCGGTAGTGTCTAAGGCTGCCCCGGTGATGGAAACGGTAGTCGTGCAACCGACACCATTCTGCAATATCAATTGCAGCTATTGCTATCTGCCTAAGCGCGACGTGAAGACCGTGATGGCGCAGAGCACGGTTGCAACGCTATTTGCAAAGATATTCGCCTCGGGCTGGACCGGCGATGGCCTCACGATCATTTGGCATGCCGGGGAGCCATTGGTCGTGCCGATTTCCTTTTATCGGAGCGCTTTCGAAACCATCGCCGCCTTGCGGCCTGGTTCGCTCGAACTCAGGCATTCCATTCAGACCAATGGGATGCTTATCACGCCTGAATGGTGTGACCTATTCAAGCAGTGGAATGTCGGAGTCGGTGTCAGCGTGGATGGCCCGAAGCATCTGCATGATGCGCATCGGGTGACCCGTTCGGGCCGGGGGACATTCGATCGCACTATAGCGGGCATTCGTATGCTGCGCCGGGAAAAAGTGCCGTTCCACGTTATCTCGGTGCTGTCTGAGGACGGAATGGACGACCCGACGGCAGATGCTCGATTTTTACCTATCCGAGGGGATCGAGGACGTCTGCTTCAACGTCGAGGAATCGGAGGGCAGCCACGTATCGGGACTGTTCGCGGCCGGCGATCCGGCAGGACGCTTTAGGCGTTTCCTGAATGATTTTTGGAAGCTATCGCGGGAGAGCGGCCGGATCCGCTTCATTCGTGAGATCGACGGCATGTTGCCGCGGGTGTTCCGTCCTGATCAAAGCGAGTTGAGAAACGCCCAAGTTGAACCGTTCGGCATGCTGAACGTCGATTGCCACGGCAATGTCTCCAGTTTCTCGCCCGAGCTGCTCGGCCTCAAGCATACGGACTACGATGATTTCATTATTGGTAATATCAACACCGATTCGCTTGACGACATGCGCCGCAGCCCATCGATGGCCGCAATGGTGCGCGACATTGCCGCGGGCGTCGCGTCTTGTCGAGTAGATTGCGAATACTTCTCGGTTTGCGGCGGCGGTGCGCCGGTCAACAAACTGGCCGAGAACGGCAGCTTTCGAAGCACCCGCACGTCATTTTGCAGATTGACGCAAATGGTGCCGATAGACCTCATTCTTGACGCGTTCGACCAGTTCAGGGACGGCATGGACGGCGCGGAGGCACTAAGCGCGGGGCCTGCGCCGCACGACGGCCTCGCGGTTGAGTCAGTCCGAGGATCTTAGGCTGACGAGTCTCGGGTAACGATATTTTGCAACGGGGAAACCTAAGCGTTTCCGAGGGAGAATGCGATGATGAATCCGAAAACGGCAGCGAGCGTTCTATTAGCCGCCGGTTTGTTATTGGGCATCGGCGGCGGGGCGCTGGCCCAAACGAACGCCGGCGATCAAAGTCGGCCGCCCGCCAAGGGTCAAGGCGAGACGGTCGTGCAAGGCGCCGGCGACGATGAGGAGCGGCCGCCCGTCATTGCACCTGTGCTGAAAGTGATCAGCATCGAGGTACTTCGCAGCGCGCATGGCCCTGTGCTGGATATCATCCGAGTGCGCGGGCTGACGAGCAGCGACGGTTGGGAGGAGGCCGAGCTGGTACCGCTCACCCGAGGCACCCCTAAGGACGGTGTGCTGGAACTCATGCTCGTGGCGCGGGCACCCGCCGCGGCTATGGAGGCAACGGGCTTCGAGCCGATTGAAGCGATATTTCCGATCGAAAGCAGCCATCCTTATAAGGGCGTGAATGTTCACAGTGCCTCAGGATCAATGGCTCTGAACCAGCTTCCCGGCTATGCGGAAGGAAAGGATGCCGGCGAGGATTGCGCCAAATGCGTCGGTAAGTTCTTTGTCGCGAAGGGCGCCAGTACGCCGGCGGGTAAATCGGCGGCAGAAGTGGTCAAGGAGGAGCAGCTGCCGGCTTTGTTACGAGTGATCAAGTCGACGGACGGCATCCAGAGTGCCGAGTCCAATCCGAACCGGCTGACAATCCTCGTGAGCAGGGACGGCACGATCTCCTCGGCGCTTTGGGATTGAAGCCGCTATCAGCGGATTTCCCGCATGTTCTGTTGTGCCCGTTGAAAGGCAAAGTCGCTGACATGAATCCAACCCTGGAACGGACAATTGACGTCTGCAATGGACAGCATCACGAGAGTTACCAATAGAGTCAGGGAAAATACCTGCAGCGTGTGCAGTCTGGAATTGACCGAGCCAAACATCGAGACTGAGACAAGAGTCAAAAGCGCCCCCGCGAGGAGAACGCACCAAAATATCGTCGGGATCCGCGTCGTGCTCTGCAGTAGCCGAGTGCGGCGATCCGTGGTGAGAGAGCTCAATTCCGACAGTGCGTGATCCTCCGCGGTGATTTCCGACGTGGACGCCGCTTTGACCGACATCAGGGTCTTCCACATTTGCTCGTTGATTTCGTGGGATTCTTCCGGCAACTGGCCGCGAGCCATGGCGGGCCAGTCCTCGTTGATGACGGCATCGGCATACGATCGGGCCGTGCTTCGAGTTCGACCCGCTGCTCCGCGGGCAGACCTTCCGCCAAGCGAAAAATGTTCCGGAGCGCGTTGGCCTCGAGATCCGCATTTAACGCCGCGGCGCCGAAATTGGTCCACGACGTATAGAGCATAAAGCCGAGAATTACCGCGTAAGTGGTACCTAATACACTCAGTTGCCAGCCGATCAAATCGTTTTGCGAGTGGCGCGTATGAACGGGCCAGATCCGATCCAATCCCATCGATGAAAGCAACGATGCACCCATCGCAATAAAACGAGAACATATATGTTTTGTGCAAGTGTCAGCACTTGGCGGTACCTCCCGATGGTCACGATACAGATCAACGGTGGACGGAGGTAGTCCGGTGTGCCAGACTACCTGATCCCGGACAATGACACAGCTCGCTGCAATGCCGCATCTGTCTATTAATTGCACTGCAGTGTTCTCTGCGCTCAGCCCTGCTTAGCTGCTCGCGGACGGCAACAATGCGGCCTGCCGGCGGCGGGAGATTCGTTCGCCTATTGCGCCCGCGTTGGCACCATCGACAAACCGGCTGGACGGGACTCCACTTCCGCCCGATCTTTTGCCCCATGTGCGCATCGACCCTCGGTCTGTCGGCCGATGCGGTGCCGCGCCGCAGAGCTACTACTGGCGATGCATGGGTGGAGCAGTGTTCATTTGCGCCGGTCGGTGCCAACATCCGCTTGCGATGCCAAGGCCGATCAAGCTAAGGGCAATTTGGCGCGAAGAACTACTGCCGTGAAAATCCCTGATGCCGCCATTCGTGCCTGCCTACTGCGACGGGTGATAACGGGCTCTTATGAATGGCGTTGCTCCCGCCGGCACGCGGTACGGGGGAAGCCCGATTAAGCTCGATCGCCGAGGGTATCGAACCGACTCTGGTACAAGTTTCGCTCCAGGCGGTTCCGTTCCGGCTTGGGTGCGGCCAGATCTGCACGATCGTGGCATATAGGAAAGCCGTCGTCAGACCGAACAGGATCATACCGTTCAGAGCCTCGAGGGTTCCCATGAGCCGCCAGTGCTCGGCGAGATTAAAAGGACTCATGACCATAAGTAGTCATAGCGCCGAGCGAGTACAGCATGGCGGATTTGCCGTCGGGGAGTGCTCCAAGGGCCCAGTAAACGGTGGCCCATATAGCGGCCTCGACTGCGTGCAGGAAGATCGCCAAAGGGTGGTGCTCCCCATGACGAGTGCAAACACGAAAAGAGAATTGCGCTTCGTTTTGAGAAGACGACTTGCAAGGACCGCTCGATTGTTGATGAACGCCATTCCGGTAACGTGATACATGGTATTGACCACGATCAGCGGCAGGCTCCAAGCCCAGTTCCCGTTCCAGTCTAATGCACTACCCATGCTGCTTTGATCCTTCCACTTGTCTATGCCGTTGACAAGTGTCGGCTTGTGTGCAAGGTTAGCCGTGCCCAAATACACAAGCCTGTTTGAAGTCGCGGAAACGCCCCGGATCATAGCGTTACTGCGAATCACATGAAAGCGCCGAGGATTTCCGTATGAGTTTGCATCGATTTCTAAACGCAACGCGGCGTCGCAATTTTAGATGGGCAACGCTGGTTGGTCTGGTTCTCGGTGTGGCCGCGCTTGCCGCCTGTCAAACGCCGCAAGACACTGTCATTCATCATGAGGACAATCTGGCCGCTGCCGGCTTCATCGTCCGTCCCGCTAATACACCGGAACGGCAAGCAATGCTCAAGCGGCTGCCCCCTCACCAATTCGTGCAACGAGTGAACGGCGACACGGTTCACTACGTGTACGCGGATCCCTTGGTTTGCGACTGCCTCTATGTCGGCACGCAGCAGGCGTACAACCAATACAAGCGCGATCAGCAGCAGAAAAATCTCGCCGATGAGCAGCAAATGACCGCGCAAATGTATTCCGATCCCGCGTGGAGCTGGAACGCGTGGGGACCCTGGGGCCCGGTGGCGCCGTACGGGTTTGTCTATGGCCCCGGGGTGGGCTGGTAGCGCCTTTTAAGGAATGACCAGCGTGTAGATGAACCGTGGCGCGCTCCTCAGCGTAACGCTTGCGGGACGACACGGCATTGCGCCGAGACTAAAGCGCGTCGTCTTTTTGAAATCGTTCTGGGTTTCGTCTTGCCACTGGTCGTCCAGCACCTCGACCGCGATCTCGGGCAAATTGCCTGATTGATCGTTCACGCATTGTCCCCATTTCAGCGAGAATTTGTGATTGGGGTTGGTGCCGCTATACGTCATCGTGACGACCAACTGGTCGGCCTTCTTGTCGTAATAGACTCTCGCGAAATTATCGGCATACGCCGCGTGCGAGAGAACAGATGCAAGGCCGCAAATCCATACCCATCGGTTCATTGATCTAGTCCTGGAATATCAGCAGAAAATAGGCCACAAAAAGCAGCAAATGCACGATCCCTTGAAGCACGTTGGTCCGCCCGCTTGCGAAGGTGACGACACTGACGAAGAGCGTCAGCAGCAGCATGACGAAGCTCGAATTTTGCAATCCCAGGTAGATGGGTCTTCCCATGACATGGCTGACGAGGAGCATGATGGGAATGGTGAGCCCGATCGTCGATAAGACCGAGCCCAAAAAAATATTCATGGATCTTTGCAGCTGATTCAGGATTGCGGAGCGCACCGCGCCGATGGCTTCCGGCGTCGCGACCAGCGCGGCGATGACCGCGCCCCCTAGGGCGGCCGGAGCGTGCAGATTGTGAATCATGTTATCGATGGGCTGTCCCAGTTGCTCCGCCAGATAAACCACCGGCACCATGTACGCGGCGAGGAGTACAGTATGACGCGGCCAAGGGGCCGGCGCCGTGCGCTCGGCCTCATGGGCTGCTGCATCTACTTCGCCTTCGACTACGAAATAGCCGCGGTGCCGCCCTGTCTGAACAGCCAGAAAGGCACCATAGAGCGCGATCGACATGAGAGCAAGAAATATCTCCTGCTGGTATGACAGCGTTGGTCCCGGCGTGGTCTGCGTGAAATTGGGCATGATCAGGCCCATGATTGCCAGGGGGATGATCACGCTCAAATAAGTGTTGGCGCCATTGAGGTTGTAGTGCTGCTCATGATGACGCCAGGCGCCGAGCAGCAGCGACGCGCCCACCATGCCGTTCAGAAGAATCATAATGACCGCGAACAAGGTGTCGCGGGCTAGGGTGGGATTTTCCTTCCCGTGCATCATTACCGCGGAAATGCTGGTTGCTTCGATGGCCGTCACGGCGAGCGTCAGGATGAGCGTGCCGAGCGGTTCGCCCAAGCGGTGGGCGAGATGTTCAGCATGTCGGACGACACACATTGCCGCGCCTAAGATCGTCGCAAAGAGCCAGACAAAGGTCGCGAGCCGCCCTATGGGGCTCGACATGCCCTGAAGCCGGTCCCCGAAGAATAGAAAGGCGAGGCCAGTCCCAAGGCTCACGCTCAGAAACCATTCGGAACGCCAGAATGTTGGTGGTTTCTCGGAAGGCACGATCATCCCGCATGATAGGAGCGCAGCTGCCTCTAGAGAATAACCAATCCCGGGGGCGTTGTCCGATCCGACGCGGCTAACTGATCGTGTTCGGCAAATGCAAATGCGTCGGTCTCACGTAGCGCGCGCAACGTTGAATTGTCGGCCAAGTACCGGGCGCAAGGCGCCGTTCAGTCGGTCGCGCGGCGTCCGCGGCTCGCGCGCCGATTGGTCGGCGGGCGCTTCGGGTCGCTAATCTTTTCATCCGTCCGGCGCGGCTCGCCACGGCGGTCCTCGAAATGCCTGTACTTGCATCCGCACTGCTGGACGTCGCATCCCGGAAGAGGCAGCCGCGGAGCTTCTGACGAAAGAAAACGCTTTCCCTTGCATGCCTGCGCGGCCGCACACGCCGTTGCTCGCCCGGTGATGGTGACCGCGTGCCAACGGTGGCGGAGGGTTCGCTGCGTACGCGTTTGGGCCGGGTCTTCCACTTCAGTTTTTGTCTCGATCAACACGCGAATTCCTTTGCATGCGCAATCGTTTCATTGACACGCTAGCGCAGCACCATGGCTTGCCGAGGCCGAATTCACATAATTTGGCCTGGGATTTTTGATAATGCCGATTTGGTCACAATCCTATCCGCTGCGCACGGAGGGATTCGCAGCCAGAAGGGCAAATTCCTCGAATAACAATTGGGCGGCGAGTTGGGCGGTATTGGTGGTCGGATCGTATTGGGGAGCAACCTCGACGACGTCGGCCCCGATGATATTGAGGCCGCTGAGCGCCCGCAGGAGTGCCAACCCCTCACGCGGCGTGAGGCCCCCCACCTCCGGCGTTCCGGTGCCCGGCGCATAGGCGGGATCGAAGCCATCCACGTCGACGCTCACGTAGACCGGCCCGTTGCCGACGACGTCGCGGGCGCGCTGTGCTACGGCGGCGGCCCCAAGAGCCGTGAATTCCTCGATCTCGATGACGGTCATTCCGGATGCATAGGAAAACTCCCAGAAGACATTTGCGGCGCCGCGTATCCCGATCTGAATCGTTCGCTCCGGGTCGAGGACGCCGTCGAGTACCGCCAGTCGGAATGGGCCGCCGTGATGAAATTTGGAGCCGTCGAAAGAGCCCATCGTGTCGCAATGAGCATCGATGTGGACGAGGCCGACCGGCTCTGCTCGACCCAGCGCCTTGAGGATGGGATAGGTTACCGAATGATCCCCGCCCACCGACAGTGGACGCACGGCCTGGTCGGATAGTTCGCGGTAGAAAAATTCGATGTCCGCAATCGTCTGTTCCAGACTGTATCGACTGCTGAAAGGCACATCGCCGATATCCGCGGCCTTGAGCTTGGCCCGAGGCACGATCTTCTGGGTGGGATGATAGGGGCCGATCCGCTCGATGGTCCGCACCGCGCGCGGACCGAAGCGGGCGCCTGAGCGATTCGTCACCCCAAGATCCGTGGGCAATCCGACCACGGCGACATCGAGGCCGGCGGCGCTCGCGGCGGCTGGTAAGCCGAGGAACGTCGGAATTCCAGAGTAGGGCGCGTTGCGTCGCCCGTCCCCCGACGCAAGATCCGCCGCCGCCGCTTTCAACACCGGATCGTCAATCGAAAAGACGCCGACGTCGGAGTAGCGTCGCCGCAGCGCTTCTAATTTTTGCTTATCCAATTAGGTTCATCCCCCGAGGGTATTGCGGCGGCAGCAATGCAGGTTAGGATATGCCACCGACATGATAGCGCCATCGAAGGGCCCCGGCCCACGAGTCGACGAGTTGCTGCGCCCGTACCGGGGTGCCGTCCCGGGTGCTTGCGTCGCGGTGCTTCGCGATGGGCAGGCGATATTTCGCCGAGCCTACGGTCTTTCGGATCTCGAGCATGGGGTCGCAGCGACCCCTGCCACCAATTTCCGTCTCGCCTCCATGAGCAAGCAATTCACCTCGGCCGCGATACTGCTATTGGCCGAAGAGGGGCGGTTGGCGCTCGATGCGCCGATTCGCCAGTGGCTGCCCACGCTGCCGCATGCGGCCGGCGGCATCACCATTCGCCACCTTCTCACGCACACCTCCGGGCTCATCGACTACGAGGATCTCATAGCTCCCGCCAGGTCCCGCGCGCTCAACGACACCGATGTGTTAGAGCTGCTTGAATCCGAAAATCGCACGTATTTTCCGCCCGGAGCCGGCTACCGCTACAGCAACGGCGGCTATGCATTGCTGGCGATAATCGCCGCCCGCGCCGCCGGAATGGATTTTGCGTCGCTTCTGCACGTACGAATTTTTAAACCGCTCGAGATGCACGATACGGTCGCACACGAGGAGGGCATATCGACCGTCGCCCAACGCGCCTACGGCTACAGCGGGGGGCAATCGTGGGTGCGCACCGATCAGAGCTTGACCAGCGCGGTACTCGGCGACGGCGGAGTCTATTCCTCGATCGACGATCTCGAAAAATGGGACGCAGCTCTGTACGACGACCGGCTTCTGCGCACCGAAACGCTGCGCCTCGCTTTCGCGCCCGCGACCAAAACCGACGATCCGGCGGTCGACTACGGCTTCGGCTGGCGCATCACCGGCGAGGCGCTCTGGCATTCGGGCGAGACGGTGGGGTTTCGAAACGTGATCGTGCGCTTCCCCAAGCGCCGCCTCACCGTGATCGTTCTGACGAACCGCGATGACCCGACGCCGCATCCTACGGCGCTCGCGATCGCCGATCTGTTTCAGACGAACGCGGCTGGCGCGCGATCGGCGGAATTGTTGTAGTATCACTGTTGAACGACTTGATAATTGACATGAAGTCACTGGGATGAGTCGCGGGTTGCGGCGTGGAAAACGTACTTTTTTAGGGAGACGCCTTTGAAGTCCAACCTGACCTTGCCTTCAGCCATTGCGGCGATACTGAGCGTTCAAGCGGCCTCGGCTCAACAAGGGCCCACCGCACCGGCTGCTTCGGACTCCATCGGCGAAATTATAGTCACGGCGCAGCGCCGGTCGGAAAACATCCAAAATGTGCCGATCACCATTCAGGCGCTGACCGCCGAAACGCTGACTCAGTTGAACGTCCTGACGTTCGATGATGTGATCAAGTATTTGCCGAACGTCACCGCCAATAGCAGCGGCCCGGGCCAAAGCCAGCTCATCATTCGCGGCCTCGCGACGTCGGAAAGCGGCAACCAGGGGGAGGGCGCAACCGCCAGCTTTCCCAATGTCGCGGTGTATCTGGATGATCAATCGACTCAGCTGCCGGGACGCAATCTCGACATCTACGCGGCCGATCTCGAGCGAATCGAAGTGTTGGAGGGCCCGCAAGGGACATTGTTCGGCGCCGGGGCGCAGGCGGGCGTCATTCGATACATCACGAACAAGCCCAAGCTCGACGTCACGGAAGGCAACGTCAACGCGGGCTACGGAACGACCGCGCACGGCGATCCGAACAGCAATGTCGATGCGATGATCAATCTTCCGCTCATCCCCGGACACGCTGGCGGTGCGCGCCGTGATCTACAATGATGCGCGCGGCGGATACATCAACAATATTCCGGGCACATTTACCCGTTCCATCACCGACCGGGGCTCTTATTACGCCGACGACCACCGGCGTTCTGCCTCCGAGCATATCCATCAACAATGCGGCCGAAGTCGCCGACGCGATCAATCCGGTGACCACTCAGGGAATTCGCGCCTCCGCGCTGTGGAAGATCAACGACGACTGGAATGCGCTCATCACGCAGTCCTACCAGACGATGGACGCGCAGGGCGTGTTTGCGGAGCAACAGTACAATTCCGCCGGTGTGCCGCAGCCCCCTCTGACGGTTCAGCTCTACAACCCGAGCTATGACAAGGACAAGTTCGAGAACACGGCATGGACCCTGAACGGCCGCCTCGGCGAGCTGAAAGCCGTCTACACGGGCGGCTACCTCGACCGCAATGTGAATCAGGTGCAGGACTACACGAATTACGCCCGCGGCCAATACGCCGACTACTATCAGTGCCTGCAGAATGTACGGTGCTACTCGCCCAGCGCGACGTGGCAGGAAACCGAGAACAACACCCACCTCAGCCACGAGCTGCGCATCAGCACGCCGGATGACTGGCGGCTGCGCGGGATTGCGGGTCTCTATTACGAAAAATATGCCATCCGTGATGAAACGAATTGGCTATACCGGTCAGAGGACATGCCCTTCGGCAATCTCGGTCCACCCACGCAGTATTGCGTCGGCGCGAACGGACTTCCCACGCAGTACGGCGAAGGCACGTGCATCAACTACCCGGCCTCGTCGAACAACCCCAACCCACGGTCGCCGAACACCTCGTTCGCCGACGACGTCACTCGCGGCTACACCCAGAAAGCGGCGTTTGCGTCGGTTGACTACGATCTTATCCCCAGGACCCTGACGCTGACGCTCGGGACCCGTTACTTTCATATCGAGAATACCGAGAACGGCTGGGACGGGGGCAGTTTCGGATGCCTCGGCAATCCGGCCATTCCGCAGGCCCAGCAGCCGCCCTGCGTCAATATCAATAACTACGTGAACCTGGATGCGCGGCATCTCAGTGACGTCTCATCGGGTTTCAAGAGCCGCGCCAACCTTACGTGGCGCATCACGCCGGACGCGATGGTGTATTACACTTGGTCGCAGGGCTTCCGTCCTGGCGGATTCAACCGCGGCAACCAATATGCGACGGGCGGCCCGCTCGCAGGAGTATGGTCGGATCCGCTGGCCTATTCGTCGGACACGCTGACCAACAACGAGGTGGGCTGGAAGACGGAATGGCTGGATCATCGCCTGCAGATCAACGGCACGATTTATCGGGAAAACTGGAACGATACCCAGGTTGAGATTTTCGATCCCGGTCTATTGGGAAACTTGGACTTCGTCACCAACGGGGCTAACTACGTCGTCAACGGCGCGGAGCTTCAATTCACGGCACGCGCCACGCACGCCCTCAGCTTCGCGGGCTCGGCCGCCTGGAACAGCAGTAAGCTCGTCAGCGTTCCGCCCTTGATCAGCGGCACCGGCCAAGTCATCGATCTTTCGCCGTACGGGACGCCGTCGAATCCGACGGGCAGCCCGTTCGGCGCCATCGGCTCCCCCCTTGCACAGTCGCCGCCGTTCGAAGGCAATATCCGCGCGCGCTATGAATTCGAGGTGAACGACTACCAGGCATTTGTCCAGGTCTCCGGCACCCATCAGGACCGTTCGTTTGCCACGACTAATTCGCTGCAAACCGACCTGCAGGGCAACACCATTAACTATGTGCTTCCCGCCTTCTCGACCATGGATGCGTCCGTCGGCTTCTCGAAGGACGCCTGGGCAGTCCAGGCGTATGGTCAGAATCTAACCGACACACGCGGGGAAGTGTCGGCCAACTACAGCCAGTGGTACAAGGCGGTAACGGTTACCCGTCCGAGGGTTCTGGGGTCAGGTTCAGCTTCAAGTTCCCGGGGTGACAACGTGCGGGGAGGATGTCGCCGGGCGGCGTGTTGCATCCACCCCGACCCAAGCTGCGGCGCTGACGAGGGCGCATAAGGCGCCGAGCAGAAATGCCGCGTTCCACTCATGCCGTCCCGATAGGTACGCGACGATGGGAATTCCGATCAAGCCGCCAAGGGCGCCGCCGGTGTTGAGCAGACCCGTGGCGGTCATGGTATTGCTTCCCGCAACCCGCATCGTTGCCGCCCAGTACGCTCCTTCGTTGAGTTCGACGACGGCATAGCATACCGACAAGGTGATTATCGCAACGAGAGCGCTGGCCTCGAGGACGGCGAACACCAGGAGCGCGGCAACCAGCGGCAGCGAAGCGAGCGGTACGAGCCGATATCCCCATGTTGGGCCAAATCGAAGGCATAGCAGATCGACGAGCCCGCCGCCGAGACCCGCGCCGAGCGCGGCTCCCAAGGGCGGCAACGCCGCCAGCCACCCGCTTTCGATCACGCCGAGGTGCCGTTCCTGCACCAAATACAGGAACGACCAATTTCCAAGGAGATAGTAAACGTAATTCATTCCCATGTAAGAAGCGGTCAGCAGGAGCACGTCGCGCCCGGTGAGCAAACGCAAGGCTGTCGTGAACCCTCGACCCGCCTCTGGCACCGCATCGTCGGACGGCTCCAGTTCTGCCAACTCCGCTCGGGACACTGACGAGTGCTCGCGCGGCGTGTTGCGGCCGTACCATGCCCACACGAGAACAAGCGCCAGCGCGGGCAACGAAGTCCAGAACAGCGCGCGCTGCCACCCGAAGCTTTGCATCAACAACACGATCACGGGCGGCGTCGCAGCGGCGCCGAGTTGCAATCCCATTGACTGGATGCCATTCGCGAATCCCCAACGGTGCGCGGGAAGCCAGACACGCACCACGCCGGCGCCGACCGGGAATGTTGGTGACTGCGCGATGCCGAGCGTCAGCTGCGACAACAGCAAGCCGCCAAACAGCGCTCCGCCGGTGAGAACTACGGGTGCGAGCGGCGTGGCGATGGTCGCGGCGACCGCGAGCAAACCGGCCACGGTGAGTGTGAGGCGCGCACCGAAGCGCTCGCCGACATGACCTGCAAGGATCTGAGTCGGTGTATAGCCGAGCACGAAGGCCCATTGCAGCCAGCCTATTTGCATCTGAGTGAGCGACAGCTCCGGCATGATTCGCTCGGCAGCGATGGTGACGCCCTTCTGCTGAAAGTAGGCGACGGCGCCCAGGCTCACGACGAGGGCAAAGATGCGCCATCGAATACGCGGTCGCGCGGCCTTCGGGGTTTCGAGGGAGTGCACCGGCACTACTTCAGCGGGCCGCGGCATACCTCACAACAATCTCGGTTCGAGCGGAAATAGACTCAGGAGCTCATGGCCGGTTTCGGTGATCAGCACCTGCTGCTCGAGCTTGACGCCTTCGCGTCCGCCGACCTCCCCCATGTAGCTTTCGACGCACACGGTCATGCCGGGAGCGAACACGCCGTCTTGCAGCAATGGGTCCTTCAGGTCGCAATAAATAGCCGGCCATTCGTCCACCAGGCCCACTCCGTGCGCGATGCAGCCGTAGTTTTGCTCATCGAACCGCGCCGGGATCCTCCACGCCCGCTCCGTGTACTGCCGAAACGCGAGGCCGGGCGCGAGCAGCGCCGTGTTGAATTCGACTTGCTCCGCCGCAAGAGAATAAAGCGACTTTTGCGCATTCGATGCGGGGTCATCGCCGCATAGAAACGCCCGGCTGACGTCGCTGCAATAGCCGTAAGGGCCGACCATGTCGGTGTCGAAGCTGACGAGGTCTCCGGCTTGAATCCGGCGATCCGATGCTTCCTGAAACCAGGGATTCGTGCGCGGACCGGAACTGAGGAGCCGTGTCTCGATCCATTCGCCGCCGTTCACGATGTTGGCATGATGCAGCTCCGCCCAGAGTTCCGTCTCGGTGATTCCGGGACGCAGCGCTTCGTGCATGCGCCGCATGCCGATGTCCGCCACGTCAAGCGAGTGGCGCATGCAGGCGATTTCTTGATCGCTCTTGATCGAGCGGGCAAGTTCCATCAGCCTTTGACCCTCTACCAGTGTGAATCCTTGCTTGCGCAGCGCGTCGGCTCCCAAAAGATCGGCGCGGTCGACCGCCAGGCGATGCGGGCCTGATCCCATCAGCCGCTCGACCACGTCGCGAATCTCCGCCGCCCAGCGATGGCTCACCGACTCGGCGTGCTCGGCGGCATCGAAAAAAGAGTGGATCGTGACCGGGCGCACCTCGCCTATCGCCGGCAGGGATGGCTGATTCGACAGGCAGTTCTTATTCGCGTACTCGAACAGCACCGCGCGCCCTTCAGCCGGCACGATGCAGTAACGGCCCATGTTATGGAGCAGCCACACCGTCATGTTGCGGCTGTCCGTGGCGTAGCGGACATTGATCGGATTGATCAAGAGCGCCGCGGCACAGTCGTTTTCCTTGAGCAGCCGTTGAACGCGCCCGTAGCGGTAGGAGCGAAGCGCGTCCAAATCAATCGGTGCAGAATCGCCGAAACCGCCGTGCGCAATCCGCCCGGAGGTGATTCGCGTCATCAATCGCCCGCGCTAGCCTGCGCCTTTCCCCACTTGTAAGAGAGGCGTGCCCCGAACACGCGCGGCTCGTTGACCGTCTGACGCAAGTCGAAATTGCCCTCGTTGGTGAAAATAACCGCGTTCTTGTTGGCTAAGTTGGTGATGTAGAACTCCGCCAACCAATGGCTATCGACCTGATTCAATCCCAGGCGGACATTCATGACGGAGTAGCCCGGCTGCAAGACGCGAGGTAGGCCATTTGAACCGTCCGTCAATGCGTTCCACATATCGCCCTTATGCGCGATCTCGAACTGCGCGTAGCCACGCAATGCATCGTGGATAGAGCGTTCGTAGCGCGCGTTTCCGCTCCAGTTCAAGTAGGGGACATAGGGTAGCCGCTCTCCCGCCGACACGTCGAACCCCGGGCCGAGTGTTTGGGTCAACAAGTGTGAATCGTTGTAGCTGGCCGAGAACTCCATGCTGAGGAACGAATTCGCCTGATACTTGATGTCCATTTCCGAACCGTAGATCTGGGCATTTCCAACGTTGGCGTTGAAACTGGACGTCGAGCAGATGTCCGGATCGAACAACAGCGTCTGAAGATTATGCCAAGGCATATAGTAGAACGCGCCGTCCCAGAGCAGATGACCGCCAAGCATCGTGGACTTCCACCCGATCTCGTAGTTGGTCAGCGTATCGGGCACGTACTGGTGCGGCACGCCGGGCGGAGTAGGAAGCCCCGGGCCGGGCGAGGTCGGGTTGTAACAGGCCTGCGGCAGGCCGCCATTGACGCCGCCGTCTCTGAACCCCTGAGCCACGTCGGCATAGACCAGCAAGGTGTCGAGCGCTTTGTAGCTGAGGCCGGCCTTGCTGTTCCATTTGTTCGATTCGCCGGCGGAAAATACGGGCGGCTCGGGCTCATACCAGAATCCCCCGACGCTTCCGTCGGTAAAATGCGAATGAAAGTGCACCGTTCCGACTTCCAATTTAAGGCGCTTCGTAATGTCGAACTGAAGGTTCAAGAACTCCGTCGTTTGCAGGTAGTCGTAACGCAGGTTGTAGCTATACCAGTCGTCGGGTTTCGGCGGCAGCGCCCCCACATCGTAATAGGAGGCGGATTGCCCTTGCCACGCCTGGCCGGCGGTCTGCAGACCGGGCATGGCATAGTAATCGCTGCTACCCTCGATGGTCCTTTCCCAGTAGGTGCCTACCAGCCAGTGGAACCAACCGCCTTCCTTGGACGCCAAGCGCAATTCGTTCGACCAACGCCTGATCTTCGAGGCATTGTTGAAGTACTGGATCGGCACCTGGCAGCCGCTGAAGGGCGAAGTTCCCCCGGACCAAATGGGATCCGTGAGGCAGGTGAACCCCTGTTGCGACGTCGCGTTATAACTCGGATTCGGCGGGGTCGCGTTCACGTTGAGGTACTGCATGTATTCTGAGTACTCATCGACCCATTGATCGTCCTGCGCCCAATAGGTGCTCGCGAACACCAGATCACCAATGCCGACGTCGCCGTCCACATGCAAATCGAGCGTCTTTGCGTAGTACCGTTTGGACTCCGGACCGAAGCGGTCGACATTCTTGTTGCCAAACGGGCGGACCGGGCCATTGACCAGAACGGGAGCGTTCCCCGGAACCTGCAAAATCGCGCCGCCGATGCTGGGATTCTCGTCCCACGCGCCGTGGGTGAGCTGTCGCTGATAACTGTACGTGACCAATGCTTTCCAGCCGTCGGCGATCTTCTGTGAAACGGCAAATCGTCCGCCGTACACTTTCTCCACGTTGTAATTTTTGCCCGCCCACTCCGAGTTGTTGGAGACCACTCCGTTGACCCAATTACGGGTGACATCGAGGTTATTGATGTAGCCGCCGTGATAGTCATTGAAAGCGGACATCCGTATGGCCGTCCAATCCTCGACGATCGGGATATTGACATATCCCTCCACGGTGCCGTTGTGCGTACCGCCGTCGATCTTGCCGCCGTCGAGATCGACTCCGGCGCTGAACGCGCTCGGATCGGGCTTGTTGGTGATGAAGCGCAGAGCTCCCGCCATGGCGCCGGCCCCGAACGTCGTCCCTTGCGGACCATTCAATACCTCGATGCGCTCGATATCATATAGATGCAGATCGGGCGTCGTTCCGTAGAAATTCATCGACATGTCGTCGACCATGAACAGCGTCGAAGCGGTGTTCGAATAGTTCGAGTTGCTGCCGTCGGACACGCCGCGCATGACGAAGGTCTGTGTACCGGGACCGGCGCTGACGAAGGAAATCGACGGGGTGATGGTCGCGTAATCCTCGAATTGCGAGATCGCCAGGTTCTTCAGGTCCTTGCTGGTGAACACATCGATGCTGAGCGGAACATCCTGGAGATTTTCCGCGCGTTTGCGAGCCGTGACGATGACTTCGCCGAGGACTGTGTCGGAAGACGAAGACGCATCGGCCCCGGCGGCCTGCGCCAAATGCATGTTGGAAGCGCCCGACAGGACGGCCGCGATGGCCATGGCGAGCTTCGACCCGGGACGTTTCATGACGGCAAGTCGGCGCGGCAATTTGGCCTTGGAACGCGCCGCAGTGGTACGCATCGCTTCATCCCCTTATATATTAGATGCACGTTTGGGCGTGCCTCCTCGGATCATGTCTTGCGGGCACGTAGCCTGTCAAATGCTTCGCACATTGACGCTGATCGAGCGTTCAATAGAGGCGCAGGGCTCAGCTAAAGGCCGGTAAAACGCTCCAGTGAACCACCCAGGGCGATGCGGAGCGGTTCGAGGTCGGATTCGAAATGGCGCCAGTACCCAACGCCCGACGCGTATAACGGTTGACGCACTTGTTCGGCACTTGCGGTGCGTACCGAGCGCTTAGTTTGGTGAAAGGCCATGCAGGCGGCCTCGAATTCGAGACCGCAATGCGATAGTAGGCGGCGAATGTTCGCCTCGGGATCGCGGACCAAGGCCTCATACTGCAGGTGTAGGACTTTCCCCGGCAGTACCCGATCGAAGTGGTCCATAAGCAACAAGTAGCACCGATAGTATCGGCCCAGATCCTCGAGGCTATACCCGAAGGACTGGCCCTCGGCAAAATACTGCTTGTAGGTGCTGAAGCATGAGTCCATGGGGTGCCGGCGCATATCGATGATGGTCGCGTTGGGGAGAATGGCCTGGATCAAACCCACGTGGCTGAAGTTGTTGGGCATTTTATCGATAAAGCGAGGCCGCCCGCTGCGCAGCGGCGCGGTCTCCTCGATATAGCGCCGTCCCAACTGGGCAAACTGTTCGAATGGCGCCTGCCCGACGTTTTCCGGGTAGGCGTCATGTTCGGGATTGGCGTGATCGAAGTCTCGAACGATGGTAAGGATATTCGGCAGCTCGAACGTGCCTTCGACACTCGAGTGACTAGCGAGAATTTGCTCGATCAACGTCGAGCCGGATCGCGGCAGGCCGACGATGAAAATCGGTGCGGGATCCGCATAACCGGTCCCTGCCCGCGCCGCAAAAAATTCCGCGTCGAAGCATTCACGCACGCGCTGTGTTTTGTTCTCGAATTTCCGGATGTCGAAGGAGACGGTTTTTCGCCGGCGGGTATTCCCGGCCGAGTAGTGGCGAAAGGCCGCCGTGTAGTCTTTTTTTTGTTCGAATGCCCGGCCGAGTGCGAAGTGCAGTTGAGATTGATCCGTGTCATCGCCGCCGTCGCCTCTCAGTAGAGATTGCATGGTCCCTATCTCGGCGTCGCTGAACTCATAGTTCTTGAGGTCTGCGAGACACCAATAGGCGGCCCCGAACGCCGAATCCAATCGGAGGCATTCCTTGTAAGCCGCTTCTGATTCGCGCCGATTGCCCAATGTCTTGTGAATGTGTCCGATCGAAAGGGTCAGCCGCACTTCGCCCGGATTGAGGCGAATCGCTTCCTCGAACGCGGGAAGGGCGTCCGCTTGGCGCATGAGCCGGGTGCATACGGTGCCGAGCAGCACCCAGTTTTTTGCGTTTTCCGGTTCGATTTTGAGCAGCCGTCTCACGGCGGCTTCCGCCTCGGGCAGGCGTCCGAGATCGACGAATGTCTGGCACAGGCCTCGCCAAGCCAGGGGCAGATGCGCCGACTGCTTGAGAGCATGGTGCAGCAGCCGAAGCGCATCTTTCCCGCGGCTCACGGTCAGCGAGATCGCGGCAAGACCGCAAAGTGCGCCGACGTGACTCGGGTCCATTTTCAAAATATCGCGGAATATGGCCTCCGCCGACGTACGATTCTCGGCGAGGATGGCCGCGGTCGCTTGTTCGATGCGGGTGCAGTGAGGGTCGGCAAGGCGTGCGCGGTCGTACGCGACCCGGGCGTCCGGATATTTCTCGAAGAACGCCCAGCGGGCGCAAGGCGTCGATG
>CAWAMT010000015.1:0-145712 GCA_963783185.1 uncultured Gammaproteobacteria bacterium | reverse complement strand
CATTCGCGTATTTATCCCATCAAACCCATGAACTTCGGGGTCAAGTTCGGCCAGAAATTCTGATATGGCCCCCTCATGGCGACCGGATCTTAATTATCGGTATAGAAATGCCGTAATCCGTGCATGTCGATGATCACGTCGTAACGTTGACCGGTCGGCAATTTCGGACCGGTGGCAAAGTCATATCGCGCATCGATATTCGCAATCTCAGGGTGCAGATCGTGCATGGCACGCTTGAACATTTCTTTCGGCACCCACTCCGAATTTGACGACAGCGAACCGAACTCGTCGTGGTAGATCGTCGACGTCGAGATGTCGGCGGGCGTCGACGCTATCGCGAATATTCGCGGCCGCGTGGTGCCGTTGAGCCGCACGTGCTTCGCGCCGGAGACGATCAATTGCCATTCGTTGCCTTGAGGAACGGCAATGAGAGCATATACGTGATGTTGAGCCGCAAAAAATGCGGCGGCGACCATGAGCGTCGCAAGCAATCTGCGGCCTGCCGTGCTCCAATGAGCGGTCATCGCACGCACGGATGCCACTAAAAAGCACAGAGAACCGCGGTCATCGCCAAAATGGTGCGGTAAGTGGCGTAGCGCTCCGATGCGACCATGCTGATGCTGAAGGCGAACACCGGGAGCGCGAACAGTCCGGCCAGCCACACCAATCCCCGCGATCGACCGTAGCGTCTCCATTCCAGATACGCGCCCGCCAGCAAGGTGATCCCGACCAGTGCTGCGCAACCGATATACAGCGCGTGGTCGCGATGGGCATTGTCGTTGAGCACGAACAAGCTGAGCGCGTTCGGCAGCGACTCATTGAGGAACCAGGCAATTTTATCGCCCCAATGATGTTCGAACGCGATGCGCCCCGACTTGACGAATACGCCCATGGAATAGAGCGCCGTCATCGTGCAATAGGCGAAACCGAGCGCGGCGACGACGAATCCCAAGTGGATGCCGAGCCAACGTGCAGTTTGGGCGAGGCTGCGCTGCCGATGCGCAATCAAGGCGGCCGCCAGCGGCACCACATAAAAAAGCGAACTCGGTTGGTAAATGAGCGCACTCACCACCATCAGGCCCAATGCCACCAACCACTGACTCACCATGCGGTGGGCGCCCGCGCGGGAGCGGGCCGCCAATGCGCCCTCCACGGTAAAGAATGCGCCGATCGCCAGCAACGCCGTCGCTGCGTAGGGCCAGCCGACCGCCCACCCGGCAATCACTTGGGAGGCGGGCACCAACGCGAGCAGCACCGCGACGCAGAGGCTGGAGTCGAACGACCAACCGAGCGCGCGCAAGCCGCGAAACATCACCAATGAAACCGCGCCCAACATCAACGACGCAAGGCATCGCATCCATTGCAAGTTTTGCACGCTGCTCGTCTGACCATACGTCGATTGCAGCAGCCACCCATAAATCGGCCTCGCATGCGATGCGCAGAACTGCACGACTTTTCCGGGTTCCTCATGCGCTTCGCGCAAGTTCGAGTAGTCATCGCGCAAACCGTAATCGTGGAACGTCGCCGGCCAGTAAGCGACCAAGGGAACCAGGAACAGAATGGCCGTCAGCACCCAGCCTCGAACCCCCACGACCCTGCGCGTATCAACGTGGACGTCGGCGTAGCCAGCGGGGGTAGCAATGGATGGTTCGGTGAGGGGTTCTGCGAGGTCTGGTTCTGGAGCGCTCATGAAAGCAATGGGGCCTCTTGATGTAGCGTGGATTCTATCTGCGGGATGTGCAGAAAATCCGGGCAACAGTCGGATAAGCAAGGTTAAATATCTGTTAACTAACCGGCCCCGGGAATCCGGGCAGCACAGGGGAACCGTACGGGCCTCCCCGTACGGGCCTCGAATTCAGGCGGCAATGCACATATTCTTGCCTTCGCGCTTTGCGCGATAGAGCGCCGCATCGGCGCGGTCGAAGGCTGCGCCGGCGGCGTCGCCGCGGCGTAGTTCCGTCAATCCGCAGGATACGGTGACGCGAACGGGAATACCGCGAAAATGAAATCGCAGCGCCTCGACCCCCGCACGCAACCCGTTTGCCATACCGAGGGCGGCGTGGGCCGTCAGTTCCGTCATCAGCATGACGAATTCTTCGCCGCCGATCCGCGCGATGAAGTCCTCGGTTCTCAAGCCGGAAACAAAGCTTGCCGCGACGTTTTGCAGCACGCGGTCGCCCGCGCGATGCCCGTAGCGGTCGTTGATGGACTTGAAGTCATCGATGTCCCACAGCAACATCGCCACGGGTTTGTCTTCGGAGGGACGCGAGATTTCCTTCGCAATGCGCTCATCGAAGGATTTGCGATTGGCCAAGCGGGTCAATGGGTCTAGGCGAGCCCCGTGCTTTTCACGGTCCAATTTGAAGTGCAGTTCCTGCGCCTCGAGTTCCAGATCGGCAATACGGGTGCGCATGCGCAGCGAGCGCGCCGCCTGTTCCTGCAAGCGGGCGTCTTCACGGGCACGAAATTCCAGCACCTGTTGAGTGACTGATTCGAGGCGTACGCTCACGAGAGATTGCAAAGCGCTCAATTCGGTCGCGCCGCTCGCCTCCGCCGATAGCCCGCGCACCTGGGACATAACGGTGTCGTTGATCCGGGCGGTGTCATCGAAGCCGCTGCGCGCCGCGTCGCTGGTCTCGGTGAGATAGACCGCCATTTCCCCAAGACGCTCGGTAACCTGCGACAGCACCGCAGCGGAAGTGACCCGCTCCTGGGCAATCGCTTGCGCACGGTCGCGGACTAGATCCGCAATCTGCGTCACGACCGCGGCAAGCTCGTCGTCGCCGGCAACCTTCTGCAATTCTGCGGCGAGCCGCGCCGCCGTCGAATCCTCGGGATCCGCCGCCGACAGCCGTTGCAGCGCGCTGCCGACCGCCGCGCAAGTCGAGTCCCAGCGCTTTGCGCGCGGCGCAGCCGATGGGGCGGCGGCAAGCGGAGATACGGCATCGACGGCGACGACGGCCGTCGTCAGGGCGGCGGCCAACAACTCGAGTTCCTCGGCCGCCGCATTGCGCCGATTCGCGGCCGCGAGCGTCTTGAGCTCATCGTCGAGATGCGGATTCACACCCATACCCGCTGCGCACAGGCGTCCGACCAGCCGGCGCAGGACCTGCTCGATCTGCCGCCAGCGCTTCTCCTCCTCCTGCATTTCCAGGAGAGAGTCGCGGTACTTTTGTTTCCAATCGAGGGTTTCGGACACGGTCGGGAATCTTAAGTGTTAAATGCTCAGGATCGGCCATCAGGCCGCAAGCTTTAGCGCACCGCTCTCAAGGCGCGCCCCGAGTTCAAGCATAGATTGAACGTATTGCGGTCATTATGTTGACCCGGATGGCGGTTTCATGATGCAGGTCCCATCGAGTACCGGCGGCTTCGCGCTAGGCTTGCCGCCAGGGTCGCCTCATGCCGTTCAAGTCCGCCATTCTATTCGCAGCAGCGCTGACCGCATCGGCGCTCATCGCGCCCTTTGCCATGGCGCACCCAAAAATATACACCTATTTGGATGCCGACGGCGTCAGGCATTACACGGATGTACCTGACAGCAACCGCTACAAGCTGCTGGTGCTATCGCCGCAGGAGATGACGCAAAGCGGAGAATATTACGATTCGATGCTGCTGGCGCGAGCCACGCAATACGATTCGATCATCGAGAAAGCCGCGCTCTCCTCCGCGGTGGAAGCGAATCTCTTGCGGGCCGTGATCGTGGTCGAATCGGGATTCAACTCGCGCGCCGTCTCCAAGCGGGGTGCCGTCGGATTGATGCAGTTGATGCCGGCCACGGCGACCCGCTTTGGCGTGTCGAATCCCTACGATCCGAAGCAAAACGTGCACGCCGGTGCGCGCTATTTAAAATTTCTCATGGATCGGTTTGGCCAGGACGTCCGTCTCGCGCTTGCCGCCTACAACGCCGGCGAAGAGGCCGTGGATCGAAATGGCGGACAAATTCCGCCGTTCGCGGAAACCATGGCTTATGTGCCTCGAGTGCTCAAGATCTACCGCATGCTCGCGGAGCAGCCGCGGACGACCTGAGGCAACGCGGGACGCGACCGTGCCGCTGCCTTCGGTTACTCTATCTCCCCAAACAGGAGAGATCCATCATGACCGATGCGGGAGAAACCAGCGCCCCCGGAGCGGCAATTCGGCTCAACCGGTTGACGCCATTACCGGCTCTTATATTTGCGTTGGGAATGGCGCATATCCCCTCGAACGAGGCGGCGGCCGAGGTCACGAGCGTGGCGAGCGGCGGTTTCGAGATCCGCGAGCAGGTTCACGTGGCGGCGGCACAGGCGACGGTGTATGCCGCACTGATCACGCCCAGCCGGTGGTGGGATTCCGAGCACACGTATTCCGGAAACGCGGCAAACCTCACGCTCGACGCGAAAGCCGGCGGCTGTTGGTGTGAAGCTTGGGCCGATGGCGGTTCGGCGGTCCACATGATGGTCGTGTACGTGTCGCCCGGCAAGATGCTGCGGTTGCGCGGCGCATTGGGGCCGCTGCAAGCCATGGGTACGGATGGCGCCATGACCCTGCACATGCAAAGCGCCGGCAATGGTACCGACCTTACGGTGACCTACGCCGTCGGCGGTTACAGCAAGGACGGCTTCGAGACTCTGTCAAAAGCCGTCGATCACGTGCTCGGCGAGCAGGTGGCGAGGCTGCAGAAAATAGCCGAGACCGGATCGGCGGGCAGCACCAAACGCTGAACGACTCGGACGCAGAGCGAATTGCCGTGTTTCGCGGCACGCAATCGGCCTGCCGCGAGGCCGGCCTGGTACTCGAAGCGAAGAGTGTGCCGTACGATCTCGTCGAACTCGACGGCTCTTGGGTATTGCTGGCGGCGCCCGCGACGGCCCAGATCGCGCGCGACGAACTCACTCGGTATGCGGCGGAGCGGAGCGTGGTTCGCGACTCGGCCGCGACCGTCATTCCCTATGCGGGCGCGGGCATTGGCGCTGCAATCTATGGCTTGGTTCTGCTGCTGACGGCGTATTGCGCAGGGACACAAATGTTTGGCGTCGATTGGTTGGCCTCGGGCGCGCTGGACGCCCGCGCCGGCGGCGGGGGCGAATGGTGGCGGGCCCTCACCGCGCTGACACTGCACTTGGATCAGGCACACCTGCTCAGCAACCTGCTTTTCGGGGTCGGCGTGGGCATCCTCGCCGGCCGGGTGTTCGGTCCCGGCGTGGCGTGGGCGAGCATCCTCGGCGCGGGCGCGCTCAGCAACTACTTGGACATGCTCATCGCTCCATCGACCCATCGTGCGGTCGGTGCGTCCACCGCCGTGTTTGCCGCTCTGGGGCTGCTCTCGGGGTTCGCCTGGCGACAGCGGCTGGCGCTCAGGGAGCGGTTCAGGTATCGCTGGGCGCCTTTGTTCGCGGGAGTGTGCCTGCTGGCATTCTTGGGTGCCGGAGATCAGCACGTCGATGTGCTCGGCCACGTGCTCGGATTCATGACGGGCATCGCGTTCGGCTGGATTTACGCGCGCGCAGGCGTGCTGCACAACCGCAGCGGCGGTCTGCAGGCAGGGATGGGCGCCGCCGCCTTGGGCGTGATCGTGGCCGCTTGGGGCATCGCGCTACAGCACGCGATGCGGGCGCCGTGATCAGGCCTTTGCGACCGTTCCGCCCGGAGTCAGTTTGTCGATGGCCTGCGGCAGAATGGTCGATAGTTTTGCGGCCAGATCCTGCGGCGAGATTCCCACTTTAGCCGCGAGTTGCTTGACTGTGTCGGAACCGAAAGCTTGATGAATCTGATCTGCGGTGATGGGCTGATTCTGTCCGGTCCCCACCCAGGAGCGCACGGTCCCTCCGAGTCCTTGTTGCTCCAACTGCGCGACGATGCCTTGTACGCCACCATGTTTTTCAATGAGTCCATTCACCACGGTCGCCATTTCCGCCCCGATCGCTCCGCCGATCAATCCGTCGAGTAGTCCCATGTTGAGTCCCTCCTGTTGGAAAGCAAATTGCAGTGCTCAGACGCGTTTCGCGAGCAGATCCCGAATCTCTTCCAGAAGCACCTCGGACTTCGGCGGCGGCGGCGGCGGCGCGTCCGGTGCAGCATGAGGTTTCTTCAATCGATTGATGGCCTTGATCGTGAAGAACAACACGAATGCGATAATGAGAAAATCGAAAATCGTCTGCAAGAAGGACCCGTATTTCATGAGTACTTCCTTGCCGGTGGGATCCTTGCCGAGGGTAACAGCGAGATCCGAGAAGTTCACGCCGCCGATGATCTTGCCGAGCGTCGGCATGAAGATGTCGCCTACCAACGATGAAACTATTTTGCCAAAGGCGGCGCCGATGATCACGCCGACCGCCAAGTCGACCACGTTGCCCTTCATGGCAAATTCTTTGAATTCTGACGCTAATCCCACGGGATTCTCCTTTTAATGGTCATCGGAAAAAGTACGAGCGCGGCGTGGCTGATTAGCCCTCAAGTACAGGCGCGATGGTACTCACCGCACCGAATGTGAGCAAGTCGGTCAAAACTGCGCATGAACGCGCACGGCAAATACGGAGACCGGTCCCCGATCACGGTTATAAGCGGGATTGGTAATGTACTGATAGTCAAAGCTCACGTGGGCGTAATCAGCTACCGAAAGGGAATATTGGGTCTCCACTATTTTTTCCGGGCCGGGATGCGGAAGCCGCCCGTCGCCGATGAGAATGCCGAGTCCCCCGGCGTTCAAATAGCGCTCGCGATCGGCGGAAATGCCGTTGAGAATCGCGGCAAGCGCCGCAGTGTCGTCAGCGCGACCCCAGCGCGCGCCTTGCAGCGACACTCCGGTGCTCACCGTCCGGTCGACGTCGGTGAACTCGTAGGGTTCGACGTTCCCGGCATCTTTTCCCACACGCGCGAAAAACCCGAGATTCGCCGCCAGCTGCTGCTCCAGGCTGACATCGGCGCCGAGTCGATCCCGGAAGCTGCGCACCGATGCAATTTCCACCGGCGTGTTGGTACTCGCGGCGAGAGCAACGGCCTGATCGAGCAAACCCATGCGTCCGCGGCTGTCGAAAGCGGTCAGGCGCAGCTTGCCGGGTTGGCCGCCGATCTGATGGCTCTTCTCCACTTCGAAATCGTATTGAAATTCGTGGAATGCCGGCTCGAGATGCGGGCTGTTCGGCACATCGGAGAGATCGAACACGCCGAATCGAAGGGCCCATGGACCTTGATACCACTCGAGCGCCGCGCCGACCGTATATCCCCAGGCGTCCGCCGCGTAGTCGAAGGTGCCGGCATCGATCGCGGCCCAGTTCAAGAAATCGTTTCTGGGATCGTGCGCGTATTGATTGTTGTCAAAGATGTCCGTGACACTGAACTTGCCGATGGTCAATACCAACCGTTCGACGCCGCGGGTTCCGCCGAGCTGGAACTGCGATGGTGCCACGGGCTCTCGACGGTCGCCGAGATTCAGGGTCTGGCGAATGAACAGGCGCTGCAGCCGCAAATAGGGCTGGTTTTTGCCGACTTTGTATGCCTCGCCGCTCGGAAACCCCGCGACTCCGAGGGTGTCATCGAGGCCGAAACCCTGATCGATCTCGGGGCTGATCCAGATCTCCGAACCCGGCCACAGCCTCTTTCCCAGAAAAAGGGTCGCATCCACAGTTTCGGCGCCGCTGTTGGGAGTCAAACTATTGCGGCCCGCGTACGGTGCGTTGAAGCCCGACGTTGCCTGTTCCGTGTAGGTGGCCTGACCGTGTACGGCGAAACTTTCGGGAGAGTCATCGGCTGCGTGGACCGGCGCTTGCAAAACGAACAAGGCGGAGGCGAAGAGAAGGACGATTCCCGGTGCGGCGGCGTTCATCGTTTTAGGCACGACCCGCCATATCAGAACGCGCCGTTTATCGCCATAGCGCACGAACGAGGAAGAGCGCGCCTAAAATCACGAACAAGGCCGACGCGACATAGTGTATGGCCTTGATCGGCAGCCGGTCGGCGAATGCCTTGCCGAGAATCACCACCGGTACGTTGGCGACGAGCATGCCGAGCGTCGTGCCCGACACCACGGCGAGGAGATTGGGGTAGGCCGCCGCCAGCGCCAACGTGGCGATTTGAGTCTTGTCGCCGATCTCCGCCACGAAAAAGCTCGTCAGCGTCGCGACGAACGCGCCGGCAGCGCTGCCCACCGTCGCATTTTCATCGAGCTTGTCGGGCTTCAATGTCCACAGCGCCATGCCAATCATGCTGATTCCTACGATGATGTCGAGAATCTTCGGCTTGAGCAGATTGCCGAACCAGACACCCACCACTCCCGCGACGGCATGATTGGCGAGCGTTGCGCAGAATATGCCCGCGATGATCGGCAGCGGGCGCCGGTAGCGCGCTGCCAGAACCAGCGACAGGAGCTGTGTGCGATCTCCGATTTCTGCGATGGAGATGGTGCTGATCGAGACGAGAAAAGCTTCCACGAGATGCGCGCCGTCGTTAGTAGGCTAAAAAGTATGTGTGTTATCGGGTGTGGCGTGGTCGGATGTTTAGGCCGGTGCGAGTCGGCCGCCGCTTGCCGATGCCGGTCGCATTCTCGAAAGCGCTTGCCATTTGCAACACGCCAAGATCGTCCCGGTACCGTCCGACGATCTGCACGCCGACCGGCAGGCCGTCAACGGTGAATCCGGCGGGAACCGAGATTGCGGGCCGGAAGGTCGTGGTGATCCAGTAGGCGGACTTCATCCATGCGATGTAGTGCGGCATGTGGACACTCTCGATCTCCTTGGGCCAATCGAGCGACGCATCGAAGGGCGGTACCTGATTGACGGCCGAAACCATGAACGGATAAGTGTCCTGGAAATCGGCGCATCGCATCGAGAATCTGACCGTGGCGAACCATCGCAGCAGAAACTTGAGACGCCGAGAGGCGCCCTCCCTCTTCGATTTCCTGAATTGCCTCTGGCTTGAAGTCAGCGCGATAGGCGGCGAGCAGCGGAGCCAAATTGGTCCAAGTGCGAAAGGCACGCATCGTCAGGAATACCTCATCCGCCCCATCGAGATCAGGATGCGCATCCTCGACTACGCAACCGAGCGCCTCGAACGTGCGGCGCTGCGATTCGAGTACGCGGCGTACGCGATGGTCGAGCGGCAGTCCGCCGAGGTCCGGACACCACGCAACGCGCACACCCTTGAAGCTGCGCTCTAAAGCGCCGGAAAATACGGAAGGATCCGACAGTGCGCAGCCCGGGTCTCTTGGATCGGCGCCCGCCATCGCGGCCATCAGATACGCGACGTCCGGCACCGAGCGGGCAATGGGACCCTTTACCGCGAACCCAAGAAGCGGCAGCGTGTTCGGTGCCGTCGGCACCAGCCCGACGGTCGGGCCGAAATCCCACCACGTTATTGAAGTTTCCGGGGTTTCGAAGCGATCCGCCGAGATCGCTGCCGTCGGCACCCGGAAGCATGCCGGAGGCAACGCCGGCGCCCGCGCCGCCGCTCGATCCGCCCGCGCTCTTGGTCAAATCATAGGGGTTGACGGTCGTACCGTACACGCGATTATAAGTGTGCGACCCCATCCCAAATTCCGGCGTATTTGTCTTGCCGATCGTCAGTACGCCGGCCCGGCGCAGCCGCTCCACGAGGACCGAGTCCGCGGTCGGGCCTATCGTTGCGGAAAATCGGCGAGCCTCGGGTCCAAGGAAATCCGATCGCAGGCTCGAGATCTTTGAACGCCCAAGGCAGCCCGTGCAGCGCACCGGGTGAATCGCCGCGCGCGAGACTTGCGTCGGCCGCATCGGCGAGCGCCAGGCAAGCCTCATCGTCCAGCTTTGCGACGATTGCGTTAAGGTGCGGATTCCACCTGCGAATTTGTTCGCAGATGAGCGGCCATCACTTCGCGCGCCGACAATTGGCGCGAGCGAAGCAATTGCGTGAGTTCGCGAAGGCCGAGGTAGCAGATGTCATTGGACTCCGCCGCCGCCGGCCAGCCAGTGCGCCCGACGCGGCAATTCCAGGCACCAAGGCGAGGAACTCGCGGCGAGTCAAATCGGATACCACTTGCATGCCCCTCTCAAGTGTCCGCGGAGAACATCCGGTCGATCGCCGCGAAATGACGCCGCGCATAGGCAAGTACTTCAGGATCGGTGGGGTGGTCGGCATTTTCCACCGCCACGATGCCGCGGCCGAGCGCGGTGTGCTTCTCGCGCAGAAAGCCGGCGAATTCGTGTTTGGTTTGCGCGGGGCCGATGATCAGAATTTCATGTGTTCCCGCAAGCGCATGCGCAACTTCCTCGAAGAAATGGTGATCCGCGGCGGATTTGTGTCCGCCATGCGTGCTTTTGCGGCTGTGCACCCGGTGTTGACCATGAGCGTGAACCACCGTGTTCTCTTCTTCGGTCGGCGTGAATTGCCACACGGTGCCTTTCTGGTGATCGATCCATACGACGGCGTGATAGTGCGGCATGGGGAGTATCCTCGAATATATGGCAGGTTAGCGTAGGTGGTTGGCCCGGGTGTTGCAAGCGAAGTTGCCCGCCCGATCGATCCAAGAATCGTCATCATCACTGTGGCAGACTCCGTGCAGGTGGACATCACGAAGGAGAAAAGGCATGGCACAAGATTCCGTCAGCGCGCCTCTCGGAGTCCGCATATCTTCAAACGATGGATGCCTACTGGCGTGCGGCAAATTATCTTTCCGTGGGACAGATCTATCTTTGCGACAATCCGCTGCTCCGGGAGCCTCTCGAGCCGGTGCACATCAAACGCATGCTGCTGGGACATTGGGGAACCACACCGGGCCAGAATTTCATCTACACGCATTTAAACCGGATCATCAACAAGTACGATCTGGACATGATCTACATGTGCGGGCCGGGACATGGCGGCCCCGCCGTGGTCAGCGGCACCTATCTCGAGGGCACGTACAGTGAAATCTATTCCGAGCGTGAGCGAAGATGAAGCCGGGCTCAAACGGCTATTCAAGCAGTTTTCTTTTCCCGGCGGGATTCCGAGCCACGCTTCCGCGGAGTGTCCGGGATCGATTCACGAGGGCGGCGAACTCGGATATTCGCTGAGTCATGCGTTCGGCGCCGTATTCGACAATCCGAAGCTCATCGGTGGCGTGCGTCATCGGCGACGGCGAGGCCGAAACGGGGCCGCTCGCGACCGCTTGGCATTCGAACAAATTTCTAAATCCCGGCGACCGACGGTGCGGTTCTGCCCATCCTGCATCTTAACGGCTACAAAATCGCCAACCCGACGCTTTTGGCGCGCATCTCGCGCGAGGAATTGGATCAACTGCTGCGCGGCTACGGCTGGACGCCGCATTTCGTCGAGGGCCACGAGCCGATGGCCATGCACGCGGCGATGGCCGGGACCCTCGATCGCGTCGATCGAGGAGATCCAGGCCATTCAAAAGGAGGCGCGAGTCGACGGCAATACGGAGCGGCCCCGCTGGCCGATGATCGTACTCGCCTCACCGAAGGGATGGACGGGGCCGAAAGTCATCGACGGCCGAGCGAATGAGGGCACATTCAGATCCCATCAAGTGCCGTTGACCGATCCCGCCACGAATCCCGCGCATCTTAAGCAACTCGAGGAGTGGCTGCGCAGTTATCGTCCGCAGGAACTCTTCGATGAGCAAGGCCGGCTGAAGCCCGAGCTCAAGGCGCTGGCGCCCAAGGGCGACAGGCGCATGGGTTCGAATCCGAACGCCAACGGCGGAAGACTATTGCGAGATCTGCGATTGCCGGATTTTACGGACTATGCCGTGAATGTAACCAAGCCGGGTATTGCAGGCATCGGCGACACGCATGTGTTGGGGCGGTTTCTTCGCGACGTGGCCCGCATGAATGCGGAGCAGCGCAATTTTCGAATCTTCGGCCCCGACGAAACGCTATCGAACGGTCTGGAAGCGCTATTCGAAGTCACGAATCGCCAGTGGCAGGCGGCAACCGCCGCAGAACGACGAATTCCTTGCGCGTACCGGCCAAGTCATGGAAATGCTGAGCGAACACCAATGCGAGGGTTGGCTCGAGGGCTACTTGCTCACCGGGCGGCACGGCTGTTCAATTGTTATGAGGCCTTCATCCACATCGTCGATTCGATGTTCAATCAGCACGCGAAGTGGCTGAAGGTTAGCGCGCGGCCTGCCGTGGCGCCGCAAGATCGCATCGCTCAACTATCTGTTGAGCTCCCATGTCTGGCGGCAGGACCACAATGGCTTCACGCATCAAGACCCGGGCTTTCTTGGATCACGTCGTCAACAAAAAAGCCGAAATCGTCCGCGTGTATCTACCCCCCGACGCCAATTGTCTCCTGTCGGTGATGGATCACTGCCTGCGCAGCAGGCACTACGTCAACGTCGTCGTGGCAGGCAAACACCCCGCACCCCAGTGGCTGTCGATGGATGCTGCCGTCAAACATTGCACCGAAGGGGTCGGAATCTGGCAGTGGGCCAGTAACGATCAGCCACGGCGAGCCGGACTTGGTCATGGCCTGCGCCGGCGATGTTCCGACGCTCGAGACTCTTGCGGCGGTTTCGATTCTGCGCCGGCATCTGCCCGCGACTCAAAGTGCGCGTGGTCAACGTCGTCGATCTCATGAAACTGCAGCCGTCATCGGAACATCCCCACGGCTTGAGCGACAACGATTTCGATTCGCTGTTCACGCGCGATAAGCCGATCATTTTCGCTTTTCACGCCTATCCGTGGCTGATCCATCGGCTTGACCTATCGCCGGCACAATCACGCGCAACCTGCACGTGCGCGGCTACAAGGAGGAGGGCACGATCACCACGCCGTTCGACATGACGGTTCTGAACGATCTCGACCGGTTTCATTTGGTGATGGATGCCGTCGATCGTTTACCGCAGACCGGCAGCGAAGGGGTCTATCTGAAGCAGCAGCTGCGGGACAAGCTGATCGAGCACAAGCAGTATATCGACCGCTACGGCCAGGACATGCCGGAAATCCGTAATTGGAGCTGGACCGGTTGAGCCGCTCCCGGACCGGTTTCGACCCGGGCTCGGGCGTTGTCCTACAGACCCGTATGGCGGGCTGCCGACAGCAAACGGCGATGCCAGCAGTCATCTGTACGGTCGTGCCGATCCTCGAGGGCAAAACCCGTGTACGGATCCAAGATAGACGTCGGCGCTTCGGCAGCCGAGAGTAGCCGCGGCCATGCACGCGTGACGGCAGCACGCGGTGTAACGGCAGCGTGCGTTAAGTGACTCCGCCCTCATCTCAAGGCGAAAGATCGCAGCAGATCGCAGGGTCGCCCTTTCCGAGAGGGGCGACTTGGGACGGGCGCGGAGTCAATTTTTCGCTGTTCTCGGAAAGCTCGGAATCGGTCGAGCTCTGCCTGTTCGACAAGTCAGGCAAAAACGAGTCGCGCATTCGAATTCGAGAACGAACGAACGGCGCGTGGCACGTGTATCTGCCGGATATCGGGCCGGATCAGCTGTACGGCTATCGGGTTCATGGCCCCTACGATCCGCACACGGGACTTAGGTTCAATCCCAATAAATTGCTGCTCGATCCGTACGCCAAGGGGATTGGCCGCAAGATGCAGTGGGCGGACGAGCTCTTCGGCTACCCGCTGGGCGATGCGGATGGCGATCTGGCATTCGATGATCGGGACAGCGCGCCATTTGCACCCTTGGGGGCGGTGATCGACCCGAAGTTCGATTGGAGCGGCGAACGCCGACCGAACCATCCGCTGCATGAAACGGTGATCTACGAAGCGCATGTTCGCGGCATGACGATGCTGCACCCCGAGGTGCCCGAAGAACTTCGCGGCCGGTATGCCGGCGATCGCATCGGAACCCATCATCGCGCACCTGCGCTCGCTCGGCATTACCGCCATCGAGTTGATGCCGGTGCATTATTTCCTGAACGATCGCCACTTGCTCGACAAAGGGCTGCGCAATTATTGGGGCTACAACACATTGGGATTTTTTGCTCTCGATCCGTTCTACGCCACCAATCCGCGAGCGGCCGGGCGACGTAATCCGGGAGTTCAAGCAAATGGTCAAGGATCTGCATAACGCCGGAATCGAGGTCATCCTCGATGTGGTCTACAACCACACCGCCGAGGGCAATCAGGCCGGCCCGACGCTGTCGTTCCGCGGGATCGATAATTTGGCTTATTACCGAGTCACGCCCGACGATCCGCGGTACTACATGGATTTCACCGGATGCGGCAATACTCTCAACATGGTGCATCCGCATTCCATGCAGCTGCTCATGGACAGTCTGCGGTACTGGGTCACCGAGATGCACGTGGACGGCTTTCGCTTCGATCTTGCATCCGCGCTCGCTCGGGAACTCAAGGATGTCGATCAGCTTGGCGCCTTCTTCGACACGATTTATCAAGACCCGACCCTGGCGCCGGTGAAGTTGATCGCCGAACCCTGGGACATGGGCGAGGGCGGCTATCAGGTGGGTAATTTCCCGCTCGGTTGGATGGAATGGAACGGCAAATTCCGGGATACGGTGCGAAAATTCTGGAAGGGCGACATGGGACTGCATTCGGAAATCGCCACTCGCCTGGCCGGCAGCGCGGACCTGTACGAAGCCACCCGGCGGCCGCCCTCGGCCAGCATCAATTTCGTTACGGCCCACGACGGCTTCACGCTGCAGGACCTCGTCAGCTACGAACAGAAACACAATGAGGCGAATGGCGAAGAGAATCGCGACGGTACGGACGACAACCATACATGGAACTGCGGAGCCGAAGGTGCCACGGAGGATGCCGGCATCATCGAGCTGCGCGAACGGCAAAAGCGCAATTTGTGGTGCGCTCTGATGTTTGCGCAGGGCTCGCCGATGATCTCCGGCGGCGATGAGTTGAGCCGCACGCAGAAGGGCAATAACAACGCCTATTGCCAGGACACGGACCTGTCGTGGTATCACTGGGATCTGGATGATCGCCGCAAGGCGTTCCTGGACTTTACGCAGCGCATCGCGCAGTACCGCAAGCAGCATCCGAACTTTCATCGCTATGCGTTCTACGACAGCGATCCGGATGCGGAACATCCCGGATAAGAACCTCGTTTGGTTCCGTGCGGACGGTAAACGCATGGGCGCCAAGGATTGGGAAAGCGGCGGATGGATGCGCACGCTCGGACTGTTCTTGAACGGTACCGCCCCGGAGATCCGCGATAACACGGGTCAGTGCGCGGAGGATAAGGACTTCCTGTTGCTGCTCAACGCTCATCATGAGGCGGTGGCATTTCGCATCTCATACGAGCTGTACCATTCGGGCTGGAAGATCGCGTTCGATACGGCGCGCCCCGACCTGCCGCTCGAGACAGAGTCGGTAAAGCGCAACCGGTTGGTAGACCTCGCTCCACGCTCATTCGTCGTTCTCAGTCATGACCGGTGAATGGATCGCCAGCTATCGATTACAACTGCACGCGGGATTTACGCTGCGAGCCGCGCAAGGGACTCTCGGCTACTTGGCTGAGCTGGGAGTGAGCCACGTCTATTTGTCACCCTGTCTCCAGGCGGTCCCCGGAAGCCAGCACGGCTATGATGTAACGGATCCGACCCGCATCAGCGATGATTTGGGCGGGGAAGCTGCTTGGGCTAGCTTCGTGGAATCCGCGCAGTCGCTGGGTCTGCGAATTCTGCTCGACATCGTGCCGAATCACATGTCCGCCTCGGAACACAATCCGTGGTGGGACAATGTGCTTGCGCACGGAGCTTTCAGTGAGTTCGCAGAGTTCTTCGACATTCGGCGCAAGGCCCATGAGCCCTTGAGGGTGCATATATGCACCCTCGCGCATGCCTATGGCGAATCGCTCGATAAAGGCGAACTGGCCATCGAGATCGAGCACGGCCGCCCTCGCGTCAGGCATCATGAGAATAGCTGGCCGTTGAGTCCCGCATCGTGGGGCATATTGCTCGATCCTTGCGCCGCCCCGGCCTGCTTTGCCGAGCTCAATCGGCTTCAATGCGAAAGCCGCGATCGAGCTGCTGCTCCGGAGCGGGAACAGTATTGGCGCGAGGTCGCCCGTGCCGAGGAGATTCTCGCCGATTCGCACCGCGCGGGACGGCTGCAGAACGCCGTCGATCGAGTACGGGGCGACAGTGAACTCATGGATGCGGTCCTGCGAGCGGCAGTCATACATGCTGCATGGATGGAAGCTGGCGGGCGAGCTCACCAATTACCGGCGTTTCTTCGATGTCAGCGCCTTGATCGGTCTTCGCGCCGAACTGCCGGAGGTGTTTTCCGCCACCCACGCGCGCATCGAAACGATGATCGCGCAGGGCCAAATCGACGGCCTCCGAGTCGATCATCCGGACGGCTTGCGCGATCCCCTCGCATACTTCGAACGCTTGCGCAGGCTCCTTCCCAAGGGTCGCGTGTACGTCGAGAAGATATTGGAGAACGATGAGCGTCTCGAAGCCGATTGGCCCATCGACGGCACGGTCGGCTACGAGTTCCTGGCCAAAGTGAACCGATTGTGGATGGACGATCAGCGCACCGATTCGTTGACCGCGACCTATTCGGATTTTACCGGCCATCCGGTGAATTTCGCCGCCCTGGTCCGTGAAAAGAAACGCGAAATCGTCGAATCAACGTTCCCCGCCGAGCGCGACCGCTTGAGCGGCGCGCTCCTCGACATCGCGCGTACGCATTGGCGCACCCGGGACTTAAGCCCGCGGCATTTGCGCGAAGCGCTCGCCCGGGTCACGGTCGCGCTGGCCGTCTACCGAACTTATCGCAGCGCCGATGCGCTGCACGAGGTCGACAAACGGGTTTTTACCGAAGCGGTGCAAAGCGCGCGAATCGGCTCGCCGGACATCGATGCCGCTGCGTTCGACTTTTTGGCGGAGTTGTTCACCAAGCCACATCTTGACGAGAAGGAGGAAGATCTCGTCGCACAATGGCAGCAATGGGCCCCCGCGGTGATGGCGAAAGGCGTCGAAGACACGACTTTCTACTGCTACGACCGGCTCGTGTCCTGCAACGAAGTCGGCGCCCAGGCTTCACTGGTCGGAATCTCGGCGGACAAGTTCCACGAGTTCTGCCACTACTTGAGCGATCGATGGCCGAACAATTTGCTTGCCACATCTACCCACGACAACAAACGCAGCGAGGATGTGCGAACCCGGATTTCGGTGCTGTCGGAAGTGCCCGACCGGTGGTCGGAGGCGCTGCATCAATGGTCGCAGCTCAATGCACCCGCTTGGAAAAACCGGACGCCGGACCGGCACGCAGAGTATTTGCTGTACCAAACACTGATCGGCGCGTGGCCGATCACGCGGGAACGTTGCTGGCAATACATGCTGAAGGCCTGTCGAGAGGCAAAAATCAGGACTTCCTGGCATGAACCGAACTTAGGATACGAGCAGAACATTCGCGGCTTCGTCGATGGCGTGTTCGAGACCCCCGAATTCATCTCGAGTCTCGAGACCTTCATCGAACCGCTGATCCTGCCGGGGCGCATCAACAGCTTGGGCCAAACACTGATCAAAATGATCGCACCGGGCGTCCCGGATTTCTATCAGGGTACCGAATTGTGGGACCTCAGCCTCGTCGATCCCGACAATCGGCGGCCCGTTGATTTCGAATTGCGCGCGGCCATGATCCGACGGTGCCGCTCCCTTTCTGCTTCGGATGTGGTGGCCGACTGGGATTCCGGGTTGCCGAAACTGTGGATGACCACGCGTGTACTGGCGTTGCGGCGTGCGCGCCCGTCCGATTTCTCGAGTGAAAGCAAGTATCAGCCACTGGTAGCGCAGGGCGCGCATTTGGGGAATTTACTGGCTTTTCGACGCGGTGAGAATCTCATTGCCGTGGTGCCGCGTTTCAGCATGACGGTGAGCGGCGATTGGGGCGACACGCGGCTGCCGATGCCCCGAGGTATTTGGAGAAATTACTTCACCGATGCGCTGCTTCAAGGCGGCGGCACTGCCGCGGGCGAATTGTTCAGCGCATTTCCCGTGGCCTTGTTGATTCGAGAGAGCGCATGATTTTTTCGGTGTGGGCGCCTTTTGCGAAATCGGTGGAGTTGGTGACGTCCGATCGGCGCACGGCGATGCAACGCGACGTGGACGGATATTGGCGCACGGAGTTCGAGGCGTCGGATGCACGTGGCGGCTACAGATATTCAATCGACGGCGGTAAGCCGCTGCCGGATCCGCGGTCGCGGTGGCAGCCGGATGGCGTACACGGCAATTCGCAGGTGCAGGAGTTGGACGCGCTGCATCCGTACCATCGTCCGGGATTCCGGGCCAAGCCGCTGCGCGACGCCGTGATCTACGAACTGCACATCGGCACCTTCACGCCTGCGGGCACCTACGCGGCTGCAGAGGAAATGCTGCCTCACTTGGTCAACCTCGGAATCACGCATGTGGAGTTGATGCCGGTTGCGACGTCTCCCGGACAGCGTGGGTGGGGGTACGACGGCGTCTATTTGTTCGCGCCGATGCCGGCCTATGGCACGCCTGCGGAACTCGCGCGCTTTATCGATGCTTGTCACGAGCGGGGCCTCGGCGTACTGCTCGATGTGGTGTACAACCATCTGGGCCCGGACGGCAATTATTTGGGCTGCTACGGTCCCTATTTCACGGATCGAGTGAAGACCGGATGGGGGGAGGCGATCAACTACGACGGCGCACACAGCGATGCCGTGAGACTCTTCGTCATCGACAACGCGTTGATGTGGCTTCGCGATTACGGATTCGACGGCTTGCGTCTCGATGCGGTACACGCGATTTTCAGCTTTGAAGCCACGCATCTACTCGAGGAGCTGGCGGCCGCGGTGCGCCAACTGGGCAGCGAATTAGACCGCAGCTTCGTGCTGATCGCGGAAAGCGATCTCAACGATCCGCGCCTCGTGCTCTCCCCGGTGCGCGGCGGCTATGGGCTGCAAGCGCATTGGGCCGATGACTTCCATCACGCCCTACATCGCTATTTCACCGGGGAAACCGATGGCTACTACGCGGACTATCAAGGTCTTGAGGACATCGCGACCGCGCTTCGCGATGGGTATGTCTATCAGGGTCAATATTCGGCGTACCGGAAACGCCGGCATGGAAGACCGCCGCGAGGCGTAGGCGTCGATCAACTCGTCGTATGCGCGCAGAATCACGATCAAATCGGCAACCGAGCGCAGGGCGAGCGGCTGAGCATGCTGCTCGATGTCTCATCGCTCAAGGCAGTTGCCGCGCTCACGCTGTTGTCGCCGTTCGTGCCCTTGCTGTTCCAGGGAGAGGAATGGGGTGCGCGCACGCCGTTTCTTTATTTCACCGACCACCAGAATCCTGACTTGGGCCGGTTGGTTGCGGAAGGCCGAGCCCGGGAATTCTCGGGTTTTAACTGGGCCGGAGAGGTACCGAACCCGCAGGCGCCGCAAACCTTCGATCGGTCCAAGCTCGATTGGTCGGAATTGCCGCAGCCCGCCGCATGCCGAACTTTTCGAGTGGCATCGCCGCTTGATCGATCTGCGGTTGCACAAACTCGATCGGCGCGGCACCGCAAAGGCTCAGGTGAAGATCGATGCCGCGGCGCAGTGGCTGCGCTTCCAGTACGCAGGGGCGGCGGTGCTGTTCAATTTCTCGTCCCATCCTCAGCGCGTGCCGAAGCCCGCGGGAGCCTGGGTGTTGGCTCTTAGCTCTGATTCACCAGAAGAGGACGGAGCGGACTACGTTCCGGCGCGCGGTACTCGGATATATACAAGGCCGCCTCGCTAGCTTGAGCCGGCTGGGCGCGCCACCATGCCGCCGTCAAGAGCTCCGCATGGTGGCGGAGGAACACATCACGCAGTGCCGCCGGAATCGACAGAAACGGCAGCCATTGCTCGGGAAATACGTCGCGTGGTCCGCAGTGAAACCAGGGCTCGGCGCTGGTTTCTTCCTCTTCGCAACGAGGCTGCGGCAGGTCGCGAAACACACAGTCCGATACCAGACATAATTCGTCGTAGTCGTAGAAGATCACGCGGCCGTGGCTGGTTACGCCGAAATTCTTCAACAATAGATCGCCGGGAAATACGTTGCTCGCGGCCAAATCGCGCAATGCGTTGCCGTAATCGATGATCGCGGCTTCGGCCGCGGCGGGTTCTGCCTCGCGCAGAAATAGATTCAAGGGCCGCAGGCGCCGTTCGATGTAGCAATGCTCGATGATCAGGTCCTCGCCCTCGATGCGGCAGCTTTCGCTCGCGTCGCGCAGCAATTCGTCGGCCAATGCCGGCATGAAGCGGGCGCGCGGCAGCCGCAGCCGCCTGAATTCCTGCGCATCGACCAGGCGACCCGCCCGGTCATGGCGAAACACGAACTGGTAGCGTTCGATGACGTCGGCTCGAGTGCTGGTCTTTGGCGCTCCGAAGCGGTCGCGAATGACTTTGAACACCAAGTCGTGCGAGGGCAACGTGAAGACGATCATGACCAACCCGCGTTCGCCCGGCGCGTGCACGAAGCTGTCGATGGAGGTATCAAGATGCCGCTGCAAGGCGAAATAGCGCTCGGTCTTGCCCTGCTTGGCGCGTCCCAGCACGGTGTACAGTTCGTCGATGGGCTTGCGGGGCATGAAGGAGCGCAGCAGCGTGATGGCGGCGCTGACCACGGGCAAATCCACGTGAAAATAGGAGCGCGCGTAGCCGAAGAGCGAGCCGACTTCGGCGCTCGACAACATGACGGCCTCGACTTGCACGCCCTGCGGCGAATTGCTGAACGCAATCACCAGCGGCGTGAGGGAGCTGTCGCCGATGAGACGGCCGACGACGAAGGCACGCAGGCCGCGATAGAACACCGGCTCGATCAATTCGATGGATTCGGGTGCGCCGCTCTGGCGTCCGGTCTCGAAGTAGCGGCCGATTTCGGCGCTGATGCGGTGTACCGCACCATCCTGGTCGCGTATTGCCGCGCCGAACGGCAAGTCGGCAAGCACTTCGCGCACCGCCGCCGGCAGAGAACCGCCGATGCGGTAGACGCGAATCGGCACGGCGCCGGAGGCGCGTCCCACATTGGTGGCGCAGAATTCGACCTCGGGATTGACGCCGACGGTACCGAACAAGTCCCGCGTGACGGAATTGAAGAACGTGCGGTAGAAGTCGCTGTCGGGCCGCCGCGTCACCAGCATTTCGTACGCGCGCTTGATGTCCGCCCACAGGGCGAGGTTGGCGGGCTGCGGCTTCAATTCCTCGCCGACCGCGTCCACGCAACGCGTCACGCGCTGCTCGTAGAGCTCGATGCGCGCGATCGCATCCTGCTGCGCGGCATGCCAATCCTCCGCCAGGAAGTTCAGCGCCGCGCGGCGGGTGATGCGCCCGAATTCCTCGTTGTAAGCGCGGAAGTGTTCGGCGATCGCCCCCGCATGCTCCTTAGGCGACCACACGTTCGGGCTCGAGAGGACGGCTTCAAGGCGAACTGTTCGGCCTCGGTGCTTCCCGCCATCGCGCCAGTGGAGTGGCCCCCGGCGGTGATGGCCGTTTGTACCGCGTCGAAATACCCGGTGCCGACGAATGCCTGATGTTTGGTCGCGCGGTAGCCCAAGGGTTCCTGTCCGAACTCGCGCTGTTGCATTCTGCGAATACCCGAGCATGCCGTCGTCACGATAGGCCGCTGCCAGCTCGAACATGGACAAATTCAGCGCATGCCAGCCGGCAAGCGTGATGAACTGAAAGCGATACCCCATGGCCGCAAGCTCCTCGCGCCAATTCTTCATGGTCGACTGGTTCAGATTCGCCTGCCAGTTGAACGAGGGCGAGCAGTTGTACGCCAGCAGCTTGCTGCGGATATTTCGCGTGAATCGCCGCGGCGAAATTGCCGCGCCTCGCCAAGATCGGGTTTTGACGTCTCGCACCAGATCAGATCCGCATACGGGGCATAGGCCAGGCCGCGGGCGATGGCCTGCTCGATTCCGCAGCGGACGTGAAAGAAACCCTCGCTCGAGCGCTCGCCGGTGAGGAACGGCGCGTCGCGCGAGTCTTGGTCGCTGAGCAGCAGATTGGCCGCGTCCGCGTCGGTGCGCGCAATGATCACGGTCGGCACATCGAGGACGTCGGCGGCGAGACGCGCGGCAACCAGCTTGTTGATGGCCTCGCCGGTCGAGACCAGCACCTTGCCGCCCAAATGGCCGCATTTCTTGGCAGAGGAGAGTTGATCCTCGAAGTGCACGGCCGCCGCGCCGGCGCGGATCAGGGCCTTGGTCAGCTCGAACGCATTGAGGTTGCCCCCGAAGCCGGCTTCCGCATCGGCGATGATCGGCGCCAGCCAGTCGATAGCGGATTTGCCGTCCATGTGGTGAATTTGGTCGGTGCGCAGCAGCGCATTGTTGATGCGCTCGACCATGCGCGGCACGGAATCCACCGGATACAGACTCTGATCCGGGTACATCTCCCCGGCGGTGTTGGCGTCGCCGGCCACTTGCCAGCCGGAGCAGTAAATCGCCTTGAGGCCCGCCTGCACGACCTGGACGGCCTGATTGCCGCTCATGCAGCCGAGCGCGCCGACAACCGGTTCGCTCTCGCAGCAGCCGCCAGAATTTCTCGGCGCCAAGCCGGGCCAGCGAATGTTCGATGTGCACGGAACCGCGCAATCGGGACACATCCGCGGCGGTGTAGGGGCGTTCGATACCGCGCCAGCGGGAATTCGTGGGGGACTTGTCGCTCATTCTCTTGCTCTCCTGATCGATGACTTGCTTGCGTTCCTGTAAGCCTCAAGATTAAAGTGGTTCAAGGGCGGATTTACACAATAGAAATTTCACAATGTGAATTTCACAAAATCGTGTGAAATTTACAAACTGGGGGTTCGCGTGGCAGGGCTCATCAGGCAAGGTCATTTTCTCGGCGCGAAGCTTCGCTCGTTGCGCAAGCGCAATGGCCTGACGTTGGACGAGCTGTCCGCGCGCTGCGTACAGATCGACGCAGCGGGTGCTCCCTCGGTGTCCTATCTCAGCATGGTCGAGACCGGTAAGCGCATGCCCTCCGCTGCGATGCTCGACATGCTGGCAGGAATCTTCAGCAAGGACGCGCGATGGTTTCTCGATGAGAACACCGAGGTCGAAGTCGCGCTGCCGCAGCGCGACCGTGGAGGACTCGAAGCGATGCCGTTGGAGCCGGCATTTCTATTTTCGCACGAGCTGCTGCAAAACGCGTTGCCCGAACTCTTGTCGCAGACCGGCACGACGGGGCGCCAATTCGCGCAGCTGCTGATCCGGGTCTGGCAGGAAACCCGTCACAATAATTTTCCCGATATCGAGCGCGCGGCGGAGGAAGGCGGGAAGCGTCAGATGCCGCTCACGCTCGATGCGGTGATGGAGCTGTGCAAGCGGCACGGCCTGGAGATTCGATGGTTCGACGGCGACGGCCGCAAACCGAGCGGCGCGCTGGTGCGCTCGCGCTTCGAGGCGCCGGGCACCGTGCTCATCAACAAACGGCTGCGCAGCCAAGAGGAACGGCTCAAGTACGAACTGGCGTTCTTCGTCGGTCACAAGATTCTGCACAACGGCGATGGCGTCATTTCACCGCACAGCGCGGTGCACAGCGGCGAGATGGAGCCGCCGGCGTCGACTGCCGGCATGGGGGCTCAAGACGTGCTTTACGCCTGGCGGGACTTCGAGTGCAGTTTCTTTGCCGGCGCGTTGCTGTGCCCGCGTGTCCCCTTTCGGCGCTTCTTGATTCGCGAGGCGCACAGCGTTTCGGCCTGTCAGAAGCTCGGCGTGACGCCGGCACTGGTCATGCGGCGCATGACCGCCGTGTCGCCCTATCGGCATTGGCATTTCTTCGACGCCTATGCGCCCGGCTATCTGCGTGCGGTCTATCGCGGAAATGGTATTCCCTTGCCCTGGGGCAACATGAGCCTCGTGTCCGACCCGTGTCCGCGCTGGGCCGTTTTCCGATTGCTGCAGCGACCGACGGCGACGCCCATGATGCACAAGCCCAAATCGCAGATCTCCGTGATGCAGGACGGCAAGCGCGCGCGCTTATATTGTTGTCATTCATTGCTGACGCGCGACGCCCTCGATGAGGAGCACGTGTTATCGGTGGGCGTCGACCTGCTGCCGGCGCTGGATGCCCAGGGGTTCGACGGTGAGAGCGTGGTGGCCGCCGTCGCCGAATCCTGCCGCGACGGCGGCGACGGCAAGATTCCCGACGGAGCCGCCGCCAACATTCGCGCTGCCTCGCAGGTTCTCAACATCGCTTGGATCGCCGATGCGCTCGATTCACAGGCCAGCGTCATCTGTCCTCGGAGCGGCGCATGCCCGAGGGAACCACGTTGCGGCGTGCAGCCGCACTGACGCTCGGCGAGATCGACCAATGACAGCACACGGAAAATGGAATATCACCATAAACACCCCGATGGGAGACAAATCGGGCGTGCTCGACCTCATGGTGGACGGCGATCGCCTCACCGGCTCGCTCTCCGATGCCGGTCACCATGCAACCATCAGCGATGGAAGAATCGAGGGCAACCAGCTCAAGTGGTCCGCGAGAATCACGAGTCCGATGCGCATGAGTTTTAAATTTACTGCGACCGTCGACGCGGATCACATTCGCGGTGAGGCGAAGCACTTGTTTGGTTCCGCGCCATTTAGCGGCACTCGTCTGGTCGGCTAGCGCTCCAACCACATCCTTCGTGAATTCTTGTGACGGGCGTCCCAGGGAGCCGGCTGCTCGGTGGATTGGCGAGCGCATCCGCGTACTCTTAAGTCTGGTTCCAGCGGGCCGATACGGGATATGGGCAAGTGCAAATTCTGAAACCACATCTTCGGCGGATCGATCGCTCGTTCATACACGGAATTTTGGCGGGCGCCGCGGTATTGGTGATCTCATCGCTCGGCTTGTTTTACATATGGTGCGTCGCCCGAGATGCGCAGCTCGATGCGGTGCGCTCCGAACTGCTGCAGCTCGCGCGAGCCGCGGCGCCGCTCGTTGACGGCGATCTGCATCGATCGATCAAATCGCAGGAGCAGGCCGGCAGCCCGGCGCATCTCGCCTTGCTCGCGCCGCTCGTCAAGTTTCACAAGGCGACTTCAGACATCATCTATGTCTACACCGCCATTCTCGACCATGAGCGCATTTACTATGTTCTCGGCACCGATTATCAATATCGGGTGGAAGGCGACACGGAGCCGCCCGACTTGATCATGGCGCCGCACGACACCTTCGATCCCACGTTGCGCCGGGCGCTCGAACGGCAGGAAATCGCGGTCAACGACGAGCCCGTCAAAGAGGCGGTGCGCAGCTACATGAGCGCATATGCGCCTTTCTTCGATCGCAGTGGACACTTCGTCGGAGTGGTCGGCGTCGACATGAGCGTTCGAGACTTCGATGCGCGGATCGGCTCGATCCGGCGCGCCGGGATCATCGGCTTCGCCGCTGTTTCGTTGCTATCGGTGTTGACCGGCTTCGTGGTGCTGCGGCTCAGCCGCGCAGCGCAGCGGGCGCGCCGACGCGATCGAGTCGTGCAATTGAGGCTCGCCGAGGCGAAGAAGCATGCCGAGGTCCGGGCGCAAAAAGCCCAGGCGGCGTCGCGAGCCAAAAGCGACCTTCTGGCTGTCATGAGTCACGAAATCCGCACGCCCATGAGCGGCGTGCTGGGTTTCGCCAACTTGCTTCTCGATACGCCGCTCAATCGGGAGCAGCGCGAGTTCGCCGAGACCGTGCAGCGCTCGGGCGACGCGCTCTTGACCGTGATCAACGACGTTCTCGATTTTTCGAAGATCGAAGCGGGCCGCATGACCGTCGAAGTGATCGACGTCGATCTGAAGTCGGTTTGCGACGGGGTGCGCGCAATCCTGCAATCGGCTGCGCTCGAGCGAGGCGTCGCCATGAGCGTCGAGTACGATTCTCGCCTGCCGAAGTGCGTCAAAGGAGACCCCGTTCGGATACGCCAGGTGCTGCTCAACATCGCGGGCAATGCGGTGAAATTCACGGAGCGTGGTTCGGTGGTCATTTCGGCTGTGGAGGCCGACGCAACGCACGTCAAGATCAGCGTGAGCGATACCGGCATCGGGATCACCGCGGAGCAAATGGGAGCGCTGTTTCAGCGCTATTCGCAGGCGGATTCTTCGACCACCCGCCGCTTCGGAGGCACCGGGCTCGGCTTGGCCATCAGTAAGACCCTGGTAGAGCTCATGGGCGGAGAAATCGGCGCGCTGAGCAATCCGGGGTCGGGATCGACCTTTTGGTTCGTGCTGCCGCTCAATGCCGGTGCCTCGATCGAAGCGGCCGCGGCGCCGGCCGAGCCGAGCCCGTCGCCCCGCGCAACCGCGCCGGCCCCGTCGAGCCCACCGGTCCACTCGAGCCCACTGATTCTTTCCAGCATAGCGACCCGCTCGAGACCGCCTGCGCTTCTCAGTGGGGCAGCCGCTTCGCATATACCGACTCTCTCGAGCACTCCGGCCGGCGAGGCCGCACCGATATTGCGGGCCAGTCCGAGCTCGCCTGCACGGGCTCGGCTGCTCCTAGTGGAGGACAATTTCGTGAATCAGCGGGTCGCCCTCTACATGCTCGCTAAACTCGGATACCAGGTCGACGTCGCCAAGGATGGACGGGAAGCGATCGAGCTCCTCCGCCGAAACCGGTACGACCTCGTATTGATGGATTGTCAGATGCCCGAGATGGATGGCTTCGAGACGACACGAGTCATTCGGGATGCAACCTCTCCCGTACTGGATCATGACGTGCCGATCGTTGCGATGACCGCGAATGCATTTCCAGAGGATCGGACCCGCAGCATCGCATCGGGCATGAACGACTTCCTGAGCAAGCCGGTCGATCAAAGCACCCTGTCGGCCATGCTCGACAAGTGGATCGACGCGGAACGAGCTTCTGCCGCGGCAGCGAACTAAGGGATCGGGCCTACCCCACGCGCCAGCGCGATTGCTTCGTGAAGCGTCGAAAAAATCCGCGTCGTGCCCACCGACGCCGTGATGCCATGTCGATCCATATCGGCCCGCAGATAAGTGTTGACGCGCCCGAATATCACGCCCACCTCTTTACGCGTCAGATCACCGAGCAGCTCGCAGAGGGAGCGCGCCGCGGAATAATCGACATCCGAGATCGCTTCCGCATCGACGATGAACCAGCGAACCGGCGACGGCGCGCGCTCCACAAGGGCGCGCACTTCGTCGGTAAAGCGATTCTGATTGGCGTAAAACAAGTCCGCTCCGAAACGGTAGACGATCATCCCCGGCTCGGTCATCTTGCCAGGCGTCGCCGGCGTCCAAAGTCCGGTCAGATCCGGCGCAAGCATCATGGTATGCGGCCGGTAGCTGTGACGTACGTGCCGGAACAGCGACAGCGCGATCGCCAGCAAGATTCCCTGCTCGACGCCGATCGCGACGACCGTCGCCGCGGTGGTGAGGGCGAGATAGAACTCGCCGGGGCTTTCGCGGCGGATGTCGCGCAGGCAGGCCACATCGATCATGCCGACCGCGATGGTAAATACGATGGCAGCCAATACGCAACGCGGCAGGTATTGCAGCGGGCCGCTCAACACCAACAGCACCAGCACCACCACGGCTGCGAGCACCAGTTGCGCGATCTGGCTGCGCGCGCCCACGCGATCCGCGATCGCTGTTTGCGTCGGACTCCCATTGACCACGAAGGCGCCGCTCAGCGCCGCGGCCGCGTTCGCGACCGAAAGTCCGAGAATGTCGGCGTCCGCATCGACACTCTCGTGATGACGAACCGCGAATCCTCGCGACGTGGCGGCGCTTTGCGCGATTATCATCACGAAACATGAAGCGGACACCGGAAGAAGCGCCAGAACTTCGCTCCAGGTCACGGCAGGAAAACGAATCGACGGCAGCCCGCCGGGGACCGGCCCGATGACCGCGATGCCCCTTGCGTCAAAGTGAAACGCGGCGCTGGCCGCAATCGTCATGATGACGGCGAACAACGAAAGCGGCAATCGCGGCGCGAAGCGCTTACCCAAGAGGATGCTGCCCGCTACGATCGTAGACAGCACCAGCGTCGGAACGTTGAGCCGCGGCAGGCTGTTTGAGATCTCCCATAAACGAACGAGCGAGTAGCGCGAACTCGCCTCGACGCCGAACATGTCGCCGAGCATCGCGATACCGACCTGGAATCCGACGCCGGTGAGAAATCCGGTCACCACCGTGCGTGAGAGAAAATCCGCGAGGAATCCGAGCCGGAAGATCCGCGCCACCAGAAGCAATCCGGCAGTCAACAGTGCCACCAGGCTGACCAGCGCCATGTAGTGCTCGCTGGCCGGTACGGCGATGCGGGATAGTGAACTTGAGAATATGGCCGCTGTCGCCGAATCGGCCGCCACCACCAGATGACGCGAGGAACCGAAGATAGCGAATGCCACGAGAGGCAGCAGCACCGTGTAAAGCCCGGTCACCACGGGCGCGCCCGCAATTCGGGCATAGCCTAAGACTTGCGGGATGTTGATCGACGCGAGGTTCACGCCGGCGAGGAGTTCTCGTACCAACCCCTTGCGGTTGAACGGCCGCAGGCCCCCAAAGAGGGTCAACGGCATTGGGAGATCTTTTTTGATTTCAGGTCAGGCACTAATGGCGTTCGTGCAGGCGTTGTTGCCGCGCGACCGGGCGACAAGGATACCATTTCACGGCCAGACGATTGCTCCGGGAGCCCCGTCCCGCGGGTCGTATTCGAGAATTTCGCCGTTGGCGATCGATTTTCCGGTCAAAGCCAAAATGAACGCCCAATGGCTGACCAATAGGGTTGTCGCGCTGTCGTTTCGGGCCGCCATCAGCACCCTGAAGGCGTCGGCGCGCGCAATCGTCTCTTGCGTCGATTCGATTCCCTTATGCCACCAATGCGCCCGCAGATGCGTGAAATCGTGGCGCGGGAATCGGGCGGCCAGCAAATCGGGTGCGCTGCCGACATCACACACGTAGGCCGCCCGCTCACGAACCTCGGAGCTGACGTCGACGGGCACTTCATGGACTCTCTGGATCGGCTCGGCGGTCTGCAATGCGCGGGTGTAGGGCGACACGATGATGCGGGTCAGCGAGACGCACGCGAGCTGCCTCGCCGCCGCCGCCGCCTGCTCGATGCCGAGAGACGTCAATTCCGGATCTTCGATCCCAGGATCCACGCGAGTCTGAGTGAAATGCAGGTTAAAATAGCTTTGACCATGACGCAGCAGAAACATGCAGTGTCCTTGAAGTTCGAGGAGCAAGAGAAAGGAATGTCTTCATCGGCAACGAACTGAGCTCACCCCGTTCCACATCGCCGTCCAAGTTCGGGATATCGCTGAGGCACGTCGCTTCTATAAGGATATCCTAGGATGTGCGGAGGGCCGCAGCGCGGCGGATTGGGTGGATTTCAACCTCTACGGCCACCAGTTCGTCTGCCATCTGAATCCCAATCTCGGCAGTGCCGGAAAACTGACCAGCCACTTTAACCCCGTCGATGGTCAAGGCGTGCCCGTGCCTCATTGCGGCGTGGTGTTGCGGACGGCGCAGTGGGCTGAGTTGGCGCAGCATTTGCGGCGACACGGGGTCGAGTTTGTGATCGAGCCTTGCACGCGGTTCAAGGGCCAAGCGGGTGAGCAATCCACGATGTTTTTTATGGACCCTACCGGCAACGCGCTCGAGTTCAAGGCCTTTCGGGATATCGACGCCCAGCTATTCGCACTGGAGCCGCCTGCCGGCTAGCCGCATGCCATGAGCATTTCGCTGGACAGCATTCCGCGCTTCACGGCCCGTGAGGCGCTTGCCGTCGCTCTCGAGGACTACGGCATCGAGGGGCGAGTGACGGCGCTGCCCAGCGAGCGCGATCAGAACTTTCTGATCACCGGCGCGCGGGGCGAGAAATTCGTTCTCAAGATCGCCAACCGGGACGACGCTCCGGAATTGCTGCAATTCCAGCATCAGGCCATGCGCCGCGTGGGAAAATCTCTGCGCGAATGCCGCGTACAGGAAATCGTGCCTGCGCGAAATGGCGCGGACGTCACCTCGATACGCGACGCGGCGGCGGGCGTAACTCATTGCGTACGCGTGCTCGGATGGCTCGAGGGAGAGGTGTTGGCGAAGTGCCTGTCGCGCAGCGCCTCCCTGTTCGAGTCCATCGGGGAAAGCATGGCCCAAATCGACGTGGCGCTCCGCGGCTTCGCACATCCCGCCATGCATCGATTGTTGCAATGGGATTTGCGCCACGCGGGACTGGCTCGAGAACACGCTGAGCTGTTGCCGCGGGCCCGGCGCAGAAGAATCGAGCGGGCATTCGCCGAATGGGACTGCATCGATTGGACCGTTCTGCGCCACGGCGTCATTCACAACGACGCCAACGACTACAATGTGCTCATCGCAGGCGACCGCGTGGCAGGCTTGCTCGACTTCGGCGACCTGGTGTATTCGGCGACCATCTGCGAGTTGGGGATTGCGCTCGCGTACGCGATGCTCCACGAGAAGAGCCCCTTGGCGGCTGCCGAGCATGTTGTTCGAGCCTACCACCGGCACAATCCGCTGACCGAATCTGAACAACGGGTTCTGTTTCCGATGATAGTCGCCCGTCTATCAGCGAGCGTGTGTTATGCCGCGCACAATCGGGCGCGCAACCCCGATGACCCGTATCAAGTAGTAACCGAGGCCGCCGCATGGGAGCTGCTCGACAAACTCGAACTGTGCTCGCCCACCGCGGCGCTGACGATGGTCCAGGAAGCGTGCAAAAGCGCCGCTCAGCCGGAAGCGCTGTCGCCTATTTCGCCCATCGCGCTTTGAAGGTAGTTTTGCAGACCCATCTTGTCGATGAGCCCCAATTGCTCTTCGATGAAATCGATGTGTTCTTCTTCGCTTTTTTGAATATGCACGAGCAGTTCGCGGCTCACGTAGTCCTTGACGGACTCGCAATGTTCGATGGCGGACGTGTACAGGGGATGCGCCGCCATTTCACGCTTCAGATCGCACTCCAATATTTCGCGCACATCCTCGCCGATGAACAACTTTCCGAGATCTTGTAAATTCGGCAGGCCCTCGAGGAAAAGAATGCGCTTGACCAATTTGTCGGCGTGCCGCATCTCGTCGATGGATTCGTCGTATTCGATCTTGCCGAGGCGCTTCAGTCCCCAGTTATCGAGCATGCGCGCGTGGAGAAAATACTGGTTGACCGAGGTGAGTTCGTTTTTCAACGCCTGATTGAGAAAATCCAATACTTTCACATTACCCTGCACGGCAACTCCTCTTAGGAACGCTTCCGATGATGGCAGGGATTGTATGCCCGAACCGCGGGCGCCGTCAGACGGCAAATTCGGTGTCGGTTCTCGGGAAGTAAGAGTTGGAACTACAGTCGTTGCGGCGTGCCAAGGAAGCGTTAAGCGTGTTCTTGGCCTCAGGCAGGCATTTTCCGCAGCACGTTCCGACCCCGAGATCCCGGGTCAGGTCGCGCAAACAGGTGGCGCCATTCTTGACGGCGGCGCGAATATGCCGGTCCGAAACAACTTTGCATACACATACGATCATGGGGCGTATTGTGAACGCGAATGCGAATGATTGTCAATACGGTATAGGGGCCCGATCATGCAAGTCATTCATTTGCTTGTATTATGCACATCATGAAGATTTACTCTTGGAACGTGAATGGCATTCGTGCAGTGCACAAGAAAGGGCTTTTTCAGTCGTTCCTCAAGGCTCATCAACCCGACATCCTGTGCCTGCAGGAAACCAAGGCAGAGCGCGGCCAGATCGAGATAGACCTGCCGGAGTATCGTGAATATTGGAACTCCGCGGTGAAAAAGGGCTATTCGGGTACCGCCGTTTTCTCCAAGCAAGAGCCCCTGCGCCGTCACGAACGGCTTTCCGACCGAGTTTGCGCAGCGCTACACGTTTGCCGACGAACTCCAGCGCGACAGTGCCGTCGAGGGCCGCGTGATCACCGCCGAGTTCGAGAAATTTTACGTGGTGACTGTGTATACACCTAACGCCAAGGACGATCTAAGCCGTCTGGAACTCCGATTCAAACATTGGGATCCGGCGTTCCTTGCTTACTGCCGGCAACTCGAAGCCGCCAAGCCCGTCATCTTATGCGGGGATCTCAACGTGGCGCACACGGAACTCGACTTGGCAAACCCCAAGCCGAATCGCGGCAAGAAAGGCTTCACGGACGAAGAGCGCAAGGGATTCCAGAATTTCGTGGACGCGGGATTCGTCGATACCTTTCGCATGTTCACGCAGGGCAACGGACATTACTCGTGGTGGAGTCATTTTGCGAACGCACGCGCGCGCAATGTCGGGTGGAGAATCGATTATTTTTTGGTGTCGTCGGGGCTTCGCGGAAGCGTGACGGGCGGGGATATTCACGCCGATGTCCTCGGTAGCGATCATTGCCCCGTCAGCATCACACTCGCTTGATTATGAAGGCGATCTGATGGCTCCGCCGGCAAGATGGCGAGGGCAGCCGCTCGAAGCCGTACTGTTCGATCTGGACGGAACGCTGTTAGATACCGTGGGGGACATTTCTCTCGCCCTCAATCGTACGCTGGACGACTACGGCTGGGCCCCGGTTGCCAGCGATGACGTGCGGCGCATGATCGGCCGGGGGTCGCCGATACTGATCGAACGCGCCGCAGCCGCCCAGCACCGAGAGTTGGACGAGCCGACCCAAACGGCCATGGTCGAACGTTTCTTTCATCACTATGGACGGCTGCAAGAATCCGGCGAATTCGACGCAAAACCCTATTCCGGCGTGGCCGAATGTTTGCGGCGTTTGCACGGCGCGGGAGTGCGCACCGCGGTGGTCACCAACAAGCAACACCGTTTTGCTCTAGGGTTGCTCGAGCGGCTGAACTTAAGCGGGTGGGTCGACTTGGTGGTCGGCGGCGATAGCTGCAAGCGCCGCAAGCCGGACCCGGAACCATTGCTGTTTGCCTGCGAGTTCTTTCGGGTGCCGCCCTCGCGAACGCTGATGGTCGGCGACTCGATCAACGACGTGCAGGCTGCGCGAGGCGCAAGAATTCCAATCATCTGTGTGTCCTACGGCTACAACGAGGGGCAGGACCCGCGCGAATTGCCTTGCGACGTCCTGATTGATGATTTGGCGGAGCTTCCCTCCATGATTTTGTTCGAACCGTCGGGGAGCGCAGAGTGACTCGAAGAAATAGGACGCTACGCCGCGGTTGAGTTCGCCGCTTTCGAGCGGCGATCGCCGCCGCGCATGAAGCTGAGCGCGAGCAGCGCCGATGCGAGCATGAGGAACAGGCTCACCGCATTCAGCACCGGACTCGCGCCTTCGCGCATCCGCCCATACATCATCACGGTCAAAGGCGAATCCGTGCCGACCAGCATCAACGTGGTGTTGAAATCTGCAAAAGACATGAGGAACGAAATGGCGGCGGAGCCCAACAAGGCCGGCCGCAGATACGGCAACATGATCGTGCGAAAGGCAGCGGCCTTGGACGCGCCCAAGTTCAATGCGGCCTCCTCCAGAGTGCGATCGAATCTTTTCAGACGCGCGCTGATGGTCAGCGTTGCGATGGTCGCGATGTAGGAGAATTGACCGAGCACCACCAGAGCCAATCCGGGACGCAGAAAGTCCACTTCGAGCCCGAATGCATCGTTGAGGAACTCCGCAATTCTGCTCGCAAAGGCGAGAATCGAAATGCCGAGGATCACTCCGGGTATTACCAACGGCGCCAACATCAGCAAGGACAGCGCTTGTTTGCCGAAAAAGCGGCCACGCTCGATGAGAAATGCGTTGCAGGTGCCGACTATCACCGACAGCACCGTGACGGATGCAGCCACGATGCAGCTGGTCCACATGCTGCCCAACAAGTCGCTGTCCGCGAACAGTCCGACACGGCCCTTGGCCGCATTGCCGAGGAACCAGTCCAACGTGAAACCGCGCCATGGCGGCGCCGGGTAGGGCGCATCGTTGAACGCGAACATCGCCACGATGATCAACGGCAGAAACAAGAACGCCAAAAATGCGGCCAGGTAGATCGCCGTGGTGGCGCGCAGCCAAGTCGGGCGCGGCAAGGAGGGTATCATGTACGGCGCATTACTTCGCCGAAGCGCTGGCCGGCGAACCTAAGACCTATCATGACCAAAGCGGTCGACAGCGCGAGCAAAAGAAACCCCAAGGCGGCGCCTTGCTCCCAATTGAATCGGGTGATGAATTGCGTATAGATCTGTTCGGTGAACCACTGCGAATCCTTGCCGCCGAGCAAGGTCGGCGTCAGGTAGCTGCCTAAGGTGAGCATGAAAACGATGATGCAGCCGGCGGTAATGCCGGGCGCTGCATGCGGGATCACGATGGTGCGCAAGACTGCGAAGCCGTTGGCGCCCAGGTTGTACGCCGCCTCGATCAGGGCATTGTCCAAGCTCTCCAAACTGGAGATGAGCGGAATTACCATGAACAACATCGATGAATAGACCAATCCGACCATGATGGTCGCGTCGTGGTAGAGCAATTCGACCGGTACCGCGGTTATACCGAGCTTCACGAGCAACGACGGCAGCACGCCCGACTCGCGCAGCAGAATCATCCAGCCGAGCGTGCGGACCGTTTCGCTGACCCAAAATGGAATCAAACACAGGATGAAGAGCAGCGAGCTCGCGCGGCCCTGGGCGAGCTTCGCAATGACCCACGCAATCGGGAATGCCAGCAGCAACGTCAGGAAGGTCGCCAGCACCGACATTACTGCCGTGCGTACGAACACATGCCAATAGAGCGGCTCGGTAAAAAATGTCTTGTATTGGGCGAAGCTTGCAACGTAGTGACGCGGGCCGACGCGCTCTCGAAACGAGAGTACCGCGAGGTCGATGTGCGGCAATATGATCAGCGCTCCGAGCCACAGAAGCGCCGGCGCCAGAAGGAGGCCCAGGCCCAACCGCCCTTGCCACCGAACCGGCAGCGACTCGTCAGCCATCCTGACCCGCCACTCCGGTGCGCGCCGGAAAGCAAACCGCGCGTTGCGGATCGAAGCTGAACAGGACCTTCTCCTGCGGCTTGAGGTCGGAGAATTGGCCGGTTTGAGGCAGAGCGATGCGAAATTCACGCCGCGTGCGCAGCTCCTGCAGCAGCACCGCCGAATTGGCGCCGTCAAATAACAGGCTCTGTACTTCGCCCGAGTGCCAGGGTTGCCCCGCCGGAAGTTCGGACTGCACGCGCCCCAGACTCGCGACTTCGGGACGTACGAATCCCTCAACCGCATCACCCACACCTATGGCGCCAAGCTTCCGTGCGCGAAGGGTCCAACCGTCGGCAGTAGTCATTTCCACCGACGTGTGATCCAAATTCGTTACCCGGCCGACGATGCGGTTGTTCGCCCCGACGAAGCTCGCCACAAACGGCGTCTGCGGCCGATAGTATAAATCCTGCGGAGTGCCCAGCTGTTCGAAGCGACCCTGGTTCATGACGCCCACATGATCCGACAGCACCAGCGCTTCGGATTGGTCGTGAGTGATATAGACGAAAGTGGTTCCGAATGCGGCCTGCAACTGCTTGAGTTCGATTTTCATGTGCTCGCGCAGTTTGAGATCAAGCGCCCCGAGCGGCTCGTCGAGCAATAACAGCGTGGGTTCCAACACCAGGCTGCGCGCAATGGCGACACGTTGGCGCTGACCTCCCGAGAGTTCATCCACCCGCTTTGCCGCCGCTCCGCCGAGCCCCACCCGCTCGAGCATTGCCTCGCTGCGCTTAATTCGCTCCGCGCGGCCGATGCCGCGCCGGGCCAATCCAAACGCCACGTTCTCGCCCACGGACATCATGGGAAACAAGGCCAGTTGTTGAAACACCATGTTCACCGGGCGGCGGTTCGGGGCGATACCTTGCATGCTCCTGCCGCCGATCGCGATATCGCCGCCGTCCGGGGCGATGAATCCCGCGATCATGCGCAGCAAGGTGGTCTTACCGCAGCCAGAGGGCCCCAGAATGGAGAAGAAACTACCCCGCTCGACGCTGAAAGACAGCGAATCGACCGCGATGTGTTCCGCGAAGCGCTTGACGACGGCGTCCGCGGCCAGATCCGGCGTGCTCAATTGGCGGCCTTGATGCGGTCGAGCACCCGCCCCTCTATTTCTTCCAGCCCGGGGGGAATCGCCGGGTACCAGTGGATGTTCTTCAGGGCGCTGTCAGGGAAGGCGGCCGAAAACTGCGCCTTGAGGCGCGGGTCGACAAACGGCGCGGTGTTCTTCGCGGCGGAGAAGTTGCCGACGGACTTGATGACCATGGCGGCGTTCTCGGGACGCATGGTGAAATTGATCCAGGCATAAGCGGCGGCGTCATTTCTACCTCGCGCCGGCAACGCAAAGGTGTCCAGCCAACCCAGAGCGCCCGAGCGCGGCACGATGTATTGGATGTCGGGGTTGTCGCGATTGAGCGTCCATCCGCCGGTGTCCCACATGGCCGCCGCCCACACCTCGCCGGAGCGGATGCCGTTCAGCAACTGATCCTTGTTGTCGTAGAAGAACTTGAAGTTCGATTTGCATGCAATGAGCGTCGCACCGACCTGGTCCATGAGCGCGGTGTAAGCCTTCGTATCGCCGTAGAGGGCGAACGGATCCTTGCCTGCGGCGAACGCAAATGCCATCAGTATCGGGCGCCGCAGACGGATCGAGGTCTTGCCCTTGAGGTCCGGCCTGCACAAATCCCCAAAATCCGAAATCGTCGTGCGCTTGGTATTGACCACCAGGCCATCGGTGCCCCACAGATAAGGCAATCCGTACATCCGGCCATCCAAGGTGGTGTTGCGCTTGACGATATCGAGCAACGCCGGTTGAAATTGCTCGATCTTGATTTTGGTAAGATCGATCGGCTTATAGATGCCGAAATCGCGTTGTACCGAGACGATGCGATCCTGAGACGGCTGGGCGAGGTCATAGCCGGCGCCGCCCGTCGCACGCAGCTTGGAGATCATCTCCTCGTTGTTGGAGAGCGTCACTTCGACATCGATGCCGGTCTCCTTTTTGAATGCCGCGGTAAGCTCTGCGGGCACGTAATCGGCCCACGTGATGATGCGCAGCTTCTGTGCATCGGCATGCGCCTGCCCGGTACCCCACAACAGAGCGAGCGCCGTGCAGGATATCAACAAGTGTCTCATCGAATTACCTCGCGGACAGTGCAGTGGCATCGGATCGACGCGGGTCTGTGGCGCGCTGATTTACTCGATCCGCAAGTAGGTTAGCACGGATATTCTGGTATCGTCTGCACCGGCTTGGAACCGGAGAATCAATGAGCAAGCGTCTGACGAATAGCTGCGGACTTCTGGCGGTGAGTTTGCTGTCGGGTGCGGCCGCCGTTGCCGTTGCCGGCCGGCGCCGGTACGCCGGGGGCGCCGGACGACGTCCGCGCGCAGGCAAGGGAAATTTTCGCGCATATCGTGGGTATCGAGAGCTCGGTGGGCAAGGGACAGGTTCCGGCCGTCGCCGACTATCTGGCAAAGCTCTTCAAGGCCGGCGGATTCCCCGCGGGCGATATCCACGTACTGCCGTTGGGCGAGACCGCTTCCCTGGTGGTCCGTTACCGCGGCAAGGGCGGCGGGGGCCGGCCCATCGCGTTCATCGCTCACATGGACGTGGTTACGGCAAAGCGCGCCGACTGGCAGCGCGACCCCTACCGTTTGACCGAGGAGAACGGCTATTTCTTCGGGCGCGGCACCTCCGACGTAAAACAGGAAGTGGCGCTGTTGACGACGACGTTTCTCACGTTGAAGGCGCAGGGCTTCGTGCCGAGGCGCGATCTCATCATCGCATTCAGCGGCGATGAGGAAACCGCCCAAGCAACCGCCAGGGATCTGGTGACCAAGCATCGCGACCTCGTCGACGCAGAGTTTGCCATCAATGGCGACGGCGGGGGCGGAGTGCTCAGCGAGGATACCGGCAAGCCGCTGCTGTTCTATGTGCAAGGTGCCGAGAAGAGCTCGGCGCAGTTCCTGATGACGACGCGCAATGCCGGCGGCCATAGCTCCATGCCGCGCGCCGACAACGCGATTTATGAACTCGCCGATGCGCTGAAGGCCGTTCAGGGGATCGAATTTCCCGTGAAGTGGAATGACTGGACGATCGGGGATTTCAAGGCCGCCGGCCCGGTGACTCCCGCACCCCTCGGCCCCGCGATGACGCGCTTCGCGTCCAATCCCCACGATGCCGATGCCGCGGCCGAGATCGCGAAGAATCCGGCCTTCGTCGGACGGATCCGCACTACCTGCGTCGCAACCATGGTGACGGGCGGCCATGCGGAGAACGCGCTGCCCCAATCGGCGACAGCCACGATCAATTGCAGAATCTTCCCCGGCACCTCCGCGGCTGAAGTAGAGCAAACCCTGCAGAAAAGCGTCGGTTCCAAGGTCGAGGTGAGACAGGGCTACGAGGCGCTCGTCTCGGATGCCTCGCCGATGCGAGCCGATGTCATGGCCGCGGTCACCCGTGCTGTCGGCGCCGCAGACCCCGGTGCGCGGATCGTGCCCACCCAGGCCGCCTACGCGACCGATGGTGCGGTATTCAGAAATGCGGGTATACCCACTTATGGAGCAGGAGGGGTGTTCATCAAGGACAGCGAGGAATTCGCGCACGGATTGAATGAACGCATCCGCGTCGACGCCTTTTACAGCGCGCTTACCTACTGGTCGGTGTTGATCAAGACGTTGGCGGCGGGATCTTGATCGACGGCCGATGTACAGGGTCGACCCAATAGACCTCCTCGACCCGTTCGGCCGCCTCGATGCTGAGGTTGACGACCACCGACTCGTTGTCGCTGCGTACCAGGACGCACTCGAGCGGTGAGTCGCGCAGCGCGTTGATCTCCTGGTGAGGGACGTACGGCGGAACGAAAATGAAGTCTCCGGCTTCAGCCTCAGCGACGAACTCGAGGCGCGTGCCCCAGCGCATGCGTGCCACGCCACGCACCACATAGATCACGCTCTCCAGCGCGCCATGGTGGTGTGCGCCTGTTTTCGCGTTCGGGTGAATCAGCACCGTGCCGGCCCACAGTTTCTTTGAACCCGCCCGTTTATGATCGATAGCGGCTGCGCGCAACATGCCGGGTGTCTGCGCCGTGTTGGTATCGAGCTGATCGCTTTTGATGACCCGAACGCCTTCGATCCGCCAGTCGCGCTTTTTTCGCATCGCTGAAGCTCCGCGCTAGATTCCAAAGTTATACCCGGGCCGCGGCCTGGGAGCAATTCGCTCAACGCTCCACCGTGTCGCCGATGGCGCGCCCCGCGAGCCACGCGTGAACCTGACCGACGATCGCGAGCGCGATCGCTTCGGGGGTCAGCGCACCGATGTCGATACCGACGGGACTTCGCACGCGCATCCTCAAGGCGTCGGCGGAATCTCCCAATTCCTGCGCAATCCGCTGACGCCTCGCGGCCGGGCCGAGCAATCCCACATATGAGGGTGTGCCGACGCAGGCGAGTTCGCGCAGATACGCGACATCGGAAAGCAAATGATGGCTCATCACGACGGCAGCGTGGCATGTATTCAAATCCACAACCGAGCGCAGCGAACGCGCATCCGCGAGGATGACTTCTGCGCCCGCAAAGCGTTGTGCATCGGCGTAGGCGGGGCGGTGATCGACGACCGTCACACGCCACCCCATTGCACGCGCCGCACTCACGACTGGCTGGGCGTCCTGACCGGCTCCGCAGACCAGTAGATGGGGCGGCGGCGTGAGAAATTGCACGAATGCGCGCAAACGCTCGACCCGGCGATCGAGCACGATCTCGCGCGAGGAGGCATCGGCCAGCGATTGCGTGGCTGCCGCCGCCAAAACGGGCGGCAGTGAAGCGGCGCTGTAGGTGCCGAGCGGCAGGTCGTTCGATTCGTGGACTGCGATCAGAAACGTCGGCACGCCGGCACGAGTGTGCCGGCCCGCCGCGGCCAAAGCGGCGGCCGCGGGACTCCCGGCATTCGCCGGCTCGAGCAGCACCCGCATTGCGCCCTCGCACCCCGCACCGATCCCAAAGAGAATGTCGTCGGGTCCGCGCATGTCATATTCGATTGCACGCGCGACGCCGCTGACGATGACCTGTTGCGCGTGGAGCATCAAATCCGCTTCGAGACACCCTCCGCTCAGCAGTCCCAAGTAACTGCCGTCGGCCATGATCAACATGCGCGCGCCGGGCTTGCGATACGTAGAGCCGGCGGTCGCGACCACCGTGGCAAGTACCCGTGCGATCGGCTCCGGGGGAGCCCGCTCCAGCAACAGCTCGAGGCTGGTGTCCAAGCGTACATTGATCGGGGCTGCGAGCGACGGGCCGCCGTGGGCGGCTTTGCGAACCTGTGAATCCATCCCGCTAACCGCCGTATGTCCTACACCGGATTGTGCGCCGCATATCAGTGGCATAACGGGGCATACAACATACTGGGCCTTGGATTCTCATGAATCAGAATTATGTCGCATTGCGTGAGGATAGCCCATACCCCCCAATTGGCACGAAGAACGAACCTGCCGTGACCGTGCGCCATCGTATCGGATGGTTTCTGCGGCGACGCCCGGTGCTCTTCGCCGTGTGCTCATTGCCGCTCATCATATTGTCGGCGACGTACATGTTCAGCCATCGCAGTTGGCAGCAACGTACGGCCGCGCTACAACGCGAAAATCTAACGCTGCAATTGCGGCAACTTGCACTTAGCATCACGAAGGAGTCGAGCGATCTAGCAACGGTCGCGCGTGGGTTGGCGGAGACCGACGGCGCGCTTGAATTCGTACAGGAAGGCGGCGGCCCATCGCTCCCGCATTTTGACCTGAGAGGCGCGGACCGACCGGATGTCGATGGATTGCTCATCGTGACGGCCGCAGGCGCAACCCGATTCAGCGGCGCCGTGATCAACCATCAATGGGTCGAGCGGGCGCCTGACCCCGCCGTCGTCAAGTATCTCGAGTCCCTCATGGCGGCGCGAGTTTCCCCGGCTCCGGGAATTTCCATCAGCCGTCCAACCGTGGGATTCGCGAACGACCAATTCATCGGCGCTCAACCCATCGTCTCCCGCGCCTCCCCGGTGCCTCTGGGCTGGCTAGCAGCAACCCGAATCCTTTCGCCGTCGATGCTCGCCCGGCTCGCGGAATCCGTCGAGGGGTCGCTCGCCGGCTATCCGGTTCGCCAATTCAATTCAGCGGCTCTGCCGGGCGATGTTCGATCGTGGATTGCCTCGCGCTCCGGACACTCCTTCGGCGTGAGCACCCGAGTGTCGAGCAGCCAGTCCGGCTACGCCGTGCTGCACGATGACGCGGGGCGCCCCGTGTGGGTCTTTCGATTGGCGGGAGGAGCGCAGAGCGCCGCTCTCAAGGATGCGGTGGAGGATGCGGACCGGCCGAATTCTGAACTCACGCTGGCGCTCGCCGGATTTTTGGCGTTGCTTGCCGCCGGCGTTGCCGCGGTGGTGATCATTGGGTTGAAGCGGTATTTTCGCCATCGGCACTCGGTCGACTCCCGCTACAAGGCCATCATCGATCAGACCAACGACGGCATCGTCATCGTGGATTCCGCGCGGCACCAGATTCAGTACTGCAATCCAGCTTTTCTGACGCGGCTCGGCTATACGAATACCGAGGCGCAGGGGTTGACGCTAGGCGACATCTTCGTCGACGCCAATTCGTCGCCCGAGAGTGTTTTGGCGCGGCTGAAAACTGCGGACTCTCAATTGGCTCTCAACATGCAACTGCGCTGCAAGAACGGGACGGTCATCGACATCGAGGTTCGATGCAATCAGCTGGATGTGGACGGCCGCGAAGGCCTTGCGTACGTCACTCACGACGTGTCGGTACGCCGCAAAGCGGAACAGCAGCTCATCGACAATCAGCAGCGTCTCGATCGAATGGCGCACCACGATCAATTGACCAATCTGCCCAATCGGCATTACCTCGCCGCCTTCTTGCCCGAAGCGATCGACGAGGCACGAGCGACGAACGCGATGCTCGGCGTGGTGTTTCTCGATCTGGATCGCTTCAAACACATCAACGACACCCGCGGCCACGAGACGGGGGATAAGCTGCTGCAGGAAGTGGCTCACAGGCTTCGCGCATGCGTGCGCGACTCCGACGTCGTCATCCGTATGGGAGGCGATGAGTTCGTGGTCGTGTTCCGCAACGTCAAATCCTACGACGAGGTGACGCTTGGCGCGGCGCGCATCATCGAGACGCTCAATAAACCTATCGTCATCGATCAGCACCCGCTGCAAACGACCGGCAGCGTCGGGGTCAGCCTGTTCCCGAGAGACGGCGACAATATGGGAGAGCTCCTCAAGCATTCCGACACGGCCATGTATCAAGCAAAGGATCGGGGCCGGAACAACGTGCAGATGTTCAGCCAGATCATGAATCGAAAGCTCAAGCATCGTGTCGCCATGGAAGCCTCGCTGCGCGAAGCGCTGCGGCTGAAGCAACTGGACGTGCACTATCAACCGTTCGTCAACCTTCTCACGCGCAAGGTGGTCGGTCTCGAAGCTCTCATGCGCTGGCGTCATCCGGTGCACGGCATGATTCCCGCCGATCAGTTCATTCCCGTCGCGGAAGAGACCGGATTGATCGTACCGATGGGCAACTTCGTGCTTCACCGGACGCTGCAGACCATGAGTGCCTGGCAGAAGGCCGGCGTAAAGCTCGTGCCGATCTCTCTCAATGTGGCGCCCGCACAATTGCAGCGGGGCGAGCTGCAGTCGACGATTTCCACGCTCCTCAAGACTCACGGGTTGCGCCCAGAAATGTTGCAGCTCGAGATGACCGAGCGGGCCGTGTTCGACAGCAATCAGGCAAAATCGGGAGAGAGCCGCCAGGACACGATGGCCCGCCTGCGCGATCTCGGCATCAAGATCGCCATCGATGATTTCGGTACCGGTTATTCGAGCTTGAGCTACCTCAAGAACTGGCGGGTCGATGCGCTGAAAATCGACCGCAGTTTCGTACGAGATCTCGTGACCGATTCGAGCGATCTGGCGATCGTCAGCGCCATCATCGCCATCGCGCGCCATTTGCACATCCAAGTGATTGCCGAGGGTATCGAGGGCTATCAGCAGGCCGAAATTTTGAGAAAGTTGGGCTGCACGGTGGGTCAGGGGTTTTTGTTTGCGCGGCCGATGCCGGCCGATCAGTGTCTGGCGATGCTCGGCAATGAAGCAGAGGGAGCCGGCGAAGAAGAGGACATGTTGGCTCTGTTCGCGTCGGGGCGGGCCTGAGCCGCGCATCGCAAATGATTGGAGCCGGTCGATAGGTTGCATGGAGTAGCCGGCGTGCTGATGTTAGAGTCAGTACGATGCAAATAACCGGATTGCGGACATGCAGCGCGCGCGAGCTCCAGGACGCGAATCGGCATTACTACGACTCACTGTGGTCGGGCGCGCGCTTGGTCGAGCCTCACCACTTCAACACGTGGCCTCTGGTGCAGTCGCTGTTGCCGTGCTCCGGCGCAAGACTCGAGGTGGCTCCCGGCTTGCGGCCGCGCTTGCCTCTCGAGGATACGCAATTCGTCGATATCAGCGGCCCCGCGCTCGGAATATTGCACGCTCAAGGCGCTTCCGTCGTGATGGGCTTGGTCACATCATTGCCCTTCGCCGATGCCTCCTTTGACCTTGTATGCGCTCTGGACATCGTCGAGCACGTCGATGACGAGGCTGCGGCGCTCGAGGAGTTGTCCCGGGTCGCCAAGCCCGGCGCTACCGTCCTGCTCTCAGTGCCGCTTCACCCTGAACGCTGGACCGCGTTCGACGACTTCGTGGGCCACCGACGCCGCTATGAACCGGAGCGCCTGCCGGCGACTCTGGCGCGGCATCGCCTCGAGGTCGAGCGCAGTGCGGTGTTTGGCATGCAGCCCCGATCGACGCGCCTGCTCGATCTCGGCATCTGGTGGCTCACGCACCATCGTGAGCGGGCCTTATGGTGGTACAACCGCGCGTTCATGCCGCTTGGATTGCGATTCCAAAAGACGCTGAAATTCGGCGCGGGCCTGATCGAGACTAAGGACGTGGATGAGATACTGATGGTGTGCCGCAAACAGCGGCTTTGACGAAGCCAAGCTTTCACCAGGAAGCCAAGCTTTCACCAGGAAGCTACGCTTTCACGGGCCGCAATTCATTCTCCCATTTGGCGACCAACGTGGACGCGACGGCATTGCCGACTACATTGGTGGCGCTGCGTCCCATGTCGAGCAAATGATCGACGGCGACGATCAAGACCAAGCCCTGTTCGGGCAGTCCGAAGTAGGTCAGTGTCGAGGCGATCACCATGAGGGAGGCGCGCGGCACACCGGCCATTCCTTTGCTGGTGACCATCAAAATCAGCAACATGGCGACTTGCTGATGCAGATTAAACTGCATGTGGAAAATTTGGGCGATGAACAGCACGGAAAAGGCGCAATACATCGTCGAGCCGTCCAGGTTGAAGGAATAGCCCAACGGCAAGACGAAGGCGGCAATCCGAGGACTGACACCGAACTCCTCCAAGCGCTCCAGCGTTCGCGGATATGCCGCCTCGGAACTGGCTGTCGAAAATGCAATGAGCACCGGCGAACGGATGGCGGCGAGTAGCTGCATCGCGCGCGCGCCGATGCTGAAGAATAGGGCGAGCGACAACAAGCTCCAGAGCAGGGCCAATGCCAGATAAAAACTACCTATGAACTTGGCGTACACCAGGAGCATGCCGATTCCCTGGGTAAGCACGGTGGACGCGAGAGCGGAAAATATGGCGATGGGCGCCAGCGCCATCACATAGCCGGTGAGCTTCAGGATCACCGCGCCGATCTGCTCGATCGCATCGATCAACCCCGCGACCCGGCGCCCAAGGCTCGATGCCGCGAGTCCGAACAAGATCGAGAACACGACGATTTGCAGAATCTCGTTGTTTGCCATCGCCTGTACAATCGAGGTCGGGATGATGTGTTCGAGGATGTCCGCGAGTTGCAGCGGTGCCGAAATCGGCGCGGCGGCCGCGGCGGAGGCGGCCGGGACGGGCAATCCGACTCCCGGTTTGAACAGCGTGACCATGAAGATGCCGATGAGCATGGAGATCATCGACGCAAATACGAACCAACCCAGAGTTTTGGCGCCGACCCGCGCGATCGTGGCGGTGCCTTCCATGCGCGCAACGCCCACTGTGAGCGTGGCAAAAACCAACGGCGCAATGATCATCTTGATCAGATGCAAGAACGCAGTGGTTACCAAGGAAAGATCCGCGGCAGCGGTTTGCGCCGAGGGGCCGCTGCCCAACCATGCGTGCAGCAATAATCCAAAGAGCGGACCTAAGACCATGGCGAGCGCAACGAACCAGGCTAATCGAAATTTCATTTCAGAGTTTTATCACAGCCGTGCCGGCGAAGACTGACATCGATCAGTAGCGCACCACTACCGCGATGTCGCCTTCGCGGCGGGTAACGGTCGCGGCGATGTTATTGCCGTGCCGATGCAACAGCACATCGGCCGAACCGCGGCTCAGGCGCAGATTTCGCAGGAGCACATGGTCGAGGAAATCCGGCAGCAGCGGCCGGTAGAATGCGACCTCGCCGCTGCGATCAAGCAATTCGAGCCCGAGAGTCGCCTGCAACAGGCAGAGCGGTGTCGCGCTGGCCCACGCCTGGGGAGAACAGGCAACCGGATATTGTGTGGGTGCATTACGCTGCAGCCGCGCGAAACCGCAAAACAATTCCGGCAAACGCCGCAGATCCATATAAGTCCCCGCATCGAACAGTGCACCGAATATCTGTGCGGCTGCTTGTTTCAGCCCATAGCGTGCGAGACCCATACAAATCAGGGCGTTGTCGTGCGGCCAGACCGAACCGTTGTGATACGACATGGGGTTGTACCGCGCCTCCGAACGACGCAATGGTTCGGATGCCCCAACCGCTGAAGACTGCGGGCGACAACAACGTGCGCGCGACGCACTGTGCGCGTTCGGCCGAGGCAATGCCCGTGAACAATGTCTGGCCGGCGTTCGAGGAGATGACGCGGCAAGGCTGCTTGGACCCGTCCAGGGCCAGCGCATATACGGAAAGCTCCTCGCACCAGAACTTGGCTTCGAAATTCTGGCGCAGCGCTTCCGCCTGGTTCGCGAGCGCGCTCGCGCGCTCGTCGAGGCCGAGAACCTGTGCAAGCAGGGCGGCGTGCCGCTTGGCGCCGTAGACGTAGGCTTGAACTTCGCACAATGCGATCGGACCGTCCGCGGTGCGGCCGTCCCGATGGAAAATCGCGTCATACGAATCCTTCCATCCCTGATTCGCGAGTCCTTCCTTGGTCTGACGGTAGTATTCGACGAAGCCGTCGCCATCGCGATCCCCGAAGCGATCGATCCACTCGAGCGCCGCTTCGGCATTGGGCCACAGTGAGCGCACCGTCTCGAGGTCGCCGGTGCGCAGAAAATATTCTCCGAGCAGCAGCACGAATAGAGGCGTTGCATCGACGCTTCCGTAATAACGGCCGAACGGCACCTCGCGCAGATTCGCCATCTCGCCGTGACGCATCTCATGCAGGATCTTCCCCGGCTCGGCGTCGCGTTCCGGTTCGACCGCGGTGGCCTGCGTCGAGGCGAGAAATCCGAGAACCCCTTTGGCAATCGTGGGGTCGAGCCACAAGGTCATGAGCGCCGTTATGATCCCGTCGCGCCCGAATGGCGTGCTGAACCAGGGTATGCCGGCGTAGGGGTACGGTCCCTGCGGTGTGTCCGTGATCAACATGTACAGATCCGACACCGAGCGGCGCACGACTTCGTTGAAGACGGAATTGGAGCTGTCGATGCTGGCGGCGCGCTCGCTCGACTCGCGCAGAGCATGCCGCGCGGCACGCATTCGCCGGTAGAACAAGCGGCCGCTCCAATCGCCGTCGGCCGTGCTCGGCACTCCGCAGCGTACGAAGATGCGGCGCGTTTCGCGCGGCTTGAGCGTCAATTCGTACGCGGCGCGCGCGGTGGTCAAGGTTTTCGGAGCGGGATAGAAAGCCAGTTCGGTGATCCGCTCGATCGTCATCGAGGCCCATGTAGCGGAGCGCGACGCCATGGTCGCTTTGCAGCGCCGCCGAGGATTCGCCGCGCGCCGCGCGCCTCTCGCCGCGCACCTCGAAAAGATCTGCAAAGTCGGATGCGAAGCGGAACGTCAGGCGCACCGGCAAGGATCGATCGCTGAAATTACGCACCAATAGACGCTCATAGCAGGCGCCGGCCCAGATGAACTTGATCCGGTTCACGTGAATGTTCTCGCGGCGCAATGCGATCTTGCCGTCCGACCAGCAGGTCCGGGTTGCTGAGATCCGCGTTGAATACCGCGTTGTCGTCCTGGGTCATGGAGCTGAGCAACAGTGGCCGGGCCTCCTCGAGCAGCAATTGGAATTGCGACAGCATGCGCGTGTCGCGGTGATACAGTCCCTCGGGATTGCCCGGCTCCCCGCCGATGTCGCCGCGGTGATCGAATACCGCGAACGTGTCGCCGTGCTTCAAGGTGCGGGTACGCCGCTGCTGCAGCGTGGCGCTTACGGCGATGGCGAATTGCGGTACTTCGTCCACCGAATGGGAGCTGGGCGCCGGATCTGGGGATGTATTCACGCGCGCTCCTCAGCCTGAGGCTATCGATTTGTAAAATTTTCATCCGGCGCCTCGTGCCGCGCAAATGTAAGAGTCGGCCCACGCCGTGCGGTTCCGGACACTCGATTGCATTTGATACGCCAAGAAAACAAGAATAGCGTTATCGATCCAAGACTCGGGGATTCATATGAAAATCGCGCAGGTTGCGCCGCTCATCGGAGGCGGTGCCGCCCAAACTTTACGGCGGAACCGAACGCGTCGTGGCCTATCTGACAGACGCTTTGGTTGAACTCGGGCATGATGTCACTCTGTTCGCCTCGGGCGACAGTGTGACCAAGGCGAAGCTGGCGCCCATTTGGCCGCGTGCGCTGCGGCTGGATCCGAGCGTGAAAGATCACTTCGCGCCGCTTGTTCATGCAATTGGAAACCGTCGCGCGCCGCGCGCACGAGTTCGACGTCATCCATTCGCACCTGGATTATTTCGGCTACCCGCTGCTGCGCCGGCTGGGCGCCGCCGTCGGTCACTACGTTGCACGGCCGGCTCGATCTGCCGGAGCTGCCGCCGCTCTACGGACTGTATGGCGACATTCCGGTCGTCTCTATTTCCGATTCGCAGCGCGAACCGCTGCCGGACGCCAACTACGTCGCGACCGTGCTGCACGGGTTGCCGCAACATTTGTTGGAAAAGGGCTCGGGAGGCGGCGGGTATCTGGCCTTTCTCGGCCGCATTTCACCGGAGAAGGCGCCGGATGCGGCGATCCGGATCGCGGCGAAAGCGGGGCTGCCGCTCAAGATCGCGGCCAAGGTCGATCGGGTCGATGAGGAGTACTTCAAGACCACGGTCGAGCCGCTGCTCACTCTGGGCGATGTCGAATTCATCGGCGAAATCGCGCGAGCACCAAAAGCAGGAGTTCCTCGGCAATGCCGCGGCATTGCTCTTTCCCATCGCCTGGCGCGAGCCGTTCGGCTTGGTGATGATCGAGGCGATGGCCTGCGGCACGCCGGTGATCGCGTTCGAAAACGGTTCCGTGCCGGAGGTGCTGGAGGACGGGCGTCACCGGCTTCATCGTGCACAGCGAGGAGGAGGCCGTCGAGGCGGTGCGGCGGATCGGCTCGCTCGACCGCGACCGCATCCGCGCCGAGTTCGACCGCCGCTTTACCGCGCATCACATGGCGCAAAATTACCTCAAGCTGTATTCGCGCTTGGCCAGGACCCAGCGCACGGGCACGGATCCTTGAGCCAATCGCTGTTAACATGGCGGCATGCCGCACACACAGCTCGAGCGAGAATTCGCCCAACGCCTCGTTGGCGCTGCCGGGTCTTAGCTTTGCCAACAGCTATGCCGCGCTGCCCGCGCATTTCTTCGCGCGGCTCGATCCGGTTCCGGTCGCCGCATCCCACGCTGATCAAGTTCAATCAGGCTTTGGCGTCCGAGCTTGGGCTCGACGCGGAGTCTCTCGATGGCCCCCAATTGGCCGCGATCTTTTCCGGCAACTCGATACCGCAGGGCGCCGAACCGATCGCCATGGCCTATGCCGGGCATCAATTCGGACAGTTCGTGCCGCAGCTCGGCGATGGGCGCGCCATACTCCTGGGCGAGGTCATCGACCGTCTCGGGCGTCGCCGCGACATCCAGCTCAAGGGCGCAGGACGCACCCCTTTCTCGCGCAACGGCGACGGGCGGGCGGCGCTTGGGCCCGGTGCTGCGCGAGTACTTGGTGAGCGAGGCGATGCATGCGATGGGGATTCCGACGACGCGGGCGTTGGCGGCGGTCGCAACGGGTGAAGTCGTGTATCGCGAAAGGCCGTTGCCGGGCGCGATTTTGACCCGCGTCGCCGCGAGCCACGTGCGGGTGGGAACGTTCCAGTACTTGGCGGCGCGCGGTGATTCGAACGGCGTGAGGTGCCTCGCCGATTATGTGATCGAGCGGCATTTTCCCGGATTTGAGAGCGGCGGAGCAGCCCTATTTGCAGCTGCTGCGCTCCGTCGCGCTCGCCAAGCGCAGCTCGTGGCGAGCTGGATGCACGTTGGATTCATCCACGGCGTGATGAATACGGACAACATGGCGGTTTCGGGCGAGACCATCGACTTTGGACCGTGCGCGTTCATGGATTCCTACGACCCGGCGACGGTGTTCAGTTCGATCGACGGCATGGGCCGCTATGCTTACGCAAATCAACCGGCAGCGGCGCAGTGGAATTTGGCGCGATTCGCGGAGACGCTGTTGCCGCTGATCGATCCCGACGAGTCCCGTGCGGTGAAGTCGGCCAGCGAGGTCGATTGGCGACTTCTCGCAGCTGTTTACGGAGTTCATTGGCTGTCGGGCATGCGCAACAAACTCGGGCTCTTGACCTCCGAGCCAGGCGACGCAGAGCTGATACAGGAATGGCTCGAACTCATGCACCGAAATCAATGCGACTACACCCTGGGCTTCCGGCGGCTTTGCGATGCCGCGAAGGCGAACGAGAATGCCGGCACCGAGTTGCGCGCGTTAGTGTTCTCGCAGCCGCGCGAGTTTGAGGAGTGGGTGGAGCAGATGGCGGCTACGCTCGGCACGCGAGCCGCAGACGCACCTTGAACGCAGCCGAGCGATGCGCCGGGTCAATCCCGCATTCATTCCGCGCAATCATCGCATCGAGCAGGTCATCAGCGCGGCGATCGAACGCGAGGACTTCGCACCGTTCGAGGAAATGCTCGCGGTGCTTTCGCGACCCTTCGAAGATCAGACCGCGTTCGCAGGCCTACGCGGCGCCGCCGCAGCCCGACGAGAGGGTGTTGCAGACCTTCTGTGGGACCTGAGCGGCAATCTCGATGAGAGACGGAAATGCCGGACGTGGCGGCAATGCCGCTGTGGCAGGCAGAGCACTCCGGCGCCTCGAGCTGGCGGACCAGCCTCTGCCCGCCGCCGTGGATGTGCTCATCGTCGGCGCGGGCTATACCGGCCTATCGGCGGCGCGCGAGACCGCCGCGGCGGGTCGCACCACCCTCGTGCTGGACGCGGGCGCCATCGGCGCCGGCTGCTCCGGCCGCAATGGCGGCCAAGTGGCTTACAGCATCAAGCCGTCCTTCAAAGTCTGAGTCGCTCCATGGCGAGAAGCGCGCCTTTGCGATTTGCCGCGAAGGCTCTCGAGGCGGTCGCGTACCTGCAGGCTCGCTTGCCGCCGAGACGGATCGACTGCGATTGGCGCGAGAGCGGCTGCTTTTTTGGGGCGCACACGGCACGTCACTTCACGCGCATGGCGCGAGATGCGCAGCATCAGCCCAAGGGGCTCGAGCAACGCATCACGGTCGTGCCGCGAGCGGAACAGCGGCAGGAAATTGCGAGCGATTTCTATCATGGCGGCTGCGTGTACCACGATGACGCTTCGCTCGATCCCATGAAGTTGTTGCTCGCGCTGCTGCGGCGGGCGCAAGACAGCGGCGCTGCCGTGACGTGATCGCTGCGCGGTGACGGCCATCCAAACGCTCGCGCGCCGGCTTCGAGGTCCTCGACCGTCGCGGGGATCGTCAAAGCACGCAAGGTCTTGATCGCGACGAATGGATACTCGGGCCGGCTTTCGCCGTGGCATCGGCGGCGCGTGATTCCGATCGGCAGTTACCAAATCGCGACCGAGCCGTTGGGAGCCGCGCAGTGCTCGGTCGCTCATTCCCCGACGGCCGCAACATCGTCGATTCGCGGCGCGTCGTCGTGTACTTCAGGCCGTCGCCCGACGGCGAGCGCATCATATTCGGCGGCCGGGCCGCGCTGGCCGAAAGAGATCCGCTCGCCTGCGTGCCGCGACTGCAGGCGATGATGAGAGAGGATACTTCCGCAATTCGAGACGGTGCGCGTCACTCACGCCTGGGTGGGTTGGGTCGCGTACACTTTCGATACCATGCCGCATCTGGGTGTGCACGACGGCCTTTATTACTGCATGGGCTATTGCGGACAGGGTGTGCCGCTCGCTCCGTATTTTGGAATGAAGATCGGACAGCAAATGGCCGGGCTCGCGGCAGGCCGTACCGCCCTCGATGGTCTGCCTTTTCCGTCGCGGCCCTATTACTTCGGCACGCCGTGGTTTCTAGCGCCCTCCGTGTGGGCGTATCGAGCGCTGGACGCCGTGGGTCTTGTAGGCGTGGGTCGCAAGTGAAAGTACGGCTCATACGCTGAACTCTGCCCGCCACGAAGTACGATGGCCGGGACTATCGCATCCGGGCGTGCGAACGAGCCGCACTCGCCCGTGCTTGATCGTCGCGCCTCACGGCGGCATGATCGAAGTCGGCACTTCCGAAATCGCCCACTTCATCGCGGGCAGCGAATACAGCCTATTCGGTTTCGAGGGGCTCAAGCCTTATGGAGCCAACCGCGACCTGCACATCACCAGCCATCGATTCGACCATCCGGTTGCCTGGCGATGGCGGCGCGTTCCGAATTCGTGCTCACCGTGCATGGTTGCTTGCGGAGAGTCGCAAATTCATGTCGGAGGGCCGCGATGCGGAATTGGCGGCGCGACTGGCGGAGCAGCTGTCTGAGGCCGGATTTACCGATCGATGCACAGAGTCTGAAGTACCCGGGGCGGCATCCGCTCAATATTTGCAATCGCGGGTGCGGGTTCCAAAGGCGCGCAGCTCGAGATCTCCTATGACCTGAGAACCGGCGGATCGCGCGAGGCGATCGCGCGCGCCGTTCGCCGGCGGCGATTGCCGACTCATGTCGCCGGCGCCATCTTCGATGGCCGGCCATCGCAGGGCTGCTGGCCGACCCATGCGCGAAGCTCGGCGTAGACTGTCCTCACGTCTAGCAATCCTCACATCGTACGGCGCGTGCTTGGCGGATCGACAGGCCGCGTGATACCGTAGAACGAATGCACGCCGGCGGCCCAGCTCGGTCGGCCATCGTCGGCCAATGATCCTTGTCGAAGCCCGGCGCGTTCTTCAGCTGCTCTTTGCTGACATTGAGCGTGAATCGCTTGTTCTCGGTGTCGAGCTTCAACGCCTGCCAGGGAACCGCGAACAGCCGATCGCCCATGCCTAAGAATCCGCCGAACGACAGCACGGCATAACTGATCCTGCCGCTCTGCATGTCGATCATGAATTCCTTGATGGTGCCGAGTCTCTCGTTCCGCCGTATTGTAGACGTCGTTGCCGAGCAAGGTATCGGCACCCATGAGTGCCGGCCCTGGGCCGCGCTGCTGCTGTATGCCTTTGTACATTCCATAGGTATCGCGTGAGACATAGTTGGTTTCCATGATTGCTCCAGTAGTGATTGGCCGATGATCGGTCATCGAGGGAGCACAGGCTACCTGGGGCTCAGCGAATATTTTGTCAGCGCCATCCCTTCGAAACTATCGAGCAGTTCGGCACTGCCTGTCGGAGCGGGCTTACGTGCGGTGCAGCGCGACGCGGCGCGAACGCGGCTAGAATTTTCCGATCGTGTTGATGAAAAAACCCTGTCTGCGATAGCTGAGGTCCGTCAAATTGTCCGAATAGTCGGTGAAGTTATACCCGGCGCCGATTTTTAGATTATTTCCCATGTGGCGGTAGGCGCCGAGCAACACACCGGTGCGCTCATCGTCCGTCTCGTGGATGGTGAGGCGGCGCAATTCCAACATGCCGTCCCACTCACGCACGATGAGTACGTCGGCCCGGCATATCCAAAGTTGCGCCTCGCTGGCGAACCAGTTGCCGACGGTTTGCGTCGGCTTCAAGTCGCCGTTGCGTATCGCGTACTTGAACCCCAACGCCAGCCACCTGGTTGCTTGGTACGTGGTGTCGATGTCGGCCACGCGGCTTTGCTGCGCATAGTCGATGGTATTGCCCAGCGAGCTGATCTGCGCTGTGGAGGGCTGATCGTCGAGCAGCGTGTACTTGAAGAGGGTGTTCCAGCGATCATCGCTCACCGGCCGCCACGCTGCGCCGAGAACGGCTTCCCGATATTCGGCATTCAGGGTCGAGTTGAAGGGCCCGTCGGTTTGCGACCAATTGAGCTTCCCGAACAGGCGCCAGGCGGGATCCACCTGGTAGCTCAAGCTGTTGCGGGTCAGCTCGGTTCGCGAAGGACCGCTCATCGAAGAGTCGTTGTCCCGCCATTCGAGGGCGCCGCTGTACTTGATACGATTCTTTGAATACTGCAGCGTCGCCGCCACCGATTGCACCGTGAGATCGCCCGCGAGCGGATCGGAGATCGTCCCGTCCTCGAACTTCAGACCGTACGTCCACTGTTTGGTGGGAGAGAAATCGACGCCATAGGCGTGCGTCAGGCTGTCCGACCCGCGTGCCGTTCTGCATGCGCTCTTCGCCGAATACGCTGGTGGAATCGCTGTAGCGGTAGCGAGTGCCGGTGGTGAGGGTGCCGGCGCGCCCGTCGTTCAAGGCATCGGGTTGATCGGCCGCGAGCGTGTAATTCAAATACACATTGCTGTGCTCATCGATGTGATAGTCGGTCGATAACTTACCCCCGAAGCCTAAGCCGCCATCCGAAGCTTCCGCACCGATGCGTGCGGCATCGGAGATCTGGTAGCTCCCGCCCAATCCGGTGCGATCGTTCTCGGGTCGAGTCTCGGTGTGAACTACCGTGTCCTGGACGTAGCCATAAATATCCCACGGCGGCAGAGCGGCGCCGGGGGCGGCCGCCGCCGGTTTGTTCGGACCCTGCGCGCCGGAGACGGGTGCGGCCTTGCCGGGAGCCGGTTGGTAGCCGACGGTAACGGCAACGTCCGTGCGCTGACCGTTCTCCGACAAGATAGGACTCGCATTGGGAATGATGTTTTCGCGGTCGTCGGTGCGAGCGCCGACTGCCACTCGCCAATGGTCGTCGAGCTTGTGCTCGACCCCAAGCTCGCCGCTTTGCACCGTCTGCTCCCCCGACTCGGTGCTATCGAACTTACCGGATATCTGGGTGGCGGCGGTCAAGGGAACGCTGATCGAGCCGCCGTCTTGGTGCACCGCCATGCCGGGAGTAATTTGACCGGGACCTGAAAAATTGGCGCCCCGATCCTGGTAATAGGCTGTAATGCGGCCCTTCATGGAATCGGTGACTTCCGACAAATCGACGCCGACCTCCACACGCTCGGCGCTGGCAGGACTGCCGTTGGTGACGACGGGTTGAATGAAAGCCCGCCGGTGATCGAAGTGAGGGTCGGGCTGCCGATGCCCGACGAGTACGCATATTCGGACTTGATGTAAGTGCCTGGCTGGTAGCGCCACGTGCCGTTGACGCCTCGCAGATCTTGCTCTTCGCCCGGATCGCCCTGATGGAAGTCCGAAATTCCCAATTGCAGATGATCTCCGAACCATTGGTCCGCGTGACCGCCGAAATCAAGCGAGCTCACGTTCGAGAAACCGGGGACATATTCGTAGGTGACGACGAGATAGACCGGATCACCGTCGAGCTGGGCGGAGTGCACCAAAGTCGCCACATTGGCGGTGGCCGGCAGAGGGCTGTGCAACAGAATTCGCCCTTGCAGATAGTTGATGTCGTAGTCCTGCGCCGGAACCAATACTGTCTGAGACAGAACCAAATTCGAATCTTTGTCGCGTACCTGCATCCAGATCTGCTCGGAGCCGACGGAAATGTCCTGGTTTTGCAGGTAGTACAGCGAGCCGCCGGTGCCGCGAAATTCCTGTCTCGAGGACATGGTGCCGGGCTCGGCCCAGAAGGCATCCACGGTGCTCTTCTTCTCGCCGAGGGCGGTCGATTCGGGCGAGCGATAGCGAAGGTTCAATCCGTACAGCGTTCGGGTGTATTGGATGAAGTCCGTGCCGGATGAGGTGGCTCTGAAAATCGCCCCACAACACGGAGCTGTCGCCCTTCTCGAGCCGCACATAGAACTTGCCCGACGTCGGCGCATCTTGCACGGTGGTACCGTCGTCGCCGTAGACCGGGTAATAACGGTCAGGATCGATGCGCCGCAAGAGATATTGCGGATCCTTGCTGGAGAAATTGCTGAACAAGTCGTGAATCGGTTGCTCTTGCGTATCGGCGGCCGCGGTCAACAGCCATTGCCCCTTGATCAGGCCCTTGTAGTAGAAGGCCAATTGGCCGTTCACGAAATCGCGGCGCGCGAGATTCGAATCGCCGGTGACCAATTCGATCGGTCCGCTGGCGCTGCCGCTGCCGGCGGTGAGGTCCGCGAGACCCACGAAGAACGAATCGTCGGTGGCCACGGTGAGATTGCGGCTGAACTCCAAGCCCTCGCCCCGATCATTCAGAATCTTGACGGTCACTTGTTGGGGGCCGCCGGGCACGATTTGCCGCGAAACGAAATGATGGTCATCGTCCACCGGAATGGGCAGTCCTTGCACCAGCACCGTATCGCCCGGAGGAACATTTTTTCCGCTCACGGTCACGGCGCCGCCGTGCACGGGGATATTGCGCAGCACGAGCGTGTTGTCTCCGTAGGCCGCCCGCTCCGTGTCGCGCGCCAGCTTGATGGAGCCGGGGTCCGTCACCGGAGCCGTCTGAGTCGAGATCCAGGCGCCGCGGTTTGGTCTCATCGAAATGCCCGGCGTGGTCGTAGACCCGCAGCACGTAGGTCACGAAGTGCGGCGTCGCCAGCGCGGTCGTTACCCGCAGCAGCGGGTCGTTGAAAGCAGGGGGGACCCACTCGGCCGAGCCGCCGATGGGGACCGGGACGACGGCGAGCGGTTTCTGTTGCACGCTTTGATCCGGCGCGAACAGCCGCAGTTCCGCATGTTCGATGTAGCGTGGATAGTTGGAATAGGTAGTGAAACGCACCGGCTTGCCGACCACGCCGAACTGCGGAATGGCGAGGGTATTGAGAAACGGCATTTGCTCCAGCGGATCGTAGCGGACTTGGATGTCGGCCCGCGCCAGCGCGACGTCGACACAGCGTTGCCGATCCGCCTCGTTGGCGCCCTCGCGGCGGTCGAGCGGCACGCCATCCACCGTGATACGCACGGGGGCGAGTTGGTTCGCCGCATCGCCGATGCAGCTCGAAGTGCTCTCCAGAATTGGCGCAGGCGAGGCCGGCGCAGCTGCGGGCGGCGCAGGTTCTTCCACCCACACGGAAACCTCGGCGCGCCGATTCAGGGCCCGACCGGCATCCGTATCGTTGCGGCCCAACGGGCGGCTTGCGCCGAATCCTTGGATGGCAAACGCGTCCTCGGGAAGTTTCAGCGCGGTTTCCAAGTATTGAACGACGCGCGCGGCGCGAGCCTCCGACAGGCGTTGGTTCGTTACAAAACGCACGCGCGCCTCCCGGACCAACCGTTGTGAGTCGGTATGCGCGGTCACGAGCACGTGTCGTGGGTGGGCATCTCGCAGCGACGCGGCGAAGGCATCGAGTTTCGCGATGGCGGCGGGGCTCAATTCGTCGCTGCCCGATGCGAAATTGGCCTGCTGAACGGTATCGAACAGTTGCAGGGTTTTCGCAGGAGGCTGCTTAGGAAGCGCAACTGCTGCCGCGACCAGGCGTTTCACCGAGGCGGCGGAGGGTGGGGACGAGGGCGCTGCGCGTTCGGTATTCGGCGGCGCGTCGCCCGCAGGATCATGGGTGCAGGCGAGGGTGCCTCCCACCAGCCGCCAACAGTTCGGCGGGTCGGCGCTCTGCGCCCATCCCACGGCGTGCCCGGCGATGAGCAGGAGACCGGCACCGAGCAGCCGCTTGTGCAGGTGTTGGCGAAGCACGTTCACGGTGTGTTTGCCCCGCCGCCGGCCGGCGGCCGCGCGCTGCGCACGATGTCCTCCTCGATGCGCAGCGGGAAGCGGCACTCTTTGGCCTTCCACAGCTCTGTGACGGCGCTCTTGAGGGCTTGCATCCGTTCGGCGACCAGGGCGTCCGGTTCGTTCGCCGACTCATACGCGAGCCGGACAATGGACGCTTGATCCTTGAGCGACGCGACGAGGACATCGAGGCGCGCGGCGACGTCGGAGCGTAGCTTGATGCCCTCATAGGCCGAATCGTTGACTTCGATCCGTACCACGCGATGAATGGTGGCGCCGAAATTGAGCTTGGTGACTTTGCCGGCGGTCAGGCGCACCGTCTCAGGATTGTCCGTGGTCAGTCGATAGCCCGAAGGCAGCGTCCGCTCATCCAGCTTGACGATGAAATTGGAACCCATGGCATCCGGCGATATCACCGGACAGGCAATGTGGTAGCGTCCTTCGGCGTCGGTGGTCACCAACAATCCTTGCGCGGTGACCAAGCGCACGCCGGCAATACCCTTCTCGCCCGGATCGGGTACGCCGTTCGCGTTGGCGTCGTCGAACACCTTGCCGATGAGATCGGGACAATCGAAGGTCGGATCGCCAACGATGCGCACCGTCGCACTCGCCAGATTCGATATCAGCCCATGCGTCAGACCGTTGTAGGCGGTGGCCTGATTGACATACTCGCCGCCCGCGACGCCCGCGCCCGCGGTCAACACCAATGTGAACGTCTTCGTTTCGCCGGGCGCAAAACTCAAGTGCGCCCAGGTGAGTTCGCGTCCGCTGATGGTAGGATTGACTCTTCTGCCATTGATTGAGCCGCTGCCCGCGAAGTAACGAAAGCCGGGTGGTATCAGGTCGGTGACGGAGCTGTTGAGGACCGGCGTGGACGCCGAATTTTTGGCAGTGATGGTGTACGGGACCGATTGCCCCGCCGAGATGTTCACCAGCGGCGAGGTTTTCGTCAGCACCAGCGCGCCCACAGCGCCCGCCGGTATCTCACCGAAATTCACAACGACCACTGCCGCTCCGCCGAGCGTGACTGCGACAGGCGACGGCGTGTCGCCGACGTAGCCCTTCTGAGGGACCACCGCGACGGAATAATTGCCGGGAACTTCGCTGGTGAACGTGTAGCCGCCAGAAGAGTCGGTCACAACGCTTGCCACCACCCGTGTGCCCGCCAGCAACTGAACCGTCGCGCCCGCAACACCTGTGTCGCCTGCGTCGAAGCGGGTGTCTTGATTGTTATCGACGAACACCGTGCCCATGAGCAGCGCGGCCGCACCCGTGATGGTCAGCGTGGCGCTGTTGTTGGCTGGATTCGGGTCGGTCGTGGTGCTGCCGATCGACGCCTTTATGGCGGAAGTCCCTGACGGCGGCTGAATGTAGTTGACGCTGATGGGACCGAACGTTGAGCCGGCGGCCAGCATGATCGGCGCGCCCGTAAAGTTGATGGCGCCGGTGCTCGCGTCGTAGGTATACGTGACGCCCGGCGGCAAACCGCTCAAGGTCGGCGGTACGGCGAGATTTGCGGCAACGCTCAGTGTGAAGGTCGTGCCGCTGGCGGTGCTCGGTCCCGTGTTGGTGAACGACACCGTGCCTGCGACCGGCTGCCCGGCGTTCACGTGAGTCGGAAAGGTCAGTCTCGCCGCGACGTCCGCAATCAGTACTCCGTTGATAGTGGCGGTCGCGGTGTTGTTGCTCGAATTAGGATCGAGCGTGGTGGTATTGAACGCCGCGGTGACGACAGAAGTCGCCGACGGCGGCTGCGTGTAATTCACGGTGATGGGACCTAAGCCCGCGCCGCTGGCCAGCGTGCTGGGCATACCCGCGAGGGTGATGACGCCGGTACCGGGAACGTAGGTATACGTGGCGCCGGGCGGCAAGCCGCTGAGCGTGGGCGGTGCCGCCAGATTTGCGGCGACGCTCAACGTGAACGTTGTGCCGCTCGCGGTGCTCGGCCCGTTGTTGGTGTAGAGCACCGTGCCCATGACCGGTTGCCCCGCATTCACGTGCGCCGGAAAAGTGATCTTTGTCGCGACGTCCGCTACGTCGAGACCGCCGATGGAAGCGGTTGCGGTGTTGTTGGCCGGATTAGGATCAGTGGTCGTGCTGTTTATCGCGGCGGTAACGATGGAAGTGCCGGTAGCGGGCTGCGAATAGCGCACGGTGATCGGGCCTACCCCGGTGCCTGTCGTCAGCGTATTCGGCATGCCGGTCAAATTGACGGCCCCCGTGCCGGGCACGTAGACGTAGGTAACCCCCGGGGGCAGACCGCTCAAAGTCGGCGGCACGGCGAGATTCGCCGGGACGCTGAGGCTGTATGTAATTCCGCTCGCGGTGCTCGGTCCGTTGTTGGTGTAGAGCACGGTGCCCGTGACCGGCTGTCCCGCGTTGACGTTCGCCGCGAAGTTGAGGACGGTTACGAGATCCGCAACCGGCGTGACCGTTGTCGCCGCCGTCGAGGTTGGGGTGGGATTGCTATTGACGACTCCCGCCGGCGCGAAAATCGAAGCAACGTTGGCGATATTGGCGACACCCGCGGTGCCGCTCAGGACGAAGGTGACGGTGCCGCCATTCGGCAAGGTGGGGATGGCGATGCCCGCGCCCTGCAGATTGACGAGGGTGGCGAGAGCAGCGGTCGGGCAAACGGCCCCGCCAGAGACGGCGGTGCAGGCAACGCTCGCCGCGGTGAAATTAGCGACCACCGGATCTTGCACGAGTGTTCCGTCGGCGCCGAGCGGACCTGCGTTACTCACCACGAGGGTGTACTTGATCGGAGCGCCCGCGTTGACGTTCGCCGGCCCGGTTTTAGCGATTCCGAGGTTCGCGCGATTGGCGGTGTTGGTGAAAACGCAATTGATGGCGTCGCCGTATTGCAGGCTCGCAAAGGTGTACGTGCTGACCGTCTGATTGTTGGGTAGAACGGTCGAGGAGGTGCCGCTCGCTTGGTTAGTACACGTCAAGGACACGGCATAGTCCGCGACAGGGCTGACGCTTCCGGGCGCCGGCACTTCATTCACGACAAAGGGATATCCCGCGGCGATCGTCGTGAGGCTGGCCGGCGGGAAGGGACCCGCGCCGGCGCCGGCGGTGACGCCCGAGGCGAGTACTTGGGTGCCGAGAGTCTTGATGCTGTAGGTGAATTGATCGGCGGCATTGGCGCGCGCGCCATTGAACTGGGCGGTCAGCGCTACCGAGGCATAGCGGATCGCAAACATGGCGCCCTGCAGGCCGCCGCCCTGGAGCGTCGCCGAGACCACGGTTGGATTGTTGAATGAGGCAAATGCGAAACTGCCCACGGTGCCGGCCACGCCGGTTTCGGTCACCGTTTGGCTTCCCACGCCCGTGACCGCCGGATAGTTGGGGCCGTTGGGAATCTGCGCCACTTGCGCCCACGCCGAACCGTTGGTCGTGAACTGAAGCAACTCGTTCTGGTTAGTCGATTCGCCGTCGGCGGCAATGATGGCGTAGGTATCGCTCACCCCGCTGCCCGCCGGGGGCGTCACGCTGATATTGTTGAGAACGACCTGCACGGTCGATCCGTTCTGCGATTCGTACAGAACGGGGTTACCGGGAATGCCGCTAAAGCCGCTGTGCCCAATGGCAGAACCGGTCCACGAGGGGACGACATGGGCGTTGAGCGCCGGGCTGGCTCCCGTCGTGCTCACCTGCAACGTCAGGTTCAAAGTCGAACCGTCGGGCAGCGTGAAATTGAAGACTTGACCGCCGCCTTGCGCGAGCGAGTCCGAATAGCCGGAAAAATCCAGCCAGCAGTAGTTCTGGTAATCGCTGGGTGCGGTACCGCGGATCGTCGCCGGCGCGCAGGTGCTGGCCTGCGCAGGGCGCACCATACCGGCGAGCAGCAAACCTAACAGGCAAACGGCACGCACGAGAATGCGCGATGAGACAGCGGGGGCACGCTCACCGGAGAGACGGTCGGTCAGAGGGCGGTCCTGACCAGATGACCCTGCGGTTGACATGCCCCGAAACTTACAGACGGCGGCGATCGACCCTTGTGCGGTCGCTCGCAAAACCTTGATCTAGCTGGTTTTTGCACCCCGCAATCGCCGCGAACCGAGAAGTACGCCCGTTCTCGGGTGCCGGGTGCGCCGCACCACTCGCCGGACACGCTTATGAGCGGGTTCCGTTGGCCGCCGCCATATACAATGAAACATAACGAAAAGCAGGGCGATTAATTCATGAAAAATTTCCTCGGAGCTTGGCTCCTTGTTTGCGGGCTGGTATTCGGGTCGCCGGGCAATGCCGCTGACGCGGATCATCCGGCAATTCTCGTATTCGGTGCGGCCTCTTTGACCAATGTGCTGCAAGATCTCGGGGATGCTTTTACCAAGGAGACTTCTGTTCCCGTCAAATTCTCGTTTGCGGCCAGTTCCGTTTTGGCCCGCCAGATCGAGAACGGCGCGCCGGCCGACATATTTTTTTCCGCCGATTTGGAATGGATGGATTACCTTCAAAAACGCGATTTGATCCAGCGGCAAACTCGACACGACGTGGTCGGCAATCAATTAGTCTTGATCGCGCCGCTCGACAGCACCATCAAACTGAAAATAGCGCCCAATTTCCCGCTCGCCGCCGCATTGGGAAAGGGTCGCTTGGCGACCGGTGATCCTGACTCCGTGCCGGTTGGCCGTTATGCGCAGGAGGCTTTGACGAAGCTCGGAATTTGGAATGAGGTTTCCGGACGTCTGATTCGTGCCGATAGCGTGCGTTCCGCGCTGGCATTCGTCGATCGCGGGGAAGCCCCGCTGGGGATCGTCTATGAGACCGACGCTTTGGTCGACAAGAATGTGCGAGCGATCGACATGTTTCCGGAGAACTCGCATGCGCCGATTGTCTATCCCATTGCGCTGACGACCGGAGCAAAAGCCGATGCGGCCAAATTTGTCGCATTCGTACGTGGTCCCGCCTCCGATGCCGCGTTCAAGGCATATGGATTCCTCGCCTTGCACTAGGGCGTAGCCCGATCCGGCCCACCCCGAGTGAGCTAAACTGGAGCCCGGCTCGAGGTCCCGGAGTATCCGATGATGCGGCTCTTTTATTGTTCGACCATGCTGATTCTCTCGTTCTCATCGCCGATGGCTTTCGCCGGCGGCGACACGGCGGCCGTGGCCAGCGTCGTCAAAGAACTGATGTCGCGAAATGTGGCGGGGGCACGCGGCAAGGAAATACGGATGCTCACCGTGGAATATCTTCCCGGCGGCGCCTCCTTGCCTCACCGGCATAACGCTCAGGTCTTCGTCTACGTGCTCGAAGGCTCCGTCGTGATGCAGGTGGCCGGCCAGAAGGCCGTGACGCTTGGTCCGGGCGAGACTTTTTACGAGGGCCCAGAGGACGTCCATACGGTGTCGGCAAATGCGAGCCGGACGAAGCCGGCCCGCATTTTGGTGTTCATGGTCAGGGACGCCGGTACGCCCATATCGATTGCGGTCCCCGCGCAGGATTCTCGATGAAACCCGATCGGATCCTGACCCTGATTGTGATCGTCGGGTTGACGGCGGGCAGTGCCGCCGTTCACGCCGGCACGAGCGGGGAGCAGTTGGCGGAGGGAGCGGGACGACCGCTCATCGGCACCCGGGCTCCGCGTCTCGTCTTCAACACCATCGATGGCGGGACGATCGACCTCGGCCGCTTGTACGGCAAACAGGCGGTGTATCTTAAATTCTGGGCCACCTGGTGCGTTCCGTGCCGGCAGCAGATGCCGCACTTCGAACATACCTACGAGAGCGCAGGACCCGATCTTGCGGTCATCGCAATCAATACCGGGTTCAATGATTCCATCGACGAAGTACAGGCTTACCGCCACCGGCTTGGGTTGACGATGCCCATGGTGTTCGACGACGGGCAGGCCGCCGCTGCCTTCCATTTGAGGGTCACGCCGCAGCACATCGTGATCGGCCGGGACGGCCGAATTCTGTACGTGGGACATTTGGCCGACGCGCAGCTCGATGCGGCGCTCGTAGCGGCCCGCGCGTTACCCGTCGCGGCCGCCGTGAGCATGGGATCCCCGACGGCCGCACCCGTCGCGGCGCCCAATTACGGCGTGGGAGACCGACTCCCGCAACAATTGCCGCCGACAATCGACGGCCCGCTGTTTCGTGTCCGTGAGCCCGCCGATCCGCGCGATATCATTTTGGTGTTCCTCTCGCCCTGGTGCGAGTCGTATCTTGCGACCTCGCGGCCCGCCGTTTCGTCAAACTGCCGTCACATGCGCGAACAGGTGAACGAACTGGCGGACGACCGCCGCGTTCGCTGGCTCGGGGTCGCTTCGGGTCTTTGGGCAACGCCCGAAGACTTGCGCGAGTACCGGCGCAAGTACGGTATCCAGATACCCCTGTCGCTCGACGAGTCGGGAGCGCTATTTCGCGCCTTCAGAGTGACCGAAGTGCCGGCTGCCGTCTTCGCCGACCGGAGCGGACGAATCGTACGAAGAATCGGCGCACACGACGTCGAGAATCCGGCCGCGTTGCGCGCGGCGGTCGATGGGCGGTGAAAGAGCTGCTTACACTTGCCGCATCGAACCTTTGCGATTCAAAGTAATCGGCGCTCCGTAGCCAAATATATTCGCTCCATTTCAATTTTCAGGTACCGTTGCATAGATGAAATGGCAGGCGGCCCTCTATATTTGCGCCGGCTCATCGTGAGCCAGGCAGCCGTTTCTGAGCGAGCCAGGCGCGTCGAGGCCGCGGACTTGCTCGGGCCTGCCATCGACTTGCTTGCGTATTTTGCGGCGATTGCCGCGGGCATGTCCCCGGGGCGTGGCCAAATCCTCAGTTTCGTCGTAGCCGCGGCGTTGAATTACTTGCCCGGTATTCGAACGAAGGTTGCCGCGAGCGGCCAGGCCTGGCATTTGGCTCTCTCCATGCACTTGATCGTGGTGAGCTTGCTGGTATTTTTCCTGAGAAGCGGGGTCTATGCGTCGTTGGCGAGCGGCGCCGGTTGGCGAGGCTTTGCCGCGATCGTCTTCGTCGTCATCTCAACCGCGGTCGTGATACGACCGGGCTACGCATACTGCGCCTCCTACGCGAAATGGACTCTGGGTAGCAGTGCAGGCTGGCGCGTCGGGGCGGCGGGGGTCGTTGCTTTCGCGCTGCTTCTGCGTTTTTTCTACAGCGGCCAGGTGCAGCTTCTCCCGGAGGAGGCTTACTACTGGAACTATTCGCGCCATCTCGATTTCGGATATCTCGATCATCCTCCGATGGTCGGATGGCTGATCAGTTTGGGCACGCTGGCGTTCGGTGATACCGCGTTCGGCGTGCGGATCGGCGCGCTGTGTTGCGGCGCTGTTTCTTCATTCTTCGTGTACCGCCTCACCCGAAACCTCTTTGGCGAGCCGAGCGGTCTCGTGGCGGCCGTGCTGCTGCAGACGCTGCCGTTTTTCTTCTTGGCCGGCATGCTCATGACGCCGGATGCGCCGCTCACTGCAGCATGGGTTGCCGCACTGTATTTTTTGGAACGGGCACTCATGGGCGGGCGTTCCCACGCTTGGTGGTGGGCTGGTCTGTGCTTCGGTCTCGGTATGCTGTCGAAGTACACGATTGGCCTCTTGGGCTTGTCGGTACTCATTTTCATGTTAGCTGATCCACGCTCGCGACCGTGGTTGCGGCGTTGGGAACCCTATGGCGCGGCGTTGCTGGCGTTCGCGGTATTTTCGCCGGTCATCGTTTGGAATGCCCACAATGAATGGGCCTCCTTCCTATTCCAGACTTCACGACGGCTTGCGCAAACACCCACGTTCGCGCTGCACAAACTCGTTGCCTCTGCCGTCGTGCTGCTGACGCCGACCGGGCTGGCCGCTGCGGCGGTGTTGATCGGGCGCCGGGCACCGCCGGATGTTGGGTCCGGTGACCGAGTTGAAATCGAGCGAGCGTGGCGCTTCCTCCGGGTGGCGATCCTCATACCCCTCGCGGTTTTCGTGGCATTCAGCCTGCGTCACGAAGTCAAGTTGGATTGGACCGGCGCCCCCTGGACCGCCGCCGTTCCGGCGATGGCGTTCGGCATCGTTTACTCCGGCCAGAGCCTCGCGGGAAGTTTGCGCGCATGGATCCGCAACACCTGGACGCCGACCGTCGTCATCCTGCTGCTGTTCTACGGGGCTGGGCTCTATTATTTGGCCATTGGGATTCCCGGACTGGGCTACAACAAACACGTGGAGCTCATTCCGGTGGGCTGGAGCGAGTTCGGCAGCCAGATTCATAAAATCGCGGACGACATCTCGAAATCCGAGGGGACCGATCCTTTGATCATCGGCATGGATCGATATGCGATCGCGAGCGAGCTGGCGTTCTACGGGCCGAATCGCGATCGGTCGGTCGGCGAGTCGTCGGCTGCGCATCTTTTCGGGCAAGTTGGTCTCATGTACGAGAGATGGTTTCCGCCGGCGGCGCAGCGGGGGCGCACGCTCTTGCTGGTCGCTTGGGACCGTGAGGAACTCGCTGCGACTCGTGTGGCCGCGAGCGTCGAGCGGATGGGCCCGATTTCAGAAGGCGTCATGAGGCGCGACAACCACATCATTCGTCATTACTATTACCGCGTCGCCTACGGCTATCAAGGATTCGCGGCGGTCGAGTGAGGGGCCGACCAACGCCCGCTTTGCCACGCTGAGAGGGCCGATTCGAGCGCTCGGGTGTTTCTGATCAGAGCTGCGTCGAGTACCTCCGCTTGCTCCGATGCCTGCTTCCAATTCGCGGCTTCGACCGCTTCGGTGAGACCCGGAAACTCCAGGTGTGCGTACGTATAGCGGGCGGCGTAGAGGATGTGCTGGAACCAAGGCCGACCAGGAATGCCGGCCGGGTCGAGCCAGTTGGACTCCACCTGGAGCAGCCGGGCATTGAGGTCATGAATTTGCGCAGCGGTGGCCTTTCCTGCCTCGAGGTCATTCATGGTCGCTTCGCGCAGCTGCTCGCCTGCTTTGCCGAAATCAGAAATGCGATCTTGGAGCCGCCGGAGCGGCAGCCGCCCGGGATCAATCTTGTTTGCGCGTTCGAGGTCGGCGAGAAAACCCTGCAGCGCCGTACCGTTGGCCGCAAAGTCGAACGGCAGGATGTCCGAGTTGGCGAGCCGGAGCGCCACCAGCCCCCAGATACGCGTGAGCGTCGTGTGGTAGGCGAAACTCGGATCACCGATGCTCGTCATCCAGAAGTGATCATCGTAGGCGGAATGGTAAACGCCATAATCCCCCGTAAATCCCAGATTGATCACCGGTCGTCCCAAATGATTGAGAAAGACTGTGTGGTCGGAACCGCTGCCGATTCGCGTCTCGACCAGGTCAGAATCAGCCGGCGGCGAGCGCAATTTCTTATCGCGCATCGCCGTTGCGCGCCACGCCTGATAAAGAGATTTACCGTTGGGCGCCCGCACACTCTTTGACGCCTCGAGCAGCATCGGGGCGAGGGAAGCGACGGCCGATGGCTCGAAGCTCAATCCGTCCGGACCGGCGGTGGTCGCGGCGCCGGCTACCGCCTCGTCGACATTGACGTAGGCGACGAGTTTTTTCTTGAGATCCGCCGCGAATTGTTCGCCCCACTCGGTGGATCCGGTGAGTGCGTATTCCTCGCCGTCCCAGCTGCAGACGAGGATCGTGCGCCGCGGGCGCATTCCCCGGCGCTTCAACTCGCCCAAAGACCGCGTCAACTCCAGCATCGCGGCCGTGCCGCTCACGGGGTCCACGCCGCCATATACCCACGCATCACGATGATTACCCACGAGCACCCACTCGTCCGGCAATTCGCTGCCCCGGAGGCGCGCCTCGACGACCGTATAGGGCTTGATGCTCGTGTCCATGTCGATGTGGACATGGACAGTGACTGCCCCGGTGAAACGGTAGGTAATGGGCAGAGAGCCGCGCCATTCCGGCGGCACCTCGGCACCGGTCATGTTCGCGAGCAAGGGTTTCGCGTCCTTCCAGGAAAGCGGCATCGCCGGGATTTTCGGCAGTGATCGGGCTTCCGCCGGAGCGATGCGCTTGGCCCCTGGAACTGAAGCCCATCCGGGGGTGGTCGGGTCGCCGGGCACGATATAGTCGTAGGTGATCGCACCGTGCTGGATGTGGCTCTCGGGTCCCCAGGGACCGTTTGGAAAGACCTTACCGCGCGAATAGCCATCATCAGCGGGATCCGAATAGATCAGCAGCGCCGCGGCGCCTTCGCGCTCTGCCGTAAGCGCCTTGAAGCCTCGATAGCTATACGGATTGGAGTATCGGACGATGACCACCTTGCCTTTGACGCCGATGCCATGCTTGCGCAGCAAGTCGTAGTCCTCGGGATTCCCGCTGTGTGCATAGACCAATTCGGCCATCACGTCGCCGGAAGCCGAGTACCCGAAATAGGCGCCGTCAATGCGCGGATTCTTGGTGTCCGGATCACGATCGTAGGATTCTTCGCGAAGCGATGCCGTGAAGCGGACCGGCGCAGTCATCTGAAGGGAGACGGCCCGTGGGCTGGAGTGCAGTACGTCGTAGCGCCGCAGCGTCACGTTCTCCCACCCTTGCTTGCGCCATTCGTCTGCAATGACGGCCGCGAGTCTATTGTTTTCGGCAGAAGCCGCCGGGTGGGGTTCGGCGGTAAAAATTCGGTGCCATTCGCGGGCCTTGTCGGCCGATGGAAGCGTCTGGAAAATCCGCTCCAGCTCGTGCTCTTGGGCCGCACGCGCCGGTGAAAACCCGTGGATGGATTCCTGTTGCGAGAGCGTTTCGACTTGGCCCCTGGCCGGCACGCAGATGACAAGCGCCGCGAGGAAACTCAACACGCCGAGATCCAGAGCGGACCGCCTCACTTCGGGCTCGAGGCCGCCGCTCTCATCAGGCGCGCGCGGACGACGCTGACTTTCGCCAACGGGTGCTCGCGCGATTTTCCGATCTCCGCCGCGGAATAGTCGGTGAAACCAGCCGGCAGGGACACGTCGCTGAGATTTCTCGCCATCCAATTGAGCAGCGCCGCCGTGTCCCCGTTGGAGAGCGGCGATTGCGCCACACCGGGAACCCTGATGACATACTCACGCCCCTGCTCCGTGGCCGAGAACAGAACCAGCGAGCGGCGGATGGAGGGGACCCGACCGGATTCACCCGACCCGTCGGCGAGGTGGCACCCCATGCAGTGCACTTGAAAGTTGACGAGCGGTTGGTAACCCCACGCAGCGTTCGAACTTACCCACCAGAGGGCCGCGGCCACGATCAGCGCGCGCACGGGCGCCTACTTCGCCGCGCCCACGATGCGAGCCGTCGAACAGTGATAGGGAATATTGGCTTTGGAGTTCCCGGAGCACCAATTGTAGTCGTTGGATTTTCCCGGCTGAAACAGCGAGGAGTCCCCTTCGTTGCGATTGCAGAAACATCGGCCGCACGCGCTCTTGCCGCAGCAATCGTTGTAGGAAATCACGTAGTCCTTGCCGTCAGTCGGGTTATGGCAGGTGCCAATCCAGGTAACCGCCGACATATCCGTGCCGGGCGGGCACATCGATTGCGAACCACCGCAGCAACCGCACAAAAAACCGTCTATGGCGCAATGCCTCCAGTAATCGCACGAGGAAGCGTCACCGCGGTCAGCTCCCTGCCCGGGAGCAGCGCCCGGCGGCGCATCGTTCTGCGCTTTCGATTCGGCGCCGCGCGCCACCGGCAACAGCGGGATCGCAGTGGCGCCCAGCAGAAAAGATCCGAGACCGGCGAGCACGCTGCGTCGAGACGTTCGCCTTGCAAGCGAGCGTGCCGAATTTTCCGCAAATACATCCAACCATTTCATGAATAGTTCCTTTCAGTCCGGCACCGGCCGCTCATGCAGCCTGATGTTGCGCGGCCGCTTCGAAATAATCCTGGATCGATGCGAAGCCGAGCCGCTTGGCTTCGAACAGGCTTTCCATATGCTCGCGGGAATTGACGATCCCGCGCGCTCGGAGTACCCCCTGTGCGTCGATCAGCGCCGCAAACGGTAGACGGCTGACCTGGTATGAAATGCCGAGCGGGGCAGAGACGACGTAGGAAAAACTACCGAGGCGGTGAGCGGCTACGAATTCGCGTTGTCTGGCATTTTCACCGTCGCTTGCGAGCACGATGTCGAGCCAGTCGCGTTCCGATGTCAGGCTCGATTTAAGAACGGGAAGCAGAGCTTTGCACACGGGGCAGCTCGGCGACACGAACATGAGCAACGTAGCACGTCCGTCGGTTCGCGCCGCTCCCAAAGTGAGCGAGCGCCCGTCGAGATCTTCCACGGCGATCGCCGGCGCGAACTCCCCGACCTTCAGTCCCTTTGCAAGCATCAAGGCGCCGACCGGCGCAATTCGCTCGTGCAAAACCCCCAGCTGACGAACAACCGCCAGCAGCGCGAGGCACAGACCAATTACCACGAACCACAGCGCTACATTGGACACGGCGAGTGCGGTCATGATGACCTCCGACTGAAGGCCAAGGCCTTGGGCGCCACATCGCCAAGCAATTGATCGACGGCGACATAGAGCGCAACCAACGCCGTCAGCCCCCCCATGACGGTCAAGAGGTCGAGGCCGCCGAAAGGCCGCGCGACCCAGGGCATTGCAGCGATCGCAAGAGCCAGCACCAGAAATAAATTCCGCCAGATCATCCAAGCGGCTATCGAACGTCGATTACCGGCCGTGCCGCAACCGCAATCGAGTTCACGCCTGCCTCGGGCGAGATTTACACCCAACCCCGACGCGTAGCCGAACAAGAGTCCCATCGCGGCGATAATCGCCCAATGACGCGACGGTACCCACAGCAGCGCCGCCGCAACCGCGAGTTCAACGCCTGGGATGAGCCACGCCAAGCGCCGTCCCGCGGACTCCGGCAGCACGCGATACGCAACGAAAACTTCCGTAAATACGGCGAAGTCCCGTAGCTTATGGATGCCCGCGATCGCGAACAGCAGCGCGATACCGATGAGGATCAAGGATCCGATGGCAGGATCGAGCAAATGCGCCTCCAGCGTGTGCACGAGCGGTTAGGGCGTGACCATGATCGTCGGTGTCGTGCCTATGTGATCGACGGTTCTCAGCAGCTGGCCGCTCGATGCGTCGTAAATGTCGAGGTCGGTGGCGTCGATGAAGATGCTATACAGCAACGGATGTTCATCACGGGACAGTTGGATCGAGCTTGCCAACTTCTTGAGCGCAATTTGCTGCACCCGCTGCCGGGTCGACACATCGAAGACCCAAACGTCTTTCCCCGGGTCCTTGTGAGTCGCGATGCCGCCGCGATGCATGATCGCGAAGAGACGCGATTTGTCGGAGTTCACCGCGAGTTGCTGAATGCCGCCAGGTCTCCAACCCGCCTTGCGCTCAGCCTCGGACGTCAACCACCATGTGGCCCCGGCGACCGCACGCCGCGAATCGGCTTCGAGCGGTTCGATGCGTCCGTCGAACGAAACGAAGTACCAAGTTTTTCCCATTCGGACGGCCTTTTCCGTCACCGGATCCTCACCCATGCTCAGCACCGGCTGCGTACGCTGCTGCTGCGGCGCGCCGTTGTCGTCCAGATTCACGAGCAACAAAGAGCCGTCGCCGCATACGGTAAAAAACGAGCGCGCTCCGGTGGGATACTCGAGCGCGCAGCCCGGAGTTTCGATCTCGCGCACGAACTTGCGGGTCTTGGTGTCGACCACCGTGACGGACTGCGCCGGGTTGAAGTTGTAGATCAACAGGAAACGTTCATCGTCCGTCAGCACGGCGTTGCTCATCATGGGCAAGTTGGAGGAGCGTTTCGGCGGTATCGCAATCTCGCCCACCGGGCTGAGCGTTCCCGCATCGTACAGGGTGACGACGTCCGTGCGTTTTCCACGCGTTCCGCGCGAGAAATAGGTCTCCGGCGAGTAGATGATTTTACCGTCCCGCGCGAGAAGCAGGTGCGAAAAGCTGTAGCCCGTGCTGAGAGTTCCCAAGTATCGGCCGGTATCGCCGTCGACCAGGTAGGCCATCCCGTCGGCCATGTGGGGAAATACGAAATCGTTCACCCATACCCAGTGCTTCGGCGCGGGTACCGTGAGCGTTGCCGCCGGAGGTCCGCGTCCCACATCCGACGGAACTTCCGCCGAAGCGGACCCGACTCGCAGCGCCCCTACGGCCAGAGCGCAACTCAATAGGATCGAAATTCGAGCTACGAGGGGAATAGTTCTCTCACGAAGGTGCAACGCAGTCTCCCAATTGTCCCGCTCAAGTCTGACATATGAAATGCCACTTCGCTATTGCGTCAGCAGACGCAGCACGGTCTCCTTGACCATGTGCTTCATGTGCTCACGCGTGGCGAATTGCTTGCCCCGAGGCGCCGAAAAGAGCATCAAGCCTTCGATCATGGCCGAGATTTGTATCGCCAGTTCCTCGCACCGGCTTTCCGTCAATCCAGGCCGCGCGGCTCCTAGAAAAGCACCGATTCTCTTCACCTGATAGGAATACATTTCGCCGAACAGCCTATTGGCTGCCGGATTGTGACAGGCGAGCGCCCAGAAGCCGAAAAAGAACTTACGCGTATCGCGCTTCCAGATATCTCCGACGAGGATATCGAGTACGCCGAGCAGGCGTGTTTCGCCGTTCATCGGCAGAAGATCGCACAATTTTTGGTATTCGGATTCATATTCATTAACGACGTACTCGAGCATCGCCGCCAGCAACTCGTGCTTGGTGGGGAAGAAGTGCTGAACGGCGCCAAGGCTCAGCTTAGCCTGCTTGGCAACGCCCCGGGAGCTGAACTTATCGCCGCCGTCGCGGATGAAGATCTGCTTCGCGGCCCGCAGAATCTTGAGCGAATTCGGCGTCTCGCGGTATTCGACGCGCGGCGCCTTTGAAAAATGAAACTTCATAACCGCCTTATCGAAAGACTCGAGGCAACTTTACGCCGTCGCGGCCGGCTTGACGAGCCGCGGCAATGGCGGCTATAGTTAACCAAGTCATGTGACTTGTAAAACAAAGTCGTTCGACCTTAAATCTGATTGGCGCGGAGGAAGCATCGTGACTCCCATCGATCGAACGGGCGGCCAAGCCGCCGATACGTTGCCCGCGGCAGCCGCCGAAGCAGCCGTTACGCGCCGCGATTTCGTCGCGGGTTCTCTGATAGGAGCGGGCGCGGCGCTGCTCGAGATGGCATCGCCGGCGGCCGTGCGCCAAGCGAGCGCGCAGACGGTATCGGCGCCCATGACCGGCTTGGGGCCGGACTGGACAGGCCCGGGCGGAATCGGCGACTACGCAAGATCCAACGGCAACACTCACGAAGTGGTCAACGCGGCCCATGGGGGCATACGCAATCAGCAATGGGACAAGATGCTGCGCGCCGCGAAGGACACCGGCGAGAGCCCCGACGCCATTGTCGTCGGGTGCGGCATGGCCGGATTATCCGCTTGCTGGGCTTACCGCAAAGAGCGGCCCGACGGCAATGTTCTGATGCTGGATCAGCACCCGATCTTCGGCGGCGAGGCGAAACAAAACGAGTTCGAGGTCGACGGCTATCACCTGACCGCACCTCAGGGTGCGACAGGAATCGTCGTGCCATTCGACAAAGCCAAGGATGCGGGCATGTGGACGCACTTCGCTCAAGATCTCGGGTTTCCAGACGAGTTCGTATACCAAAAGCCCACCGGTTTAAGCAGCGATATTCTCGTTCCGGAGGACGCGTGGACTCCGATGCATATTGGTTGGGAGCGATCCGACACCGGTTTTTATTACGAGGGCCACGGGTGGGTCAAAAATCCATGGCGGAACGGCTTCAAATACGCGCCGATTTCAGACGCGGCCAAGAAAGCACTCGTCGACATGGAACTATTCCGCACTCCGCCGCGGCGAGCTGACTGGGAGCCATGGCTCGACAGCATGACGTACGCCGATTTTCTTACGAATGTCGTCGGCATCGACGCCGAAGTGCTTCCCGACGTTCTGAAATACCTCAATCCGATGACCTCCGCGATGGGTTGCGGACTCGGCGCCGACGTCATCTCTGCCTATTCAGCCTACAACTTCATTCAGCCGGGCGTGATCGGCTATTACCGCTACCAGACAGGGGGCGTGGATCCGACCGATGAGATCTATCTCGCGAGTTTCCCCGGCGGTCATGCGGGCACCGCGCGCCATTTCCTAAAGAAAATAATTCCCGCCGCGCTCAAGGGCGAATATCGCATGGCGGACATCCTCAACAGTCCGGTCCAATGGGATCAGCTCGATCGGGCCAATGAGCCGGTTCGCATGCGGCTGTCCTCCACCGTCGTCAGCGTCGTGCACGACGGACCTGCGGAATCGGCGAAACATGTGGTAGTGACGTACCTCCGCGATGGGAACCTCTACAAGGTTCGGGCAAAAGCGGCCATCTTGTGCGGCCAGCAGCATGCGAACCGGCACATCTGCCGCGACATCTCGCCGGAATACCGCGAAGCGATGAACGGCTTTCACCATGCCCCCATGCTTACGGTCAATGTCGCCTTGCGGAATTGGAAGTTTCTCGACAAGTTGGGTATCGCATCGGCGCGCTGGTTCGAGGGATTCGGCTGGTTTACGAGCCTGCGCCGAAACCTCGAAATCCCGGGGCAGGTGACCCAACCATTGGACCCTTCGAAACCCGTCGTCTTGACGATGTACAACCCATTCCCGCTGCCCGGGCGTGCCGTTCCCGCAACAATGTACCGCGGCACGCATGCAGTTATTTGCGATGTCGTACGCACAGATCGAGACCGCCGTACGGTCGCAATTCACCAAGATGTTTGGAGATTACGGCTTCGACGCCAATCGTGACATCGCGGGAATCATCACCAATCGGTGGGGTCACGCCTACGTCGTCGACCCACCTGGATTTTTCTTCGGCAAGGACGGCAAGCCGCCACCGAAGGACGTATTGCGCAAGCGATTCCACCGCCTCACGTTCGGCCACTCGGAATTGTCCGGCGCACAAATGTGGGAGACCGCCGCCGAAGAAGGCGAGCGGGCCGGGAAGCAAGCTCTGGAGATCAGCTGATGCGAACCTCGTGCGCGACGTCTATCTTCCTGCTGCTCAACCTCGCTTTCGGCGCAGCCTGGGCGGCGGGGGAGGCGTCGGCGCCTACTTCGCTCGATGCTGCCAAGACTTCGGCGTCCAAGGAAAGTCCCGAGCTCGACGCGTTCAAAAGGTCCATCCGAGCGAAATATGATCTGAAGGAGAGGGCCTTCGCTCGTCACGACGCGGAAACGATAGTCACCCAGTTCTACTCGCCCGATGTGATCTCAGTCGGCGAAGGCGAGGGCATTTATATCGGCCGCGATCAAATCCGCCCGCTCTATCAAGAGGTGGTGAAGGACAATCGGGTCAAAATTGATTCCGTGTATACCTTCGTCAACGGCGACGCCGGGTGGGATTGGGCCGACTTTCAGGTCTTTCCAACGGACCCCAAAACTAAACCCTTCACGTTCGCCATCCTGTTTTTGTGGGCCAAGGTGCACGGAGCTTGGGTTTGCAAGGGTGATTTCTTCGTCAACGGCAGTCTTCGCAGCGGCAAATTGACGCCTGCCGATGCTTCCAAATAGCCGCGGATGTCTATCTCGCGGCCGCGCCTGGGCAAAGCAGCCGGGAAATGAGCGAGCAAGTAGCCAACCACTGCCCGCACCGCCTCCTCGGTCATGTCGTCCGTGATGGCCCCGTGCTCCAGCATGGACAGGCTGAACATGAGATCGGCGATTTCCACCGCGCGGAAGAAAATGGCGGACCTCTCGGGATGCTCGGGAAGCACGAATCTCGATTCGACCTGCTGTTCGAAGAGTTTGCCGATTTGCGCGTCGCTCTGGCGGTCTCGCAGCTTCAATTCCGGGGGCGTTTTCGGGCTGATGAGCAGCTGCCGGGCGGCCCGATGCGTGCCGAAGTAGTGCGCCCCGCGGCGCACCAATGCTGCGATCACGTCGGTCCACGCCGCGGGGGGAGCTGCCGCGAATTGGTCGACGGACATCGGCGAGCATCTCCTCGCCCAATACCGCGAGCAGATTGCACGTACAAGTCCATGATGTCGCTGTAGTAGTGGTAGGCCGAACCTTTCGGAATGCGCGCAACGCGCGCGACGTCGGCGAGACTGAGCTCATCGAGGTCGTGTTTCGCCAATAGGGCGCGCGCGGCCGCGAGCAGCCGTTTGCGGCGGGCGATGCCCGGCGCGCGGAATATGGCCGCATCACAGGATAGAAGTTTTTTCGTTGGGTCGCCGCAACACATTGACACTCGTAGTGTTGTTGAGGATACTCGACTGGAGTCGACTAAGATACCAGGTTGCTCAATCACCTTGCCGTTTGCTCGATAACTCTCTGGAGAAGTGGGATGCACAGCTTTGTAAACCTCCGACTGCTTGGCGCGCGCCGCGCGCGCTGCCCTGTTCGCGGCCGCTGTGGTCGGTCCGTGGGCGACCTGTCTGGCGGCCGATACCGACGAGACCGACAAGCTCGACGAGATCATCGTCACCGCCCAGCGGCGCGAGCAGAACATGCAGGATGTCGGCACTTCGGTGACGGCCTTCGACGCCAACACCATCGAGAAGCTCGGCTTCAAGGACGTCACGGACATCGTCGGCCAGGTTCCGGGCATGCAGTTCAACCAATACGGCGCGACCGTCACCATCTATAACCTGCGCGGCGTTTCGCAGAACGACTTCAGCGATCACCAGGAGGCGCCGATCGCGGTTTACTCGGACGATGTGTACGTCGCCAATACCGGTGCGCTCGCCGGTTCGCTGTTCGACTTGCAGCGCGTCGAAGTGCTGCGCGGCCCGCAGGGCACGCTGTTCGGACGCAACGCGACGGGCGGCCTCATCCAGTACGTGAGCAAGCAGCCCACCGATGCGCCGGACGGCTACGTGCAGGTGACCGTCGGCAATTACGGCCTGATACAAACCGAAGGCGCCGTCGGCGGCCCTCTTTCCGAGAGAGTCGACACCCGCGCTGTCCTTCTCGACCTCGGACCGCGATGGCTACATCACCAACCGCATCGGGGCCTCGATCAACAATCAGAAGCAGTACGCCGGGCGCCTGCAGTTCAAGATCAAGCCATCCGACGACGGCGAGATCCTGGTCAAGCTGCGATGCGATCAACAACGATCACGAGATCGAGGGCAACTATTCATGGGCGGCCGCCTTTCCCGATGCGACCGGCCGCGGCGTGTTCGCCCCGCCGGGCACGCCCGATTTCGGCGGCTACGTGAACACCAGCACCAGCCCGTTCAACCAGGCGGAGGACCGCCGCGGGATATTCCAACCGCACCGTCTGGGACTCCAATGTTCGCGTCAACTGGCAATTCGCGGGCTTCTCGCTCGCGTCCGTCACGGACTACATGCAGTTGCAGAAGCGCTACGGCGAGGACTCGGATATTTCGCCGAATCCGATCTTCGACTACGACACCGGCGTGCATTACCAGCAGTTCTCCCAGGAATTCCGCCTCAATGGCACGGTCGGGGTCGATGCGCTGGATCACCGGGCGCCTACTACCTCAACTACAAAACCGACGAACTTCGAACAGACCACCCTGCCGGACTACATCACATCCGCCGTCGGCCGTTTCCCTATGGCGACGGCCTCGCGCTGCTCAACCTGCAGACGAGCTCGCCGTCGGTGTTCGGTCAGTTGGAATACGATTTCAACGATCATTGGACCGGCGTATTGCCGGCGCGCGCTACACGAGTGACGAGAAGCAGCTATATCCTCAACTACAGCTGCAACGTGTGCGGCCCGCCGAACCCGAACGCGCCGCCCGGCGGCTATCCGTACGCCGTCACTTACTCGACCGCGGCGGGTTACCCGCAGGCGGAGCACACCTACCACATCCCGACGGGTAAGGTGGAACTCGACTACAAAATCGACCACGACAATCTGCTCTACGCCAGCGTCAACCGCGGCGCCAAGGGCGGCGGATGGTCGGCGCCGAGCTCGGGCTACGTGAATCTGAATCCCGCGTATACGTATCTGCCGGTGCTCAACTTGAACTACAACGAGGAGACAGCTGACCAGCTACGAGAGCGGCTTCAAGTCCACCTTCTGGGACGGCAAGGCGCGGGTCAACGGCGTCGGTCTTCTACTACGACTACAAGGACTATCAGGGCTTCTTCCTCGACGTCGCCACCACGATCGTCGAGAACATCAACGCGAGGGTGAAAGGGCGGCGAGCTCGAATTCGCCGTCGCTCCGATGCGCGGGCTCAACCTGCAGCTCGGCGTGTCCTATCTCGACACCGCGCGCCGAGGACGTGCCGACTGCCCGCCCGGCGTTCTGGTCACCGCGCAGTTGCCGCAGGCGCCGCCCTGGAGCATCAATGCGCGTGGCCCGCTACGAGTGGCCGGCGTTCGGCGGCCAGCTGTCGGTCGAGTCCGACGCGAAATGGAACAAGCAGCAGTACCTCGAGCTCGTCAATGCCGAGGATGACCTTCAACCTTCCTACGTCGTCGCCAATGCGCGGGTCGGCCTACACCAGCGGGAAGTGGCGCACTGGGAGTACGTCGGCGTTCTGCAAGAACTTCACCGATCGATGGTATCGGGTATATAACCTGGATCTGTCGGGCTTCCTGGGCATCGACCAATCGGTCTTATGGTCCGCCGCGCACCTTCGGAGCGAGCGTCACCTACCGGTGGGGCAAATAATCCGGATGGGCGCAGCTCAGCGGTCCACACGTCGTGGCTGGAGCAGGTCACGATGAGCGTCCGCCGAGCCGCAGCGCCGGCGACCCTCAAGGCGGGGGCCCTGCATTGGACTCAGTGGCGGCCCTCGGAATCGCCATTGCGATTTCCGGCAACGTGTCGGGCTGGAACTACGGGCTCGGAGTCGGCGGCTGGGGCGGCATGTTCCTCGCCGCACTCGCCGATGGCGCGTGCTTTTCTTGTGCCTTACCCAGACGCGTGGCAGAACTCGCCGCCGCGCTGCCAGACGCAGGTGGATTCGACGGCTATGTACGCCGGGCACTCGGGCCCGACGGCCGGCTATTTGACCGGCATGTCGGTCGCCATTGCGCTCGCGGTGGGCGCCGGGCTCGCTGTGTCGTTCAGCGAGGCATATGTCTCGGCGTGGCTGGGTTTCGGCGGATGGCCGGTCAAGATCGCGTTTCTCGTCTTCGTCATGGGGCTGCAATTGCGCGGCGCCAGCGAGGCAGTCGGTCTCACCGTCGCCGTCGGCGTGGCGGCGCTGGTGATCCTGGTGGCCTTTTGCCTGTTCATGGCTCCCGAATACCAGTCCGCGCGGCTCTTCAGCGTCGCCCCCGACGGGTGTGAGAACGCTGCTTCCGCACGGGCTCGGCGGAGCCGCCCGCTGCATCCCGTTTGCCCTGTTCTTGTTTCTCGGCGTCGAGCAATCGGCGCACGCCGCTGCCGAAATGCGCGACATGGCCCGCAATATGCCGAAGGCGCTCGCCACCGCGATCGGCGTCGCTTTCGTGATCGGGATGTGTGTGCTGCTGATTGCTACGGGGGGAACCGGCGCGGATCGACTTGCGGCGGTCGACGATCCCTTGTTTGCGGCGGTCACGTCGAACCCGGGACGCACCGGCACCGTATTCATGACCCGTCTCGTGGGAGCCGGGGCTTTGGTGGCGCTGCTCGGAACATTTTTTTCACTCGCCTACGCAGGTTCGCGGCAGTTCTATCATTTGGCGCAGAGCGGCTTCCTGCCTCGGGTGTTCGGCGGCGTCAACGCACGTCAGGCGCCGTCGGCTGCCGTGTACCTAGTCGGCGTCATCGCGCTCGCAACGGCTGCGTTCGCACCGAACAGTGCCATGGTGGTATTCATCTTTCTGATCAGCGTCTCTCACGTACTGCTGCTTGCAGCGTTCCTGCGCCTGCGGCAGAAAGAACCCGAATTGACGCGAACCTTCCGCGCGCTCGGCGGTTCACCCATCGCAGTGGTGGCACTCATTTTGTCGCTGTCGGTCATGGTGTCCTGCTACGAGCTCGAAGTGCGCGCGTTGCAAATCGCCCTTGCGGCGATCGCGCTGCTCATCGCTCAGTTCATCTGGCTGAGACCCGCGCGTTTGCGGGCCTCGTGAACGTACATCAAGAGGAAATAAACCATGATCGTCGATCTATCGGGCAAGGTGGCAATCGTCACCGGCGCCGGCCAAGGCATCGGTGAGGGCATCGCGCGGGTATTCGCCAAATCGGGCGCCAAAGTCGTGCTGGCGACGCGAAGCCAAGCGAACGGCCAGGCGGTGGCCGACTCCATCGTCAAGAGCGGCGGCATCGCGTGGCTCAACCAGACGGATGTGGGGCGTCACAGCGAAGTGAAGCGCGTAGTCGCGCAAACGGTGGAGCGTTTCGGGCGTCTCGACATCGTCGTCCATAACGCCGCCGTTTATCCCGTGTTGTCGATCGAACAGCTATCGGATGCGGACATCGATCTCACTCTCTCCGTGAACCTCAAGGCGGGCTTCTGGTTCATTCAGGAGTCTCTGCCGCACCTGCGCAAACAGGGCGGGGGCCGTTTTCTCTTTACCTCATCGGTCACCGGCCCCAATGTCGCCATGCCGGGCACCGCGCACTACGCCGCTTCGAAGTGCGGCATCAATGGCCTCATCCGAACCGCGGCACTCGAGTACGCGCGCCAGAACATCACCGTGAACGGGGTCGAGCCGGGCTATATCCTCACGCCCGCGATGGATGCTCTGGGTGGACCTGAAGCCCTGGCACAGATGGCGACGCAAATTCCGCTTGGAAAGCTCGGGCTCCCCGCCGACATTGCAAATACCATGCTGTTTCTTGCCTCGGACGCTGCAGCCTACATTACGGGGCAGACGATCGTCGTCGACGGTGGCTCGACCCTGCCGGAAAGCCCGGTCGTGCTCGAAGCCTTTTATCAAGGTCAATGACGCGAAGGATTCGTACATGAAAGCTGATTCGTTGCTCGAGAGGCGCTATCGCGTGCTCGGGCGCAATTCACCGTTGTTTTACGACAAGCCCCTGCACCTGGTGCGTGGTGAGGGGGTGTGGCTGTATGACGCCGAAGGCAAGCGTTATTTAGACGCCTACAACAATGTGCCGCACGTCGGCCATTGCCACCCTCGTGTCGTGGCAGCGCTCAGCCGCCAGTCGGCGATTCTGAACACTCACACGCGTTATCTCGACGAAAACGTGGTGGCCTACGCGGAACGGCTCACATCGCTGTTCGACCCCACGCTCTCGATGGCCATGTTCTGCTGCACCGGCAGCGAAGCGAATGAGTTGGCGCTGCGCATCGCTCGCGATTGCAGCGGCGGCTTAGGAATCATATCGACCGCATGGGCTTATCACGGCAACACGGCGGCGGTGATGCAGGTGAGCTCGCTGTTCACCCCCGAGGACAGGCGCGGCCCATACGTGCGCACGGTACCGGTAATGGACCCGTACCGAGATCGGGCCGGCCGCAGCGACGAGGAACTCGCAACGGCCTACGCGAACGACGTGAAAAACGCGATCGATGCGTTCGCCGCCGATGGCGTGCGCTTCGCCGGCTTGCTGTTCTGCACGGCCTTTTCCAGTGAAGGTCTGCCCACGGTGCCTTCAGGATTCATGGCGAAGGCTCTTGCGCACGTTCACGCCGCCGGCGGGTTTTTCATCGCTGACGAGGTCCAGGGGGCTTTCGGCCGGCTCGGCGGCCAGATGTGGGGACACCAAAAGTTGGGCGTGATTCCCGACATCGTCACGCTTGGCAAGCCGATGGGAAATGGCCACCCGCTTGCCGGTGTGATCGCCCGCAGCGATCTCGTCAACGGATTCGCCGGCCGGAACATGTACTTCAATACGTTCGGCGGCAACCCGGTCTCTGCCGCTGTCGGTACGGCGGTTCTAGACGTGCTCGAGGACGAACGTCTGCTCGAGAACGCCGTCACCGTGGGCAATTACACGCTCGGCAGGCTCAAGAAACTCGCGGACCGGCATGCGCTCATCGGAGACGTGCGAGGCACGGGGCTGTTCTTCGCGGTCGAGCTGGTCACGGATCGCTCCACCAAAGTCCCCGCGCCGGCGCAAACCAAACGACTCGTCAACCTCATGCGCGAGCGCGGCGTGCTCATCAGCCGCATCGGAGTTCACGACAACATCCTGAAGATCCGGCCGCCGATGCCCTTCTCGAGGCAACATGCCGACCTCCTCATCGAGACGCTCGACGCAGCCATGGCGGACCTGTGAGCGCGTCGGAGTCCGGAGCATTCCTCGAAGAAATGCAGACGCTCGCGCACATCGCTTTGCGCGACTGGGATCTCGCCGTGACGAATGTCGCACCGATCAAGGTGCGCGAAAACGCGGTATTTCGCGTCGATCTCGCCGGCGGCGGGCGGGCGGTGCTTCGCGTGCATCGCCACGGTTATCATTCGGACGAGGCACTGCATTCGGAATTCGCCTGGTTGCGCGCGCTGGAGGCAGCCGGAATTTCGGTGCCGCGGGTTATTCGTTCGCGGCAGGGTCGAGACTTCGAGGTGGTGGGGACGCCCGCCGCCGGTTCACGCCAGATCGACGTGTTCGAGTGGATCGAGGGACGCCAGTTGGGGTCGATCGAGAACGGAATCAACGGCGAGGGTGGCGATGTCGCCGGTCAATACCAGACCATAGGCGGAATCGCGGCGCGCATGCACAACCAAGCCGTCGGGTGGCAGCGCCCGATGGGATTTCGTCGCCATGCGTGGGATGCGGCAGGACTCATCGGCGAGCAACCGTTGTGGGGACGGTTCTGGGAACTCGCTGCGCTCACGCCTGGGCAGAAAGACCTTCTGGATCGTGCCAGGGCACTGATCGCGGGTGGCCTCGCGGCGTATGGTATGAAGCCTGAACGCTACGGGCTGATTCATGCCGATTTGGTTCCGGAAAATCTGCTCATCGATGGAAATCGGGTGCAGGTGATCGACTTCGACGATGCCGGTTTTGGTTGGCATCTATTCGAGCTCGCGACTTCCCTCTACTTCATCACCGGCGAGAGCATCTACCCTGCTGCGCGCGACGCGCTTATTCGCGGCTACCGCAGTGAGCGTCCGCTTGCCGAAGACGAACTCGATTGGCTTCCGCTATTTCTCGCCGCGCGCGGTACGACGTACTTAGGATGGGTCCACACGCGCCAAGGCAGCGAAACAGCCCGCGAAATGACGCCCTTCCTCATCGAGCGTGCATGCAGCGCCGCCGAGGAATACCTGGCGAGCGGTTGACTCGCCCGAGTATTCGCAGGGGCGGCATCATACGGCGACGATCCAGCCCATCGCACCCCTCTCAGCCATGCGACTCTGATGCGGATGAAACATATAGCGGCCGCGGCGCGGAAGCCGAAACTCGAGAATGGCTCGTTCGGCAGGTCCCAGGCTTACGATGTCGGTGTGTTCGTGAGGCGAGACAGATGTCCCTGACCGATATACATCGAAGGTCTGGGCGTGTAAATGAAACGAAGCGATCGGGTCGGGTTCGACCATATTCAATAGGTATATGCGAACGAGCTCACCCACCGGTACCTTGAGTGGAAAACGTTCGTAATATCCCGCCACGCCATTCCAGGTGTAAACATCGTTTTCTCCATCGCCGTCGCCGTCGAATCCGCACAGCGACAAAACAAATTCGTGCGCGGCCGGTCGCGGTTCGAGTGGATCGACGATCATTGCTCCGTACATCCCTTTGCCCACATGCCGCGCGTAGGGCGGTACGTGGCAATGATAGGGATGCAATCCCGCGGGGCCGGCTTCGAATTCGTAGGAATGATTTTCGCCTTTCGCAACCCGCCCGAGTCCATCCTGTGAGACGTCGTGGGCACCGTGAAAATGAACGCTGTGTGCACAACTGGTGCGATTGTCCAAGGTGACTTTGAGTCGATCGCCCACGGATGCACGCACGATCGGACCGGGCACCGTTCCACCGTAGGCCCATACCGTGACGTTTTGGCCGTCGGCAATTTCGAGCGTAGTTTCGATTACCGATAAATCAAACTCGCGCACCTCGGTTGCTCGCGGCGCCCACGGCGGCGGCGTGTGCAAGCCGTCGCGGCTTCCAGCGGCAAGGTAGGCCGGGGGCGCAAACTTGGTCGAATAACCTGCGCCGGTCCCGGCGCCGGATGAATCGCTTGTGCAATCGAGGTCGAGCAGGGGCAATGGAGCGGTACCGGAGTACTTGGCGGCGATCCGCTTGGCGCCGGGCCACGCCAAACCGCCAAGCAAGCCGAGTGCGCCGCCAATGCCGCTCAGTCCGAACAAGTCGCGACGTCGCAGCACCATTGTTTAGCTAACTCCGCCGATTGCAATGCCGAGCGCTAAGACCAGCAAATAGGCAGCGCCGCCGCCGAGCGCGATCAATTTGACCCGCGATGTCAGCTTCGAGCCGCTCAAGAAGAGATAGGCGAGTGCGCCAACGAAGGGTAGAGCCAGAATCACAAAAACCCAGATCCAGGTCTTCGCCGCTGTCGATTCGGCTCGCAGCCCGAGGTCCCACAGGGCGAGCGTGGTCCATAGGACGTAGAGCAGCAGCGGGAGCAAATATGCATACAACCCTAGAATCATTTGAAGGTGGCTGGGCAAAGTGACGTTCATGATCCATTTTCTCCCATCGAATGTGTCTTTAGCTCAGCGCCTTGGGTCCCAGCGGGCCTCCGACAAGCCAGAGTCCGACCACCAACGGCACAAGCCATAGGAGGAGTCCCGTCGCCACGATGGCAACCCGGGCGGAACGCCTCAGCGTCCGAGCCGCGCTCAGCAGATACCAGGCGCCGCCCAGCCAGGGAACCAGGATGACAAATGCGCTCAAGCCCAGGCGGGCAGATTCTTTACCTCGTTCGCAGAGGTCCATCATGGCGAGCGACGCCCACGTGGCGTACAACAGGAACGGCAGCAAATAGAGGTAAACCACAAACCAGATCTGGAAAAGACTGGCGGGAGCCGACATCGAGAACATCGACGGCACTTCAATCCTCCTTGCGCGCGATCACGGGGTCGATCTTTGCGCTGCCCTCAGCCGGTGTCCTGATCGAGTCAACGTCCAGCCTTAAGCCCGCAAACACGTTTACCGCCGGCCGTACTGGAGCGTCTGCGCCGCCAGGCATGTTGACTTGCGCCGCCGGCGCCGGACGGGTGCGATAATCGTTCACGGTAAACTGACCGGTAAATACCTGGGCAATCGCGCCGAAGAAGGTCATATCGCCCGAAAGGTCCGACGCGATGGGTACACGCCACCGCCCGCATCCGTTTAGCGCCTGCAATCCCCAAGGGAGCGAGGTCCGATAGACATTCGCGGAAAAGCAATTTCCGATGGTGCCGAAACCGCCGGCCGCGAGATCAGCCCGTCCGGACCCGAGCACCGTGTTATGCCGAACGACGTGGCCGGTCGCAGGCCAGTAATGGCGGTCCAGAATTGGGAGCACCAGAATCCCGTTATTCCGACTCCGGATCACCAGATTGCGCTCCACATGATTGCTATGCGTTCCCACCAACGCGATGCCGTTTCCGGTCAATGTTTCGGTGGCATAGAAGCCGGCCGCTTCGTTGTCGAGCCCGCTGTCGCTGACCACATTGCCGACAATCGTCGTGTCGCGTCCCGGCGGGTTCAATTCAATATCGAACGTCGTAGTGGCGATGCCGCTTCGATTGTGCTCGAAGCGGGAATTCAAGATATACATGTCTCCGCTCGAATTGGTTCCGGAATAACCGAGGCCGCTGTAGTCGCCGACGACGTCGTTCAGAACCACTCTGCAGGGCGCGCACTGACCCACATAAAACGCCGAGTCCGGAGAGCCGCTGGCGAGCGAATGCTCGAACAGCCCGTCGCTCGATCCGAACGCGTAGATGCCGTAGTCGCCATTGTTGTAAGCGGTGAGATACGAGCCGCGAAAACCCTGCACCGCGGTCCAAAAGAATCCATTGAGGGTGTAGTTCCGCGCAGTCATGTTCTCGACGGCGACGCCGTTGCCGCCCACCATGATGCCTGTACTCAGCTCGAATTTGCCGTCCAGTATGACGGCATTCCGATCCACGCCGCGCAATGTCACGCTGGGCGTCGTGACGAACACGGCCTCGTTGTATTCACCTTTGTCGATCAGCACGAGGTCGCCCGGATTCGCGGCATCTACCCCGTTCTGAATCGTCGGATAGTCTTGGGGAACGCGGCGCGTGACGCCCGTGGGCTTGTCGACCGTCGGAAGAATCCCGCGGGCGCCCGATGGCGGGGTATATTGGATGTCTCCCACGACGGCGACGCCGACCATGCCCACCTTGCCATCGGGCGTCGCATGAAGGCTGCAATAGAACGGGTACACGCCCGCCTTGTTGAGCACGATTTCGGTCATCTCGCCCGGCCGCAACTTGATGTTGCCGAAGCTCTTCTCGCTCGACCAAGACTTATCGGTGGCAAAGACGTTGTGGTCGTTGCGCCCAACGTTCATGAACAAGATTGATCCGCCCACCGGCACTCGCACGATAGCGGGTGAGTAGCTGTTGTCCGCCATTGAAACGAGGACGGTGCCGGTGGGATTCTGTTGCGGTTTACCGCAACCGCAGAGACCCGCGACGAGACACAGCGCGATGATGCTCCAGCCAGAGCTCGAATAATATTCTCGAACGGGCTTATCCATGCGCTAGCCGCATCAGAACGATTGCCTGAACTCCACGCCGAGCGTGCGCGGCTGGTTCACGAACAGCCGCGGCCGTCCCGGAACCTCCGCTGCAATCGATCGATTATCGCCGAGGTTCGCAACCTCGTTGCCGAGATTTTTGCCGACGAACGCGACCTCGAACGCCCCCCGCTCGAACGCGATGCGGGAATTGATCAGCCGATAGGAGGGCCGCAATCGCGGATCGGCCGGATCGTTGTTGCCGCTGTAGCTTCTGCCGATGTAGGAGTAGTCGGCTTCGCTGACCATCTTCCAGTCGCTCGATACTTGGGTCGTATACGACACCGTGCCGTTGCCGGTCCAGTTGGGTACCTGATACACGGGCGAGCCCACGGTCTGCGGCGATCCTGCCCCCTGTTCGGTGATCGTCGCATTCTGGTAGCCCAAGCCGAGCGACAGCTCGAGGGGATCCGCCGGCCGTGCGCGCACTTCGAGCTCGCCGCCCTTGCTTGTGGCGGCACCGGCATTCGCCGTGTATTGGAAGCCGCAGGAGAGCAGGATTTCCTGCTGGATGTTCTTCCAATCGATGTAGAATCCGGCGGCATCGATCGTCAGTCGATGATCCAGCCACGCGGTCTTGGCGCCGAGCTCGTAGTTCCATAGCGAGTCGGAATTGAAACTACGCGTCTGTGCGATCGTGATTTTGGGGTCCACCGCCTTGAGTGCCGCGACGCAATCGGTCGCGGTGTTCGGTTCGCCTGGCGGCACGATCGGCACGAGGCCTCCGGGTCGGTAGCCCTTGGCCACATTGACGTACACCATGTCATCCGGCGTGAGGTGGTAGTCCGCCTCGAACTTCGGATTGTTGCCGCTTTCGGTCTGCGTCTCGTAAGGGCTGACGATGAACGGACCGCCGCCGGTGGCCAGCCCCCCCTCATAGCCTTCCGCCGACGTCTTGACCTGGTACCAGCGCAGGCCCGCTGTCAGCTTCAAGCGCTCGATTGGCTCGTACGATACCTCGCCGAATACCGCCGGCTCTTTGACTTCGGTGTGAAAATCCGACGCGAAGATCAGGTTCGGATAGCCCGGCGTGATCTCGACTCCCGGCGCGCCCGTCAGCGTCAGATCGATCCCCGGCACCGACGCCGGGGGATAGTAGGCCGAGAACGGCAAGCGGCCGTGGGTGTCTGAATAGAAGGCGCCGGTGACGAATTGGATCGGCCCCTGCAAGGCGGAGACGAAGCGCACTTCCTGCACGAACTCCTGGTAGTCCTTCTCTTCGGTGATGCCGCCAGGCTGCGGTTCGCCGCCGGCGCCCGAGGTGATCGCCGCATACACGAAGTCGCTCTCGTCTTCCGTCTCGACCACCTTGCGAGAGAAATAAGAACTCGAGGAGACCAATTCGCCGATATTGGTCTTCCAGTGCACGGCGATTGAGGTCAATCCCCAGTCATCCCACCCGCCTTCCGGAACGTTGAACCAGCGCGCCTGGTTGAAGTCGGTCGGAACCATCTTATTCGGCGTCGGCGCGCCGGTTGTCGGCACAGGATAGCCGATGCCGTTGGCGAGGTCCGTGGGATAATCCGCCATCAGAAAGCCGTTATAGCCGGTTCGCTGCAGCATGAAACGCGGCGTAATGGTGAGCGAGTCAGTGGGCTTGAACGTGAGACTCGCTGCGAAGCCGGAGGTATCGATTTCCCCGACGTTGTTCACCGTGGTAATCCCGGGGCCAGCGAGCGGCAGGCACGTGAGGTTCATGGCCGCCGCCGGATTGGTGCAGTAGCTGCGGGTGAAGTAGCCCGCCTCATAGTCGTAGAAGCCGCTCAGCCGCAGCGCAAGTTTATCCTGAATCAACGGAATATTGACGACAGCATCGGCGGTTTCATTCGGTTCGTGGGTGCGCTCGGTGCTGGACACTCCGCCGTGGATGGTCGCGCTGAAATCATTGAGGTCCGGCTCTTTCGTGACGGTGCGCACCAAGCCCCCCATCGAGCGAGCACCGTACAAGGTGCCCTGCGGCCCGCGCAGCACTTCGATGTGGTCGATATCAAGAATCCGCGGATCAAGCGAGTCAGGGAGGGGCGTGTCGTCGATGTAGTAGCCGGTCACATTGTTGCCGGACACGCCGCGGATCGAGATGGTGCGCGCGGTGCCAACGCCGTCGCCGGTCGGTGCGAAGGCCAAATTCGGCACCTTCGTGGCATAGTCGAAAAAGTTAGCGATCGCTTTTTCCTGCAGCGCCACGGCACCGAAGGTGGTCATGGACAGCGGCACATTTTGCTGGCTTTCCGAGCGCTTCTGAGCGGTGACCGTGATCTCTTCGAGTTCGCCGGTGGGCGCCGTGGCCGCGTCGGCGGCGAACGCGTGCAACGGTCCCATCATTGCCGCCGCGCCGACCCACGCGAGGCAAGCCTTCGAATTCTTCATTGTCATTCTCCCGTCAAGAAAGCCGTCCCTCAAATCCCCGGCCCCGTACGGTAAACCGTCGCGGCCTCTGAAGTCTAATATTGCCACCCCATGCTATCAGTGCGCCGGTGCACTTGCCGCTTCTGAACTCGCGCCGGCGGCTGTGCCGGCGCGTTCCTCGGCGATGGCTTTGTCGATGAGAGCGCGAAAGCTCGCGAGCGCCGTGTCCATGCGCATGGCCAGCATCGGCGCATCGGGATTGAGCTCGAGGATCCGCTGTTGCGCGAGGATGATCTCCTTATCTTCCAAGAATCCGGCGAGCACGCTGGCGGTCAAGCTTTCGGTAACGCTCGGATCCTCGAGCGCAAAGCCGTGCGATTGCTGAAAGAAATAATGCGAAGTGCTTGCCGTCTCCGGCGTCACCGCCTGGCAGCCGAAAAACTGCGCTGCATCGACTCGCTTGCCCTCGGGCGCCCCGGTACCGGTCGGAGCGCTGCCGGAATCCATCAGGAGCACGCCCGGAAGCACCACGTCGTAAATGTTCCAGCGGTCGACGTTTCCCTGCCACGTCTTCAATGTCTGCAAGTAAGGCGCCGGCGCGTCATCGATCAGCCAGCGTTCGACACGCACGCCGCGCCCCGAACGTGTCACCTTCGGGCGGGCGCTCGCGTACTTCGCCGAACCGCCGAGCGTGGTTTCGTGGACGTACGAGAGATGCGAGAAATCGAGCAGGTTGTCGGTGATCAACAGATAATTGGCGTCGTAATGCAAATAGCCCGGTACGCCGCGCCATTCTGGATCGTCCAATGAATGGGTGTCGGGAATCAACGACTCGTCCGCTCTGCGCGGATCACCCATCCAGACCCAAATCCACTTGAAGCGTTCGACGACCGGAAAGGAGCGCACGCGCGCCGCGGGTGGAATGAACTCCTGCGACGGAATCTCGACGCAGCGGCCGGTCGCGTCGAACAGCAGTCCGTGATACATGCAGCGAATGCGATCTCCCTCCCGGCGCCCCTTGGACAGAGGAGCGGCTCGATGACAGCATCGATCTTCGAGAGCGATCACCCGGCCCGTTTGATCGCGCCAGAGAAGCAGAGGGACTCGAGTGATGGTCCGCGCCAGCATCGCGTCCGCCGCGATCTCGTGGGACCACGCGGCGACGTACCAGGTGTTGCTGAGGAAGGCGGTTTCGGTGCCCATCGGAACCTAGTATCCGACCTAACTTGTTTCATTGTCAACAAAGCTTTCGTCGGTCGTGCTAACCTTTATTCCCATGACCGCGCTCAAAAAAAGCGCGCTCGAAGGGCTTCGAAAGCGGGACGACAAAATGGCGAAAGCCACGAAGAAACAAGCGGACAACCGCACGGGGCGCGTGTCTGGCGGCGGCGGAGCCAAGCGGCGCCCGGTGAAACGACCGTCGGTGAAAAGGCCCTCGGTGAAACGGCCGGTGCTGGGTCCGATCGGCAAGCTCGAGGATTTCATCCCCTACAAACTATCGGTCGTCGCCAACCGCGTGTCGCAGTCGATCGGCCGGCTGTTCGAAACGCAGTTCAACATCCAAGTGCCGGAATGGCGGATTTTGATGGCGCTCTATGCCTACGATCACCTCGTCTTCAACGAGGTGGTCGAGCGCACCAGCATGGACAAGGCGCGCGTTTCCCGGGCGCAGCGCCGGCTCGTCGATCTCGGGCTCATCGATTCGGTCAACGATCCGACCGACGGGCGCAAGGTCATCTTGTCGCTCACCCGTAAAGGCGAGAAAATGTGCCGTGACATCCTGCCGGAGGCCGCCAAAAGGGAGGCGTGGTACCTCGCCGTATTGGACGAGCAGGAGCACCGCAAACTCGACGTCATCTTGGACAAATTGATGAAGCGCAGCCAGGAAGCGTAGGCAAGCGGCTGAATGCTTCCCGCGACCATGCCTTATCCCGCACTCACTTTGCTCATCGATGGTGAGTGGCTCGAACACACGACAGCGGGCAACCGGCCGGTCGTGAATCCGGCCACGGCTGAAACACTAGGGGTGCTGCCGAACGCCGGTCCGGCTGAGATCGAGGCCGCAGCCCGCGCGGCCGAGCGCAGTTTTCGCACATGGTCCAAGATGCCGCCGCACGACCGGTGCGCCATCATCCTGGCCGCGACCGCCCTGATTCGCGAGCGGGCGAAGAGCATTTCGCAGGTGCTGACGCTGGAACAAGGGAAGCCCCTCGCGGAATCCCTGCGCGAAGTTACTTTGGCCGCCGATATCATCGACTTCCTGGCCGAAGAATCGCGGCGGCTCGCCAGCCGCGGGGTTCCGCCGCGCACTGCGGCGATCTTGAGCCAAACCGTGCTGCGCGTGCCGGTGGGACCGGTCGCGGCGTTTACGCCTTGGAATTTTCCGGCCAATCTACCGGCGCGTAAACTTGGCGGCGCCCTCGCCGCGGGCTGCACGGTCGTCATTAAACCGGCGGAGGAGACTCCGGCGACGTGCCTCGCCCTGGCACGCGCATTCGTCGATGCGGGCTTACCCGCGGGGGTACTGAACGTCCTTTACGGCGATCCGGCGGAGATCTCGGCCGCGCTGATCGCGCATCCTGGAATCGCGAAGGTGTCGTTTACCGGTTCGGTGCCGGTTGGGCGGATGCTCGCCGAGCAGGCGGGCCGGCATTTGAAACGCTATACCGCAGAGCTCGGCGGTCATGCGCCGGTGATCGTTTGTGCGGACGTCGATGCGACGGCGGTCGCCGCGCTGTCGGTCGCTGCAAAATTCCGTAACGCCGGGCAGATCTGCACCGCACCCAGCCGATTCTTGGTGCACAAGTCCGTGTACCGGGCGTTTCGCGATGCCTTCGTCGCCGGCGCAAATGGCTTGAAAGTCGGCAACGGCGTCGAACCCGGCGTACAGCTCGGACCGGTCATTCACGAGCGGCGCCTCGCGGCCGTCCAGGAATTCGTCGACGATGCCAAACGCCACGGCGGCGATGTGTTGTGCGGCGGCCGCCGTCTCGAGCGGCCCGGTTATTTTTATCCCGCCACCATTCTCGAGCACGTGGGGACCGGTGCGCGGGTGCAGCACGTTGAACCATTTGGGCCGCTCGCCGTCCTTGCCGAGTTCGATGACCTGACCGAGGCGATCGAACGGGCCAACTCGCTTCCTTATGGTCTTGCCGCCTATGCGTTTACGCATGATCTTGCCGCAGCGCATCGTTTGTCTCTGGCGCTTCAGGCCGGGATGGTCGGCGTCAACCACTTCGGCGTGTCGCAGCCGGAGACGCCGTTCGGCGGCGTCAAAGACTCGGGTTACGGCAGCGAGAGCGGGCTGGAGGGATTGCTCGGCTACACGGACGTGAAATTCGTGAGCGTGGCATCGTGATCACGAGTCCGACGGCGCGCGCTCTGCTGCTCGACTTCGGCAGCGTGATCAGTGTTTCCGCCTTTGAGCGCCACCGGCAGACCGAGCGGACCCTGAACCTTCCGGCGCACTCCTTGACATGGCTCGGCCCGCTGGAACCGCAGACCGATGCGCTTTGGGGTTCGATGCTCCGCGATGAGATCACCGAACGCGATTATTGGGCGACTCGAGCGCGTGAACTCGGACTCGCAGTGGGAGAGGCGGGCTGGGACATGGCGACCCTGCTGGCGCGCGTACAACAACCCGATCCGAACGCCCTGGTGCGTCCCGACATGCGGCGCTTGATTCGCGCGGCGCGCGCCGCGGGTATCCTGGTGGGCGTACTGTCGAACGAGTTCGAATTGTTTTACGGCGCAGCGATGGCAGAACGCATCGACGTCATGCGCGACATGAACGTCATCATCGACGCCACGCATACCAAGATCCTGAAGCCCGACCCCCGCGCCTATGCACTGGCGCTCGACGCCCTCAGGTGTGCCGCGCGCGATGTGCTGTTCGTGGACGACCAATTTCGCAATATCGCGGGCGCCGTGCGCGCGGGGCTTCAGACACAGTACTTCGATTTGCGCGACGTCGGCGGCAACATCGCCGCGATCGCGGCCCGTCTCAGGCTCACATTGTAGCGAACGCCGATGACCAAAATCCTAACCCTCGGGGCATTGTTCTCGGCCTCCATCGGCGTGATCGTATCGCAAGTGACGATGGTCTCCGTGTTGCAGGGCGTGGGACTCGGCGGCGCAGGATTCATCCTCGCCATGGTGCTCGCGTTTGCACTGGCGCTGACCAACGCCATGGCTTACACCGAGATGTCCTTGATGATGCCGGAGGCGACCAGTCTGAGCAGCTACGCGGAGGCCGCGGTCGGTAATTTTCCGGCAATTCTGCTGGTGTTCGCTGGTTACGTGACGCCTGTGCTCTTCGGCGTGCCGAGCGAACTCATTCTCATGAACCAGGTGCTATCGCAAGCGTTGCCCTTCGCAACGCCCGTGTACCTCTGGCCGGCGGTGCTCATCGTCGTATTCATCGTGCTCAATATCTTGGGTACGGACGTTTTCGCGCGCGTGCAGACGGCGTTGAGCTGCATCGTGCTTGCCTTCCTCCTGCTCACCGGCGTGCTTGCGTTGGCGCACTGGGGCGTGGCGCCGCCGGCCAACGCTTCTTCGACCGGCTGGCCGGCGCTCTCCAAGGACACCATTACGCTTGGACTCATCGCGCTCGCGTTCTGGGCATTCATGGGATCGGAATTCGTGACGCCGCTGGTCGCGGAGGCGCGAAACCCCAATCGCGATCTGCCGCGGGCCATGCTCGGCGGCCTGGCCGTGATTTTCGTGGCCTATCTGTGTTTCGGGCTGGGCAGCGCGTTCTACGTCGATCGAACGACCCTCGCCGAGGGCGCCGCGCCGCATCTCGATTTGGCGGTCGCCGTGTACGGATCGAGCGCGCGCACCTGGTTCTCGATACTCGCGGTGCTCGCCTCGGCCAGTCTGCTGAACACAGTGCTCGCCGCCGTCCCGCGCATGATTTCGGGTATGGCCAACAATGGCCAGGTGTTCCCGGTATTCAAATACAATCACCCGCGCTTCCAAACACCGGTGGTGGCGATCCTGTTCGTCGGCGCTCTGCCCATGCTCGGACTCGCGTGGTCGCGGGGCGATGTGAGTTCGATATTGCCCCTCGTCATTGCGGCCTCGATCGCTTGGCTGCTGGCTTATATGGTGGCGCAAGTTTCGCTCTTGGTGCTGCGCTATCGTCATCCCGAATGGATTCGTCCGTTTCGAGTTCCGCTGGTTCCGTGGCTGCCGCTGGCGGCGATCGGCGGCATGGCGTACGTCTGTCTCAATGCCTCTCCGACGCCGGAAATGAAACCGAAAATCATCGAGTACACCGCCGTGGTCTTGGTGCTGTTTTCAGCCGTCGGCGCGCTGTGGGTCAAAATGGTCATGAAGAAAGGGTTGTTCGAGCCCGTGACTCCGGTGGAACGGGCATCGCATGCCGCTTAGAATTTCTCATGCCGTCTAACATCCTGATTCTGGGTACGGCCGACACCAAGGCCGATGAGCTACTCTTCCTGCGCGAATGCGTGGAGAGAGGAGGTGGGCAGGGCCTGATCATGGACGTCGGAGTCCTCGGAGTCCCACGTTTCGCGCCGCGCTTCTCCAATCGCGATGTGGCGGCGGCCGCCGATACCAGCGTCGAGGCCATTGCCGCGCTCGGGGATGAAAATGCGGCAATGACCAAAATGGCCGAGGGGGCGGTCGCCCTCGCGCTCAAGTTGTATGCCGAGGGCGGCGTCGACGGACTTCTCGCACTGGGCGGCACAATGGGAACGGATCTTGCTCTCGATGTCACCGCCGCATTGCCGCTTGGCATGCCCAAGCTGATCGTCTCGACCGTCGCAAACTCCCATCTGATTCCGGCGGAGCGAGTGGCTCCCGATCTCATCATGATGCTTTGGGCCGGCGGTCTGTATGGACTCAACAGCATCTGCAAATCGATTTTGAGCCAGGCAGCGGGTGCGGTTCTCGGCGCTTGCAAGACAGTGGTGCGGCCGACGGCGCGCCGGCCGATGGTGGCGATCTCCTCGCTCGGGAAGAGCTGCCTGAGCTACATGGTGTCGCTCACGCCGGCGCTCGAAGCGCGAGGGTACGAACCGGTGGTGTTCCATTGCACCGGGATGGGCGGCCGTGCGATGGAAGCATTGATCGAGGCGGGCACGTTCGTGGCGGTCTTTGATCTTGCGGCCTGTGAGGTATCGGCCGAGTTGTTCGGCTCGCCCACGACGGCAGGGCCCACGCGTCTGGAAGCGGCGGGGCGTCGCGGCATTCCCCAGATCGTGGGGCCCGGCAGTTGCGACATGATTGATCTTCAGACATGGCGGCCCCTGGCGCCGTTGTATGCCGGCCGCCCGAGCCACGCGCACAATCGTCTTCTGTCCTCGGTGCAAATGAGCCCGGAGGAGCGAGTTCGCGGCGCCCGAGCGATCGGCGAGAAACTCAAGGGAGCCACCGGCCCAAGCGTGTTCCTGCTGCCGCTCAAGGGCGTCGAGGAGTGGGACCGCGCCGGTCAGGTGATGCACGATGCGCCTGGGCTTGCGGCCTACGTCGGGGCGTTGCGCGAGTCGATCGCGGCACCGGCGCAACTGGTGGAATTGTCCTGCCACATCAACGATCCCGAGTTCGTCGAGGCGGCGCTCGGCATCTTTGATGACTGGGTTCGGGACGGCCGGGTGCCCCGGGGCGCGCTTTGACGCAGCGCATAATAATGAAACGGTACCGTTGCGTTTCAATATTGGGAGGGATAAGCTGCGTGCCTGATCCTTTGACATCAACTGAAGGAGCAAGCCATGCCCGGAGTGAAACAGGCAGTTTTCGCAGTCGCCGCGGCGGCGGCGATCGCATGTGCGCCCGTTGCACCGGCTGCGGCCGGTGTACATGGCTATGGCTACGGTCACCCACATGGTTGGGGATTCGGCCACGGGTTGTTCGGAGCGGTCGCGGCGCTCGTGACGTTGCCGATCGCGATCGTCTCTGCGGTGATCTCCGCGGGAGAGCAGGCGGGGCCACCCTCTTCCGGGTACGGCGGAGGCGGGTACGGTTACGCGCCGCCGCCAGCCTATGCGCCGCCGCCAGCCTATGCGCCGCCGCCAGCCTATTATGCGCCGGCCGCAGGTGTATATGCTCCGCCGCCGGCCTACTACGCGCGGCCCCCGGCGTACTACCCGCGAGCTCCTGCCTACTACCCGGCGCCTCGACCCTACTATGCGCCGCATCCCGGCTACTCCGGAGGCTATCCCGGCGGCTACCCGGGCGGCGGTTCGTATCGTGGAGGCGGATATTCCTATCCCCGTCGATAGGTAATCATGGCGCGAAAGCCCGCTAAACCCGCCGCGCGCGGCGGGCGGCCATCGCGTGCCGAGGCTCTGCGCTTGCGCGAGCGGATTCTCATCGCTGCCACGGAGCTTTTTCTGCTGGAAGGGTACGGGTCGACTACGATCGAGGCGGTGGCGGCGCGCGCCGCGATTTCGAAACGGACCTTTTACGATCGCTTCGACGACAAGGCACAGTTGTTCGCCGCGGTGGTCCATCGAATCATCGAACACATCCGGCCGCCCCCCGAAGTGCCCTTGCTCGTGGGTAAGACTTTGCCGGAGGTCTTGCATCATCTCGCGGTATTGATTTTGCGCGCCGCGCTCAACCCCCAGGCACTTGCGCTGCACCGGCTGGTCAATGCCGAATCCGTGCGCTTTCCCGAACTCGTGCGCGCGGTTGCGAGCGATGGCAGCACAGCGGAAGGGATCACTATCATCAGTCAGTTGCTCGCGCGCGAATTGGGCGCATCGAAGCTCAGCGAGGGAGATCGAGCCTTTGCCGCGCAACAGTTTATTTTCATGGTCGTTGCGCTGCCGCAGCGCCGCGCGATGGGCTTTGGCCCGCCCATGACTCCGGCTGAGCTCGATGATTGGGCCGGCAAGGTGGTTGCGCTTTTTCTCGACGGCTGTCGCGGCTTGCGCGCTTGAGGGGGTGGCGACTTGATAGCGCGCTCTTAAGCCTCGTGTGTGGCGCCAGTCTTTGCTTGTGCGGCGCTTCGGCATTTGCGTGGGGCGATGAAGGCCATGAGGTAATCGGCCTGGGGCAAAGCTGCACGCCTATGGCTTGTTGCCGCCGCCCGCGGCTCGGGATCACTACGAGTTGTCGGCCCGGTACGTATCCGATGCGACTGCCGTGACGGCGGAGCAGCTCAGCAAGGCCGGCGTGCGCTTGGCCTGGCTGTTGAACCAGTCGTTGCATTAGCGCGGCCGCGCCCGCCAATTTAGACTTGGCAACTGGCTACGGAGCGGCGCCTGCCTGGGAGTGATGATTGAAGCCGATTTTCACCGAATGCATCACCGATCCAGCGGCGTGGGAGAGCGCAAAGATCGGCGGCCGCGAGGGCCTCGTCCGGCGCCTAACGAAGACGGAAATCGAGGTTATCGATGAGCTGGCCGGGACGCTTGATGATAAGGCGGTTCATCAAATCACCCGTTTGGATTTCACTCACCCCGTTGTCGATGCGCTGATGGCCGAGTCGCACGCCCAAGTCATGCAAGGCCGCGGCGCCATCATATTGTCGGGGATCGATCCAAACCGTCACACGTTGAACCGCTTCGAGCGTGCCTATTGGGGTCTCGGCACTCACATTGGACATGGCACCATCCAAGGGCCGTTGGGCGATTGGGTGGCGCGGGTCGAAAAGGCCGAGCACAACCCGACCGGCCGGGGCACGTTGATGGATGTCGAATTGCGGCCGCACACCGACATGCACGAAGTCATGTCGCTTGCCTGTATCAGCCGGGCCGCCGAAGGCGGGGCGAGCACGCTGGTCAGCAGCCTCGCGGTACACAACGCCATCCGAGGCACCCATCCGGAATTTCTGCCGGCGTTGTACGAAGGCTTCTGGGCCGGCATCAATGAGAATGTCGGAGGCAACCAGCCCCTCTCTGATCAGAAGGTGCCCATTTTCTGTTGCGTCGGCGGCAAAGTCAGTTGCTACTACAACAAGTTCTTCATGCGTGCCGCAGCGAATCGGCTGGGCGTGGAGTTACCTTCCGATCTCGTTGCGGCGATGAATTGGTTCGATGAGCAGGCGATGCGGCCTGATCTTGGCGCCACTTTCATGCTGCAACCGGGAGAAATGATGTTCTGGCACAATTGGACTTGCCTGCACGCGCGCACCGCGTTTCGCGACGCACCGGGCGCCAAACGCCTGATGCTTCGCCTTTGGTTGAATGTGCGCAATGGCCGGCCGGTCGACGCGCAAATATCAGCACGAGCGCGGCTCATGGATCGAGACCATTTTGCGGTCAGCGGACTCCCGCCGCCCGTATGAATGACTCACGGCCACCGGACTGGACCGCGGTATCGATCTATTCGCTCGGTTTCCTGACGCTGATTTCCTCGTTCAACTATTTCGATCGCTCGCTTCTTGGTCTCGTATTGCCGCTCATCAAAGCGGAAATGCGCGTGAGCGACACGATACTCGGCTTGGTCTCCGGTCTTGCCTTCGTGCTGTTTTATTCGCTTCTCGGCGTCCCGTTGGCCTGGGCGGCCGATCGCTGGAGCCGCCGCAACATCATCGCGGGCGGCATTCTTGTTTTGGAGCATCATGACGGTGCTCACGGGATTCGTTTCAACATTGGCAACTGGCGGCCGCGCGGTTTCTGATGGGGGCCGGCGAAGCGTGCGGGGTGCGCCCGTCCAACTCGATGATCGGCGACCTCGTTCCCGCCCTGCGCGCCGTCCTTTGGCGCTCTCCGTATTTGGAACCGCCTTTGCGATTTCTTCGGTCGTTTTCTTCCCCATCGCCGGCTGGATTACCGAAGCTTACGGTTGGCGTGCCGCCTTTATCGCAGCGGGCGTTCCGGGTGCGGTGCTTGCCGTGGTGTTTTACCTGACGGTCAGGGAGCCGGGCCGCGGTGCCTCCGAGCAGCAAAAAGCCGGCGCCGCGAACGTCGCCTTCTTCGAGACGCTGCGGTTCATGAGCGGCGCGCGCACGTATTTGCTGTTGCTCGTCGGCGTGGTCTTCATGGGTGCCGACGTGTATGCGGCGGGCGCTTGGAACTCGACGCTTCTGGTCAGAGTGCATGGTCTAAAAATCCATGAGATCGCGAACATCATCGGGCCGGTTCGCGGCGTCCTCGTCGCGCTCGGCGTTGTCCTCGGCGGCGTCCTCACGGACCGGCTCGGCCGCAGGAATCCGCGTTGGCGTTTGTATGTGCCGGGAATCGCCTGTCTCGCGGTCGTGCCGGCAGACTTGGCATTCTTGCTCGGCAACCATAAGCCGGTGTGGATCGGCGGATTTGCACTCTCGAGCCTATTAACATACCTGCATCAGGGTCCGATCTATGCCGCCATCATGAATGTGGCCAGGGTGCGAATGCGCGCCACGGCGACGGCCATCGCCTTGTTCTGCTCGAGTCTGCTCGGCATGGCTTTTGGGCCCTTGCTGGTGGGCTGGCTCAACGATCGGCTCGGGCCCGAGTACGGACCGTTCGCCATCCGCTACTCCATGCTCGTCCTGGTCATCGGTGTTGCCATCGCCGGACTGTGTTTCCTGTTTGCCGCACGAACGTTGGAGGCGGATACTCGCCGTGCTGCGGGGGAGATCAAAGCCACGAGGGTCCTCGAATGAATGCGACAGTAAGAAGTTCGGCGGGTGCCAATGACGGAATCATCGTCGCCGGCAGATCCATGCCGGTATTCCACAAGATCGAGGTCGAACCGCTGACCGGCGCCGCCGGCTGCGAAATCAAGGGGGTGGATTTATCAAAGCCGCTGCCCGCGGAGATTCTCGAGGAGATCATGCTGGCCTTCGAGCATTTTCTCGTCATCATGCTGCGCGACCAGGATCTCACACCGGAACAGCACAAAGCCTTCAGCCGTCATTTCGGCGACATCATCGAACTACCCCAAGCACCGACCTATGGGGACCATCTCGATATGCAGGAGGTCCGCCGCGAAGCCGACGAGCCTGTCTCGGTGGTTCCATTCACCCGATTCCATACCGATAGCCCGTTTCTTTCCCAGCCGCCGCTGTGCATGATCATGCGCGCCCTCGAGGTACCGCGTTATGGCGGCGACACCGCCTTCGCAAATATGTACCTCGCGTACGAGGAATTGTCCGAGGGCCTGAGGAAAATCGTCGATGGCTTGCGGGTGGTCTATTCCGGGAAGGATATCTGGTCGAAAAATGCCAAGCTCGATCCGGACAAGCGTCTGCGTCTGCGCGAAAGTCACGGCTTCACCGAGGATCAGCTGGAAAACACCCATCCGGCCGTGCGCCGTCATCCAAAGACGGGCCGAAAGGGCCTGTACGTCACCCAATCCTATTTCAAACGGTTCGAAGGTTGGAGCGATGAGGACAGTCGAGGCCTGTTGGAACAGCTGGCCGCGTTCCCCTACCGCCTACAATATCAATGCCGGATTCATTGGAAGCCCGCCACGCTGATTGTTTGGGACAACCGCTTCCTGCAGCATTGCGGCATTCACGACTATGTGAATGAACGCCGGCATCTCATTCGCACCACGATCCGGGGCGAGCGCCCTGTCTAGCGAGCCTGCGGCCAAGGGACTGTGGCTGGGTCTGGACACCGGCGGTACATTCACCGATGCCGTGCTGCTCGCCGACGGCCGATGCGTCGTGGCGAGCGCCAAGGCGCTGACGACCCCATGGAATCTTGCGCTCGGCATCAGTAACGCGATCCGGGCGGTGCTCGAGAGCAACGATCACGGCGCGAGCCCGTCGGATGTAAGCCTCGTGTCCGTGTCGACAACACTCGCGACGAATGCCGTTGTCGAGAGCCGCTTCAGCCCAGTTTGCACGCTGGTTATCGGTTTCGACGACGCTATGGTCGAGCGGTCGGGTCTCAAGCGCCACGGCGGCGGCGTGGTGGTTCGCGTTCAGGGCGGTCACATGGCGACCGGCGAGGAATCGGCGGTGCTCGATGAGGCCGCTGTCGAACGCGCAGTGAAGGAGCACGAGGCGCGGATCGAGGCGTTCGCCGTCGCCGCCAATTTTTCGGTGCGCAATCCCGCGCATGAATTGCGCGCGCGCCAAATCATTCGCACTCTTTCCCCGAAACCTGTGACGTGTGCGCATGAACTGAGTTCAAAACTCGACGCGCCGCGCCGTGCGCTGACCGCCGCCTTGAACGCGCGCCTGACGCCGCAAATCCAGCATCTCATCGAGGCACTGTCGCGTGTGCTGGCGGATGTGTCGATCGATGCACCGCTGATGATCGTCAAGGGCGACGGCTCGTTGATGAAGGCCGAGATCGCGCTCGAATATCCGGTGGAGACCATTTTATCGGGACCCGCCGCAAGCGTCGTCGGCGCAGGCTTCCTCACCGGCCTCGAAGATTTCGTCGTCTCCGACATGGGCGGCACCACGACCGACATCGCGGTGGTCTCCGGCGGCCGGCCGGTCATCCGTGCCGAGGGGGCGTTGGTCGGCGTTTGGCGAACGATGGTCGAGGCGGTCGATGTGCGCACCAGCGGCCTCGGCGGCGACAGCGAGGTCCGATTCGACCGGCAGACCCGGCTGCGCGTCGGACCGCGCAAGGCCATGCCGCTGTGCCTGATGGCGCACAATTATCCGGCCACGCTGACGCAGCTTCGGTCGATCGCAGAACTCGCGCGCCTTCCCGAGCACGCGACGCAATTCGCATTCCGCAACCCCGACCGGACGCCGCCGGCGCATCTGACGGCGCTCGAGCGCCGGGTTTGGGAAGCGCTCGAACTCACGCCGCGGCACGTATCGGACGTCGTGCGTGCCGCTTCGGGCCTCGAGGTGTTGCGCCGTTTCGCGGATGCCGGCCTCGTCACCCTAGCGGCGTTCACGCCGAGCGATGCGATGCACGTACTCGATCGGCAGCACGGATGGTGCCGCGAGGCGGCTCTATGCGGTGCGCGCATTCTCGCCACCGAGGAACGCAACGCGCGCGCCGTGTCCACCGCGGCTTCGCCGCAGGCGTTCTGCGAGCGCACTTATGAGCACGTCGTGCGCGAGACCGGCCGCGTACTGCTCGCCGCGGCTTTGGCGCACGATCCCGGTCTCGAGGCGCGAGGCGAGCACTGGGGCGTGCTCGGCGACCGGCTCATCGAAGATGCCATTGCCGGCCGGCCATTGTCGACTCTGCTCAAGGCAACCCTTGCGCTCGCGCGGCCGCTGATCGCGATCGGCGCCCCGGTGGGCGCCTACTACCCGGAAGTGGCGCGCCGGCTCGGCACATCGTTGTCCATTCCGGAACATGCGGCGGTCTGCAATGCGGTGGGCGCCGTCGCCGGCGTGGTTTCGCAGACCGTCGAAATCCTCGTCAATCAGCCGACATTCAAAGTCTTTCGAGTCCACGATCCGGCGGGAAGCCAGGACTATGCGGATTCGCAGCCCGCGCTCGAGCACGCCCAGCGCATATCGCGCGCCCTGGCGTTGGCGGCCGCGCTACGGGCCGGCGCTGCGGATCCGCACGTTGAGACCAGCGTGATCGAGAAGCTCGCGCACGTGGGTCCCGGAACGGAATACCTCGCCGAGGCTGTGGCGCGTTCGACCGCGACCGGCCGTCCGATGGTAGGTCACTCGGGCATACGACACGAGAGCATGCCGATCGGATAAATGCATACCGCCATATCGGATAGGCATATCGAAAAAATCTATTACCTTGGCGCGAGAAATGGCGACGTACATCGGCACGAGTCAACGCCATTGTCCCTATAATAACTTTTAAGCCCGCAAACTTGAGAGCCGTACTCGCATGAAACAATCCGATGAGACGCTCGGCCGACGCAACCGACGCCGCCCCGGAACCGCCGATGTGAGTCACGCCGTTTTCGACCGCACGCGGCCCTACCGCCATTTGCGCAATCCTTTCGAGCCGCTGAAGGTTTTTTCGGAGGATCAGGTCGCCGCCATTCACGAGGCCGCACTCATCATTCTAGAAACGCAGGGCATGAAGGTGCTGTCGGCCGACGCTCGAGGGCTGTACCGCAATGCCGGCGCCGACGTCGATGAAACGTCACTGATGGTTCGCCTCGACCGAAAGCTGGTCACCGCGTCGATTGCAACGGCGCCGCGTGATATTACTTTCCACACTGTCGATCCTGAGCGAAACGTTCCTCTGTCGAACGGGTGCGTCGCATTTGCGCCGACATCGGGACCGCCCAACATCATGGACACGGCACGCGGCCGGCGCGCCGGAACGCTCGAGGATTTCTGCAATCTGATCAAGCTGTGCCAGAGCTTCGAGGTCATCCACGTGCTCGGCGGCGCGACCGAGCCGCAGGACATTCCGGTTCATATCCGCCATCTGGAAGTGACCCGCGCACAGTTGATGCTTTGCGACAAGGTTCCTTTCATCTTTTCTCGCGGCCATGCTCAGGTTGCCGACAATTTCGAGCTGATCCGCCTCGCTCATGGGATCTCGGCGGAGGAATTCCGCTCTCGTCCCTACACCTACACGATCATCAATACCAATTCCCCCCTGCAGCTCGATATCCCGATGGCCGATGGGATCATCGACTTCGCGAACGCCGGTCAGGTGCTGATCATCACGCCGTTCACGCTGGCGGGAGCGATGGCGCCGGTCACGATCGCGGGAGCGCTCACGCTGGCGCACGCCGAGGCGCTTGCGGGACTGACGCTTGCGCAGATCGTGAGGCCGGGCGCGCCGATCGTGTATGGGAGCTTCACGTCGAATGTCGACATGAAGTCCGGGTCGCCGGCATTCGGCACGCCCGAGTACGTCAAAGCGGCCTTCGGCGCCGGCCAGTTGGCGCGCTTTCTCGGTTTGCCCTGGCGATCGTCGAATGCCACCGCCTCGAACATACCCGACGCCCAGTCCGTCTACGAGTCACAGATGAGTTTGTGGGGCGCGTTGCTCGGCGGCTGCAACTTCGTCCTGCACGCGGCCGGCTGGCTCGAGAGCGGGCTGACGACGTCGTACGAGAAATTCATTCTCGATATCGAAATGCTGCAGATGTTCGCCGAAACTTTCCAGCCGGTCGGCGCCTCTCCATCCGATCTCGCCCTCGAGGCCGTCGCCGAGGTCGGAGCCGGCGGCCATTTCTTTGGCTGCGCACATACCATGGAACGCTATCGAAGCGCGTTTTATGCGCCCTTGGTCTCCGACTGGCGCAACTCCGGAGCTTGGGCGGATGACGGCGCGAAGACGGCGACGGAACGCGCCACCGGCATTTGGCAGAGCACCTTGGAGCGTTATGTCGCACCGGAGCGCGACCCTGCGGTGGTCGAAGCACTCGACTCGTACGTCGCGCGCCGCAAGGCTGCCGGGGGCGCACCGCCCATCACGTGAGGATGTCGCATCTGGATACGCCGCCGTCGCGATATCACAAGTCACGAACGCATGGCAGACTTAACATGGTGTGCTGCGAGGACCGCGTAAGGCACGGTAGCGGCTCGTAAAATAACTGTTGGAGGCGTAGATGTCAGAGCCGACTGAAGAATTCGACTTGTCCACGCTCAATGACGAGGAACTCGTCGAGCAGGTGCACGATGACCTCTACAACGGTCTCAAGAGCGAGGTCGAAGTGGCGACGCGGATTTTCCTGAAGCGGGATTGGTCGGCCGAGCGCGTCCTCAACGACGCGTTGGTGGAAGGCATGCGTATCGTCGGCATCGATTTCCGGGACGGCATCTTGTTCGTGCCGGAGGTTTTGCTGGCGGCGAATTCCATGAAGGGCGGCATGGAGATCCTGCGGCCGCTGTTGGCAGAAACCGGAGTAGAGCCAATCGGCAAGATCGTCATCGGTACGGTCAAGGGCGACATCCACGACATCGGCAAGAATCTGGTCTCGATGATGCTCGAGGGCGCGGGGTTCGAGGTCATCGATCTCGGCATCAACAATCCGGTCGAGAAATACTTGGACGCACTGGAAAAGCACAAGCCCGACATCCTCGGCATGTCGGCACTATTGACGACCACCATGCCCTACATGAAAGTGGTTATCGATACCTTGAAAGAGCGCGGCATCCGCAACGACTACATCGTGCTGGTCGGCGGGGCGCCGCTCAACGAAGAGTTCGGTAAAGCGGTGGGAGCGGACGCCTATTGCCGTGACGCCGCGGTCGCGGTTGAAACAGCCAAGGGCCTGTTGGCGGCACGGCGAGCACGCGCCGCGGCGCACTGAGTGCCGTGAGCGCGATGGCGCAGGTCGGGTCACCGAAAAGCTCGCCGAAGGGTTCGTCGAACGGCCAGGGGATGTTGATCATCGCCTGCGGGGCGTTGGCGCACGAAATCACGGCATTGCGCCGCGCGAATGCCTGGGATCAGCTCGACGTGCGTTGCCTGCCGGCGGAACTGCACAATCGGCCGGAACGGATTCCCGCCGCTGTCCGCGCGCTCATCCAAGCCTCTCGCTGCCATTACCGCTCGATCTTCGTCGCCTACGGTGATTGCGGCACGGGAGGTTTGCTCGACACGGTGCTTCGGGAGGAGGGTGTCGAGCGTATCCCGGGCGCACACTGCTACGAGTTCTTTGCGACAGGCCCTGTATTCGCGGAACTTTCCGCGGCGGAACTCGGCACGTTCTACCTCACGGATTTTCTGCTGCGTCATTTCGATCGCCTCGTCATTCGCGGTCTCGGGCTCGATCGTCACCCGGAGCTCTTTTCGAGCTACTTCGGCAATTATCGCAAGCTCGTTTATCTTGGCGCAGGCGCCGAAGAGCGAATCGGTGGAACAGGCGCGCGCGGTCGCGGAGCGCATGGGACTGGAATTCGAATTTCGCCGAACGGGTTACGGGACGCTTGGCGCCACTCTCGAGTCCGCCGTGACGCGCAGCGATGCTCTGCGTGAGGACGCGCGCCGCGATGCGGAGGCTGTGGTTTGGCCTCGTTAATCCTCATTTCGTGGCGGGACATACCGGCGCAGGTCATCGTCAAGCGCGGCCGCGAAGCTGCCAAAGTGCAGTTGTCTCAGCGCTTTCAAGAGGCGGTCGACCGCGCCGCGATGCGTGCCGGAAAAGGCAGTTCGGACGCCTATCTCGCCGACTGGCAACGCAGCGCACCGCGACCTTGCGGCGATGACCTGCAAGCAGAGGCGGCTGCCGAAGCGGCGCGCCTCGAGGCGCAGTTCACGGACGAGGACCTCGACCGATTGATTCGTGCCAAGGGTGTCGATGAGAAGCGCGGCGCCGCCGACCCCGGATCCACGGCGCCTGCCGAGCCCTCCTGATGTATGCGGTAAGGCTATGGTCGGTGCGCCACGCGCGCGGCTTGAACGCGTTCTATCGCACCTTCGAGGCCGTGCTCAAGCGGCTCCACGGCGTGTTCCGGGCGCTCGGCTACGAACGCATCGAGCGGCCGGTGGCGACCGTGGAAAAAGCCGTCAAAGGCCTGCTGTTCGATTGCCGCATGTGCGGTCAATGCGTGCTCAGCTCAACCGGCATGTCGTGTCCCATGAATTGTCCGAAGGGGTTGCGCAACGGTCCCTGCGGCGGAGTTCGCGATGACGGCAATTGCGAGGTGAAACCCGAGATGCGATGTGTGTGGGTCGAAGCCTACCGAGGCAGCCTGCGCATACCGGGCGGCGTCGCGGCGATGGGCGAAGTGCAGTTCGCCGTAGACCAGCGCCAGCAAGGCCGGTCTTCTTGGCTCCGGGTCGTGCGTGAGAGCGAGGCGCCCGGTGAGACGAGCGGCCGGCCGAAAGGCGTATCATGAGATTTGAAGATGAACCGGTCCCGGGTTACCCGCTGCCGATCTTGACGGGACACACCTCTCCCGGACGCTTCGAACGGGTGCTGCGCGCCGGCGGCTTCACCGTTACCACAGAGCTTGCACCGCCGGATTCCGCAGACCCGGAGGATGTGTACAAGCGAGCCCAGGTGTTCGACGGATACGTCGATGCGATCAATGCCACCGACGGCAGCGGCGCGAACTGCCACATGTCCAGTCTCGCCGTCTGCGCGCTGCTGACGCGCGTCGGCTACGCACCGATCATGCAGATTTCCTGCCGTGACAAGAATCGCATTGCGATTCAGGGCGACATTCTCGGCGGCGCCGCGATGGGCGTGTGCAATATGCTGTGTCTGACCGGCGATGGCGTGCAGGCGGGCGATCATCCCCAGGCAAAACCGGTGTTCGATCTCGACTGCGTATCGCTGCTCGGGATCGCGCGCAATCTGCGCGATGACCATCGTTTTCAGAGCGGCCGCAAGATCAGCTTCGCGCCGCGCGTGTTCCTCGGCGCGGCGGAAAATCCCTCGGCGTTACCGCATGCCTGGCGGGCGCAGCGCTTGGCGAAGAAGGTCGCAGCGGGCGCGCAGTTCATCCAGACCCAGTATTGCTTCGACTTGCCGCTGCTGCGCGCCTTCGTTGAACAAGTGGAGGCACTCGGACTCTTGGACAAGGTTTATATCCTCGCCGGTGTCGGCCCGCTGCGCTCGGCCAAGACAGCCGAATGGATGCGCAAGAACGTTCCCGGCATGCATGTGCCCGACTCCATCGTCGCGCGGCTCGGCGGCGCTACGGATCAAGCGCGCGAGGGGCGCAACATCTGCATCGAGTTGATCCAATCGATTCGCGAGATTCGCGGTATCAGCGGCGTGCACATCATGGCCTACCGCCAGGAAGAATCCGTGGCCGAGATCGTCGACCGCTCCGGCGTTCTTCAAGGCCGCTCTCCCTGGTATCCCAAGCGCGACACCTCACAATCTTCTCACAGGACAGCATCATGACCGACACCGTTATAAGTTCCGCCACCAAGGAAGTCGTCATCGGCTTCAACCGGCCTTTCGTCATCATCGGCGAGCGCATCAACCCGACGGGGCGCAAGATCCTCGCCGCGGAGATGTCGGCCGGCGATTTCAGCCGCGTCGAGGCGGATGCCCGCGCACAAGTGGAAGCGGGCGCTCACATGCTCGACGTCAATGCCGGGATTCCTCTCGCCGATGAACCGGCGATACTCGCGCGTGCCATACAACTCGTCCAGTCGATCACCGATGTGCCGTTGTCGATCGATTCCTCGATCGTCGCCGCACTCGAGGCGGGGCTCGCGGTCTACAAAGGCAAGGCGCTGGTCAACTCGGTGACCGGCGAAGATGAGCGCCTGGAAGCCGTGCTGCCGCTGGTGAAGAAGCACGGCGCCGCGGTGATCGCGATCTCGAACGATGAGACCGGCATCTCCGAAGATCCGGATGTGCGCTATGCGGTCGCGAAGAAAATCGTCGAGCGGGCGATGGATTACGGCATCCCGTCCTGCGACGTCGTGGTCGATCCGCTGGTGATGCCGATCGGCGCGATCAATCAGGCCGGCGTGCAGGTCATGCGGCTCGTGCACCGTCTGCGCAATGAGCTCAAGGTCAATACGTCCTGCGGAGCCTCGAACGTGAGCTTCGGCTTGCCGAACCGCGACGGGATCAACAGCGCGTTTTTGACGATGGCGATGGCGGCGGGGCTTACCTCTGCCATCACCAATCCGCTGCATATCGAAGTGGTCAAGGCCTGCATGGGCGCCGATGTCATGCTCGGCCATGACCCCGATTGCGCCCGCTGGATTCGCCGTTTCCGCGATGCGCCGCCGCCGTCCGGCACGGCCACAGTCGGAGAAGCTCCGCGCGGACGCCGCGAGGGCGGTCATCGCCGGCGGTCGGCATAAGCCAAGGGCGATCCGCATGGCGACTCGAGATCCGCTCGTCGTATTCATGCCCTCCGGCAAGCGGGGCAACTTTGCGGTAGGTACGCCCTTGCTGCAGGCCGCTCGCAGCCTGGGCGTGGACATCGATTCGGTCTGCGGCGGCAGGGCGCTTTGCGGACGCTGCCAGGTACTGGTGGCGGAGGGCGAATTCGCCAAGCATGGCATCTCTTCCTCGAGCGCGAGCTTGTCGCCCTTCAGCGAGCCGGAAATGCGCTTCTCGCGCCGCTCTCCGCTGGCAGAAGGCCGGCGTCTGTCGTGTTCGGCACGCGTCGAGGCCGATGTGGTCATCGATGTGCCGGCCAGCAGCCAAGTGCATCGTCAGGTGGTGCGCAAGGAGGCCGACGCGCGGGCGATCGAGCTGTATCCGGTCGTGCGATTGCACTACGTACAAGTGAAGCAGCCGGATATGCACGATCCGTCCGGCGACCTGCGCCGGCTGTTCGAGGCGCTGGAAGCTGAATGGAGCCTCAAGGATCTCACCTGCGACTTGTCGGTGCTGCAAACCTTGCAGCCGACTTTGCGCAAAGGATCCTGGCAAGTCACAGTGGCGGTGCATGCCGAGAAGCAGATCATCGGAGTCTGGCCCGGACTGCACGAGCTTGCCTTCGGCCTCGCCGTCGACGTCGGTTCGACGACGATTGCCGCGCACCTGTGCGATTTGACCAGCGGCGAAGTGGTCGCATCCGCGGGCGTGATGAATCCTCAAATCCGCTTCGGCGAGGATTTGATGAGCCGCGTCTCCTACTCGATGATGAACCCGGGCGGCGCCGCGCTGATGACTACGGCCGTGCGTGAAGCGCTGTGCGAGCTGGCCGCCGACGTGGCGCGTAGCGCCGGCGTCTCTCATGAGGATATTTTCGAGGCGACGCTGGTCGGAAACCCGATCATGCATCACCTGCTGCTCGGTATCGATCCCGTGGAACTCGGGGGCGCTCCTTTCGCGCTCGCCACGGATCACTCGCTCACCCTGCGGGCGAATGTCATCGATTTTAAGCTCAACCGCAATGCGCGCATCTATGTGCTGCCGTGCATCGCCGGTCACGTCGGCGCGGATGCCGCGGGGATGGTGCTCGCAGAGCGTCCGGATCTCAACGAGGAGATGACGCTGCTCGTGGATGTCGGTACCAACGCGGAAATCGTGCTGGGCAACAGCCGGCGTCTGGTCGCCTGCTCGAGCCCCACCGGACCCGCATTCGAAGGCGCTCAGATCAGCTGTGGTCAACGCGCCGCACCGGGAGCGATCGAACGGGTACGCATCGACCGGGAGACGCTCGAGCCGCGCTTCAAGGTCATCGGTTCAGATCTCTGGTCCGATGAGCCGGGCTTTACCGAGGCTGTCGGCACCGGCGGGATTACCGGCGTGTGCGGATCGGGCATTATCGAGGTCATCGCGGAGATGTATCTCGCCGGGATCATCAATCAAGACGGCGTACTCGACGGCAGAATGTCCGCACGCTCGCCTCGGATCGTCGAGAACGGCAGGACCTTCGCCTATGTCCTGCACCACGGCGCCGTCGAGATGAAAATTACTCAAAACGACGTACGCGCGATTCAGCTCGCGAAGGCGGCTCTGTACGCCGGCATCGCGCTGCTCATGGAGCGGCTCGGCATCGATCACGTCGATCGTATTCGCCTGGCCGGCGCGTTCGGCAGCCACATCGACGTCAAATACGCGACGGTCCTCGGAATGGTTCCGGACTGCGATCTGAGGCAAGTGCGCTCGGCCGGCAATGCCGCCGGCACCGGTGCCCGTATCGCGCTGCTCGATGCGACTTCGCGGAGCGTCATCGAGACCTTGGTGAGGCGCATCGAGAAGGTGGAGACCGCCATCGAGCCGCGGTTTCAACATCACTTCGTCGAGGCCATGGCGATTCCGCACAAGACTGCGAGTTATGAGAACTTGCGCAAGGTCGTCGATCTGCCGCCCCCGAAGGAATCCACGAGCCAAAGCGAAACGCGCGGCCGCCGGCCGCGCCGCGCCGACCCTGCGAAGACGGAGTGACCGTCTCAATCCGCCGTCGCTTGATGCTGGCCTCGCTCGCCCTGCCTATCGCGCGCGCCTTCGGTCAGTCGCCTCAGCGGCTGCCGACGCCGAGGCAGGTTCGTATTGTGGCGCTCGGAGACTCCACCACCGCGACCGCGCGCGACTGGGCGCCGGAGATACAGGAGGTTTACGCCGACTGCCTTCCGGACGCGCTCGCGGTACATGGAATAGCTGCGGTCGTGATCAATGCCGGCATCGGCGACACAACGACCCTGCAGGCAGTCGGTCGGCTCGACCGCGATGTGCGGCGGTATCGTCCCGATCTCGTGGTCGTGCAGTTTGGCATCAATGACTCGTGGATCGACGTCGACCAGGGAAAGACCAAGCCGCGGCTTTCGCGATCGGAGTACCGCAGGAACCTGCGGACGATCATCCGGCGTCTAAAGGGCGACGGAGCGCAGATTGTGCTGATGACACCGAATCCAATGCGCTGGCAAGACCCGTTCTACATCAAGGCTTTCACGGAGCGCCCCGGACTCCTCGATGTCAGCAAGGAGCGTGGTATAGATCAGTTGCTTGATTTGTATGCGCAAGACGTACGCGCGGTGGCAATCAGTGAGGCTGTGGCCCTGGTCGACATCTTCGCCGCCTTTGAGCAGTACGATACGGTTGCCGGGCAGTCGGTGAATGACATACTGCTCGCCGGCGACGGTATCCACCCCAACCAGGCCGGGCAGCGACTTGTGTGCAAACTCCTCACGATGCGGATCGCCGAAATGCTTGCTCCGACCCTGATTCCCCAGCATTGATAGCGAGCCGGTCAGCTCGTACGCCCAATTCCCCTCCCTACCCAAACCAAATGTTTTTTTATATCCGGCACTTCCTGCCGGTCCAAGAGTCCGAGCAGATTCCCGAGGCGCGTGTGACCCACCAGGAGCTCGTACCCGACATTGGACCCGAGCACTTCCCCTGCGACCATTACCGGCGGCGCATACCACGACAGTGCGTCGCGCCAGTGAACCGCGACTTCCTCCCGATCATCGATGATCCCGAACTGCGTCGCACGATCCCGCGACTCATCGAGCGCGTACTGATAACTGCGATCGACGCGCACCTGCCTGAGCGCGCTGCCGGAGAATTCCTCGAGTTCCCAGCGAACGCGTCCCCAATCCACTGCGCGCATGACCGCCGCGAAATCCGCATCGTTCGCATCTTCGTGAAAGAGTTGTGCGAAGACCTCTTGCGGACACTCGAGCCCCTCCGCCGCGCAGCGCTGCCAATGAACCCCGGGGTCCGCATCGTACAGCCGTTGAGTGCGCCCCCAGGTGAATGCACCCACTTCTAACTCTTCGCGCGACATGACGGACCCGCTCCCTTGGAATGGAGTTTCGAATTATAAGCCGAGGGTGGCGGAAGACGCCGCAGATCGGGACTCTCGTTTGATTTCGAAAACAAAGTTATCTCTGCCGTCTGCGCCGCGCCTGTTGCCCTGCCGTACACCCCCAATTTTCTGCACAGCCCGCTGCGAACGGAAGTTTCCGGAACCAACAACGAATATGACGCGGTCTACATACCTGAAGGCGTGACGAAGCATGAGGCGTTTCATCTCACGGTTATAGGCGCCGCCCCAATATCTTCGCGCGAGGAAGCTCCAGCCGATTTCAACCTCGCTTGTCTTCGAGTCGTAGCCGTGGAACCGCGACGAGCCGATTGCATTTCCACCTCTGGAATCCGCGACGAGCAGAGCTCCACCGGATTCCAAAGCCTCGCGAAAAAAAATTCGAAAGGTGTCTTCTTTGTATCGATCGTTGGCAGGGTGTTGTTCCCATATCAGCGGATCGGAAGCAACGGCGTAGAGATCCGAGAAGTCATCGGGACGCAGTGGTCGAAGACTCACCAGCGGACCGGGCAATTCAGGCTGCAATTCAAATGACATCGGAACAAGGTTAGGCTCGTAGCCCGGAAAACGCCACGTGGGCCGGCGCCGGCGGCGGCATCGGGGGGGCGCTCACGCGTCAGCAGGCCGTTCACCTGTGACCGACGGGTCTTTGCGCTCCGGCGGGCGGTTACGTTCGACAAAATAGGAAATAAAGTAGGCTGATCCAAGCGCGACCGGAATTAATCCCCACCAATAATGTCTACTGGCTTCCTGAGACAGCGCAACCATGATTGCCGCACCCACGAAGAGTAAAATAAGACCTCGACGCAATAGATCCCCGGGCGCCGGCCGGCGCTTGCGGGAGGGATAGAAAAAGTCTACGGGAAGCGGCGGTACCTCCATACCCTTCTCGATTGCAACCATGCGCTCCTTATGGTGCAGCTCGAACATTTCCTTCTTTCTACGGTAGTCGAACCACAATCCGAGCATGGCGAGGCCGATTCCCATCGTGACGCCGAGAATCGGGATCATCAAAGCCAAAAGATCTGAGGCAGGCTCGTGCATGGTGAAGACCTCGTGAATTGCTGTCGATCAGCGTTAATACCCGTCAGCGCGAATTAGGGTTTCAAATGCTTGAAAGAATAATTCGGACGGACTGAAACCCACGCCCCACATCAAGGGTATAAGGGAATGAAGGAATATATCAGTGCAGCTGCCAGATGCCGACCATGCCGCTCACCGCGACCAGGACATCGCCGATATGCTGCAGGACGGCGCGCACACGCACGCCTTCGCAGCTCTCGTGGATCGATATGAAAGCAAGATCTATCGACTCTGCTGTTGCCTGCTGCGCGATCGAGGCCTCGCCGAAGACGCAGCGCAGGAGAGTCTTCTTCGGATTTGGAGGGCGTTGGATAAGTATGACCAGCGTGCCTCCCTGTCCACGTGGATCTATACCATTACCCGAAATCGATGCCTTACGGCGATCGAACGTCGGCGGGATACCGAGTCCTTGGACGATGAAAATTTACCCTTGGAACTCGAGACAACCGACGCCGGACCCACGGAAGTCGACGACCAGGCGGCTCTGTTGCGGGAACTCGTCGATGCTCTACCCGACCGGTATCGGCGCGCGCTTACGCTGTATTACTATGAGGAGCGCTCGGTCGGCGAGGCGGCTCTCATGCTGGGCGTACCGGAGGGCACTTTGAAAACCAATTTGTTTCGTGCGCGCGCATTGCTGCTCGAACGGATCCGGCAATTGGGACTGGCCGATCCGGTGCAGTGGCTGGAGGGTGCATGAGTAGCAGGGGACGAGATGAAGAGCCGCTGGCCGTTGCGTTGGAGGGAGCGCTTGCGCGCGTCCTCCCAAAGCCACGATTACCAGCCGGATTTCGCGCGCGATTGGAGGCGGCTCTCGCGAGTGCTCCCGCACTCGCTCATTCCGCGCAGCTCCGGGCGATGCACGATGAGCATGATGAACGGCTCTCCATCCTGCGCGCCGATTTCATTCGGCTGCGGCGACGTACCTTGGGTACGCTGATCGGCGTTGCGTTTGCGGCGGGGGCCGCGATCGCAGAGTCTATGCCCTGGATAACAAACTTTCTTGGATCCAAAGCCGTTTTCGTGGGCCCGTCCCTCGGCGCAACCGTCGGCGTAGCTATCGCGCTCGCAGCCTGGCTACGACGCGACGACATAGCGCATTGGCTGCTCTAGCGCGCGTCTCCCATACGCGCCGTCACTTCCGCCCATAGCGTTGCATAGATTTGCGCCGCTGTACTGCCGGGCGCGTATGCAGGTATCGGCGCCCGGCGAAGGCTCATGCGTTCGATCTCGCTCCTATAAGGCACTTCGGTCGCGAGCACTGTCGGGAACTGCTCGCGCGTACTTTCGATAACGTCGCGGTGCAACGACCTGCGGCGATCGACCATCGAGAAGAAGGGTAAAAGCATCAGGTCCAGCCAGCCCTCGTCCATGATGAAGTTGCGCAACTGCACCAACATTCGGACCGACAGCGGGGTGGGAACCAGAGGCACGATGATCGCGTCGGCAGCGCGCAGCACATTCTCCGACAGCAATGAAATGCCCGGCGCACAATCGAGGAATAGCGCGGAATAAACATCCCGCAACGGCCGGCTCATTTCCAAAAGCCGTTCGGTGGGCCGCTTTCGTTGGCTCAGGTGGACGTCGAAATTGCGATAGGAGAAATCCGCAGGCAAGAGATCCAAACTCTTGTATCCGGTAGAGAGGATCAGTTCGGGAAGCTGGCGCTTGCCACGCAGCAATTTCTTCGGGGAAGCATGTTCGCCCGGTTCGCCTCTCAGCGTGTAAGTCGCGCCGCCTTGGGGATCCAAGTCCCACAATAGCGTGGATCGACCGCCCGCCGCGCAGAGATAAGAGAGGTTGACGGCCGTGGTCGTTTTGCCGACCCCGCCCTTGATGTTCGTGACGGCGATTATCTTCATCGTGCCGATGTTCGCAATTACATCAGCGGTGCCGAAACCCGCGGAGGATGCGCGGTGTTGCAAGCCATCGGAGTGTGGCGCCCCCCGAACGGGGCGAGCCCTCGAACGATACACATGCAACCGCATTTTTTTTCATATCGATGGCTAGGGTTCCGCTATTTCCGACCAGGCAATCCGCCAGCAACGCGCCAAGATCCGGTTGATGACCGACAATCGCAATCAGCTTGCTGCGGTTCTTACCGAGCAGAGTCCACACCGCCTGCGCGGCTCCTCCCGGCGAGAGTTCGAGAACCTCCTCGGGCCGAGGCCAGCCGGCAAACTCCGTCAGAATCCGCGCAGTCTGGCGGGCTCGCACGAGGGGACTGGTCAAAAGCCGATCCGGCGCCTTGCTAAATTCTTTTAGTCCGGCCGCGGCTCTGCGCGCCCGCCGTATCCCCGCCGGCGACAGTGGTCTCGCGCCGTCGTCGGGCCAACGCCGACCATCGCGCTCAAATGCAATCGCATGCCGGATGACCAGCAATTCCATCGTCTCACGGCCCGGAGATGGGGGGAGTCGATACGCCTAACGGAGGAGCCGAAACTTCGAACTTCGCCCGCAATCTCTTCCATCTGCTGCGGACTCTCTGGTAACCCTTGGGGTACAGCTTACGTGCCCGCACTGCCGCTCGTGCGTAATGCTGCGCAAGCCGTCCCATCAAGAACAGCGTCTCGGGCGACATACCCTCGGGCGGTGCGCCGGCGAGATCCTTCAAGCGGCGGCTTGCGACGGCCGCATCCTGCTGCACTCCCAGCTTATCCTGCCAGCGGCGCAAGGCACGAAGCATCTCATCGCCGGGCTTTCCGTAAAGGGTTTCCACCGCCTCCAGCAAGTAACGCAACTTCTTCACGCGGCCACGAACTGCGTGATACGCCTTCATCGAGGAATCCGACTTCAGGAGATCGGCGCTCTTGCGCAACTTGCGGTATCGCATTCGGATCAATTCAGGCGCCACGTTGAGCGCCAACCCCGGTGGAGGCTGGTGCGAAGACGCTGCGGGTGCGGCAAGAAGCGACGTCAAATCCTGCAGATTCTTCCGCACCCAGAGCGAATCGAGAACGCTCAACATTTGGGCGCGAGCCCGGACGCGCTCCGACGCCAGATGCTGTTTTAGGGGTTCGACGCCTTCCCGATCCGATTCCGGCAGTTCGCGGCTGAAGGTGTCCAGCTCGCTCAGCGCCACATCCAAGTCGCGTGCGTGACCCAGCGCGCGCAACACCGCCTTGAATGTCTGCCGAATGCGCAGATACGGCTCCGGAAGTGATGATCGGAATTGGCTCAGGATGGCGTCCAATCGACGACCAGCGACGCGCAGGTCGTGCAACTCCTCGGGGTCCTCTCCCAGGCGGGCACCGGGCTCGTGGAGATGCCAAGCAGACAAATAGCGACGGAGACTCGCGAGAGCAACTTCGCTGAGGGTCATGGAAGCGTCGACCGCGGACGCGAATTCAGGCGCTGGGCCTGGTGCCAAGCCGACCGACTTCAGGCCCTGCGAGAACTTCGAGGTAGACGCCGCCTCGAGTGCGCAGTCCCTGCGAAGAGTTTTCACCAGCGATTGGAGCGGCTCATGAGCTTCGGTAAGGGCTTCCACCTCGACACGCTGCATGCTTGTCTGCGGCTCGCCGTGGGGGCGCGAGATCACGGTATCGTCGAGGGCAATCTCTCCTAGTTGTTGAGCCTCGTCTTCTCGGCGGACCGCGAATTTCTGTCTCGAGGTGCGTACCTCGAACAAGGGCAGCAACGCTTGCGCGCCGCTCACCGCGAGTACCCGCCTTCCCACCGGCCCGATCGATTGTCTAATCGATTCGCTCTCGGAATTCTCCAGCGGCTCGCTCAACTCCCTGCGGTCCGCGACCTCCGCGCTGGCGGAATGAAGCGACTTGAGCGTCGCTTCCGATTTCCCGGACTCCGAGCGGATGCGCAGCGCGAAGCCCGAGCGGTGGATCCGCCAGTCTTCCGTGTCCAAGTAGGTATCGAAGATCTGCGAGGTGGAGCGCGGTTCGAGGACGAGTCCATCGATCGTGCCGTGGTCGGCCAACCAACGGCGAACGGAGCCTAGATCGGTACACGCGAGCTGCCATTCCACTTCGCGCCCGTCTTTTTGACCGGTTTCTGCCTGTTTTGCGGTGCTTGAAGACATTTGAACGACAGTTTAGGCCATCGCAGCAACCTTTTCACAGAGCCTGAGCTGCATCCTCGTGAGCCACTGCAGCAAAAACTCCCTGCCTGAGGCGCGGCGAGGTGGGGGGGCTACTTCCGTTTCGGATACGGCGTCCCGTCTTTGTGCGTAAACCCCGCGCCGCCTTTGACGAAAAATAAGTCAATATCCGGATAGTCCCCTTCGTCCTCGGCGACTTTGCGCGATCCCACCTCGAGAACGACGGCGTCCTGAGACGAGCGATTCTGCAAATGGTGCCCGTCGCGAACACCCGCCTTGAAGCCCGCGCATTGCCCCGAACGCAGTACTTCCTCATCGCTGTTTGTGACCAGCACCACCTCGCCTTCGAGCACATAGACAAACTCGTCTTCCGCCGAATGCCAATGCCGTTGACTTGACCACACACCCGGCGGCAAGCGCAGCAAGTTCACTCCGAAATCGGTCAGCCCCGCCGCGTCGCCCAACCGCTGTCGGACCCGAGCTGCACAGGGCACATCGAACGGCGGCGGATATCCCGAGCCAGTACGGACCGGAACCGCCGCAAGATCAATTCGCTTTGGCATCGCTACACTCCATGGACGGGAAAAACGCCCTTAGCCCATGGCGCTAAAAATGAGCGGTCAACACCATCGTATTGGTTCCTCGATACAAATTGATCGCAGCGGTCGAATTCGGCGGGCACGCGGCGACGGCCGCCTGCAGGTCCGCGGCCGTCTTGACCGGACGGCCATTGAATTCGTAGATGATGTCGCCGACGATAATCCCCGATTTCTGTGCAATGGAGCCGCTGTTCACTCCGATGATCAGGATCCCTGATCGATTCGGCTGATCTTGAGATGCGGGGACCGACATGGCGCCGACGCCAAATTCCTGCCTAGGCGCCGCACTGCTGGCCGGTGCACTGCTGACCGGCGCGCTTGTGACCGGCGCACTGGCGACCGGCGCACTGGCGACCGGCGCGCTGCTGGCGGACGGTGGGTTGATCGGCGCCGTTTTGACGGGAGCGGAGTTGCCGGGCGGAGGGATCACGGGCGCGGCGATGGTGGGTGCGCCGGTGCCTGCCTTGGCCGCTGGAGGCGGGTTGGTGTAATCATCGACCTTGGCGAGAAATCCGGCGATCTCCGCGCTCGAAAGTGCGGCGACGTAGTCGGGGCCCGATTTCCCGATGAGCTTGAATTGCCACATCGTGGGTCTGCCCGGCGTATTCGCGGCTGCGAGCTGACGCAGCAGCGCCTCATCGACGGGAAACTCAACGCGCTCGACGTTCATGCAGCTCCCGGCGGCGCAATTGACCAAATCCTTGCTGATCTGAGTCGCCGGCACCGACTTTGATCCGTTGCTGGCCAGATAGCTCGCGGTTTGATAGGTCCGCCAGCGCCCTTGGTAGGTCATCCACGCTAATACTTGAAATGACTTCTGGCCTGTTTTCTTGTCGATAACACCCTTCAGATACTCGTCGTTCCATACCGTTCGCAACAGGCCCTGATGATCCACGTATCCTTTTTCCGTAGTGATCGTGGTCGTCCCATCGCTCGGATCGTCCTTAACGGTAGCGGTGTCCTTGAAATGTTCCATGTCGAGAGAAGGCAGCGACGCTTTCTTCGGAAGTATGTCGGCGTTGACGGTGAAGGATTGGAAAATGAAGAGCGCAAGTGCCAGGCTGCGGAATTTCAATCTTATTGTCATTCTCATTCTCGCGGTTCGTTTGGATTCAGCGCCTTGAATAGGCTCAGATGGTAGCCGATCGGTGCTTCCCGGAACAGCCGGCGGATGCCGCCGCCGGGCAGTTTGCCGGTCCGGTCATTTACTGCTTGTGCGGCACGAGCCGCTTCCGTACTCTCCCTCGGCCATAAATCGTAGCTGAGACGTCTATGAAGCTTTTTTATGCCGCCCCGTCCCCTTTTGTACGAAAATGTTTGGTGAGTGCCCATGAACTGGGGCTGCGCGCCCGGCTCGAACTCTTGCCGGCGGCCGCCCATCCGGTGAATCGCGACCGGGCACTCGTTGCGCACAATCCGCTCGGCAAAATACCGACTCTCATTGCCGAGGACGGCACCGTTCTATACGACAGTCGCGTGATTTGCGAGTACTTGAATTCGTTGGGCGATGGTCATCTCATTCCGGCGCAAGGGGCGGCGCGTTGGACCGTGCTGGTCGATCAGGTTCTGGCCGACGGGATGATGGAGGCGGCCGTGCTCACGCGCTACGAGACTGCCGTACGCCCCGAAAATCTGCAGTGGCGCGACTGGGTGGCCGGCCAGCTCGACAAGGTGACCAGCGGACTCGCCGAATTCCAGCGGCGCGCGGATGGTTTACAAAATCGTGTCGATGTCGGCACGATTGCGCTCGGATGCGCGCTCGGCTATCTCGACTTACGATTCGCTTCGATCGGCTGGAGAGAGAAGTATCCGCAAGTCGCGATCTGGTACCAGCAGTTCGCAAAACGGGAGTCGATGGTGGCGACGCAGCCGCCGGTGGCCTAAGCGTGAGTGCGATCCTGATCGCTGCGGACGCTGACGCCGTTGCCAAAGCCGACCATTCCTTCGTGGGCCACCCCCGCGGACTTGGTTATCTCGCGTTTGCAGAAGCGTGGGAGCGTTTCTCTTATTACGGCATGCAGACGCTTCTTGTGCTGTACATGGTGCGCCGGCTATTGCATCCGGGGCACATCGAATCGATTGCGGGATTCACTGCGTTCCGCGCCGCCATCGAGCGCGCCTATGGCGGGCCGCTATCGACCATCGCGCTCGCCTCAGCGATTTTCGGTCTGTATACCGGCCTCGTCTATTTGACGCCAATCGCGGGCGGTATCATCGCAGACCGCTGGCTCGGAAAGACCCGAACGATCATCATCGGGGCGCTGCTGATGGCCGCCGGGCATTTCCTGATGGCCTTCGACGTGCCGTTTCTGATCGCGCTCGTGTGTCTGTTGACCGGGGTCGGCTGCTTCAAGGGGAACATCGCGAGCCAAGTGGGCGCGCTCTACGCACCGAGCGATCTGCGGCGGGCCGACGCGTTCCAGATTTACTTTTTATTCATCAACGGCGCGGTCATCGCCGCGCCGCTGATCGCCGGCACGCTCGGTGAGTTATACGGATGGCATTATGGCTTCGGCGCCGCCGGCGTGGGCATGCTGATCTCGCTCGTCATTTATCTGTACGGTCGAAAATGGCTTCCCGCGGATTACGTGACAACCCGCTCCAAATCGACCGTGCCGCTGCGACTGAACCGGATAGAACGCAGGGCCGTCATGGTGTTGATTTTGCTCCTCCCCGTCATGGCGATCGGTGCGGTGGGGAATCAGCAAATCTTCAATGCCTATTTGCTTTGGGTACCGGGCAGCGTCGACATCGTTTTCTTTGGCCGTGCGATGCCGACCACATGGCTGATCACCGTCGACGCCGTGGTGTCCGTCACCGCCTTGATTGCCGTCCTCGCTTTTTGGCGCCTCTGGGCGAGGCGTTTCAAGGAGCCCAGCGAGGTGATTAAAATCACCATCGGTCTTGGCCTGAGCGCCCTCTCGCTGCTGGCGCTCGCAGCCGCGGCCGCCATTGCCGCAGGCGGCCACAAGGCCACTGTCGGCTGGGTGCTCGCCTTCGAGATCTTGAACAGTCTCGGCTACGCGAACGTGTTCCCTATCGGTCTCGCACTGTTTGCGCGAGCATCCCCGAAGGCGGTCGCAGGCACGATGATGGGAGTTTATCTACTGCACCTGTTCATGGCGAATAACTTGGTTGGCTGGCTGGGCGGCTTGCTGGAGCGTATGTCGGGTACGCAGTTCTGGCTACTGCACGCTGCGCTCGTCGGCATTGCTTGTGCTCTGATGCTGGCTGCCGCGCGGCTCTTCGGACATCTGCTCGCTCCCACCGAGGCGGACGGGGAATGATGAATTCGCCGCGATGATGGTCAGCCGATGCGGGTAAAAGGCTTCGATGGCCGCTACGTGCTCTGGGGCGTGGGACTTCTGGCGCTCGCCGCAACGCCGCTCATCGCAGGCTATGTCGGCGTCGGCTGGGAACTTTCGCAATTGGCCGGCCTTATTGGGGTACTTGCCTGCATCGCCCTCTCAGGCTCGCCCATCCGTCCGCGGGAGGCGTCGCCGCCGACGGTGCTGTCGTTGCGGCTCCACACGCTCATTGGCTGGGTAGCGCTGATCGCGGTTGCTTTTCACGTCGGCGGACTCGTGCTCGCCGACCGAACCGTCGTCGAGTACCTGAAACCAACCGCTCCTCTTTATCAACTCGCGGGGATCGTGGCGACGTGTTTGCTGCTGATTCTGGTCGTGAGCTCACTCGCCGGGGTGCGGCGTCGAATCTGGGTGAGCCACCGAAATTTCCAAGCGACGCATGTGATTCTCGGATGCTTGCTCGCGACGCTGATCGCTGTGCACGTCGTGGCGACTGCGAGGTATCTGGGCGGCCGCGGGCGGCGCGCATTGTTTGTCGCGGTGACGATCGGCGCGATCTTCATGCTGCTGAGGGCGCGCCGATCAACCGAGGATGCCGGCCGAAAAATCAGCTGGCACCGGCGCCTCGTGTTCGGGCGGCATGCGACACTTGTGGCCGTCGTCGTGGCGATTACCGCGGCGGCCGTCGCGGTACTTTTTCCGGACTGGGTGGGAGCCTCGCTTCGCGAGCCGCTGCTCAGACGCGCGGCCGCTCTGCCGCTCGATTTCCCTCACGGCAAGCACACCCTGGTCAACTGCTTGACCTGCCATCACAACTATGTCGACACGCCGGGCGGAGATACGTGTGTTTCTTGTCACCGGAGCAGCCGAACAGACCTCAAAGAGGGCGCCGAAGCAAGATTCCACGGCTTTTGTTTCCAGTGCCACCGGCATCCCGACGCAACTCTTACTCACCATGGACCCGTCTCGGGCTGCGTGATCTGCCACCAGCTCCCCGGTAAGAACATCGCGGATTTCACGCCATGATGGGGTGGGGCAGAACGCGCGCGCGGGCGATATGGGAGAATCGCGACGGCGCCGGGTCCTTTTGATTGAAGGTGCCGTATTGCGCGGCCGTTTGTTCTCCGCTCAGATCCTCCAACAGCGTAAGGCCGCAGCCGCGTAGGTCACCGGCAATCGTCGCGGGGTTAAAACCCGACCGGAAGGGTTCGCCGAGGGACGCAACCGTATTTCGCAAGCTTAGAACGCCTTCGAGATTCGACGTGAAAAAGCTCTCGTCTAAATAGGTGAGAGCCAGTTCGCTCCCCGCAATGGCGCACGCGGCGATGGATCGCAGAGTTTCGAAGTTCGCCTCCCGGGTCAGGTACATCGTCACGCCCAGCCAGGAGAAGAAAACCAATTGATCGGGTCGAAAGGACGAACCCGCCAACGCCGATGCCACGCTGCAATTCGCAAGATCAGCCGAAATGAAATGCACCGAATCAGGCAGTGAAATGCCGCACTGCTCGAACCGCGTCAATTTCAGGGCCTGTGTCGCCGGGTGGTCGATTTCAAAAATCTGCAGATCCGCCGCAAACGCAGGGCGTCGAATGGCGAAACTATCGAATCCGGCGCCGAGAATCACATATTGATGCACGCCGCGAGCGATCGCCGCTTTCAACGCATCTTCGGTGAACCGCGTTCGAACGATGACATTTGCATAGGCCGGACTGTTCAAGAGAAACTCATCGACGATCGAGTCGGGCGAGGCCATTGCCCGCGAACGGGCGTCCGGGCTCATATGGGCGAGAGCGGTCTCTCGAAGCTGGTCGCGGACCGAGTCCGGAACGAGACGGTCGCCCCAAGGATCATCGATAATCGGATTCGGATCGAGCCGCGTGTGAATTGCCCGCATCAAAGAGGTTGCGAGCGCGGTTCTGCTGGCGGTGAGGTTTTGCACAAATACCCGCCGGCCGATCGTTTTTTTTTAAACGTTCGAGTCGGGAAAGGCGGCCTTGCGTTTTGCCATATACTCGAGCAATGCCTCGTCGACCGCAGGATCCATCGGCGGCGCTACATACTCGGCGAGCTGCTTCTTCCACATCGCGTTCGCGCGCTTCGTCATGTCAGGCGAGCCTTCGGCCTCCCATTGTTCATAGCTGTTGTTGTCGGCGAGCGGGGAGCGATAGAACGCATTTTCGAAATTGGCCTGCGTGTGGGCGCAGCCGAGGAAGTGTTTGCCCGGTCCGACCTCGTGCATCGCGTCCAGCGCTTGACCGTTCGGCGACAAGTCCACCCCGGCGAGCAGGGTATGCATCATGCCGGCCTGGTCGGCGTCCATGACGAATTTCTCGTAGCCCATGGCGAGTCCGCCTTCGAGCCAGCCGGCCGTGTGCAACACGAAATTCACCCCTGCGAGGCAAGTGGGCAGCAAGGTGTTCGCCGATTCGAAAGCCGCCTGCGCGTCCGGGATCTTGGATGCGCAGAGGCTGCCGCCGGAGCGAAACGGAATTCCGAGGCGCCGCGCCAGCGCGGCCATGGAGTAGAGCACCAACGCCGGTTCCGGTGTACCGAATGTCGGCGCACCCGATTGCATCGAAATCGACGAGGCAAAACTACCAAGCACGACCGGCGAGCCCGGGTTGACCAATTGTACGAACGCAAGCCCCGCCAAGGCTTCGGCGAGGGTTTGCGCGACCGTGCCTGCGACCGTAACCGGCGACATTGCGCCGGCAAGTATGAATGGAGTGATGATCAGCGCCTGGTTGGCGCGCGCGTAGACCTTGGCGGCGCCGAGCATTGTCGAATCGTAGGTCATCGGTGAATTGACGTTGATCAAATTGATGATCGTCGTCTTCGGTCGACCGGTGGCAGGATCGGTCAGCTCCGCGCCAAACACGATATTCGCCATCGCGACGGAATCGGCGGCGCGCTCGGGCGCGGTGACCGACCCCATGAAGGCCTTGTCGCTGTATTTCAGATGGCTGTACACCATGTCCAGGTGGCGCTTGTTGACCGGCAGATCGACGGGTTCGCAAATGGTGCCGCCGGAATGATGCAAAGAATTCGCCATATAGGCGAGCTTGACGAAATTGCGGAAGTCATCGATGCGGGCGTAGCGGCGGCCCTCATCGAGACTGCGCACGAACGGTGAACCGTAAGCCGGAGCGAACACGGTATTCTTGCCGCCGATGAGTACGCTGCGCGAAGGATTCCTCGCGTGCTGAATGAATTCGCGCGGCGCAGTGCGCTTGACGATGGCCCGGCACATGCCTCGGGCGAAATGTACGCGCTCGCCTTGGACGTCGGCTCCCGCCGCTTTCCAGATCTCGAGGGCCTCCGGGTCGTCGCGAAAATCGATGCCGATCTCCTCGAGGATGGTATCGGCATTTTCCTCGAGCAACGTGAGGCCTTCCTCGCTCAAGACCTCGTAGTACGGGATCTTGCGTGTGATGTACGGGATCGACGACGCGGCGCGGGCGGCCCGCGAAGCCCGCTTCGCCTCGCGGCCGCTGGGTCGTCGCGCATGGCTGGTTTGCGTTGGCGTCTGCTGCTCGTCCATCGGTGCTTTTCTCCGGGATTCCACCCTCAAGTATGGTCACTGTGGGTCCGGGCAGCTGATCAATTTGCGTCATGGACTTGTCATGACGCGCCATTCTCGCCGTTAGTCACTCGACGAACGACTGCAGAACGCGCTTGGCAAAGTGCGTTTCCACGAAGTCGGCAAGGCCGTTCATGGTGTCTTCCAGCGTGGGTGTGTCAAGACCGAACAGCGCTCGCATCACCGCTGGGCTCTCGAGCAACCCATGCGGATATAGCGCCAGCGTCTGTCGATGCTGCCAGCCGCAATTCTCGGCCAGCACGGAGCGAAGCTCACGCGTCGACACAAGGTGATCGTTCGGCAGAGTATTCCCGTGACGAATTTCGTAACCTTCAAAAGCGACACCGCTCAAGGGTGCCCAAAATCCCGTCAGCGGCTCGAGCGTGTGCGTCTGGTGCCGGTATTGCTTCAGCCGCTCGAACTGCGTCGCGTACGGCAGTAAATCGAGTCCGCGCGCCTCGCCCTCGACGCCATACGGATCGCGCACTGAGCCGCCGAGGAGTTGCAGGCCGCCGCAGATCGCGAGCGTCGGCTTGTCGGCTGACATATGGGCAGCGATTGCGGTATCGAGTCCGCGCCCGCGCAACCATTCGAGATCAGCGGCCACGTGTTTGGAACCAGGTAGTACCAGAAGATCTGCCGAGGCGATCGTCTGCGCTTGACGCGCCCAACTGAGCGATAGGCCGGGGACCTGGTTCAACGGCGCGAACTCGTCGAGGTTACTGATATAGGGATAGGCAACGATGGCAACTGATAAGCCGGACCCCGAAGGGCGGGCGTCGAAAACACCGTCCTCTTCCGGCAATCCGTGTTCGCGCCACAGGGGCAATACGGCCACCGTGGGAACGCCCGTCAGCGTCTCGAGCATTTGCGGGCCGGGTGCGAGCAGCCGCTCATCTCCACGAAACTTGTTGAGAACGAAACCGCGCACCAACGCGCGATGCTCGGGCGGCAACAATTGAAAAGTGCCGAAGAGATGGGCAAACGCACCGCCACGGTCGATATCGCTGACGATCAGCGTTGCCGCTGCCGCTGCTTCGGCGACGCGCATGTTGACGATGTCCGTCGACTGCAGGTTGATTTCTGCGGGCGAGCCGGCACCCTCGATGACCACCACGTCGTGACTTGCAAGAAGATCATCGAGGCAGGAACGAATTGTCGGCCACAGGTGCTCTGCGCGAGCGCGCCATTCCATGCGCGACAGATCATCGCGTCTTGCGCCCAACAGGATCACTTGGGAGTGAGTGTCGTCCTCGGGCTTGAGCAGGATGGGGTTCATGCGCACATCAGGAATGACTCGCGCGGCGAGCGCCTGAAAGTACTGCGCGCTGCCCATTTCACCGCCGGCCACGACCCGGGCGTTGTTGCTCATGTTCTGCGCCTTGAAGGGCGCGACCTTGAACCCCTGCCGCGAGTACCAACGAGCCAACGCGGTTGCGAGAAAGCTCTTGCCGGCGCCGCTGGTCGTCCCGCACACCATGACGGCGCGAGCCTTCGCGCTCATCTGAAGGATAGATCAACGTGCAATGTCTGGCGCCGCGAGTGCGGGTCTCCAGAGGTGTACGCCGTCGTGCTCGACGATATTGACATGTGTGCGGAACGCCGTGGAGAGCCAGTCGCCTGCCAGGGCGTCGCGTACGGTGCCGTGCCCGACCACTCCGCGAGGTCCCAATACGATGAGACGGTCGGCGGTGAGGGCCAACGACAGGTCGTGAATTGCACTTAAGACGCTGACGCCGCAGCGGTGCGCCTGTTCGCGGAGCAAGCGTGCCACGTCCTCTTGATGCGGTGGGTCGAGATGGGTGGTGGGCTCGTCGAGCAGCAAGACCGGCGCCTCCACGGCCAATACGCGAGCGAGATGCACGCGCTGGCGCTCGCCGCCCGACAAGGTCGAGAGGCGTCGCCCTGCCCACGACAGCGAGCCCGTCGCGAGCATGGCGCGATGCATCGATGCGTCGTCATCTGCCTTTCGGTGTGCGAGCCACCCGCTATGTGCAAAGCGGCCGAGGGCGACCACCTCGGCCGCCGTCAAATCGGTCGCCGCGGCGGTCTGTGCGAGCCACGCGAGGCAACGAGCGCGCTCCCGCCGCGGCCAAGCCGAGAGACGCCGTCCCTGCAGGAGGATGGTCCCAGCGTTCGGTTTTATCAGCCCGGCGAGCGTGCGCAACAACGTCGACTTGCCCGAGCCGTTTGGGCCGACGACCGCAGTCCACTGGCCCGCCGCGACGTCGAGCGAGACGCCCTCGAGCACCACTCGCGGACCATAGGCGACCGATAGATTCCGGCACGAGAGTATCGGGGGGCAGGGTGCAGGCTTCATCTGCGCGTCAGCCATTTCGGCTCCTGCGCCAGAGCAGCAACACCAGATAGGAGCCTCCTACACAGGCCGTGACCGCACCGACCGGAAGCTCGGAGGGCCGAATGATCCAACGGCTGACGAGATCCGCCGCTTGCAGAAGTGCGCCTCCACACAGGGGCGCTGCAATCAAGAGTTGCCGGTGATTGACAGACAACGTCTCGCGCACCAGGTGCGGTGCGACAAGGCCGACAAATCCGACGATACCGACCTGGCCCACCGAGGTGGAAGTCGCGAGCGCAACCACGCCGAGCAATGTCAGGCGTAGCCACGGAAGAGACAATCCGAGCGATTGGGCGGTGTCCTCTCCCAAGGTCAGGGCGTCGAGCCCGCGCGAGAGCATGATTGCCGGCACGATGCAGAGGCAAAAGACGATTCCCAACAAGGTCGTGGACGACCAACCCACAAATCCCGTACTGCCCATTAGAAAGGTCTGCATTTCGCGCCAGATTTCAGGTTTCGTGAGCAGGATCAGCGACGTCACGGCGCTCAACAAAAACGCCGTCACGATGCCCGAGAGCAACAGGCTCGCCGTCTGCACGACGCCGCGCGAAAGAGTGATGGTGAGCATCGTGGCGGCGCATGCCCCGATGCAGGCCGCGCCGGTCACGCCGAGCTTGCCGACCCAAGCGAGTCCGCCGATCGATGCATCAGCGCCCATCAGACAGATCGTGACGCCGAGCGCAGCTCCGGATGCCGTGCCAAGCAAATAAGGTTCGGCCAAGGGATTGCGGAACACTCCCTGCGCGACAGCTCCCGCGAGCCCGAGCAACGCGCCCGCGAACCAGGCTCCAATCGTGCGCGGCAGGCGAATTTCCCAGAGCACCACCGAGGACTGCGCGTCGGGCGACAGCAACCATCGCAAGGAGGTTTCGACGCTGGTGGTACCGACGATGAGGCTGCTTGCCGTCAACAGCAGTGTGACGCCCAAGCAGCAAAAAAGCCAAACACCGAGGCGTCTCGATGCGGTGGCTTCCATACGCACCAACCCGATATTCCCCTCGGCGGAGGGCCGCAGCGCACTCACGGCGAAACCTTCGCGAGACAATCCGCCATGGCGCGCATCCCATCGGCGACGCGCGGCCCGGGCCGCACGATGGAGTCGCGCACCGCCGGTGCGAAGCTGCACACGCGGTGTTCCTTGACGGCGCGAATTCGGTCCCATCCGGGCCGTTCTGCCAGGTGCGTGGCCTCCGTCGGCGTGACGAAGATGACATCCGGATTGTGGCGCACGACATATTCCGGATTGAGCTGCGGGAAGGGTCCTAAATCCGCGGTCACGATATTGCGCGCGCCAAGCCGGTCCAGCAGCTCTCCGATGAACGATGATGGTCCGGCGGCATAGGGGGCGCGGTCCACCTCGAAGTAGACGGTTGGCCCGTTGCCATGACGGCGTGCCGCCGCCTGCTCGCCGATTTCACGCACCGCGCGGCTGATGGTTTCGTTGAGGCGATTGGCTTGATCGTCCAGGCCCAGGATTTCGCCGATGGTCCGCACGGTGTGTGCGATCTCAGGGTAGCTATCGGTATTCAATGCAAAGCAAACCAACCCGAGGTTTTGCAGCCGGTTGGTAATGCGCTGCGAGCGGCTCAGCAGGATGAGGTCAGGCCTCAGGCTGACGATCAATTCGACTGCCGCGTCATCGAGCCCTCCTGCCTTCGGCAGCGCTCGCACCTCCGCCGGCCAGTCGGAATAACGGTCGGTCGCGACCAAGCGATCGCACGCGCCGAGCGCGCAAATTGTTTCGGTGAGAGAGGGCAGCAGGCTGACGATTCGCTGCGGATAATGCGCAAAGGTGACTTCACGCTTGAGGTCATCGCGTAGCTCGAAGCCGGACGCCTGCACCGCGGGTGCACCGGGGAATATGGCGAGACAGAGGGCGGCGGCGACTGCGCCGCCGATCATGCGCAGGGACGGTGCGGTGTGGGCGACTATCACGCAAACCCGCTGGAACACTTTAACTTACTCTCCGCGCACCCGCCGTGCACTTGTTTGAAGCTGCGTCGCAGGTCGGTATACGGGCTCGTGATCGGGACATCCCGGCCGAGTCGCCTTCCCACGCCAATGCGCAGTGGCACGAAGACTCGCCTTATTCACTCACCGTTGCGGGGGCAGCGCCGGACTTATCTCAAGAGGACTTCACCGGCTTCCCGTTTCACCCATCGGCGGTTTCACCGACGGACTCCTGAACGCGGGTCAAGTCTGCCCGCGATTGGCGTCACGGTCAACGCCGGCCCTTGCTACTTGACACAGGAAGTACGCGCTTGCACCATGCGCGGCGTCAGGTGCTGGATTGCATTGCAATCCAATTAAACGGGAAGTGAGGACGCGCGCTGGTCGCGCAATTCCCACGCTGCCCCCGCAACGGTGATCGAGCCGTAACATCGTCGGCCGCTTTGAGTTAAAGCGGCAACCACTGGGCCTTGGGGTCTGGGAAGGTGACGGTGCCCGCCATGCTGTGCATGGCAGCTCGTAAGCCCGGAGACCGGCCTGGCGTCGAACCGCGGTGCGGAGGGCGCCGGGCGGCGCCTGTGCTCATCCGAGCCGGCGAACGCCCCCACCCTCCAACTTCGGCCATTTGTCCCAACATGACATGCGGGCGCGCATGACGTGGAGAATTGCCGATGACCAATAAGAATGTGTGGATAGGTCTGTTTGCTTCCGGCGCGTTGTTTTCTCTGGCGGCCGGGGAACTTGAGGCCGCCGACAATCCCAATGCCTCCCTGAACGAAATTGTGGTGACCGCGACGCGCGTTCCGGAGCCGATCGGCCAGGCTCTGGAGCCCGTTCTCGTCATAGACCGGGCCGCCCTCGAGGACTCGCTTGCCATCGATGTCGGCGACGTGCTGCGCTTTCACGCGGGAATCGATATCGGCCGTACCGGCGGTGCGGGCCAACCGCTGTCGTTGTTCATCCGCGGAACCAACAGCGATCAATCGATCGTGATGATCGATGGCGTGCGAATCAACGCCGGCACTCAGGCCCTCGCGCCGCTCATGAACATCTCGCCGGAACTGTTCGATCGAGATCGAGATCGTCAAGGGTCCCCGATCGGCTATTTACGGCACCGATGCCATCGGAGGAGTCCTCAACCTTCTCACTCGCACTGACGGGACTCCCGGTGCCGATGTGATGCTCGACTACGGCCGCTACGGCACGGGCGAATTCGCCGTCGATGGCATGTATGCGGTCGATGGAGTCAACATGCAGGCCGCACTCACCGGTCAGCAGACCGCAGGCTTTCCGACTTATGCCGCCGACACGCTCGATAGCGGCTACAAGAATCTTTCCGGCACCGCCGCCCTCACCACACACGTAGGCGATATAGAACTGGGTGCGCGCTACTACCAGGCCACCGGCTCGACAACGTATGCCCTTGCCAATTACAACGCCGACTTTACGGCTTTCCAATCATTCACGCCCCTGGATGAGAATTTCTCGAACAGTTTATTCGCGATACACGCGAGCGGCGACCTCACGGATTTCTGGCACACCCGGTTGACTTTGAGCCGGGTGATCGACGACCTGCGCCAGCAACAGGACGATCCCTATGCGCTCGGCAACGTGGGCGACTTTGACTACACGTCCCGCAATACGCTCGACTTACAGAACGATGTGAAGATCGCCGGCAATTGGCTCAAGCAGACGCTCACCTTCGGTGCGATTGTCTACGAAGAGCAGACGAATTCCTTGACCTACGGCACCGGCTATTCGATCGATACCCATGCGCAAACCTATTATCTCCAAGATCAGATCGAGGCCGGGAAAAACCGGCTGCTGCTGGCGACCGGCGTCTCGCATTACCCGGAGTTCGGCGATCACACGACCTGGAACGCCGAGTATGGGTACGCGGTGGCGACAAATACGCTGTTGACGATGTCGGCCGGAACCGCCTTTCGTGCGCCTTCCGCGACCGACCGTTTCGGCTATGGCGGCACCCCGAATTTACTGCCGGAGAGTTCGCACAACTACGAAGTCGGCATCAAATCGCGCATCGACTCTCACCAGGAAGTCACTTTCGCGGCGTTTCAGGACACGATCAGCGACCTGATCGTGTTCGTCAATGACCCCACCAACTACATCTACGGCGGCGAAAACAAAAATGTCGACCGCGCGCGTATTCGCGGGCTCGAGGCCAGCTGGGAACTGCGCGCCGATCCATGGTCGGTGCTCTTAGAGGGCAGCCTTCAAGACCCCCGCGACCTCGTCGACAATAGCCAGTTGCTGCGCCGGACCAAGCACAGCTTTACGCTCAACGGCCAGCGCAAGATCGGCCGCGCCGAACTGGGTATGAATCTGCTGCTGTCGGGTCCTCGGTCGGATATCGACGTGGTGAGCGCGGCCCCCGTACAGGATGGGGGATACCTGCTGGCCGCTATCTACGGCAAGCTGAATATCACCCCGGCTTGGTCGGCGACCGCGCGGCTCGACAACGCGCTCAACCGGGACTACCAGCTGGCGAGCGGATACAACACGTCAGGACGGGCTGCTTCCATCTCCACTCGCTATAGCTTTCGTTGAGATTTAAGGTTTCGGAATCAGCATAAAGCCGCCATCCTCGCCGCCGCTCGAATCGCCTTTCCCGACGATGGCGCCGAGGTTGTTGATACCGGTGGCGGATTCCAATTTCCAGCCGGCAGCGGCGGATATGCGGGTGTTCAAGTCTTGAAATCCGGCGGTCTTCTCCCAGACGAAAGCCCGGTCGGCATCGGAGAACGCTCCGTACGATCCGACAATGACGTCGCAGTCATTGATGGCATGCGGATGGGAGGGGAACTTCGGCGACAATTTAAGAGGGATCAAGCTACCCGCCGCATACAAGAAGGTGTTGGGGAAAGTCTGAATGACGACGTGACCGGCACTGTTGATCGCGATGGCGGAGCTGTAGTGATCCGGCGGACCGATTCGCAGTAGACCTCCCGATTGGGTCCATAAATAGGCGTAGTACCGACCGTGATCGTCATAGGCATCGCCAATCGCTTGGCCATGCTCGTTGATGCTCTTCGTCGATCCGCCGCAGCAGCCGCCGAGCGAGTGCATGGAGTTGCCGGTCCACAGTACCGGCTCCGATTTCCCCCGGCCCGGAAGGATCGATTCTCCCGCGATCTCGTCCGATTCGTTGATGTGATACGCGCGCGCCTTCACCCCGGCGAGCAGGGTCGCGACGCCATTTGCGAATGCGAATGGCTGATGAATGTTGAAGCTTTGGTCGTACGCGATGCCGACGACGTGACCCTGATTGTTGATTCCGAGCGCTTCGGAATGAAAAAAGCCTGCAGGAAGCGGCAGTTCACGCAGCCCGGTTTTCGCGCTCCACACCGCCGCGCGGTGCGCCGGCGTCGTGCCGGCGACTTGTCCGGCATCGTTGATGGCGGCTGGCCGCATCGGCACAGCGACGAGCGAGTACTCGGGAATCGCGCAGCTCGAAGGCGCTTGTCCCCAGACGCACGGTATCGAGAAGGCCGTGCACGCCGCGATGCCAAGCAATGCGCGCCTCGAGGACACGGTGCGGTGTTCCTAATTCACCACGTACGTCCAGTTCAGTATCTGTTGGACTGCGGTCTGGCCACCCGTTCCCGCGGTGAAGCCGACATACGCAGTATTGCCGCCGACCGTCGTTGGAATATTGATTACTTGTGAAGCGCTGAAGCTCGCCCCGGTGACCGTATCGGTCAGCGTCAGCGATAGAGTCGTTCCGTCATAGTTGATATGGGCATGCAGAAGATCCGTGCTGTGCAAATTCACTCCGGAGGCGGTCATATCGAGCGCGGGTACGGAAGGATAAGCTCCGTCGATGTAAAAGCCCGTGGAGTCGATGCCTTCACCCGCGTTGTTGTACAGATCGAACTTGACCGCGATGCTGGAACCGACACCGGAGTACCCGAGACCCCCGCCGGCCGCGCCAAGCGCAGTGGCTCCCGCATTTTGAAGGGTGAATGTAAATCCGTCCGCACTCGCCGAGCTCTCCTGGAAGGTGAAATCGGTGGTGAAGTTCTGCACGTTGACGGGAACGGCGGTCCATACCGCATTCGCTTCGTCACCGCCTCCGTCGGTCAATTGCAACGTTCCGCTGGTCAGAGTGACACCGATGAGGTTCAGGCCGGTGGTAGACGAGAAACCGGCGGGATCATTCACCACGGCGGTGAGACCGCTCGAGTAGGTCCAATTCGTTATCTCCTGGACGGAGGTCAGACCGCCGGTTGCCGCGGTAAAGCCGATATAGGCGGTGTTGCCGCCCACGGTCGCGGGTATGTCGAGGGCCTGCGAGGCGTAAAGCTCGCCCCCGTAATGTTTCGGTGAGAGTGAGCGTCAGCGTCGTCCCGTCATAAGTGATGTGCGCGTGCATCAGATCGCCGCTGTGCAAATTCACGCCCGAGGACGTCATATTGATTGCGGGCACTGAAGGATACGCGCCATTGATATAGATGCCCGTGGAATCAGTGCCTTCGCCGGCAGTTGTTGAAAAGTCGAATTTGACCGCGACGCTGTTGCCGATTCCCGCATAACCAAGGCCGCCGCTATCGGTGCCGTACGCCTGTCGCCCCGCATTTTGTATGGTAAACGTGATTCCGTCGCCGATGTTGGCGGCGGCGGGCGTTATCTGGAAATCGAAGTCGGTGGTGAAGTTCTGCATGTTGACCCGCGCCTCCGTCCAAACCGCGCGCGATTGCACGTGACTGGCGCCGTAGGTCAGCTGCAGCGCGCCGCCGACGTGCTAGGCTCCGCCGACGAAAGTCAGTCCACCCGGTGGTGAATCCGGTGGAATCATTGACCGGCGTATTCGACACGTCGATGGCCAGAATCACCACATCGCGGTTGGCGGGCAACGTAATGCTGGCTACCGTCTTGGAACTGTCGATGCCGAAAGAATATCCGTACAGATAAGTCGCTCCAAGGAGCCCTGCGCCGGACGGCGATATCCGGTAGGACATTTTTTTCACCGTCGATTCTCCCGCGTATTTTTGCGGTGTACCCCAATCGCTCATGCTTTGCGTGAAGGTCGTGGTGGATCCATCCGAATAGGTGACGACGAAGGTTTGATTCGGTTGGTTGCCGTTGACGGCGGCGCCTATCAGATTGATCGCGGTGTAGTTTCCGGCGGGCAAAGGGATCGTTGCGTTGCTGACCGCATCGAACGATCCGGTTGCACCGGGCGTGAATGTCGATCCTTTCCACGTGATCGACGCTCCGAGCGCATTGGCGGCGTACGCGTCTCCGTTGCCGTCAAGGCCGCCGCCGCTTGGGCGGTCCCCTTCTCCGCGATGGCGGCCACATTATCGACCGCCGACAGATTGACGGTGGCCGGCAGGGTGATGAAATAGTCCCGCCAGCCGGAGGGCTTCTGGAATAGCCGCTCGCTACGGCGACGGCTTGAATTATCTCCGTGGAACTCGCTTGCAGCGGCGCGCTGTATTGCGCCGAGCTCACCGTGGGTGGCGTGCCGTTGGTCGTGTAGTAAATCACAGCTCCCGGTGTCGCTATCCGAGAGAGTGATCGATTGTGCGGACGAGTACGTGCCGGGCGCCGGGCTAAGCGTCGGGGTCGAGGCCGCCGGAAGTGCGCTCACAAGTAAACCGTACACGGTCACCGAGCTTTGTGTGCCCACATAGACCTTGCCGTTGGCGATGATCGGCTTTTCGAACTTCACGGCGATGCCCGGGGAATCGCGGTTGTTGGCCGCTTGGCTGCTCGTGTACAGCAGATTTCGCAAGATTGGTGGCATCGTAGGCGTAGAGCCCCAAGCAACTGGAGCCGCCGCCGTCGCAGGTCGAGTCATCCGCACTGCCGTCCAACGCCCAAAGAATTCCGTTGGTGTTGCCGTTCGAGGAGATGGCCGGGGTGGGTGCCGAGAAGGCGAAAATCTGCGCGCTCTGTGAGGTGGGTTCGCCGTCGAGAGCAAGCCGCTGTTGTTGGCGTTGAACGAATACGCCTTGATGCTGTCGTTGGCGCCGGTCCAATAAAGATTGCCGTTCCAGTACGCGGGGATCCCCAGATTCCGGGGCTCGCATCGGAATCTCCTGCACGACATTGGTATCGCTGTCGGTGCAGGCGGGCGAGAGATTGACGCAATACTTGCCGAGGTTATTGATGTTCGAGCAGATAGATCGTGCCCTGTTTGCCCTGTTGCGCGAGCAATTGCTGATCCGGAGGAGAGCGCTGGCAACAGCACGAGGCCGCCCGCGGCAAGATCGGTATCATCGTCGGCGAGCGTCGCCTGGTTATAGGGGTGAAGTAATCGGCCACCGGGAAACTGCCCTTCGCGGGCGGTCCCGAGCTTGACGATGCTGTCGCCGTAATCAGTCGTGCCGTTCCATGTGCCGTTGCCGGTGGCGAAGTAGATGTTGCCGTTCGCATCGGCCGCGGCGCCGCCGCCGCTCATCCAAACGCCATTGCGGCTGCCGTTCGGCGATGTGTTGAAGACGCCTCCTGCGCGAGAGCTGCTCGCGTTGTAGGACATGACCCAACCGTGCCAGGGATCCGTGTCGCAATGCGAGCTCCACCCGATGATGACGTGACCTTTTTCCAGCAACAGCGCGGCGCGCTGATTCTCCTGCAGGGTGTTGAAATGCGACCGATCCGCCCGTCGCGTCGTAGCCGCTGCCCGGCACCGCCGCTTGAATGCCGACGTCGGACCGTTGAATTTCTCCGCCAATGTCGCTGACATCGAGGGCGTGCAGGTACTGGACGAAGCTGCCGCTGACCTTCGAGTTGGCCACGACGTAGAGCGTAGCCGGCCGTCGGATCGATGACCGGCGTCCCGGTGATGCCGACTTCCGGAACCAGATCGCCGCAGCAAGATCGGAGGCGCTGTTCACGGTGCTGCCGCCGCCGGTATCAAGCTCACCTGCGCATACACCGTTCCCGAATCCGCGTCGATGGCATATACGTTGTCATGCTCGGTCACGACATAGAGCACGTTGTGCGTGCCGCCGGCGATCGATTACCGCCGACAGATAGAGCGGCTGGGCATACACGCGCCGTCCACCGAGACGGAGAACAACTTGCCGAACTGAGGTGCTAGTTGACGTTCGAGGGGTGAGGATGGTTTCTTGGGTGTTCTGGCCGGTCCGCGCCGTATCGTTGTGATAGGTCGTTACGTTGACTTGCGCCCGCAGCAACCCGCCGACGCCGCAACACAGAATTACCGCAATGACGCGATATCGACTATTCCAATGTTCATTTTTATTTCTTCCCTGGAGGAGATTGAACTCAATCGGCGCGACGCGATTTCTAAAATACAATCACGTCGGTTACAAAGCACCGAAATGAGACATATTCGTTATAGAAACCTCGGGGTAATCGGCTATACGCAATGCGTTATGTTAATCTAACCAGCGGTAGATGATTCTTCTGTCGACAACGCCGCCTGGATTTCATTCGCGGGTGATGCCGGCCCGGCGCAGCGCCTCGCTGTTGACCCGCGAGCAGCGTTGCGGATGATCAATTTATCAAGTGGCGGCCGCGGATCGCCGCGGCAATTGCCGAGACTGGCACCACTATGTGCGCTTCACGGCGAGCCTGCCTACGCGACTTCATGACGGAGTTCAACCGCAACAGCGTATGACGATTTTCGGGTCCGCAGTACCCAAATCCCCGCTCTAATGCTTGCCGAAACCGTGCGAAACGGAGCATCCTGGCTCCTTTTCATGAATAGGGTTGCCGATGAGCGAAGTTGAAGCAAAGGTGGTGCGGGGCGGCGCGCGCGCGGCGCGGCGCGCAGCACGTTCGGCGCCGTTGCCCGACAATTGCGTCCCGTCCGGCCGGGCATGCCGGGCGGCCTGTACAAACCGTTATCCGACGCCGATGTGCTGCGCATCCATCATGCCGCGCTCGACGTGCTCGAAAGTATCGGTCTTGCGGACGCGACTCCGAGCGGTATCGAATACATGACCAAGGCGGGCGCGCAGCTCACTCCGGAAGGGCGGCTGATTTTCCCGCGGGCGCTCGTCGAGGACACCGTGGCCGAGGCGGCCCGGCATTTCGTTCTGCATGGGCAGGATCCGAAACACGACATGGAGCCTTGGGGCTCGCGCGTGTATTTCGGCACCGCGGGCGCGGCGGTGCACATCGTCGATGCCCAGACCGGCATCTATCGTGACTCGACCACCAAGGATGCTCTACGACATCGCGCGCGTGGTCGACACCCTCGAGCATTTGCACTTCTATCAGCGTTCGGTGGTGTGCCGCGAAGTTGTGACGCCGCTCGAGATGGACATCAACACGGCCTATGCCAGCGTATCGGGCACCACCAAGCATGTCGGCACGAGCTGGGTCCAACCCCAGCACGTCGAGGCGAGCCTGGAGATGTTCCACCTCATCGCGGGCGGCGAGGACCAGTGGCGGGCGCGTCCGTTCGTCAGCCAGTCGAACTGCTTCGTCGTTCCGCCGCTGAAATTTGCCTACGACGCGTGTCTGTGCCTCGAGACGGCGGTGCGCGGCGGCATGCCGGTGCTGCTATTGTCGGCGGGGCAGGCGGGCGCAACGGCGCCGGCGGCGCTCGCATCCGCGCTCGTGCAGGAAGTGGCCGAATGCCTTGCCGGCCTGGTGTACGTCAACTGCGATCAAGCCGGGTGCGCCGGCGATTTTCGGTACCTGGTGCTTCGTGTCGGATCTTCGCACGGGGGCGATGTCCGGCGGCAGCCCCGAGCAAGCGCTTGCTCTCGGCCGCGAGCGCCCAGCTGTCCCGGTTCTACGACCTGACCGGCGGCACGGCCTCCGGCATGAGCGATGCCAAGCTGCCGGACATGCAGGCGGGGTATGAAAAGGCCTACAACCACGCGCTCGTCGGCAACGCCGGCGCCAACCTGATCTACGAGTCGGCGGGCATGCTGGCTAGCCTGCTCGGGTTCTCCATGGAAGGCCTGATCATCGACAATGATGTGATCGGCGCGGTGCTGCGCACCATCAAGGGCATCGATGTCAGCGACGAGTCGCTGTCGCTCGAGACCATCCGCAAGGTTTGCCTCGAAGGGCCGGGCCACTATCTCGGCTCCGACCAGACCCTGCAGTTGATGCAGAGCGAGTACATCTATCCGAGCATCGGCGACCGCACGAGCCCGAATCAGTGGGTGGAGCAGGGCCGGCCGACGATTGTGGAGCACGCTGCGCGCAAACTCAGCGCGATCCTCGCCGAGCCACTATCCCGACCCACATACCCGAATCGGTAGACGCGGCAATTCGCGAGCGATCTGCCGATCCGTCTGCCGCGTGAGGCGATGCGCCCCAGTTAATCGATGAGTATTAATCGATGAGTTTCTTCAACCTGCGCGCCGACTTGGACTTCAGTTCCTGAACGGAGAGCGTTCCGTCATGATCCACGTCGGCTTTGTTGAATAGCTTTTCGACGAGAGCCAGGTATTCGTCCTTCGATAGCGTGCCATCGTTGTCCGGATCGGCTGCCTTGAAGGCTTTGGCTCCAATGAGACCTTGAACTTCCTTGGCGTCGAGCGTGCCGTCGGCATCCTTGTTCAACTTGTCGAATTTGGCGCTGGCGGCGGCCTTCACTTCGGCAAGGTCGAGTGTTCCGTCGCTATCCTTATCCGTATTCGCAACAACCGCGGCAGCGCTTGGAGTGGCAGCGGATGCAGATTGCGAAACCAATTGGGCGCCTAAAAATGCGCTGACCGAAATTACCCCAATCATGAAAGACCTGCCGAACATGTTCGCACTCCGTAGAAAAATTGTAGGCGCGGAATACCTTCGAATCCGGGTCAGTACGGGAAATTGTATCCGATTGCTATACGGTGACCGGCGGCCACAGCCTATCCGCGCTGTCATGGTACGTCCTACACAGACTGATATACTCCACACCATGAAAACCAATATCCACTGCGTGAAAAGCAATACTCAATGCGTGAAAACCAATACTCTCAAATGGTTTAGCTCGTGTGCTGGCAGCGCAACGCTTCTGGCGTTTATTTATCTGCCGACGGCATCAGCGCAGGGTCCTGTGGGCGGCGCGTACGAAATTTATGTCACAAATGAGCGGTCGGGCGATCTCACCGTGATCGAAGGCGCCGACTTTAAGGTCGCGGCTACGATTCCGGTTGGCAAGCGGCCCCGCGGGATCCATTCGAGCCCCGATGGCAAAACCGTGTACGTGGCGTTGAGCGGAACGCCGATCCAGGCGCCGCCGCAACTCGATGCGCACGGCAATCCGATTTTGCGAAAAAGCGGCGACGATGACGATGACAACGACGTCAAATCGGACAAGGCGGCCGACGGTATCGGCTACGTCGACGTCGCGGAACGCAAATTTCTGCGCAAGATTTCCGCGGGCTCCGACCCGGAAGAATTCGCGCTGAGTGCGGACGGAAAGCAGCTGTACGTGTCGAACGAGGATGTGGGCACCGCGAGTGTCTTTAATGTCGCCAGCGGCAAGGTGGAGCACATCATCCCTGTGGCACGCGAGCCGGAGGGTGCTGGAACCTCGCCCGACGGAAAGACTTTTTATATCACCTGTGAAGCGGGCGGCGAAGTATTCGCCATCGATGCCCGGTCCTACAAAGTGCTTGCGCACTTCACCGTGAATCCGCGGCCGCGCAGCATCGATTTTCTGCCCGACGGTTCGCGCGCATTCATTCCGTCGGAGTCGGCGGCGGAGCTCAACGTAGTCGATACGGCAAATTTTAAAGTGCTGCAAACGATCAAGCTGCCGGAAAGTACGCGACCCATGGAGGTGCGGCTGGCGCCGGGAGGGAAAACCATCTATGTGAGCGGCGGCCGCTCGGTACCGTCGTTGCGCTCGACGCACGCACCTATGCGGTTGTCAACACGATCAAAGTGGGCACAAGGCCATGGGGAATGGCGATATCACCGGATGGGAAATACCTTTTCACGGCGAATGGACCCTCCAATGACGTTTCCGTGGTGGATCTCGGCGCCGCGAAAGAGGTCGCACGGGTGAAGGCCGGAGGAAGTCCTTGGGGAGTGGCGGTGGTTGCGAAATCTATAGAACGAAGGCAATCCTGCGCTAGCCTGCGGGAACAAAAACCTGCTGCGCAGTGATGCTTCGCGTAAACCCCTGTTTGTAAGCCCGCGCGCGCACCACTTTCGATTCGGTCAAAGAGAAAGGCGCGGCGTAAACCGGGTCGGAGGTGGTCGGTTCGCTGCCATCCAAGCGTGTAATGAATGACCGCGCCCGGCTCCGCCTCGAGTAGAGTCACCGTCACCGTCTTGTCGAAACTGCCTCCGGCCGGCGAAATGTTCGGCGGAGCTAAAACCGGCGGCCCCGGCATGCTGTGAATCCATTGCTGCAAGAGATTGACGCCGGCCTCGTCGATCGTCATGCGCGCCAATGGCGGCATCCTGATGCTGTCGTTCGTATTCACCCGCATGAATAGGATCGAACGCCAGATATCGTTCGGCGCAATCACTCGCGCCCGATCGATGTTCTCATCGATCACTACCGCGCCGTTAATCAGATTTTGCTTCGCGAGCGGCGTCGTGTATCGCGCATCGAAATCGGCGACGGTGCCGCCGGGACGATGACATTGGGCAGCAGTTCGCGTCCAGATAGGAGCGTGCGCGATCCTCCAGGCTCCGCGTCGCGTCGTTCGCGGCCGCAAGTGTCGGAAGTCCGTGGAATTCGGAACTCCGCAAGCTCGGCATCAAACAGATCGACGTGATTCCACGCCCGCAATTCGTTATCGGTAATCGCCCGACGGATACGTGATGTCGCGATTCATCTGCCGTGCCTTTACCCCGAGCACCCCGCCGGCGGTTGCGGTGTGGCAGGTCAGGCAGTCCTTTCGGCTCGGGTAATACCAAGTCTGCACGCGCGTGCCGGCGGCAGTCTTGATGGTGATGTCCTCTTTGACGCTGTCGCTCAGCAAATCGGCATCGCTATTGTCTGCGCGCCATTTGTAAGTGACACCGTACACTCCGCCATTGAGATCGCGAACGAGCAAACGAGTTTCGACGAGTACAGGACCGCATCGGTACAGGGGCCGCAGCGCCTCCGCTGCACCGGCAGGAGGGAAGCCGAAGCACGTCACAAGACGCGCAAGGGGGCCGCGGCCGGTGAGACAGCGACTGCTGAATCAGAGGCGACAGATGCCAAGGCATTGGGACTGGAGGCCGTCCGGGGCCCCGCCGCAGTAGTCGACAACGATGATGACCACGACGATGAATACGAGGACCCCATCGTCCTCTGGCATGACGCCATAACGAAATCCGCTGGAAACGCCATCTGCAGTGCTACTAGCTGCTGCATTTGCTCCTGCTCCCTGCCGCCGACTGGAGCAGTCGCAGCGGAGAAAGGTGTGACGCCGCTGCCGAGACCGAAAGCACCGCCTGGGCCTGGCGTGAATCTAAGGCGTTGCGCCGGGGTATCCGATGAGCCTGCGTCTGGCCCGAACCTAGACGGCCGAAATATGGCCCCTGCCGGTGTAGGCCCCCCAAAACAAGCGTTGCGCCGTCTGGCAGCGCAGAGCGTGATGAGTGCCCACGTCGAGAGCTCAAGGATGCAGTTGGAGGCGGAGGAGGACGAGGGCGACAATGAAGATGAGGACGATGCACCCACAACATGCTGGAGAAAGTTGGAGGCGCGCTCCGTGGGGCGGCACTTCCAAGCAATCTGCCTCCAAGTCGAACACCCGGAGTAGGGGCTGCCGGCGTCCGAGAACGAGCGGCCGGCGATGGTTTGTCTCGTCGATGGAGGAGGCAGGTCATCATCCCTACTTGTGGTCTCCGGAACCTCCTGCGGCCGCCGCGCCTGCGCGTCCGGTTTCTCGTACGGCGTCTCGCGAAGTTGCCGAAGAGTGCGGATTTGGGTCGACATGGACCACCTTAGAGAGTACTGCAAACGCGATCAAATCGAATTAAGCAGAAATGGAGGTGTCCCACTCACCAGGACCGAGTTCTTGGAGCTGCAAACTTTTTGGAGACCGTTGCGAACACGTGTGGATGCTGCCTGCAGATACAGTTACCTGCCATGAGCGAGTCTCTCAAAAGGTTGCGATCCAGCTCTCTCCATTCGCAATTCCTTCATTGTATTCGCAACATGACGTCCATGCGCGCCCGGCGTCAGACGTCTTGAAGACCTTCGCATCTTGATCAGCATCATCATCATAATCATCGCAACCCCGGGTCGCGGCAGGCAGCCTGCCTGGTTTGATCCGCAGCATCCACACAAGCAGCAGCAATCGCATGCCGTCGTCAGCCGAGTGAGCAGGTGTTCGCGTTGATTCACTCAATCATTCATTCACGCCGTCACATAATCGCGGTCGAAGGAGCACTTGAGCTTGACGTCGGTGAACCAGTCGATGAACTTGAGCGCCACGTGCACCTTCTTCTCGATCGCCGCGTAGTTCTGCGCCACGGTCAGCACTTGCGCACGCAGATCCGCGATGTGGGCGATCTGTGCCTTGGCGTCCGCCGAGCTCTTGTCGGCATACTGCTTGAGGATGAGGTCCAGCGCCCTGTCTCGATCCTCGAACCTCTCCGACAGCGCGTCCGCCGAGGGCCGCGTGTTCGCCGCACCAAGCGCCGTGTGGATCTTGCCATCGACCCTGCCGGGTCGATATTGTCCGCCGAGTGCGCGAGTGTCTTCATGGCCTGCTCGATCTCGTCGAGGCGCCGCAGCGTGCGGTCCACGCTGTCCTGGCTCCCCAGCAGCTGCGTTACATCTCTCTGCAGAGCGTCCATCGGCTCAATCACACGGGCGTTCAGCCACCGGAACTCTCGTCGCGCCTGGAGCTCCTTTGTGGATGTGCTGCATGCGCTGGACGACGGCCTCCTTGTCCTCCTTCTGCCCCAACACCTTGGCCGTCGTCATCGCAGCCTCCTCCAGTCGCTGCAGGCGCGGACCTGCCTCTTCGGAGAAGGTCACGGACCGCTGCAACTTTTCGGCGGCCGCGTTGAGCAACGGGATCTCGACGCGGTCCACCTTGCAGGCGATGAGCTGCTGCAGCGCCACCACCTCTTCGAGCATCCGGTGCTGCAGTGTTCATGAGAGCGCAGGCGGTCACAGGGAACACGAGACAGTGAACATAGAACGGCCATTTGCGCATGCTTTCTATCGAGAGCAGAGCGCAAGAGAGAAGCAGACAGAGAAGGAGGACGAAGAGGAGAATGTGAGGAGCGAAACTAACCTGCGAATCTTCGAGCGAGGCGACAGCTGAAGCCGACGCTCTTGTAGAGCGAGCTGTTGAGTCCTTCGCTCAAGCTCTGCGTGAACCTCCGCTTTCAACTGCATCGCAAGGATAGAAGCGGGACAGGAGAGACACAATAAGAACTGCTGGCACGCATTGTGTTCGCGGCGCGGCATCTTCAATCCAGAGCTGGTGTGAGCAAAACGGACTTGTGCGAAATTCTCCCAAGTCGGCCTTCATGGCCAAACTGTCATACAACTCCTTCAGACGCGCTGCGTTGTCCTCAATAGTTTCGGCAGCATCCTCAATGCGACCCAAGCGCCGCTCCATCGATGAATCGCTTCTTCAATCTTGGAGAGCCGGTTTTCCAGGGATCCGGTGTGTGTTGACAACGAACTCTTGGATACGCTATTGTGTCGAAGCCCTAGCTCCAACCGCTGGATCTGGGCTTGCTGGGCGTCGAGGCGCGAAACAAGATTGTTCATCACTGACTGAAGCTTGACGTTGATGAAATCGTCCACCAGGCACGACGGGTCGATGGCGTACGTGCCGATAGATACGGGCCGCGCTCGGGACCGTGGTCATCTGGAAGGAAAGCCCGGGAGCATATCGAGAATTTGGCGAATAATCCGATGTATGAGTGGCAACGTTCACGAAAGGAAGCACGCAAATTAGCGAAACAGCCTTCATTGTGGTGAAAATCGACGGCGAGAGATTATCGGGTCGCAACGGTCACTTTGACGAATTTCTTCGACGGTATTGTTTGCGGCAAAAAAATACGAGTCGTCGGTCATCATGCGCGATGGACGATGGACTGCTGGGCGATGTGAACCACGTCGCACCGAGGCTGATACTTTGGCGACGTCCGGAATCCATCGAGAAGTAGCTCTCGATGATCTCATCGAGTTGGATCGCCAAGCCGAAGCCCTCCAGAAGGTCAGGACCTTAAGTTCTTCAAGTTATTGCATCGCGATGCAGTGGTGGTCATCTCACGTGTATCTTCTATTGATCTTTCGCTTGTTGAGACTCTTGTACAGCTCAGCCATGACGCAGAGTCTGCTGATGCTGACGTCGCGGGAAATGCCGGCACGTCGCTGGCTCAGGTAGATGCGCATCTCCTTGCGCAACCCGCTATTATTATAGATGGCGCCCGGTTACAACTGTCTGTCAATGTCGTGCGCGGTGAGCCTCCACTTGCGTTCCGCAAGCTGCTATTCTCGCTGATGCTCCGAGCCGCGGCTACCAAGCACCCTCGAGAGCTTGGCTTGGCGCTCGAATTGAGTTCCAGCGTGGGAAGCCAGCTTTCCCCTGCCGCCTGCCGCAGTCGGAGTAGCACCAGTTGGGACATCGTCTTCGTCGCCCTCATCCGGGGAGGCCGCCAAAGCTGCCTGAAACGGTCCGCTCTCCAGCATGGTGTTGGGAGGGCCGCTCGTCGGCGATGCCGTGGTGGAGGAAGAAATTGCAGGCGTCCTGTCCCGTCAGGCACAGGCAGGTGCCGTGCGCGCGCTGCAGAGCCGTGCGGCCCTTCGTGTTGAGGACATGATGACGAAGGCAGCGAATGAGTTGAAGTACGCTGTCGAGAGGCAGCTGTCGCCGGCGGCTGACTCGATCACCATGGACCAGTCGGCGACTGCAGGTGGGGCGGCTTGCCCCTTGTCCTGATTGGACGCAAGCGGCCGCGCGAACAGGATATCCCCGGGGAGCGGATGTGACCGTCGTCGTGCGTTCACGGCCACCGGCAGCAGCAATACGAGCGGCGGTGAATGTAGCAGTGGCAGTGCGAGTGGTGGCAGCAGTCTCAGAGCATCGTATTGGCAATCTCTGTGGAGTGCGACGCTGCTGACGAGGCTGGAGCGGATGCAAAGGTCACTCCGCTGACGCAGCAGCAACACATGTCGGCCGCGAGTTCTCCATGGCCCCTGGCTGCTGTGGCTGCGGCTCCTCCTCCACTGTTGTATCCGCGGCCGCCAAGCGATTCGTCGCCGAGACGGAGATGATGGGCACAACTGCTGCTGCTGGGGCGCTGAATTGCGCCCATTGTCCGCTCCGCTGGGCCACTGTAGCTGCCTCAGGCAGGGTCCAGAGGTGGCATGTGCACTCGCGCGCCGCGTCGTCGACGTCGCCGCCGGTTCCGCACGGATTGCAGCGTACGTCTTTGAGCGAGGTGCCAGAGAAGGGGTCCGCCGGCTGCGAACGCTGGAACGAGGCGTGGAGCGGCAGTTGAAACAGCAGCAACAGCAGCAGCAGCAGCAGCGACGGCAGGAGCATCTGAGAATGCTGGCGGACTCAGGGCGCGAGATGAAGAGAAGGAGGAGAATGTTGGTGATCAACTACCTGCAGCTGATGCAGACTGGGAGGCTGCCCTCGCCGAGACCTTGGAACAACGAGCTCCCTTGGCTCGCTGAGACCGTCGCTGCCGGCAACAGAAGAAGAGCAGCAGCGGCGACGGCTGCACACGAATGCGAAACCGGATGTAGCTCATCAGGAGGAGAGGGAGGGAGAAGGGGAGGAGGCCGGGGAGGGTGATGCCCCGGATCTTGTGCGCTACGTCGACCTTGCCGAGCGTGTGATTCAGACAGCAACCGCCAACATGTCGCTCGACCCATCGTGCGACCAGCGTGGCCCACGAGGGTTCTCGCCCTCGTGACAACGGTAACGGCTATGGGGTCGCCGACAGGGAGGACAGAGATGGCGATGACCTTGACAGCGGAGGTGGCGTGGTTCAGGGGAGGCGGTGTTCGCGATTGCCCATCAGCGCGGTGAGTGGCCCCCCTTTGGCGATTGTGACATCGTGATCGCGGCCGACCGTGCTGCAGCTGCTGGACCCGCCGCTGCTGATGGTGGGAACGTCGGTGATCCGCTGCTGGCGCGGTGCTGGCGCGATTTCTCGCTCGTCGCGGAGAACAAGTGGCGACCGAAGCCGCGGGTGCGCTAGGCGAGTGCGCAGCGGCGTGCGCAACAGCCGCAGCGGGTGACGACACGGGCTGGTGCGTGACGGTCCTCGCGCTGGCGGCGTGTCTGCTGACGCCGCCGACGCCGTTGCTGTGCAGTCTGGCTCAGCGGTGGACTCAACGTCTGCCGGTGCCTCAATATCTCAACATCCGCACACTCCCGATGGGCATGGCAATGGCAGTGCCAATGGCGGCAAAGGAGATTGTGATGCTGGTGGTGATGATGCTGTTGTTGGTGATGAGGGCGGCCGTCGCGATGATGATGGCGGTGTCGAAGGTAGCATGGGGAGCAACGAATTGGCAGAGCGACAGCACGTGCCTGCACAGCAGCATCAGGAGGAAGAATGGCCGCATCGAGAGCACCGAGATCGACGCGAGGCAACGCTGGAGAAGGAGGAGGAGGAGGAGGAGGAGGAGGAGGAGGAGCTGGGGGGCATGAGGGCCTGGCCTGGGATGACCCCGATGGAGGCTGCAGCGACGCGCACAGCAGTAGCCGCTGTCCTCGGAGCTGGGTCCAGCGCCTGTCATCACAGTGGGCCAGTCGTTGCAGAGAGCAGTCTCCATGGCGGCGTTGGAGCTCTTCTAGCGGCATGGTCCGATCCGGACCAGTTTCCCCCGCAGTGCCGCCGCTGGTGGTTTCTGTGCTCCGGGCGCACTGGTCACGGCCCTGCTCGATGATGCCGGCGCCCGAGCGCGACTCCTGCGTGCAGCTGCCCCTGCTATCGTGACGTCGCTGTGCATGCGGAGCGTCCGTGTAATCGCGGGCCGCTATAGATGCACTCCTCGCCCTCATGCTCGACCTTGTCGCGACGCAGCTGCAGGATACTGGCTCCACCGCCCCACCCACAGCTGCTGCTATGTTCAGCCTGAAGAAGAGCAGCGCAGGTTCT
>CAWAMT010000014.1:0-33173 GCA_963783185.1 uncultured Gammaproteobacteria bacterium | reverse complement strand
TGAATTGAAGGTGGCGGTGGCGAGATCTTCGAATCATCCGATCAAAGGTTTCGGGGTGCTGACCGACTACGCGGAAAAGCGCTTGACGCACGTGACCGGGGTAGGCCGGGACAAAATCATCGGTAAGTATCCTCCGCAGCTGCGCGAGGCCGTCGCCATCTATGAGAAATACACCGTGGAACTCGCCAAGGCATCCGACTTCTTGTTGCGCAAGTACGGCAAGAGTATCGCCGGGCGCCAGCACGCGCTCAAGCGCGTGGCGGACATCGCGATTGATTTGTTCGTCGGGCTGTGCGTATTGTCGAGGGCGACGAGCCTGGCTGCGGGACCCGGGGACGAGAGCAAGCAGGCAGTCAACATCGCGCATGTATTCGCGCGCCAGGCGAAGCGGCGCATGGCCAATAACGTGCGTCGGATCGAGCGCAATGAGGATGATGAAATGAATTTGTTGGCGGGGTTCATCCTGGATAAGGGAACCTACCCCTGGGACATCTCGACATGAGCATCGCGCTCGATGAGGGAGCGCCCGCGGCCCCCTGGCTCACCGCGCGGCGCGCTGTCTGGCTGTTGGCAATCGCGGGGATCGCGGTTGCGGCGCTGCTGACGGTGCGTTTGGTGCGCACCTTCGAAGCGAAAAATGCCGTGACCAACAAGATCGGAATTCCGGTGGTATCGGTGACCGAGGTAGGCCGAAGCGCGGTACCGACCACCGTGAGCATCATCGGCACGGTCGGCGCCCGCTTCGACACGCCTATCGGCGTGGAAGGCGATGGCGGACGGGTCGCGGCGATCTATGTAGAGGCCGGAGATCACGTCAAACGGGGTCAGATGTTGGCGCGCCTGGATATGTCGGTGCTGCAACCACAGGTTGCCAACTTGCAGGCGGCCTGGAATTATCGCGTGCCGAAGCGGACCTCGCCACCGCCGAATATCGCCGGGCGGTTGCGGTCGGCGCCTCGGGCGCATTGTCGACCGAGGAAACCGAACGGCGTCGATCCAGTTCGGTGACGGCGGCCGCCAAAGTCAAAGTTGCCGCCGCACAATTAGCCGAAGCACAGGCGCGATTGGCACGAGCGGAAGTGCGTGCTCCCGCCGACGGCATTATCTTGACCCGCAGCGCCGAAGTCGGTCAAACGGCGAGTCCCGGAGGCGGGGCCTTGTTCCGCCTGGCCGAAAACGGCGAAGTGGAATTGCGCGCGGAGGTGGCTGAGCAAGATCTGCCGCTCTTGCAGGTGGGCCAGGCCGTCAATGTTCGCTTGACCGGCACTTCGAAAGCATACCCGGGCCACATCCGCTTGTTGGGCGCGATCATCGATCCGCAGACGCGACTGGGAATGGTGCGAGTCTCGCTCACGCCGGATCCTAATCTGCGCCCGGGCGCCTTTGCTCGCGCCGAAGTGACCGTGAGCAATGCGCAGCGGATCGTGCTGCCTCAGACCGCGGTGCTGACGGACGATAAGGGCAGCTACGTGTTGGTGGTCAATGCCAGCAACAAAGTCGAACGGCGTGCCGTTCACGTGTCGGGCATCGTAGAAAGCGGCGTGACCATAGCAGATGGCGTCAGCGACAAGGAACAAGTCGTTGCCACGGCCGGCGCGTTCTTGCAGGAGGGCGAAGCCGTCAAACCGGTCTTGAAGACCACGGGCAGTTCGTGAAGAACATATCCGCCTGGGCAATTCGCCACCCGATCACGCCGATCGTGCTGTTCGTGGTGTTGTTTTTCTTGGGCGTGGTCGCGTTCATTCGCCTGCCGATCAATCTCAACCCGGACATCTCCTATCCCATCGTGAGCGTAACGATCGCGCAGCCGGGCGCGGCGCCCACCGAGATGGAAACGCAAATCGCGCAGAAAGTGGAGGGCTCGATCGCGAGCATCGGCAATGTGCGCAATATCACGACGTACATCTTGGAGGGCTCCGTCAATCTCGGTCTGGAGTTCCAGATCGGTACGCCCATCGATCGCGCCGTCACCGACGTGCGCGACGCCGTCGCCAAAGTGCGCAATGATTTGCCTCAGGGGATCATGGAGCCCCTGATCGAGCGGGTAAATGTGGATGGCGGCGCGATCTCCTATTACGCGGTCACCACGACGACGCTCGCGCCGCAGGAGCTGAGTTGGTTCATCGACAATACCGTCACCAAGCGGTTGCTGGCCGTGCCTGGGGTCGCACAGGTTTCGCGCAGCGGCGGCGTGGATCGGGAGATTCGCGTGGAGCTCGATCCGGCGCGTTTGCAGGCCTTGGGGCTGACGGCGGTCGAGGTCAATGAACAATTGCGTGCGTTGAATCTCGATGCCGCGGGGGGGCGGGCGCAAGTAGGCGGAGGGGAACAAGCGATCCGTGTGCTGGGCGGCGCGAAGACGGCGGAGAACTTGGCGGACACGCAGATCATTGCGAGCGGCGGCCGCTCGTTCCGACTGCGCGAGATAGCCGACGTGCATGACGGCATTGCGGAGGTGCGCTCGATTGCACGCCTGAATGGCCGACCGGCGGTCGCTTTCGGCGTCTTCAAGGCCAAGGGCGCTTCCGATGTCAGCGTGTCCAGGGCCGTGCAAGCCGAACTGGACAAAATTCAGAGCGAAACTCCGGCCGTGCATATGTCGCTCATATCGACGACCGTTGATCACACGCTGCGGACCTATGACTCCTCGTTGAGCGCGTTGATCGAGGGATCGATACTGGCTGTTGTAGTGGTTTGGTTTTTCTTGCGCAGCTGGCGCGCCACCGTGATTGCCGCGCTCGCGATACCGTTATCCGCCATCCCGACATTTGCATTCATGCAGTGGATGGACTTCACCCTCAACATGATCACGCTGCTCGCGCTGTCCCTGGTGGCGGGCGTGCTGGTCGACGATGCCATCGTCGAAATCGAAAACATCGTGCGCCACATGCGGATGGGCAAGAGCGGCTATCGAGCGGCACTCGACGCGGCGGACGAGATCGGCCTCGCGGTAGTGGCGACATCGGCCACCATCATCGCGGTATTTCTACCCGTGAGCTTCATGGGCGGCATTACCGGCCAGTACTTCAAGCAGTTCGGCATGACGGTGGCGGCTGCCGTTTTCATCTCGCTGCTGGTGGCCAGGCTGATCACGCCCGTTCTCGCAGCCTATGCGCTCAAGAGCGATTCGTTCGGGCTGGCGCACGGCGACGGACCCATCATGACGCTCTATATGTCCACCTTGCGTTGGTGCGTCGCGAATCGTTGGAAGACCATTCTCGCCGGAGGGCTGATCCTCGTGATGTCGATCGGCATAGCGGCAATCATTCCGCAGGCGTTCCTCCCGGCCGAGGATTTCGCCAACTCGGAGCTCGATATCGAGCTGCCTCCCGGCGGCACGCTGCAAGATACCGCTCGAGTCTCGGCCGATGCGGTCGCGCTGCTCAGGAAATCGCCCGAAGTAACCGATCTCATAGAATTCGTGGGGAGCGGCGACACCGGTGAGATCCGTAATGGCGTCATCTATGTGAGCCTGGTGCCGCGCAGTCAGCGCAAGATGAGCCAGAAAGAATGGGAACAAAGCATGACGCCCATTCTCAACCAGGTTCCCGATGGGCACCTGAATTTTTCCAACGGCGGCGGCGGACGCGACATTCAGCTGTACTTGACCGGAGATGATCCGGATCTGGTCCAGAAAACGGCGCATCAGCTCATTGCGGAAATGAAGGGATTGAACGAAATACGCGGTCCGCGAATCAGGGACGACCTGCCGAGGCCCGAAATCGTCGTGCACCCGCGCCTCGATATCGCCGCGCAATTGGGCGTGAGCGTTCAGAGCATCAGTCAAACCATTCGTATCGCGACACTCGGCGACCTCCCGCAGAACGACGCCAAATTCTCGCTCGCTGATCGCCAGATCCCGATACGTGTCAGTTTGGTTGAAAGCTCTCGGCGGGACTTGACCACGTTGGAAAATCTTCCCGTGCCGACCGCGTCGGGCACTGCTGTGCCGCTCAAATCCGTGGCGACGTTGACCTTCGGTCAGGGACCGTCCGTGGTGCGCCGCTACAATCAAATGCGGCGGGTTTTCATCGAGACGGATTTGAGTCCGGGGGTGGAACTCGGTACTGCGACTAAGAAGATCTACGTGTTGCCGACACTCGCTCACCTGCCGCCGGGCGTGCATTTGGTCAAAAGGGGCGACACCGAATACTTCGGGGAGATGATGCAGAATTTTGCGCTGGCGATCGGCGCCGGCGTCCTGATGGTGTTCGCGGTCCTGGTGCTGCTGTTTGCGCGGGTGTTCCAACCGATCACGATCTTATCGGCGCTGCCTCTCTCGATCTTTGGCGCTGCACTCGCGCTGCTGCTCACGAATCGACCGTTTTCGATCTCGGTGGTCATCGGCCTGCTCATGCTGATGGGCATCGTCGCGAAGAATTCGATTTTGCTGGTCGACTTTGCGATCGAGGAAATGCGGGCGGGAAAATCCCGTCTCGAAGCCATTCTGGAATCAGGGCACAAGCGCGCGCGGCCCATCGTCATGACCACGGTGGCGATGGTGGCAGGCATGTTGCCGGTCGCCTTGGGCTGGGGCGGCGATAGCGATTTCCGCGCACCGATGGCGATTGCGGTGATCGGCGGACTGACGACCTCCACGTTGCTGACACTGGTCATCGTGCCGGCGGTGTTCACGGTGTTCGACGACATCGAGCGGTGGATGGCGCCGAAGGCAGGCAAACTGCTGGCCTCGCCGATGAGCGCCGCAGCTGGCGGCGCCTCGCAGCTCAGCGCTGCGGCAGGCGGTGCCTCGCCAAGCCGAGTTGCGTCGGATCGCGCTGATCCGCTCGCTTGATAAACCTCATGCTGCGCCTTTAATCCGCGGCGACAAACGCCTCCTCCGTGGCGGCAACCGGACGCCGCGTCGTGCGGATGACCAGGAGCAATGGAATCACCGCCAAGGTCAGATAAAACATCAATCGAAAATCGTTGATGTAGGCGATCATTGAGGCCTGCTCCGTGATCACGCCGTCGAGGGCTGCTGCGCCGCTCTGTCGCCCCACGTCATAGGCCGAAGCAACGGCGGGGTTGGACCACGCCGGATTGGCATAGGTGATGCGCTCCACCAACGCTGCATGGGCGCTCACGGTGCTGCGCACCAGGATTGTCTGGACCATGGAGATGCCGATGCTGCTGCCGATGTTGCGCACCAGGCTGAAAATCGCCGTCCCTTGAGCGCGCATTTCCGGGCTCAAGGTCGCAAAGGTCGCTGCGCTCAACGGAACGAAAACGAAACCGAGGCCGAGCCCCTGTATCACTCCCGGCCAAACGATGTCGCCCTGCGACAGATCGAGGGAGTAGCGGGTCATCTGCCAAAGAGCCACCGCGGTGAGCGCAAAACCGAAGAACAAAACCAGGCGTAAATCCACTCGCCCGATGATGCGGCCGGCCACGAGCATGGCCAACATGGTGCCGATGCCGGACGGTGCGGTCACGAGACCGGTGGTGGTCACCGGATAGTTCAACAGTTCTTCGAGCATGGTGGGCAGCAACGCGCGGGTGGCGTACATCACCAAGCCTACGATGAAAATAAAAGTGATGCCGGTGACGTAATTGCCGTTCTTGAGCAATCGATAATCGAAGAATGACTTGTCAGCGCGGGTCAGGGCGGTATGCGCGATGAAGTACGTGAGGGCAACCACCATCACGACAGCCTCGATCCAAGTCTCGGTCGAGGAGAACCAATCGTTCTGCTCGCCGCGGTCGAGAAGCATTTGCACCGCGCCGATCGCGAGACTCAATGAGGCGAATCCAAACAGGTCGAATTGCATGCGCCGTGTTGCGGGTACGGGGTGAATATATTTCCAAATGCCGTAGGTGGCTAGAATTCCAACGGGGATATTGATGAAGAATACCCAGCGCCAGTCGTAGCTGTCGGTCAACCACCCGCCGAGCGTGGGGCCGAGGATGGGCCCGACCATGACGCCCATCCCCCAAACGGCCATTGCGGAGCCCTGTTTTGCCGGCGGGTTGATCTCCATCAACACCACCTGCGACATCGGCACCAAAGCCGCTCCGAACACGCCCTGCAGCAGCCGGGCCGCGACGATTTCCGCCAAGCTGTTCGCGAATCCGCACAGCGCTGAGGCCACGGTGAAACCGATGACGGAGGTGAGAAACACCGTCTTCTGGCCGAAGCGATCGACCACCCAGCCGGTGAGCGGGGTGGCGATCGCCGCCGCGACGATATACGCGGTCAACACCCACGCAATCTGATCTTGCGAGGCGGACAGCGTTCCTTGCATGTGCGGCAAAGCCACGTTTGCAATGGTGCTGTCGAGCGTCTGCATGATCGTCGCCGCCATGATGGACAGCGTGATCATGCGGCGGTTGAGCGGTCGGGTCACGGCACCCGCTCGATGAGTTCTTGAAGCATCTCGAGTAGCTCAGTCGCCATGACGAGCTTTTGCGCATCCACGCGTACCAGCAATTCCTTGCGGACGGCGGCCGCCACCGCCTTGACGGTGTCGTAGAGCCGGTTGCCGGCGTCCGTGAGCACCACGCGTTTGACCCGACGATCGGTCTTGGACGCCTGACGGACCACGAGCCCCGCTTTCACCAAACGATCCACCATCGCCACCATGGTGGCGCCTTCGACGCCGAGTCGATCGGCGAGCTCCGATTGGGACAATGGCGTACGCGCTTTGGCGGCCACCGCGATGGTCATCCAACTCGCCTGGCTCAAGCCCAAGCACTTGAGCCGCCGATCCACCGTTTGCCGCCAGGCTCGTGCCGTGCTGTGCAAAGCGTCGGCAAACCGCTCTTCGAGGTCCGGCATTGAAAAGCCCTCTAATCGTTAGCCATCTAAGTAATGTAACACGGACGTCCGTGCTAGTGTTAACGGAACCTAACTACGGGAGCTATGCTCGAACCTCCAATGAAAGGCGCGTCGCTGGCATCAATGTCCCTGGTCCCGATGAGCCGGTACAGCGGTGCCGCTCTACCGCGGCGCTCGATTCTCGATGGGCAACCCCTGGCTTCCCACGACCCCGCCGTGTATGCGGTCACGGACTTCACGCGCGACTATCCGATGACCGTCGATGCCGAACGGCAGATCGATGACGCGTTGACCGACATGATTCACCTGGGCGTCAGGGCGCTGCTGGTGGAGAAGGATCAGGGCCTCGTCGGCCTCATTACCTCGTACGACATTCAGGGCGAGAGGCCGATTCAGTTCCTGCACTCCTCGAACTACAGCCGTCATCAGGACATACGCGTCGCCGACATCATGACGCCCTGGGATCATTTGTTTGCTCTCGACTGGGATAGCATTCAATCCGCGTGCGCCGGAGACTTGCTCATGGTCTTCGAGGAGACCGGGCTCACGCACGTGCTGGTGATCGAAGCCCAGAAGAGTTCGACATTCACCGTGCGTGCCTTGGCATCGCGCGCGCGCCTGATGCGTCAACTCAAAGACCGGCGCCGCGCCGGCTAGACCTAAACCGAATCAGGAAGCGCCAGAGCGTCAGCTCTTGAGCCAGGCCACCGTGCCGATCCCCGCGAAGGTCATGAGCAAAGAGCCGACCAAATGCGTCGAGATCGCGAGCATCGCCGCCGCCGTACGTCCCGATTGCATGAGCAGAACGACTTCCGCCGAGAATGTCGAGAACGTGGTCAAGCCGCCGCAAAAGCCGGTGGTGACGAATAGCCGCCACTCCGGCGCGAAGGCGGGGTACTGCGTGAAGAAGGCGAGTGCGATGCCGATGATGTAGCAGCCGATGAGATTGGCGGCCAGGGTTCCGGGCGGGACCGTCGGGAAGTACTGGTTCAAGAACATGGCGAGCACCCAGCGCAACAGGCAGCCGAGCATTCCGCCCACTGCCACCGCTACCAGCGATCGCCACCAGGTCATGCCGCACGCCGGGCGTTGTTGCGGATCAAGGCGTACATCGGAGCACCGAGCAATAAAAGTACGCCGCCCCAAATCACTGCTTCGGCGCCGGCGCCGACGACGGCCCATAGCGAAAAAAACGTGGCGATGACCCCGACAACCGCGAGCGGCACGACTCTGCCGCGCGCCGGGGGCATCTGTCCCGTCCATTGCAGACGCAATAGGGCGAGCGAACAGAGCAAGTACAGCACCAGACAGGCGGTCGTCGACAACAGCGCCATGAATGTGAACATGCTCACCATGGATCTTTGGTAGTTCATCAGGATCAAGACGCTGACCAGGCCGCTGGTGAACAACAGTGCGAACGTCGGCGTGAAGCGCGCCGAGTCGCGCGCAAAGATGCGCGGAAACACGCCGTTTTTCGCCATCACGTTGGGAAGCTCGCCTTGCAGAAGAATCCAGCCATTGAGCGCTCCGAAACCGCTGATCGCGGCGAATACGGCCAAGACCTTGCCGGCCGTTGGTCCCCAAAATTGAGCGGCCAATTCGGCGAACGGCGCGTTCGACGAGGCGAGGGTTTTGGGCGGCACCAACAGCAGCACCGTCGTACAGGCCACGACGCAGATGAGGGCAGTGATGACCGTGCCGAGCAGGGTTGCGAGCGGAATGATGCGGCCAGGGTCGCGCACCTTGCTCGCGGGAATGGTCGCCGACTCGAGACCGAGCAGCGCCCATAGAGTCAGGGTCGCGGCCGCGGTGGTGCCGCTCAGCGATAGCGGTATTCCGGCGGCCGCCGCCACTGTCGCGGGACGCACGGACCACAGACCCAGTGCGGAAATGGCCGCCAGCGGCAAAATTTTGAGAACGGTCGTGACGCTCTGCACCCAACCGGAGGCCTTGATGCCATAGCAATTGACGAGCGTGAGCAGCCACAAGACCACGAGCGTGACCACCGCCGATGCACCCGGAACGCTCGCGATCCACGGCATCAGGGGGCTCAAGTAACTCACCGCACCGGTCGCGATCGTGACGTTGCCGACCCAAATTGAAATCCAATAACCCCACGCGACGATGAACGCGGTAAAGGGCCCGAAAGCCAGGTTAACGTAAGCGTAAGGGCCGCCGGCCTGAGGGAACGCCCGGCTCAGCTGCGCGAACACGATGGCCAGCAGGATGGCGCCGCACGCCGTGAAACCCCATGCAATCACGCTGTTGAGGCCAAAAGGCGCCAGCGAGGCAGGCAACAGGAAGACGCCCGAGCCGATCGAATTGCCGACCACCAAGGCGACGCACATCCAAAAGCCGAGCAGCTGCGGACGCTTTTGTGTACTCATCGGCGATCTAAGGGTTGCAGCAGCGGGCATTGACGTCAGGATATACTAGCCGATTGAAGTGGGGAGTGAGCCATGAAAAAACCGCATATCAAGACCGAATTGCCGGGCCCCAAGGCGCGCGAGTTGCTGGCACGCGATGCGATGGTGGATTCACCGTCGTATCCCCGGGATTATCCGTTCGTGATGTCTCACGGCAAGGGAGCGCAAGTGTGGGACGTGGACGGCAATCGCTTTTTGGATTTTGCGGCGGGCATCGCCGTATGCAGTACCGGGCATAGTCATCCGTCCGTGGTCCAGGCGATCAAAGATGCCGCGGATAAATTCATACATATTTCGTCCGATTATTGGCACGAAGGGCAGGTGAGGCTTGCGGAGAGAATGAACGAGCTGTCGCCGATGAAGGTGCCGGTGATGAGTTTCTTTGCGCAATCGGGGACCGAAAGCGTCGAAGCCGCGCTCAAGCTCGCTCGCTATGTGACCGGGCGCGGCCGCTTCATTGGATTTCTCGGCGGCTTCCATGGGAGAACCATGGGATCGTTGGCCTTTACCTCGAGCAAGTACACGCAGCAAAAGGGCTTTTTCCCGACGATGGCCGGCGTCACGCATGTGCCCTATCCGAATCAATATCGGCCCTTGTTTGCAGGCGCCGATCAAGGCCGAGCGGCGCTTCGCTACATCGAGGAGGTGCTGTTCGTCCACAATGTACCCTCGAGCGAAGTGGCCGGCATTCTCGTAGAACCGATTCAGGGAGAGGGCGGCTACCTCGTGCCGCCGGACGGGTTTCTATCCGGTTTGCGCGAGATTTGCGATCGGCACGGCATTTTATTGATATTCGATGAAGTCCAATCCGGGATAGGACGCACAGGCAAGATGTTCGCCGCTCAGCATTGGGGTGTCGAGCCTGACATCATGACATTGGCCAAGGGTTTGGGCTCCGGCATGCCCATTGGCATGATGGTCGCCAAACGCAGCATCATGCAGAAATGGTCGCGCGGCGCGCACGGCAACACCTATGGGGGCAATCCGCTGTGTTGCGCGGCGGCGCTCGCCACTCTTGACCTCGTGGAACGAGAGTACTGCGCGAATGCCGCGACGGTGGGCGATTACTTCATGAAGAAGCTGCGCGTATTGGCCGGCAAATATTCGATTATCGGCGAAGTGCGCGGCAAGGGCTTGATGCTCGGCATGGAGCTCGTGACGGATCAAGTCAGCAAGACACCTGCGAGGAAACTATGCGATACGCTGATCACCCGCGCCTATCATCATGGTTTGATCTTGCTGGCGTGCGGACAGAGTACGGTGCGCTTCATGCCGCCGCTGATGATCAGCGAAGCGGATGTGGATGAGGCCGTCGAGCTGCTCGAAGGAGCGCTCGAGGAAGCGCTGGCAAGCGAGCACCACCCGGCCGTCAGTCGAGGCGCCGCAGCTGGTTGAGCAGGGCAGCGGTGGATACGGGTCTACCCAAAAACTGCCGTATCAAGGCCGCCGTGTCGAGCGATCCGCCGTATCGCAGCAGATGAGCGGACGTCCACGGGTACCATCGTAGATTCCCGGTATCGAATGGACCGATTGCCTGGGCCGTGCGCTCGCGAATATCCGCGGTCAGCACTGCACCCAAGCCATAATTGATCATGTAGCCGGGCCAGCGCACGAGCTGCACGCGCATTGCCCACCAGGATAAATCGGGGTGCGGAACGATGTTGAGGTAACGGGACGTGATGTCGGTCCACACGGCATTGGGATCGGCCGACGGATCTTTCAACATCGTGAGATCGAACAGCCCCCACGCCACGTCGAGCATGACGTTCGAAAAGAGCTCGCGCATCGATGCCCTCGTGGTGGCGGAACTGCCGAGGTATTTGAGTTGCCAGGCGGGTTCCAAACAGCTCCAGGCAGGGACGTCGGCAAAGGCCTCGTCGAAAAAGTCGCCGCCGAGGGACCAAAATGCCGGCCGCGTCCGTACCGCCGCCTCGTGCACCGCATGGCCATCTTCGTGAATGAGCTCGTTGAGTACGAATAGACCGCCTTGTTCGTAGTTCGCCGAGACGCGCGGTGTGGCGGGACGCCAGCGATTGCCGATGCGACGTCCGATGCGGACCTGATCAGTATAGGCCAAAGGAGCTTTGCCCGGCCGCACATCGAGGTCATGGAGTACGCCGAGTTCCTCGAGGTTGGCGCCGAGATCGCGGTAGAACCGTTCGCTCAAAGGCAACACGGCATCGCGAGGGATGAGGTGCGAGAGCTCGCGGCTCGCCGCTGCCGCCGCATACCAGTAGTCCCACGGTTCCAGCGCGGGTCCCTGCAAATGCGTGCGCCAGGCAGTGAGGATGTCTCTCAGCCACTGTTCGATTTGCGCCGGCGTCATACCGAGCGTCGCCGCCGCATCATCGATGGGTGAGCTGCCGCTCTGCCGCATCTGCGAGGCGGTCAACGCGATCATCCGGCGATACGGGCTGTCCGCCTGATTCTCGGCGTTGACCGCACCCCAGAGCGGGGCGAAGGCGAAAAACAGATGCTTTCGCCGTTCGGCGTCGTCGAACTCCTGTAGCCACTGCAGGGCCGTGGTGCGCACCACAGGCTTGCCCTCGACCGAAATGCGATTGCCGATTTCCTCGAAGCAGGCATAGAGCGCGAGCTGCAGCGGCGTCGGGTCCGTGCCGCCGACCCGGGTCCCGTCATCGCAGTGCACGGGCGGCTTGGCCGATTCCGAGTCCGAAAGATCCAGGGCATTGCTCACGAGTCCCTCGCGCATAGCCCGAAGCGCATGCGCGTCCTCTTTGCTGAGCGACGACTCGTCGATCTCGCCGAGGGTTTTTTGAAGCGTCGCGGTCAATTTCAGCCGCCGTTCATTCCACTGCCGGCGATCGCGGCCGTCAACTTGCGCCGTCAGCCCGGAATCGATCGTGCCCACCGCGCCGGTGGCGTCGAGCCAATCCGCATATCGCGCCTCGGCGCGCTCGATGCGCAGATGGCCTGCGGCCGCCGACTGCGTGACCGCCGACTGCGTGGCCGCCGACTGCGTGGCCGCAATCGACGCATTTGCCGCAATCGCTGCAATCGCCGCCCCGAGGCATACGTGGCGAAGTGCATTCAGTAGCCGCCTCATCGAGGAGGTGCCTGCCTGTAATTATTCCGAGAGACGTCCATATTTCTTGAGCACCGCGCGCAGCTGGTCGTGAGGGATTGCGATCACCCGATGACCGTCCACACCCTCCATGTCGCGCGCAGCCACCATGGCATTGACGACGGCTTCCTCGGTTGCTTCGACGGTCGCACGAAACACGGGATCGAGAGAATCATTGGGCAGCATCTTGAGGTCTACGACATGATCTTCCGCCGCAGCACCGGAATTGGCGGTCGAGAAGGCGATGAAAATGTCGCCCGAACCGTTACCCGATATGCTGCCGTTGCGGCCCAAGCCCAACGTGACTCGGCGGGCGACCCGCTTGAGCTGATGCGACAGCAAGGGCGCGTCGGTTGCCACCACGACGATGATCGAACCGAGCTCCGCGGTGTCGGAGGGCATGTAGGCATAAGGCTCGGGCGCCGGAATTTCCCGTCCGACGTTGATGCCGGCAATCCGCAGATTGTCGCGAGTCCCGTAATTGCATTGCACCAGCACGCCGACCGTGTATCCGCCTTCCTTGGCGTCGAGCCGCCGCGACGCCGTGCCGATGCCTCCTTTATAGCCGTTGCAGATCATGCCGGTGCCGCCGCCGACGCTGCCTTCTTCCACGGCGCCGGCATGCGCGGAATCAAGTGCATGGAACACGTGCTCAGGCTTGACGTGAAAGCCGTTGACGTCGTTGAGCCAGCCATCCCAGGTTTCACCTACGACGGGCAACGACCACCAATAGCCGGTCGAATCGGCTGCCGCGTGGGCGACGCGCCATTGAATCGTCGCGTCGCGCACCACGCCCACACTGTGGGTATTGGTGATCATCACAGGGCCCTCGAGAAAACCGGATTCTTCGATCCACGTGGTTCCCGTCATTTCTCCGTTGCCATTTTGCGAGAACCACGCTGCGAACACCGGGTTCGACAACGAGTCGCGGCCGCGCGGCAACACGGCGGTGACGCCGGTGCGAATCGGTCCGGACCCGACCTTGAGCTTGCCCGAACCCGAAATCAATGTGGTGTGGCCCACCAGCACGCCCGCCACGTCGGTAATGGCATCGAGCGGCCCGGGAGTGCCGTCGAAGGGAACGCCTAAGTCCCGGGCGCGCGGCTCGGCGCCCCAGCAAAGCGCCGACAGCAGTGTCGATCCGACCAGCGCCGCGCAAAAAAATCGAACGAAATCACGCAATCGAGTCTCCCCTCAAAGGTGGCGATATCAAATCAGCGCATCCGCGATGATAAACTATGCTCATGTTACGCATTCGACTTCCCCCGGCGCGACTGATGCTGTGGTTACTCTGTGCGGCCGCCTGCGGTCTCGGCGCGCATGCGGTCGAGGCCGAAGAGAAGCGGCTGTTCATCTACAACTGGAGCGACTTCATCGGCCCGCAGACGGTCGCCAAATTCGAAAAGCTGACGGGCATCAAGGTGACCTACGACATCTATGACGCCGAGGAAACCATGGAAGCCCGACTGATGGCCGGGAGTTCCGGCTACGATGTCGTCAGCGCCTCGACCGATTTCTTCAGCCGCGAGATCAAGGCGGGGGTGTACGAAGAACTGGATAAATCGAAGCTCCCGAACTGGAAGAATCTAGACCCGCGCATTCTCGCCATTCAAGCGGCTTATGACCCGAATAACGCGCATGCGGTGCCCTACCTGCATTCCATCAATGGGTTCGCCTATAACGTCGACATGGTCAAGGCGCGGATGCCGGACGCGCCGGTCGATAGTCTCGACATGCTGTTCAAGCCGGAGGTCGTTTCGAAGTTCGCCGATTGCGGCGTCACGTTCTTGGATTCTGCGGAGGACACCATCCAGCTGGCGTTGAAATACTTGGGATTGGACCCGAATACCACGAAGCGAGAAGATTTCAAGGCCGCGGAAGCGTTGCTCCTTAAGGTGCGCCCCTACATCCGCTCGTTCGATTCCTCTGAGTACATGAACGGCCTGGCAAACAAGGAGGTGTGCGTGGCGATGTCCTGGTCCAGCGACTATGCGCTGTCGCACGCGCGGGCGAAGGCGGTCGGGGTCAACGTCAACCTTGCCTTCACGGTGCCAAAGGAAGGTGCCAATCAAACCTTCTCTTCACTGCTCATCCCGGCGGGTGCTCCCCATCCCGAGGCGGCCTATCAATTCATCAACTTCATTCTGCGGCCCGAGGTGATTGCCGAGATCACCAACTCGATTTATTACGGCAATGATAACATCGCCTCACGGCCGTTGGTCGATGCGCGTATTCTTTCCGACGTGACGCTTTATCCGACGCCCGAGATCGAAGCGAGGCTGTACAAATCGGCTGAAGTGACCGCCGCAACCGAGCGCATTCGGACGCGCACGTGGACGCGGATCAAGACCGCCAAATAGTCGAACCACAACGAACCGCAGAGGACTGACCGTGGCGAGCCAATATCAACCACCCATGAACGAACTCGTGAGTTTCAAGCGGATGCAGGACGGCACCCGGGAGGACTACGAGCTCTTGGACCGGTACGAACGCGACTATACTCGCGCACTCCCGGATCGGATTCTCACCGCTCTACAGCTGCTCAAGAATTCTCTCGGCGGATACCCGGTGAGCCGGCTGGAGCATTCGTTGCAAGTGGCGACGCGCGCCGCGAAGGACGGAGCCGACGACGAGATGGTGGTGGCGGCACTCATTCACGATATCGGCGACGATCTGTCTCCCCACAATCACCCGGAGATCGCCGCCGCCATTTTGAGGCCGTATGTGCGCCCGGAAGTGACATGGATCGTCGAACAGCACGGGCTCTTTCAGAGCTACTACTACGCGCATCATCTGGGGGGTAATCGCGACGGGCGCGAGATGTTTCGCGGCCATCCGTGGTATCAGGCGTGCAAGGATTTTTGCGCCAATTGGGATCAATGCTCATTCGACCCGGACTACCGCTCCGAGCCGCTCGCGGCGTTCGAGCCCTTGGTGCGGCGGATATTCACCCGCCCGGCACACGATCCTCGCTACGTGGCGGCCGCCTCGCCGTAGGGGTGTGAGGCGTGGGGTGCGGCTCACGCGCCGCCGGGCGGCGCCTCAGCGTTCGGCCATTTGCGCATCGGCCAATCGCTGACGTTCGGTGCGGCGCATCAGGTATCCGGCGAACAACACGCATGCGCCGACCAGACAGATGATCAAACTCGCGAGCGCGTTGACGTCCGGGCTCACGCCGAGCTTCACTTTCGAAAATATCACCATCGGCAGCGTGCTCGCGCCGGGTCCGGAGACGAAACTCGAGATCACCAAATCATCGAGCGAAAGCGTGAAGCTCAGCAGCCAGCTCGACGCCAAGCGCCGGCGCGATGCCGGGCAGTGTGGTGTCCAAGAAGGCGCGCACGGGACCTGATCCCAAATCCATCGCGGCTTCTTCGAGCGAGCGGTCCGCGGTTTGCAGGCGCGATTGGACCGTGATCGTGACATAGGCCGTGCAGAAAGCGATATGCGCGATGACGATGGTCGTAAAGCCGCGGTGCGGCCAAGAAAACATATGCAGCATCGAGATGAACAACAGCAGCTGCGTGATCCCGGTGATGATCTCCGGCATCACCAACGGCGCGTTCACCATCCCGGTCAGCAGCAGCCGGCCGCGAAAGAATTTGAACCGCACCAGGGAAATCGCCGCGAAGGTGCCCAGGATCACCGCGCCCGTCGAGACCACGACGCCGATTTGGAGCGACAACCAAGCCGCATCGAGGATCTGGTCGTTGTGCAGCAACTGCGCGTACCAGGCGGTCGAAAATCCGCCCCAAACGCTCACCAGGGCGGAGGAGTTGAACGAGTAACCGATCAACACCAGAATCGGAATGTAGAGGATGGCGATTCCGATGGAGAGCACGGAGATCAGCAGCGGTGAGAGGCGATCGTGCACCTTCAGGCCTCGAGCTGCTTGCGTGCTGTAGTGCTGATAGAGCGCGATCGGCCCGACCAGGAGCACCAGAAAGGCGATGGCGACCGCGGAAGCCACCGGCCAGTCGCGGTTGCCGAAGAACTCGTCCCACAGCACGCGGCCGATCATGAGATTGTCGGGTCCGCCGAGGAGTGTCGGGATGACGAATTCACCGATGGCGGGAATGAACACCAGCATCGAGCCGGCGATGACTCCCGGCATCGACAGGGGCAGAGTGACATCGATGAAGGTGCGCCACGGCGGGCTGCCGAGATCGGCGGCGGCTTCGAGCAGCGAATGGTCGAGTTTCTCGAGCGTCGCGAACAGCGGCAGTACCATGAACGGCAGGTACGAATAAATGATGCCGAGGTAAACCGCGAGGGTGGTGCGCATGATCTGCAGAGGATGGTGGATGACTCCCAGCCACAGCAGCGCCGAATTGAGCAAGCCGGTTTCCCGAATGATTCCCTCGAGCGCGTACACGCGCAGCAGAAACGAGGTCCAAAACGGTAAAATGATGATCAGCAGCAGCACGCTCTGGGTGCTCTTCGACGTGCGCGCGATGGCGTAGGCCATCGGGTAGCCCGAGCAGCAGACAAATGACGGTCGAGAAAAAGGCCGTTTTTATCGAATAGATATACGAAAGCCCATACACTTCGTCGGTGAACAGATACTGGAAATTGCCGAGATTCAGCGTCAGATGGATGTGCCAGTCGGGGCTGATGGATAGAATGTCGGTGAACGGCGGCACCCGGACCGCCGTATCCGCAAAGCTGATTACCAGCGCGAACGCAAAGGGAATGAGAAAAAAGACCAGAAGGTACAGCAGCGGCGGCAGGATGATGAGCCACTTTGCCGTGGCGCTTCAGCCAATCGCCTCGCGGCTGCACCGGGGCGCTCGGGCGACGGTCCGCTCTTTCCGCTGCCGCCGTCCATCATGCCCGGTTCTGCTCCCACGTGAGCCTCGCGCAAGAAAAAGCCCGGTTCGCCCGCGCAGCGCTCCGCGCGCGCGGCACGCCCACAGCCGGCAGCGCCAGCGCTTGATCGACGCCTGCATTTCGGCCCTGCACATCTATGGTCCGTCGCGCACGACGGTGGAAAAAGTAGTGGCGATCGCGAAAATGTCCCCCGGCATTGTCAGATTCTACTTCGACTCCAAAGCCGCGATGCTGGTCGCCTCACTGCAGTTCCTCGCGGCCGAATTCGAGGAACAGGTCCTGGTGCCCGTCTCCAAGCTCAAATCGACGCCGGTCGCCGCGCTCGAGCTGCTGGTCGACCTCTATCTCGACCCGGATCATCGCCAGTCCCCGCAAAGTCTCCGTGTGGTATGCATTTTGGGGCGAGGCGAGTTCACGGCAGGAATACTACGACATTTGCGGACAGAAGGACGAGAGCTTTGCGGCGCTGGTGCGCGAGTTGATCGGGCGGCTGATCGATGACACCTCCCAGCCGCAACTCGACCCGGACGGGATCGCGCTCGGGCTCATCGGCGTGCTGGAAATGCTCTGGCAGGATTTCGCCTTCCAGACCGAGGGCAACATCGATCGGCAGGCGGCCAAGCGCCGCTGCATGGCGTATCTGCGCTCGATTTTTCCCGGGCAATTTTCTCTCCGTCCTCCGGGTCGCCTGGAGTCTCGGCCGGCGGCCGGCGCGCGGCCGTTCGCGGCTGGGCGTACGGCAATGCGCGGGCCTTCGCGCATGGAGCGCGAGCGGCTGTTTCAAAGCGCCTGGCAGATCGCTGGTCGCACGAATCGCAGATGGCGCAGCCGGGCGACTTTCTGTGCGGCGGACACCGGGTCGGAACGCGCTGCTGCTCGTGCGCGATGCCTCGGGAACGTGCATGCTCTGCGCAACAGCTGTCCGGAACTGCCGCATGCGCTGGTTAGCGAGGCCGGAGCGGACGATTCGACGGCATCATCGAATGCAAGGTCCATGGGCTGAAGTTCGGCCTGGACGGCCGGCGCGTCGATGGCGCGGCGGCGCGGGGATTTGAGTGTTCTTGATCTGTCCGTGGCGGCGGGTTGCTGTTCGCGAGGTCACCGAAATCCGCGCGCGGCGCGTCGGTGCCCCGGTAACTGGTTCGAGCCGACGCCGCCGCGGGTTGATGATGCTCGGCGCCGGCGATGGATACGCCGTCGCGGCCGATTGGAAAGTGCTGGTCGAACTATGGCTCGAGTCGGCGACGCCCGGGATCATCGTACAGGACCCGCCGGGACGGACTCGATGGCGTGGACGATGCGAGCCGGCGCGACGGCGTCACCGAGCTGGAGTTCGCGGCGCTATCGTACGCTTGGTTCTCGAGCGGAACGGGCGACTGGCAGCGGCGACTTCATCGCGCCGAATCAATTGCTGGAGTCCCGGCCCGATGGGCTGTCGATTCTGCAGGCGATGCCGACGGCGCCCGGGGCGCTGCCGGCTACGGCGGCTGGACTTCACCTTGCGCGCGGCCGGCGCGCGCGGCGCGCGCGCTGCAGTATCTGGCGCAGCGACTTCAGCCGTTGCGGCCGGCGATCGGCGCTGCGCGGTCGCAGATCGGTGCAGACGGGGCATGATCGAATTCGGCTATCAGCCGCCGGCCGACTGCCCGATCCCGCCGGCGTCGCCTGGTTTCGCGACAGGCTGCGGCGCGCGTTCCCGCTCTCGCGCTGCGATCGAGCCGCCGACCGATTCTTGAGAGAATTCACTATACTGCCGCCACGCGCGACCACTGACTTGGAGAATTGCGCATGAACTTGGCTTCCCTGACCACCAGCGACTGGCAGGCGCGCGCCGCCGGCGTGCGCTACGAGACACGGCATTTCATCGACGGAAAGTTCGTCGATTCGGTGGCGAAGGGCCGCTTCACCGTCGTCAATCCCGCCACGGGTGCGCCGTTGTGCGAAGTGAGCGCCGGCACCGTCGGCGGATATCGATCTGGCGGTGGCCGCGGCCAAGCGCACCTTTACGTCGCGAGTCTGGAGCCGCATGGCGCCGCGCGATCGCATGGCCGTGCTGGCCGCGTTCGCCGGCTGATCGAGGAGAATACCGAGCGCTTCGCGCTGCTCGACACGCTGTGCATGGGAAAGCCGATCAGCGACATGGTGAACATCGACGTGCCGGCGGCGGCCAAGAATTTCGCGTACTTCGGCGAACTCATCGACAAGATCGACGGCCGTGACCGCCACCGCGGCGGATGCCTTTCATTACATCTTGCGCGAGCCGCTCGGCGTGGTGGGTTGCATCGTGCCGTGGAACTATCCGTTGTTGATGGCCGCCTGGAAAGTCGCTCCTGCGTTGGCGGCGGGCAATTCGGTGGTGTTGAAGCCGGCCGAGCAATCGCCTTTGTCCGGCCTGCTGATGGCGTCAATTGTTCGTCGAGGCGGGCGGCCCGCCCGGCGTGTTCAACGTGGTGAACGGCCTCGGCGAAACGGCGGGCGCTGCCGCTCGCCCTGCACATGGATGTGGCCAAGATCGCATTCACCGGCTCGACCGAGATCGGCAAGCAGATGCTGATCTATGCCGGTCAATCGAACATGAAGCGCGTGGCTCTGGAATGCGGCGGCAAGACTCCGCAGATCTTTCTCGCCGATCTGCCGGATATCGATACGGCGGTGACCTACGCCATCAACGGCATCTACGGCAACATGGGCGAGGTGTGCAATGCGGGCTCGCGGCTGCTGATCGATCGCCCGATCGCCAAGGAATTCATCGCCCGATTCATCGAAAAAGGCAAGACTGCCTATCGGGCCGGCGATCCCCTTGATCCGTCGACCAATTTGGGCCCGCTGGTCACCGCGTCGCATCGCTCGCGCGTGATGAACTACATCAGCCGCGGCAAGAGCGAAGGCGCGCGGCTGGAATTCGGCGGCAACTCGCCCGATCTGCCGGGCGCCTACGTCAATCCCACGCTGTTTACCGGCGTGAACAATCGCATGACCATTGCGCAGGAGGAGATCTTCGGACCGGTGGCGGCAACGATCGAGGTCAACGGCATCGCCGAGGCACTGCAGTAGCGAACGATTCCATCTATGGGCTCGCCGCATCCGTGTGGACGCGCGATTTGACCGTGGCCCACAAGACGGTGCGGGACTTGGAGGCCGGCGTCATCTGGGTGAATTGCTTCGACCATGGCGACATGACGCAACCGTTCGGAGGCTACAAGCAGTCGGGTCAGGGTCGCGACAAGTGCGTCGAGAGCCTGATCTCCTACACGCAGACGAAATCGGCCTGGATCAACCTGGGCTGAGGCCTCGGACCGCCGCGGCCGTCGTGGCCGCGGTACCAGTCGAGGCTCGGGTACCAGTCGAGGCTCGGGTATTAGCCGAATTGCTTCGGCGCATGCGCCAGAGCGAACTCGGGGATCCGCTCGCGCAGCAAATTGTGAAATTCGAGCATGCAGCCTTCGAGGCGCGACAGCGGACCGGGCCGGTAGCTGCCTGACGCCAGCCCGCGCTGCACGCGCTGGCACAACCATTTGTCCTCGTTGTTGACCTGGGTGTTGATGCGATCGCTCAAAAAGCGAACGGCGCGCATTTCCGCGTTTGCACCGGGCAGGCCGAAGGTCGTGCCGCGAATGATGCATCTGCCGGGCCCTGCGGGCAACACCTGGAAGAAATCCATCTGGTCCGGGAAATACGTCGATGCCCAAGTTCGGCAGCGCGCTGTAAAAACGCCAGCAGCGGCGCAGGTCCTCGGGCAAATGCAGTGGCGGCGCGGCCGATCAGCTTCTGGTACAGCCCCTCGGACCAGCGCGATGAGGGCTGCTCGCGCATCCAGCTCAAGCCGCGCGCGACGCCGGGCACCGGAGCTGATCGTCGTAGTCCGGCGTGAACATGCGGTATAGCCCGGGATGGCCGATCGGGACGTGGTAGGACTCGAGGTAGTTGTCCATCGCGATTTTCCAATCGACGTTCCAGACCTCCGAGGAGATCGGCGCCAACGGCACCATCTCCTCGCAGCGGTAGGGCGCGAGTTCTTCGCCGAGTTTGCCCCACACCTTCGCCACCGGCGGCGGATCGCCGGCAAGGCAGACGAAGACGAAGCCGAAGGCGATGTCGACGCGCACGGGACGCAGTCCATGCTCGGCGCGGTCCAGGCCCGGAAAGCTCTCGCGCACCGGCATGCCGATCAGGCCGCCGTCGTGCCGGTAGGTCCAGCCGTGATAGGGGCAGGTGATGGTCGCCGGGACAATTGCCCGAGCCGTCGAGCAGGCGCGCGCCGCGATGACGGCACACGTTGTGAAAGCCCGGATCGAGCCGTCCCGATCCCGCAGCACCAGAACGCTCTCCGGGCCCAAATCGAAGGTCGCGTAGTCGCCGGCCTTGGGGATGGAATTGACGTGGCAGACGATCTGCCAGCTGGGCTTCAGGATGCGTTCGATTTCCAGCCGGGTCAATTCCGGATGGTTGTAGACCCAGGCGGGCAGGGCATGCGGGATTCCAGCGCGTCTCGTGTCAGTACGTCGATCTTCGCGGCGGACAGGCTGTTCATCGGCGTTCTCTCCGGCACGATTATATGGTCGTTTAATTTACGCCGAAGTGCGGACGATTGGCAAGTGGGCGGTGCAGCAAGCCGATTTAGCGCGGAATATCGAAAAACCCGCGACTTGCTTCGCAGGCGCTCGAATCGCGGCGATAATGCAATTATATTTATAGTGATGCATATAAACTTCCAGCGCCCGACGGCGAACCATATCTAAGGGGAACCTCATGGCCAGAAAACTGACCAACAACAACGCGCATTTCCAGCGCGCCGTGCAACACCTGCCGCTGGGTGTGGCCTCCAATTTCCGCTACTGGGGCGAGGATCGCACCATCTATGTGAAGCACGGCAAGGGCGCGCGCATCGTCGATCTCGACGACAACGTCTACGTCGACTATCGCATGGGTTATGGGCCGGCGATTTTGGGCTACGCGGACGAGCGCGTCGATGCGGCGGCGCGCGAGGGGATGGAAGTGGGCGGTGTGTTCGCCCTTTCCACGGAGCGCGAACTCAAGTTGCCGAGCGCATCTCCAAGATGGTGCCCGCGGCGGAGCTGGTGCGCTTCTCGAATTCCGGCACCGAGGCGGTGATGGCGGGCCTGCGTCTGGCGCGTGCGTACACCGGCAAGGACGACTACGTGATCCTGGAAGGCGGCTATCACGGCCTGTTCGATGCCGCGATGTGGTTCACGCCCATGGACAAGTGGTCGCAGGTCGGCGATCCGGAAGTGAAACCCTACAGCGAAGGCGTGCCGATCAGCACCAAGAGCTTTGCGCATTTCGTCCAGGCCAACGATGCCAATCAGCTGGAGGATGTGTTCAAGCGCCATGCCAGTCGGATCGCCTGCATGTTGATCGAGCCGATCATGGGCAATTGCCTCGGCATCGCGGCGGAACCCGAGTATCTGCGCGCGGCGCGCGAATTTGCGACAAGCATGGCGTGGTGCTGCTCATCGACGAAGTCAAGACGGGCTTTCGCGTGGCGCGCGGCGGCGTGCAGGAGCTGTACGGCATCAAGGCGGATCTGTGCACGTTCGCCAAGGCGCTCGGCAACGGCTATCCCATTTCCGTGCTCGCCGGACGCGAGGACATCATGCGCAAGATCGGCCGCGGCGTGGCGCACGGCGGCACCTACACGGCGCATTCGGTGTCGCTCGCCGCCGCCGAGAAAACCCTGGAGATCCTCGACGAAACCGACGCGCTGGAGCGCATCGCCGACTACGGCACGCGTCTGCGCAACGGCATGCGCGCGATCCTGGCCGCGCGCGGCATCGCGCATAGCTTCGTCGGCCATCCGTCGATGAGCGGGCTGTATTTCGCGCACGATCCGCCGCGCAATTATCGCGCCTGGAAGAGCAGCGACTACTCGTTCTACGACGCCATGGCGCAGGTGCTGCACGATGAGGGCGTGCTGTGCGAGCCGGATTCGCGCGAGCCGTGGTTCGTGTCCGCGGCGCACGACGCGTCGTGTCTCGCCGACACGCTCGCGGGCTTCGAGATCGCCGTCGACGCGACGCTCGAAATCGAGCGGCGCCACGCACAAAGTGCCGGCTTGAGCGCCAGCGCACCGCGCCAAGCGCCCGAAGGACCTGGACGCCATCATCGTCGGCGCCGGGCACAACGGCCTGGTGGCCGCCTGCTATCTGGCGCGCGCCGGACTCAAGGTGCTGGTGCTCGAGCGCAATCCCTACATCGGCGGCGCGGCGGTGAGCCGCCAGCTGTACCAGGACTTCACCTACTCGAATTGCTCCTACGTCTGCAGTCTGCTGCGTCCCGAGATCATGCGCACGCTGGAACTGCCGAAGCACGGGCTGCAGATCATTCCCTACGAGGGCGGCTGCACCATGATGCAGGACGGCGGCCACCTGGCGCTGTACGACAACCACGACGCGCTGCGCCGGGAAATCTCGCGCCACTCGAAGCGCGACGCCGAGGCCTACGACCGCTATTCGCGCGACGTCATGCGCCAGTGCAAATTCATCAAGCCGCTGCTGATGCGCGAGCCGCCCGATCCGACCTCGTTCAAACCGCGCGACCTCCAGGAACTGCTGTATCTCGGCCAGCGCTTTCACGGACTGGGCGAGGAGCGCATGTACGACACGCTGCGCTTCTGGACCATGAGCGCCGCGGATTTTCTCGACGAATATTTCGAGAGCGAGATCGTCAAGGCGCATTTCGCCGGCAGCTCCATCATCGGCACGGCGCTCGGGCCCGCGCTCGCCGGGCACGGCCTATGTGCTGCTGCATCACTACATGGGCGATATCGACGACACGGTCGGTGCCTGGGGTTTTGCGCGCGGCGGCATGGGCGCGATCAGCAAGGCGCTGGGCGCCTCGTTCCAGGCGAGCGGCGGCACCATCCGCAGCGCCGCGCCGGTGGCGCAGATCCTGGTCGAAGAGCGGCCGCGCCGCGGGCGTGGTGCTCGAGGACGGCGAGGAGATCCGCGCGCCGCTCGTGGTTTCGAATCTCGACGTGCGCCGCACCTTTCTGAAGACCATGGACGCCGAAGGACCTGCCCGACGAATTCCTGCGCCAGGTGCAGAATTTCAAGATTCGCGGCTCCTCCGGCAAGCTCAACATCGCCCTCGACGGGCTGCCGCGCTTCCCGGCGATACCGGAGGGCTCGCCGTGCACGCGCGGCGACATGCACGTCACCGACACCATCGAGATGATGGAGCGCGCCTACGACGACTGGAAGGACGGCCGCTGGTCGCGCGCGCCGTACATCGACATGCTGATTCCCTCGCAGATCGATCCGACCATGGCGCCGGACGGCAAGCACTACATGTCGGTGTTCGTGCAGTACTGTCCGTACGAGCTCGCCGACGGCGAGTGGACGCCGGCCAAGCGCCAGGCCTTCGGCGACACCGTGATCAACACCATCGCGCAGCACAGCCCGAATTTCAAAGATCTGATCCTGCACGCCGAGATCCGCACGCCCTGGGACATCGAGAACGAAGTCGGGCTTGACCGAAGGCAATATCTTTCAAGGCGAGCTGACCATGGATCAGTTGCTGTTCAACCGGCCGGTGCCGGGCTACGCGCAATATCGCGCGCCCGTGCGCGGCGTGTACATGTGCGGCTCGAGCACGCATCCGGGCGGCGGCGTCATGGGCGCGCCGGGCGCCAACGCCGCGCGCGCCGTGCTGCGCGACCTGGGCAGGGCGCACTGACATGCCGAGCCAGCCGCGCCATCGCGCTACGACTGCATCGTCATCGGCGGCGGCCACAACGGCCTGGTCTGCGCGGCCACCCTGGCGCGCAGCGGCCGCTCGGTGCTGGTGCTGGAGGCGCATGCCGCAGGTCGGCGGCGCGGCCGTGACGCGCGAATTCGCGCCCGGGTTTCCGGTCTCGGCCGGCGCGCACCTGCTGCATCTGATGCCCGCCGAACTGATCGCGCGATCTGCAACTCGAATCGCACGGCCTGGAGTGGGCGGCGCAGGGCCTGCCGACCACGGCGCTGCGCGCCGATGCGCGCTGCCGCTTGACGCTGAGTCGGGCGCAGGCGATCGCCGGATTGCCGCGGATGCGGCGGCGCTACGCGGCCTACTCGGCGCGCATGCGCCGCTTCGCGCACGGCGCTGGCGCCGCTGTTCGTGCAAGGTGCCGCCGCGCCTGGGCACCGACGGCCTGGGCGGACCGCTTGGCGCTGCTGCGCCTCGGCTGGCAGATCCGCAAGCTCGGGCGGCGCGACATGCGCGAGCTGCTGCGCATCGGCGGCATGAATGTCTACGACCTGCTGGAGGAGCATTTCGAATCGCCGCGCTCAAAGGCGCGCTGGGGTTCGATGCGGTGCTCGGCACGAATTTCGGTCCGCGCTCGCCGGGCACGGTGCTGACGCTGCTGTATCGCCTGGCGGCCGAAGCCGCGCGGCGGCAGCGGCGCTGTCGCAACCGACGGGCGGCATGGGCGCGCTGTGCGACGCGCTCGCCAAGGCGGCGACCGCGGCCGGCGCCGTGATTCGCACCGCCGCGCCGGTGGCACGCATCCTGGTCGAGGCGGATCGCGCGGCGGCGTGGCGCTCGAGTCGGGCGAGCGCATCAGCGCCGCGAACCGTGATCTCGAGCGCCGACCCGAAGACCACGTTCCTGCAAGCTGCTCGGCACGCGCCACCTGGACACCGGCTTCGTGCGCCGCGTGAAGCATCTGCGCGCGCGCGGCCTCGCCGCCAAGCTGCACCTGGCGCTCGATCGCGCGCCGCCGTTTCGCGGGGCTCGAGGCGCGGCGCTGCGCGGCCGGCTGCTCGATCGCGCCCTCGCTCGAGTACCTCGAGCAGCGCCTACAACCACGCGAAGTACGGCGAATATTCTCGCGCGCCGGCCATGGAAATCACGGTCCCGACCATCAATGATCCCGAGCTTGGCGCCGGCCGGCAAGCATGTGCTGTCGGCGATCGTGCAATATGCGCCCTATGCGCTCAAGGACGGCTGGGACGAGCAGCGCCAGCGCTTCACTGACCGCTGCTCGATACGCTGGAGCGCTTCGCGCCGGGACTGCGCGGCAGCATCGTCGCAGCGGAACTGCTGACGCCGCTCGATATCGAGCAGGAATTCCGCATCAGCGGCGGCCATTGGCATCATGGCGAACTCGCCTTCGATCAGTTCTTCATGGTGCGCCCGGTGCCGGGCGCCGCGCAACACCGCACGCCGCTGCCGGGTCTGTTCCTGTGCGGCGCCGGCTGTCATCCGGGCGGCGGCGTCATGGGCATCGCCGGGCCGCAACGCCGCGCGACAGATCCTCGAGCGGGCGGCTTGACATGAAGACATCGGAATCCGCGGCACCGCATTTCAAGCAGCCGCTGCTCGAGACGCCGTTTCATGAGCGCGCCCGGGCCTTGAGCCAGGTCGACAGCTTCATTCCGTGGGCCGGCTACACGACCGTCGATGTGTTCACCACCGTCGAGCAGGAATATTTCGCGATTCGCAATGCGGCGACGCTCTATGACTTGACGCCGATGGTCAAGTACCGCATCGCCGGCCCCGATGCGCGTGCCGTACTCTGAACCGCCTGGTCACCCGCGATCTCGCCAAACTCAAGCCCGACCGCGTCGCCTACTGCGTCTGGTGCAACGATGCGGGCCATCTGATCGACGACGGCACCGTGTTTCGGCTCGGCGATGGCGAGTACCGGCTGTGCACGGCCGAGCGGCAGATCGACTGGCTGCTCGACTCGGCCATCGGCTTCGATGTCGAGATCGCCGAAATCACCGAGAAATCGCCGCGCTCGCGGTGCAGGGCCCGACCTCCTGCGCCGTGCTGAAGGCCGCCGGCCTCACCGGCGTGGAGCGGCTGAAGCCCTTCGAAATCGGCTATTTTACGCTGAAAGGCCGTGCGCTCACGGTCTCGCGCACCGGCTTTACCGGCGATCTGGGCTACGAGGTGTGGATGGACCCGCGCGGCCGAGGACGTCTGGGACGCGCTGATGGCGGCCGGGCGCTCGCGCGGCATCCGGGCGATCGGCTCGCAGGCGCTCAACATCGCGCGCATCGAGGCGGGATTCTTGAGTCCCCAACGTCGATTTCGTGTCGGCCGAACAAACCATTCGCACCGGCCGCGACCGCTCGCCGCTGGAGCTCGGCCTCGCCTGGCTGGTCGACTTCGACAAGGGACATTTCACGGGCCGGCGCGCGCTGCTCGCCGAGCAGCGCAGCGGGCCCGCGCCGGCAGCTCGTCGGTCTGGATATCGCCGGCAACAAACCCGCGCACAATGCGCTGCTTGTACACCGCGGCAAACGGGAAACGGGAAATCGGCAGCGTCAGCTCGGCGATGTGGTCGCCGACTTGCAAGCGCAACATTGCCCTTGCTATGGTCGATGCGCCGCATTTCGAGCTGGGATCGACCGTCTGGGCGGAAATCTACTTGAACCGCGAACTGGTCTGGGAGCGTCGAATGTCGCGTGCGCAGGTGGTGGAACGTCCTTTCTTTGCGCCGGAGCGCCGCCGCGCGACGCCGCCGGCGGAGTTCTAGAGCGCGTGCTGTCGCCGCAGCAGAAATCGATTGCCGATCGGCCCTGGCTCGATCCCGACGCCAAGCCGCAAATCGTCATCGAAAGCGTCAACAAGACCTTCGGCGCCTTTACCGCCGTCGACAGCGTCAACCTGCGGATCTACAAGGGCGAGATGTTCGCGCTGGTCGGCGCGTCGGGCTGCGGCAAGACGACGCTGCTGCGCATGCTCGCGGGATTCGCGACCCCGAGCGGCGGCCGCATCCTGATCGACGATGCCGACATGACCCAAGTGCCCCCGCATGAGCGCCCGGTCAATATGATGTTCCAGTCCTACGCGCTGTTTCCGCACATGACGGTGGAGCACAACGTCGGCTACGGCCTGCGGCGCATGGCGCTCGAGGGGAGCGTGCGCGACCAAGCGCATCCAGGAGGCGCTCGAGATGGTGCAGCTAGGCGCTCTGGCGAAGCGCAAGCCGCACCAGCTCTCCGGCGGCCAGCGGCAGCGGGTGGCGCTGGCGCGCGCGCTCATCCGCCGGCCGAAGGTGCTGCTGCTCGATGAGCCGTTGAGCGCGCTCGACAAGAAATTGCGCGAACAGACGCAGTTCGAGCTCATGAACATCCAGTCCCAAGTCGGCATCACCTTCGTGTTCGTCACCCATGATCAGGACGAGGCCATGGCGCTGTCGACGCGCATTGCGGTCATGAATCGCGGGCAGGTGGTGCAGGTGGGTACGCCGTCGGAGATCTACGAGTTTCCGCAAAACCGCTTCGTCGCCGATTTCATCGGCACGACGAATCTGTTCGAAGGCACGGTCAGCGGCATGCAGCCGGGGCACATCATCGTGCGCAGCGCCGAGGCGGGCTGCGACCTGATCGTCGATGATCTCGGGCGCTTCGGCAGCGGGCAGCGCGTGTGGGTGGCGCTGCGTCCCGAGAAGATCCGCTTGAGCAAAGAGCCGATGGCAGGCGAGCGCGTCAATCAGATCAAGGGCATGGTCTGGGAGCTTGGGTATCTCGGCAATCGCTCGACCTATCGCATCAAGACCGAGACCGGCAAAATCGTGACGGTATTCGCGCAGAACGATCGGCGCACCTCCGAATGGTCGATCGATTGGAGCGATGAGGTGTACTTGAGTTGGACCGCCAATTGCGCGGTGCTTCTGCAGCAGTGATTTTGGGCCGATGGCTACGGCTAAACAATAAGCGCGCAACCTAAAATAAGGAGAGCGGGATCAAGCGCTATCGCTCGCCAGCCGGAAGGCCGACGTTTCCCGCGCTTATCGATGAATACCAAGAATACCCTCGCGCTGGCCGCCGGCACCTTGTGGATACTGATCGCCGCCGCGGCTTTCGCCGCCAAGACGCAAAATGTGGTGCTGATCGTGAGCGACGGCTTGCGCTGGCAGGAAATTTTCACCGGGGCCGAAGCCGACTTGCTCAACGACAAGGCGGGCGGCAGCTGGCTCTCCGATCAGGAATTGCGCAAGCGCTATTGGCGGGCGACGCCGCAGCGAGCGGCGGGCGCTGCTGTTTCCGTTCTTGTGGGGAACCGTCGCCAAGCAGGGCCAGATTTTCGGCAATCAAGCGCTCGGCAGCGTCGCGCACGTGACCAACGGCAAGGCGTTTTCCTATCCGGGCTACAACGAGATGACGACCGGCTTTCCGAACGACGCCATCGACAGCAACGAATTCGGCCCGAACCCGACGCCGACGGTGTTCGAATGGCTGAATAAATTCGATGAGTTTCACGGCCGCGTGGCGATCTACGGGACTTGGGACGTTTACGAGAATATCTTCAACGAGCAACGCAGCGGTCTGGTCATGCAGACCGGTTGGACGCTGCCGAAGAAAGAGCACGAAACCCCGCGCGATGCGCTGCTGCGCGAACTCTACGAGACAACCACGCCGCTTCGATGAAGAGGACGCCTCGAATTCGCTGGAGCAAATCGTGCTGCTCGACTATGTGAAGTCCGCAAAGCCCCGGGTCTTGTTCGTGGGCTACGGCGAGACCGACAATTGGGCGCACCAGGGTCGATATGATCTGGTGCTCGACAGCGCGCATCGCTTTGATCATTTCGTCAAGCAACTCTGGGACACCATGCAAGCGATACCGGACTATCGCGGCAGCACGACCTTCATTATCACCACCGACCATGGGCGCGGCAGCGGCCTCAGCGAATGGAAGGAACACGGCGTCGAAGAGAAGGGCTCGGAGAATATCTGGATCGCCGTGATGGGCCCGGACACGGCGCCGCAGGGGGAGCGCAGCCACATCGCACCCGTGACGCAATCGCAAATCGCCGCGACCGTGGCGGCATTCGTCGGCAAGGACTACCATGCCGCCGTGCCTCGGGCCGCGGTGCCGCTGGCGGACGTGCTGCACTAGGGCCGAATCAAAAGGCGGGCAAGTGAAAAAGACTGCGGTACTTCTGATCGTCGCGATGACATGGTGTCGGACAGCCGACGCCCTAGCCCAATCTCAAACCCAGGCCGCGGAACGCCTCGGGACTGTAAATTTTGAGGTCTCGTGTTCGGCGGCGGCGCGGGCGTCCTTCAGCCGCGGCGTCGCGCTGCTGCATGATTTCTGGTACGACGAGGCGAAGCGGCAATTCGAGCACATCGCGCAAATGGATCCGACGTGCGCCATGGCCCATTGGGGCGTCGCGATGAGTATCTTCCACCAGATTTGGGATCGGCCCGACGAAGAGACGATGGCGCAGGGGCTGGTCGCGAGATGCAAAAGGCGGCGGCACCCGGCGCAAAACCGCGCGAGAGCGCGAGTACGTCGCGGCACTCGGCGCCTTCTACAAAGCCGGCAAGCTTGGATTATGAAGCGCGAGTGCGGGAGTATTCTGCGGCTATGGGCGAACCTCTATCGGCGCTATCCGAAGGATACGGATGCGGGCGCTTTTTACGCACTGTCGCTGCTCGCCGCCGAAGGCGCCGGACGATACCAGTCTCGCGCAGGAGCATAGGGCGCTCGCGGTGCTGAATCCCCTGTTTGCGGCGATACCCCGACCACCCGGGCGTCGTGCACTACATCATTCACGCCTGCGACACGCCGTCGCTGGCGCCGACGGATTGGCCGCCGCCAGACACTATGGCGAAATCGCCCCTTCGGGCGCCCATGCGGTTCACATGCCCGGGCATATTTTTTCGCGGCTCGGCATGTGGCAGGCGGACATCGATTCGAATCTTGCCTCGGTGGCGGCCTCGCAAGCCGCGGAGGCACGCCACCAGAGCGACGGCATGGACCAGTTTCATTCGGACGACTTTCTGCTCTATGCCTATTTGCAAAGCGGACAGGAGGCCCGCGCCCAGAGTTTGATCGCAGAGACCGCGGCATTAGTGAAGCGCTACGAGACCATGCCGGACATGGCTTCGCACTTCATGCAGTCGATGTTTCCGTACTACCGCGGCAAATTGCCGGTCTTCTATGCCCTGGAGATGCGGGATTGGAAGTCCGCAGCCGCGCTCGAGCCCATCCCGGCGCGCGCGCCCGGAGACGCAAACGTTGACCTACTGGGCGCGCATCGTGGCACAAGGGCATCTGCGCCAGCCGCAGCAAGCGCGGGCCGATCTTGCCGTGTATGAGTCGCTGATGGAGCAGGTAAGGAAGGGCAAGCACGCTTATTTTGCCGACTCGACCGGAGCGCGGATCGAGCGAGGCGAAATCCTCGGCTGGGTCGCCTTTGCGGAGGGGCAATCAGGCCGACGCTCTGAAATCACATGCGGGAGGCCGCGGATCTGCAGGACAAAGTGGGCCAAGGCGAGGTGGATATTCCGGCGCGCGAGATGCTCGCCGATATGCTGCTGGAATTTCATCAACCGGATCAGGCGCTGCTCGAGTACTCAGCGGGCGCTCGAGCTTGAGCCCCAATCGGTTCAACGGACTCTTACAATGCAGGCCGGGCTGCCGAGGCGGCCGGAGATAACGCGAAAGCCGCGAGTTATTACAGTGCGCTGCTCAAATCGACGGACAACGGCTCCCAATCGGCGCGATCGGAGTTCGATCACGCGAAGAGCTTTGTCGCAACCACGAGGCTGGCGGAAAAATGATTTTGGGAGAAGCGACATCGGCTTAGGGTGCTTGTGTTTCCGTGGCTGCGGTTGATCAGCGTCGGCGTTCGGCCTGATTGGCGCACCCCGGGTCGACCTATTCGCCACCACACGGGTTCGTTTACGCGTATGGCCGAATGATCTCGACGTAAATCTTCACGTCAACAACGGCCGATATCTCGCGCTCGCGGATATTGGCCGCGTCCATTGGTTCGTGCGTACGGGTGTTCTCGGAATCGCAAGACAACGAAAGGCGTTCCCCGTGGTGGGCGATGTGCTCGCCAAGTTTCGCCGCGATCTGAAGGTATTCCAAACCTGTCGAGATTCACACGCGCATGCTCGGCTGGGATCACCATGGGGCTTCATCGAACATCGCTTCGTGCGCAACGATCGCGTGATCGGGGTGGTCGCCGTTCGCGGCGTGTTCAAAGGACCGGGCGGTCCTCTCGATCCGGGAACGCTTCTGACCGGGCTCGCAGTTGCAGCCCGATCGCCGGAATTGCCCGAGTGGACGAAGTCGTTCCAGCAGAGCAGCGAACTGCTTAGCGAGCTGCTGCGAGAAGAGGAGCGCTCGAAGGCTATTTAGACGCGCGGGCGGCGCTTTCAATCGGCGTCGCCGCTTTTATTCGGTTTTTATATTATACTCAGAATAATTAGAAAGGCTGCGGCGCTTGCGAGGTGAAAATCATGCGGAAAGTCAAGACTCTCGGGCTTCTGGGAACCGGCGTCATCGGCGGCGGTTGGGCTGCGCGCGCGTTGCATTTCGGCATCGACGTCATCGCGGCGGACGTCAAACCGGAGATGGAGGCGTGGATACGCGGCGCGGTCGCCAATGCGGAACCGGCCCTGGCACGGCTGACGTTTGCGCCGCTGCCTCCCAAAGGCAAACTTTCGTTCACGACCGATTTGAGCGCGATGGCGAAGGCCGCGGATTTCATTCAGGAGAATATTCCGGAACAACTGCCATTGAAGCAACGTATGTTGGCGGAAGTGAGCCGCTACGCGGGGCCGGACGTCATCATTGCCTCGAGCACCTCGGGGTTGACACCCACGGACCTGCAGCGCGACATGATAGCCCCTGAGCGCTTCTGCGTAGCCCATCCCTTCAATCCGGTTTATCTATTGCCGCTGGTGGAACTGGTCGGCGGCGACAAGACGGCGCCCGCCACCATCGAGGCGGCCGCGGAATTCTTCACCTATATCGGCATGCATGCCTTGAGGGTACGGCGTGAGGTACCGGGGCATTTGACCGATCGTCTCCAGGAAGCCATCTGGCGGGAAATCCTGCACATGGTCAACGAGGGAGTGGCGACCACGGGGGAGCTGGATGAGTCGATCATTTACGGTCCCGGATTGCGCTGGGCTGCCATGGGAACCAACCTGATTTATCACCTTGCGGGAGGGGAGAGCGGCATGCGTCACATGCTGGCGCAATTTGGACCCGCACTTAAGTGGCCGTGGACGAAGCTCGAAGCTCCTGAGCTCACGGAGAAACTCATCGACCGCATGGTCGAGGGCACGCAGGA
>CAWAMT010000013.1:0-108988 GCA_963783185.1 uncultured Gammaproteobacteria bacterium | reverse complement strand
ATTGTTGTGTACGTCTCCCTTCGTTCGACGTATTGCTCAGGCTTCTGATGAAGCCCCTTAGACCGGTGGTTTTGCGTCCCCACCTTTCGGCGGGTTTGCCCTTGAACAGCACCTCTACTATGCGAGCATGCGGGGGCCGCAGTAAAGAGGTTTTTTAACCCATTAAGCAGCAGCGTCTCGGCATGCTCGACCGCTTCCGGCGTGCCGCACACCACCACCACGTCGCCTTCCTTGAATACCGTATCCGGGCTCGGTCGCGTCCCACGATGCCGTCGCGCCGCACCGCGCTGACCGCCGCCTGCGAGCCCCTGCGTGCGAGCTCGGCGACGCTTCTGCCGACCGCCCAAGCATGAGGCGGCAGGATGACGCTGTGAAGCTCTTCACGAAATGCGTGACTGTCATCCAGAAATTCGGCACCGGCCGCGCGAAAGTACTGCCGCAGCATGCCGTAGCGGTGGCTCCGGATGTCGTTCACGGTCCGGATGACCCGCGATACCGGCAGCTTCAGCAACAGCAGCAGGTGGGACAGCAGCATGAGGCTGGCCTCGAAGGTCTCCGGCACCACCTCGGTCGCGCCCGGCGCGTCTGCAGCTCCTCGAGCTTGGTATCGTCCTGCGTGCGCACCAGAATGGGAACGTCGGCGCGCAGCTCGCGCACCGACGCGCAGGATCCGCAGCGCCACTTCCGGGTTCGCGAATGTGATGACCACGCAGCTCGCATGCGCCAAGCCCGACGTTCTCCAGCACTTCGATCTGTCCGGCATCGCCGTAGATGACCGGATCGCCGGCCTGCCGGCCGACCCGAATGCGGTAGGGATCGAGATCGAGCGCGATGTATTCGAAACCGGTTTGTTCGAGCACGCGCGCGATGTTCTGCCCGACGCGGCCGAAACCGCAAATCACCACGTGATCGCGCTCGGCGACGGCCAGAGTGGCCTGCGCCTCGCGCATCGCCTCGCGTGTGCGGCGGCCCCGATTCGCCCAACAGGACGCGCGTGATGCGCCGGTTGTGGCGAATCAGCAGCGGCGACAGCACCATGCTGAGCACGGTGGCGGCCAGCAGCGGCTGCACGACCGCCGGATCCGACAGCTCGCGCCGCAGCAGCAGCGTCAGCAGCGCGAAGCCGAATTCGCCGCCCTGCGCGACCACGACCCCGGTGCGCAGGGACTTGAACCAGCTCTTGGTCGCGGGTTTGGCCACGACGGCGACCACGGCGGTCTTGAGCAGCAGCATGCCCGCGAGGATCGCCGTCACCAGCGGCAAGGTGCGCAGCAACAGCCGCACGTCGAGCAGCATGCCCACGGTGATGAAGAAGAGACCGAGCAGCACCTCGCGGTAGGAGCGGATGGTCGCTTCGATCTGATGCCGGAATTCGGTCTCGGCCAGCATCATGCCGGCGAGAAAGGCGCCGAGCGCCAGCGACAATCCGGCCGCATGAGTCGCCCAGGCCGACGCCAGCACCGCGAGCAACACCGCGAGCGAAAACAACTCCGCGGAGCGCACCGAGGCAATGGCGAGAAACAGCGGCCGCAGCAGCCAGCGCCCCGCGGCCAGCACCAGCAGCAGCGCGAATGCGGCGATGCCGATCGCAGCGACGATGTGCTCGGCAGCGGCGCCTGCCGGCGCCGGCCAGCGCCGACACGCAGCGCGAGCAGCAACGGAAAGCTCAAGTCCTGAAACAGGCAGATGGCCACGGCGAGGCGGCCGTGCGTGCGGTTGTTCTCCGACTGCTCGGTCAATTGCGAGATGATGATCGCCGTCGAGGACATCGCCACGGCGCCGCCGACGACGATGGCGACCGCGGGCGCGATGTCGAAGAACAGTGATCGCGCCGGCGGCCACGATCGCGGTCGTCACCAGCACCTGCGCGCCGCCGACGCCGAGCACCTCCCAACGCATGGCCACCAAGCGCGGCAGCGAGAATTCCAGACCGAGCGTGAACACCAGGAATACCACGCCGAAGTCGGCCAGCAGCCGCGTGGTGTCGTTGTCGGCGGCCAGCGCGAGTGCGTGCGGCCCCAGCAGCATGCCGACGGCGAGATAGCCCAAGATCGCCGGCAGCGCGAGTTTGCGCACGCCCGCGACGACGCACACCGAAGCGGCGAGCAAGATCAAGATCTGTAGCAGCGGATCGTTGTGCTGCATGCCGCATTCCATGCCTGCTAGCATATAGCGATGAGTGCGTTGGCGCTGCAAGCGGAGGGCGACGATTGGCGGCTGTCACTTGAACGGCGATTGGTCCTTGGCGGCATGGCGCAAATCGACCGGGAACTCGAAGCTTTGCTCGGTTCCCGCGAGCGGCACCTTGGTCTGCGATTGGTCGCACGCCGAAGCGCCCGGGAATCGGCCCGGTGTGGGCGCTGCTTGACGCGCTTGAGCGATCTCGGCGGCGCGAATCTCGAGCGTCCGCCACGAGGGCGATCCGCCGCACACGCTGCAGTTCCTGCAGAAGCTCAAGCTCGAACGCCATGCCGCGACTGCACGCGCGGCAGTCGCACGGCCCGAGCATCGAGGGCGCGGTCGGCCGACTCGGGCCGTTGGGCCGTACTGCAGGGCGGCGAAGCGCGCGGCGTGCTCGGCTTCTTCGGCCGCATCGCGGCGGTCCTCGGCCAGGCCTTCTCGCGCCCGCGGGCGCTGCGCGTGCCGTCGCTTGCGCGGCATATCTATGAAACCGGCGTCACCGCCATTCCGATCGTCTCGCTCATCGCATTCCTGATCAGCGTCGTCGTCGCCTATCTCGGGGCGCAGCAGCTCTCGAAATTCGGCGCCGACATCTTCGTCGTCGATTTGGTGACCATCGCGGTGCTGCGGGAAATGGGCGTGTTGCTGACGGCGATCATCGTCGCCGGCCGCTCGGGCAGTGCATTCGCGGCCGAAATCGGCGTGATGCAGCTCAACGAGGAAACCGACGCGCTGCGCGCCATGGGCATGAATCCGATCGAATTGCTGGTCGTGCCGCGGGTGCTGGCGCTCGTCATTGCGCTGCCGCTTGTTGACCGTCATCGCCGATGCGATGGGCCTCGCCGGCGGAGGACTTCTGTCGCTGATCCAGCTGCACATCCCGCTGCGCGCAATTCACGATCCGCCTGCGCGAAGCGCTCTCGCCGACGACGTTCTGGGCCGGACTGATCAAGGCGCCGGTGTTCGCCCTGCTCATCGGCATGGTGGGCACCTACCGCGGCATGCAGGTGCGAGAGTCGGCCCGCGAGCTCGGCCGCTTGACGACGGTGGCGGTCGTGCAATCCATTTTTCTGGTCATTCTCGCCGACGCTCTGTTTGCAATATTGTTCGTGCAAATCGATTTCTGATGGCCGAATCCGACCGCCAATCCCGTCATCCGCGTGCACGGCCTGGTCAACCGCTTCGGCACGCAGATCGTGCACGACGGACTCGATCTCGAAGTGCTGCCCAACGAGATCTTCGGCGTCGTCGGCGGCTCGGGAGCCGGCAAGTCCGTACTGCTGCGCACGATCTTGGGGTTGCGGCAGCCCGCAGGGCGGGACGCGTCGAGATGTACGGCCGGGACATACAGCGGCTCTCGCGGCCGGAGCGGCTCGCCATGGTGCAGAAGCTACGGCGTGACCTTCCAAAACGGGGCGCTGATCAGTTCGCTGACCGTCGCGCAAAACATCCAATTGCCGCTGCGCGAATACTATTCGATGTCCGAGGAGTCGCTTGACGAGCTTGCGGAGCTGATCTGGGCTTGGTCGGATTGCCGCCGGACGCCGCTCGGAAAATATCCCGCGCAATTGTCGGGCGGCATGGTCAAGCGCGCCGCGCTGGCGCGCGCCTTGAGCCTCGAGCCGAAGCTCTTGTTCCTCGACGAGCCGACCTCCGGCCTCGATCCGATTTCCGCCGCGGCCTTCGATGAGCTACTGTTGTACCTTCATTCGGAGCTCAAGCTCACGGTAGTCATGATCACGCACGACCTCGACAGCTTGTTTCGCACCTGTAACCGGGTCGGCGTCATCGTCGATCGCCGCATGATTACCGACACGCTCGACGGTATGCTGCAGAACTCGCATCCCTGGATACACGAATATTTTCACGGGCCCGCGCGGGCGCCGGGCGGCGGAGCAGGGCAAGCGCATGGATAGGGACACGAATTATGTGGCGGTGGGCGCCTTCGTGCTGCTGGTCATCGCGATGGCGGCGTCGTTCGTGTTTTGGTACACCGATCAGCGGGACAAGCGCACCTACCAGCGCTATGAGATCTACTTTCACGGCACCGTCAGCGGGCTCACGGCAGGCAGTCCGGTGCGCTATCTGGGCGTCGATGTCGGCAAAGTAGTCCGCATCATGCTCGAGCCGCAGCAACGCAGGCGAGTAGAGGTGATCGCCGATATCGAATCGGCGGCGCCGATCGACGGCGGCACCGCTGGCTTCTCTGACGCTTGCAGGGAATCACCGGGCTGCTGTTCATCGATCTGGAGCAGGATCCGAAGACCGCGGCCATCCGGCCCGCTCGCGCAAGGGCACCGCTATCCGGTCATTCGCTCGGCGCCCTCGGACTTCGACGTGCTGCTGAGCAGCCTGCCCACCTCGCCGCGCACGCCATCGAGCTGGTGGACCGCTTCAATCAGGTGTTCAGCGACGAGAATGTGCGCGCCTTTCAACGCGACGCTCGACAACGCGCGAACGGCGAGCGAGCGCGTTGCCGGAGACGGTGCACGACGTGCAGGCTGCTGGTCGCCGACATGCGGCGCGCTTCGCACGAGGTGGAAGCAGCGGCCGCGGATTTGCGCGAAATCACGAACGACGCCGCGCCGGACCTCAAAGCCGCGCTGGCGAATGTGCGGCACATCACGCGACATCTCTGGCCGAGTACTTCGGATCAACCTGGATCGCTTCGTGGCGGAAAACGAGCCTGGCTTTTCGCGGTTCACCAGTCAAAGTCTGCCGGAGTTCGAGCAATTGCTGCGCGAAAGCCGGGATGCTGCGCGGGATTTTCGCGATCTGTCGCGCTCCTTGAAGCAAAACCCATCGCAGCTGCTCTACGAATCGAATTATCACGGCGTCGAGGTGCCGCAGTGAAGCGCGTGTGCCTGATGCGCTGGCGTCGGTACTCGCACTCGCGGCCTGCGGGTCGCTATTCAAAGCAAGACGCCGCCGCCGTCCATGTACCTGCTGTCGTGCCAGCCAAGCGCACCCTCCGAGCGCCGAGATACCGGTCGACCTTGCGGTGCTCAAGCCGCGGGTGCGGGTCGGTCTCGACAACGACTACATCGCCGTGCTGTATCCGGATCGGCGTCTCGATCTATTTCGCCGGCGCGCGCTGGAGCGGTCCGCTCGATGAGGTGGTGCAGGACCTCGCATTGCAGGCATTTCGCGCCCGCGCCAACTTGCGCAACGTGCATGCGGACGCATCGGCGTTCGGCAGCGGCTATTGGCTGGAGATCGACGTGGCGGATTTTCAGGCCGAATACTCCGCTCGCAGGTCGGCGGCCGCGCCGACGGTGCATGTGCACTTGCTTGGGACGCGCTCGGCGGTTCCGGCGATCGGCGCGTTCTCGGCCAGTTCGACGCAGACGAACGGCAACCGGCCGCGGACAACCGATTGGACGGCGATCGTCGAGGCCTACAACCAGGCGGCCGACACGGCGCTTGCGGCGCATCGTCGCCGATACCACGAGGCGCGTGAACGGAAACCTAGAACGCCGCTAGCCCAAGGGCTTCCAGCAGGCGATATCGCCAATAGCGAGTCTGCGAGTCGTCCGCATAGCCGCGCGTAAGCCGGTTGCGCTCGACCACTCGTTCGCAAAATGCTCGGTCAGACGCACGCGCCGCCGCGGCGCGCGCCGGCATGCGCAGCTCAATGGCGGCCTCGAGATTGAAGTCCTCCGAGGCTCGGACGGGTAAATTTCGTCGGCGCCTACATTGGCCCATGAGTTCGCCGCCGTGGCGCACGATGGCGAGGGTGGTGTGCGCCGCGACTCGTTCGGTGCGAACCAACGCACCTCGATCTGTCCAGCGCCGTCGCGCGTCAGTTCTCGCGGCGACGGCACGGTTGGGCACGGCGCTCGGGGTCGAGCAGTATCTTGAGCCGCGCGCCGCGCGCGGCGGCGCGCAGGGCCGCGCCGATCAGCAGCCGGTCGCTCAGCGCGTGCACCGCGAAGCCGATTTCATCGCCGCTGCCGGCCGCCGCCACGGCGTCGAGCAGCGCGCTGCGAATCGCACCTTCGGTCAAGAATCGCGCGTCGATCGAACCTAGGCCGCGACCCTCCGACGGGCGGCGCGGAGGGCAATCGATCGTCGTCGGTCGACCAGGCGGCGATTTGCAATTCGCTGGCGGCGATGTCGCGGGCCAAACCGCCGCGCAATTCCAGACCGACGTCGCCGTTCGCGGGGCCGGTGATCAGGCTGCGCCAGCCGCCGGCGCCATCATCGGCGACCATGAGTTGCCGCTGATCCCCTTTGAAATTCTGCCTGCGCAGCAACGAACGCAGGCTGATGAGCCCCGGCTCCTCGTCGAACGGATCGCTCCACCAAGCGACACTCAAACGCCACAGGCTGGAGAACAACGCATTCGGATCGCGCAAGCGATTCAGACGCACGCGCGCGACGATGATGCCGATCTGCTCGAGCTCTGCCAAATATTGCGCCGGGGTACCGCCGTAGGCCTCGTCCACGGGATCCGCGACCAGCACGACCTTGAGATTCGGGCGCTGGCGTTTGCGCATCAATAAATGCTGTGCGACCTCGCGCGAGACCGGAGACTGATCGATCACGATCATCTGTTCGGCGCGATCGATGGCCGCCAGTTCTGCCGCCAGGATCTCCCGGCGCGACGCGGAGTCGAACGATGACCACCGCTTGAGACTCGGCGAGCCGGGCCGCAAGCGATGCCACCTGAGTACCGGGCGGCAGCGGTTTGACGGAATTCCAGAATGCGAACGCAGCCCAAGCGATGAGCGCCAGCAGCACGGAGATTTTCGCGCGGCGCGCTATCATTCGCCGTTCGAGCTTTGCGCCTCCGCCGCTTCGATCGCAATTCCCACTTCCATCCAACGCGCTTCCAACGAGGCGGCGTCCCGGGCCAGGCGAGCTTTTCTATCCGCGAGTCCGCCGTGCTCGTCGCGATCGCACAGCTCCGCCTCGAGCAACAGTTCGCTCGGCGGCGACGGCGGCGATGCGGCGCTCGATTTGCTCGAGTTCGCGCCGCCATTGGGCCAGGGCGCCGCGCGTCCGGTCGGCTTTTCGCCGCGCTGCCGGGCTTTCTCGAACCGCTCAAGCGCCTTGCCGCGGGATTTGAGCCATTGCTGATAATCGTCCAAGTCGCCGTCGAACACCTTGAGCTTGCCGTCGGCCACCAGCCACAGCGTGTCGGCCACCGTTTTGATCAAGTGCCGGTCGTGGGAAACGATGACCAGACCGCCTTCGAATCCTTGCAGCGCGACGCTGAGCGCATGGCGCATGTCGATGTCCAGGTGATTCGTCGGCTCGTCCAGCAGCAGCAGATTCGGCCGCCGCGCCACCAACAGTGCCAGCGTCAGGCGCGCCTTCTCGCCGCCCGAAAAGCGCCCGACGGGTTCGAAAGCGCGGTCGCCCTGAAAGCCGAATTTTCCCAAGTGGTCGCGAACGCTGTTGGTCCTCGCCGCTCGCATAATCCGGGCCCCCCAGGTTTCGCACGTGCCAGAAAGCGGTGCAATCCGGCCGCAGTTGCTCCATCTGTTGCTGCGCGAAATAGCCGATGGCGAGATCCGCCGCGGGGATGCGCCGACCGCTCAAGGGCGCCGCCTCGCCTGCCAACATCCTCGTCAACGTGGACTTGCCGGCGCCGTTCGGGCCGAGCAGCGCAATCCGATCATGCGGTCCGATCGATAGGTTGATGCCCCTCACGATGCTGCGTTCGGCATAACCGCAGTCGGCGTCTTCCAGGGTCAACAGCGGCCGCGGAATTTTCAGCGGCGCTGGCAAATTCGAACTCGAACGGACTGTCGACATGCGCCGGCACGATGCGCTCCATCTTCTGAAGCATTTTCAGGCGGCTCTGGGCCTGGCGCGACTTGCTCGCCTTGGCGCGAAATCGAACCACGAAGGATGTGATTTCCGCGACCCGGCGCACTTGCCGCGCCTTCGAGCGCCTGCTGCAACGCCAACTCCTCGGCGCGCTTTTGTTCGAATTGCGAGTAGTTGCCCGAATAGGCGCGGATCGTCTTGTTCTCGATGTGCAGAACCCGGTTGATGATGGCATCCAGAAATTCTCGATCGTGCGAAATCATCAGCAACGTGCTGTCGGTCGAGGTGAGCCATTCCTCCAACCATACGATGGCGTCGAGATCCAGATGATTCGTCGGCTCGTCCAGCAACAAGAGGTCGGCTCTGCGAATTGAGCGCGCGCGCCATGGCCAATCGCACGCGCCAGCCGCCCGAGAACTCAGCGACCTTGCGCTCGTGCTCGGCCGCCTTGAATCCCAGGCCGTGCATGATGGCGGCTGCCCGCGCCCGGGCGCGATAACCGTCGATGGCTTGGAGCGCTGCGTAATGTTCGGCTAGTTCCATGCGCCGCATCGCGCCGCTCGGCGTCTTCTATCGCCGCCATCACGGCGCAGAGCTCCGTATCGCCGTCCAGCACGAAATCGATGGCGGCGCGGTCAAGCGAAGCGATTTCCTGCTCCACGTGGGCGATTTTCAAAGCCGCCGGAAGATCGATTTCGCCGCGGTCAGGCCCCAATTCTGCGCGGATCGCCGCGAATAGACTCGATTTTCCCGACCCGTTGGCGCCGGTGAGCCCGACCTTGTCGCCGCGAAATACCGTGAAGTTGACCTGCTCGAACAACGGCTCCGGGCCGCGCCGCAGGGTAAGATCCCGCGCGATCAACATCAGTGCTGTCATTTTAACCTGCGGCCGCAGCGATCGCCGGTGCACACAGTGCCGCGTGGTGCGGCTTTCCGCCAGCCTGGCTCGCGAGAATGGCGAGCAGCTTGTGCGCCTCCATGGCGTCGCCGAACAGGCGGCCCTGCGCGTAGAAGCAGCCGTGTTTGCGCAGAAATTCGAGCTGTTCGCTCGATTCCACACCCTCGGCGATAACCTCGAGGTCGAGGCTCTTGCCCATGTCGATGATGGTTCGAACGAGCGTGGCGTCGTTGGAATCCACCGCCACGTCGCGCACGAACGACTGATCGATTTTCAGCGTGCCGATCGGGAACTGTTGCAGGGCGGAGAGCGACGAATACCCGGTGCCGAAATCATCGATGGCGAGATGCAGTCCCATGCGCGTAAAGCTCGTTCAAGAGCCCGATCGTTCGCTTCGGCTCGGTCATCAAAGTCGTCTCCGTGACCTCCAGCTCGAAACAGGTGGGCGAAACTCCGTGCTTGCGGAATACGCTGCGGCAGCGCGCGATGAAACTCGTCTGTTTCAGCTGCCGCAGAGACAAATTGATGGCGATTCGGCCCGGCTGCGAAACTGTCTTCTGCCATTCCTGGTAGTCGGAACAGACTCGATTCAGCACCCACTCGCCGATGTCCGTTATCAGGCTGGTCTCTTCCGCCAGCGGAATGAAATGCGACGGCGAAATATCGCCGTGGCCCGGGAGCCGCCAGCGCAACAGCGCCTCAGCACCCACCACCCGGCCGTCGCGCAAGTCCACTTTCGGCTGGTACAGAATCACCAACTCGTCGCGCTCCAAGGCGCGGCGCAACTTGCTCTTCAGCATGAGCCGTTCTACTGCCGCGGCATTCATTTGCGGCACGTAGAACGCACAGGTATTGCCGCCGTTTTGCTTCGAGTGATACATCGCGGCATCTGCATTGCGGATCAGGTCGATCACATTCTCGGCATCGTACGGACAGATTGCGATACCGGCGCTTGCGGTGAGGTAGACCTCCTGCTGGTTCACATAAAACGTCCGGCTGATTTCGTCGAGCAGAGTACGCGCCAAGCCGCCCAGGCTCGGCCGATTATCCGCATCGATCGGCAAATCGTCGATGAACATCGCGAATTCGTCGCCGGCGAGACGGCCGATGACGGTGTCCTTGCTCAAGTTTCGAGTGAGCCGTTCGCTCAAGATTTCCAGCGTCCGGTCGCCGGCCGCGTGCCCGAAGGTATCGTTGACCTCCTTGAATCTATCCAAATCGAAATACAGCAGCGCCAGCGATCGCTGGTTGCGGCGCGAACGCGCGATTGCTTGTTGCAGCAAATGCTGAAACTGCATGCGATTCGGCATTTTCGTGAGCGCGTCGTAGCGCGCCAAATAGCGGATTCGGCGCTCGGCGCGCTTACGTTCCGTAATATTGCGCGCCACATAAATGTTGCCTTGGAATTGCGGGTCGGCGGTGTCGATTACCGAGGAGGCCATGGAGACCGGGATTGTCTGACCGCTCGCGGTGCGCAATACCGTTTCGCCGGCGTCCGGCGGGGCGTTGCGATGCTCCTCATCGATGAATCCGAGCAAGGGCTTGCCCAACAAGTCCGCTTCCGAATATCCGAGCAGGCGCTGCGTTGCCTCATTGCAGCTCTTGATCAGCCCGTCGGGCGAGGTCACCAGCACCGAGTCGCTCAAGCTGTTGAGCATGGTATCGAGATAGTTCTTGGTGATCGTCGTTTCGCACAATTTCTGCCGCATGCGCTCGAGAGCCTGCTGCAATTCGCCGAGCTCATCACGGCGCGCGACGTCCAATGGCCGCGTGTAGTCCCCTTCCCCGATACGGTCCGCCGACTTGATCAAAGCCGAAATGGGTTTAGCCAACTGCCGAGCAATGAACCACGCGCCGATCAAACCCAACGCGATCAGCGGCAAAGTCAAGCCGGCCAGCATGCCGCGCATCCGCTTGAGCTGGCTTCCTTGCTGATGCTCCAATTGCGCGCGGATGCTCGCAAGTGTTTCGTGCATCGGGGCTCGACTCACCGAGATCTCGAGGATGCCGCCGGATCGCGCCCCCGCGCTCACGGGAATTTCGCTCCTCAAGACGAACGGCGCGACCGCGGACTCGGCCACCTGCGGAGCATTACCGCTGTACAGCACGGTGCCGCGCGCATCCGTCACTTCGACGCGCTCGATGCCCCGCTCCCGGAGCAGCCGACCTGCGATCGATGCGATGGCGGCGCTGTTGCCCGAACCTAATGCCGGGGCGAGCTCGGCGGCCGCGGCTTTGCTTATGCTATTCGCACGCGTCTCGAGATCGCCTTGCAATTTCTGCTCAACGGTCGAATAGGCGGTCCGGGTGATGTCCGCCGTATCGATCCGATGTTCGTAGTAGGCAAATCCCCCAAACAAGAGCGACAGCCCGCCTCCGACTCCGAGAGCAAGAAGCAAATACTTGGCCTTGAGGCTTTGCGCCATTGAGGGATGATACTCGCTCACACACAAGGCTATAAGGGGAAAGGTACAATCCGCCGCCAATGGCCGCGAGAATGCGAATAGACGTCTTTTCCGACACGATCTGCCCCTGGTGCTACCTGGGTAAGCGGCGATTCGAACTCGCGCTCGCGGCGCGGCCGCAATATGAACCACGTGTGAATTGGCGGCCGTTTGAGTTGAACCCCGATTTACCCTGGGACGGAGTGGAACGAGTCGGCCTTCCGGCTGCCAAAATCGACGGCCCCGCGCAAATCGCAGACAATCACGCCGCGCTCAAGCTGCAGGGCGAGGCGGTTGGCTTGGAGTTTCGCTTCGACCTCATCGCGCGATTGCCCAATACCCGGCGATCGCATTTGCTGATCGCGCATGCGGCCCGCCGTGATCTGCAGGGAGAGGCCACGGAGCGCGTCCTGCAAGCGTATTTCGAGGAGGGTTGCGACATCGGGGACGTCGAGGAGCTGGTGCGGCTCGGGGTCGAGATCGGCCTCTCGGAGCGCGAAACCCGATCCGCCGTCGTCTTGCGTGAAGGCCAGGATGGCGTGGTCGCCGCGGAGCGGCATGCCGTCGTGCTCGGCATCACGGGCGTCCCAACCTTCATCTTCGACGGCAAGTACACCATCTCGGGCGCGCAAGAGATTGAAACGTTCATCGGTATTTTCGACCAAGTCGTGGAACTCGCCGCCGCCCGCGAAGTGGCATCGTGACGCCTCTGGAATTGACCGGCCGCGCCCGCACTCACATCGTCGATCTCAAGGACCCGCCGTGCGCGCTCCACCCTTACGCAATGGCGCCCTTCTTGAATCTGCGCCGGGCGGCTGCACTCGATGGATTCGATTTGATTGCCGCAAGCAGTTTCCGAGATTTTGAGCGCCAGCTCGCGATCTGGAACGCCAAATTCAGCGGTACAGCGCCGCTCTATGACGCCTCGGGGCGCGCGCTCGATCCGCTCGAGCTCTCGCCGCGCGAACGCATTGCGGCGATTCTGCAATGGTCTGCGCTCCCGGGTGCAAGCCGGCACCATTGGGGAACGGATCTCGATCTGATCGATCGAAACGCCACGCCCCCGGGTTATCGGGTGCAACTGACGGCGGCGGAATTCGCTCGAGGAGGACCGTTCGCTCCGCTCGCGCAGTGGTTGGAAACCAACGCTGCGCGCTTCGGGTTTTTTCGCCCATTTCGCGGTGTCTTGTCGGGCGTGCAGCCCGAAGCGTGGCATTTTAGCTTCGCGCCCGTCGCAGAGCCCGCACGGCGGGGTTTAACTCCGGAGGTGCTGCGTGGAACGCTAAACGACGCATGCCTGCAGGGCAAAGAGCATGTTTTGGAGCAGCTCGAGGAACTGCACGCCCGCTACGTAGCGAGTATCGATTGGCCTTGAGTTAAAGGGCGCCTCGAGCTTATGCCCAAATCGCCTTCAATCGACTCACCATCAACCCACGTACGTGGCCCAGCTGGTTTTTCTCGGAAGTGAACAGCGGCGGTCTGCGGCGCAACAAGCGCCAGCGTTCAGCCCGCAAAATGTCTTGCAGGTAGCCGAGGTTGCGGTCGATAGCTTCGAGATAGGGGTTCTTGCCATCGAATAGCCGTTCCAAGTGATGGTAGGCATGTTCGAACTCGCCATCCAGCCGTTGCGCGCGGGTCTCCCGCACGAACCGCGGCGTTTGCCGCAATAAATCCAGCCCAGAGCTGTAGCGAACCTTGAGCGCGCCTTCGCTGTCGGGCGCGGCCGCGATTCCGCCCAGAACGAATTCGGGGTACAGACGATCGCGGCACTTTTCCAAGTAGCAGCGATCGGCCATCTGCGCTATCAGGTCGGCAGTGCCCAACAAATGCCCGAGCTTGCGGTCCCGTGAGTCCGAGAGCTGAATTTGACTGAGCTGGATTTCGTAGCCGGTGAAATGCACGATGCGGGTGGAAACCGGCACCCACGTTTCCATGCCGATGCTCGGTAAAAAGCGCGCCAAGAACCGGGCACTGCGCGTCACGTGATACAGCGTGAATTCGGCGCCGTTCTGGTGCTTACGGTCATCGAACTCGCGTATGTAGCCGGCATCGTGAAACAAAGAGGTGACCAGCGCCATGACCGCGCGCTCGGGCCCGAAGCGTTGGTTCGGATCGGAGCTTCCTTCGTAACCGACCAAGAGGCGCGCCATCGCCAGGGTCATGTCGAGGGAATGTTGACGATCGTGGTAGACGGTGTCGACGCCGTGATACCCCGGCATCCGGCCGGCAAACAATCGCTCGAATTCTTCGAAGGCAACCGCTACTCGATCGAACGGCTCGCCCGGCCAACCGACGGCGAACAGTTCACGCACCGCCGCGGTCACCGCAGTGGTGGAACTGACTTGGACGGAATTCGTAACGTCGTAATCGTTACGGCGGAAGTCGTGCATCGCCGGAGTTTAAACTCTTAACGCCGCGCGCGCCATGTACGCAGTTCTCATCGATATGTTAAAAAGCCCGTTCAGGCGAGGCGATGCGCCGGACTCGCTAATAGACCTTGAGGCCGCCGAATTTCCGCTTGATGCGGCGCGCCAGAGTGACATATCCCGCCCAAAAACCGCACGCCGCGACCAACAGGAGGGCGCCGGCCGCAGCTGTCTTATTCACGGGCCTCGATTCGGCCGCCGGCGGGGCGCCCGATGCCGACGTTGGCTCGGAACCCGATGCGCGCGCGGAATCGAGTTCCGATTGTTTTGTCTTGAGTTCTTTCTGCAGGCGCTCTACTTCGCTGCGGGCTGCCGCTTCGGCGAGCGCCGGTGTGGTTGCGCGGCTGCGGTCAAGCTCTTCTTCGAGCTGTTTGACGCGCGCGGTTGCCGGTTCGCGCGTCGTCAGATAAGAGCTCTTGACCCATCCCTTGGTGCCGTCGCTCAATTGGACTTGCGTGAATTCACCGCTGGTGCCGAGGGTCTCCACGCTCGCTCCCGAATGTAGAGTCGTCAAGCGCTGACCCTGCTGGTTTTGCTCCGAATAAACGCCGAGAACGAGTTCGTCGCTGACATAGGCCGTTTGCGCTGTTGCGCTCATCGCCGAGAGCAACAACGCGAGTCCAACCAGGCGTCTCACGCTGCAATTCCCGTTTGCTTCAATAGAGGCCGAACATCCGGTTGGCGGCCGCGGAAGCGCACGAATGCATCCATCGCGTCGAGACTGCCGCCGCGCGCCAGAATCGAATCGAGGAATCGGGTTGCGGTCGCGCTGTCGAACACGCCGGCCTGTTCGAATGCTTCGAAGGCATCGGCGGCGAGCACTTCTGCCCATTTGTAGCTGTAGTACCCCGCCGCGTAGCCGCCCGCAAATATGTGAGCGAAGCTCGCCGGCATTCGATTGAAGGGCGCAGCCGGCACGACAGCCACGCGTTGCCGAACGCTGGCCAGTGTTTCCGACACTCTCGCTCCCGCGGCCGGATCGAAATTCGCATGTAGTTCGAAGTCAAAACTGGCAAGCTCTATTTGCCGCAATGTGTCCAGTGCCGCATTGAACGTGCGCGTACCCAAGAGGCGCTGCAGCACGTCCGAGGGCAACGGCTCGCCGCTCGTCACATGCGAGGATATGAGCGGAAGCACCTCGCTCCGCCACACGAAATTCTCCATGAATTGACTGGGCAGCTCGACTGCGTCCCATGCAACTCCGTTGATTCCGGCGATGCTGGGATAGGCCACGCGGGTCAGCATGTGATGCAATCCGTGGCCGAATTCATGAAACAGCGTCGTGACCTCGTCGTGGGTGAGAAGCGAAGGCCCGGCGCCGACCGGCGCGGTGAAATTGCACACCAATTGCGCGACGGGCAGCGCTTTGCCGGAGGGCAGCGATTTCGCAATGATGCATTCGTCCATCCAAGCGCCGCTGCGTTTCTCGGTGCGAGAGTACGGGTCGAGATAGAAACCCGCGATGGTTTCGCCGCGAGCGTCCGCAAGATCGTAGTAGCGAACGCTCGGATGCCACACGCTCACCGCTGAGCGCTCGCGGACCGTGATTCCATACAGCCGCTCCGTCAAAGTGAAGAGTCCGTCCAACACCTTCGGAAGCGGGAAATATGGCCGCAGCGCCTCCTGCGACACCTTGTAGCGGCTCTCTTGAAGCCGTTCGCCGAAGAACGCCAAGTCCCACGCTTCGAGCTTGCGGCCGGCGAACTCTTCGAGATCCGAAAACTCTTGGCGCGCGGCCGGCCGGCAGCGCCGCGCCAAGTCGTCCAGAAACCCCAGGACCTGCTTGCCGCTCTTCGCCATGCGGGTGGCCAACGCATAGTCGACGAAGCTGTTGAAGCCCAGGAGCTGTGCAAGTTCGTGGCGTAGAGGCAAGATTTCAGCAATTACCGGATTGTTATCGAAACGTCCGGCGCTCGGGCCCAGCTCCGAACCGCGCGTGACCCAAGCCTCGTAAATGTCGCGCCGCAATTGCGCGTTCTCGGCGCTGGTCATGACCGTCATATAGGTGGGTTGGTCGAGCTTGAACAACCATCCGGATAGATTCGCTTCGCGGGCGTCCGCCGCGGCTCGATCGAGAGCATTGGCGGGCAAACCCGCAAGCTCCGATCCGTCGGTCACGCGCCGCGTGAACGCGCGCCCGGCATCGAGCACATTCTCCGAAAACTTGGTCGCGAGCTGCGCAAGGCGCTGGGCCACCTCGCGATAGCGCGTCTTGCGATCCGCGGGTAAATCCACTCCGGCCAAACGGAAATCGCGGAGCGCGTTTTCCACCACTTTACGCTGTGCCGGATCGAGGCTGCCGCCCTCGAGCTTCAGGACCTCCGCGTAGCCCGCGCACAGCGCCGCGTTCTGACCGAGTTCGGAAGAATAAGCCGTGAGCAGGGGAACGCACTCGTTGTAGGCCTGCCGCATCTCGGTAGAATTCGCGACGGCGTTCAAGTGTCCGATCGGGCTCCAAATGCGGCTCAACCGGTAGCTCAACTCTTCCACCGGTATGACCAGCGAGGCGAACGTCGGATTTTTTTGCGCCGTCAATTCGGCAAGCCGCGCGCGGTTTTCCGACAATACCTGTTCGAGAGCCGGCCGGGCATGAACCGCCTCGATTCGATCGAAGGCGGGCAGGGAATCAAGCTCGAGTAGTGGGTTTTTCACGCCGCGATTCTATCAGAGGACCTTGATCGTCAAGATCAGGCCGGCACTGAAACACAGGCCCAGCGCGAACAATAGGCCGGTGGATCGCCGCAAGCGCCGGGCCAGCCCCTGCCCGTCGGAAGCCGACAACAGAAACGGGCGTCCGTCCGCGGGTTTCGACAGGACCGGAAATTCGGCCGCGTGCGCGCCCGCCGCCATGTGCTCGCCAACCTGCTTGCGAGCCGCCGTGCGCGCCTGATCCCACTCGCCGGCGTCGAGCACCCCGTCGTGATCGCGGTCGAAACGCTCGAGCAGACTCCGTTGATCCTGCTTCCAATCGTGCAGCAGCGCCGCCACGGCATCCTCGGGGTCTTCGACGCCGGTGCTCCCGAGACTGCGAAACGCGCCGACGACGCACACCGTCTCGTTCGGCTGCAAACGAAACTCCGTGTACCGGTAGCGGCCGCCGGAGAACAACAGATCCGTCAGTTTGCCAAGAAAACCCACTCCGTCGGGAAGGCGCACTTCCGGCCATTCCGTATTCCCGTACCAGACGTCCCGGCTCACCGAGAAGACTTCAGCGCCCCGCGGATCGATCAGGCATCGCCCGGTTCCATCATCCAGCAGAAACGGCGCCTCGCTCGTGCCGCGGTCCACTTCGGATCGATACCTCGAGCGGGTATCCACGATGCTGTAGCGCCACCAGGTGCAAGGTTTTCGCGTCAACGGCCCCTTAATTGGTTGGTTCGGCAGCAGCACGCCGTGGCCCATGAGCTCGACGTACCCTTGCGCGGCGGAACGCACGCGCGCTGCGGGCATGTCCGCAACCACCCGGTTCTCGCGCCAGCTCTTGCATGCGCACCAGAACGAGCAGATCGCGCCGACTGCAGCGGCGATTGGGAGGAGCCAAAGATCAGAATGGACGTCGCCGGACATGTCCGGAGGAAGCCTAGGCCCGGAACAGCGCGCCCACATCCACGTCGACTTTCTCGGCGGCGCCGAATTCGAGCAGGTGCGACGGCAGGAAGCCGAAGCGCTGGGCGATCAGCACGTCCGGAAAAACATTGACGCGGATATTGTTGAGATTGACCTGGTCGTTGTACAGCTCGCGTCGATCGGCGATGGATTCTTCGAGCGTCGTGATTCTGGCTTGCAAATGTTTGAACGTTTCATCGCTCTTCAGCTGCGGGTAGTTTTCGGCGACGGCGTACAGCCGGATCATGCCGGTGCGCAGTTGCTGCTCCGCGGCGCCTACCGCCGCAACGTTGCCGGACTCGCTCGCTTGATTGACCGATGCGCGCGCGCGCATGACTCTTTCGAGGGTGTCTTGCTCGAATTGCATATACCGCTTGCAGGTTTCTATCAGCTTCGGCAGCTCGTCATGGCGCTGCTTCAAGAGCACGTCGATGTTTGCCCACGAGACCCTGACGTTTTCCCGAAGGTTCACGAGTCCGTTGTAGATGCCGACGGTGTAGACGATCGCGGCAACGAGGAGCGCCAGAGTCAGACCTAAACCGATCAAAGCGGCACCTCATTTGCGAGTCGAGATCAGCGTAAGTATATCATTGGGTCTTTCGTCTCTAGCAGGATGGAGTTCACAGTGTCCAGCGAAGCTTTCGACCTGATCAGTCTCGGCGGAGGTAGCGGCGGCTTGGCCTGCGCCCAGCGCGCGGCGGAGTACGGCGCGAGAACGGCCGTGATCGAATCCGGCCGCCTCGGCGGCACGTGCGTAAACGTCGGTTGTGTCCCGAAGAAGGTGATGTGGAACGCGGCGAGTATCGCCCTGTCTCTTGCCGACGCCGGCGATTATGGCTTCGCCGTCACCGCCGGCGGCGGCGATTGGGGCGTTTTGAAGCAAAAACGCGATGCCTATGTCGGCCGCTTGAACGACATCTACGCGCGCAATTTGGCGGCCAAGGGCGTAAAGCATTTCAAAGGCACGGCCCGCTTCGTCGATGCGCACACCGTGGAAGTGAACGGTCTACGTTTGACGGCACCGCACATCGTCATCGCCACCGGCGGCATTCCGACGGTGCCGCAGCTCCCGGGAGCGGAACTGGGCATCACCTCCGACGGATTTTTCGCTCTGGAGCGGCGCCCGTTACGCGCCGCGATCGTCGGCAGCGGCTATGTCGCCTGCGAGTTGGCCAGCGCCTTTCGCGAACTCGGCAGCCAGGTCGAGCTTTTCATCCGCAAGGACCATGTGTTGACTCATTTCGACGTGATGTTGGGCAAGTCGCTCATGCGCGAAATGCATGCGGAAGGTATTCTCATCCACCAGCATGTCGTGCCCGCCGCGGTGCGCGAACGCGCGGGTCGGCAAACCTTGGCGGCGGCGGACGGCCGCGAATTTCCAGATTTCGATTGCTTGCTCTGGGCTATCGGTCGTTCCGCGAATGTCTCCGAACTCAATTTGGCCGCGGCCGGCGTGGCGCTCGATGCGGATGGTTTCGTGCCCACCGACGAGTTCCAAAACACGAATGTTGCGGGCGTCTACGGCATCGGCGACGTCACGGGCCGAGCTGCGTTGACGCCGGTGGCAATCGCCGCCGGACGGCGGCTCAGCGATCGCTTGGTGGGCGGCGCAGCGGAGCGGCGCTTGGAATACGACATGATTCCGACCGTGGTGTTTACTCATCCGCCGATCGGTACGGTGGGATTGAGCGAGAGCGAGGCGCGCAGCAAGTATGGAGATGCGGTCAAGGTGTACGTTGCGGACTTCACGCCCATGTACCACGCGCTGACGACGCGCAAGAGCCACACCGACATGAAGTTGGTCTGCGTGGGACCTAAAGAGAAGATCGTCGGATGTCACGTGATCGGCGCAGGGGCCGATGAAATGTTGCAGGGCTTCGCGGTCGCCATTCGCATGGGTGCGACCAAGCGCGATTTCGACGATACCGTCGCCATCCATCCGACGAGTTCGGAAGAACTCGTGACCATGCGCTAAGAGTGCTGCGCCAACGCCGCCAAGACCGGTTGAGTACTCGGCCGTATGCCGCGCCACAGCAAAAATGATTCCGCCGCCTGTTCGACCAGCATGCCCCAACCCTTGGCCGTGCGTCCGGCGTGCAGCGATCGAGCCCACAGTGTGAAAGGCGTGTGGCCACGACCGTAGGCCATGTCGTAACAGACCGTCGCTTCGTCGACGAGCCCGACCGGCATTTCCGGCATTTCGCCTTGCAGACTCGCCGAAGTGGCGTTGATGATGAGATCGTACGGCGGCCCTTCCAGCTCCGCGAAAGTGCAGCCGGCGGTCTGCCCTAAGTCGGAGAATTCGGCCGCGAGCTTGCGCGCCTTGAACGGAGTTCGGTTGGCGATCGTCAGCGTGCGCAGTTCCCGCTCCAGCAACGGCGCCATGACACCGCGCGCGGCACCGCCCGCGCCCAAGATCAATACGCGCTTGTCGGCAAGGTCAATTTGCAAATTGCGCTCGAGATCATAGATCAGACCGACTCCGTCCGTGTTATCGCCAAGAAGGGTCGTGTCCTCGAAGAACGCAATCGTGTTCACCGCCTGCGCCCGCGCGGCGCGGGGAGTCAATTCGTTCACCAGTTCAGCAGCCGCTTGCTTGTGCGGCAGCGTGATGTTGAGCCCGCGCACGCCGCTCGTGAACAAACGCAAAGTCTCCCGCCGAAAATCATCCGGGGCAATGTCGAACAGCCGGTACACCAGGCTCTGCGCCGTCGCCTTGGCGAACATCCCGTGAATGAACGGGGACCAGCTATGTGCCACCGGATGCCCCGCGACTCCGTACTGATCGGGCGGCCCGGCCTCGTGCGGTAGAGTCACTCTGCGAGCCACTCCGCCGCGCGCTTGGCGAAATACGTCAAAATGCCGTCGGCACCGGCGCGTTTAATGGACACGAGCGTTTCCAAGGCTACCGCGCGCTCGTCGATCCACCCGTTCGCGGCAGCGGCCATGATCATCGCGTACTCGCCGCTGACCTGATAAACCAACGTCGGCATCCCGAATCGGTCCTTGACGCGCCGCACGACATCCAAATAGGGCAGGCCGGGCTTTATCATCACCATGTCCGCGCCCTCGGCGATGTCGAGCGCGACTTCGCGCAGAGCCTCGTCCGAATTGCCGGGGTCCATCTGATAGGTATGCTTGCTGCCCGTTCCAAGCTGTTTCGCCGAGCCCACGGCCTCGCGAAACGGACCGTAGAAACTGGAGGCGTATTTTGCGGCATAGGCCAAAATGCGCGTGTGAATCAAGCCTGCGGTCTCGAATGCGTCCCGGATGGCGCCTATCCTGCCATCCATCATATCGGAGGGCGCAACCACGTCGGCGCCGGCGTCCGCATGCGAGCGGGCCTGGCGCACCAGGGTTTCGACGGTGAGGTCGTTTTGGACATAGCCCTTCTCGTCGATCAGACCATCCTGCCCGTGTGTGGTGAATGGATCGAGAGCCACGTCGGTGATGACGCCGAGGCCTGGAAACTCCTTTTTCACCGCGCGCGTCGCCTCCTGGGCAATTCCATTGGGATTCCACGACTCGCGTGCATCCAAGGACTTCTTTTCCAGGGCAATGACCGGGAACAGCGCAATCGCCGGAATACGCAGTCGAACCAAGGATTCGCACTCGCGGAGCAATTCGTCGATCGAAAATCTCTCGACCCCCGGCATTGAGGCGACGGGTTGGCGCTGTTTCATCCCATCGACCACGAATATCGGATAAATCAATGCATCCACGGTAAGTTGCGTTTCGCGCATCAACCGACGCGAAAACTCGTCGCGGCGCATCCGGCGCATCCGGGTGTTCGGAAATGAATCAGCTGGACTTCCGGTCATCTTAACTGTGACTCCTAACAGCAGTTTCAGCCACTTTGGATCGGTACCGCCGTGCCCGGCGCACCCGTCCCCGGGTTTGGTATTTCGTTTGCGGCGTTGCCATCGTGACGGGTTAATATCGCGCAGAAGATATCGTAAGCCGGGTGCTGATTTATACATGAAGGATCAGGTTGGCGGAAATCTGAAGCGCGCGCGCTTCCAGGCTCTTTGCCAAAAGCTGCGGCCGGACCTTCTGCGCTTTGCATTCTGGTTGTCCCGCGACTTCGCACTGGCGGAAGACGTGGTGCAAGAAACGCTGCTGCGGGCGTGGAAAGCGCAAGATACGTCTGCTGGACGAAAGGGCGGCCAAACCGTGGTTTTTGACCATCATCCGCCGGGAATACGCCCGTACCTTCGAGCGCAAGCGATTCGTGACGGTGGACGTCGATGAACTGATCGCCAAGGAGGAGCCCATGCTCGCCGCCGCGGAGGATCAAGACCTCGCGGAGCTGCGCGCCGCCCTGTTTCGAGTTGCCCGAAGAGTATCGCGAGCCGCTGGTATTGCAGGTTTTGATGGGCTTCTCGACCGCGGAAATCGCCGCGGAACTCAACCTGTCGGGCGCCGCGGTGTTGACGCGGCTGTTCCGCGGCCGGAAGCAGCTGCGGGCGTTGTGCGGCGAAGACACCAGTTTGGACCCCGAAGAATGACGGACTGTGTTCACTATCGACGAGCGATTCTCGCCGATCCGCGCGATGCGGATCCGGCAGCTCGCGCACGCATCGCGAAAGCTGCCCTGAATGCAGGGCGTACACGGAGCGGTTGCTGCGCTTCGAGCTGCGCCTCGAGCGCGCTCCTGCGCGTGAGCGCTCCCGCGCAAGGCACGGTGTGGGGCGTGCGTCGCGGGTGGCTGGCCATGGCCGCCAGCGTGCTGATCGTCCTCCTCGTGTCGGCCAGCTTGTGGTTGGCAGCTCCGCATTCCGAGTTTGGCTGCGGACGTCGTGGCTCATATGGCGGGGGAGCCGCAGGCGTGGGTCGCGCACCGAAGACGGTGCCGCCGGCGGAGCTCGCGCCTGGTGCTGCGCGATGCGCACATGCGGCTGGATCCCGACGCGGGCACGGTGAGCTATGCCAGCAGCTGCCGCTTCCGCGGGCGCATGGTGCCGCACTTGGTGGTCCAGACAGAAATGGGACCTATCACGGTGATGGTGCTCGTGCATGAAACGGTGGCGAAGCCCGTGCCTTCGAAGAGCAGGGCTACAGCGGTGTGATACTTCCCGTGCCGGGCCATGGCAGTCTTGCGGTGCTCGGGCGCGGGAAGGATGCCGACCTCAAAGCGGTCGAGGAAATTGCCGCGCGCGTGCAGCGCGCCATCGTCTGGACGGTGAGCCCGAGGTAACCACCTAAAGTCCGGCCTTGCCGAGTAAATCGATCAGCCTTCGAGAGCTCGCTGCCAGCGTCGGATGATCCACCTCGAATTGCACGGCGATTTTTTCCAAACGCTCCGGGAGGGAAGGATTGACCGGCGCCGCGCCGGGTGCTGCCGAGCCGGGCGCTATCGCAGGGGCGTCCCCGCTTGTCGAGTCGCCCACGCGCTCGAGCTCCAGCAGCCGCTGGATGTCCTGCAGCACATCGATGAGCAGTTGATGATTCGACCGCGGATCTACTTGGCGCACGCCGCGAAGTTCCGCATGCAGTTTGGTGAGCTGATCGCGCAAGACGTTGGAATCCATGATTCAGGCCCTCGACGGAAGATGCGCTATTGTGCCACTCGTTCAGGCGTCAAGCGCGCCACTTGGACGTAGCCCGCGCCCGGGGCCGCGATCCCCGCGTGAATGGCGTCATAGGCGCTGCGCAAGATACTCGTCCGCGCCGTAGGGCGGATTCACGATCATCAAACCGCTGCCCGCGAGGCCGACGCCCGCATCGTCCGGATGAATAGCCAGGTCGGCAAACAGCATTTTCGGAATTTGGAGAGCTTCGAACCGCGACTGCACCTTGGTGCGCTGCGCTGCGCTGCGGATCGGGTACCACATCAAGAATATGCCGCTCGGCCAACGGCGGTACGCATCGCTGAACGCCTGCAGCATTGTCTTCAGTTCGTCGATGCTCTCGTAGGGTGGATCGATCAGCACCAACCCCCGCCGCTCCGCGAGGCGGCAAATGGGCCCTAAGTGCGGTGTAGCCGTCCTCGATTTCCATGCGTATTCGCCCGGCGGATTCGATTTCGCGCGCTCCGGCCCGCGCCTCGGCGGGCATCAACTCGACGAATATCGCGCGATCTTGCGGGCGCAAACTGCCGGCAATCAGGGCAGGAGAGCCGGGATAGCGCGCCAGGCGTTTGCCGCGCCGGGCCCGAATGGCGGCGAAGTAGGGAGCCAGGGCCTCATCGCCGATGTGCGTGCGTATCAAACACTGAATGCCGCGTTCGGCCTCGCCGGATTTTTTTGCCTCCGCGGCCTGTAGATCGTAAAAACCGCGTCCGGCGTGGCTGTCCAACACAAAAAAACCCGCATCCTTGCGTTTCAATGCATCGAGGCAGTAGAGAAGTCCGACGTGTTTCGCGACATCCGCAAAATTTCCGGCATGATAGATGTGCTTGTAGTTCATGAGACAGGCATTGTGCCCGTGTCGATTGCAGGCAACCTATGTTTCTCGTCAATCGTCGTAATTTCCTGTCTTTCGCTGGCACGGCGTTCGCGGCTCCTCAATTGCTGATCAGCCGGTCCGCGAAGCCCGCGGACCGCGCGGCGGGCTCTCCCGCGGGCAGCTGGCAGAGCGCGATCATCGTCAACGCGCTCGGCGGTCTTGAAAATCCCAATCTTCCCGATGCGGAAACCCAACCCAAGGCCGCAACGGTCGACGAGCGAGTTTTGCGCGAAGGGCACGCTTCGGGGCTGACGGCCGTGAACGTGACGTTGGGATACGTCTCCGGGGACATGGAACCGTTCGAATTCACGGTCCGCGACGTTGCCGAGATGGATGCGTTGATCCGCGCAAACAGCAAAGACTTGGTCAAGATCCATACCGCCGCCGACATCTTAAGAGCTAAATACGAAGGAAGGATCGGCATCATCTATGGATTCCAGAATGCCGCCATGCTCGGCAGCGATGCGGCGCGGGTGGACGTGTTTGCGAATCTTGGTGTGCGCGTGATCCAGCTGACCTACAACCCGGCAAACCAGATCGGCGACGGTTCTGCTGCGCCCATGAACCGTGGGCTCACCCCTTTGGACATGAAGTCATCGATCGTCTGAATGCGAACCGGGTCATGGTCGACCTCTCGCACAGCGGCCGGAATACGTGCCTCGAAGCGACGCGTGCTTCGAAACAGCCGGTATCCATCAATCACACCGGATGCCGCGCACTCAATGACCTGCCGCGCAACAAAACAGACGAAGAACTGAGGCTCGTGTCTTCGGCCGGCGGCTTTGTCGGCATTTACTTCATGCCGTTCTTGAATCCGGCCGGTCACGCGACGGCCCACGACGTGATGGCGCATCTGGATCATGCGATAAATGTGTGCGGAGAGGACCACGTGGGAATCGGCACCGACGGCACCGTGACGTCCATAGACGATTTGGAGGCGTATAAGTCCGTGCTGGCGCAGGAAGTCGCAGCTCGCCGAAAGGCCGGCATCAGCGCAGCGGGCGAGCGCCCCGACACGTTGCCCTTCGTTGTCGACCTGCGCGGCGTAAACCAGTTTTACGATCTGGCCGAGCGCTTGGCGGCGCGCGGCTACACGACGGCGCGGATCGAAAAGATCCTCGGGCAGAACTTCGTTCGCTACGCAACGGACGTCTGGGGTACGTAGGGGTTAGCTGACAACGGCAGATGGAGGCCGATCGATGTACGATTTATACGTTGCCAACAAGAATTATTCCTCCTGGTCCCTGCGGCCGTGGGTGCTCATGCGTCAGCTGGAGATTCCCTTCGCGGAACATCTAATCCCGTTTGGGAATCGAGCGAGCTGGGATGGCTTCAGGAAGGTTTCGCCGAGCGGCAAAGTGCCATGCTTGGTCGACGGCGACACCGTCGTGTGGGACTCGCTTGCCATCGTCGAATATCTCGCCGAGCGGCACGCGGACGTTTGGCCGGCGAATTCCACTGCGCGGGCCTGGGGCCGAAGCGCGGCGGCAGAAATGCACTCGGGCTTCAACGAATTGCGCAGCCGCTGTTCGATGAGCTGCGGTTTGCGCATCCGACTCAATGAAATCCCTGAGGTGCTCGAGCAGGATATCGCGCGGGTCGCAGCTCTGTGGAGCGATGGCTTGCGCCGCTTCGGCGGACCCTTTTTAAGCGGTCGGGCGTTTAGCGCAGTCGACGCATTTTTCGCTCCGGTGGCCTTTAGGATTCAGACTTATAGGCTCGCTCTGGACTCCCCCGCCGCCGACTACGCGGTTCGCATGCTGAAGCTCCCGTCGATGCAAGAGTGGTATGCGGGCGCACTGAAGGAAGTGTTCCGGGACGAGCCGCACGAGGAGGAGGTCGCGCTGTTGGGCACCGTACTCGAGGATCTGCGCGCCCATTAAATTCGCGCAGCATCGGCGTCTGTTAGAGTGTGCGGCGAGGTGCTCTATGGCGCAGGGCGCCACGATCTACGCGTTCGACATTCAACTCGCCGATTCCGACCGCGGCGTCTACCAGCCGCTCGACTTGCGCGTGGCTCGCCATCCGTCGGAGACGGAAGAGTACTTTCTGACTCGCGTGCTGGCGTATTGTTTGGAATTTACCGAGGGCATCGTTTTCTCGAACGGGTTGTTCGAACCCGATCAACCGACGATCGCCGTTCGCGACCTCACGGGTGCGCTGCGGGTGTGGATCGACGTGGGCGCACCCGAGGCAGCGCGGTTGCACCGTGCCAGCAAGGCGGCGCCGCGCGTCGCCGTGTACACCCACAAGGAAGGCGCGCTATTGGCGGCTCGCCTCGCCAGCGAGCGCATTCATCGCGTCGATGAACTCGAACTCTACGCCTTGGACCGTGCGTGGTTGTCGAGTCTCGTGCAACGGCTCGCTCGCCGCATGGTCTTCAGCCTCACGGTCGCAGAACAACATGTCTATCTCTCGATTGGCGAGGACACGCTGCCGTGCGTCATCGAGCGAATCGCGATCGAGGGCGCGCTGCGCGCTTGATATCGCGGGCTTGATGCCGGCGGATTAAAAAGATAGCTTGGCGCCTCAATTGAATTTACGAACGAGGAAATCATGGCAAATCGAGTACTCCCGCTGCGTGAACTGAGCGCCCCCCTCGAGAAGGACGCGCCATGGCCGGGAACCGCCGTGAGCGGCGATCCGCATACCAAGACCTGGAATTTGCACACATCGGATGACGGCAAGATTCTCGCCGGCATCTGGGAATCCACCCCGGGTGTATGGAAGATCGACTACGACGCCTGGGAGTATTGTCATCTGTTGGCCGGCAGCTGCACCATCGAGATCGAAGGCAAGGCGCCGGTGCACCTCAAGACCGGCGATGTGTTCATCGTCGAAACCGGCGCTAAAGGTACCTGGACCGTGCACGAGGCCATGCGCAAGTACTACGTGTTCGCGCTGGGACACTGACGCCTCGGGCCCTAATAGACCATGGTTTTTCTGCGCGCCACCGGGTCGCCATTAGCTAAAAAAACATGACGTTTTGACGTCAAGTGGCTTTGACGTCAAAACGTCATCCCAAAAAAGCACATGCCAGGGGGCGCCCGCCCATCCAGCGTCCGGGAATCTATCGAAATCGCACGGGCCTATTCGCGATCGAGCTCCGCGAGATAGTCGCGGGGCCGCAGGAACTCCTCGTACAGCCGCGCCTCGGGCGATCCCGGCTCCGGCTGCCAGTCGTAGTCCCAGCGGGCCAGCGGCGGCATCGACATCAGAATCGACTCCGTGCGGCCGCGCGACTGCAGGCCGAACAACGTGCCGCGATCATAGACCAGATTGAATTCCACGTAGCGGCCGCGCCGATACAGCTGAAAGCTGCGTTCCCGCTCGCCCCAAGGCTGATGCCGGCGGCGTTCCACGATGGGCATGTAAGCGGGCAGAAAATGATCGCCGACGCTGCGCAGCAGCGCGAAACAGCGCGCGAAGCCGCCCTCGTTGAGATCATCGAAGAACAAGCCCCCGACGCCGCGAGTCTCATTGCGATGCGGCAGGAAAAAATAGCGGTCGCACCACTTCTTGTATTTCTCATAAACACCCGGCGCCGAACGGCTGGCACGCGGCGCGCGCGGTGCGGTGCCAGTGCAGCACGTCCTCGTCGAAGGGATAATAAGGCGTGAGATCGAACCCGCCGCCGAACCACCAGACGGCGCGGCGCGCTCTTCGGCGTCGCGACCAGGAAACGGACGTTGCAATGCGTGGTGGGCACGTAGGGATTTCGCGGGTGAAACACCAGCGACATCCCCATGGCCTCGAAGGGCGCGCCGGCGATCTCCGGGCGCAGGTTCGAGGCCGACGGCGGCATCTTCTCTCCGTATACGTGCGAGAACGATACGCCGGCTCGTCTCGAACACCGCGCCGTCGGTGAGCACGCGGCTCTCGCCGCCGCCGCCCTCGGGCCGCTGCCATGCATCGCGCCGAAATCTTGCCGTATCGAGCGCTTCCACGGCGGCGGTGATGCGGTCGTGCAATTCGTTCAGGTAGCGCTTGCACCGCGGCTGTATCCACAGCGTGAGGCCGATTCCGTGCCTTCGGACTCGCCTGCATGACCCTAGGATTTCTTCGTTTTGGCGGCTCTTCTTCTTGGGTCTTCCGGTTTCGACCGGAGGGCTGCGCACTCGGCTCCGGCGCCGGCGCCGCTTTTCTTCGCGGCAGTCTTGGCAGGCTCTTCGCGGCGAGCTTTCGGGGCGGCCGGGCTTCGCCGGCGGACGCGCCTTGGCGCGCTCGGCCTTGCACGTTCTTGCGGCCCCATTTGCCGAAAGTGCGCACCGGAGCGGCCGCGAGCATGCTTCTGGCACTCGGTCCAGGGTCAGGCTCTTGGGATCCCGGTCCTTCGGGATCTTGGCGTTGCGGGTCTTGTCCGTGATGTAGGGTCCGTAGCGGCCATTCAGCACCTGGATCCCTGCGTCCGGAAAATCCAGGATCAGCCGGTTCGCATCGGCGATTTCCTTTTCGCGAATGACCTCGAGCGCGCGCTCCGGCGTGATGGTGTACGGATCGTCGGTCTTGAGCGAGACGTATTTCGCGCCGTATTTCACGTAGGGCCCGAAGCGTCCGATGTTGGTCGTGATCTCCTCGCCCGCTGCGGTCACCCCGAGCTTGCGCGGCAACTTGAACAGCTCCATCGCCTCCGCATGCGTGATGGCATCCATCTTTTGGCCGGGCCGCAGGCCCGCAAAGCGCGGCTTGTCGGCGTCGTCCTTGGTGCCGATCTGCACGAACGGTCCGAAGCGGCCCATGCGCACGCTCATCGGCTTGCCGCTCGCCGGGTCCGTGCCCGAGGTCGCGCGCCTGCGCGACTTCCTCGCGGCTCACCGAGGTTTCGGTGTGATTGACGAGATCGATGAACGGCTTCCAGAATTTCTCGAGCAGCGGCACCCATTCCTGCTCGCCGGTCGCGACCGCGTCGAGCGAGTCCTCCATCTTTGCGGTGAAGTCGTAGTCGACGTAGGTCGTGAAATACTGCGTCAAGAACCGGCTGACGATCTTGCCGATGTCCGTCGCGGTGAAGCGCCGGCTTTCGATTTCGACGTATTCCCGGTCGCGCAGCGTCGAAATGATCGATGCGTACGTCGACGGGCGGCCGATGCCGTACTCCTCCAACGCTTTGACCAGCGAGGCTTCGGAAAAGCGCGGCGGCGGCTCGGTGAAATGCTGGGCCGGAGTGACGCCGACCAGCTTGACGCGATCGCCCTCCTGCATCGGCGGCAGCACGTGATCCGAGTCGTCCTGAACGACGTCGTCCATGCCTTCCTGATACACCGAGATATATCCGGGTTTGATCAGGGTCGAGCCGTTGGCGCGCAGCACCGAACGCTGCGGCCCATCCGGGCCGGCCAGCAGTTCGACCGCCACGGTGTCGAAGACCGCCGGCGCCATCTGGCAGGCGACGGTGCGCTTCCAGATCAGCGAGTACAGACGGAATTGATCCGATTCGATCTTCTTTTCGATGTCGGCGGGCAGAATGCTCGCCGCGGTCGGGCGGATCGCCTCGTGCGCTTCCTGGGCGTTCTTCGACTTGGTGCGATAGATCCGCGGCTCCTCCGCGAGTCCCTCCTGCCCGTACAGCTGCACGATGACTTCGCGAATCTGGCCGATGGCTTCCTGCGCGAGATTGAGCGAGTCCGTGCGCATGTAGGTGATGAGGCCGACGGCGCCCTCGCCGATGTCGACGCCTTCGTACAATTGCTGCGCAACGCGCATGGTCTTCTGCGCGCTGAAGCCGAGCTTGCGCGCGGCTTCCTGCTGCAAGGTCGAGGTCGTGAACGGCGGCGCCGGATTGCGGCGGCGCTGCTTGCGGTCGACCCCCAATACGGTGAGTTCGCCCTGGGCGGCGCTCTTGAGGCGTGCGCTCCACCTCGCGTGCTTGCGGTGCCGAGGTAAAGCTGAACTGCTCGACTTTGTCGCCCTGGTATTCGACGAGCTTGCCCGGAAACTTCTGCGCCGAATGCTCGAGCTCGGCGTCGATGGTCCAGTACTCCCGCGCGACGAACGCGGCGATTTCGTCTTCGCGCTCGCAAATCATGCGCAGCGCCGGGCTTTGCACGCGGCCCGCCGACAGGCCGGGACGGACCTTTTTCCACAGAAGGGGCGATAGATTGAAGCCCACGAGAAAATCGAGCGCGCGCCGCGCCTGCTGGGCATTGACCAGATCGACCGACAGCTCGCGCGGCTGCGCCATCGCCTCGCGCACGGCGTTCTTGGTGATCTCGTAGAACACCACGCGCTGAACCTCCTTGCCCTTGAGCGCGCCCTGGGCCTTCAGCAGCTCGTACAGATGCCACGAGATGGCTTCGCCCTCGCGGTCCGGGTCGGTCGCGAGAAACAGCGATTTCGCCTTCTTCAGCGCGCGCGATATGGCGTCGATGTGCTTTTGATTGCGCTCGACCACTTGGTACTTCATCGCGAAATGACGCTTCGGATCGACCGCGCCCTCTTTCGGCACCAGGTCCCGGACGTGCCCGTAGGAGGCGAGCACCTCGAAGTCCTTGCCGAGGTACTTCTTGATGGTCTTCGCCTTGGCAGGCGACTCCACGATAACGAGGTTGCTGCTCAAAGGTCGGCCTAATGCAGGGCGTCGGAGCGCTCTTCGAAGACCAGGTCTTCCATCTGCGCGTAGGCGGATTCTTGGCCGGGCTGGCTGAACAGCACCATCAAGACGACCCATTTCACCTGTTCGATGTCGATTTCGTCGGCCTCGAGCGCCATCAGCCGGTCGATGACCAGTTCGCGCTGCGTGCCGGACAGAATCCGCACGTTCTCCAGGTACATCAGATAGCCGCGCACATCGGTGTCGAGCCGCAGCAGCTCCTGGCCGCTGAAGACGCGCACGGCGCGCGCCGTCGCCTCGGCGACCTTGCCCAATTGCTCGCCGGACAACCCGTCGAGCCACTCCAGCGCCCGTTCGATGTCCGGTTCCGCGAATCCGGCCTTGTCCAACTCGATCTTCAGGGTATTGCGGTCCGGCCGCGGTTCATCGTCGGCGCTCATGTAATTCTCGAAAAGATATATCAGCAAATCGAGAACGTTATCTTTCACCTCCGGCTCTCCTGTTGACGACTCGGGAGTAGCGGCCCCCGGGGGCGGCCTGAACGTGGCCTTCGAGCTCGAGGATCAGCATCATCGAGGACACGGCTTCTGGTTTGAATCCGGTACGAACGACCAATGTATCGAGGTCCGCAGGATCAAAGCCGAGCGCATCTAACAAGATTTTGTGTTCCTTGTCCATGCCCGCGGTGTCCCATTCCCTGGCGGCGCGGCCCCCAGCCGGGCGCTCGTCACGGCGAGAAGAAGGCCGAAAAGTTCAACTCTCGCAATATGTCATCCGGGGTTTCGGTCAATTTTGCGCCCTGCTTGATCAGTCCATGGCAGCCACGGCTCAAGGGATTGTGGATGGATCCGGGAACGGCGAATACCTCCCTGCCGCTCTCCTTGGCCGAGCGCGCCGTGATCAGCGAACCGCTGCGGCGCGCCGCCTCGACCACCAGGGTGCCCAGACTCATGCCGGCGATGATTCGATTGCGCTGCGGGAAATTGGCGCGCGCGGGGCGCAGTTCCCAAGGGAAATTCGCTGACCAGTGCGCCTTGCTGCTCGACTGCCGCGCTCAAGCTCCAGTTGCCGCGGGGATAGACCACATCGATCCCGCTTCCCAGCACGGCGAGGGTGATTCCCTGCGCCGCCAGAGCGCCGCGGTGCGCCGCGGTATCGATGCCCTGCGCCAGCCCGCTGGTGATTGCGAGCCCGCGCTCCGCCAGATGGACTGAGCAAACTCGAAGGCGGTATCGCGGCCCTGCGGCGTCGGGTTGCGGCTGCCGACCACGGCGAGCTGCGGATCGCCGAGCGCTTCGATGTTGCCGGCGACATACAGCGCGATGGGGCAACCGGGCAGCGAGCGCAGCAGCTTCGGGTAGTTCGGATCCGTGAAGGGCACGAGGTGGTGGCGCGCGCCCGCGAGCCAGCTGCGTTCGGCCGCGCTGGGAAAAGTGCCGCTTCTGTGCAGGTATTCGCGAGCGGCCGCAGGAATTCCCGCATGCGCGCGCAGGGCGTCGGACGCGGCCATGATGGCGCTCGGCCGATCCTAAGATGCCGAGCGCCGCAAACAGACCCGGCGCATCGAGCGCCGGCGCCCGGGCGAGCGTCACCCAGGCGAGTACTTCGTCGCAGAGCGGCATGCCGCGAATTATGGAGTAGGCCGAGAACCTCGCTGGTGGCGCCGAGAATGCGCCAACATAGAGATTTGCCATAAGACGCAGGTGCGCGTTACGGACCTGGTCGCTACGGACCTGGTCGAGACTTACGGACTTTCGACGTTATCGTTCACGCGAATGACGTCCGTGGCCTCCATGATCAACCCGTAACTCATGCGATCGAAAGTCTTGAATACCATGAAGGTGCCGGTGCGCTCATCCGGGAGGCGCACTTTCGGGGCCAAGAACGACACTCCGCGGATAGAAACCCTTGCTTGCGTTGTCGCGGACGGATTCGCCCCTCTGGTACACGGCGAGCACGTTGCCGGGTACCAGCCCGTCGCGAGCGCCGCGGTTGATGACGACGACTTGATACTGGCCGATGACGGTGACGCCGTCGGAAACTGCCATGATTTGGCCCTTGATCCGATTCCTCGGCGAGCTCGGTACGAAGTCCAGCGGCACATCGACACCGCCGGGGAACAACTTGTCGCCCGGGTAAGTTTCGCGCGTCGATTCGGTCATGATGAGCGTCGCCGGATCGCCGACCCGGGTCACGTGGCCGGAGCCGGTGAAAACGCCGTTGTATCCCAATATTCGGTTGTCGTCCGGATCGCGCAGCGGCATCGCCGACGCGCACCATGTTGTAGTGCATGCCGAGCTCGACGGGCCCCTTGAAGCCTCGCGCATACACGGTATCGCCGTCCGCCATCACGACGTGCGAATCGCGCGTGGCGAGCACGTAGGGGGCTTGATTGATCTGCTCCTTCTCCAGCACCGAGGGCTTGGACATGAAGGCCGCAATGGTTTCATATGGAATCGTCGTGACCGCCGCTTCGAGCGGCTGGCTGCGCACCCGCGGCATCACGCGAGCGCCATTGCCGCGCTCGAGTCCCGGCTGCAATACGATTCGCGGCCGGCCATCGATGTACACGAGGCGCAAGGTATCGCCGGGGTAGATGAGGTGGGGATTTTGCACCTGCGGGTTGACCTGCCATATTTCGGGCCAGTACCACGGATCCCGCAAGAACACCTTGGCGATGCCCCACAGGGTATCGCCGTGCTTGACGACGTAGCTATCCGGCGCGTTCGGAGCCAGCACGATGCCCTCATGGGGCGGTGCTTCGGCATAGGTGCGCGGCGGGCGGCAGGGCCCGCGTTGGTATCGATCGCCGCTTCCATTGCCGTTCGGTCATCGCCGACGACCGTACCCTGGATGCCCGTGTCGGCCGTCGGCATCGGCGTCGGCGGTGCCGCCGGATGCCGCGTTTGGCAGCCCGCGACCACTGCGATCGTGAGTAGTAGGGCAATTATCTGATGGCGTTGCATTCGTTTCGCTCCCTTGAGTCGCCTGTCTTATGGTGCCGGGCCGGCTGGTATACTGCCGGCCTGCCGCCAAAGACTGGGACGTGTCGCCCGTTTTTGCCGATTGCCAGCGCTCAACGCGCTGCCGATACGGGCATTAAGTTAAGCAGCGGCGGAACTTTAGCAACAATCTTCGGCCAAAAACACGATATCCATCTCATAACTCCCATGACAAAGCTCGCAATTCTGGAGTATCCCGACCCCCGGCTGCAGGAAGAAGGCCGAACCGGTCCTCGAGGTCGACGACGCCGTGCGCCGTTTGGCGGACGACATGCTCGAAACCATGTATGCGGCCAAGGGAGTCGGCCTGGCGGCCACCCAGGTGGATGTGCACCAGCGCCTGCTGGTGCTCGACGTGAGCGATGAGCGCAATCAGCCGCTGATGCTCATCAACCCGGAAATTTTGACGGCGGAAGGCCGCGAGCCGGATCGAGGAGGGCTGCCTGTCGCTGCCCGGGATCTACGACAAGTTGCAGCGCGCGACGCACATCCGGGTACGTGCCTTGGGCCGCGATGGCGAGCCCTTCGAAATGGATGCCGACGGGCTTGCTGGCGGTGTGCATCCAGCACGAGATGGACCATCTGGAAGGCAAGCTCTTCGTCGATTATCTCTCCGAACTCAAGCGCCAGTTGATTCGCCGGCGCCTGGAAAAAGAGCGTAAACAGCGTTCACCTGGGGAGCGACATTCGCGCTTCCGTACCGGCTCTTTGAGCCTTGAGCGCGCGTCAGAGCTCCTTGAGGCTGGGTTTCGCCGGCACGCCGGGCTTCGCAGTTCCGGCGCTCGATGCTCTGGCGCGCTCCGCTCACACCGTGCAGGCCGTGTTCACGAGACCCGATCGGCCGGCCGGCCGCGGACGGACGATGCATTCGAGCCCGGTCAAGCTGCGTGCGCTCGAACTCGGGATTGCAAGTCCATCAACCGGCGAGTTTCGAGTACATCGGCAGTCCGCGAAACATTGCGCGACTTGCGGTTGGATGCCCTGATCGTGGTGGCCTACGGCCTGATCTTGCCGCCGGCAGCTGCTCGCCGCCCCTAGACTCGGCTGCTTCAATATCCACGCCTCGCTGTTACCGCGCTGGCGCGGCGCCGCACCTATTCAGCGCGCCATACTGGCCGGAGACGCGACCACCGGCGTTACCATCATGCGCATGGAAGCCGGACTCGATACCGGCCCCGTGCTTGCATGCGCGCGACTCGACATAGCGCTCAACGATACGGCGGGCAGCCTGCACGCCGGCTCGCCACCCTTGGCGGCGAGCTCGTCTGCCAAACGCTCGATGATCTGGCTGCTGGCCGCGCTCGGGAGGTGCCGCAGCCGCAAGTCGGCGTCACCTACGCGAAGAAGATCAGCAAAGCCGAGGCGCTGATCGACTGGCAAGAGGATGCGGTGAACGTCTTGCGTCGCATCCGTGCCTTCAATCCCTCGCCCATCGCCGAAACTCGCCTGGACGGAGCGCAACTGCGCATTTGGCAAGCGGAACTCGCGCCGCCGCGCCGTTTTGGCATCGGCGTCCGCTCCGCCGGGAACCGTGATCGAGCCCATCCTCTCGGCATCGACGTGGCCTGCGGCCGAGGTGCGCTGCGGCTCACGCGCCTGCAGCTCGCGGGCCGCAAGCCGCTGGCGGCGCACGAGTTCATCAAAGCGCAGCCGCTCGGCGGCGCGCGATTCGGCACCTCATGAACACCGCAGCCGCCGGCGCGCGTTCGCTCGCCGCCTACGCGGTGGCGCGGATTCTGCGCGAGGGCGTGACCCTCGATGCAGCTTTGCAGGCTGCACTCGCGCGCCGCGCCCGCCGCCTTGGCGCCGTCGGTGCGCTCGTTGAGTTTTGGCGCGGTGCGCGGCTATTACCGTCACGAGGCGATGCTCGGGCGCCTGTTGTCGCAGCCGGTGAGATCCCTGGATTTTCTGGTGCGCGCCTTGTTGTCGGTCGCGTTATTCGAGCTCGAGGATGCGCGCACGCCGGAGTATGCCGTGGTCGATGCGGCCGTGGAGACTGCGAAGGCCACCGATGCCAAGCGCGCCGCAGGTCTCATCAACGCGGTACTGCGCCGCTATTTGCGCGAGCGCAAGACACTCGATGCCGAAATCGCCCGCAATCCCGCGACGCGGCATGCCTCGCCGATTTGGCTTGCGGACCGGCTGCGCGCCGACTGGCCGGTGCGCTGGACGCAATTGCTGGCGGCGGGCGATGCGCAGGCACCGATGTGGCTGCGCGTGAATAGCCGTCGGACTACGGCCGCGGCCTATCTCGAAACGCTTCGCGAGGCGGGTCTCGCGGCGCACGTAGAACAGCGCGTGCCGCAGGCCCTGGCGCTTCGACTCGCCCTGCGACGTCCATGAGTTGCCGGGTTTTGCCGAGGGCCTGGTGTCCGTGCAGGATCTCGGCGCCCAGTGCGTCGCGTTTCCGCTGGGCCTTGAGCCGGGTCAGCGGGTGCTCGATGCCTGCGCGGCGCCCGGCGGCAAGACGGCGCTCATCGCAGAGCGCGAACCGCAACTTGCCAAGCTGGTCGCCGTCGACATCGATCCGCAGCGTCTTCACCGGGTACGGGAGAACCTGGTACGCGGCCGGCTGCAGGCCGAGCTCCTGGCCGCCGATGCGGGGGCGCCGGAGGCATGGTGGGACGGGGTGCCGTTCGACCGCATTCTGCTCGATGCACCGTGCTCGGCGCTGGGCGTGATCCGCCGGCATCCCGATATTCGTCTGCGCAAGTCCCCGTCGGAAATCGACAAAATGCCCGTGCTTCAGGCGCGTCTGCTGGCTGGCAGCCTGGCGCATGCTCGCGCACGGCGGGCGCCTGGTGTATGCCACCTGCACCCTGACCCGCAGCGAGAATCGCGACGTGGTCGCCGCATTCCTCGAAGCGACGCCGGACGCCCGCAGCGTTCCGGTCGAGGATTGGCAAGGTTGGCCCGGCTTCGGCGAGGCGGATGAATGCGGCCGGCAAATCCTTCCGGGTGAGGCGGGTGCCGACGGCTTCTATTATGCTGCCCTGACCAAACAATGAACCTCCTCAACTCAAAGACGATCCACATGCTGTTGCTGGCGGCTGCCTTCATGGGCGCGGTCGCGGCGTTGCCCGCCTACGCCGAAGGACTCGAGGGGCGTTTCGAGGTCCGCTCGGCCGATCTCGAACTCAAGGAGGGCGTTTATCACCTGAACGCGCGCATAGATTTGCCGGTCGGCGATGCCGTGCGGCGCGGCCTGGCCGAAGGCGTGCCGTTGACGTCGAGCTCGACCTCGATGTCGAGCGGGTGCGCCAGCTGCTGCCGAACTCGCGGGTCGCTGAGCTGACCCAGCGCTACCATTTGCAATACAACGCCGTGAGCGCGCGCTACATCCTGCGCAACGACAACAGCGGTCAACAGGAATCGCTGGGCACGGTCGACGCGGCGCTCGAAGCGTTGTCCGAGGTGCGCGGCCTGCCGGTACTCGACAAGGCGCTGCTATCGGCCGACCGCCGCTATGAAGCGAGCGTGCGCGCCAAAGTCGATTACGGCACGCGTGCCGTTCACATTGCGGGTGCTGATGTTCTGGGTCAATGAATGGCATCGCGAGAGCGACTGGTACACATGGACGCTGCAGCCCTAATTCGCAAACACGGCTCCACCGTGCTTGGCGCCTGGGCGTGGCGCTGTGGCTGGTCGCGCTCTACCTGCTGGCATCCGCCGCGCAGAATTCCGCGGAGTTCGACCGCTGGCTGCCGTGGATCCTGCTCATCAACATCTCGGGCCTGCTGACGCTGTTGGTGCTGCTGGCCGCGAAGCTCTCGCGCCTGGTGAGGGACTACCGCAAGCATGTGCCGGGTTCGCGGCTCAAGGGGCGCACGGTCGCGATTTTCAGCGCGCTCGCCGTTGCGCCGATCCTGGTGGTGTATTACTTCTCGCTGCAGTTCCTCAATCGCGGCATCGACAGCTGGTTCGAACTCGAAGTCAGCCAGGGCCTGAAGGACACGCGCGAGCTGTCGCATGCGGCGCTCGAAGTGCGCGTGCGCGAATTCTTGCAGCACACCGAAGCGGTCGCCCACGAGCTGTCCGGGATTGCCGGATTTCGAGCTGATCGGCACGTTGGACCGCGAGCGGCGCGACAGCACGGCGCTTGGAGTTCACGGTGGTCGGCGCGCAGACCCAGATCATCGCCACCAGCTCCGATCGCCCCATGGATACGCTGCCGGCACCGGCCACCGACGAGATGATGCTGCAGGTGCGGCGCGGCCGGCCGTACGTGAGCTTGGATACCGATGCGGTCGGCGGCTATGTCATTCGCGCCGCGGCGCCGCTCGATCGCCAACGCCAATTCCGCCTCACGGGTGTTGATTGCGCTTGTACCCGGTGCCGCAGCAGCTCAGCCAACTCGCCGACACGGTGCAGCGATCCTATACGCAGTACGCGAATCTGGTGCAGCTGCGCCAGCCGCTCAAGTCGACCTTCGTGTTGATTTTGACGTTCGTCGTGCTGATGTCGCTGATCGCCGCGGTCTACGGCGCCTTTTTTGCCGCGCAGCGCCTGGTGCAGCCGGTGCAGGATCTGATCGCCGGCACGCGCGCGGTCGCGAAGGGCAACTACGACACTCAACTGCCGCTGCCGTCGCGCGATGAGCTGGGGTTCTTGGTGACCTCGTTCAACGACATGACCAAGCGCCTGGGCAGGGCTCGCGAGGAAACCCGCCGCAGCCAGCAAGCGGTGGAAGCGGAACGCGCGGGGCTGGCGGTGATCCTCGCGCGCCTGTCGACGGGTGTGGTGTCTCTCGGGCCGGATTTGACCGTGCGCACCGCCAATCAGGCGGCGAGCGCCATTCTCGGCGTCGATCTGGAAGCGGCAGTGGGCACCCGTTTCGACGAATCCATCAGCGACAGTACGCTGTTCACTCATTTCATCGCGGCGGTCAAGACCCGTCTCGGCGCCGAGACTTGATTGGCGGGAGCAAATTGACCTGTTGTCGGAGTCGGGCAAGCGCGTACTGATGTGCGCCTGTACGGCGTTGCCGAACGACGTGGGCGGGGCCTCGGGGGTGGTGCTGGTGTTCGACGATATCACGACCCTGCTGCAAGCCCAGCGCGATGCGGCCTGGGGCGAGGTCGCGCGCCGGCTCGCGCACGAAATCAAGAATCCGCTGACGCCGATCCAGCTCTCGGCCGAGCGCATGCGGCGCAAGTTTCTCGGCAGCATGAACGCGCAAGATGCGCAGATTCTCGAGCGGGCGACCCACACCATCGTCGCCCAAGTGGATGCGATGAAGCAGATGGTCAACGCCTTCAGCGAATATGCGCAGGGCGCCGGACATGCATTTCTCGCGCTTCGATCTTAACCAGCTGATCACCGAGGTCGTGGATCTGTATCGGGTCCACGATAGTGCCGCTGTGCTCAAGCTGCTGCTCAGCCCGCACCTGCCGCACATTTCGGCGGATCGAATTCGGATACGGCAGATCCTGAACAACCTGGTCACCAATTCGCTGGAAGCGCTCGAAGGCAAGGCCGGGGCCTGCATCGAAATCGAAACTCACGTGGCCGAAGATGGTCCCAAGCAACGTATCGGCCGTCATCGTGGTATCGGACAACGGCCCGGGTTTTCAGCGCGACTTGATCGGCACCGTTTTCGACCCTTATGTCACGAGCAAGCCGAAGGGCACGGGCCTGGGGCTCGCAATCGTGAAGAAAATCGTGGAAGAACACGGCGGACGCATTGAAGCGGATAATCAGCGCACCGGCGGCGCCCGCGTGCGGATTCTGCTGCCGTTGGGCGACGGCGCCGCTCATTGAGCGGGCGAGAACCGCGAAAAGGCGAACACAGGAGAGAACGGGTATGACCGCTTCGAGAATATTGGTGGTTGACGATGAGGCGGATATCCGCGGGCTGCTGAAGGAGATCCTCGCCGAGGAAGGGTACGATGTCGAGGTGGCCGCGGACGCCACCCAGGCGCGCACCTCGCGGGCGACGCATGTGCCCGACCTCGTGCTGCTCGATATCTGGATGCCGGATACCGACGGCATTACTCTGCTGCGCGAATGGTCGGTCACCGATGGCTACGATTGCCCGGTGGTGATGATGTCGGGTCACGGTACGGTGGAGACGGCGGTCGAGGCGACGCGTCTGGGCGCGTTCGATTTCGTCGAAAAGCCGCTGTCGTTGACCAAGCTGCTCCGAACGGTGGAACGGGCGCTCGATGCCGGCCGCCGCAAGCGCCTGTCGGAGCGCACGCAGGGATCGAGCCTCGCCGTTCCGATCGGTAAGAGCAAGGTCACCCAATGCTGCGCGAACAAGTTCAAAACGCCGCCGGCGAGCTCCTCCCCGGTGCTGTTGATCGGCGAATTGGGTTCCGGACGCGAGGCCTACGCGCGCTACTTGCACTCGCTTTCCGCGCGCTCCGCGAAGCCGTTCTTCATGGTTGTGGCGGCAAGCCTGGGTGCGGACCCCGCTGCGGCGCTTTTCGGCAGCGAACGAGACGGCAAGATTGCGCTCGGCGCCTTCGATCAGGCCGCCGGCGGCTCGCTGTACCTGAATGGGCTCGAGGATTTGAACAGCGAGGCGCAGCGCGCGCTGGTGGGAGCGATCGAGCAAAACGGCTATACCCGGGTGGGCGGGCCGCGATCGACTGCCCATCAATGTGCGCTGGATCAGTTCCGCGCAGGACGGCTTCGAATCGCGGACCACTCCCGAGCCGTTTCGCCGCGACCTGGTGGCGCACCTTAGCGTGATCACGTTGCGGGTGCCGCCGCTGCGGGATTATGCGGAGGACGTGCCCGACCTATTGCGCTACTACGTCGATCGCCTGGTCGACGATCAGCACTTGCCGCTGCGCCGCTTCGGCGTGGCCGCTCAAAACCGGCTGCGCAATTATCCCTGGCCCGGCAATGTCGGCGAGCTCAAGAACCTGGTGCAGCGGGTGCTGGTCCTCGGCGCGGGAGAGGAGATTCGCCTCGAGGAAATCGAGCGCGAACTCGCCGTCAAATTAGCGCTCGATGAGCCGCTGGTGAAGCAGGACTTGTTGGCGTTGCCGCTGCGCGAGGCGCGCGAGCAGTTCGAGCGTGCCTACCTTGCAGCAGCAGCTCCTTCTGTGCAACGGCAAAGTGGGTCAGCTCGCCAAGCGGGTGGGTATGGAGCGCACGCATCTTTACCGAAAATTGCGGGCATTAGGAGTCGATTTTCGGCAATTGGGCGAGGATTGAGCTCGAAATGAGCTCAAAGTGAGCTGGAAGTGAGCTAGAAGTGAGCTAGAAGTGATCTATTGGGTCAGTCGCCCACGCGGATCACCAATACATCGACGTCCGCCTTACGCAGAATGGTGCGCAGCCGGTTGAGCTCATCCAATTTGGAGATGGGGCCGATGCGGATGCGATGCCAAGTATCGTTATCGACCGATACCTTTTGCACCTTGGATTCGACGCCTTGCAGTGCGAGCTGCGCGCGCACGCGATCGGCGTCGGCAAAGTTCTTGTACGAACCGGCTTGCAGCACATAGGTGCCGCGGCGCGTTTCGGGGACCGCCCGGTTATCGGGCCGCACGTCTTTCTCCTTCTCCGGAACAACCACCTCGAACTTGGGCAGCATGTCGTAGAAAGCGTACGATTTCGCCGAGTCTTCCGCCGCGCCGGCATCTGCGCCTTCCGCATCCGGCGGCTCGTTGGATCGGGACTTCTTTTTGTCGGCTTTGGCGGCGTGAGCCACCGGTGCGTCGGGCCGATGGTCTTTGACGTAGACGATGCCGGCGATGGCGAGGCCAACGCAAAGTCCGCAGACGAGCCCGACCCATCCGGAAAATCCGCCGGACGGCTTGCGTCTGGCCTTGTAGTCTCGCGCCATTGAACGCCCTACATCGTGTCGGGCGCGGAGACGCCCAACAAGCCAAGACCGTTGCGAATCACGACTTGGGTCGCGACCGCGAGATTCAAGCGTGCGTCGCGCAGCCCCGCATCCTCGACGATGAACTGGTGCGCGCTGTAGTAGGTATGAAAATCGTTGGCGAGGTCGCGCAGATAGTGCACCAGCACGTGAGGTGCGCGCTGCAGAGCGCATTGCAGGACGATCTCCGGGAACGAGGCCAAGCGCTTGATCAGCTTCTGTTCCTGCGGCTCGATCAGCAGTCCGAACGCGGCCACTCCGCGCGCGGCATCGTGGACGAGCCCGCGCTCCTGCGTCTGCCGCTTCACGCTGGCGACGCGCGCATGCGCGTATTGAATGTAGTACACCGGGTTGTCGTTGGACCGGGCCTTCGCGAGTTCGAGGTCGAAGTCCAGATGCTGATCATTGCTGCGCATGACGTAGAACAGACGCGCGGCATCGTTTCCCACCTCGTTGCGCAATTCGCGCAAGGTCACGAACTCGCCGGAACGCGTCGACATTTGCGCCTTCTCGCCGCCGCGGAACAACGACACGAACTGCACCAGCCGCACCTCGAAACATTCCGGCGGCCCGCCGAGCGCGGTCAAGCCCGCGCGCAGCCGGGTAATATAGCCATGGTGATCGGCGCCCCAGACATAGAGCAGGTGTTCGAACCCTCGCTCGCGCTTGTTGAGGACAAATGCGATATCGGAAGAAAAATACGTCTTTATGCCGTTGTCGCGCACCATCACGCGATCTTTCTCATCGCCGTAATCGGTGCTCTTGAACCACAAGGCGCCGTCCTTTCGATAGGCGTGGCCGGAAGCCTCGAGGCCGGCAATCGCCCGTTCGATTGCGCCGCTGTCGATCAACGAGCGCTCGGAGAACCAGGAATCGAATGCCACTCCGAACTCCGCGAGATCTTCGCGGATATCGGCCAGGATGCCGCCGAGCGCGAGGTCCAGCACTTCCCGAAAGCGTGCGTCGCCGAGCAGCACCCGTGCACGCCTTATCAGTGCGTCGATGTAGACATCCTTGTCGCCGCCCTGCGGTTCGTCCGGCGGCAAATCGTGGAAAACCTCATGCGGCGCTGCGGACGAACGCGTTGCCGTGCGCGGCATGCAGTTGATCGGCTATCGCGACGATGTAGCCGCCGCGATAACCGTTCGCGGGAAACGTAAAACGCTCGCCGCACCGTTCCAGATACCGCAGCCAGGTGCTCGCCGCCAGAATTTCCATCTGGCGGCCGGCATCATTGATGTAGTACTCGCGGGCGACGCGAAAGCCGGCCGCTTCGAGCAAATTCGCGAGGCTCGCACCGAACGCCGCATGCCGTCCATGCCCGACGTGGAGCGGCCCCGTGGGGTTGGCCGAGACGAATTCCACCAACACGGACCGGCCTCTCCCTACCTCGGACTTGCCGTAGTCCGCGCCTTGGACAAGCACCCGCTCGAGCTCGGCGTGGTAGGAGTCTTCATTGAGGAAGAAATTGATGAAGCCGGCGCCCGCTATCTCTACTTTGGCCAGCGCAGGATTCGCCGGCAATGCGGACTCGATCGCCTCGGCGAGTCTGCGCGGATTCTGGCGCGTCGCCTTCGCAAGACGCATGGCAATATTGCTGGCGAAATCGCCATGCTGTGCGTCGCGCGTGCGTTCAACCTCGAAGCCGATGTCGCGCTGGCAACGGGCACCAGCGATTCCGGCAACGTCTGCGAGCGCCTGCCGCAACAAAGTGTCGATCAATGTCTTCAAGGCGGATCCGTGAATTTTGAGTGGCCAAAGGGTCGGCAGTTTACCGCGGCGCGCGCTCGCTGCGCGCGCCCGGTGCCCGCGCCCGCAAATATTCAATCTACTTCCAGCGGATCCACGTCGATCGACCAACGCAGGCCGGCCGGCATCGGCAGGGAATCCACCAGCGGCAGCCATTGCGCGAGAAAGCGCTGCAATGGGGCACGTGCCGCGGTCTCGATCAGCAGGTGCGCGCGAAAGTGATCCGCCCGCCGAGCCATCAAGGCGGTAGCCGGCCCCAAAACGCTGACCGCGCCATCCGCGGCGGTGCGGCCCTCGGCGGCTGCCGCGCGCAGGAAGCGATCCAAACCGGCGTTGTCCTTCGCCTCGGCGCGCAACAGCGCGAGCCGCGAGAAGGGCGGCCAGCTGCGCCGCGCGGCGCTCGTCCAGTGCGATCGCCGCGAACCCCTCATAGCCGTCCTCGATCAGACGGGTGAGCAGCGGGTGCTCGGGATAAGAGGTCTGAATCAGGACTTCGCCCGAGCGAGCGGCGCGTCCGGCCCGCCCGGCGACCTGGGTGATGGTCTGGGCGAGGCGTTCGGTCGCGCGAAAATCGCTGGCGAACAGACCCTGATCCGCATCCAAGATCACCACCAGACTGACATCGGGAAAGTCGTGCCCTTTGGTGAGCATTTGGGTACCGATCAAAATACGCGCCTCGCCGACGCGCACACGTTCCAGCACCGCTTCCATGGCGCCGTGGGATCCGGCCGTGTCGCGATCCAGCCTCGCGAGCGGTGCATCCGGGAACAGGCGAGCGAGGGTTTCCTCGACGCGTTCGGTGCCTTGGCCGACGGGATTGAGGGCCTGGCCGCAATCTGCGCAAATCGACGGCACCTTGGCCTGCGCTCCGCAGTGATGGCACCGCAACTGAGCCGCCCGGCGGTGCAGGGTCATGCGCGCGTCGCAGCGCATGCACGGCGCTATCCAACCGCAGGTATTGCAGAACAAGCAGGGTGCATAGCCGCGCCGATTCAAGAATACGATCACCTGCCCGCCATCCTTGAGATGCGCGGCTATAGCCTGCATCGCCGGCTGGGAGAGCCCCTGCTCGCTCGCATGCTTTCGCAAATCGATGAGCACCATACGCGGCACCTGCGCCGTCCCCACCCGATGCGGAAGAGACAACCGCGAGTAGCGGCCCTGCGATACGTTTTCAAGCGTTTCGAGCGACGGAGTGGCGGAACCCAAGACGATGGGCACCTGCGCTCGCTGCGCGCGCCAGACGGCGAGGTCGCGCGCGGAATAGCGAAACCCCTCGTGCTGCTTATAGGAGGCATCGTGTTCCTCATCGACCACGATGAGGGCAAGGTCGCGCAGCGAGGTGAACACCGCCGAACGCGTGCCGATGATGATTCTCGCGTGGCCGCTGTGCGCTGCCCGCCAGGCATCGCGGCGCGTACTTGGCTTTAGCGCGGAATGCATCACCACCACACCGGCGCTGAAACGCCGGCGGAATCGTTCGACCAGTTGGGGCGTCAACGCGATTTCGGGAACGAGCACCAATACCTGGCCGCCGCGCGCGAGGGCCGAGGCGATCACGCGCAGGTACACCTCGGTTTTGCCGCTGCCCGTCACACCGTGCAAGAGATGCGCCTCGAATCGACCGTGAGAATCGTCGATCGCGCCGACAACCTGCGTTTGTGCGTCCGTCAGTGTGACTTCGCTGGGAGTGAGCGCGAACGGCGCGGGCTCGCTGGGGACGGTCTCGGCCCGGATCAAGCCGCGCTCCTCGAGGTCCTTGAAGTGCGATCGCTTGAAGGCGCCGGCTTCCGTCACCGTCGCGGAACCGCGCTCGGCCAGCCAGGCGAGCAGGGCACGCTGCCGCGGGGCGCGTCCCCTTGCGTCTAGAAGCCTTTCCCGACCCGCCACGGTCAGGGTCCAAGATTCGGGGAGCCGCTCTGCGGGCTCGACCGGTTCGCAGGCTCACCGGCAACGCCGCGGCCATTACTTCGCCGATCGGATGGTGGTAATACTCCGCCGCCCAGCACAGCAAATCGAAAGTTATCGCGTCGAAGACCGGCCGCTCGTCCAAGATTTCCAGTGCAGCTTTAAGTTTGGCGGAGGCGATCGATGAGCTCTCGGACGTTCCCACGAGAATGCCGACCAGATGGCGGCGGCCAAAGGGGACGCGAACGCGAAGCCCGAGTTCGAGGCTCGCCGGCGAGCCGGACCGCTCGGCATCCCCCGGCGGCAAGTAGTCAAAGACCCTGCGCAGCGGAGTATCCAAGGCAATCTGCAGAATCAAGGGAACACGGTTGTCCACAAAAGCTGTGGATAAGTCTGTTGAAAAGCCGGGATCATGAGCCCTAAGTGCCCGTTCTGTTTCGAGACATATTCAAATTGATGGAAAACTGTCCGAAATCGAAATGAACGTAGAAAATTCAATGGGTTAGAACGTCCTCTAGATCCTCTGATGAAGTGTCCGATGCAAATATTGCAACGCACGTCATAAGGTATGTGCGTAAGTCGCTGATCCTGCGAATTCCAACGTCAACCGGGTTGGGCGGTAGGCGTTTATACCTGGAATGGAGATGGTCCGTCGACGTTAAGAGGACGAGGCATGCCGCGCTTTGATACGCTCAATACAGCTTGGATGGTATGGGATGGTCCCGCGCCAGCACCTGAGGGAGCGGTTCTGGAGCAGACGCGAGAACTCGAAAGATTCTTGGCCGAGATCGAGCGCCGCGCGTTTCGTATGGCGCAGGTCGCGCTGCGCGATCCCGACGATGCCTTGGACGTGGTGCAGGACGCAATGTTAAAGCTGGCCCGCAATTATGGGACGAAGCCGAGTGCGGAATGGCGGCCCTTGTTCTACCGCATCTTGGAGAACGGTATCCGCGATTTGCAGCGGCGCCGCACCGTACGCAAGCGTGTCATGACGTGGCTGCCCGGGGCTAGAGAAGATCCGGACAACGAAGCGCAGGACCCGATCGATAACGTCGCCGACACGGCGCCTGCCGCACCGGAAAGGTTGATGCAGGATCAGGCGATGCAGAAGCTCGAGGCGTCGTTGCGCGAGTTGCCGGCCCGTCAGCGCGAGGCTTTCATGCTGCGCAATTTTGAAGGTTTGGATGTGGCGGGAACGGCGACGGCCATGGGCTGCTCGGAAGGCAGCGTCAAGACACATTACTCCCGGGCAGTGCACACGCTGCGCGAACAATTGGGCGAGGTTTGGTAATGAATGAGCACACATCGGAGCCTCTGCAGCTCGCCATGGAAGAACGCAGCCGAGTTCTGTTTCATGAGAGCGTCGACAATCTCGACATGGCGATGCGCTCGCGGCTCACCCAAGCGCGTTACGCCGCGCTCGCGGCGGCGGCCCATCACGGGCGTCGAGCCTGGTTTTCGCGCATGTCGCTGTGGACATCGGCAGCCGGCGTGACCGCCGCAGCGGTGCTGGGGATTGCGCTATGGTTTGGTACTCCGCTCAGCCACAACGGCGTGATGTCCGCTGACAATCAGACGAACCTCGAGGATCTGGACATCGTCGCGTCCACCGAAGAGGGCTCCGGCGATGCCATGGAAATGTTGCAAGACGATATCGATTTCTACGACTTGGGCGGACAAGGCGGCGAACGCGGAACCGGCAGCCTAAGGCGATGCACCATTGATCGCCGGAAGGTACTGGCTGACCCTCGGTGCGGCCCTGTGGGCGGTTGCGATGGCCGGCCAGCCACCCGCCGCGCCGCCGCCGCCGTCGAGGCCGCCTCCGTCGACGTCGACTGAGGCGGAAGCGCCCGATGAGGAGTTCATCGAGTTCTTGGGTGAAGACGATCACGGAGATGATGCCGCTTGGCGGGAATTTTTGAAAAACGCGCCGTCGGGAACGGAAAGACCAACCGCACCGCCGCCGCAGGATACAAAGCAATGATCAGGGCCTTAGTCCTTGGCGCCAGCCTATGTCTCGCAGCCGCGAATTCGAGCGTGGCGCAGGAGCCGCCCGGACCGCAGACAGCTGCGCCTGCGCCGGGAGCGGCGGCGGCGCCGCGTGCATGGCAGTCCCTGTCGCCGCAACAACAGCAAGTGCTGCAGGGATTCCAGGGCAAATGGGATACCTTGCCCCCTGAGAAGCAACAAGCGTTGGCCAAGGGGAGTCAGCGCTGGATTTCCATGACGCCCGAGCAACGTGCCGGCGCTCAGCAGCGCTTCAAGCAATGGCACGCCATGCCGCCCGAACAGCGCCAATTGCTGCGTCAGCGTTGGCAGCAATTCAAGAGCCTGCCGCCCGAACAGCAGCAGCGGATACGCGAACAGTACCACCGGTTCCGCCAGATGCCGCCGGAGCGACGTCAGGAACTGCGTCGGCAGTGGCGTGAAATGAGCCCGGAGCAGCGCCGCTCGTTCATCCACCGGGCGGCGCCGCCGGGCCCGCACCGCACTCAGCACTAGCGCGAGAGGCTCAAGCCGCGCACAGGGAAGATCGAATCAGAAATCGCTTGTTGAGCGGCGCTTCGAGCGAGAAACTCGCGCCGCGTCCCGGCACCACGTCCACCGTCCAACGCGTATGGGCCCAGCGCTTGAATTGCTCGCGGTCCATCCAAAATTCGCAGCCGACGATCTCCCCGACCTTCTCATCCACGCCGCCTAATTTGAACTCGCCGACTTGAAAGCACATAGGTGCGCTCCCGTCGCAGCACCCGCCCGATAAATGAAACATGATCGGGCCGTGTGCTGCCTTGAGTTCTTCGATCAACTCGCGTGCGGCCTGCGAGACGCTGACGCGGCCTATGTCCATCAAAAAAAGCCCAGCGCTTTGGTACTGTAGCTCACGAGTACATTTTTGGTTTGCTGGTAGTGATCGAGCATCATTTTGTGGGTTTCCCGCCCGATGCCGGATTTCTTATAGCCGCCAAAAGCGGCGTGCGCAGGATAGGCGTGGTAGCAATTCGTCCACACGCGTCCGGCCTTGATGCCTCGCCCGAACCGATAAGCAAGATTGAGGTCACGGGTCCATACACCGGAACCCAAGCCGTAAAGCGTGTCATTTGCGATCTCGAGCGCCTGATCGGGGGTATCGAATACCGTCACCGACACCACGGGGCCGAAAATCTCCTCCTGAAACACGCGCATTTTGTTGTTCCCTTCGAACACGGTGGGCTTGATGTAGTAGCCGCCCGCGAGATCGCCCGACAACTTGTTGGCGACACCGCCGGTGAGAACTTTCGCGCCCTCCTTTTTACCGATATCGATATAGGACAGAATTTTCTCGTACTGGTCGTTCGATGCCTGCGCGCCGATTTGAGTGCTCATTTCATACGGATCGCCTTGGCGAATGGTCTCGACCCGTTTCACCGCCCGCTCCATGAAGCGTTCGTAGATCGAGCGCTGCACCAGCGCTCGCGACGGGCAGGTGCACACCTCGCCCTGATTCAGAGCGAACATCGCAAATCCCTCGAGCGCCTTGTCGACGAAATCGTCTTCCTCGCGCAGCACGTCCTCGAAGAAAATGTTCGGCGACTTGCCGCCGAGCTCCAGAGTCACCGGGATGATGTTCTCCGACGCATACTGCATGATCAGCCGCCCCGTGGTCGTCTCCCCGGTGAAGGCGATCTTGGCGATGCGCGGATTGGAGGCGAGCGGCTTGCCGGCCTCGAGCCCGAAGCCATTCACTATGTTCACCACCCCGGGCGGCAGCAGATCCTGGAGGAGTTCGGCCCAGACCAGAAGCGACAGGGGCGTCTGTTCGGCGGGCTTGATGACGACCGCGTTGCCCGCGGCAAGTGCCGGCGCTAATTTCCATACCGCCATCAATATCGGAAAATTCCATGGAATGATCTGCCCGACCACCCCGAGCGGCTCGTGGTAGTGGTAGGCCACCGTGTCCTCGTCCAGTTCGCCGAGCGAACCCTCCTGCGCCCGCACGCAGCTGGCGAAATAGCGGAAGTGATCCACCGCCAGCGGCAGGTCGGCAAGATTCGTCTCGCGAATGGGCTTGCCATTGTCGTAGGTTTCCACCGCGGCGAGGAAGGGCAAATATTGCTCCATTCGATCGGCGATGCGGTTCAAAACACGGGCACGCTCCGCGACCGCGGTGCGGCCCCAGCCCTCGGCCGCAGCGTGCGCCGCATCAATCGCGACTTCGACGTCTTCTGCCTGGGAGCGAGCGATCTTGCAGATCACTTGACCGGTGGTCGGAGAGATATTCTCGAAATAGCCGCCTTTGACGGGGGCAACCCACTTGCCGCCGATGAAATTCTCATAACGCGAGCGCAGGGGAATTTTCCGCTCGAGCGTTTTCAAGTGCGCCGCAAATGAACCACTTTCATGGATGGCGCCGGAACTGTTCTCTTGACTGGTCGGGCGAACCTGGGCCGAACTCATGGTCGTTCTCCTTCTTAAATGGATGGAGCTTAACGGGGAAGCGGCGTGCCGCGCCGCGGACGCGGCGCGCGATCGCATGGCCGCGCACTTAAGGGTTTATACCAAAAGGCGATCAAGGTCAATTTGCAGGTCGCCTAAGCGCCTGAGGTCACAATCCCCATTGAAATCGGTAGCGGACGGCCAGTTGGAATTGCGACTGCACTTGCGTGGCGGGCTCTCCAAGTTCGAGCCGCGGTAGAAAGGTGCTGCTGACCCGAATCCACTCGGTCACCCATTGCCAATGATCGCCGCACTCGTGCGACCACGCGAAGGTCCAGCCGTGGCCGTCACCGTTGCTCAAGGGGCCGTCGTCGTCGTAGGGCCCGCTCAGCTGATGCGTGTGGAAGTCGTCGTAGCGAGCCGTAAGGCGCTCTCGTGCCCAATCAAAACTTGCCAGCGCAAAACCGGCGTGGAACCTCATATAAAATGGCGCGGATTCTTCGGACCCTGCCTCGCTCGCGGCGTCGCCGTTCAGGTACTGCGCAATGAAGGTCCAATGAGCAGTGGGTTCCAGGCGCGCGCCAAAACTTGAAAAGCGTGTCTGCCACGCATAGAGATCCGAAGCGTTCGAGGAATCCGGGTCGCCGCGGTTGTCGTAACGCAGAGCGCGAACCTCCAGCCGGTCGTGATGCCTCCAGATCAAGCCCCCGTAGTATCCGGGTTTCCGATCGATCTCATGGTAGAAGCCGATCGGCGGTTTGCCGAGGCCGTCGGATAGCGTCGACGGGCGATCCGTCATCGCAAATCCCCGCTCCGCCAGCAATGACCCGGCCGGGTCGTTCCATCCGTACGCCGCGGCAACGAGAGCGATGTCCCCCAAATACCCGCTGCTCGCCCCGAGCCAGCGCGCTTCGACTTCGGCACCGATGGTTCGGAATTCCTCCCCGAGCCAGGTATTCACGGCGGAGGGCGTTATCGAGTAAACGTCCGTCCATCCGATGCCGCGGTTCTCGAGCGACAGCGGCATGAAGAATGCCCCGACGCGCGCGCGCCAGCGCACGGAGGTCGTTGGAAATGGGCGCACGTCGAGATAAAACTCGCTCACGTCCACCGGGTTTCGACCGTAGTCGCCGTAGGCGTTGAAGACCGCGTGCATGGACACGATATCGGTCACCCGCAAGGTCGGAGCGAGGAACGCGCGGCCGAATTGAACTCCCTCGTGGTCCGGGTCGAAACGAAGTATGCCGAGTCCACCGTTCAAGTAGGAAGTGGCGCCGGTCGCATTCACCCAGCGTAGATCGACATCGCCGTCCACGCGCAGGCGATCTTGCGCGCCTGCGCCGGCGGCGCAAAACGCAAGGCTCAGGAGTATCAGGCGATGCGCGTAGCGCATCAATACTCCCAGTCACGGCGGCGCGGCCTGGGCTCAGGCTGGCTCCGAAGCGCGAGACTCAATTGCACGCGCGTCGCCGCAGGTTCATTGCCATCGATGTGGACCGTGCGGATCAGCGTCGCCGACGCGTCGGCTATGAAGGGACTCCAAATTTCGATCCGATAGTCGCCGCTCGGTAAATCTTTGAGCGTAAGGCCGCCCCCTGCTTGCGTCGTTCCAAAATAGGGGGCGCCGGTGACATAGATGTAGCCGACCATTGCATCATGGATGTTGCAACCCAACACGACGAGCCCGGGTTGATCGAAGGTGATGGGCCTGTGGGATTCTCCCTTGTACAAGGGCAGCTGAAAGCGCTTGGCCGCCGAAAACGAATAGACCTGGTGGCTCACAGAATCGTTGTTCGGGAACTCGACGCTGGTACCCACGCCGACGACGAGCACGCGGGGCGTGAACGCGAGGTTTCGTTGGTCCATGACGGCCGATTTGAGCAGGGGCGCAGCGCCGGCTCGAGGGGCTGCCGGCATGGCGGTTACCACAACCTCGGCGACGCCATGTCCCGCCCGATCGACGACCATGACGGATATGTCGGCCGCTGCATGGGAAAGCGAACCCGCAAGCGAGGCAAGCGTGATGCACGTTGCAGTTGCGAGCCCGCGGAGCGCGAAGTTGGTTCCAGATCGGCGCCGCGTGGCCGAAGAGACGTTGCGTATCGACATAAAATGGCTCATGGCTGTGCCCCTGATCCTTCTACGCAGTTTCCGCGCTCGCATCCTTGCTTTAGTTCTCGGGTTGGTCACTTTGGTCCTCACCGCCGCGATCATCTCGATCGCCGTCGAAGCGCGGGCGGAAGTGGAGCGACAAGTCGGCCTCGAGCTGCACACGGCGGCCGATACCGCCCGAGAGGTACTCAGGTTTCGCGGCACTCGGCTCGCGATCGCAGTCGAAGTGCTGACGGCTGATTTCGGCTTCAAGGAGGCGGTCTCGAGCGCCGACTCACCGACGCTGCTTTCCGCCGTCGAGAACCAACGCACGCGAATCCGCGCGGACATCGTCATCGTACTAAGTCCGGACGGACGTCCGGTCGCCAGCACGATCGGAGCACTGTCGGCCAACACGAAGGATGATCTCAAAGATCTGATTGCAAGCGACCCGGACGGCGAGATTCTGCAGCTCTATCGGCTCATCGACGGACGGCCGTATCAACTCGTACTGGCACCCGTGCTCGCGCCCGAACCGATCGGGTGGGCGGCGATGGGTTTCGCGCTCGACGACAGGGTTGCGAGCGAAATGTCTCGCCTGCTGGGTGTCGATGTCTCCTTCGTCGTGGGACGCGAGGGCCAACCGCCCTATGTCGCCACATCAGTGAGCCAACAGCAGCGCCGGTCGTTTACCGAGATCAAGGGCATGCCGGAGGCGACGCCATTTGTGGTTGACGCGGGCGACGACAAGCTCTTGACCTGGGCCAACCCGATCCGATCCGCCAACGGGCCCTTGACGCTGGTGTTGCAGCGGTCGCTTGCCAGCGCGCTGCGTCCCTATGACGATGTCAGAAATTCCATGTTCGCGATCGGAGCGCTGCTTCTGGCCATTGCATCCGTGCTTGCGGTACTGCTCGCGCGGAGCGCGACCAAGCCGGTCGATGACCTGACCAAGGCGGCGCAACGTCTCGAGGCGGGCGACTACAGTGTGGAAGTCCCACCGGCCAGCATGAGCGAGATGAAAGGCTTGGCAAATGCGTTCAACGCCATGCGAGCCGCGGTTGCCGATCGAGAGTCGACCATCCGCCATCAGGCGAACCACGACGCCTTGACCGGCCTGCCGACGCGGGCGGGAATCAGCTGCGATCCTCGAAGAGCTCTTGAGCCGAGCTCAACTTACGGGCCGAGCGGTGACGATCTGCCTGGTCGAGATTCAGCAATTCCAGAGCATCATCGGGTCCTTCGGACATGCGGCCGGCGATGAGGTGTTGTCGGAAGTGGCGCGGCGGCTAGCCGCGCACGAACGAGAGCCCGATCGCGTAGGGCACATTGGAACCGATCAATTCCTCGTACTCCTCGAGTCCGTCGGGCGCGACCGGGCGGTTCGGCAGGCGGAAGTCATTGTCGAGCGGCTACGGGGATCGTTCGACTACTCGGGCGTGTCGTTCCAGTTGGAAATGCGCGTGGGTGTGGTGGTATTCCCCGCCGATGGAGGCCATGCCGCCGAGCTTCTGCAGCGCGCCGACCTTGCACTTTTTCGCGCCAAAGAAACCGGCGCTACCGTCGGCATGTATCTTCCCGGCGATGACAGCAGTCATCGGCATCGACTCTCGATCCTGGGCGAGCTGCGCCGCGCCATTGCCGCGGACGAACTCGAGCTGCACTATCAGCCAAAGGTCGGCGCTTCGACGGGCCATGTGGTTGGATGCGAGGCTCTCGTCCGGTGGCGGCACCCGCAGCGGGGATTTATCCCGCCGAGCGACTTCATTCCGCATGCGGAGCGCACGGGAGCGATCCGCTTTCTCACGGCATGGGTTGTGTCGACTGCGTTCAAGGATCTGCGTTGCTGGCGAGAAACGGGGTTTGCCATCGACGTGTCCATCAATGTGTCGCCGGTGGACCTTGCGGACCCCGGATTCGCCGATAGTGTCGCCGCTCTTCTCATTCAGACAGGAGCGGACGCCAGCCACGTCGTGCTGGAAGTCACCGAGAGCGGCGCCATGAAAGACCTGCCCGCCACCCTCAAAATGATGGAACAGCTCCGCGTGCTCGGCGTCCGCTTCTCGATAGATGATTTCGGCACGGGGTACTCTTCGCTCGCGCACCTGAAGCGTCTGCCGGTGGATGAGGTCAAGATCGATCGATCCTTCATCAAGGAGCTGGAGGGCAAGAGCGACGATGATGTCATCGTGCGATCGACGATCAATCTCGGCCACGCGCTGAACCTCAAGGTGGTCGCGGAGGGCGTCGAAGTCGCTTCGAGCTGGAGGACGCTCGGTCTGCTCGGATGTGATCTGATCCAAGGCTACTTCGTCTCCAAACCGATGCCGGCGCGTGAATTCACCTCGTGGATGACGGCAAGAATGGCGGCCCGCGGCGAGCTTGCCGCGGTCGAGGTGCCGCCCTCCGACGACGGCGTGTTCATCGCAGCACAGCGCCGGTAGCACGAGGTTAACGGCCGAGTCCGCTGTATGGGGCGTCAGGGATCGCTTCGAGCTTAGCCTGCCGCCTTGACGGATTGAATCAACTGGCCGACGGCGGCCTGTGCGTCGCCGTAAAGCATGCGGGTCTGATCGAGCACGAACAGCGCATTGTCGATCCCGGAAAACCCTTGGCCTTGACCGCGTTTGATGACGATCACGTTCTTGGCCTTGTCCGCATTCAAGATCGGCATGCCATAGATCGGGCTACTCGTGTTGCTGCGCGCATCGGGGTTGACGACGTCATTGGCGCCGATGATCAGCGCCACATCCGCGGTCTCGAACTCGGCATTGATTTCATCGAGATCCGAGATCAGCTCGTAAGGCACGCCCGCCTCGGCGAGCAGTACGTTCATATGGCCGGGCATGCGGCCGGCGACCGGGTGGATGGCGAATCGTACCTTGACGCCGTGATCTATCAATAATTGGGCGAGTTCCCACACCTTGTGCTGAGCCTGGGCGACCGCCAGGCCATAGCCCGGGACGATGATGATTTTTTGCGAATACGCCATCATGACGCCGGCATCCGAGGCCTCGATGGCCTTTTGCGTGCCGCTCACGGTGCCGCCGCCCGCGGCCGAGGTCTCGCCGAAGTTCGCGAACAGAACGTTGCCGAGAGATCGGTTCATGGCCTTGGCCATGAGTTGAGTCAGCAGGGTTCCCGCCGCGCCGACCACCGTACCCGCAATGATCATCGCGGCGTTGTCGAGCACGAAGCCCTCGAAGCCGACCGCAAGACCGGTCAGTGCGTTGTACAACGAGATCACCACCGGCATATCGGCTCCGCCGATCGGCAGAGTCATCGCAATGCCGAGCAACAGTGCGAAGACGAAGAATAACGAGACGATCGGCAAGCCGGACTGTGCGCCCGAGACCACCATGGCGCCGAGTGCTACGGTGATCAGCAATATCGCCAGATTCAATATTTTCTGTCCGCGGAAGCGCACCGACTTGGTGATCAAACCCTGCAATTTGGCGAAGGCGATCAGACTGCCGCTGAATGATACCGAGCCGATGAAGCCGCCGATGGTGGCCATCGCCAAGTGCACGAGGCTGTGTTCGCTGCCGCGATACAGCTCGACCGCGGCGATCGCCGCCGCCGCGCCGCCGCCCATGCCGTTGTAAAGCGCAATCATCTGCGGCATATCGGTCATGGCGACGCGCTTGCCGCTGACCCACGCCACGACGCCGCCGACGGCGATGGCGCCGATCACCAACATCAAATTGAACGGCGAGGCGTCGGTGAACGCCAGAGTCACCACCGTCGCGAGAAGCATACCCGCACCCGCCCAGCGCACGCCGCTCACGGCAGTGACCGGCGAACTCATGCGCTTGAGACCCAGGATGAACAGCGCCGCCGCCGCAAGATACGAGAGCTGCGTCAGCGTGGCGGTCGAAATGGAAGGCATCAACTTAAGCTTCCTTCTTTTTTTCCGCGGACCTTTTGCCCGCGGACACGAACATTTTGAGCATGCGCTCAGTCACCACATATCCGCCTACGGCATTGCCGGCGGCGAGAACCACGCCGATGAAGCCGATGACTCGCAGCAGGGTGGTATCGGCGGCTGCCAGCGCGACCATCGCGCCCACCAAGACGATGCCATGGACGAAGTTCGATCCCGACATGAGCGGCGTGTGCAAAATGACCGGCACACGCGAGATGACTTCATAGCCGGTAAACGCGGCCAGCATGAATATGTAAAGCGCGATCACACCATCAATCATGTTTGCTGACCCTCCACTGCCTTGCGCGTCGCTTCGTGCTTGATCTCGCCTTCATGCGTGAGTACCGCGCCTGAGAACACTTCGTCCTTCCAGTCCACGGCCAATTCGCCTTTCACGATCGCCGGCTTCAAGAAATTGAACAAGTTGCGCGAGTACATTTCGCTCGCATGGTAGGGCAGAGAAGCCGGCAGATTGAGCGGCCCCAAAATCTTCACGCCGTTGTGGACCACGGTCTCGCCGGCGCGCGTGAGTTCGCAATTGCCACCCTGTTCGGCGGCGATGTCGACGATGACCGAACCGCTCTTCATGCGTTCGACCGCCGCTTGGCCGATGATGCGCGGCGCCGCTCTGCCCGGAACCGATGCGGTGCTGATCACCGCATCGCTCGCGGCGATGCGCCCGTCGAGAACCTCCTGCTGCTTGAGCTTTTCCTCCGGCGTCAGTTCGCGCGCATAGCCGCCGGCGCCTTCGGCGGACACGCCGGTGTCGACGAACTTGGCTCCGAGGGATTTCACCTGGTCCTTGGTTGCGCTACGCACGTCATACGCTTCGACCACGGCGCCTAATCGCTTTGCGGTGGCGATGGCCTGCAAACCCGCCACGCCGGCGCCGATCACGAGCACCGAGGCCGGGCGAATCGTGCCCGCGGCGGTGGTCAGCATGGGCAGGAATTTCTCCAATGTGTTGGCCGCTATGAGCGCCGCTTTGTACCCGGCCACGGCGGCTTGCGAGGATAGTGCATCCATCGATTGCGCGCGTGAAATCCGCGGCACCAGTTCCGCCGAAAAACTCGTGATACGGCGGTCTTTGAGCGCGCGCACCAGGTCGTGGCGTGCATAAGGCTGCATGAATCCGACGACTGTCGCACCCTGTTTGAGGGCATTCACGCTTAACGATGCTCGGGGGCTGGACGCAGAGCAAGACATCGGCGCTGCGCAAAACCGTATCCGCGTCGCAAAGCTCCGCATCGGCGTACGCCGCATCGGTAAAATGGGCGGCCAATCCTGCACCGCGCTCAACCAGAACACGGGCGCCGAGCGCTTTTAGCTTGCCGACTATTTCCGGAACGAGCGCCACTCGGGTTTCATTGACCGCAGTTTCTCTGAGGACGCCCACGACGACTGTCATGAAGGATATCTCCCAAAACGTTGAATTATGGCATAAGAGTCGTCTATCTTTAGTATTGTTATGAATCGGATGCTGCACACCGAAGCGCAATCGCTGGATTGGCGGGACGACGTCACCGTCGTAGCTCATGGCTATCCGTTGTCGCAGCAAATCCTGCGGACCGACGTTTCCGGGATGCCTTTGGAGTGGGTCGACTACCGGGAGGCGGCGCGTCTCTATCACACCGATCAAGTCGCCTATACCTGCGGCACGCTGCTGTATCGCCTGTATGGAGGTACGTGCGCCAGGACGGGATTGCGAACCATCGTGGATGTCAATTCGATCATCGCGACGCTGGGTCACACCGGCAATCCGGGCAACTTGCGCGGTGCCGGCTACACACCGCCGCTCAACAACCAGACATTGTTCCGGCGCGATGCGTATCTGTGCCTGTACTGCGGCGCGCGCTTTTCCTACAGCCTGTTATCCCGGGATCATGTCACGCCGTTCAGCCGCGGCGGACACGACATCTGGAGCAACGTGGTCTCGGCCTGCCGCCGATGCAACAACGCCAAAGCCTCGCGCACGCCGGAGCAGGCCGGCATGCAGCTCCTGGCGGTGCCGTTCACGCCGACCTATGCGGAGTACATTTTCTTGAAGGGCCGCCGGGTACTGGCCGATCAGATGGAATACCTGATCGCACATTTTCCACGTTCGAGTCCGCTGCACGAGCGCATGCAACGCTGGCCGATGTGAACTTAGGCGCGGTGCATTCGGTCGCACGCTCCGGCGTCGTGTATCACATCGACGCCAGTTATTTCATTTTCAGGGCGTATTATTCGATGCCGCCCGACATGGTGGACGAGGACGGCAATTCGACCCATGCGTTGTACGGATTCGCACGCTTCATATCGGATTTCATGGAGCAGGTCAGGCCCGAGCGCGTCGGCGTCGCCTTCGATCAGAGCCTGCGCAGCGAGACCTCGTTTCGCAGCGGGATTTATCCAGCCTATAAGGCGAATCGAGAGGCGCCCCCGGCCGACCTCAAGCGCCAGTTCGGGTTCTGCCGCGAGTTTTGCCGGCATATGGGCCTGGCTGAATTCGCGAGCTCAGAATACGAAGCCGACGACATCATCGGCACTTTGGCGGCCCGATCGCGCGCCTTTGGTCTTTGCAACGTATTGGTGACCCGCGACAAGGATTTATCGCAACTCATTCGCGAGGGCGACGTGTATTGGGACTACAGCGGCAATGCCCGCTACCAGTATCATGAGATCGGGCCGCGATTTGGCGCGATTCCCGAACTCATAGCCGATTTTCTGGCGCTTACGGGGGACGCAGTCGACAATATTCCCGGCGTTCCCGGTATCGGCAAAAAGACCGCCGCCGAATTGTTTGCCATCTTCGGCTCGCTCGATGAGTTATATGCGAATCTCGGGAAAGTACCGGCAATGAAGCTGCGCGGCGCGGCCGCGGTCGCCGCCAAGCTGCTGGCGCACAAGGACGCCGCCTACTTGGCAAGACGGCTGACCGGGATCGTTTGCGACATGCCGCTCGAGGCCACGATGGAAGATTTGAAGCTGCGCCCTCCGAACAGGGCTAACCTCGAGACCTTTTTCGATACTCACGGATTTGGCAACATATTGCGTCAACAGGCGCGGCGCATTGCGGGCGGCGCGCCAACAGGGGGATAACTCTATGGCCCAGAAGAACATTCAGTCCGTCTTGCACGAGGACCGGGTTTTCCCTCCGCTCCGCGCAGTTCAGCGCGCGGGCCGTGCCGAGCGCCGCGGACCTCAAGCTCTTGTACTCCAAGGCCGAGCAGGATTACGTCGGATTTTGGGCCGATTTGGCGGCTGCGGAACTTGCCTGGCATCAGGCATTCACCGTGCCTTTGGATGATACCGAGGCGCCGAATTACCGCTGGTTCACCGACGGGCAACTCAATGTCTCGCACAATTGTCTCGACGTGCATCTCGCCGACCGCGCCGACAAGGTGGCGATCGTGTTCGAAGGTGAACCGGGAGATGTGCGCCGGCTGACCTATCGCGAACTTCACAGCGAGGTTTGCCGGTTCGCGAACGCTCTCAAAGAACGGGGAATCGAAAAAGGCGATCGGGTCGTCATCTACATGCCGCTGATTCCAGAGGCCTCGATCGCCATGCTGGCCTGCGCCCGCATCGGCGCCATTCACTCGGTGGTTTTCGGAGGATTTTCCGCGAACGCGGTGAAGGATCGAATCGAAGATGCGGGAGCCAAGCTCGTGGTGACGGCCGACGGGGGTTGGCGCGGCGGCCATGCGGTGGAGTTGAAGCGCGCCGTCGACAAGGCGCTTGCCGACGGCTGCGAGACCGTGCAGAACGTGATCGTCTATCAGCGCATCGGCGGTCAGTGCGAAATGCAGCCGGGCCGCGATTCCTGGTGGCACGACGTGGTGGCGAACCAAAGCGCGAATTGCAAATCCGTGTGGGTGGACGCGGAGCATCCGCTGTTTTTGCTTTACACGTCGGGTTCGACCGGCAAGCCGAAGGGAATTCAGCATTCGAGCGCCGGCTACTTACTCGGCGCCAAATTGAGCACTCGCTGGACCTTCGATTTGAAGGATAGCGATGTGTTCTGGTGCACCGCCGATGTCGGCTGGGTAACCGGACATACATATGTGGTCTATGGGCCCCTCGCGGCAGGTGCGACGGTCGTCATGTACGAAGGCGCTCCGACGTTCCCGGACGGCGGCCGTTTCTGGAAGATCTGCGAGACGCACGGGGTGAGCATTTTCTATACGGCGCCCACGGCGATTCGCGCTCTGATGAAGCTCGGCGACGCCATACCCGCCGAGTACGACCTCGCCAAGCTGCGTCTCCTCGGCAGCGTGGGAGAACCGATCAATCCGGAAGCCTGGATGTGGTACCACCGCGTGATTGGCAAGCAGCGCTGTCCCATCGTCGATACCTGGTGGCAGACCGAAACCGGCTCGATCATGATGACGCCCGTTCCCGGCGTAACGCCGACCAAGCCCGGCTCGTGCGCCAAACCGCTGCCGGGCATCTTTGCCGATATTGTGGATGACGACGGCCGGTCCGTTAAAACGCCGAACGCGGGCGGCTATTTGGTGATCAGACGGCCCTGGCCTTCCATGCTTCGCACGATCTGGGGCGACAACGCCAGGTATATCCAAACCTATTGGGAAAAATTTCAGAACCGCTACTACGTGGCGGGCGACTCCGCGCATCGCGACGCCGACGGCTATTACTGGATCATGGGTCGAATCGACGATGTGTTGAATGTCGCGGGGCACCGCTTAGGGACCATGGAAATCGAGTCTGCGTTGGTCGCACATCCGCGCGTGGCAGAAGCAGCTGTGGTCGGCAAGCCGCACGATATCAAAGGCGAATCCGTCTTCGCGTACGTCGTGTTGAACGGAATTCGGCCGGCGGCCGCCGCCGCGGCCGGGTTGATCGAGGAGCTGCGTGCCTGGGTAGCCTCGGAACTGAGCCCGATCGCCAAACCGGATGAGATCCGGTTGACCGATAATTTGCCGAAAACGCGCTCGGGAAAAATCATGCGGCGGCTATTGCGTTCGATCGCGCGCGGCGAGGAAATCACGCAAGACGTGTCGACGTTGGAAAACCCCGGCATTCTCGAGCAATTGAGCGGCACGGCTCCTGAGGCTCGCTCCAAGAAGGCGACGGTGCGCAAGGGGGCGACGGTGCGCAGGAAATCTGCGGCGGCCAAAAAACCCGCAGCCCGGAAAGGATCTCCGGCGCGGAAGAAACCTGCGGTGTGGAGAAAGCCCGTAACCCGCGGCACCATGGCTCGCAAGAAAGCCGCGGCTCACAAAGGACCCGTGGCCCGTAGAGCGGCTCGCAAAGCAACGAGATCGATCAAGCGCAAACCGCGCAGCAAGAAATAGGACGGACCATGGCCATCTTGATTGCCGGCCTCGTGATTTTTCTAGGGGTGCATTCGATCGCCATCGTCTCCCCGGACCTGCGAACCCGGGCATTGCAGAGTTTAGGCGAGGGTCCGTGGAAGGGGCTGTATGGGTTGATATCGTTGACCGGCTTTGTGTTGATCGTTTACGGCTTTGGATTGGCGCGTCAAACGCCCGTGGTGCTATATACGCCGCCGAGCTTCCTGCGCCATGTCACCTTTCTCCTGATGTTGCCCGTATTCCCGCTGCTTGTAGCTGCCTACTTGCCGGGACGAATCAAAGCAGCGGTGAAGCATCCGATGCTGGCTGCCGTCAAATTTTGGGCATTCGCCCACTTGCTCATCAACGGCACCTTAGCGGACGTGCTTCTGTTCGGGGGCTTTCTAGCATGGGCCGTGGTAGATCGGATCTCCATGAAACGCAGGCCGCCGCAAACCGTTCGCGCGCTTCCCAAAGGCCGGTTCAACGACGCCATTGCCGTCGTGCTCGGACTTGCCCTTTACGTGCTCTTCATCGGCTGGGCACACGTGCGATTGTTCGGCGTATCACCGCTTGGATAGCGCGATGCGCTCGGCGCTGCCTTGAATCTACCCACTTTTGCGGATGTCGAGGCTGCCGCCGGTCGTCTTCAGGGGCATGCACATCGCACTCCCGTGATCACCTCGCGAACCGTCGACGAGTCGTTGGGCGCCACGGTGTTCTTCAAGTGCGAGAACTTCCAGCGTATGGGGGCGTTCAAGTTTCGCGGCGCCTTCAACGCGCTGTCGTGTCTGGACTCCGCGGCGCGAGCTCGCGGTGTGATCGCATTTTCCTCCGGCAACCACGCGCAGGCCGTGGCGCTGGCGGCGCGCATCCTCGGTATCGAGGCAACGATCGTCATGCCGGAAGACGCACCGCGGTCGAAGGCCCTCGCGACACAGGGCTATGGCGGCCGCGTAGTGACCTACGACCGCTACCGCGAGAACCGGGAGGAAATCGCGCAGCGCCTATCCGAAAGCCGGGGCGCCGCCATCATCCCGCCGTATGACCATCCTGATGTCATCGCCGGGCAGGGGACCGCGGCCGCAGAACTCATCGAAGACGCGGGTTCGCTGGATAGCCTTTTCGTGTGTCTCGGCGGCGGCGGTCTACTCAGCGGATCGATCTTGTCCGCCAAAGCATTGGCACCCGGCTGCAAAATCTACGGCGTCGAGCCTGAGGCGGGAAACGATGGGCAACTATCCCTTCGACAGGGTTCGATCGTTCGCATCGACGTTCCGAAAACGATTGCGGACGGCGCGCAGACCCAGAGTTTGGGACGATACACATTTGAAATCATTCGGCGCGATGTCGCCGATATCCTGACGGCGAACGACGCCGAGCTCATTGACTGCATGCGCTTCTTCGCCAGTAGGCTAAAGATCGTGGTCGAACCGACGGGGTGTCTCGGCTTCGCCGCCGTGCGCGCGCTCGGCGCTCGTTTGGCGGGTCAACGGGTTGGCGTGATCGTGAGCGGCGGCAACGTCGATGCGGCGCAATATGCGGCGCTTCTTGCGGGCTGAGCAGGCCAAATAGACGCCTATCGAATTTACGATTAAAGTGCATCAACCAAAAAAACGGGGAATCGCGATGCCACTGACGAAGCGTCTTGCGGCGGAGTTTATCGGTACCCTCTGGCTCGTGCTTGGCGGCTGCGGTAGCGCGGTACTCGCCGCGGCGTTCCCAGGACTCGGAATAGGATTCGCCGGTGTTTCGCTGGCGTTCGGTCTGACCGTGCTCACCATGGCCTATGCCATCGGCCATGTTTCGGGTTGTCACCTCAATCCCGCCGTGTCGGTTGGTCTGTGCGTCGGCGGCCGTTTTCCGGGCAAGGACTTGGTCCCTTACATCGTCGCTCAGGTGTTGGGCGGTGCGGCCGGAGCCGCGATCCTCTACATGATCGCCAGCGGTCACGCGGGGTTCGACCTTGCCGGTGGTTTCGCGTCGAACGGCTATGCCGAGCATTCCCCCGGGGGCTATTCGTTGTCAGCCTGCTTGATCACGGAAATCGTCATGACGTTCGGCTTTCTCTTCGTCATCTTAGGCTCGACTCATGGCAGCGCGCCCAAGGGCTTCGCGCCCATCGCCATTGGACTGTGCCTGACCTTGATTCATCTGATCAGCATTCCGGTGACGAACACCTCGGTCAATCCGGCCCGCAGCACCGGGCCGGCTCTGTTTGTAGGCGGTTGGGCGCTATCCCAACTCTGGCTCTTCTGGGTCGCGCCCCTGATTGGCGCGGCGCTCGCCGGCGTCGTCTATCGTTGGGTCGGCGGCGATGAGCCGAGGCCTACACCCGTGGTAGGCGACCGATAATCGGTAGGCGATCGATAATTGGCCGGGCGGCGCCGCCCGCACGAAACTTAGGCCCGCTTCAATCGCCCACGCCGGAAATCGGCGATGATTTCGCGCGCCGCGTTGTGACCGGGCGCACCCGTTACCCCGCCGCCGGGATGCGTGCCCGAGCCGCACATATACAGGCCCTTCAACGGGCCGCGATAGTCGCCGTAACCCAGCATCGGGCGCGCGGAGAACAGCTGATCGAGGCTGAGAGCGCCGTGAAAAATATCGCCGCCGATCAAGCCGAACGTGCGCTCCAGATCCAGCGGGCTCATGATTTGCCGTCCGAGCACCGACGATTTGAAATTCGGCGCATGGCTGTTGACCAAATCGATCATGACGTCCGCGACCTCGTCCCGATGATCGTCCCACGATGCCGCCATTGGGCAGCGTCGGCGCGACATGCTGGCAAAATAGGCTTGCCACATGCTGGCCGGGAGGCGCAAGGCTATCGTCGAGCGTCGATGGAATCAGCATCTCGACGATCGGCTGCTTCGACCAGCCGCCGGCCTTGGCGTCGAGTATAGGCCTGATCCATGTAGGCGAGACTCGGCGCCATGATGATGCCGGACGTGTGATGCTCGGCCGAGATGCCCGCCCCGGCAATACCTTGAAATCGGGCAGCTCCGACAGCGCGACGTTCATTCTGAAAGTGCCCGATCCGCAGCGCCAGTTGCTCCATGCGTTCGCGAAAGTCCGGCGCGAGCGCCGCCGGATCGATCAGCTTTCCGTACAAAAGCTTTGGGATTCAGATTCGATACGACGCTGCGCGCCCGGATGGTCTCGCCCTTCTCGGTGACCACGCCGACCGCGCGGCCCGATTCGACGATCACTTCGCGCACCGGACTCGATGTGCGAATTTCGACGCCGCGCTCCGCAGCCGCCTTGGCCATCGCCTGGGTAATCGCGCCCATGCCGCCGATCGCATGTCCCCAGGCACCCTTCTTGCCGTTGACCTCGCCGAAAACGTGATGCAGCAGCACGTAGGCCGAGCCCGCCGCGTACGGGCTCGCATAGTTGCCGACGATGCCGTCGAAACCGTAGGCCGCCTTGATGGGCGCGCTCTCGAACCAGCCGTCGAGATAATCTCCGGCCGACTTGACGAACAGATCCAAGAGCTCGCGCCGCATGGTCATGTCGAGCTTGGCAATCCGCTTGCCCAAGCGCGCGCCGCGCAGCAGTTCCGGCAGCGCCTCGAGCCAGCCGCCGGCGGTGACGTTCGGCGGAGTTTCCAGCACGAGGTCACGCAGCACGTCGGCGATCCGCTCGAGCCGCTCGCCATAAGCCGTCAAGCGCGCCGCGTCGCGCGCCGAGAACTTCGCGACCTCTTGCTCGGTCCTTCCGCCGCCAATTTTGAGGTATCGCGTTTCGTCCAGCGGCAGAAAATTGGCCAGCTTGCGCTCGACCACGCGCAAGCCATGGCGCGCCAAATCCAGATCGCGGATGACTTTCGGATTGAGGAGCGAGACCGTGTAAGCGGCCACCGAATTGCGAAAGCCGGGATGAAACTCCTCGGTCACCGCCGCGCCGCCGACGACGCCGCGCCGCTCCAGTACCGTCACGCTTAAGCCCGGCCGCGGCGAGGTACGCGGCGCACACCAGGCCGTTATGGCCGCCGCCGATGATCACTACATCGCGCATGTTCTCTAAGCTTGCCTCAGCTTGCGTGGACGCACCGAAGGGCGCGCTTTGGCCGCGCGGTTCGTCATCAGCCGCGGGAAGGCGCCGTTGCACAGTGCATTGACCCAGTCCTCGCACAGCGCGATGGCTTCGCGCGGCTTGAATGTCGTCGGGCTCAAACTCAATTCGACCCACAGACCGTCGAGCAAGGCGGACAGGGCGATGGCCGCCGGGCGCAGCCTGAATGGCGGCGTCGCTCCGGACTCGGCGAGCTGGCCGAGCAGGGACTCCAAGATCGACCGGTATTTGCCATAGGTTTTATCATGCACGGCCCGAATCTCGGGCGAATGCGCCACCATGCTCCAGAACACCAGCCAGACATTGAATAGCTGCGGATCGAGAATTTCCGGCGCGAATGAAGCGCGGAAAAATCCGCTCAAGCCTGTCGCGCGGCGCAACGGCCTTGTTTTCCGCCTGCGCCCGGATCGAGTCCTGCAGGGACAGCGCGAGTGTCTCGTAGGTCACGGCCACCAATCCCGACTTGCTCGGAAAATGATGATTGATCAGGCCGATGGAGACGCCTGCCGCAGCGCTGATGCGGCGTACCGACACCCCCTCATGGCCATACTGTTTCAGACACCGAAGCGTCGCGTCGACGAGCGCTTCGCGACGCACGGCCGGGGTGGCCCGACGAAATTTTGGTTGAGCCCGCTTGACTGCCATGAAATCTCCTTTTTTTCGATAAAACCTAAGGCAGGTCGGACCGCTTGATTGCGTCAAGCGAGAGTAGAGCCCAACGGTACGCATCGCGTCGTATTGTCACGCCGGCATTTCGCGCATGACTGCGCCTATCCGCTCCCTGACATAGCGCCTGATATCCAGATTGTAATCTTCCATTGGCGCGAAGTACCCGTGAGTGTGTACGCGCGCGCGAATGCCATCCTGGACCGCCTCGCAAGCCGTCCAATCCTGGCGATTCACCAAATCCCAAAAATCCACCGCGTCCGACGGATCGAAGTCGGGCTTCTCGATCTCATGCGTCTCGAACAGGAAGTGGCAGGTTATGTCGGTCCGCGCGGCGCTTCGCGGCTTGAGAATGTACGCGGCCACGTGATCGCAGGCCACGCTCAAGAATAGATTGGGGTAGACCAGCTCGCCCTTGTGGCGGACTTGCTTCGTCCTCGTTCAGACCGGGAAACGCGCGACGCACGGTGGTGCCGGAGGGAGTGAAGGTGTACGCCCCTTCGCGATGCGGCACGCCGCGGCTCCAATCCAAATCGGCGCCTCCGCGATCCTCGCGGAACGAGGGCACCACGGCGCAGAGTTCAGGATGAACGCCGCCGCAGTGGTAGCACTCGTTGTAATTCTCGCAGATGATTTTCCAATTCGCCGCAACCTCGTAGCGAATCGTGGAGCCTATGCGCAGTTGCGCCAGGGGATAGCGTTGCAGCCGTTCCGGGATACCGCTCGAGTTGGGTCGCGAGCGGCTGCGCTTCGGACGGGGTCAAGTTCAAAAACACGAAGCCGCCCCAGGTGTCGATGCCCACGGGATACAGATGAAATTCCTGCTTGTTGAAGCCCGATCCCGATAGGTGGGGCGCCGCGACCAGCGCGCCATTGAGGTCATAGGACCATTGGTGATAAGGGCATACGATCAGCCGTCCCGCCGTGATCCCGCCGGCGAGCGCGACGCGCCCGGGGGCCACCACCTCGTCGGCTGCGCGGCAAAGCCGCGAGCCGCGGTGGCGGCAGACATTGTAAAAGGCGCGCAGCTGTCCTTCGCGATTGCGCACCAGCAGGATGCTCTCGCCGAGTACCTCGATGACCAGGCTGTCGCCGGGATTCGGCAATTCTTCTTCGCGGCAGACGCCGATCCACTCGCGGCAGAAGATGCGCTCCTTCTCGGCTTGAAATGCGCGGGCTCCAGATACCAGCTCGTCGGCAAGGTACGTTCCAACTGTTCTGTGCTCATATGGGAAAATCTCTCGTGTAAGGTGCATCCTGCGGCATGGCGTCGAACTCGCGCGCGTAGCGGTGGCCGCTGTGAACCGCGTGCACGATCGCCCCGGGAGCGAGAGCATCGCCGATGCGCGTGACGCTCGCGATACCCGCGTTTTCAAGTTCCGGCTCTCGGGCCTTGAGCGCGTGATACAGCGCATCCGCAGCGGCGGCGCATGCCCACGATGACCAAAGACCGGCAGGCGAGGCGCTTTTCCGAGCCGCTGTACACATCCGCCAGAGTGACGGCCTCGCCGTCGAAGGCGTGGACCCGCTGCAAGGTATGGATGGGCACGCCTGCCTTTGCCAGCGCCCGATGCACCAACGGCAACTCATTGGTCATGAAGGTCCATGCCGATGCGTTGCCCGCGGTGGTCACGTAGCTGACGTCCCCGACCTGCCTCGCCAGCTGTTCGGCGATGGCGCCGGCCAGATAATAGTTGTCGAAATCGAAGACCACCACCGGCCCCTGCGGCACGACGCCGGCGGCGAGATCGTCCGGCGTGTACACCGCCGGTCCATCGAGCTCGCCGACCGGGAACTCCAAGCGTCGAAAACAGCATCTTAGTCCAGCGCGCGCCGGTGGCGATGACCACATGCCGGTGCTCCAAGCCCAGAATGTCATCCACACCGAGTTCGCTGCCGGGATACAGGTTCACGTTTGGCCGCTCGCGCAGCTGGCCCATGCGCCAGTCGGCGACGCGCCCCCAGGTCGCGAGTCCCGGCAAGCCGCGTCTCGAAACGCAGCCGGCCGCCAAATTCCCTGGCGGCATCCGCGAGGGTCACCGGATAGCCTCGGCGCGCCAGCGTCACCGCGCACTCCAGGCCGGCGGGTCCGCCGCCGACCATCAAGATGGACGAATCGCTCGCCGGCGGCGCGAACACTTCGGGATGCCAATCGCGCCGCCATTCCTCGCCGGCCGTCGGATTCTGGGTGCAGCGCACCGGCACGCCGTCATGCCAACTCGAGATGCAAATGTTGCAGCCGATGCATTCGCGAATTTCGTGCTCTCGTCCCTCGTTGATTTTTTTCGGCAGGAACGGGTCGGCAATGGAGGGCCTCGCGCCGCCGATCAAATCCAGAATGCCGCGCCTCACCTGCGAGACCATGACATCGGGAGAGGTGAAGCGGCCGACGCCCACCACCGGCTTCTTGGTCAGTTTCTTGACGAAATCGACGACCGGCTCGTGGCTGCCCTTCAGGGGAGAAGCGCGACGGCGCGCAGTCGGTGGGGCTGGAATCCATCTTGACGTCCCAAAGATCCGGAACGTCGCGCGAGCAGCGTCACGACCTCATGCGCCTCGGATGGCGCGCTCTGGCCCGGCTTGCCGCGCAGCTCCTCCAAGCTGATCCGCAAGGCCACGGCGCAGTGGTCGCCCACGGCATCGCGGGTGACCTCGAGCAGTTCGCGCACCAGCCGCACGCGATTTTCGATGGAGCCGCCATAGGCGTCGGTGCGATGGTTGTATTCGGGCAGGAGGAACTCATAGGGCAGGTAACCCATGCCGGCATACACGTAGACGATGTCGAAGCCCGCCTGCATGGCGCGCCGCGCGCCCTGCCGCCTGCCATTTCAACAGGTCGCGGATGTCGCGCAGCATCCATGGCGCGCGGCCGCAGATTGCCCATGAAGCCCACATGAGTCGACAGCCACGGCATGCCGGACGGCGACAACGGCGCGAGCCGGCTGGTGCGGTTCAGCGTGCAGGCGCCGCCGTGCCACAGCTCGATGCCGGCCAGCGCGCCGTGTTCGTGCACGGCATCGGTCATCAAGGCATGCGCGCGAATGTCCTTGTCGTCCCACAGCGTGGCGAACGGCAGCGGCGAATCGTCCGAGCTCGGATGGATGGACACGGCGCCCGTGCAGACCACGCCCCAGCCGCCCTTCGGCCTTGATTCCGCGGAAGGTGGCGCGCACCTGCGGCAATGCATTGGTCATGCCGCTGGCGTGCGGTACCTGATAGAAACGGTTCGGCGCCGTGACCGGCCCGATGCGTACCGGCTCGAACAAGACGTCGAAGCGAGGATTGCGCGCCATTGCTTGATCCTTCGATTGCGGGGGGCAGTGAGGGACGCGAGAGTAATTGATCGATCGTATAGTAGCAATACGTCGCGCAGCCGACCGCTCGCGGCTTGCGTCCCGCGCCGCCTTAAGCTGCTAGGCCGCCCGGAAAGCCCGAAACTCCAGTCCCAATGCGCTCGCCACGGCTTCGTGAGTCAATTGGCCGGCATGAACGTTCAGGCCGCGCGCCAGTCCCGACATCGTTCGCCATCGCTTGGCGCCAGCCATGGTCGGCGAGCGCCTTCACGTAGGGCAACGTCGCGTTGGTCAGTGCGAACGGTCGAGGTGCGCGGCACCGCGCCCGGCATATTGGTCACGCAGTAGTGAATCACGCCGTCGAGCACGAAGGTAGGTTCGGCATGCGTCGTCGGCCGGCTGGTTTCGAAACAGCCGCCCTGGTCGATGGCGATATCGACCAGCACCGCGCCGGGCTTCATCGTCTTCACCATCGCGCGCGTCACGAGTTTGGGCGCCGCGGCGCCGGCGATGAGCACCGCACCGATGACGAGGTCGGCATCGCGCACCAGCTCTTCGATCGCATGCGCGGTGGAGTACACCGTCTTCAGCTGGCTCGCCAAACATCGACGAAAGCTCGCGCAGTCGCTTCACGGAGCGATCCACCACCGTGACATCGGCGCGCAGACCCACGGCCATTTCTGCCGCATGAGTGCCCGAGACTCCTCCGCCCAGTATGACGACCTTGGCGGGCGCCACGCCGGGCACGCCGCCCAGCAATACGCCGAAACCGCCATTGGCTTTTTGCAGGCAATTGGCGCCCACCTGCACCGACATGCGGCCGGCGACTTCGCTCATCGGCGTCAGCAGCGGCAAGGATCCGTCCGTGCGCAGTGACGGTTTCATAGGCGATGGCGGTAGCGCCGGAGGCGACCAGCGCCTGCGCTTGTTCGCGGTCGGCCGCCAAGTGAAGATAGGTGAACAGCGTTTGACCGGGACGCAGAAGCTTGCATTCGGACAGCTGCGGCTCCTTCACCTTCACGACGAGGTCGGCCGTAGCGAAGATGTCCGCGGCGCGCGCGGCGATGTTGGCGCCCGCCGCTTCGTAGTGCGAATCCTCGAACCCGATGCCCGCGCCGGCGCCGGTCTGCACCAGGACCTCATGTCCTGCATCGACGAGTTCGCGCACTCCTGCGGGCACCAACCCCACTCGATACTCATGAATCTTGATCTCTTTGGGGACTCCGATTTTCATGGGACGGCTCCGCTGGTGGCGATGGGGTTCACATGAGGGTACGCGCGTCCCGATCCGGATTTTTGCAAATACTCGACCTTTAAGGGGTGTTTGTGGCAGAATATGCCTACTTTTGTCGAATTTGCGCAAGAAAATGTCGATTCTTCGTAAACTGGGAAGCTCTTGATGAAACTGGACCGATACGACCGTGCCATCGTGCGCGCCTTGCAGCTCGAGGGCAGAATTACCAATAGCCAGTTGGCGGACATGGTGAGCCTGTCCGAATCGGCGTGCCTCAGGCGGGTGCGCGCGCTGGAAGAGTCGGGGTTCATCGAAGGCTACGCGGCGCTGATCAATCAGCAAAAGGCTGGTTGTCCCGTCAACGTGTTCGTCAATATCACGCTGGAACGGCAGGAGCAGGCGCACCTGCACGCGTTTGAGGAAGCGGCGCGCAAAGTGCCGGAGGTCATGGAGTGCTATCTCATGTCCGGCGAATACGATTATTTATTGCGCGTGGTGCTCGCCGATACGGCGGACTTCGAGCGTCTGCACAGCCAGCACCTGACGCGGCTTGCCGAATGTCGCTCGGGTGCAATCGAGTTTTGCCTTACGGACGGTGCAAAAGTCGAGAGAACTACCCGTCCGTTAAAATTGGCGCCGCTCAGGGCGCCGGTTTGGGTTTGAGCACCAGCGAGAACGCCACGTTCACGGTGTCCCCGACCCACTCGGTGCTTTTCCAGTCGCCTTGCCCGACGCCGAAATCCAAGCGTTTGAGTTTGGCTGTCCCCGTCAGTTTGGCGCCGCCGGAAGCCGGCGCGAATTGAAAATCGATGGGCACGTCCTTGGTGACTCCGCGCAACGTCAAAGCACCGATCGCGGCATACCCGGAGGCGGTCTTGGAGAAGCTGCGGGTCACGTAATGGGCGGTCGGGAAGTGCGCGACATCGAAAATGTCGCGGCCGCGCATGGTCCCGTCTCGATCCTTGTCCATGGAATCCAGAGAGTTCATATCGATCTGCACGTCGAAGTGCGCATTAGCCAATGCGTCGGGTGCGAAATCGATGGTCGCGGTGAATTTGTGGAAGACTCCCTTGAAATCGGCGCCCGCTTGGACCCCTGTGAATTCCAGACGGCTGGCGCCCAGGTCCGCGTTGTAGCTCGTCGCCGGAGTCCCCGCCCGAGGCGCGATTGGCAACAGCGCGGCGCTGCAGAATGCCGCCATCATCATCACTCGCTTCATCACGATCGCCTCTCGGATTTGGTAAACGGCAACATGCGCAACAATACATTGTCGCGTTCCAAAAATGATGCTTGAGCGCGGCCAGTATATGCAACACGGCGATCACGAAAAGCAGATAGCTCAAGGTCTCATGCGTCGCAAGCAGAAAATTGAAAGCCGCTTCATTTTTACCAATGAGGTTCGGCCATGTGAATAGGCTAAACCAGCTCACGGAGTAATTCTTGGCGGAAGACATCATCCAGCCGGTGAGCGGCATGGCGAACAAGAGGACATAGAACGCGATGTGCGTGCAGCGCGCGAGCGCCCGTTCGAGCGGAGTCATTCCCGGCGGCAACGGCGGCGGCGAGTGCTTGAGCCTCCACAACAGCCGCAGAATTGCCAGCATCAGGATGGTCATACCAAAGCTCTTGTGCCGCGCCAGCAGCCCCAATTTGTGCGCGCCCAGCGGCAAGCCGTCCGCCATGCGGGCGAGCACGAACTGCGTCACGATCAGGCCCGCAATCACCCAATGAAAAATTTGAGCGACCGCGCCGTAGCGCGTCGGGGTGCTTTGATTTGGCATCGATAAGCTCCGAGTGCACACTGGACGAGGCGTAGTTTAGCAACAGAGCGAGGCTTGCGATCGTGTTGAAAGGTTACGGCGCGGCCGTTCTCGCCTTGTTGTTGAGCGCATGCGGCGCGCCGAAGCCCCGCCAAGCTGCTCCGCCCAGTGAGGTAGTTCCGGCAAAACCGCCATCGGTTGCAGGTAGGATCTACCACATCGACCCCGCGCAGTCCGAGTTACGAATTCTAGTTTATAAGTCCGGACCCATGGCGTCCCTCGGGCACAATCACGTCATCGTCAATCGCGCGCTCGCCGGTTGGGTAAAATTCTCCGGCACCATTTCCGCCGCATCGTTTTCGGTCACCGTGCCGGTAGCCGGCTTCGTGGTGGACGATCCGCAGCTGCGCCGGGAGGAGGGCGCGGATTTTCCCGGGGAAATTCCGGACGATGCTAAATCAGGCACGCTGAAGAATATGCTGGGCCCAGCTGTGCTCGACGCCGGCCAATATCCTGAGGTCACGGTGCGCAGCGTGAATGTCATCGACGCCCGCGGCACGCTCCAGGCTACGTTGGCAGTGAGCGTATCGGGCCGCGAGTCAACGCTCATCGTGCCGTTCACCCTGGTCTATTCTCCCGATCGATTGGCGGCGAATGGAGCGCTGACGGTGCGCCAGTCGGCTCTCGGCCTCACTCCTTTGAGCATATTCCTGGGCGCGCTTCGGGTGCAGGACGAAATGCGTCTAAAATTCAAGTTCGCCGCGGTGGCGGATGATGCATCGACGTCACGGCAGTGAAATCAAGCTCGTAACTCCGGCAACAGCAGAATAGGGGTTCCTTCAGGCGCCATCAGGACGGCGGCAGGGAGCTGGCGCAGCGGCAACGGTACTTGACCTGTCGGCAATACGCCCGCTTCGGCGAGCCGCGCCAGCGTACCACCGACGTCCCCGGCGTCGAAAATCAATGTGGGCTTAAGCAAGTGCGCCGGATCGTATAATCCGATATCGACCGAATCGCTGGTGCAGGACACATGCGGCAATACTGCTTCGGGTTCGTCCAAGCCGACAAACCCGAATTTCTCCCAGAACTCCTTGGCGGCGTCGAGCTGTGCTGCGGGCAAGGCGATCTCCAGAAAATAGCCGCACAGCGACGTGTCGGTCATCGCGCGCTTGCTGGGACTGAAAGTCCTCGCCTCGACCAGGCGTATCAAGTGGCCCGAAGGGTCGAGCCAACCGAGTTCATTGAACACGTCGTTGCCGAGACGGCGGAATTCGAAATGCAGCCCCAGTTTCTCGAGATCGCCCAGGTACCGAAGCAGGTCCGGTTTGACGAAAGTGAGGGACGGAGCGGTGAACTCCTGATGCAACCCGATGCAAATTCTGCCGTCCGTGACGACCGCATAAGGATGCGGCCACGCCTCTCCGACTTCGGCCTGAGAAAATCCCAGGCTGATGTAAAACTCCAAGGACGCCCGGATATCCGGCGTGGCGATCGAATATTCGAGGAACCGCCCGAACACCGTTCTGCTAGCTCACGCCGCCCACGCACACATATTTAATTTCAGTGTAGTCGAGAATCCCGTACTTCGATCCCTCGCGGCCGATTCCGGATTCCTTGACTCCGCCGAATGGCGCGACCTCCGTAGAAATGATCCCGGTGTTGAGACCCACGATGCCGTATTCGATGGCCTCGGAAACCCGCCAGCTTCGCGCGAGATCGCGGGTGTAGAAATACGCCGCAAGGCCAAATTCCGTATCGTTGGCCATCGCGATCGCGTCGGCCTCCGATTTGAATTTGAACAGCGGCGCCACGGGCCCGAAGGTCTCTTCGCGAGCGACCAGCATGTCGGGAGTCACGCCGGTCAAGATCGTGGGTTCGAAAAAAGTACCGCCGAGCGCATGACGTTTGCCGCCGAGCGCCACGCGGGCTCCCTTGGCTAAAGCGTCGGCGACATGCTCCTCAATCTTGGCGATGGCCTTCGCGTCGATCAGCGGCCCTTGATCGGTGACGCCCTGGAGGCCGTCTCCGACCCGCAGCTTTGCCAACCGCCGCCGTCAGCTTCTTCGCGAATTCCTCGTACACGCCTTCCTGCACCAGCAACCGGTTCGCGCAGACGCACGTCTGGCCGGTATTGCGGTACTTGCTCGCGATGGCTCCCTGAACCGCCGCATCCAAGATCGGCATCATCGAACACGATGAAGGGCGCATTGCCGCCGAGTTCGAGCGATATCTTCTTGATGGTGCCGGCGCATTGCGCCATCAATTTCTTGCCTACTTCGGTCGACCCGGTAAAGGTCACCTTGCGCACCGTCGGGTTCGAGGTCATCTCGCCGCCGATCGCCGCGGCGGACCCGGTGATCACGTTGAAGACCCCCTGCGGGACGCCGGCTCTTCGCGCGAGTTCGGCGAGCGCCAAGGCCGAAAACGGGGTCTGAGTCGCGGGCTTCAAGACCATGGTGCAACCCGCGGCCAGTGCGGGTCCTGCCTTGCGCGTGATCATGGCCGAGGGAAAGTTCCACGGCGTGATGGCCGCGACCACGCCGACCGGTTGGCGCAGGACCAGGATGCGCTTGTCGGCTTGATGACCGGGGATGATGTCGCCGTACAGCCGCTTGCCTTCCTCGGCGAACCACTCGATGAACGAAGCCGCGTAAGAGATTTCGCCCTTCGACTCCGCCAGCGGTTTGCCTTGTTCCGCCGTCATGAGCACCGCAAGATCTTCCTGGTGCAGAAGCATGAGATCGAACCAACGGCGCAGTACGACCGAGCGATCCTTGGCGGTCTGAGCCGCCCAGACAGGCAGCGCTCGGGCAGCGGCAGCGATCGCACGCCGGGTTTCTCCGACACCCATATTCGGGACGGACACCGAGAGTTTCCAGCGTTGCCGGGTTCTGTACCGGCAATGCGCCGCCGCTCGTCCGCAGACACCCAGGCGCCGTCGATAAAGCACTGCTGTTGCAGCAACGATGAGTCTTTTAGTTTCATAGGGATTTGTAATTAACCAATGTGCCGCTTTAGAAAATCGAGGCTGCGTTCGAGGGCGAGTTTGGCGCTCTTAGGCTCGAAGCTCGCGCGGTCGTTGCAGTTGAACCCGTGCTCCGCAGGATAGAGATGATAAATGCCTTCCGGGTAGGCGGCTTTGATCTTCGCGACGGCGGCCGGGGAGATGTGGGAGTCCTTCTCACCGAAATGCAGCAGGACCGGAACCGCCGGCCTTTGATCCAAATGACGCTCGATTCCGCCGCCATAATAGGCGACCGCCGCATCGATCTTGAATTTTGCCGCCGCCAAATAAGCGAGCGTGCCGCCCCAACAAAAGCCGACCACCCCGACTTTTCCGGCCGAGCCCACGTACTTCACGGCAGCCTCGAGATCGAGGAGAACCTGGTCGACGTTCGTGGCCTGCATGTAGCCGACGACCCTTTTGCATGTCGCTGTAGGGCACGTCGACATTGCGTTCCACGCGATCGAAAAGGGCCGGTGCCAGCGCGAGGTACCCGGCCGCGGCGTACTCGTCCGTCGACGGCGCGTATGTGATGCGTGACGCCGAAGATCTCCTGCACCACGACAATCCCGCCGCGGGCTTTCCCGGACGGGAGTCCCGCGGGCCCCGCGAGATAGGCCGCCAAGCGATGCCCGTCCGCCGCGGTCAGCTCAATAGTGCGTCCCATGAGTCCTAAGATAGCGCGTTCGACGCCGGCGCCCGAATCCTCAACGTTCCAATATAATCCTCAACGCTCCAATATGGCCGTCACGCCCATGCCGCCGGCCGTGCAAATGGAGATCAAGCCGCGCTTTGCTTTGTTCTCGTCCAGAGTCTTCGCCAGCGTTCGCGACGATGCGAGTGCCGGTCGCGGCGAAAGGATGGCCGATCGCGAGGCTGCCACCCTTCACGTTGAGCTTGGAGCGATCGATCGCGCCGAGCGCGCCGGGCAGCCCCAATTTGTCGCGGCAAATAGTTGGCATCGGTCCACGCCTTGAGCGTGCACAGTACCTGCCCGGCAAATGCTTCGTGAATCTCATAGAAATCAAAATCCTGCAAGCGTCAGGCGCGCATCATTCAGCATTCTCGGCACCGCATAGGCCGGGGCCATCAGCAGGCCCTCCTTCTTTTCGATGTAATCGACGGCGGCGACCTTGCCGTAGGTCAGGAAGGCGAGCACCGGCAGATTGCGCTCGCCGCGCCCAGGCCTCGGAAGCCAGCAATACGGCCGAAGCGCCGTCGGTCATCGGCGTCGAATTTCCCGCCGTCAAGGTCCCCGCACCGGACAGATCGAAGACCGGCCGCAATTCGGCCAGCTTCTCGAGGCTGGTGTCGCTGCGGATGTTGTTGTCCTGCGGCGAGTCCGAGATACTCGCGCACCAAGTCCGTGTAGAATCCTGCCGCATAGGCGGCAGACGGCCTTTTGATGGCTTTCCAACGCGAAGTTGGTCCTGTTCGGCGCGGCTGATTCCCCAGGTCTTGACCATGAGCTCCGTGCTCTCGCCCATCGATAGTCCGGTGCGCGGCTCGGCGATGCCCGGCAGCACCGGCCGCAGATGCCTCAAGCGCAATCCGAGCCAAGGGCGCCAGCCGTCGCCGCGCGCTCTTGCCGCGATAACTCTTGAGCAGGAGCTGTTGAAATTGCTTCGGGATAGACGACGGGGGGATCGCTGACCGTATCGACGCCGGCCGCGATGGCGCTGTCGATTTGTCCGAGTGCGATCTTGTTGCCGAGAGGATCGCGGCCTCGAGACTCGTGCCGCAAGCGCGCTGCAGATCGAGTCCCGGGCGTCTCCGCGGCAAGTCCGCAGCCCAGTACCGATTCGCGCGTCAAGTTCCACTGGCTCGAGTGCTTCATGACGGCGCCGGCCGCCACGTCGTCCACGCGTTGGCCTTGCAAGCCGTATCGTTCGACGACGGCCGCGCAGCGTCGCGGTCGAGCATCTCCTGATTTCCAACTTGCGCATAGGCACCGTTGCCGCGCGCGAACGGAATGCGTACGCCGCCGACGATGGCGACACGCCGCGGAGTGGCTCCAACCAACATATGTATCCCTCCTCAAATTTCGGCAACGAGAAATCCGAAGCTCCAGATTATGAACCCAAGCAGCCGGCTTATAATCGTTCGATGATTCGCCTTCTGCACTTCGGCGTCGCTCGGAATCGCCTTCCTCGCCCTTGCGGCTTGCGGAGGCCGCGCCCTCGCCGCCCCCGGCCGGCGCCGAGCCCGGCGCCCCCGACGAACAGCTGGCCGCATCGTCGAGCAGTTATTGGGACGAATATCGGCTGCGCAACCCCCAGAAATCTACCGCAAGGGCGCGGCCACGCGCTTCGAGGCCGGCTACGGATACGACATTTCCCCGCAATTTCTTGCCGATTCGCTGGCGCTCGAGCGCCGCTATCTCGCGGCCGTGCTCGCGGTTCCGCGCCCGGCGCTCGACGCCGATTCGCGATTGACCTACGACATTTTCAAGCGCGAGCGCGAGTTGGCGATCGAAAGCTTCACGTACCCTTTTGAACTCTTGCCGGTCAATCCGTTTCGCTCCTTGCCGCTGCTTTTCGCGCAGACCGGCGCCGGGAGGCCAATACGCGATCCTGAGCGCGAAGGACTACGAAAACTGGCAGTTGACGGACGGATGACTACGCGCGCTGGACGCAAGGACGGCCATCGTCAACATGCGGGAAGGTATGCGCCGCGGCTACACTGCTGCCGCGCGTACTCGTCGAGGAGATGCTGCCGAGCTGGCCGCTCTGGGCGAGGATACTTCCGCCAATGTGTTCTATCAACCTCTGCGCCCCATCCCGCCGACAGCCGCGGATCCGGAACGAACCGGCCTTCGCCGACGCGATCAGCGCCGGGTCAGCGACAAAATACTGCCGTCGTACCGCGCCCTGCACGATTTCTTGCGCAACGAATATCTGCCTCGGGCCAGGAGCGAGCGTCGGTCTTTCGGAGTTGCCGCTCGGGCCGTCCTGGTATGCTTTCTGATCAAGAGAGAGACCGAGCGCGCTGACGCCGGCCGAACATCCACGCGCTGGGCGTCGCTGAGGTGGAGCGGCTGCAGGCCCGATTGCAAACAGTTGCTCGCCGATACGGGTTCGCCGGCAATCCACAAGGCTTCTCGAGAAGATGCGCCGCGACCCTCGATTTGTCCTTCAGAACGCTGGATGAATTGCTGAACTTTTACAACGAGCTCAAGGTCCAGGTCGCCGCGGCGGTCCCTGCGTCTTTTTCCGAAACACCGCTGGCCGATTTCGCCATTCGTCCGCGTCGAGACTTTTCGGGAGCCGACCGCGCCGCGCTTTGTCGTATCAACGCGCCGCGCCGAATGGCAAGACCGCGGCCGTTCTCTATGTCAACGCGGCCGGGATCGCGCGCAGCCGGCTATCGGCGGCGCGCTGCGAGCTTTCTTCGCGAAGCAGTGCCCGGGCACCATTTTCAAATCGCCATCCAGCAGGAGCACTCCGATTGCCGAGATTTCGCAGGTTCGGCGGCGACCCCGGCGTTTGTCGAGGGTTGGGGTCTGTATGCCGCGTCGCTCGGCGAGGAATTGGGACTGTACCGCGACACCGAATCGAAAATCGCGGCGCTGATCGTCGAGCTCGAATGCGCGGCCGGGCTCGTCATCGACACCGGGCTGCACTCGCAAGGTTGGACCCGGCAGCAAGCGATCGATTACCTGCACGCGCAGCTGCCTATCGATGAGGCAACCGCGCGCGAACATGGTCGATCGCGACCTCGCATTGCCCGGCGAGGCGCTGGCGTGCACCGTGGGCGGACGCAAAATCCTGAGCTTGCGCGCGCGGGCTCAACAGACCTTGGGCGAGCGCTTCGATATTCGTGCTTTTCATGCGGAGCTCCTCGATGACGGCGCGATGCCGCTGGACATTCTGGAGTCCAAAGTCGAGCGTTGGCTGGGCGGACTGCATTAATTCCAGAATCCGCCAGGCGGCGGTCTTGGACCGGCCGCTACAACTCGACCAAAGGTCGAAGGACATCGTGCGCTCACCAACCATCCTGGCATTGTCGCTGGTAACGCTTAGTTTCGCCGGCACGCGCGGACCTCGCACAAGAAGCCGAACAGCACGGCGACATCGAAGTAAAAGTGGAGCTCGACCGGACCGCACAGAGCGGCAGCGCGGACGCAACGGTGCGAATCCACGCGAGGCGCGAAGTCGTTTGGTCGCTGATCAAGAGCTGCACCGAGGCGGTTGCAGCTGGTGCCGGGTCTCGTCGCGTGCGAAGTGCTAGAGACCGCGCCCGATCAGTCCTGGCAGATCATTCGTCATGTCCTGGATTATTCTTGGTATTTGCCGAATTACCTACCAAATTCGAGCGACCTACGAGTACCCGGTGCGGATCTCGATCGAGCGGGTATCGGGCGACTTGGGTACGCTCAAGGGCTCGTGGGTCTTGCAGAGCGACGGCGACTACACTATCGCGCATTATTCGGTGGAGTTGGCGCCGGGCTTTTGGATTCCGCACTGGATCGTCGGGGCCGCCTTGAGGCACGATTTGCCCAAAATGCTGCGGGCGTTGCGTGCCCGCGCGGAATCGGTGCAGCAGCACGAATGAGTTCATTACGGGTCTTGGGTGAGGGAAAGCTAGCGTGATACGCCAAGTTTTGCACGTCGTCTGCGTGATATCGGCGCTTTGGCTGACGGCCTGCGACCGTGAACCAGAACCGCCGCCGCCGCGCACCAAACAGGTGTTTCACTTGAATGCCTATGAAAAGGACTTCGGGTACTCCCAAGCGGTGCTGATCGATAAAACGCTCTACATATCAGGCACGGTGGCGGTGGATGAGGGCGGGCGCTTGGTCGCGCCGGGCGACATGGCGGGACAAATGCGCGCCGCCTACAGCAACATACGGCGCACGCTGGCGGCGCATAACGCCGACTTCCAGGAAGTCGTCAAAGAGACGATCTACACGACAAATATGGATGCCCTGCTCAAAGCCTCGGACCTGCGCTTCGAATACTACGATAAGGAGCGTTTGCCGACGACCTCATGGGTACAGGTACAGCGTCTCGTGGATCCGGGCTTCCTCGTTGAAATTGAAGTCATTGCCGAGCTACCGTGACCTAAGGTTCTAGTATCCTAGGCGTGGTGCGAAACGTGGTCGACAAGAAATTCGAGCGCCGGCTGGCGGGCCTCATCAATTCCGGCGAGCGGGCGGTGCTGCGCGGCGGCCGCAAAGGCGTCGAAAAAGAGTCGCTGCGGGCGTCTCCCGCGGGCGAAATCGTACATACCCGCTCACCCGGCCGCTTTGGGCGCTCCGCTCACCAACGAGCACATCACGACCGATTTTTCCGAATCGCTGATCGAGCTGGTTACTCCTCCTTTTCGGCGAGACGTGGGAATTGCTGCAGTATTTGTGCGACATCCATCAATTCGTCTATCGGCACCTCGACGATGAATTGCTGTGGTCCACCAGCATGCCCTGTGCCTTCGAAGGCGATGAAAGCATTCCTCTCGCGCAATTTGGAACCTCGAACGTCGGTAGGATGAAGACCATCTACCGCCACGGGCTCGGCATGCGCTACGGGCGCATCATGCAGGCGATCTCCGGGGTGCATTTCAATTACTCATTTTCCACCGAGCTGTGGGATGCGCTCGAGTACATCAACGAGTCCAAACAACCGCGCCAGGACTTCGTTTCGGAGCAATATTTTGGCGTCCTGAGAAATTACCGGCGCTTCGGCTGGCTGGTGCTGTACTTGTTCGGCACCTCGCCGGCGGTATCCAAGAGCTTCTTTGCGGGACGCGAACTTGAGTTTGCCCTCGCTCGACGAAGACACCGTCTATGAACCCTACGGAACCTCGCTGCGCATGAGCGACATCGGCTATCGCAACAAGAACCAGGCGACGGTGAGCGTCTCGGTCAATAGTTTGGATGAGTACGTGCGGGATCTTTCCAGAGCCATCAGTACGCCTTATCCGCCCTACGAAAAGATCGGGGTGAAGGTCGATGGCGAATATTTGCAGCTCAATGCCAACGTTCTGCAGATAGAGAACGAGTACTACAGCTTCATCAGGCCGAAACGCATCGCAAGGACCGGCGAAAGGCCTACCAAAGCGCTGCGCCGCGCGGGCGTGGAGTACGTCGAAGTCCGGGCGCTCGATGTCAGCGCGTTCGATCCGGTCGGCGTCAACCAAAACAAGCTGCGCTTTCTCGAGGCGTTTCTCGCGCTATGCCTGCTGCGCGACAGCGAGCCGATCGGCCGCGGCGAACAGGAAGCTCTGGATGAGAACCATCTTCGGGTCGCGCGGCGCGGCCGCGAGCCCGGACTGAAGCTCAACCGCGACGGGCGCGAATTTCCGATGTACGAATGGGCGCGGGAGCTGCTCGATTCGATGCAGGGCCTGTGCGAGATGTTGGATCACGGCGAACCGACGCGTCCGTATACGGCCGCTCTGGAGCAACAGCGCGCCAAGATCGACGACGTCGAGCGAACGCCTTCGGCGCGGCTGCTGACGGAAATGCGCCAGACCGGCGAATCTTTTTTCCAGCTCGCGCGGCGCATGTCGAAGATGCACAAGGACTATTTTCTGGACCTCTATCCGCCCAATGAACGTCGCTTGAGCGAGTTTGCGGCCGCGGCCCGAGAGTCGCACGAGGAGCAAAGCCGGATCGAGGCGGCCGACAAGACGGATTTCGACACGTATCTCGCCCATTATCTTGCGGATTGACAGATGAGCGTGCGGCGCCGCGACAACGGTGCACCGAGCGATTCCCGGGTTAACATAAAATAGCGACACAACGCTCGACCTTTTTCCCGCAACCTGTGGTCCAATTCATTGAGTCCGCATGCGGCGATGAGTAGGCTGATACGCGATGATCATCGGCAGTCGATTTCCAAGGCGAGGATCTGCCGGATTTGCCGCATGCGCGGCAACTGAAGGCCGGGTTTCCATGGCTCACGTTCGACGCCGAACTCGAGCCTGAATTCAGGCAGACCGTCCTCGACGAGAATTTGCGGCACATCCGCATCAACTTGTGCCTGGCGCTCACCATCGTCATCGCCGCCACCGCGATGCAATCGACGGTGCTGGGCCGCGAAGTGAACCGCATTTCCAGCGTTCTCCACATGCTGGTGATGGTCCCCATGCTATTGCTCTGTTTTGGGGCGAGTTTTTCGGCGCGCCGCCATCGCATCTATCCGCCGCTCGCGCTGGCCGGCTTCACCGTGGCGGGGCTCTGCGTGGCGGCGATCCAGCTCGTCGCGGCTCGGCGGTGCTTCGCTTCTGTTTCCCAGCTTGGTGTTGACCGTCATTTTCATCTATTTCATGGGCGGCCTGATTTTCTATCACGCGCTCGCCGCCAATGTCATCGTGATGCTCGTCTATCTCGCCGCGGGCACCGCGCTGCAATTGCCGGTCCGCGAGTTCGGTTACGATGCGCTTGCGATCGTCGCGGTCGAATCTATTCTGCGCCTCCGTGGTCTACATGCACGAGAAAACCAGCCGCATGCGCTTTCTCGAAGCCGCCCTGTTGCGCGAAATGGTGGCGCGCGACGGCCTCACCGGCATTCAGAACCGCCGCATGTTCGATCAGCACATTCAGCGTGTCTGGCACCAAGCGGTGCGCGAAAGCCAACGTGTGGCGGTGCTGCTGGTCGATATCGATTGCTTCAAGGACTACAACGACCGCTATGGACATCAGGCGGGCGACGAGTGCCTGCGCGCCGTGGCCGTATCCTTGAGTCAATGCGCGCGCCGGCCCCTTGGACTTCGTCGCGCGGTATGGCGGGGAAGAGTTCGCCGTCGTGCTGTACGAGGCGAGCCGGGAGTACGTGGCGGAAGTGCTGACGCGCATTCAGCGTTCCATCGCGGAACTGAATATTCCGCATGAAGCGTCCCGGGTGGCCAGCCGGTTGACGGTCAGTATCGGCGCAGCGTTCATTCTGCCGAGCGCCAGCCGCACGCACGAAGGGCTGATTCAACTCGCGGACGAGGCGTTGTACAGTGCGAAGGAACAAGGCAGGAACCGCGTCGTCGTCATGGAAGCCGAGTACCAGACTCTGCGAACCGGCCGCTTCGAGAAGCGCGGCGGCCAGCGCGGCGGCTGAAGACCGGGCCGCGATCCCAAGCAGCATCGCTGCCTTCGAATCATACCGGACGATAAATCCCGACTTGCGGCTCTTCGCCGGACCTTCTGCTGGCGCGGAACATACCCTCGGAATTGAATTCCATGGCGATGTCGGCCCTGCGGGTCGATTGCGATGACGCCGCCTTCGCCGCGCGAGACTCGGCAATTCTTCCAGCACCACTTCACGCACCGCTTGCGCGAGACTTCGCCGCCGAAACGCACCCGCGCGCAAATATCGTGCGCCACGGCGGCGCGGATGAATATCTCGCCGTGCCCGGTGGCCGATACGGCGCATGCGCGGTCGTCGGCGTAGGTGCCCGCGCCGATGATCGGTGAATCGCCGATGCGCTGATAGCGCTTGCCGGTCATGCCGCCGGTGGACGTGGCCGCGGCGAGCCGGCCCGCGCGAATCCAAGGCGACCGCGCCGACCGTGCCCACATGCGATATCGTCAACGGCGAAACCTGCGGGTCGCCGCTGCGGATGCGTTCGAGCTGCCGCCAGCGCGCCGCAGTATAGAAATAGCTGCGCGGCACGAGCTTGAAGCCGCGGCTCAGCGCAAATTCCTCGGCTCCGGACCCGTTCAGCAGCACGTACTCGGAGTGCTCCATGACGGCGCGCGCCAGTTCGATGGGATTCCTGACGTGCGTCACGCCGCAGACCGCCCCGGCCTTCAGCGTCGTGCCGTCCATGATCGAGGCGTCGAGTTCGTTGCGGCCGTCGAACGTGAACACGGCCCCATGCCCGGCGTTGAACAAGGGATTGTCCTCGAGCGAGCACGACGGCGCGCGTCACCGCATCAAGCTGGTGCCGCCGCTCTCGAGCACGGCGAAGCCTGCGCTCGAGCGCTGCGGCGAGGCCACGCGCGGTACTGCTGCTTCTTGATCGGCATTCATTTCAGCGCGCGGCAAAGTGCCGGCGCCGCCGTGAATCGCTAGCCCGAACATCGTACGTTCCCGTTCCTCTGGTCGGTCGGCCGGCCCCAAGGCTATCATCATTCGCAGATGAATCCATTTCCCAAGACCGGCGCCATCAGAAGCCTCCTCATCGCAAATCGCGGCGAAATTGCCATTCGCGTGATGCGCGCGGCGGCCGAACTCGGTATTCGCACGGTCGCGATCCACTCGCGCGAAGACCGCTTTTCGCTGCATCGGACCAAAGCCGACGAGAGCTACCTGGTGGGCGACGGCAAGGGCCCGATCGACGCCTATCTCGACATCGACGACATCGTTCGCATTGCCGCCGAAGCGCGCGTCGATGCCATACATCCCGGGCTACGGCTTTTTGTCGGAAAGCCCGGAATTCGCGGAAGCCTGCGCAGCGGCGGGCATCATTTTCGTCGGGCCACTGCCCGATACCATGCGCCGGCTCGGCAACAAGATCGAGGCGCGCAATCTTGCCGCGAGCGCCGGTGTGCCGGTGATGCCGGCCACGCCGCCGCTGCCGGGCGACGACGCCGCAAGTCCTCGCCATGGCGCAGCGCGGTCGGTTTTCCGGTCATGCTCAAAGCGAGTTGGGGCGGCGGCGGCCGCGGCATGCGCATCGTCGAAGACGACCACGATCTCATCGAAACCGTGGCCGCCGCGCGGCGCGAGGCCAAGGCGGCTTTCGGCAAGGACGAGGTTTATCTCGAGAAGCTGATCCGCCGCGCGCGCCACGTGGAAGTGCAGATCCTGGGCGACTCGCACGGCAATCTGGTGCATCTGTACGAGCGCGATTGCACCGTGCAGCGGCGCAATCAAAAGGTGGTGGAACGCGCTCCGGCGGCGTTTCTCACCGATGCGCAGCGAGGCGAGCTGTGCGAGGCGGCGCTCAAGATCGGCCGCGCGGTCAGCTACCGCGCGGCGGGAACCGTCGAGTTCCTGCAGGATGCCGACACCGGCAAGTTCTATTTCATCGAGGTCAATCCGCGCATCCAGGTCGAACACACCGTCACCGAGTGCGTGACCGGCATCGATCTGGTCAAGGCGCAAATCCGCATTGCCGGCGGGCGCGCATCGGCACGCCGGAGAGCGGAGTGCCGCGCCAAGAAGACATTCGCGTCAACGCGCATGCGCTGCAGTGCCGCGTCACGACCGAAGATCCGGAAAACAATTTCGTGCCGGACTATGGCCGCTCACCGCCTACCGCAGTCCGGCCGGCTTCGGCATCCGGCTCGATGCGGGAACCGCTTATGCCGGCGCGATCATCACCCGCTTCTACGATTCGCTGCTGGTCAAGGTCACCGCCTGGTCGCCGACGCCCGAAGAGACCATCGCGCGCATGCATCGCGCGCTGTGGGAATTCCGGATTCGCGGTGTGGTGACCAATTTGCGCTTTCTCGATCAGCTGATCATGCATCCGCGCTTCGCGACGGCGGACTACACCACCAAGTTCATCGACCAAACGCCGGAGCTGTTCCGCATTCCGCGCAAGCGCGATCGGGCGACGCGGCTCTTGAGTTTCATCGGCGACGTGATCGTCAACGGCAATCCCGAGGTCAAGGGACGCGGCCAAGCCGAAGCAACCGGTGTTTCCGCGGCTGCCGCGCGTGCCGCTTGCTGCCGCCGCCACCGGCCGGCACGAAGCAGAAGCTCGACGAGCTGGGGCCGGAGAAATTCGCCGCAGTGGATGCTCGCGCAGAAGCGCGTGCTGCTCACCGACACCAGCATGCGCGACGCGCATCAATCGTCTGCTGGCGACGCGCTTTCGAACCCACGACATGGCGCTGATCGCGCCGTATTACGCGAGCCTGCTGCCGCAGCTGTTCTCCGTCGAATGCTGGGGCGGCGCGACTTTCGATGTCGCCATGAGGTTTCTTGAAGGAGGATCCGTGGGCGCGGCTCGCGAATCTTCGCGAGGCGATGCCGAATTTGCTGCTGCAAATGTTGTTTCGCTCGGCGAATGCCGTCGGATACACCAACTATCCGGACAACGTCGTGCGGCATTTCGTCGCGCAGGCGGCCGAGGCCGGAGTCGACGTGTTTCGAGTGTTCGATTGCCTGAATTGGGTCGACAACATGCAAGTCGCCATCGAGGCCGTGCGGGCGACCGGCCGGCTGTGCGAGGCCGCGATTTGCTATACGGGCAATCTGTCGAACCCGCGGGAGACGAAATACGACCTGGAGTACTACGTCAAAATCGCCAAGGAACTGCAAGGCCATGGGCGCGCATGTGCTCGCGATCAAGGATATGGGCGGGCCTGTGCCAACCGCGCGCGGCCGCCGCGCTGGTCAGGGCGCTCAAAGAGGAAGTCGGCCTGCCCATTCATTTCCACACGCACGACACCAGCGGCATCGCGGCGGCGAGCGTGCTCGCTGCCATCGAGGCGGGCGCGACGCGGTCGACGGCGCGATCGACGCCCTGTCCGGCCTCACCTCGCAGCCCAATCTGGGATCCATCGTCGAGGCCCTGCGATTCGGTCCGCGCGATTCGCGGCTCGACCCGGACAAGCTGCGGCTGATCTCGACCTATTGGGAGCAGGTCCGCCGCGGCTACGTGGCGTTCGAGAGCGACATTCGCGCGGGCGCCTCCGAGGTGTACGTGCACGGCATGCCGGGCGGCCAGTACACGAATCTGCGCGAACAGGCGCGCTCGCTCGGCATCGACGATCATCGCTGGCCCGAGGTGGCGCACGCCTACGCGCAGGTCAACGAGATGTTCGGCGACATCGTCAAGGTCACACCGACCTCCAAAGTGGTCGGCGACATGGCCATCATGATGGTCACCAGCGGACTCACGCGGGAGGCGGTGCTCGACCCGGCGGTTGAAATCGCGTTTCCCGATTCGGTGGTGCAATTGTTCCGCGGCGATCTCGGCCAGCCGCTCGGCGGCTTCCCGCCGGCGCTGCAGAAAAAAGTGCTGGCCGGCAAGGCGCCGCTCACGGTGCGTCCCGGCGAACTGCTGCCGCCGGCGGATCTCGAGGCGGAGCGCGCGGCGGCGCGAAGCCAAGATCGGCCGGCGCGATCACCGAATTCGAACTCGCCTCGCTATCTCATGTATCCGAAGGTATTCGCCGACTACGCCGCCGATCGCGCCGCGTTCGGCGACGTGAGCACGCTGCCGACGGCCGTGTTCTTCTACGGCATGCAGCCGGGCCAGGAAATCAACATCGACCTGGAGCGCGGCAAGACGCTTGATCGTGCAGGTACGTCACCACCAGCGATGCGCACGAGGACGGTACGCGCACCGTGTTCTTCGAGCTGAATGGCCAGCCGCGTCCCATTCGCGTCGCGGATCGCGAGCCAGGTCGCCAAGCGGCCGCCGCAGCGCAAAGCCGAGGCGGGCAATCCGAAGCATGTCGGCGCGCCCATGCCGGGCACGATCGGCACGGTCCCGGTGCGCGCCGGTCAGCAGCTGGCGCGCGGCGACGTGCTGCTGACGCTGGAGGCGATGAAAATGGAAACCACGGTTCGCGCCGAGCAGGACGGCGTGATCAAGGAGATTTTGGCCACGCCCGGCTTGCAGGTCGACGCCAAGGATTTACTGATCGTTTTCGAGTAGGCGCGGATTGCGAACGGGCGCCTCAGCGCTGCTGTTCGGGCACGGCGACCTTCAAGGCCGTCGAGGTCCGCCGTGATATGGATCTGGCAGCTGAGACGGCTGTTGGCGCGCGGCTCCCAGGCGGTCTCGAGCATGCCTTCCTCCATCTCCTCGCGCGGCTCGAGTTTCGCGAGCCAGGCAGGATCGACGTACACGTGGCAGGTCGCGCAGGCGCAGGCACCGCCGCATTGGGCGACGACGCCTTGAACGCCGTGTCTGGCGCGCGACCTCCATCAGGGTGACACCGAGCCGGCGCGTCGATTTCGCGCCGGCCCGCCGTCGGGCTCGATGAACACGATCCTCGGCATCAAACCGCTTCTTTCAACGCGACTCGCGGTCGGCCAGCTTGTCGAAGATCCGGACGGCGCGCGTTCGGCGATGAGCTTGCGCGCCGCCATGTAGTCCTTCGAATGATTGATGGCCTCCACGGCGACCAGTTCGCCGCCTTTGAGGTAGCACACGCTGAAACTGCGCGTGGCCGGATCGCCGCGCAGCACTTGCTGGTCGTAGCCCTGGGATAATCCGACGATGAGCAACTTATTGTCGAATTGATCCGACCAGAACCAGGGTACCCGGTCGTGCATTGTCGGCCGGTCGAGCATGTTGAGAGCAGCCGTCTTCGCTTGTTCGAAGGCATTATCGACCGATTCGAGGCGTACCCGCATGCCGAACCGCAGCGAGGGATGATTGGTGCAATCTCCCGCCGCATAGATGGCAGCATCGCTGGTGCGGCAGTATTCGATCGACCACGATGCCGTTGTCGCACTCCAGCCCCGCATCGCCGGCCAGCTGGGTGTTCGGCAGCGCTCCGACGCCGACCACCAACAGGTCCGCCTCATAGGTGCTGCCGTCGGCGCAAACGACCCGCTCGACCCGGCTCGCTCCCTCGAGACGTACCACTCGGGTATTGCAGATGATCTTTACGCCCTGCGCGCGATGTTCATGCGCGAAATATTCCGATACAGGGATGCGACCACCCGGTTCATCACTCCGGTCCGCCATTTCGAGCACGGTGACCGCGCACCCAAGCTTGCGGGCCGTCGCCGCGGTCTCCAGACCGATGTACCCGCCGCCGATGATGACCACCCGCGCGCCGGTCTTGAGACCTTCACGGATCCGGCACCACATCCGCGATGCCGCGCAAGATAATGCACGCCCGGCAGGTCCGCTCCCGGACAGGTCATCTCACGCGACTTGGCGCCGAGGCACAGCAACAGCCGGTCGTAGGTCGATCTCCTCGCCGTCCGCAAGCACCACCCGGCGGCCCACCGGATCCACCCGCATCGCCGACAGGCCCAATCTGGAGCTCGATTCGGTGTTCGTCGTAGAAGGCCTGATGCCGGAAGAACAATCGCTCCGCCGCCATTTCGCCGGCGAGGTATTTTTTCGACAGCGGGGGCCGCTGATAGGGTAGAAGCGGTTCGTCGCTGATCAACACCAGACGGCCGTCAAAACCCTCGCGGCGCAGGGTGTCGCTGCCTGGGCGCCCGCCTGACCGCCGCCGATGATGAGAATCGTCGAAATCATGGGCTCCTCGCGTATAGGGTCTGCCGAGGCCGGCCCGGCACCGTAGCTTAGGCCAAACCAGCCCGAACCGGGACCCTCAAGCGCGTATATGGTCGTGCCGGTTGCCTAGAATAGTAATAGGATTGTGCTCGACGACCCTATGCGCTGCGGAGTTCTCGAATGAAATTGATTACTGCCATCATCAAACCCTTCAAGCTGGACGATGTACGGGCCGCACTTTCGGAAATCGGGGTCTCGGGAATGACCGTAACCGAGGTCAAGGGTTTCGGACGCCAGCGCGGCCATACCGAGCTTTATCGCGGGGCGGAATACGTGGTGGACTTCGTCCCCAAGACGCGCATCGAAGTTGCGGTCAAGAATGAACTCGTTGATCAAGTCATGGAGGCGATCGTGGGTGCCTCCAAAACAGGCAAGGTCGGCGACGGCAAGATATTTGTCACGGATATCCTGCGGGTATTGCGCATCCGCACGGGCGAGACCGACAACGCCGCCCTATAGGTGAGCCCTGCTTTTAGCGCTCCGCGCCCTTGCGGCGGCGCCAAAGCATGAGAAACCCTATGCATACGGCGAAATTGAGAATCCACCAGCCGAATTGGCGTGCGCTATTTTTCTCCTCCGGCTTGGCCGTCGCCTCGCCGATTTGGAGGATCCCCTTGAGGTCCTCGCGCACGTCGCCCCGCGCCACTTGTAATTGCACGGAGGCCGCCCCCGGCAAATGCAAGTCCGGAGTTTGCAGCGAGTAGCTGCCGTCGGCTTCTGCCGTGGTCGCATGTGTCGTTCCCCGCAGTTCGACGCTCACCACGGCGTCGCGCACCGGTGCATTGTCGAGAATGCGGCTCAAATGAATCGTCATGCGATCGCCCTCGACCGTCCCAACCGCCAACAAATCGGCGGAACGCGCCTCGATTCGGGGGACGGCGGCGGCTTCGGGCGCCGCCGCCGAGGCGGCCATCGGGCCCAAGACCATCGGGCCCAAGAGGATAAGTGCGCCGGCCGCCAGAGTCGCACGGCGCCTGTTCAAAGCAACCAACCGGAAATACCCAGGGCAATTCCGGAAATCGCGGCGATCACGCCGAAGATCGGAAAGAAACTCCTGCGCGCCAGGAAGTACAAGGAGCACAAAACCAGCCCGAGTTCCAACAAACCCTCGCCGATGTCGAAACGCAGCGCCCGATGTTCCTCGAGCTCGCTTTTGACGTCTTTCGCCTGGGCTTCCTTCATGATCTCTTTGGCATCATCGGCGTACTTATCGCGCGCGCTTTGAAGCTTGTGCGTCTGTGCGGCCGCCTTCTCGGGGTCAGGCACGAGGCTCTCGAGCAGAGTCAAGGCAACGTCGCTGGTATTTTCGCGGATTTTCTTCGCCTGATAAAAGGCCCATTGGTCGTTCGATTCGGTGCGGTGAATGACGGCTTGGGTATGCGCGCGATGCGAGGCAATCGTGACCACCGATAAAAAAATGCCGACGACGCCGACCAGAATACCGACACGGCGAGTATCCGGATCGACTGCGTGTTCCGGTGTGACTTCGATTTCAGGCATGACGCCGCTTAGCTCGTCACTTGACGAGTGCAATCGCGGATTCGCCCGCGATATGCCCAAGACGCCGCTGCGGACGACTTCGACGATTTCGCCGAACGCCGACGACATTCGCGATGAACTCGCCGATCTCGATTTCGGTGCTGGTGAGTTCCACGATGTAGCTCGACGGGTTCGACGATAGCACCCTGCCGCCCACCCGGCGCAGCAATGCGGCGACCGCATCGACGTGATCGGCCGGAATCTGCAACTTGATCAGCATCAGTTCGCGCGCGAGATGATCGCCGCTGGTCATGTCCTCGACCGCGACCACGTCAACGAGCTTCAGGAGTTGCGCGTTGATCTGGGCGATGACATGGTCCGAGCCGATGGTGACCAGCGTGACACGCGACACGGTCGGATCGTTGGTGGGTGCAACCGACAGGGACTCGATGTTGTAGCCGCGCGTGGAGATCAGTCCGGTGACGCGGGTGAGCGCCCCGGCTTCGTTTTGCAGAAGTATCGCGATGAGGTGGCGCATAGCCGCAAAGCGATACGGGAGGGGGGCACTTGGGCGCCAGGGCGAGAACTGCTAGGCTTTGAGCGTGAAAGACCGCTACGACATGATGAATCAAGAGGCGCATCCGCTCGCCGGCGCCAGCATGACGGGTGCGGAAATGCTCGTTCAGGTCCTGGCCGATGAGGGCGTGGACACCATTTTCGGCTATAGCGGCGGGGCGATTTTGCCGATCTACGACGCTGTATTCCGCTACAACCAGGAGCACCAGCCGGCGATGCCGCTCATCGTTCCCGCCAATGAGCAAGGCGCGGGATTCATGGCGGCGGGCTACGCGCGCGCCAGCGGCCGGGTCGGCGTCGCCTTGGTGACCTCCGGTCCCGGCGCCACCAACACCGTCACCCCGGTGCGCGACAGCCAGGCCGACTCCGTGCCCATCGTGGTCATTTGCGGCCAGGTCGCCGACCACGGCGATCGGCACTGATGCGTTCCAAGAAGCGCCGGTGCCCAGCATCATGGGCGCGGTGGCCAAGCACGTTTTCTTGGTCACCGATCCCACGAAGCTGGAGGCGACGGTGCGCACCGCGTTCGAAATCGCACGCACCGGCCGGCCCGGGCCCCGTGGTGCTCGATGTCCCGAAGGACGTGCAGAACTGGAAGGGCGTGTTTCCATGGCTCGGGCCGGCTGCCGATTCCGGGCTATCGGCAGCGCATGAATCGCCTGGAGGCGAGCAAATTGCCGGAGGCGGCCTGCGCCGATTTCTTTGCCGCGTTGGGCGCCGCGAAGCGACCGCTGATTTATGCGGGCGGCGGCGTGATCAACGGCAGCGCCTCGCATGCTCTGCGTGAGTTTGCGAAGGAATTTCAGATGCCGGTGGTCACGACGCTGATGGGCATCGGCGCCGTCGATACCACGGCACCCCTTGTCCATGCGCATGCTGGGCATGCACGGCGCGGCGTTCGCAAACTACGCGGTGGATGATTGCGATTTCCTGATGGCGGTCGGCGCGCGTTTCGACGATCGCGTGGCCGGCAATCCGCAGAAATTTGCGGCGGAGCGCAAGTTCATCGCGCATTTGGATATCGACGCGTCGGAGATCAACAAGGTCAAGCGCGTCGACTGGAGCCACGTCGGGCTTGATGTCGGATGCGCTGCTGAGCTTGCTCGATTACGGCAAACGCCAAGGATTTCAAGCCGGATTGGTCCGAGTGGCGCGGCCGTTGCGATGAGCTGCGCACCAAATACGCCATGAATTACGACCGCGACAGCGAGCTGATCCAGCCCTACTACGTCATCGAAGAGATCAATCGGCTGACGCGCGGCGAGGCGATCATCACGACCGGCGTGGGTCAGCACCAAATGTGGGCCGCGCAGTACTTCGATTTCCGCAGCCCGCGGCTGTGGCTGACCTCCGGCAGCATGGGCACCATGGGCTTTGGGTTGCCGGCGGCGGTGGGCGCGCAATTCGCGCATCGCAACCGGCTGGTGATCGATGTCGACGGCGATGCCAGCATCCGCATGAATATCGGCGAACTGGAGACGGTCACCACCTACGATTTGCCGATCAAAGTCCTGGTGCTGAACAACTGCGGCGACGGCATGGTCAAGCAGTGGCAGAAGCTGTTCTTCAAGGGCCGCTTGAGCGCCAGCGACAAGAGCCTGCACACCAAGGATTTCGTCAAGGCGGCGCTCGCCGACGGCTTCAAGTTCGCCGTGCGGCTCGATCAGGAAGGCCGACGTGCCGCGCGTCATCGAGGAGTTCATCCGCTTCGACGGGCGCGGCGTTCCTCGAGGTGATGATCGATGAGAATGCCGGGGTCTATCCGATGGTGGGTCCCGGTCAGGCGTACGACGAAATGATCACCGGCGACCACATCGCCTCGCGCACGCAGGTCGAGATCAAAGCGCCTGATGCGTCGGAAATGTTCTAGCGGTTTCCCGACGTTCGAATAAGAGGTTAGGTTTCAGCCGCTACCATACGCCGCTGTTCGGCATCGCGCTCCAGGGCTCGGCGGGAGGCAGCGCCGCTCCTTTCTGCAGCAATTCGATCGATATGTTGTCGGGAGATCGGACGAAGGCCATCCGCCCGTCGCGCGGCGGCCGATTGATCGTCACGCCATGCTCCATCAGCCGCCGGCAGGCCGCGTAAATGTCCTCGACGGCGTAGGCCAGGTGTCCGAAATTGCGTCCCGCGCCGTATGGTTCCGGGATCCCAATTGTGAGTCAATTCGACTTGCGCGTCTTCGTCGCCGGGCGCCGCCAGAAACACCAGCGTGTATCGTCCCTGGGGATAATCGCGCCGCGATAGTTCGGCGAGCCCGAGAGCGTCGCGATAGAACCGCAACGATTGCTCGATATCGGTGACGCGAACCATCGTATGCAAGATACTTCATGATGTCTGTCCTCGAAGTGAAGATCAAAATTTGGAGGAAGCGATGCATAAAAGCAAATTGGGCGGATTCATCATCGATTGCCGGACGAATGACCTGGACCGGCGCCGCCGAGTTCTGGAGCGGCGCGCTCGGCATGCCGGTGCGCGAGCTGCCGGGCAGCGAGGGCGAGCATTTACCAGCGCCTGGACGATTCGCAGCACGGCCTGCACATCGAAGTTCAAATGGTCGACCATCCGAGCCGAGTGCACCTCGATATTGAAACCGATGACATCGAGGCCGAGGTGCGTCGTTTGGAGAAGCTGGGGGCCAAGAAGGTGCAGGCGATCAAAGCCTGGTGGGTCATGGAAGCACCGACAGGGCAGCGATTCTGCGTGGTACGCGCGAGCTCCCAGGAGTTCGATCGAACGCGCTTCCGAATGGGCGTAGCGGGCGCATGTTGCCGCGCAGTGTTCATGTCATATATTTCGACATATTTGACATAGTGCCGGATCAGCACTTTTGTGCTGCTAACCATTGGATTTACTCGGCTTGAGTGGTAGCATAATGCCACTACAGCGTGGCGAGTTGTACCTCAGGTTACTTATTTGCCACAGTTGGCGGAACAAAACAAGGTCGAACGTCAGGCACCGCAAGTGCCGCGTATCCTCCACCGAAGGACGTGTCGGGTTATTACTCAGCACCTGTTCCACTCGAATTCCCCGGCAAGTCCGGGGATTCTTTTTAAGTCGCTCCGAAATCTCCACCGAAGAAGGGTTTCCGAATCGTGAAGATCGCGGCCACAATGCAGGGCGAACTTAACGGGAGGAATTTCGATGGCTTTGAGCGACGGATTCATGGGCGCGATCGGCAATACCCCTCTGATTCGACTGCATCATCTGAGCGAAGAGACCGGCTGCGAGATTCTCGGTAAGGCCGAGTTCATGAACCCCGGCGGCTCGGTGAAGGATCGCGCTGCCAAGTGGATCGTGCTCGACGCCGAAAGGCGCGGGGTCTTGAAGCCCGGCGGAACGGTGGTGGAGGGAACGGCAGGCAACACAGGGATCGGCCTCGCACACGTATGCAATGCGCGAGGCTACAAGTGCGTCATCGTCATGCCCGACAATCAGGCGGCCGAGAAATATCAGATCATCGAAGCCTTGGGCGCCGAATTGCGCAAGGTGCCCGCGGTTCCGTACAGCAACCCCAATCAGTATCAAAAGGTGGCCGGCCGTTTGGCCGCGGAGCTACCCAACTCAGTCTGGGCCAACCAGTTCGACAACACTGCCAATCGCGCCGCGCACCTCGAATCAACCGGACCGGAGATCTGGCGCGACACCGGCTGGTAAAATCGACGTGTTTTGCGCGGCCACCGGCACCGGGGGCACGCTCGCCGGCGTAGCGGAATTTCTCAAATCCCAATCCACGGCGGTGCGCATCGTACTGGTGGATCCGCCGGGCAGTTCGCTCTACCACTACTTCAAGGACGGCGAGCTCAAATCGGACGGCGGCTCATCGATCACTGAAGGCATCGGCACGGGGCGTGTACCGGCAAACCTCGCGGATGCGCCTATCGATGACGCGCTGCGAATCGCGGATGCCGATACCATGCACTTCGTCTATCGATTGCTGCGGGAGGAGGGCTTGCTGCTCGGCAGTACCGCAGGAATCAATGTTGCGGCCGCAGTCAGAATCGCGAAGCAAATCGGCCCGGGCCATACCATCGTAACGATTCTTTGCGACGGGGGCGCCAAGTATCAATCGCGCTTGTTCAACCCTGCCTGGATTGCGGAGCGGGGCTTCTAAGAGGCTATTGCCTAGCCTGCCTCGAGGCTATGCGGTCTCAAAGAATTCGACCGCATCGCCGGCGTTGAACCAGGCGAGAGCCGGGTGCAGAGCGACGACGTCGCCCGACTACCAGCAGTGTCGGGGAGGTAAGATTCGCGCCGCACGAAGCGTCGCGAATGGTGGCGAGAGTCGCGGTAATCACCCGCTGGTTCACCGTCGTGCCCTGCGCGATGAGGGCCGCGGGCCGAGAGGCGATGGCGCCGTGCTCGAGCAGCTTTCCCACGATGTGATCCAGGCGCGCGAGGCCCATGTAGAAAACCGCCGTGGCGCCGGGCATCGCCAACGCGCGCCAATCGGGTTCGTTACCGTCTTGGTCCGCATGCCCTGTCACGAAACTCACGCTGTGGGCGTGCTCGCGATGGGTGAGCGGTATCCCGGCATAGGCCGCACAGCCGCTCGCCGCGGTGATTCCCGGCACCACGGAGAAACTGATTCCTGCCCGCCTGAGCGCCTCGAGTTCTTCCCCGCCGCGGCCAAAGATGCAAAGGAGTCTCCGCCCTTTAGACGCACGACGCGCCGCCCTTGGCGGGCGTGCTCGATCATCAGCTCGTTGATGCTCTCTTGGGCGTGCTCGCACCGCCCGCCGACTTGCCGACGGCAAATCCGCAGCGGCGTCGCGGCGCGCGAAGTCGAGCATCGGCGGCCGGCACCAGACGATCGTGTAGGATGACGTCCGCGTCTTGGAGCGCGCGCAGGGCCTTCAAAGTCAACAATTCGGGATCGCCGGGGCCCGCGCCCACCAGCGTTACCTCGCCCGCGGCTCGCGGCCCGGTAGAACTCGTCTCCAGCACTTGTGGGCAATGCGCCGCGCGCCGCGCTGATCGCCGTCGATGAAGCGGCGTGCCGCGGCACCATCGACGATGGCCTCGAAATACCGCCGCCGCTCGTCCGTCCCGTGCAGCCGCTCGCGACTTATCTTGCGTAGATCGCGCAGCCACGATGGCCAAATCGCCAAAGCGATTCGGAATGAACGCCTCCAAGCGCTCGCGCAAACGGCGCGCGAGGACGGGTGAAGTGCCGCCGGTCGAGACGGCGACCAGCACCGGGTCGCGATCGATGATTGCCGGCACGATGAAGCGAGAAGCCTCGCGATCGTCCACCACGTTCACCGGGACCGCGCGTGCGTCGCTCAAGGCAGCGATCCAGCGATTTACCGCGCGGCGCGACGTGGCGACGATCACGAGGCGCGCGCCATCCAAATCCGCCGGAATGAATTCGCGAATTTCGAGCCTCAGCTTGCCGGCAGCGGCCCGCTCCTCGAGTTCGGGGGCTATCTTGCGGCGCGACCAGCGTGATCAGGGCACCGGCACGCTCGAGCAAACCTACCTTGCGCAGCGCCACCTCGCCGCCCCCCACGACCAGCACCTTTTGTCCCTTAAGATCGAAGAAAACAGGAAAGTAATTCAATCCGTAAACCCTCGGCGCATGGCGTTCGGCAATTTGCGCTAGTGCTCGGGCAAGCTCACTGCACCTAACGCGGGAAGCTGACGGCGCGGGTGTAGTCCGCACTCGCGCAAGTCTGCGCGTTCCCACCACCAGCGTCCCGAGCGTGCATCCTCGCCCGGTTGCACGGCGCGGGTGCAGGGGGCGCAGCCGACGCTGGGAAAACCCTCATCGTGCAGTCTATTGTAGGGCAACCGCATCTTGCGGATGTAGTCCCAGATTTGCTTCTCCGACCAGTCCAGCAGCGGGCTGACCTTTTGCAAGCCGTACTCGCCGTCCCATTCAATCGGGGCGGCCAGCGCGCGGCTAGCCGACTGTCCGCGCCGGATCCCGGTGACCCAGGCACCGCGTCCGGCTATGGCGCGCCGGAATGGCTCGACTTTGCGAACCGCACAGCAGCCGAGACGCTGCTCGATGCCGTCACGAAAACCATTGATGCCGTTCGTTCCGACCCAGCCTTCCAATCGAGCCGCCTCAGGATAATAGATGCGCAGCGAGCGGCCGTAGCGTTGCTTCACTCGCTCCATCAAATCATAGGTTTCAGGGAACAAGCGGCCGGTATCGATGGTGAAGATCTCGATCTCCGGGACAGCCGTCCAGATAAGATCGGTGAGGACCATGGACTCCGGGCCCAAGCTATTGGCGTAGCAAACGTTCTTGTACTCGACGACCGCGGCGCGGAGCTAGAGAAATACTGCCCGTCTGCCCGCTCAGCGCAGGCCCATCGACAGTTCGGACAATTGAGGTTCTTCCGTTCTAGTGTAGTGCGATAAGACTATAGAACCGGCCGACCCCGGACGAAACGAACTATCTCTTATGAGGCCATGCGTTTTCGTGCTAGCGCCCGACAGGTTGCGCGTCCGCGCTCGGTTATAGTGGGGGGATGATCGATCCAGCCCAAGCACTGTCCGGATTCATCGTCGGCGCTATCGTGGGTCTCACGGGCGTAGGGGGTGGTTCCCTCATGACGCCGATATTGGTGCTGCTGTTCGGCATTCATCCGGCCACCGCTGTTGGAACGGACCTCCTGCATGCGGCAATCACTAAGGCCGGCGGGACCTACGTGCACGCAACAAAGGGGCGCGTCGATTGGCGGATCACGGGCCTCTTGGCTTGCGGAAGTCTGCCTGCCGCAGTCGCGACCCTTTTGAGCCTGCACTACTTTACGAACGGGCTGGGCGGCAACAAGATCATCACGACCACGCTCGGTGTCGCGCTGCTGCTGACCGCCGCTTCGCTCATTTTGCGGACCTGCCTGCGGCGTTTCTCAAGGACGCATGGTACCGATATTCCACGTCATCCCTCGTTCACCATCGTTACCGGTGCAATCTTGGGAGTGGTCGTTTCTCTGTCCTCCGTGGGCGCGGGCGCCCTTGGAGTAACGGCGCTGCTCTTTCTTTACCCGCGGCTACCGGTAGCTCGCATCGTCGCTTCGGACGTGGCCCATGCCGTACCCCTCACTTTGGTGGCCGGCCTTGGTCATTGGCTGTTTGGGAGCGTCAATTGGTTACTGCTTGGATCCCTGCTGGTCGGCTCTTTGCCCGGCATCTATTTGGGCAGTCACTTCGCCGGCCGCATCCCCGAGTCCATTCTGCGTCTGCTCTTGGCTATGATGCTGGTTGCTGTCGGGTGCAAGCTGATAGTGTTTTGAGCGAGTCAGCCCCAAAACTTATATCCTAGGGGCAATGAAATTCCAGCAATTGCGCTATCTCGTGGCAGTACACGAAAGCGGCCTGAACATTACGGCGGCCGCGCGGCAACTCCACACCTCGCAACCCGGCGTCAGCCGGCAGCTCAAATTGCTGGAAGAGGAACTCGGTTTTCACCTATTCGAACGCGAGGGGCGCGCGCTGACCCGCACGACTGCTGCGGGAGAAGAAATCATCTCGCGCGCCAGCAGCATCCTGCGCGAAATGCAGAACATCCGCCGTACGTCGGCGGAGCTGCGCAAGGCCGACGGCGGGACGCTCTCCATCGCCACCACTCATACTCAGGCGCGCTATGTGCTGCCCGAAGTCATTCGCGAGTTTCGCCTCAAGTATCCGAAGGTCCGTTTGCACTTGCACCAAGGCACCTCCGAGCAGATTGCGGAAATGGTCGCGCGCGACCGCGTGGACTTCGCCATTGCGACCGGATCCGAGGAGCTGTTCCCGCATCTGGTGCGCCTGCCGGTCTATCGGTGGCATCGGGCGGTCGTCGTGCCCCGGGGCCATCCGCTCGCCGCGGCTGGCAAATTAACTCTGAAGAAGCTGGCCGACTATCCGATCGTCACGTATGTGTTCAGCTTTTCCGGCCGCTCCTCGCTCCCCGCCCTGTTCGAGACGGCGGGCTTGTCGCTCGATGTAGCGCTGACCGCGCGCGATTCGGATGTCATTAAAACCTACGTGCGCATTGGTTTGGGCGTCGGCATTTTGGCGAGATTGGCCATCGACCCCGCCACCGACTCGGATCTCGCCGTGCTCGATGCGGCACATCTGTTCGAAGGGCATACGACCTGGATCGGCTTTCGGCGCAGCGCGCTGCTGCGCGCCTACATGTACGAGTTCATTGAATTACTGGCGCCCCACCTACCGCGTAAATTGGTGCGCGAAACAGAGAAATTGGAAACTCAAGAGGAAGTGAATCGGATTTTGGAGGATCTGGAAATTCCGTTGCGCGATAACCCCTAGACCAAGCGACATAACCGAATCGCATGTACACATGACCGGAGATTAGTTCCGGCCTGGGGGAGTGCGCGCTAGCTTAGGCGGAAGGCCTGACCAATCGGTCGTTCGGAGGGTTCCGCGCTTATGATCCAGCAGCAGGGCAAGTGTGCCGCGTGCGAATATGCTTGGTTCGCAGCCGCGCTGATGCTCGTCTTAATCTGGGCCGCGGTGCACGCTTAGCTTCGCAGCGCCTCACGCCGCCGCGGTTTGACCGCGAGACCCGCGTCGTTCGAAGGCTGGTATTCAGCTGAGAATGTCGAAAACGCACTAGCCGCGTTGTCTATATCGCTGTCCGGAAGTTCGAAGCTATTGAAGCCGCAGCGCGCCAGGAAGAACAGATTGTCGCGGCGGATATGACCGGTAGCGCGCAACTCGCCGGCAAACTTCCAGCGTTCCCGGAGCAGCCGCCCCTGTGTGTAGCCGCGGCCCTCGCCGAAGTTCGGAAACTCTGCGCCCACCAAGGCGAACCGCGCGAGATCCGGCACCAGGAGTTCGACCGGATGCGCCGGCGCGAGTATCACGCCGAGACGACCGCTGTGCAGAACCCATCGGTCGCGATCGGATTGCCATTGATCGAAGGTCAGTATAACGGAGCCAGAGGAATCCCCGGCCTCGCTCGAGGGTTGCCAATCATCCGCCACGATCTTACCGTCACGCAGCAGCCGGCGCGGCATACACCCTCTCCTTGAACGGCTTTACGCCGAGGCGGCGCACGGTGTCGAGAAAGCGCTCCTCGGGGTGCCGCTGTTCGACGTACACTTCCAATAGCCGCGCGAGAGTCTCCGGCACGGCCGCCTTCGCGACCGAGGGGCCTATCACCGTTCCCAGCGACGCGTCGGCGCCCGCCGCCCCACCGATGGTGATTTGGTACCACTCCGCACCGCCCTTGTCCACGCCGAGAATCCCGATGTTCCCCACGTGGTGGTGTCCGCAGGCATTCATGCAGCCGGACATTTTCACGTCGATCTCGCCCAGGTCGTAGACGTAATCGTAATCATCGAACCGTTCATTGATGAGCTTCGCCACGTCTATGGAACCGGCGTTCGCAAGACTGCAAAAATCCAGCCCCGGGCAACAGATCATGTCGGTGAGGGTGCCGATATTCGGCGTCGCGAGCCCTGCCTCGTCGAGCCTACGCCACACTTCGTAAGTGCTTTCCTGTTCGACATCGGCAAGGAGCAAATTTTGCGTGTGGGTAACTCGAATCTCGCCGAAGCTGTAGCGGTCGGCTAGATCGGCGATGAGTTCCATCTGCGCATCCGTCGCGTCGCCGGGCGGGCTGTCGGCCTTCTTCAGCGAGACATACACCACGCGATAACCGGGCACTTTGTGCGCAGCCGTGTTGTATCGGTACCAGGCTCGAAAGGCGGTTTCTTTGCCTGCCGCGGGTTCGGTATCGGGAAGCTCGCGATATGCCGGCGGCATGAAAAAACCGCGCATGCGCGCGACTTCCTCATCGGCGACGCGAAGTCCGCCGTCTTTGATCAATTCCCACTCGGCCTCCACGCGCCGTCTGAATTCTTCGATGCCTAAGGCTTTAACCAGTATCTTGATCCGCGCCTTGGTCAGGTTGTCGCGACGACCCTCCCGGTTGTATATCGCGCAATATGGCCTCCAGGTACGACAGCAGGTGCTCGCGCGGCAGGAAGTCGCGTACCACCTGGCCGATGATGGGGGTGCGTCCCAGGCCGCCGCCCGCGAGGATTTCGAATCCGAGCTCGCCATTGGGCCCGCGCACGATGTGCACACCCACGTCATGTACCAACGATGCGGCGCGGTCGCGGGGCGATCCGGTGACCGCAATCTTGAATTTCCGCGGGAGGTAGGTGAATTCCGGATGAAATGTCGACCACTGCCGGATGATTTCACACCAAGCACGCGGATCCTCGATTTCATCCGGCGTCACGCCCGCCAGGTGGTCCGAGGTGGTATTGCGAATGCAGTTGCCGCTGGTCTGTATCGCGTGCATCTCGACAGCCGCGAGTTCGGCCAGAATGTCCGGAACCTCTTCGAGTTTCGGCCAGTTGATATTGGATGTTTTGCCGGGTCGTGAAATGACCGTAACCTCGATCGTAGCGACGCGCAATCGAGGACAGCGCGCGCAGTTGCGTCGATGAGAGCAGACCATAGGGAATGGCGACCCGCAGCATCGGGGCATGGAGTTGGATATACAAACCATTGCGCAGGCGCAGAGCGCGGAACTCATCCTCGCTGAGTTCACCGGCGAGAAATCGGCGCGTTTGGTCGCGAAATTGTGCGACGCGCTCATTGACCAGCGTTTTGTCTATCGACGTCATACCGATACATAACCGAGTATTTTAGCCTCCACGCATCGCTCATGCTAATAACGGCCGAATATGAACTCATAACCGGCCGCGATGTACAAGCCGCCACCCCAGGAACCGGCGGCGCAGACCGCCTGGGGCGTCCGGTTAGCCTTGCTCAGGCTAGCTTGGGCCAAGCTGGAGCGAGTCGCCGCTCTGCGGCCATAAGCCCCCTGTCGTGCATTTCGGGGGACACGTCTCTATAACCCCCCGCGCCGGGTTGGCAAAACGTGATTCGCTTGGCAGAGCAAAATCCGGGTTGCGTGCAGCATCGCGGAGTCAATATAGGGTCCGAGAACTGGGTGACAAAAGATCTCACGGAAGTTTTAGTCGCGCCGGACACTTATCATGTCTCGCCCGAGAGCATGCTCCTGGTCGCCGATTTGCATGGGGCGCTCGCGCTATGTCTTCATGACGAGGCTCGGAGCGTCGGCGGATTGCTGCACTTGAAATTCATGGGCGGCACCGGACGACCCAGCGATGTGACGGACAACACCCTAAGTTCCGTCCTGGTCGTTTTGGATCGATTCAAGCGAGCGGTTCTCGGCAATTCATCCAAGCGCGATGAGATTCAGGCGCGCATTCTCGCCCACGCACTGCCGCCGACGGACATCGGCGAGCCGAGCGCTTCCCTGGTCGATCTGATTCAGGCTGACCTTGCCGACGGCAAAATTGCCTGCGGGACGCAGACGATGCGCCGAACAGAATCGCTTCGAGTGTGTTTTCAACCTTTCGAAGGCCGCGTCTGGATTTGCGGACCCAACAATCTGCGCACGACGCTGAAAGCGAGCCGCTCGGCGGTTTGACGGACGCCCTCGATGCGCGGCAAGCGCCCCGAGTGCGGGGACGATTTGCCGCTCGCGCGCGAGTTCATTATAAGCTTCTGGGGACAGAACCTGCGGCCCTGCCCCGGGTTTCAACAGAGGTATCTGCATGCGAATTGCCGTGGGTTTGGCGATTGTTTGTCTTGCCGGGTGCGCGAGTGAGCACCTCGCCGTTGCGCCCCCTGCGGGCGTGGACTTGAGCGGGCATTGGAAGCTCAATGAACCGGACAGCGATGACCCGCAGCGCCTCTTGCAGAGTCAGCTGACCGCCGCAACGGCTGCGGCCGGCGCCGGCGGTCAGACCGGCTCGGCCGGGCGCGGCGGCCGCGGCGGGTTTGCTCCAGGTGCCGTTGGCCCGGCATTACCCTCGGTTTCCGCCTTGGACGAAGGCTTGCGATGGCCGGGCAAGGGTCTGGCCATCAAACAGAGCGAGGGCATAGTCACGTTCATCACGGACGGTAGAACCAGGTTGTGCCGGCCGGCTGCAAAAGTTCACCGGTCCACGTCGGGGAAGGATGACCCATCGCATGGCCGAGGGGATGCGCCGCCGCCGGCTTGCGGCTGGGACCAAGGGACGTTGGTGGTGCAATCAGGCGATCCGGAAGATGATCATCCGCCATTCGAGCAGCGCTTCAACTTGTCGGATGACCGCCAACGTTTGATTGAAGTGGTGACTTACAAAGGCGGCCGCTCGAGCGGCTTTACGGCCTCGCGGGTCTGGGATCGCGTTCAGCCGCACGGCTCGCAGCAATAAAAAAGCCGGGCAGTGCCCGGCTTTCAAGTCCCCATGCCTTTCGTGGCGCTTGTTGGTCGCGCTCTCGCGATGATCGGTCTCTTTTACTTCCCCGAATCCTATTGCGTGCGGGCAACACTTTAGCCGTGACTCATCACCTAAGCTAGCCCTAATGTAGAAAAGTGTGAAAATAAATGTGCCATTAAAGCAACATAAGGTAGGAATCGCGGGCCGGATCAAGCGCAAGGAGCCGCCGCACGAGTTCGAGTATCCTAGGCGGCGGCAATTTCACAGCAAGTACTGGAGACCCAAAGTGGCCAAGCACTCGAAGTTATCCCCGGTGCCGGCGATGACCGTGCGTACGCGCCGCGCCTATTTTGACTGCGCATTTGGGCAACTGCACGTACGCACGCGCGTTTCCGTCGACCGGCGGATTCGACGAGCAAGTGACCCTTTTCTGCCTGCATCCCAGCGAAGGATCGAGCCGCAGCTTCGATCGATTCCTGCCCGAGATTGCCGACCAGCGCTCGGTCTACGCGCCCGATTTGCCGGGGTTTGGAGAGTCCGATGCTGGCTCCGAGCCTCACCTTTGCGGACGCCGCGAGCGCGGTCGCGGACCTCGCCCATGATTTGCGGCTGCGCCGAATCGACCTATTGGGAGTTCGTTTCGGAGCAGCAGTGGCGCTCGAGTTGGGTGCCGCACGCGCCGATCTCGTGCGCCGTTTGGTGCTGGTGGGGGTGCCGGCGATGGATCGCCTGCCGCCGGCCAAGCAGGAGAGCATCGTTTTGAGATCCAAGCTCGGAACGGCGCAAGACAGCCAATGGACGAGGGGCGTGTTGCCGAACGTGCGATTCGTCGAGTTGGCGGACAATCCCGCGGACCTATTCGACACCGATCCTGAAGTCGCTGGCGAAGCAAATCAGTGCTTTTCTCGACGGATAGGACGGACGGGATGCGTGAGGCTGAATAAGTACATCAGCGAAACTGGTGTCTGTTCGCGGCGCGAAGCCGACAAATGGATCGAAGCGGGACGGGTCACCTGCAACGGCATCCGCGCCGTCTCGGACTCAAGGTCGCCGATGGAGATGAAGTGCGAGTCGACGGGGAGCTCATCGGCGCCAAGAACACGCAGATCTACATTGCACTCAACAAACCGGTCGGGGATCACCTGCACGACGGAACCGCAAATCAAGGACAACATCCTCGACCTCATCGGCCATAGCGAGCGGATTTTTCCGATTGGCCGGCTCGACAAGGACTCCGAAGGATTGATTCTGCTGACCAATGACGGCGACATCGTCAATGAGATCCTTCGGGCCGAGAACAATCACGAAAAGGAATACGTCGTCACCGTCAATCGCCCCATCACGGATCTTGCGCTCGCGATGATGGCGAGCGGCGTGAAAATCATGGGTGAGATGACCAAGCCCTGCAAAGTGACGCGCATCGATGCCGGAAACGTTTCGCATGATCCTCACTCAAGGGCTCAATCGGCAGATCCGCCGCATGTGCTCGGCGCTCGGCTACAGGACGCAGCGACTGCAGCGCGTGCGCATCATCGGTGTTGAGCTCGGCGCCTTGGGGTTGGGTAAGTGGCGCTATCTGACGGAATCCGAGGTCGCCGGGCTGCTGCCGCGCATCGCCCAAGCGGCTCAGCCCGAGCGCAGCACGCCCGCATGCACGCCGTCCGACCATTGCCGCCCGACGTGCGACGCGCCAGTCCGGATCTTGGGCTCTGGCTGCGAGCCAGCGGAAGAAATCCTCACCTTGATTGGTCCAGTAGCGCGTGGCTGAACAGACATGCCGCCGGTGCTCTGGATTCGACCGTGAAGCGCCGGCGAAGGCCAAAACTCGCCAAGCCCCGGCGTGCACTTGATGCGCGGCGAGTTCTCGGACAGCGCGTATTGGTTCGGTCCCAACCTGCAGCCGCAATCGGCCGCCATGACCGTACACGCAAATGTTGGGCTGGGCCGAGCGGATCAGCGCGACGCCGTGCACCAGCGACGGCGGCACGTCGTAAGCGGTCCACGTCCCGCCCGAGCACGTGCCACTGCAGCACCATGCTCTGGCGACGAAAATCGATGACCGAAACTGTGCCGGCGTTCTCGGAGGCCATGCCCGCAGCATGCGCCATTCAAGCGCTATTTTGAATCGCGATCGGGCACGCCGGCGAACGCGCTTTGGACGATGCCCGCCGTGAGCAATTGCGGCAGCACGACGGGAGCGATGCGCCGGGCTTCGAGTTGTAGACGACATAGAGCGGCACGCCGGCGCGGCCGAAGTCAGCCAGCGCTTTGGTTATCGCGGGATCGCGGTTGGTCCAATCGCCCTTCATCAGCGTGACGCCCTTGCCGCGAAAGATCTGCTGTACGGCGGCGTCGGCGAACGCGTTGCGCTCGTTGACCAGGCAGGTCAAACACCAGCTGGCGGTGAAATTGACCAACAGCGGCCGGCCCGCGGCCTCAGTTCGGCAACTCGAGGCTGCGGGCCGACCGTTGTTGGTGCGATTTCACCGCCAGCTGGTGTTGCACCTGCCTAGTCAACGAGCGCAACGCCTTCGCCGACCCTGCCGTACCGCAGGTCTTTCGCGGCAGGGACGTCGCCCTGATGAAGGGCGATTCGACCAAGCGCGACCCGGCGATTACCCAGGCTCTGCCGCTGCTCCGGCCGCGCCGGGGTGCCGCTCTATGTTGTGTACGACGGGAGGCCCGGCCGCGCTCCCGCCGTGCTGCCGCAGCTGCTTACGGCCGGCATCGTCCAAGGTGCGTTCGCCGGTGTGCCCGAGCAACGATTTAATGTTGAGATGTCCCGGGCCGCGCCCCGAGCACGCGGCGACTGTTCCCGTCATCGATTTCCGCCGGCGCAACTTGGTGTTGCAGTGGCACGTGCTCGGCGGGACGTGGACCGCCTACGAGTTCGCCGCTGCTGGTTCACGGCGTCACGTTGATAGCGCCGCACCGGGAACATTTGCCTGTATGGTAAGGCGGCCGCCTGGCTGCAGGTGGGCCCGAACCAATACGCGCTGTCCGAGGAAGTTCGCCGCGCATAGCTGCACGCGGGGCCTCGCTTTTTTTGGACTTCGCCGGCGCTTCACTGGTCAAGATCGCGGAGCGGCCATGCTCTTCAACTACCGCTACTGGCGCAGTCAGGGTGGAGATTTTTTTCGCTGGCTCGCCGCAAGGCGCCCTGATCCGGATGGCGCGGACAGCAATGGTCACGATCAGTCGTCCAGGCGGGTTGCTGCTCCGCTCGAGCCTTGACGCCGCTACAGGCGGAGCCGGCGAGCGGCGTTCGCGGATTCCGTCAATATTAGCGCCATTTGCCCAACCTCTAGGTCGCCGAGCTCGATGTTCGATGATTCGCACGCGCTTCAAACGCTGCACTCGGTAACCGAGCGCGGAGCACCGTACGGCAGATCTGCCGGTTGAAGCCTTGAGTCAGGATGATGCGGAAAGTTTTGGCATCGAGGCGGTCAACTTCGCTCGGGTTTGGTCAGTTTCACCCATGATTTTCACGCCGCTCGGCCATCATTTTAAGACGCAAGATCCGTGATGGGGCGATCACGGTCACCATGATATTCCTTCTCGTGTAGTTGTTTTCCGATCGCAGGATTTCATTGACGATGTCGCCGTCGTTGGTCGGAAGATCAAGCCCTCCGGGAATCCTTATCGAGCCTGCCGGTGGGAAATGCGTTCCGCGATGGCCGACGAAGTGGATGATGTTGTCCTTGATTTCGGGTCCAGTGGTGCAATTCGATGATGCCCGGTTTATTGAGCGCTATGTGAGATCTGCCTCTTCTTCAGCGCCGAAGGTCGCACCATCGACGCAAATTGGTCGCCTTCGTTCACCTTGCGTTCCTAACATAGGCGATCTCACGTTTAGGCGACCCGGCCCGCTTCGATCCATTTGTCAGCTTCGCGACGCGAAGGCACTAGATGTACTTTATTAGCCTCACGAATCCCTCAGTTGCCTATCCGTTAGAAAAGCGCTCATTTGCCAGCGACCAGGATCGGTGTCAATAGGTCCGCGGGATTGTCCGCCAACTCGAGACGAATCGCAGCGACGGCAACGCGCCCTGGTTTCCTCCATTGGCTGTACTCACAGTTCACGAGCTTGGAATTTGCCGAAAGACGATGCTCTCCTGCTTGGCCGCGGGCAGGCGATCGTCGCCGGCACACCAAACGGCGCACGAGATCAGGAAGGGCGTGCGGCGACAGAGGCCCCCCAACCTCGAGCGCAGAACTTGAAGCTCCGATAAACGAAGACTCCGCACGTCGCGCAGCCCGCATGGGCGAGGTCCGCGACCGCAGCTTGCAGCATCCGCAAAGGTGAGAACTAGGACAAGACATCGGACTCCCCGAGACCCAGGAAGTCAGGACAGCGTCCAGACCGAGCGCTGGGGGGGAGTCTCGGGCCAGAAGATCGATCGAAGCTAGCGGCTCGACCCTTCGCTGGGGATGCAGGCAGAAAAAGGGTCACTTGCTCCTGCGATTCCACGAGTCGACGGAAATGCGGTGCGTACATGCAGTTAACCCAAATGCGCAGTCAAAATAGGCGCGGCGCGTACGCACGGTCCATCAGCCGGCACCCCGTAGACTTTCGAGTGCCTTGGCCACTTTTGGGTCTCCCGCTACTTGCTGTGAAATTGCACCACCTGGATACTCGAACTCGTAGCGGCGGCTCCTCAGAGTCCACCGAGCACGGATTCCCTACCCTTATGTTGCTTTAAATGACCACATTTATTTTTAGCACTTTTTTTCTACATTAGGGCTAGCTTAGGTGATGAAGTCACGGTTAAAGTATTGTTCCGCACGCGATAGGACTATCGGGAAAGTGGAGGGGACCGATCATAGCGCAGAGCGCGACCAACAAGCGCCACGAAAAAGGCATGGGGACTTGAAAGCCGGGCACTGCCCGGCTTTTTTATTGCTGCGAGCCGGTGCCGCTGAATTACGATGCCAGACCGGCGAGAGGCCGTAAAGCCATTCGAGCGGCCCTTTGTAAGTCACCACTTCAATCAAACGTTGGCGGTCATCCGACAAGTTGAAGCGCTGCTCGAATGGCGGATGATCATCTTCCGTCGCCAACACTCCTGCGTCCCGGCCGCAAGCCGGCGGCGGCGTTCCCTCGGCCATGCGATCGGTCATAGCCCCGACGTGGACCGGTGAACTTTGCAGCCGGCCGCACCGTTCTGCCCGTCCGTGATGAACGTGACTATGCCCTCGCTCTGTTTGATGGCCGGACCCTGTTGCCCGGCCATCGCAAGCTCAGCGTTGGAAACCGAGGGTGATGCCGGGCCAACGGCACCTGGAGCAAACCCGCCGCCGCACGGCGCCCGGCCGAGCCGGTCTGACCGCCGGCGCCGGCGGCCGCCGTTGCGGCGGTCAGCTGACTCTGCAAGAGGCACGGTCATCGCTGTCCGGCTCCGTAGAGCTCCAATGCCCGCTCAAGTCCACGCCCGCAGGGGGCGCGACGGCGACATCTCGCGCACCCGGCAAGACAAACAATCACCAAACCCACGGCAATTCGCATGATACCTCTGTTAATTTCAGAGTATCCGGAGCTAGCTCGCAGGCGCGAGCGGCGAATCGTCCGCACTCGGGGCGCTTGCCGCGCATCGAGGCGCATGCCGTCCTTCGCCGAGCGGCTCATGCACAGGTATTGTTGGGAGCCGCAAAGCCAGACGCGGCCTTCGAAAGGTTGAAAACACACTCGGATTCTGTGTTCGGCGCATGATCTGCTGATTCCGCAGGCAATTTTGCCGTCGGCAAGGTCAGCTTGAATCAGATGGACCAGGAGGCGCTACGCTCACCGATGTCCGTCGGCGGCGGTGCGTGGGCGAGTCGCGCCTGAATCTCATCGCGCTTGAATGAATTGCCGAGAACCGCTCGCTTGAATCGATCCAAAACGACCAGGAACTTAGGGTGTTGTCCGTCACATCGCTGGGTGGTACAGAATACAACCCCATGAATTTCAGTGCCACTCAAGCCTACATCCTCAA
>CAWAMT010000012.1:0-233672 GCA_963783185.1 uncultured Gammaproteobacteria bacterium | reverse complement strand
GGAGTGAGCGGGGATTGCACTCGTGCGCGGGATCGTCAGCCGCTCCACGGCGCGTCCGGGCTGATTTCGCGCCACGTACCCGGCGCCAGTCCCTCTACACTTACCTTGCCGATGGCCGCGCGTATCAGACGGAGCGTCGGGAATCCCACCTTTGCCGTCATGCGCCGCACCTGGCGGTTCTTTCCCTCTCGTATCGTGAGCTCGATCCATGCGGTCGGAATTTTCGCACGATAGCGGATCGGCGGATCTCGCGGCCACAGTTCCTGCGGTTCCTCGATAAGACTCGCGTTCGCGGGCTGCGTCGTGAAGTCGCCCAGACTCACGCCTTTCCGCAGCTGACTCGAGCGCCGCTGGAGACGGGGAGCCTTCCACCTGCGCCCAGTACACCTTCGCGATATCGTGCTTCGGCTCCGCGATGCGCGCCTGCAAGACGCCATCGTCGGTGAGCAGCAGCAGGCCCTCGCTGTCGGTATCGAGGCGGCCGGCGGGATAAACGCCTCTCGCGTCGATGTAATCCGCCAGAGTCTTGCGGCCCGGCTCCGGGCTGAATTTACAGGCGACGCCGAACGGCTTGTTGAAGGCGATGAGCACGCGGGCGCGTTCAGGCAAGCGCCCGCTCGATCAGATTTCGGCGGCACGATGGTGCGCGGCACAGCGTCGGCCGCGCGGCGGCGAGCCCTCTTGCCGATGCCTCGAACGGGCGCGCGTTGCTCGAACCATTCGCGCACGTCGAGATCAAGTCCGATGCCGTGCATGTAGTTGTACAGCGCCTTCTTGAGCGCCGCGCCAAACACATCGTGGTCGATGCCGGTGGCGTCCGTGAAATTGATATCGTTGTTGGCGAATGTGGTCCGGAGCGGCGGAGATAAGGTCACGCCGTACTGTTCCGGATGCTTGCCGACCGGCGAATGCACGGTGCAGGTGAAGCGGTGGAAGAAACCCGACTGTATGCAACCGGCCGCGAACAATTGGCGCACGTATTCCAGGGCGTCGACGGTGTCCTGCGCGGTTTGAGTGGGGAAGCCGTACATCAGATAGGCGTGCACGAGGATTCCCGCGTCGGAAAAGGCGCGCGTGACCCGGGCCACCTGCTCGACCGAGACGCCTTTCTTCATCAGTTTGAGCAGGCGATCCGAGGCCACTTCCAATCCGCCGGTGACGGCGATGCAGCCGCTTTCGGCCAGCAGCCGGCAAAGACCGGCATCGAATGACTTCTCGAAGCGGATGTTGCCCCACCAGGAGATATCCAGCTTCCGCTGCAGCAGCGCGTTCGCAAGCGATTTGAGTGCCTTGGGCGGCGCCGCTTCGTCGACGAAGTGAAATCCGGTTTGCCCGGTCTCGCGAATCAGCGATTCGATTCGATCGATCAGCACATCGGTGGTCGCCAGCGTCGTAGCGCGAGATGTAATCAAGGTTTACATCGCAGAAGCTGCATTTCTTCCAATAGCAGCCGTGCGCGACGGTCAGCTTGTTCCAGCGGCCGTCCGACCAGAGACGGTGCATGGGGTTGAGCATGTCCAGCAGCGACAGATAGTCGTCCAGCGGCAGGCCGGCGTAGGTGGGCGTGCCGCTCTCGGAGAAGGCGATATCGGGCTCTTTGAAGTCGACGTACTGATGCTCGCGCGTATACGTGCGCACCAGCTGATCGAGCGGCCGCTTGTTCTGCAGATGTTCGATGAGCGCAAGCAGCGGACGTTCGCCAGCATCGAGCGTTACGAAATCGAAGTAGTCGAATACGCGCGGCTCGTTCATGGCGCGCAGCTCGGTATTGCAATAACCGCCGCCCAATACCGTGACGATGGCCGGGTGGGTTTGCTTGATGGTCTGCGCGATGCGAAACGCGCCGTAAACGTTGCCGGGAAAAGGCGCGGTGATGAGCACCAGGTTCGGCTGATGCTGCGACAGCGCTTCGAGCGTCAGCGCGTGCAGGAATGCATCCACCAGATTGTGCGGCGCACTGAGCGCCGTTTGCAGCTGATCGAACGTCGGCTGGCTCGCCGCCAGCGATTCTGCATAGCGCACGAACTCGAAGCGCGGGTCGATGGCATCGCGGATGACGTCCGCGAGGTCGTTGAGATAAAGGGTGGCAATGTGCTTGGCGCGATCCTGCAGTCCCAGTGCACCAAAGGCCCAGTCGAGCGCGTCGCCGTCCTGTCGCTGGTCTGTCGATGTAGTGCTCGAGCGACGCAAAGCGCGGGCCTTCGGGCAGGTAATGCCTGCGAGGCGATACGATGAGCCAGGCTGGGATCACGACCTTGCAGAAATCGAATGGCCGGCGAGATTGTAGTGCGGTAGGACTCGAAATGCTCGGCGAAAAAGCCCGTGGCTGCCGTGTGTTGTTTGCGGGGCAGCGCGCTCACTTGTCGCGTGAATCGCCTGCACGCCCTGCACCGACAGCAACTTGAGCGCCAGGGCGATGGAGAGATCTGCCTGTTCCGCTTTGAACCCGCGCGAGCGCAGGAACCCCGTGAGATACGCCGTAGACGGATACGGCGTGTTGAGCTGCGTCATCGGCGGAATGATCGACAGAATGCGCACCTCGGTCATGTCCGAAAGTATATCGCGCTGGGCCGCCCTGCAGGATTGGGATTGTAAGGCGCGCGCAATGTGCAGTCGACATATCGCGTCTCGAAGCGCATCGCGGTCTCCATCGATTAAGATACGTCAGCGAAGGCCGCTTAAGGGGAACGGTTGATGTCGAAACTCATAAGACGCGTCGTCACAGGTCACGATTCCGGCGGAAAATCGGTTGTTCTGTCGGACGGATCTGCGCCCCAGAATCACCCGATGCACGGGATAGAGGTCGGCGCCGACTTTCACGAAATATGGAGCGATTCCCATACGGTTCCTGTACTCACGTCGGTCGAAGCCCGGGAACCGAATGAGCGACCGTTCACCATCATGCCCGTGGCGGGCCACCTACTGCGGATCCTGGATGTCTATCCGCTCAGGGACGGCGGCAAGCGAACCGTGATGCATCGGACACGGACTCTCGATTATGTGGTTGTGATCGAGGGTCAGCTAGTCCTGATTCTCGATGACAGTGAGGTAACCTTGAAGCCGGGCGATGTGGTCGTGCAGCGCGGTACCGGCCACGCCTGGGAGAACCGCTCGGGCACGGTCGCCCGCGCCGCATTCTTCCACATCGACGCGCGTTTCGGCGAGGAACTGCTGGCCGCGCTCCCGAAACCGCTGTCGCTCATGGGCTAAAAGATTGCATCCGAGCCGCGGGGGAACTTGCAGCAATCAGGGAGCCGATGTGCCGAAGAATTTCATCTGGATCGAACCGCGCCGCTCGAGGAATTTCCACTCGCCGCCCTCGCGCACAAAGCGATCCTTGAATTCGCCGAAATAAACCGGTCCTGCGGAAACATACGGTGCGACGGCATCACCGGGCGTCGTCGAGATCATCGTCAGGTAGGAGAGCCCGCGAGCCTCGTCGCGGTTGACGACGTCGATCATCACATTTGTGGCCAGGTGCTTCGTGAGCAATGTCCTCGGCCGAGTCAGCAGGGCGGCACGAATGGTCTCCCGGCCTTGGATGACCTGCTGGGGTGCCATTGGCCTCGCCATGGAGCCGTTCTCGGCGAAGAAGTCCGCTGCCGCGCTCATATCGCCTAAATCAAGGGCGCGTGAATAGGCATAGATGACGCGCTCACAGGCACGTTCGATCTCGATGCGTTCCGCAGCGCTGGGTGTTTGGGTCATGGCGAACTCCGCTATGTGGTGATCGGTGAACTCGGAAGCCGCGCGATATGCGAGCTGTCGGGGGCCTCGAAGGTGTCGGGCGCCAGCGGCGGGCGCCCCAGGATCAGGTCGCAGGCCTTCTCCGCGATCATGACGACCGCCGCGTTTGTGTTGCCGCCGATGATGGAAGGAAACACCGACGCGTCTGCGACGCGCAGGTTATCCAGACCGACCACTCGTAGTTCTGAATCCACCACCGCATCGGCATCGATGCCCATGCGGCAGGTGCTGACCGGATGGTGGACGGTATAGGCCTCTGCGCGGACAAAAGCCGCAAGGTCGGCGTCGCTTTGAGCTGCGCTTCCGGGCGAAGTCTCTTCGGCTCCGTATTTCGCGAAGGCCGGCGATGCAAAGACCTTGCGTGCCAGGCGTATGCCGCGAATCAGCGGCGGCAGATCCTCCGGCGCGCTGAGCAGATTCGGGTCGATCAGCGGTGCATCGAATGGGTCCGGACTCGCCAGAGTGACGCGCCCGCGACTGCGCGGATAGAGGCCGACGGGGCTGATCGCGAAGCCATGACCCACCGGATACGGGAAGGATGGGCCGGGTCGCTTGGCCGGCTGGAAGACGAGTTGTATGTCGGGTTTGTCGAGACCCGGAATCGACTTCACGAACGCCGCGGATTCGAACACGTTGTTGGCCAAAGGCCCGCGACGGAACAACAAATACTCGGCGACATTCCAGAGATTACGCGGCATGGCGCGAAACGAGACGCCGTAAGACGCGGAATTCTGCATGCGCATGTGCACCGGACTTGCAAGGTGATCGTGAAGATTGCGCCCGACCCCGGGTAGATCATGCCGTACCGCAATTCCTAGCGCAGCAAGGTGTTCGCCATCGCCGATTCCAGAGAGCATCAAGAGATGTGGCGACTGGATTGCTCCCGCGGTGAGCACGATTTCTCGATGCGCCTTCACGATGAGGTTGGCACCCGCGGAGCGCGCCTCGACTGCCACTGCGCGCCGGCCGTCCAGGACGATACGGGTGGCCTGCGTGCCGGTCAGCACCGTAAGATTCGCTCGTCCTAGCGCGGGTTCAAGCAACGCGTTTGCCGTGGTCTCGCGCGTGCCACCCCGGATCGAAACCTGCCGTAGGCCCATCCCCTCGGTGTCCTCGCCGTTCAGGTCATTGCGAGAGGAGTAACCGAGGCCTGCGAGCGCGTCGAAGAAAGAGAAATTGAGAGGATTCGGGTGCGTAACGGTGCGAACGTTCATCGGTCCGCCGCTGCCGTGGTACACGTCGGAGCCGAAATTCTCGTTGTGTTCGCTCTTGCGGAAGTACGGTAGAACCTCCCGGTAGCTCCAGCCCCGGGCCCCAGCGGCGGCCCACGCGTCATAGTCCCGGGGGTTTCCCCTGAAATAGACCATGCCATTGATGAGCGCTGAGCCGCCGAGGCCCTTCCCCCGGGGCACCGATACCCGACGACCATTGAGCCGGGATTGAGGCACGGTTTGAAAGCGCCAGTTCAGTGCGGCCGACCGCTGCGCCATCACGATAGCGCCCGGTATGTTTATAAACATGCTCTTGCCGGAACCACCAGCCTCCAGCAAACAGACCGTCCTAAGGGAATCCTCCGACAATCGAGCAGCGAGTGCGCAGCCGGCGGTCCCGCCGCCCACGACGATGTAGTCGAACCCCTGCGTGACATCGGCCATCCCCACCCGCAGATGATACCCGGAGGCGGCGAGATTTGTGCATCCGAGACTTATTCAGGCGGCCGCGCTGTGAGAGGATGGCGGGTACGACAGACGGGGAGCGTTCATGAGTCGGCACTTGGGCAAGCTCGAGGTCAAGAGCGTTCGCGAAGGCGAGGGCAGGATACCCATGCAGTTTGCCGTGCCGGGCGTGACCGGCGAGGACCTCTCTGCGCTGCAGACCTGGTACTGGAGCGATGAACTTTCGATGGATCCTGAGGCTGCGATCTTCCGCATCGAGGTACGCAGCTATCTGCTGAACGTCGATGGTCTGAATGTGCTCATCGACACCTGTTGCGGCAACGACAAGGAGCGCAGTGTCCCCTGGGCCCATCGACTTCAGTCTCAATGGCTGCAAAACCTAGCCGGCGCGGGCTGCGATCCTGCTGATATTCAACTCGTGCTATGCACGCATCTGCACGCGGATCACGTCGGGTGGAACACGCGTCTCGAGGATGGGCGCTGGATCCCCACGTTTCCGAACGCTCGTTACGTGTTCAGCCGCAAGGACTTCGAGTTCTTTGGACGCCAGACGCGTGAAGCTCACAATCGAGAATCCTACCTCGATTTGGTGCTGCCGGTGGTCGAGGCGGGCCTTGCCGACATCGTGGAGAGCGGCCACTGCGTCCATCGCGAGATCGAGGATGGCATCTGGCTCGAGGATGCGGCCGGCCATTCTCCCGGCAGCGTCGTCGTGAACGCCCAGCGCGGCGGAGTGCGGGCGGTGTTCACGGGCGACATTGTCCACCACCCGATCCAACTCGTCCGGCCCGACATCCCGTTCTTCGCCGACGAGAGTCCGGCTGAAGCCTGCGCCACCAGACAGCGCTTGCTTGCGCAGTGCGCGGAGAACGATGCGGTTTTGTATCCCGCGCATTTCCCCGATCCGCCCGCTGGCCGCGTACGTCGCGCGGAGCGCCATTTCTCATACGATTTCTTGTAGCGGACCCACACTGGAGATATCCCAATGGCAACCATCAAAGTGCTTCAGAATGGACCCTACCTGGTCCAAGGCGATGACGTAACGGCGGTCGATTGGAACGGCGCCTCGTATGCAATTCCCAAGCGTCCGTTTGCGCTGTGCCGCTGCGGAGCTTCAACCACCAAGCCGTTCTGCGACGGAACGCACTCTCGAACCGGCTTCAAGGCGGCGGAAGCCGCCGTCGCCGGCAGCCAGGACAAACCTGCCGCGAAACCATAGAAGCGCTCAAGGTCGCCCTTGATTTACGCCTTGTCCAACGGCGTGCTGCCGCCGGTGAAATTGCGAGCGCGCCTGCGCCAGCCGGTACTTGTGCTCGGCGCGCCAGCGCCGCCAGTCACGCAAGCCGGCAGATCGCATAGACCAGCTTGAACAGCCGCAATCGCCACAGCACTTTCGGCGAATCGAACAGGTCGCCGGCGAGCATCGAGATCACGCCTTGCTCCAGCTGCCAGACATTGCTCGGCGCGCGGAACATCTTGCCGCATCACCGGCCCATTGAAGCGGTAGATGAAGAACGAGAAGCGGCCCATGCCGGCGCGCTGGCGCTTTTCCAGCTTGCGCAGCAGCGCCATCTCGCGTTTCGGTTCGCGCAACGCCGCGTCGACCACTCCGCCGCCTGCTCCGCACCGCTCATCGCCAGATACACGCCGGAGGAGAATACGGGATCGAGAAACGCGAAGGCATCGCCGACCAAGACCCAGCCGGGGCCGCCCATCTGCTTCGAGTCGTAGGAATAGTTGCCGGTAACGCGCACCTCGTTGCCGATCAGTTCGGCGCGTTCGAGCCGCCGCCACAGACGCCGGGCTCAGCTTCAGCGTGTCGAGCAGGAACTCCACGCGTGCGGCCCTTGCGTTGCTTGAGATAGTCCGGCCGGCACACCGCGCCGACGCTCATCACACCGTCCGGCAGCGGAATCATCCACATCCAGCCGTGCTCGAAGCTATAGATGCTGATGTTGCCCGCATCTTCGCCGCGCGCCGTTCGCCCCGCGGAAGTGGCCGAAGATCGCGGCGCTTTGATGCTGATCGTTCTTTCGCCGCAGTTTCTTTTTCGCCGCAAGGAATGCGTCGCGGCCGCTGGCGTCGACCACATAACGCGCCTGAATGCTGTAGCTGCGGCCCGTCATCGGTGCGCACGTTGAGACGCGATTCGCGCGGCCCGCGTTGCTCGACGGCGATCACCTCGTGGCCCTCGCGCGCATCCGCGCCGCATTCGCGCGCGTGGTCGAAGAGCATCTTGTCGAAATCCTGCCGCCACACCTGGTAGGCGTGCGGCGGACTGTCTGCCGATGCGCGCGGGCGAACGCGTAGGTGTTGTAGCCGCGCTCGTTGTCCGCCTCGAAATCCGCGCCCGGCTTGAACACGCCGAGTGCGCGTACCTTGTCGAGCACACCGAGCCGCTCGAATACCGGAAGGTTCATCGGCAGCAGCGACTCGCCGATATGAAAGCGCGGATGATGCGCCTTCTCCAGCGCAATCACCTTGTAGCCGCTTCGGGCCAGCAGTGCCGCGGCGGTGCTGCCGGCGGGACCGCCACCGATGACCGCCACGTCACATGACTCGGCCGTCACGCCCATTTGATCCGCCATGCTCGCTCCGGCAATATCCCAGGCGGCTGATTATGACTGATACGGACGGGCAAACGAGCCGCGCGGGTCGACGTCGGCGAAGTCATTTTGCACAATAGCGTAAGCGATTGATTTAATTATAATAATGGATCGATGCATCACGGACTGCGCTCGACAAATCGGCTTCCTCAAAGGCACACTTGCAACGCAACGCCATGGAAACCCCGCTCACACCTCTCGACTTCGCGCGCCGCGCCATCAAGTTGCATTCCCGCCGCGAAGCGGTCGTCGACGGCGACGTCCGGTTGACCTATGCGCAGTTTGGCGAACGCTGCGATCGTTGGAGCGCCGGCCTTGCGGCTCTTGGCATCGAAAAAGGGGACCGCGTCGCCACCATCGCACCAAACACCCATCAACACCTGGAGCAATTCTTCGCAGTCCCGCAAAGGGGTGCGGTCATCGTTCCGATGAACTATCGGCTCACCGCGGATGACTTCGTCTACATGGCGACGCACAGCGGTGCGAAATTGATTTGCGCACATGGGGACTACCTCGATTCGATCGACCGTGTCCGCGCACAGATGCCCACCGTCCGGCATTTCGTCGCACTCGAGGGCGAACGACCCGGCTGGCTTGCCTACGAGTCGTTGCTGCAACAAAGCGCGAATGCAGAGCGTGCCGACGCAATCCTAGAAACGGACCTGCTCGCCATCAATTATACGAGCGGGACCACATCGCGTCCGAAAGGCGTCATGATTACGCACAGAAACGCCTGGATGAACTCGGTGGGGACGCTGGTGCATTGGCCGATGACGCCGGCCGACCGCTACTTGTGGACGCTGCCCATGTTCCATGCCAACGGCTGGACGTTCCCGTGGACCGTGACCGCCGCCGGCGCGGCGCACATTTGCCTGCGCAAGGTTGACGCGCCCGGCATCTATGACCATGTAAACCGCGAGCGCGTGACGCATCTTTGCGCCGCGCCGACGGTCCTCATCAGCATCGCGAACGGGCCGGCGTCGATGCGTCGTCAGCTTCGCAGGGGCGTTCGGGTATTCACCGCGGGAGCGCCGCCCGCAGCTGCGACGATCGAGCGGATGGAGTCGGAACTCGGCTGGGAAATTACCCACGTCTACGGGTTGACCGAGACCGCGCCGTTTATTTCAATTTGCGAGCCATTGCCCGAGCATGCGTCGTTGTCCGGGGCCGATCGCGCGGTGGTCAAGGCGCGCCAAGGAGTGGAACTCATTACGTCCGGGGAGCTTCGCGTCGTGGATCAAGACATGCGTGATGTGCCGCGAGACGGCGCGACCCTCGGCGAAATCGTCGCGAGCGGGAATGTCGTGATGCGGGGCTACTATAACGATCCGGAGGCGACCGCGGCGGCTTTCGCCGGAGGATGGTTTCACACGGGCGACGCCGCGGTCATCCAGCCGGACGGGTATGTCGAAATTCGGGATCGCTTCAAAGACGTCATCATCAGCGGCGGAGAGAACATTTCCTCGATTGAGGTCGAGGGCGCTCTGCTGCGGCACCCGGCGGTGCTCGAGGCGGCGGTGGTTGGCATACCGCATGAGAAGTGGGGCGAAACCCCCCACGCATTCGTCGTTCTGCGGCCCGACGAAGCCGTCACGGAGGCTGAGCTGCGCGACTTCGCGCGCAGTGCGCTCGCGCATTTCAAGGTGCCCAGCGAGTTTCATTTGGTGAGCGAGTTGCCGAAGACGGCTACCGGAAAGATCCAGAAGTTCGTGCTGCGCGGAAATCGGTCCGCGATTGCGCGGCAATGAGCGATATGGACGCCAGCCTGCGATATCGCAGCTATTGTGGCTTGATCGCTTTCAGGTGTCCGGGGCGTAGTTCGCCGCGCTCGAGCACGACCACCAATTGACGCCAGTTGTCGATGAAGTGCTGCGCACGCTGCTCGCCGATCCGGCCGACGATCAGCGCCTTCAGAGTGCCTTCCATGGCTTCGAGTTCACGCTGGGCCAGCGCGCGATACCAGCCATGCCGATCGACGATCTTGACATCGATGAAACCCGAATCGTGGAGCGCCGAGGCGCTCTCATCGAGCGAGGCCATGTTGTAGGCAATGCCTTCGAGGCGGAAGAATTCCATCATTTCCGCCGAATAGTCGGCCGTTCCGCCGCGCAGCCAATCGCTGGCAACGAATCGTCCGCCCGGCCGAAGCACCCGCAGCACCTCGGAAAAAATCGCAGCCTTGTCGGGTATCTGCACCATGGAGTCCTTCGAAAAAGCCACGTCAAAGCTCGCTCCGGCGAACGGCATTGGACCCGGATCGACTCGAAGTCCTTGAATGCGGGCCGAAAGGCCGGCGCGCTCAACGCGCTTTTGCATACTCGCGACCAAACCCGGATCGATATCGATCCCTATCACCGAGCGCGCCCCGTACTTCGTGACCAGCAGTTCGTCGATGGCTCCCAAACCGCAGCCGATATCGAGCACGTGACAATCGCGGATGTCGCTGCCTTCGAGTAAGCGTGCAACCTCCTCGGCGCCGCCCGGCGACAAGAAACCGTCGCCCCAGATGATCTGGAGCAGAGTCAGCATTTCTTGATCGTATTCCCCAGGTTCACTGGGCTGGCCTAGCTTCACGTTTTTTGCGTCGCTCATTTACCGTCGAGCTCCGCCAGTAGGGCTTTCGCGCCATACACCTTATCGAGCGCCAAGCGGATGATCGCGGGATGCACTGCGATCGCGCGATTGTTCGCCGCGTCGTACCAGTAGGTACCGGAAATGGAATGGATGTTGCCGTCGAACATGAGGCCGACGATCTTACCTCGTGCATCGATCATCGGGCTGCCGGAGTTGCCAGGAACTATGTCGTTGCTCGTCGAAATGCAGAATGGCGTGCGCATATCGAGCTGGTCTTTCACCTTCATCCAGCTGTCCGGGATTTTGAATGGTGAAGAACCCGTCGCCCGTTCGAACGCCCTATCGAGATGAGTGAAGGCTTCGACGCGGCGTGCCGTTTTCCACCCAGCCCAGTCACTCTGCCGTAGCTCAGGCGCAGCGTGAAATTCGCATCCGGATAGATCTGGCCAGCAAAGGCTTTGACTCGCTCCGCAGCGATCCTTTCGGATGCGGCGCTGATCGGCGCTTCAACTTCGTCTTCGAATTGCTGACGAAGCGACCGGGAAGGACCATCGAGCGCCCGCACCAACTGCATCATGGGATCGCGCGATGCGTCCACGGCAGCCTTTCCGCCTTCCCATAGCTGCTTGCGCACGGCGGCGTCGTCGAGTTTCGTTTCAGCGACAAGCCGTGTCGCCAGCGAGTCGGGCGATTCCTTGTCGAACAAACTGCGCACCAGCGGGTAGTCCGGACCCAGCATCTCGCGCATGCGCTGAAGCGAGAAGGACAGCGTCATTGCTTCAACTTCGGAATAGACGGGTACTCGAGCGTATAGCTGCTGCTCGATGCGCGGCAGCGAGGCTTGCGTGTATTCACGCAGCCGACCGGCGTTCGGCTTCAATCGCTCGTCGGCCGCCCGCAACAACAAGCGCGCATAGCGGAATAGAATGCTGTTGAAGCCCGCGCCGCCCTCGATGAAGGTTATAGGGCAAATAGAGCGCACGTTCGCGAGCGGAAGCCAATTCGATTTGCTGCCAAGGGTTGGCCCCGGAGCTTTCGCAAGCGGCGCTCAGGGTGCTTTCCTCCTCTTTTTTGTGCGTCATCATAGAATCATTGTGCAAGGTGTCGAGCAGCTTGCGCCGGATTTTGATCACGTTCTCCAGGCTATTGAGCGGTCCTATAACCAACTGTTCATTGGACGGGTTGGCGCGGCCGAATTGGATGTAGCCGCCGCGCAGCTCAGAGGCGCGCAGCAGTGTGGTTGGCAAAAGCAAATCGCGATCGAACTCCAGTTGCGCGAGGGTTTCCCAACGCGAGGTGGAGCCAGGATGACCGGAAACGAAAACCAACTCATTCAATTGCGGGCCCGCGAAATCGATCGGCAGGAAATTGGGCGTTTTGGCGGGTTTATCATGTTCGTAGGCTCGGAGCAGCAGGAAATCCAGGCTCCAGCGCGGAAATTGAAAATTGTCAGGATCGCCGCCGAAGGCCGCGATATCTTGCTCCGGCGCGAAAACCAATCGAACATCATCGTAACGCTTGTACTTATAGAGGAAGTATTGGCTTCCCTCGTAGAGCGTCACGGCCTGGCACTTGAGCTTGCCGGACTTGAGGCCGGCGCTCGCCTGCTCGCAGGCCTGTTCAAGCGTGGTCAGCGCTTTTTTGCGTGCATCATTTGCCGCCTTATCGCCGAGCCCGGCGCTTGCTTTAAGCACGGTCGGCGGTGACGTCTTCCATTCCCATCAGAACGTCCGCCAGCTGCGTGGCGCAACGTCTTTCAGCGGCGCGATCCGCGGCCGCGAAACCACGCTCGGGCAAGCTGTCGTCCTTTGACGAAAGTTCGCCGAGACACGACTCCAAGCAGTGATGATTGGTCAGAATGAGACCGTCAGCAGATACGAATGCGGCCGTACAGTTCGTCAGTCGGAGGGTCGAAAGCCGCACGTGATCGAGCCACGCCGGCGTTACGTCGACTCCGTATGTCCGCTTCACGGCGGCAGAAGGAAAGTGGTCGAAGGTCCACATGCCTTCGTCGGCGACCGCCGGCAGAGATAAGGCGATCGCCGCCACCAGGAATATCATGCGCATGCCGCTCTCTCTTGTACATTGTTCGTTGCCACGTGGCGCAGCTTGCAATTCTACTGACTTGCACGAAGGGAAGACTCGCTTTTTCCGCGGTAGGGGTGGATTCCGATACAATTTGAGTCATGAGCGCCGAATTCCCCGTCCCAGCACCCAAGCATCGCGCCTTTGCTTCCTTCGCCAACGGCGATTTTCGGATTTATTTCCTCGGCGCCACCGCGGCGATGATGGCCGACAACATCGAGCACGTCATCAGCTACTGGGTGATATTCCAGAAGTTTCATTCGCCGGCTCTCGGCGGGTTTGCCGTGATTTCCCACTGGGTGCCATATCTCTTCCTGGCCGGTTTTTCCGGTGCGTTAGCCGATCGCTTCGACATCCGTCGGCTGATTCAAGTGGGAATGCTGATGCTTCTCGGCGTCTCGCTCTGTTGGGGAGTGATGTTCCTGACCGACTCCGTGACGCTATGGATGGCGATGTTGCTGCTCGTCATCCACGGACTTGCAGGAGTGATCTGGATCCCGGCGTCGCAAGTGTTGATTCACCAAATCGTCACCGCTGAACAGCTGCCGAGCGCGGTGCGCCTCAACGCAACCGGCCGTTACCTCGGTTTCCTGGTCGGCCCCGCCGTAGGTGGGGGATTGTTGCTGGCTTTGGGCCCGGCTTACGGCATCATCGTCAATGCGCTGATCTACACGCCTCTTTTCGTGTGGTTGATCAGAGCTCCCTACGGATTGGCCGCGCCCGACTTGCAGCCCCCCAAGCCGGCGGTGAGCGGGTTCGCCGACGTATGGTCGACGATGCAGGTGGTGGCGCGCAGCCAAGTTCTGCTATCCATGACCGTGTTGATCGGGGCCGCCTCATTTTTTGTCGGCAATGCTTACCAGGCGCAGATGCCCGAGTTTGCGCGCGATTTAGGCCATGGACGCGCCGATTTCTCCTACAGCATGTTGCTCGCGGCGGATGCCGCCGGCGGGTTGGCGGGCGGCCTGCTTCTGGAGACGCGCGGGTTGCTGCAGCCTCGAGTGCGCACCGCATTTTTCTTGGCCATGATTTGGGCCGGCGCCCTGATCGGATTCGCGCGCGCAAATGTCTACGCCCTCGCGGTCGTACTGCTGTTCGTGGCGGGATTCATGGAACTCGCATTCAATGCCATGGCGCAGACACTGGTACAAATCAACGCGCCCAGCGAGATACGCGGTCGAGTCATCGGCGTGTTCTCGATGTCGGCCATGGGCTTGCGTACGTTCAGCGGTCTTTCTGTCGGCCTGCTCGGCGCGAGTCTCGGTATTCATAATTCGCTCGCCCTGAGCGCAGCCGCGTTGTTGACCTTGTATGCGGTATTGTTCGCGGCCCGCTATATGCGATGGAAATAAGCGTGACGCCCGGCGGATTACCCACCGACGTAGATTTCATGCAGCAGGCGCTCGCGTTGGCGCATCGCGCGCATGAACAGAACGAGGTTCCTGTGGGCGCGCTGGTGGCACTCGCTGGAGAAGTAATCGGCGAAGGATGGAATCGTCCGATCGCTGCCCAAGACCCCACGGCCCACGCGGAGGTCGTTGCGCTGCGTGCCGCGGCTGCACGACAACAGAACTACCGCCTCGCAAAGGCGACGCTATATGTGACCCTCGAGCCTTGCGCGATGTGCGTCGGCGCCGCGCTCAATGCGCGAGTGGCGCGAGTCGTCTTTGGCGCCTGGGATCGCAAGGCCGGCGCCTGCGGCAGCGTACTTGATTTGCCCCGCGAACCTCGTCTGACTCATCGAATGGATGTATTCGGCGGGGTTTGCGCCGAAGAATGCAGCGCGTTGTTGCGAAGGTTCTTCGAGGCGCGGCGTTAATCCGCACGCATCAATTCAGCGCGACCGCACTGCCGCTGCCGCCGTTACCGCCCCAAGCCCACTCGAGCATATCGCGATAGCCGCGGACATTGTCCACATAGCGCACGGGCTCCCAGCCGCGCGCGTAGCCGTTCTCCGTCTGTGTATACCAATACTCTTGTTCGAGCAGCGGTAGAAAGTCCCGCACATCGTTCCAGGAATCCGGATCGCGGCCTGCTTTCTGCGCGAGGACGCGTGCATCTTCCAAATGTCCATATCCGATGTTGTAGGCCGCGAGCGCAAACCAGGTACGATCGGGTTCCGGCACATGGGTCGGGATCTTCTCGTACACCTGCCTGAAGTAGCGGGCGCCGCCGAAAATGCTTTGCCTCGGATCGGAAGGGTTGGAGACTTTGACGGCGGTTGCCGATTCCAACGTTAGTTGCATGAGCCCCTTGGCGCCGGAGGAAGAAGCAGCACTCGGATTCCATTTGGACTCTTGGTAGCCGATGGCGGCCAATAGGCGCCAATCTTGACTGCTTTGCTCAGCCGCTTCTTCGAACCATTTCTTATAAAGCGGTAGGCGACTTTGCAAATGCTGCATGAATCCGGACCCGCCCGCGAATTCCATGTCCTCGGAACGGCCGTAGTAACGCTTGACGATCGCCGCCAATTCACCGTCGCCGCTAAGATGCGCGAAATAATCGTTCATGTCGCGCAAGAAGGTTGGGTAGCGTGTGCTCGCCGCCCAAGCCAAGGACTGCCCGCCCGGAAAGTCGAACGCGATGCGCAAGTCGGGGTAGGCGTCGTGAGCGAGCGCAAATTCGGTGGAATCCGCTATCGTGTAGTCGATGGTGCCCTTCGCGACGCCCTCCAAGAGCGCCTGCGAATCGGTGGTGGTATTTTCGACCCACACCAACCCGGGCAAGGAGTCGCGCGTTGCATTCAGCGCCTTCGCGTGAGAACTGCCCGCAGCAATTTCGAGATCGCCGTTGCCAATCTCGGCGAGCGAGCCAGGGCGCGTCGCGCCTCGGAGGTAAATCAAGTGCTCGCGCACACGCTGATAAGCGGGACCGAATTCAATGCCGTCGATCGATTGTGCCGGTACCTTCAATCCGGCTGCGGCCAAGTGTGCCCGCCCTGAATTCAGCGCCGAATAGATTTCCGCGTAACTGCGTACCGGCGTTATTTGGAGCTTCACTCCAAGCTGCTCCGCGAAGCGGCGCGCGAGTTCGTACTCGGTGCCTTCCGGCAGGCCATCCGCTCCACGATAAAATACCAGCGGGCCATCGCGCGTCACGACGCGCAATTCGCCAAGCGTCTTGATCTGCTCGATCAAGCTCGGTAAGGGCGAGCAGGTGCCAAGCAGCATGACGGCACAAACCGCGATACTTAACTTTGACCACCGTTGCCAAACTTTCGGGACGTTAAAATTACGCACGGTCGTGAGCTATATAGATTCCGTGGGGCGGGGCTTGGTTCCGTTCTAGAGGCGGGCCCTATGCCGATGCGCTAGAATAATCCTTTATCGGCATCGATGAACTCTTGACAAATGTGATTCTAACAGGGCGGACGATCGCGTCACAAAGCCAAAATGCTTAAGTTAACGGCAAAAGGATTTAAGTAAACGCGACCTGTTTTTAAGTTAACGCGACCGACATTTTAAGTTTACGGAGAGGTACCGAAGTGGTCATAACGGCGCCGACTCGAAATCGGATGGTCGGGTAATTCCGGCACGTGGGTTCGAATCCCACCCTCTCCGCCAATTAAAAAGGGCCTCTCTTTCAGGCCCTTTTTTTATTTGGCGGCGCAGCATTCGATTGCCCCAATCATCCACCCGGTAGACAGGGACTTTCGCGCTCATACACTCGCGCTTAGTACTCTCTGATCACTGGGCGCGGGGCGTTCGTGGCATCGACTTCAAATCTCGGGCCCATGAGCTAAATTCGGGGTCAATCGTATCGAGACGAAGTAATGTTTCGGCAGTACCAAGCGTGGCAAATTTATACTGTCCGTCGGGGAAGGCCCGTCGCAATGCCTCTAAAAATTCAACGCCGTGGCGGTTATAGACCTTCTTGATCTGCTCAAAAAACTGAGCTTGGTACCAAAGATAGTTCCGCGGATCGTTCACAGCAATTTGTAGGAAGTTTGACTCAAGGTCATCGAGCGACACATAGCGTTGCGGTTGACCCGGTCGGCCGCCGACTTCGAGAACATCGATCAACCACAGCTGCTCAGGATGTTCGCTTGCGAGATATGCATACACGACATAGGAAGCCACCAGTTCGTTTAGCCAGCGCGTTCCCGGATTGATACCGTAGGCATCGAGGATTGCATGGCCGAGTTCGTGCCCACCCCAAAGATCGTAAGCGCTGCCGGCGGCATCATTCCAGGGAAGACGATGCGCACTTACCGCCTGCCGCACGCCAGCCGCGGCGTCTTTCTCCTTCGGAAACACGTCCGGACCTCCGACCCAGTTTACCGGCATCATCGCTACAGGCGGATCTCCCGTGCACGAGGGGGTCGGGTAAGGCATCTGGCGCTCTGTTAATGCATATTGAGCGGAGTCCAGGACAGCCAGCGAAACCGCTAGGTGAAATTGCAACCGGCGCTGCGCGAACTGCAGCTCGTCGGAAAAGAAGGTCTGCAGTTTTCGTGCGCGTGCTTCGTAGCCACGCGTGTAGTAGGTCGGAATCGACCCTTCGAGCAATGGATTGCCCAGCGTTTTAACCCGCTCCAGCCGTCCAGGCTCAAAGCTCGCCGGTTTGGTTACCGGTTCTGCAGTCGGCGTTTTCTCGGCTTGTGGCCGTGCGAGGCCCCATTGACTGGTTGCGCCAAATATGAGGCTTGCACCGAGTAAGCCGACTGTTCGGAGAAACTTGACCGAAGCACTAGGGTGGGGATTGCTGCGAGACGTCCGCGGGGTTTCTTGCATGACTCATCTCCCCAAAGGAAACTAAAGATACATGTACGGAAAGTCCCCGGCGACCTCGAGGTAGCGACGGGGCTCGATCCCACGCGATTTGGCGCCGACGCCGCGCCTCATCGGTGAACGCAGATGCCGGGATGGGCGCTGAGGCTTGAGGGCGGTAGCACTGTCAGCAGGGGGTCCGCACTCGCAACGTGCCGAGCAGGCTTCTACCAAGCGGGGTTTTGCGCTGACGCAGCTCGCGAATCCATCTGCTCATTGTAGATCTTGCGTTTGCTGAACAGCCAATGGCCATTCACCTTGCGCAACTCATCCTCGTAATGACCATATGCACCGAGATAAGGGCGTCGGTCACGCACATCATCGTTAAGCTCGAACCAATATGCGCGTCCGGTGGCCTGGTTACCGTTAATTCGTACGACAATATTCGTGATCATGTGCCGCAGACGCGCCGGGCGAAGCGGCGCATCTGCCGCCTCATGCTTCTCGAACCGCTCTCGCATGCCACGCACATCCGCGCGGATTGCATCTCGACCGCGGGCGATTCCTCCGGCCCAATCCAGAATGCCATCCTCAGTGAACGTGTCTGAGTAGATGTCCGCGTCCTGCCAATCCAACGCAAACATATAGCGCGCCTGGAGGTCCTCTATTTCGGCCCGATCCTCCGCGTAACCGCTTTTATCCGACATCGCTCCCGTTATGCCAGCGGCCACAAGGGCCGCGGCGAATGCCGCGGCAGCCACGGTAATTCTGTTCATATGCATTGCCCCGTTTGAAAAGACCTAAATTTCTGAAGCGCGAGTCGCCGTCACGTCATTGTGCAATCTACGGGCGTCGACCACAGCCCGCAAGCTGCCGGCCATCGCAGACTGCAGGGTCGATACCGGGATTGACCAGCGTCGGGCGACTGTCGGCCCAACTGCGGCCAGTTGAAGGGCTGGCGTACCGCCCGTGCTCACACGTGAAAATCGACAGTATCGGTCAACTGCTCGCGGCCCAGAGATTGACCTTAGTGATGGTCGCGTCGTGAGCGTGATCATGGGTATGAGGGACCATTGCGCCGTCAGGTGAGGGTGCCGGCCCGCGAGGCTCCCGCCGTCGCAGATTTCGCGACGACGGGAGCATGTGGTCTGCGGATCAATTGATATTATGGCAGCGATTCGAACCGCCGACGACGTACCAGGATATCCACCCGCCGGCGCCGGCGACGGTGCTCCCGGTGCTGGCACCACGTTGGGAGGGCTGGCCAAGTCGTAGAAAATCGTAACGTTGGTTCCGGCATATGAGTTTCCATCTTTCGACAGAGTGTCAGTCTCGGTCTCATTAAAATATCCGGCGATCAAGTCCGGTCATCGAATCAAAAATCCAACCGAAGTGGTTGCGGGAATAAGTCCATGGGCCTGTCTGTACCCAAGAACCCATACAGATGTTTCCGCCTATGGAGGGGTGAGTGATGTTTTCCCACTCAGTGCCATCGCTGTGCCATTGAATGAAAGCTTGGCCAACATGGGCCGTAATTCACAAGCCAGGTTCCCACGATGCCCTCATGGTCCCCGAAGTGCTGGTGATGATACGCAGGAAGTTGGATATCCGGGTGATTCCCGCCGCTTGGATATGCGCAGTTGGCATGCGCAGGCAGTCCGAAAAGCGATAAGGCTGCACTAGCAGCAATTCCGATGAGAGTTGTTTTCATGAAGTTATCCTCCGAGTAATTTTGTTGCGTTGGAGAGCGTCTTCCTATGGCTGTCCGCGAAAGTCACTCGCGTAAACGACCCCTTACTTTGAGTAAGAGTGGTACAGGCGCGATTCAGGTACCGTTATTTGTCGTCGCATCGCCGCCGGGCAGACCTCGACGGTCCCTACTCGCGCCGTCGCGTGACACCGCGCTGGGAAGTCCAAGAAGGCACGGCTGTCCGCCCTATCCGCGCCGGTGGGCTGGAATTCCCGGGAGCCCGATGACGCCGCTGTACACGGACGGAACTCTGTGTTGGCATTTCGTCGGGACCGAGACCGATGAATTGTCCCGCGACGGCGACGCACATCTCGCCTTAAAATTCGACGGCGAACGGTCGTGCTTACTTAGAGGTACCCGAGTTCCGGCAGAATTACTCATAACATATTACGCGGGTTCGAAGATTCCGGTCCGAGCACTCGGGTCCCAATGAGCGAAATAAAAAAATCACTAGTGGAGCGGCTGTTCGCTGAACACGGGGGTGCCCTTCAAGCATTCTTGTATCGACGCGTTCGCAGGCATCCTGAGGCCGCGGAACTCGCGCAGGAGGTGTATGTGCGTATGCTCCGAGTTCCCGATATGACAAAGGTTCGCAATCCAGAAGCCTATCTCTACGCCGTCGCGAGCAACCTCGCCAAGGAACACGCCCGGCGCACGCCGGACTACTCCAAGGTCATCGATATCGAAGATCCGCTGGTGCAGGAGCAGCTCGCGGACCTGCCGGCATTCGGCGGACAACTCGATCGCGAAGAGCGCATCAAGAGGTTGAGGGAAGTGCTGAGTCAGTTGTCGCCAAAGTGCCAGGCCGCGGTGGAACTGCAGTACTGGCACGGAATGAGTTACGAAGAAATCGCCGAGCGGCTCGGAGTATCGACAAATATGGTCAAGAAATATTTGAGCCAGGCGTTGATGCACTGCCGCCGTCGCATGGCGCGGCTGGGGTGAATTCATGAGCGCGAACGAGGAACAACTGCGTAATCTCATAGCTCAGCAAGCGGCGGATTGGTTCGTGGCAAACCGCGAGGCGCTCTCTACGCGGGAGCGCGAAGACTTTACAGCGTGGCTCAAGACCTCTCCACTGCACGTGGAGGAGTACTTGGGCCTGTCCGTCATCGCTCGAGATTTGCGGGAGGTTGGTGCCGATTCGAAGAACTCCGTCGATTCAATTGTGGCACGTGCGCACGCCGCAGAAGACGAGCCCACCCGACCGCTTTGGCCTGGCGTTCCTGAGACGCCTCGCGATCGGTTCTCGGCCCCGCTGGCGGACAGCCGCAATCACCGCGGCGGCATTCGCCGTGCTGAGTCTCGGTTTGCTCGCGTGGTGGAATCTCGGGCTCGCGCCGCGCGCCCTAGCCCCCGAGACGGTCGCGACGCTTCACTTCGAGACACGGCACGGCGAGCAGCAGACCCGCCGTCTAGCCGGATGGTTCGATTTTGCACCTCAATACGGATAGTGCGGTCACCATCAGTTACAGCAAATCCGAACGCATCGTCATGCTCACTTCTGGCGAGGCTGATTTCGAAGTGACCCATGAACCCAAGCGCCCGTTCCGGGTGTTCGCCGGGTCGGCGGAGGTGATCGACATCGGAACCCAATTCGATGTACGTCTGGAGCATGACTCTACAGTGATCACCGTTGTCGACGGAAGGGCCGCAGTAGGGCCGTCCTCAATGCTTCGCGGGCAGGGCACGGATCCGAGCCAGGGGCTTGCGCGATTCGTAGAACTCCACGCCGACCAGCAGATCAGCGTGGCCCAAGGTGCGTGGCCTGCCGTGCCCATAGCAGTCGACGCGCATAGCACGACGTCCTGGCTGCGGCGGCAGATTATGTTCGATCACGAGCCGCTTTCGCGCGTCGCGACCGAATTCAATCGGTACGCGTCGAAGCCGATCGAGATCACTACGCCGGCGCTGGGCGAGCTGCAAATCAGCGGAGTATTCGCCACCGACGACACCGAAGGGTTCATCGCTTTCCTGAGAAGTCTCGAAGGTGTGCACGTCGAGGTGACCGCGACGCGCATTCGAGTGTCGCGAGACTAGATCTGCTTTGACCGCGTATACTCGCGGGTCAAAGAATACTAGTCGATCAGGGTACCGCATGCGCGTTCGCTCGCGACGACCCATCGGCGGATATCGCGACCGCCGTCTCCGAAGCTCTGCGCACCCTTGCGATCTGCGCACCGGTTGCGCTCGCCGGCGCGCACTCCTCAAATGCGCTGGCCGCCGAATCTGCCACGCTGACCGCGGACATTCCCGCGCAATCCCTTGCCCGTGCGCTCGAGGCATTTGCCCGCCAGACCGGCCTACAGCTCGTTTATGTTTCCGGAGTCGTGCGCAACCAGAAGTCCCACGCGGTATCGGCGGGCGAGGGCGTACGAGGAGGCGCTCGCACGATTACTCTCAGGGCACCGGACTTAGAGTTCGAGTATCTGACCGCGCATACCGTCCGTATCGTCGCCGATCCCCCGTCACCCAAGATCACGACAAGGACTAGGAAGAGCTCGGACGATCCACTACCCGAGGTCACCGTCACTGCCAACCGCCGCGAGGAAAATCTCCAGGACGTTCCGATCACGATTCAAGTGCTCACGAACGCCACGCTTTCCAGGCTCAATGTCACGACATTCGACGACTTCGTGAGCTACTTGCCCGGTGTCACCGCGCACGGGGTAGGCCCGAGCCAAAACAATATCTATATACGGGGGCTTGGGACCGGCGATTACGGCAATCAGGCCGCAGGATCAAACGGTAGCTTCCCGAACGTCGCCATTTACCTCGATGAGCAATCCGCGCAGCTCCCGGGCCGCAATCTGGATATCTATGCCGCGGATCTCGATCGCATCGAAGTATTGGAGGGCCCGCAGGGAACGTTGTTCGGGGCCGGCGCGCAGGCGGGCGTGCTGCGGTATATCACGAACAAACCGAAGCTCAACGTGACGGAGGCGAGCGCGAGCGCGGGGTACGCGACGACCGCCCACGGCGATCCGAGCAGCGCTCTACAAGCGATGATAAATGTTCCGATCATCGCCGATCGACTGGCGGCGCGAGCCGTGATCTACAGTGAGAAACGCGGGGGATACATCGATAATATCTCCGGCGACTTTCGTTCGCGCCGACACCGACCGAAGCATTTCCTATGCGGGCGGGCACGTGCCCGCCAACAGTGTGGTCATCAACAACGCGGCCGTGGTCGCCGACAATATCAATCCGGTCACTTATAGCGGCATGCGCATCGAAGCCTTGTACCAATTCAACGACGACTGGAGCGGCCTGATCGCACAGTCGTACCAGAATATGGAGGCGGACGGCGTTTTCGCCGAAGCGGCGGCGGATTCCTTCGGCGCGCCGCAACCCGATCTCACCGTTCAGCTTTATAACCCGTCGTACGACAAGGACAAGTTTGAGAATACCGCGCTCACGATCAATGGGCGCCTCGCAGGATCTGAAAGTCGTTTACGCGGGGGCCTACCTGGTTCGCAACGTCGACCAGGTCCAGGACTATACTGACTACGCGCACAGCGGAGTCTACGTGGATTACTATCAATGCGTGAATCCGGGTCCGAAGCTCGGCCGAGGCGAAATGCTTCACGCCGAGTTCCACCTGGCGCGACGTGCTGCGCAACACGCACCTGACCCAGGAGCTGCGGCTTAGCACACCCGATGATTGGCGAATCCGGGCCGTGGGTGGGTTGTTCTACGAGAAGTACAGTATTCAAGACCAAGGGGACTGGTACTATCTAACGGCGCTGCCATACTTCAAGCCGATCGGTCCGCCGACCGGCTACTTCTCGTTCGATGGTCAACAGGTTTGCGGCTGTCACCCGGGCGCGGAGTTCGTACCCTACCCAGTTACCTCGAACAATCCGAATGTGCGGCTGCTCGGCGACGCCTACTTCAACGACATCACCCGCGGTTATCGGCAGGAGGCCGCGTATAGTTCAGTCGACGTGGAACTCGTCCCCGGAGCGCTGACGCTGACTGCTGGAACTCGCTACTTCAACACGAATACGACCGAAGTGGGCTCGATCGTCGGTAGTTTCGGCTGCAAGCTCGCCGCTGATCCGCCTAATCCCTGTATCGATCACAGCGAGTTCATCAATCTCAATCAGGAAGGACTGGACCGGACCTACTCTGGGTTCAGGAGCCGCGCGAACCTGGACTGGAAATTGAGCGAAGATGCGTTGCTTTATTACACTTGGTCGCAGGGGTTCCGCGCGGGCGGCTTCAATCGGGGGTTCGAGGCCCCAATCAATTCGCCGCTTGGCCATGGGCTCCGAGACCCTCTGGCAAGTCGCAGGCCAATGCGCATCGAGGCTGGAACCCGCCCTTAGCCTACGGACCCGACACGCTCACCAACAATGAGCTCGGCTGGAAGACGTCGTGGCTGGACGAACGGCTTAGATGGGTTGGTGCGCTCTACCAAGAGAATTGGAATCATGCCCAAGTCAACGCGTTTGCCAATGGCTTGTTGTCGAATGGAAATATCAATGGCGGCGATTACCGAGTGCGCGGTGTTGAGAGCTTTGCCCAAGCGCACGCTGCCGCCGGGTTGACCCTCGAGGCGGGTGGCGCCTGGAATCACAGCGCGCTGGTCAAGGAGGCACCTTTTTATTGGGCTGACGGAACACCGATCAATTTCAGCTTGCTGCAAACCTCGACCGGGCAAAAGCTCCCGAATCCGGCGGGTACGGTCGGCAGTTCCCTCGCCGGGGCCCCGACGTTTCAGGGCAACTTTCGCGCACGCTATGAGTTCGCCATCGACTCGTATCACGCGTTCGCCCAGACCGGCGTCGTGCATCAGTCGAGCTCGTTCTCCACGACCGATCGGCTCACCGTAGACTTGCAGGGCAATTCCATCGCTTACGATCTGCCTGGCTTCACCACTTACGATGCGGCGCTCGGTGCGGGAAAGGACGGATGGGTCGTTCAGGCATATGGAGAGAATTTGACCGACACGCGCGCGGAACTCTTCGCGAACTACAGCCTGGGATACAAGGCGGTCACGGTGAATCGCCCCCGCACAATTGGATTACGCATGACCTACAACTTCGGTGGCCGCTAGAGCGGCGCCGCTTCGGGCGCATCACCACGAATCCAACTCCATGAGCTTGAGCAGAGGCCCGACGAATTTCTCGTAATTTCGCCAGCGGCCGACGGATGATTGGCTGATTTTCTGTCGCACCTGCCACTTGCTCGCGGTGATGACGGTCCGATTTGTCACGTGAAAATCAACGCAACGCGGATCCCACGGCAGACCGATGAACGCCAACATTTTGCGGCTCCAGGCTTCTTGTCCTTCAACCAATCCCTCATATGGCACGTGCAAAATTGCATCTTCGGGCAGCGTAATCCGCCAGTGCCGCATGAGGCGCAGATACTCGGTGTAATAGTGCGCGAGGTCCTGCAGATCGTTCGCGTAGGAGATGCCGGTTTCAAAATGCTGAAAGTAAATGGAAAGACAAGTATCGATCGGATTACGCCGCATATGAATGATACGGGCGTTCGGCAGCGACGCATGAATCAATCCCAACGCCAGGAAATTGGCGGGCATCTTGTCCACAACGCGCAACGCGTCCGCCGATAAGTCTTGCAATAGCCGCAAGTAGTCAGCGGCCAACCTGCGCAGCAGAGCCGCGCTCCCTTCGGCGTCGGGAGGAGAAAATCGATAGGCGACAGATGCGGTGGTCCAGAAGGGAAGCTCGCCAGCCCCAAACACCGCAGGGTGTGATGCGAGAATTTGTTCGGCAAGCGTTGTGCCCGAGCGCAGCATCCCGACGATGAAAACCGGCCGCTCCGATGTGATCGAATTGATCTGCACCCGGCTTAGCCAATTTCGATTATTCGACAGGATGATTTGATCTACGGCCCGAGTCAGTTCACGCCGGTCATAGTCGGCTCTGCAAGATTTTCTTAGTTCGTTGGCGCGTTGAAAATTGATGAATGCCTGATCGAAATCCCTCACATCGTCGAAGTATTTCCCGATTGCATAGCGCAGGTGGACCTCTTTTCTGAGCCGGCAGACGCCGCCCGGCCATTCTTTGGGCTCGGCCAACCAGTCCGCGTCACTGTAAGACATTTTGCGAAGGCGCGAGATGCCCGGCCAACCTTCCGGCGATTCTGGCTCGATCGAGACGGCCTTATTGAATAAACTTTCCGCCTCTGCAAATTCTCCCCTGCATCCGCGTGCAATTTCGGCAAGTACCGCAACGGTTGCGGCTAGATTCGGATTGATCTCAAGCGCTCTGCGACAACTCACTTCGCCTCAGCAGTGCGGCTCCAGCAGCCGGAGCGCAATGCCGAGGTTGCTATGTGCCTCCGCGAAATCGGGTTTGAGCGCCAGTGCGCGCCGTAGCTCGCCATCGCTTCATCAAGTTGCCCGAATCCACGCAACAAACTGCCCAAATTGTTGTGAGCCTCGGCGAAATCGGGTTTGAGCACGAGCGCTCGGCGGAAATGCGTAAGCGCCTGATCGATCTGCCCAAGATCCAGCAACACATTGCCTAAGTTATTGTGGGCCTCGGCAGAATGCGGCTGAATCAAAAGTGTGCGCCGATAGCTTGCTGCTGCTTCATCAAACAGCCCGAGGTTCAGCAAAGCATTGCCCAGATTATCGTGCGCTTCGGCGTAGTTAGGCCTAATTTCCAGTGCGCGGCGGCAGCTCATGGCTGCCTCGGTCGGGCGCCCAAGATCCGAGAAGCGCATTGGCCAAGTTATTGTGCGCCTCAGCTAAACCGGGATTGAGCATCAGCGCTCGCCGATAGCTCGCCACCGCCTGATCCAACTGACCCGACCCGTCCCAACGCATTGCCCAGATTATTGTGTGCCCCGGCATCATTCGGTAAGAGTTGCGCGGCCTTTTCCGATGCGCGGACAGCATCTTTCCCCTGCGTCGTAAGGGCCACACCTAAAATCTGCCACACCACGCCGGAATTCGGGTGCTGACTCGATCAGTTCGCGCACCTGCTTTCCAATTCCGCGAATCGGCCGGCCTGGAGCATGGCGATGAGTCGATTCATGTCCATGGGCGCCGTGGTTGCATCCGGCCGATTGATAAATCCGATTTGTCCACAGCACTGCTTGTATTTTTTACCGCTGCCGCAAGGGCAGGGGTCATTTCGTTGGGGCTTGATGGCGAAGCCGGTGGGTTTCGGTCGATGCATCTCGCTCAGCGAAAAATGATAACCACGGCCGCAGTCAATGCGAGCAGCGCTGCCGCCTGAAATCGATAGTCCTGCCACAGCGGCACCCCTCGCAACCGCAGTTGCTCAGCGCGGCTATAACTCACTTGCCACATGGTCGCTTCGCCCGCTGCCGACAGATGGCGCCGGTTTGCGGAAGCTCACGCCGATCAATATCGCGGCATCGATCAGGGTGAGGATCGGCGCCGCGTAGAGAAAATGAAAGTGCGTCCAATGGAGCACGACGTTGATCAGGAACAGAGCGAAACCGCACAGCGACCCAACAGCATGGTTGCGGCAGCGCCGTCCGCGGTCGCTCCGCGCCAAAACATTCCCAACACAAACAACGTGACCACAGGCGGCACCGCATAGGCCAGCACCGCCTGCAAGTATTGCCAGAGCGAGGGAAACAGCCGCAGCTGCGGCGCCCACGCGACGGCGATCACCAAGAGCGCCGCGGTACTCCAACGGCCCACTCTGACCATATTGCCATCGGACATGTCCGGGCTTGAACTGTTTCACGACATCCATCGTGATCAGCGTCGAAGCGGAATTGAGCATCGATGCAATCGACACCATGGTGGCGGCGATGAATCCCGCCACCACCAGCCCAACCAGCCCGCTCGGCAGCAATTTCAAGATCAGCGTCGGATACACCATGTCCGCCCTGCGGCAGGTTGGGAAACAGCAGCAACGCGCACGTGCCGGGCAACACGATCAAGAACAGCACCGGCAGTTTCAACAAGCCGGCAAACAAGGCGCCCCAGCGCGCATGGTCGATGTTCTTGGCGGACAACATCCGTTGGACGATCGATTGGTTCGTACACCAGTAGTAGAACCCCAACAGCGGAATGCCCAGCAACAATCCGGGCCAAGGAACGCCCGGATCGCCGATCGGCCGGATCAGCGAAATCGCCGCTGGATTGACGCCGCTCATGACCGCATGCCAGCCGCCGGCGCGGCTAAATGCGCCGATGGAGATTATCAACGCGCCCGCCAGCAGCACCACGGCCTGCACCGCTTCGGTATAGATCACGGCGCGCAGTCCGCCGAGGGTGGTATACAGTCCGGCCGCGCCAGCCAGTAGCGGTGACGATCAGCCACAACGGCCAGCTCGGGAACAGCAATTGGCACACCAGCGAGCCGCTGTAGAGAATGCCGGCGGAATCGACGAAAATATTCAAGAACAAAGTCAATAGCGCGAAATGCAACCGCGACGCGCCCATCGTAGCGATGCTCCAGAAACTCCGGCATCGTATAGGTCCGGCTGCGGATCACGAACGGCAGCAGAAACAGGCAGAAAAAAACCAAGAATGACGATTCGCCGACCATTCGTAGTTGTAAACGGAAATGCCCACGGCATAAGCGCCGCCCGCGAGCCCCACCAACGCAGTCGATGACATATTCGAGGCCAGCAGCGCCAGCCCGATCACCGGCCACTACGTGGCCCGCGACGCAAGAAAATAATCCGCCGGTCCAAAATGGCGGCGCGACATCAACAGCCCGAGCACGATCAAGCCGCCGGCGTAAGTGCCAATCACCAGCCAATCGAGGACGCCCAGCAGTCCGCCGGGCGCACTAGGCTGCAACATGTCCGCCGGCTTCGTCGGCGGTGATCGATCGAAATCCAACCCAGACTGACAGCGCTGACATTTCCTCACGAATCCATGTTAAAGTCACTAGTCGGCCGCCATGAGGCAGTACCAGCTAGGGGCGGCTCAAGTAGCAAAACTATAACTATTACAGGCAGTTGCACAGATTATATGTCGAGTCATTCAGCTCCCATGGCGGTTTGCGCTGCTCGCCCTGTTGGTAGCCGGGCTTGCCGTGGCGCTTGCAACCTCATCGCCACCCGTCGATCCTCCCTCCCAACCTGCATAGCGACCTATGGCCCTTAGGTTCGCACAGCTTGGCGCTCGCTGGGTACCGATGCGATGGTCGAGCAACTTCTCGCTCACATGAGCTTGGAGGAAAAGATCGGTCAAATGATCCAGGCCGACATCGCGTCGATCACGCCGGCGGAGTTGCGTACCTACAAGTTGGGCTCGATTCTGGCCGGCGGCGGCGCGGCGCCCGGCAATGATATCCGCTCCTCGCCGCAAGCTTGGCTGAATATGACCGACGAGTATCATCGCGCCGCGCTAGCTGCGCAAGTGCAGGGCACGACGCTATTCCGATTCTGTTCGGCATCGACGCCGTGCATGGGCATGCGAAAGTGGTCGGCGCCACGATTTTTCCGCACAACGTCGGCTTGGGGGCCGCGCACGATCCGGATCTGATCTATCGCATCGGCCAAGCGACGGCACAGGAAGTCTCCAGCACGCGGAATCGACTGGACCTTTGCGCCGACGGTTGCGGTGGCGCGCGACGTGCGCTGGGGTCGCTCCTACGAGAGCTATTCCGAATCGCCGGAACTGGTGGCCGCATACGCGCGCGCGATGGTGACGGGACTGCAAGGCGAAATAAATACGCCGCAGTTCATGACGCCGGGCCACACGTTGTCCTCGGTCAAGCACTTTGTCGGCGACGGCGGCACGCTGGACGGACGCGACCAAGGCAACACCGTTGTGACCGAAGGCGAACTTCGGGACGTGCATGCGCCGGATATCTCGCCGCCATCGAAGCCGGCGCAATGATCGTGATGGCGTCCTACAACAGCTGGAATGGCGTCAAGCTGCATGGCAATCACTACTTGTTGACCGACATTTTGAAGGGGCGGTTGGCCTTCGACGGATTCGTGGTCGGCGATTGGAACGCTCATGAACAAGTGCCCGGGTGCACCAAATTCGACTGCGCCGCCGCGATACTCGCCGGCGTCGATATGCTGATGGCGCCGGACAGCTGGAAGGAGCTGTATCAAAATACCTTGGCGGAGGCCAAGGCGGGCACGATTCCACCCGCGCGAATCGACGATGCGGTGCGGCGCATTCTGCGCGTCAAGGCACTCGCCGGCATGTTCAAGCGCGCCCGCCGAGCCCGAGCCCAACGCGAGGCAAACCTTCGACACGCTCGGAAGCACGGCGCATCGCGCACTGGCGCGCGAGGCGGTGCGCAAGTCGCTGGTCTTGTTGAAGAACGCGCGCGGCACTTTGCCCATAAATCCGCACGCCACCGTGTTGGTGGCCGGCGACGCGGCGGACGATATCGGGACGCAAAGCGGCGGCTGGACGATCGACTGGCAGGGAGATCACAACAACAACGCCGATTTTCCCGGAGCGACATCTATTTACGGCGGTATTCAAGCTGCGGTGACGGCGGCGGGTGGAACGGTCACGCTTAGCCGTGACGGGAATTTTAGCAAAAAACCGGACGTGGCTATTGTGGTGTTTGGCGAGGGTCCTTACGCGGAATTCGAGGGGGACCGGGAGACATTGGAATTCTCTCCGGGCGATGATCACGAATTGCAATTGTTGCGCCGGCTCCGGCAACAGGGCGTGCCGACGGTCACCGTGTTTCTGTCGGGTCGCCCGTTGTGGGTGAATCCCGAGATCAATGCCTCTGACGCCTTCGTCGCGGCTTGGCTTCCGGGCAGCGAAGGCGAAGGGATCGCAGATGTTTTGTTCCGCGGCGCCGGCGGGCGCCACACCGTATGATTTTACGGGCCGCCTGGCGTTTTCCTGGCCGCGGACTGCGATGCCCGTGAGTTTCGATGCGGCGGGACAGGTGTCCGGCGCGCTTTTCGCGAGGGGTATGGGCCTCGATTACCGCAGCGGCTCGAATGTACCCGAACTCTCGGAGGATCCCGAAATTCCTCCGCCATGGCGAGCGCCGGCCGGAAGTCTATTTCATGCCGGTCACGTCATCGCGCCGTGGTCGTTATTTGTGGCCGACGCAGGCGACGAAGTTCATGTGACCACCGTTCGACAGCAAAGCCCGCACGGCGCGGTCGCAGTCGCACTCGAAGGGGATGGGGCCAGGGTCACTTGGAACGGCAGCCAAAATGGCATGCTGGTCATATCGGGCCGGGCGTCCGATCTTGATTCGCAGGCGAGACAGGGAGCCACCATCCATGTGCGCTATCGCGTCGATCGCACTCCGGATCGCAACGTCAAAATGGGGATGCACTGCGTCGAGGCGCTCTGCGGGGGCACCGCCGGCGCATCGCTGGACTTGACCACGGCCTTCAAGTCCGCTCCGCTCGGTGAGTGGCAGAACTTGCAGGTCCCGTTGTCATGTTGGACTGCGGGTGGTGCCCGTTTGCAGGGGTGTCGACGTGCCGTTCTCGGTAGCGACGGCCGGACGGTTTGGTATAACGATTGCCGATGTCCGTCTCAGCTCCAGCGACGATGGAACTGCGCTGCAGTGTCCGTGAGACCGGGTGATCTAAAGGAGATTAGAATTCGATATGGCAGTCATTCCGCCCTCAGTGACGATCCAAGAGGTTGCCGATCTCGCACGTGTCTCGCCGAAGACAGTTTCACGGGTCATCAACAACGAGCCGCTAGTGCGCTCCGATACGCGCAATCGCATCCTCCAGGCGATCGAGCAGCTCAACTACCGGCCCAATCTCAACGCGCGAGGCTTGGCCAGCAATCGGTCCTTTCTGGTCGGACTGTTCTGCGACCGCCCGGGCGACTACTTGAGCGAATTCCAGGCCGGCGCGGTCGAGCGCTGCCGCGAATCCAGCCTGCACTTGATGGTGGAGCCCTGGGACGTACAGAGCCCGCATATCGAAAAGCAGGTCGATACGCTGCTCGGACAGCTGCGGCTGGAGGGGGTCATTTTGCTTCCGCCCCTCAGCGATCATCCGGTTGTATTGAGCAAGCTGCAGGAGGCATCTATCCCGATCGTGCGGATTGCACCGAAACAGAACTTGAGCGCCACGCCCTCGATCGGCATCGACGATTATGCGGCGGCACGGCAGGTTACGGCGCATCTGCTGAATCTCGGGCATCGCCGAATCGGATTCATGCTTGGGCGGCCGGAGCATGGCGCCACCGAACAACGCTACCTCGGCTTCATCGATGAGATGCGCGCCCATCAGGTCCCGGTCGATTTCGAGCTGGTGCAGACCGGCAACTTCATGTTTGCGGACGGGTTGGTGTGCGCCGAGCGGATGTTGCGCTCAGCAAACCCGCCGACCGCGATTTTTGCGAGCAACGACGACATGGCGGCCGCGGTGGTTTCGATGGCGCGCAAGTTCGGACTGAATCTGCCGGGCCAGCTGTCGGTGACCGGCTTCGACGACGCTCCGGTTGCCACCATGATATGGCCCGAGCTGACTACGGTGCGACAGCCGGTGTCCATGATGGCGCGCATCGCCGCGGATCTCATCATCCGGCTTGAGCCTCGACGGCACGGCTGGCCGGAGCGCATTCCGCGCCATCTGTTGGCGCATGAACTGATAATTCGAGGCTCGACCGCGCGTCCGGCGGCTCGCGGCTCTCATTCTTAGTCAGTCGGTATCGATGCCAAGGGACACGGCATCGTTCAGCGACCCGATTGCGCTTACCAAGTGATATAAGGTGCTCGCCGGCGCCGGTGTATCAGCGAACTCTCCGCTGGGGAGCCTCACATCGAACCACAAGCCAGCTACCGGAGTTTCAAGATAAGGAAAGAAACTCGAGGCGGCAGCGTGCGCCATCGACCAATATTGCGCCTCGCCGGTTAGTTGTGCCGCGAGCAGCGCCGCCTTGAGTCGCTCGGTTTGCGGCCAAAAACGCGCGTGGGAGTCATGGATCGTGAAGTCATCGAGCAGCGCATTGACGGCAACATGGTTGCGCACTCCCAACTGTTCGCCGATCGCGATGAGCCGCAGCGCTGCTTGACGCAAGGGCATGGAATGATGCGCCTCGCTGCGCAACAGTAACCAGGCCCACTCGAACTGATGACCGGGTTCGATGATGCGGCCTGCTATTCCGGGGGCCGGCTCCCATGACGGGGCGAAAGCTTCGCCAAGCGCACCGCTGTCCTGGCGAATGAACCGCGACAGCGCCAGCTTCACGAGGTCCTGGACCCAGCTGGTCCAGTCCCCGTCGTTCCCGATAGCAGTCCACGCCAGGCAAGCCTCCAGCAAGTGCATGTGAGGATTCGACTCGCGATAGCCGTTTGCCTGGTCGTTCGAGCGAAATGAACCATCGTCGGCGCGTAGGCGGCTTTCGATCAGGCACCGAAGTAGCGAGGGCGCGCTGTTCGAAATCGCCTCGAGCATCGAGGGCGACAGCGGCGGCGGCGTAGCCGAGCAGGGCAAAAGCCTGATCATAAAGCAGAGCACTGTCGTCGAGTGCCGCTCCGTGCGCATCGGCGAGAGTGCGAAACAAGCCATCCTCGCGACGATAGTAGGCGGTGAAATACTCGATTCCTCGCCTCACGATGCCGAGCCGCATCGCCGCGCCAGCCGAACCGGGGCGCCTGTGCAAACGCGTAGATCTGCCGCGGATGGACGCGAGCCCGGCGGGCGTGGGTCAGGCCGCTGCCGTTCTGGCCGAGTGCCTCGAAGAAGCCGCCGTTGTGCGGGTCGATGCCGTTCTGCGCCCACCTCGGATAGGCGGCCTCCGCAAGCCATCGAACCAAACGCGAGTTCAACCGACCAAGCTCTAACTTCGAAGCGAGGCTCTGTCTGCGCGCCATTCAGCCCCGATGCATCTTCAAGACGCCTTCAGAAGCGCGAATCGTGTCGGCAAAAGCCGGTAACTAAACGGCAGGATGGCGGCGCCCACGGCAGGCGCATCATCGGAGGTGAGTGCCCGCGCCACCGGTGCAATGGCTGGAATTTGCGATGCGTAAATCGGCCATTCGGGCGTTTAGCGAGTCTGGCCAGTTGGTCGATGAGCGGTGCCGGCAACCGGCCGCCAATCAATATTGCTTCGGGATTGATGAGACAATTGATGGCGAGGAAGGAGTCCACCAGTGCTTCGGTCGATTCGCGAATCCAGCGCGCCACGATCAAGCGTGCGGCGGCATTGAGACGGGTGAGGCCGCGCGGCGTTGCCACTTGGAACCCGTGCTCGGCCAGGCGGCTGTACAAACTGGATAGCGAAACGATGTTTTGCAGTTGACTCTCCTCGCCAGACTCATTGCGAGCCCGCAGCCAGCCGATTTCCCCGCTGCGGCCGTTGGCGCCGCGCACATAGCCGCCATCAGCGACCACACCTCCGCCGAGCGCCGCGGTCAGCAGAAGGTAGAAAAAACTTCGGTACCGATGCCCAGAGCCGAATTGCATCTCACCGATTGCGGCTGCCGCCGCATCGTTTTCGATGAATACCGGAATTCCCAACACATCGCGGATCAGATCGTCGATACGCACCGACGCCCATGCCGCGTAGTCGGACGGTTGGTCCGGTAAGTGCGCCCGAGCGATGTCGTCTGGAAATGCCACGCCCACCCCGACGAGGCTTTCACGTGCGATTCCCGCCTTGCTCAGAAGCTGTCCGATCGAGCGTTGAAAGAACGTCCGTACCGCAGCGGGTTTGGCAAAATGAATTTCACGCGAGGCGCGCGCTCGAACCTTGCCGACGAAATCAAGCACGACGAGAGTCACATGATCACGGTCGACATTGAGACCAATCGAGAAGCGGCTGTCGGGATTGATCACGAATTTCGACGCGGGCTGGCCGCGGGCGCCCCGCAAGCGGCCGGCATTTAAGATGAGTTGATGCTTCAGCAGTCGATTGGTGATATTGGCGATCGCGGCAGGCGTGAGCCCCGTTTGCAGCGTAAGTTCCGATCGCGTCACCGGTCCATTCACTCGCACGGCGTGCAGCGTTACGCGCTGATTGTGGTCGCCGGCGCGCGCTAGATTGGTTCCCGATAGATAGGGCGCGGCTGCCATGTTGGCCGCCAGTTCGCTGTGTTGGATTCTTTTTCGCATCGATCGTCAAACCGCGTCCGCCGCGAGAGCAAGCGCGCCCAAAGGGCCGGCGAGTGCGCCGAGTCCGGGAGGCACGACGTAGTGATCGATATCCCAGGTCAGTTCGTCAAGCTCAAGATAACCGTTCAAGCTCGGGCGAGATGCCGGCGCATGGGTACCAGAAGCTCCGGACGCGCCTGTACGACGCCGCCGCCTACGAGAATCCGCCGCGGCGCGGTGGCCAGCACCAGAGTATGCAGCAACTGCGCCAGCGCATCGGCGACAAATTCCCAAATCGGACTGTCAGCGGGAATCTGATGCGCCGGCAAATTGGCGCGCGCCGCGATCGCCGCGCCCGAAGCGAGGCCTTCCACACAGTCGCCATGAAAAGTGCAGACGCCTCGCCAGTCGTCGCCCGTCTTGCGGGCAATGCGAATGTGCCCAAGTTCGGGATGGCCCATGCCGTGTGCGAGGCGCCGGTTCACGACCAAGCCGACCCCGACGCCGGTGCCGACAGTGACATAGGCATAGTCGGCCAAGTCTTTGGCGGCGCCCCAACGGCCCTCTGCCAATGCCGCGCCGTTCACATCCGTGTCAAACCCGACCGGTACTTTGAATGTGTGCGCCAAGCGGCCCGCGACCGGCGTATTACGCCACCCGGCCTTCACGGTGGAAGTAATGCAACCGTAACTGGGCGAGTGCCGGGCGAGATCGAGCGGACCGAAAGAGGCAATACCGAGCGCCTGGATGGGCCCGTGCAGTGAGATGCCGTTTCGCAGTACTTCCTCGACGCGGCGCATGGTGGCCTGTGAATCATTACCGGTCGGCACCGAGATTTGGACTCTGACATCGTCAGGACCCGTACCAATGATGCACACACACTTCGTTCCGCCGAGTTCAACGCCGCCGAGCAAGGGCTTGGAGTCCGTCATTGTGACTCAGGCCCATCGGCAAAATAGCTATCGTGCAACGGCGCCGCCTGAGCCGCCGCGTCGGTGGCTTGCGCGTAGGAGGAGAAAATATCGCGCAACTGAGGCAGCGTCACCACATCCATCAATGGGTCATACGTCTCCGGCCGCACGCCCATCCCTCGAAGATGTAGAACCAGCTGAGGTCGCTGAACAGTTCGCCCGCCTTTGACCCGAATTCGCCCGGTGCGTCCGGTACAATTCGATGCGCTGCGCGAGGCTGTCCGGCAGTCTCATCGACCGGCAGTAGCGTCCAAAGCGGAGTGTCGCTCTCGCTCGGTAAGGCAGTAATGCAGCACGATGAAATCGCGGATCCGCTCCATCTCGTGCGATCAGTTCGCTGTTATAAGAATCGATGTTGGCCTGCGTCGAACGCAAGGTCCGGGAAATGCTCGAGCAGCTTGTACACGCCGCTCATCACCAGGTGAATGCTGGTGGATTCCAGCGGCTCGAGAAATCCGGAGGCCAAGCCCGAGCGCGACGCAATTGCGATTCCAAAACAGCTTGCGCCGACCGGTGACGAAGCGCAAAAAGCGCGGTTCGGCAGCGGCTTCTCGCCAACCGCGCGCATAAGATCCTCGAGCGCCGCGCTGTCGTCGAGTACGCGCTGCAGTAAACGTAACCGTTGCCGGCGCGGTGCTGCAGCGGAATGCGCCAGCGCCAGCCGGCGCTGCGCGCACTGGCCTCCGTGTAGGGCGGCCGGTTCGCAGTTGACGCGGTCGGCATCGCGACCGCCCGGTCGCACGGCAGATACGTCGCTCCAGTCGATGTAGCCGGTTTTCAGGATCTGCTCGATCAGAACGCCGCGAAAGCCGCTGCAATCGATGAATAAGTCCGCCTGCAGGCGTCGAGCCGTCCGCGAAAACCAGCTCATCGAGGAATCCGTCGGCTCGGCGCGTGGCGTCCGCCACCGTGCGCTCCAGGCGCGCGACGCCGAGGCGTTCGGCATAGCTGCGCAGATATTTCGCCACCAGCGCCGGCATCGAAGTGCAGCGCGTAGCGCAGGCCCGCGGCCGGTCCCTGGCGCGCCTGGGTCCGGAAAGCGGAACTTGCGCGCATCGCCCAGCGCGGCGCACAAACTGAAATCGTTGAAACGAAGCTGCGAGGCCCTCCGCCCGCGCCTTGTGCCAGGCATGAAAAAACGGCCGCAGATTGATCATGCCGCCGAACGTGCCGAAGGGATGCCAGTAGGTCCGGCCGATCCGCGACCAATCGGTGAATTTGATGCCGAGCTTGTAGGTCGACTGCGTATGGCGGACGAAATCGCCTTCATTGATGTTGAGAAAACGCAACAAGTCCATGATGGGGGGAATGGTCGCTTCGCCGACGCCCACCGTGCCGATGTCCGGCGACTCGATCACGGTGATGACGGTGCCGGTGCCCGGCAGCGCCCGCGCCAGGATGCTCGCCGCCATCCATCCGGCGGTGCCGCCGCCGACGATTGCGATGCTTCTTGATCTGCAAGCTGTTCGACATCTGCCCCGAACCCCTGACTTGAGAGCAGCTCGACCACTGCCGAGAATAGGCCGGCAGTCGCCCTGCGACCTGCCGGCGCCTCAAATGCTACCGCCACGCCGGCCTCGGCGCGGCGGTCAAGCTCTCCTAGAGCTTGCCCTTCACGCCGAGGAAGAAGCGGCGGCCCCAATTATCGTAGGTGAACGGCTGGTTCGGCCATTGCAGGTACGTGTGCTGGGCTGCGTCGGTGAGGTTCTGCACCGAGAAGAGGATGCCGACGTGCTTGTTGAAGTCGTAACTCGCCTGGGCGTCGAGCTGCCCGTACGGCGCGGCGATAGACCTGTACACCTTCGGACGCCGTCTGTCGGGAAACGGGAAGGTCGAGCCCACTACCGAGTCGTTGATGGCCTTGCCGCGCCAGGAATAGGAGCCGCGGATCGAAAACCCGTGGTTCTCGTAGTACAGCGTTCCCGTGACCGCGTTCCGCGACACGCCCGGAATGGGCCCTCTGCTTGCGAAACTGGTCGGCTGGGTCGACTGCGATTGCGAGTAGGTGTAGTTGGCGGCCACGCCGAAGCCCTGCAGCCACGCGACCGAGTCGCCGAATGCGTACTGCCCGCCGAACTCGAGGCCGTAGATCCGGCCGTTGCCGGCGTTCACGGGCTCGGTCACGTTGGCCGTGGTGCCGCCGAAGTCGTCCTTCACGAAGGTCGGGATGTTCTCGATCTCGACGAAGTTGTCCACCTGCTTGTAGAAGCCGGCAATGCTCGCCAGGCCGCCCGGCGCGAAATAGTTCTCGTAGGACAGCAAGAACTGCGACGCGCGGTACGGGTCGAGATTGGGGTTGCCTGCCGCACCGCCGTCGAACTTGAACTGCGCCGCGCCGGTCACGGGATTGCTCGCGCCGCGCGTGAAGTTGTACGAATTGCCAAGCCCGAGCGAGTACAGATCCTGCGGCGCAACCACCCGCGCGGCGCCGAAGCTCACCTTCTGGCTGTCCGTGACATCGAGCACGAAGTTGAACGAAGGCAGCACGTCGGTGTAGTTGCGCTTGGTCGTGACCGGGACCACGTTCGAATCGACGCCGTTCCAGGAGGCGGTGCCGTAGTACGTCGGGTTCGGGTTGGCCGCTGCCGCCGTTGATCGTCAGGTCGGTGTTCGACCAGACGCACGCCGAAATTGACGTGAAAGCGGCTGCTCGGGCTGCCCATGTCGACCATGAGATAAGGCGCCGTGGTGCGCTCGGTGACATCGAACGAACTCAGGCCATCCTTGAAGAACTGCTCGGTGTTGTTCGGCACGCCGGCGCCCGCCCACACCTGATTCAGATAGGTCGACGGATGGTCAAGTCCGCCCGTCGAGGGATTCTTCACGATGATGTTGCCCGACCGCGAAATTGTTCACCGGTCAGCGCCAAGGCCGGGTTGCGAGACGGCCGTGGAGTAGGGAATGTTCGGAGTGCCGTATCCCGGATCCTGGTAGTACAGCCAGGGACCGAAGCCGGCACCGGGGTTGCCGGGTCACCCTTGGGCCCGTTGCATTGCCGGCGATGTCGCCATTCGGCGAGCGTGCCGTTGATCAAATAGCGGCCGAAGGTCTGGTCGACATCGCGGCCGGCGTAGCGCACGCCGCCCGTGATCGTGCGTCTTGCACGTCCGTGATGAAGGCCGGGATCCCATTGCGCTTCCGCCTTGACCGCAAATTCTTCTGATCGGTGAGGTTCGCCCAGGCCCAATTCGACTTGAACGTGGTGTAGCCGGATTGTTCAAGACATTTGCATACGGACGCAGGATAGCTCACCGAAGGCAGGCCGGAGGTGCCGCCATTGGCGTAGGTGAATTCATAGCCGTGGCTGCCGGTGGCATTGGTGCAGGTCGACGCAGCCGTTGTTGCAGCCCGGCGCCGCCGGCGAGGTCGCCACGCCGGCACTGGTGTGTATAAAGGCCGTGCTCGACGTCGGCCTGCGCCGCCTGCAGATTCGAGGTGCGCGTGCGCAAAGGAGGCATCGAAGAATGCCGCGCAGCGGGCCGCCGTTGTCGAACTTCGTGACCCATTGAAAATTGTTGGCCTCGGAGATGTTGTCTTGATAGAGCGTTGCGGTTTCGGCGCCGTTGGCATTGAACGTGCGCGTTTTGCACGACGCCGTTGCCGTCGATCGAGTAGGGCTGCGTCGGATCGATGCCGGGCAAGGCGGTTCCGGGGACGTCGGTTTCCCGGCCGACGCGCCCTGGCCGTTGAACCACGCCTTGTCGGAGTAGTTGATCGTCGGTCTCGTTTTCGCGCGAATAGAACCACAGGAAATTGCTGGTGATCGAATCGGTCACCTTCAGGGCGACGTCGAACGATGCACCGTATTCCTTGGTTTCGTCCTCGATATCGGTGAAATAGCCGAGTTGGGGTTCGATGTAGTACTTGGGCAACGTGCGTGATGCCGGCGGGCGTGAGCGCGCCCGCGTAGGGTCCGGTCGCCGCGTTGGTGATCGAGCCAGTGCGTTGCGATTCGCAGTCCTGGTATTCCTCGGTGTGCGTCTTCTCATCGTCGTAGGTGACGCTGGCGCTGAATGCCAACCGATCATTGACCTTGTAGGTACCCACCAAGGTGCCGTCGGGCGTCTTGGTCGTCCTGGCGCTGCGCCGTCGATTCGCGGAACACGCCGCCGAGGGTCAGGCCGTCGGGCGGAGAGCAGCGGATCGGCGGTCTTCAGGTTGATCGTGCCGCCGAGGCCGCCTTCGGTGATCGCTGCATTGGGATTCTTGATAACGTCGATGCCGCTCATCAGTTCGCTCGGTATGCTCTCCAGCGAGCTGTATTGCGCGTTGCTGCCGGCGCCGCCGCCGGAGGCTTCGCCGGAGACATAGAATTCCTTACCCGTCAGAAACACATCGCCGTTAGGTCGTGAGGTTTTGCCGCAGACCCGTCGATGAGCACGGAGTTGCCTTGGCCGTTAGCGCCCGAGCGATCGATCTGGATGCCGGGCAGACGCTGCAAGGCTTCGGCGACGTTCTGGTCCGGCATTTTGCCGATGTCTTCCGGCGCGACCGATTCGATCGGCAGATCGGAATTGCGCTTCGTGTCCAGCGCGGTTTGCAGCGAGGCGCGGTATCCGGTGACGATGATTTCCGCCAACTCGCTGTCCTTTGTCCTTGACGACCGGCTGCTGTGGTCGACTGCGTCTGTTCGTCAGCCAGGGCCAAATGACCGACAAACGATGCTTCGAATTGACACCGCTGTCATTAATTGCTAAACGAGCGGCCTGACGAGCGCGCTTTTCCCGGCGATGCGACATGGTATTGGGACTCCACTAGTAGTGACGTTGTTTTAGCTGGCGCAATCCAATCCGTGACCGGCGGCTGCCTTTTCCCCGCTGCCGAGCACTATTTTTGCGCTCTCAATCCCCCGTCGACCGATCTTCATGCCAAGGTCGACGCAGGACGGAGGCTAACTCCGCCCGCGCTCGGCGTCAACGATTAAATATTTTCGTTGTGTTTAATCCGTGCGACGGTGTCAGCGCTGACAAACATAGCGCAGTGCAACATGCGCGGCGAGCGTGGACGGCCTGCGATGGCAGCCGCCGAAATCGCTCTTTACGAAGCTGGCATGTTCCCGCGTCCCCGCGTGTCGCGGAAGCTTATTTCACGATAGACTGGAATGTCAGCGATGTCATATAAGCGTCGGTTCAGGCGTGTATCGCTCGACGGTACGGGGAGAGACAATTGCCGAGATATCTCGATCGATGGGTCGCGTGCGGAAGCCTGCTGCTTTCATCGACGCTTATAGCATTAGCGCCAGCCTCTGCCGACGAGCCGCTCGCCGCAGCCGCAAGCACTTCGGTGAATCTCGGTCCGTACAACTTGACCGTGCTAGAGGGTGGTATCGGGATGCAGCGCGCGCTCGATCCGAATGCGGTCTCGGCCGCGGGTGCGTCGTGGTCCCTCACCGGTTGGGTGCGTTCGACGCGGCGGCAATCGGGGACGGTGATTGTCGCAGCCATCGGAGATGTGGATGCGACACGTTCTGCGTGGCGCGGCGTACTGTTGTTGGACGGTGAACTAGCGCTCGTGTTGAGTCCGTCATCCACGTTGCGAAGTGGCGCCGAGCTCGATCCCGGCCGGTGGTACGCGATTGCCGCGACGTACGACGGCACAACGGCGCGGCTCTATCTCGATGGGCGCGAGTGCGCCGCGGCCGCCGCATCGACGTTGTCAGTCGCGCCGCGCATTCTCCTCGCACCGACCTCCGTCAATCGTGAGGGGGTCGAGGTGCCGCACTTCGGCGGCTCGCTGGCCGAGTTCACGCTCGCGCCTACGGCCCTTGCAGCGCGGACGGTGAAATCGCTCTGGGCCGCGCGGCCTGATTTTTCGCTGGTGACCTTCGACGCCATCGGTGTGGGCTGGCCCTTGCAGGAACACGCATGGCGTGGTCTGCAGGAGCCGCAGGATCCGTGGACACTACCGAAAGCAAAAAGCGCGCTAAGTGCGCCCGAGGCAGAACCGCCACCGGCCGTCGGGAGCGGCCTCAGCATGCAGAGGGCGGGATCGTGGACCCTCGATGCTTGGCGGCTACGCGCCGCACCGGAGGTATTGGCAGACGGCGCGCAGTTGTCGCAAGCAGAATACATCGAGCGGCAGTGGTATACAGCGGTCGTGCCCGGTACCGTGCTGACGACATTGATTGCGCGCGGTGTTTATCCTGATCCGGATTACGGGCTCAACAATCTCGCAATTCCGGACTCGTTGAGCCGTCAGGATTATTGGTATCGCACTGTATTCCCTGCACCAGCGGACCTGCGCGATCGCGAGCTCACGCTTACCTTCAACGGAATCAACTACGCCGCCGAGGTATGGCTGAACGGCCAGCGGCTCGGCGAGATCAGGGGCGCATTCATCCGCGGAGTTTTCGATGTCACGGGCACTGGTGCGACCCGGCCGGCGCAACGCCCTCGCCGTGCGCATCTCACCGCCGCCGCATCCCGGGTATTCCGCACGAACAATCGATTGCGGCCGGTCCCGGCGAGAACGGCGGGGCGCTCGCCCTCGATGGCCCGACCTTCATCGCCTCCGAGGGTTGGGATTGGATTCCGGGTATTCGCGACCGCAACATCGGTATATGGCAGGGCGTCGAGCTCGAAGCGACCGGCGGCTTGCGCATCCTCGACCCTCACGTCATCACTCACTTGCCGCTGCCGCGAACCGACAGCGCCGACATCGCGATCTCCGTGCCGATCGAGAATCGACGCACTACTGCGGTCCGCTGCCACGCTGATCGCTCGTTTGGATGACGTCAGTGTGCACAAGAGCGTGACCCTGCCGCCCGGCATGACGATCGTGGCGCTCGATCCGCACGAGTTTCCGCAACTGCATCTGCACCGAGCCTAAGCTGTGGTGGCCGAACGGCTACGGCGCGGCCAACCTGTACAAGCTTGCGCTCGAAATCGACGAGGGCGATCGTATCGTCGGATACCGCCACGATCAGCTTTGGCATCCGCGAATTGACCTACGAGCTCTCGCTGTTCGATCACGAGGGCCGGTTGCGGCGCGTCGAGGTCGACCCGACGCTGGGCAGCGCTGCTGGGCGAGCGGCTGGTCGATGTGCGTCACGAGGCCATCAAGCGCACGCCGCAGGGCTGGGCGGAGCCTGACGCCGGCGGGCGAAGCGTCGCCCGCCGTGCACCACGTCGGCGAGCGAGTCCCTGACGCCGTATCTCGCCATCCGCGTCAACGGCGTGCCGATTGCCGCGCGCGGCGGCAGCTGGGGCATGGACGATTCGCGCAAGCGCATATCGCGCGAGCACTTGGAGCCGTTCTTTCGAGCTGCATCGCGAGGCCCACCTCAACATCATCCGCAATTGGCTCGGTCAGAACACCGAGGAGGTTTTCTACGATCTGGCCGATGAATACGGTCTGCTGGTGCTCAACGATTTCTGGGTATCGACGCAGGACTTTCAGCTCGAGCCGCAGGATCCGGCGCTGTTCCTGGCCAATGCGCGCGACGTCATCAGCCGCTATCGCAATCATCCGTCGATCGCGGTGTGGTTCGGCCGCAATGAGGGCGTGCCGCAACCCATCCTCAACGAGGGCCTGGCGGATCTGGTGGCGACGCTCGACGGAACGCGCTACTACACGGGCAGTTCGAACTCCGTGAATCTGCAGGGCAGCGGACCGTACAACTATCGGCCGCCCGAGCAATATTTCACCGAGCTCGCGCGCGGCTTCTCGGTCGAAGTCGGTACTCCCTCGCTGTCGACGCTGGAGTCGCTGCGCGCCTCGATACCCGCGGCCGACCGGTGGCCGCTCAGCGACACCTACGCGTATCACGACTGGCATTTCGGCGGCAACGGCGATGTCGCGACGTTCATGGCGGCGCTGGCCGAGCAATACGGCGCGGCGCACAGCCTCGAGGATTTCGAGCGCAAGGCGCAGCTGATGAATTACGTCTCGTACCGCGCGATCTTCGAGGGCTTTCAGGCGCATCTGTGGACCGAAAACAGCGGCCGCTTGCTGTGGATGACGCACCCCTCGTGGCCCAGCAACACCTGGCAGATCTACAGCTCCGACTACGATACCGCCGCCGCCTATTACGCGGTCAAAAAAGCCTGCGAGCCGCTGCACGCGCAGCTGAATCTGCCGGACTATCGGCTGGCAGTAGTGAATACCACCCGAAAGGATCAACCCGGTCTCACGCTGCGAAGCCGCGTGCTGTCGCTCGATGGTCGCGTTGTCGCCGAACGAGTTGATCGCATCGATGCTGCCGCAAATTCTGTCGTAACGCTGCCGAAGCCGCTCGATCTGTCACTCGCGCTCGCGCAACCGGGCCTGGTGCTGCTGAAATTGACATTGAACGATTCGAGCGGAGTCACGGTGTCGGACAATGTCTATTGGCAAGGACGCGATGCGGCTAGCCAACAGGCGCTGAACAAACTGCAGCCCCAGCCAATGACGATCAGTGCGGGAAGTCGCCGGGACAAGGCCGATGAACTCGTTGACGTGGTACTCGCGAATCGCGGCAACGTACCCGTCCTCACGGCCAAGATCACCATGTTGGACGGAAAGGGCAATCGAGTGCTCCCAGTCTACTATAGCGACAACTATGTGACGTTGCTCGCCGGAGAGGTTCGACACATTGAGGTTCGGTGTCCCGGTACGGTCCCGCGTTGCGCGCGCATCGCGCTGCGCGGCTGGAACGTCGATGAACAAGAGATTGCGGTTAAGGTTAGGTAATGCGGCATTCCCATGTGGAGTAATTATGACATTAGATACTGCAGCTTCCTCGTCGAATGATCCGGTGCCGGTGGAGGCTTTGCGTCAAGTAGTTGCCGATGGCCCGGATTTGCGGCCATTCGTGTTTGCGCTGTTCTTCATATTCGGCGGTATCACCAGCCTGAACGACATAGTAATTCCCAAGCTTAGGGGACTCTTTACGCTGTCCTACGGCGAAGTAATGTTGATTCAGTCCGCATTCTTTGCCGCCTACCTCGTCGTCTCCGTGCCGGCCGCCCTGATCGTGCGGCGCCTCGGTTACATGCGCACGGCAGTGATCGGGCTGCTGCTTATGACGGCGGGCTGTTTGCTGTTCGTCCCCGCTTCTGCGTCCGCACTCTTCATACCCTTTCTGGGGGCGCTGTTCGTGTTGGCGGCCGGTATCACGGTCGTTCAAGTCGTCGCGAATCCATTGATCTCGATGCTAGGGCGGCCGGCCACGGCTCACAGCCGGCTGACATTTGCCCAGGCTTTCAACTCGCTCGGCACGACGATTTTTCCGTACATCGGCTCGATTTTGATCCTCGGTTCACTGGCCAACGTGGATACTTCGCGCCTCGTGGGCGCCGCGCTCGACGCTTATCGCACTCACGAGACCCACGTCGTTACGCGCACCTACCTGGGGCTCGCGAGTGCGCTGATCCTGGTGGCGGCGATCGTCTGGTTGTTTCGCAATCGGTTGACGGAGACGCAGGTCGTGGACATCACGATACGTCATCCCCTGGATCTGCTGCGGCAGCGGCGTTTCCGTTTCGGCGCCGTGTGCATTTTTCTGTATGTCGGAGCCGAGGTTGCGATCGGCTCAGTGATCGTCAATTACCTTATGCAGAGCACCGTGCTCGGTTTGGGTCCGGAGGAGGCCGGCAAGCACGTGCCGCTTTATTGGGGCGGTGCCATGGTCGGGCGCTTCATCGGTGCGTATCTGCTGCGTGTGTTCTCACCGGGCAAGGTGCTCGCGACAGCCGCGTCAGCCGTAATCGGGCTGCTGCTTGTATCGGCCAACGTCACCGGCGCATGGTCGGGCTGGTCGCTGTTGGCGATTGGGCTGTTCAACTCGATCATGTTTCCAACAATTTTCACACTGGCTTGCGAAGGCCTGGGGCCGCGCGCCGCCGAAGGCTCGGGTATCATTTGCGTCTGCATTGTTGGAGGGGCCGTCGTGCCGTTGATCACGGGCCACGCGGCCGACTGGGTCGGACTCAAAGCCGCACTGTACGTGCCAGCGATTTGCTATGCCGGCATTCTCTGCTTCGGGGTGTATGCGCGACATCCGCGCAAGTGAGCGAGCAAACGGGGCAGGCAGCGGGGAATCGGCGAGCGTGGCAATGCGGTGTTGTAGGAGCGTCGCGGACAGTCGTTGGGGGAGATAAGCCGATCCTCCCGAATGGCTGCATGGAGTAAGGTCCTCACCAGCTAAGGTCTGTCACTTAACTGCGTATGTTACTTAACTGGGTAGGACTACTAATGAAAAATATAAAGAGTATTGCTCAAAGCACCTTTCTATTCGGATTGATCGGCTTGGTAATGGGCTGCGTGGTCACGCCCAACGAAGGGTACTACGACCGCGATCATCATCGGTATTATCATGAGAGCGGCTGGCATGAATGCGGTGATCGGGACGAGCATTGCCGCTGATCTAAGAATTGCTGCTGATCTAAGAGGTAACGGTCACTCAGCGAGCGGGCTGGCTCTCATTGCGCCACCCGCCGCCGAGCGCCTTAAATACCGCGATTTGGTCTCGTACGATGGCGGCATTGGATGAGGCAACCGCAGCGTCGATCGCAACCAGCGATTGTTCGGTGGTGAGCAAGTCGAGGTTGCTCAAAGAGCCCGCGACAAACTGATCGTGGGCCATGCCGAACGCTGCGTGCACTTTTTCCCGGGCCTCGCCAAGAGATTGCCGATTATCGAGCGCAGCGCTGTACAAGGCGAGCGCCTGCTCGATCTCCTTGAGCGCATTGAGCACCACGGAATCGAATGACGCCAGCGCCGCCGCCTGCTGAGCCTTGGCTTGACGAACCCGGGCTCGCGGACCGGCCATGTTCGGAAATGACCAGCTGATCGAAGGGCCGATGCCCCACGTTCGTCCGATATTCGTGTTGAGCTGCGAGAGCTGCGTCGCGGCCCCGCCGTACAGCCCGACCAATCGAATGGTGGGATACAAATCCGCCGTCGCGACGCCGATCTCGGCGGTAGCGGCTGCTAGTCGCCGCTCGGCCTGGCGCACATCGGGGCGTCGCCTGATGAGCGCCAAGCCATCGCCCACCGGAATGAGCGCGACGAGACGCGGCGGCGTGACGCACGCGCTCTAAATCGTTGGGCGCCTCGGCGGGAGTTCGGCCGAGAATCGCGGTCAGCTCGAAGAGCGCCGCTCGCCGTTGGCCTTCGAGCTCGGGAATAGTCGATCGAACCTGCGCCGACGAGTGCCTGCGCCCGGGTGACGTCATAGACGGAGTTCGCTCCCGCATCGTGGCGCTGCACGGTGATTTCGGCCTCGTGGGATACGACATCGAGCGAATGTCGCGCAACGCCGAGCTCCTCTCCAAGCGCACACACGGCCGCGTAAGCGCGCGCGGTTTCCGCCGCAACCACCACTCTCACGCTGTCGCGCGCGGCGGCCACCGAATCCGCGTTGGCATTCGCCGCTTCGATCGCGCGGTGCACCCGACCGAAAAGATCGACCTCGTAGGCGGCTTGAAAGATATCTTCGTAACAGCCAGATCGTCTGCGGGCGGATGCCCGCCGAGTTCGAGGATCTCATCCGTCACGGCATCGCGCCCGTAGAGACCTCCTGCAAACGCCGTCAGTCGACGGATAGCGATTGGCGTGCACCGCCGACAGCACCGCCCGAGCCGCGGCAAAATTTGCGTCGGCCGCAGCGAGCGTGCGGTTCGCCTTGAGCGCCTCCTGCACCAGCGCGTCGAGGCGCGAGTCATTGTAGAGCCGCCACCACGCATCGGGCGGCGGCGCCGGCGTCTCGGCCGCCGGATTCAACGACACCAGCGGCGCCTCCGCGCCCGACGGCAGCGCGGGTGCGTGATAGTTGGGCCCGACTCGGCAAGCCGCGAGCGACGCGACCATCACCGCGCTCACGGCCGACGATTTGCTGTCGAGCGAGTCATGGCGGATTCGATCCGCGCAGCGCGAAACAGCGGCATCGCGGACGCCGGACCCTCGGGAGCTGCGCTTCGAAATACCACGATCAGCAACGCCACCGCGGTCAGCACGCCGACGGCGACGAAGCAATCGATCACCGCCTGGGTGGTTGCCGCCGCTCGCACGACGTTTCCCAGCACCAGCTCGCCGCGAGACACGGCGCCGACCGGATCGATGACTCGCGTCGTCGCGGCGCCATAGGCTCTGCACTCGCTGGATGACTTGCGGATCGCCCACCTGCACGTGCTGTCCGATCAAGTTCGACGCCACCTGTCTCACGCACTCGAGCCAGCGTGGTCACGAACGCCGAACCGATCTCTCCGCCCATGAGCCGCGCCGTCTGCAGCACGGCCCCGAAGGTGAGCGCATCCTGGGGCTTCAAGTGAAGAATGCCGAAGAATATGACGCCGGACAGCGCAAAGCTTTGCCCGACGGCCTGCAGGAAGCGACGAGGGAAGAAACTGATACGACCCCCAGAGCGGGGTCAGGTTGTAGGCCACCATGAGGCAAGCGACGCTGATGAAGATGAAGCCGATCGAGGCCACCAGCCTCGCATCCGATCGGCGCAGCATCAATGCCGCCAGCGGACAGAGAATGAGCTGCGGCGCCGCGATCCAGATGAGCGTCTCACCCACTTCCAGCGCGCGAAAGCCGCGCACCGAACCCAAGATACAGCGGGATCAGATACGCGGTGGCGAGGATCGTCAGACGCAGAAACGCGATCAAGCAGAAACTGACTCGGCATCGGCGGCGCCGAAGACGACCTTGAGATTCAAAAGCGGACGAGGCGTGCGCGCCTCATGGATCAAAAAGGCCAGCCAGCAGCAAGACGCCGGCCGACAGCAACCCCCACACCAATCCCGAGTTCAGCCAGTCGAGCCGATTGCCCTGATCGAGCGCCGCATAGATCAGCGCCAGTCCCGACCCGCCCGCCAGGAGACCGAATACATCGGGCGGCGGCCGTGTGGTGATCGGCTTGATGGCAATGCCACGCTGCAGACACAGCGACATGATCAGGGCGAGCGGCACGTTTTGCCAGAAGATCCATCGCCAGGAATGATGTTCGACGTACCAGCCTTCGAGCGAGGCCGATATGTTGAGCGACAGCTCGAGGTTGAGCGCATAGAGCGCGATGCCGAACGCCCAGTACTTCGGCGGCGTGTTGAGCAAGATGAAGCTCAAGGTGAGCGGTATGAAGAATCCCGAGGCCAGTCCGCCGAGAAACTGCATCGTCAACAGCATGGGCAGCGTCGGCGAGTACGGGGTCAGCAAGGAAATGACCGCAAATGCGATGGAGGCGCCGATCAGTACTCGCCGCGGACCGTAGGCGGCGCCCATCCAAACGGCCGCGAGCGTGATGAGCATCTGGGCGGCGGTTTGCGCCGTGGTGATCCACGCCCCCTCGTCGAATCCGGCACCCACGGCGCCGCGGATGTCGGCCAGACCGAACGTCGACAACCGGCCGTTCAGGGTCGATATGAACGTGCCCATGAGCACGGCGAGAAGTCCGAGCCACGGATGGACGTCGGCGGGGAGGGCAGCGTCGGCGCTGCCAAGCCCGGACCGCGTGTACAGGCGCAGTCGCGTTCATCGGCCGGCCGTCTCGTGGCGTCGATCCTCGCTTCCACCGACATGCCGGGCACCAGTCGATCGGCCAGGCCGTCCGCATCGTCGATCGACGATCTTCACCGCGATGCGCTGCACGACCTTGGTGAAATTGCCGGTCGCGTTGTCGGGCGGCAGCAGCGCGAACTCGGCGCCCGATGCCGGCGCGAATGCCAGCACATGTCCGCGCAAGCGTATGTCCGGGAAAGGTATCGACGGTGATTTCCGCCTTCTGCCCGACGGCCATGTGGGTCAGCTGCGTTTCCTTGTAGTTCGCGATGACCCAGACGTTCGGCAGCGGCGTGAGGGTCGTGATCTGACTGCCCACGCCCACCAACTGCCCGGGTTTGACCTGGCGCTGTCCGATGACGCCGTCCTGGGTCGCGGTGATGGTGGTGTAGCCGAGATTGAGCTTGGCCGCATCGAGCGCAGCGCGCTGCGCAGCGATCGCTCGCCTCGCTCTGCGCGAGCTGCGCTTCGAGCACCGCGAGTTGGCGCTCGGCGGCACGCGCCTGGGCCCGGTTTTGCGCGAGTTGCGCCTCGAGTTGGGCATGGGTGGTGGCCAGCTTTTCGCTGGCCTCGGTGGAGGAGGAGCCGGTCTCGAGCAGTCGGCGCTGCCTCGCAAGGTCGCGGCCATTCTGCTCGGACGACGCGGTCGTGGACGCGACTACCGCGCGCGCCGCCTCGACATTCGCGAGCTGCAGCTCATGTTGAGCCTTCAGCGCCTGGGCTTGCGCCATCGCGGTCGCGACGCCGGCTTCCGCCTGCGCCACGGCGGCGCGATAGTCATCGTCGACCAATTGCGCGAGCACCTGGCCTTTGTGCACATGCTCGATAATCCTGGATGGGCAGCTCGCGCACGTAGCCGGCCACCTTCGCGGATATGGGCGTGAGATCCGCCTGCAGGTAGGCATCGTTCGTACTCTGCCACCCCGCCCCGCCCTCCCAGCGCGTCCAATTGGTCGACACGACGATGATGATGCCGATGGCCACGATGAATACGAGGATCCGCCACGCGAATTCGAAAAACCTGTCCCAATCGACGTTTGGTATCCCCATGGGTTGAGTTTAGATTTTGGTTGCGGCTTTACGCAACGTCGGCATCACCCCGCCGCATAGGTGCGGCTCTCGCCTCGAGCGATTTTAATCGGTGTAAGCGGCGATCAGCGCGCGCGCCGCTTTGGCCGCGCCTTGCACAGGGCCATGCTGACCCAAGGTTAGACGTGTCAGATAGCTGCCCTCCCATAAGAGCATCAGCGAGTCGCCGAGGGCGGCCGGTTCGCGGGCGCCCATCTCGCGCGCGAGCTGCCGAAAGCGCCGGCGCATTTCACCCTTGTACTTCTCGACGACCGGCCGCGCCGGATGGTCCGGTTCGGTGATTTCCACCGCAGCATTGGCGAGCGCGCAGCCGCGCGAGCCATCGACGCACGTGTTTTTTACCAGAACATCAAACAGGGACTCGACTTGCATACGCGGATTGCCCGAGTGCGCCGCGACCGTTTCGTCCCACCAGCGCCATGCTTCGCGCTCCTCTGCGCGCAGATACTCCGCCACGAGCTCGTCCTTGGAGGCAAAGCTCCGGTAGAAGCTCATTTTGTTGGTGCCAGCCTCGCTTGCGATCGTGTCTACGCCCACGGCGCGAATCCCGCGGCGATAAAAAAGATCGCTTGCCGTTTGCATGATGCGGTCGCGCACACGGGACTTTGGTGCAGAAATAACCTGTTCCTCTACAACCACTTGCGCGTTTTTCGGACGGGCCATGTATTACTCCGCTTGACATGTAAGTGACCGGTCAGTAACTTATCACAAAACGTGACTGACCGGTAACACACGTCCGCTAGCATCGGCGCGTTGCAGGCGCAAGTCAAGCGAAGCTCAAGGTCAATCACGTGTACCCCGGAATTGTCCGATGTCGCCCACTTATTCGATCGGAGCCGAACGTGTCTCACAAGCCATTATTCCTTCGCAAGATATCTGTGTTCGCACTAGCCGGAGTCGGCACGCTCGCAGCCTGTGTGCTTTTTGCCGCCCATGCCGAAACAGCCGTCAATGTATCGGTCGTCGCGAGACTGGCGCGATCCCCATGACAGCCCGCATCAGCACCGCGATGGGCACGCACTGGGGCAGCGTCGTGCGCGCCATCGATTTCATCTACACGCTCACCGCGTTTGGCGCGCTCGGCGGCCTGCCTATGCTTCTCGATTTGGTTGCAAAATACGCCCGAAGCGCGATGACGCGGTTCTGGAGTTTACGCCGCCGCAGGAACCAATCGGATTCGGGTGATTTCCGATGGAATGCCCAAGCGGTTGGGCGGTCCCCAGTAGCCGGTGCCGCGGCTCACGTAAACCCAAAGATTCCGCAGACGATGCAGTCCGGCGGTGAAAGGCTGGAAGTAGCGTACGAAAAAATTCCAGGGCCAGAATTGACCGCCATGCGTGTGCCCGGAGATTTGAACGTCGAAGCCGGCGCTGGCCGCGGCATCCGCAGAACTCGGTTGGTGCGCCAAGCAGTATCCTGGCACCCGCATTACCCGGAGCACCCGAAAGCGCCGCGGCGGGGTCGCTTCGTTGTGCCGGATCGAAATGATGCGCGCCGATGTCGGTGACGCCCGCCAGCACGAGCAAAGCGCCGTCGTGTTGCAATACTACGTGTTGATTTTTGAGAACCGTCAAACCGAGCCGCCTAATCTCTTGTGTCCACGCACGTTCGCCGGAGTAATACTCGTGATTGCCGGTGACGAAATAGGCGCCGTGACGCGCAGTGAGCTTCGCCAAGGGCGCCGTGTGCTGAGACAACTGCTGCACCGTACCATCCACCAAATCACCAGTCACGGCGATCAAGTCGGCCTTCAAGTCGTTCACTCGACCAACGATGCGTTCGACGAACCCGCGCTTGATGGTTGGCCCGACGTGTACGTCGCTGATTTGCGCGATCGAAAATCCGTGCAGGGCCTCAGGGAGGTTCGAGAACCGGGATGTTCACTTCGACGAGGCGCGGCCGGCGCGCGACGATGAGCCCGACGAACGTGGCAATGAGCGTCAGCGTTACCGCGTATCTGGCCGACGGTACGGACAGCGCGGCGGCTTGCGGACCGGATAGTACCGAATGGGCGGCCAGCAGAAACAGATCGCGCAGCAAAGTCGCTACGAACAGCGATGAGAAAAAGCCCATGGCGAGGAGGCCGACCCAGGCGATCCGATCCGCGAGCCTTCGATTCCGCATGGAACGGACGCGAAGCGAGAAGGGAATGACGACGCAGGCTGCGATCAGCAGGGCAACGCCGGCGCACATACCGTAGATGCCGAATCCCAAGTTCGGCAGCAACCGCAAGCCGATGTAGCCCGGCAGCGACACGAGTAGCCAAATCGGATGCAAAAAGCGGCGGCGGACGGTCATTAGTGCGTGATCCTGATCCAAAGCATTGGGGGCCGGCCCCACCGTTTCAAGACTCCCAAGGCATGCGCAACGGCTTGCGCAGCGATTCCATTCCCTTAAACTCGACGAACTGCGTCGTCGTCGCCCATAGATAGTCGCCATACAAGAAAGGTTCGAACGAATCACTCGGATCCATAGGCAGCGGACTAATTTCCGCATCCGCGCGTGCCTCATAGAAAAAGGGAATGGACAATCTCGGCTGCCCGGTCCCGATGACGCGGTGTTCGGTGGCCTTGATTCGCACATTGCTCCATCGTTCCAAGGTCTTGCCGAAATTCACTGCCAGCGTATCTTCGGCCGGCGGCACATCGATCCATTCCCCGTTTCGATGCCGTGCCTGCAAGCCGGCGACTCCGTCCTGCGCCAGGAGGGTCAGAAATCCCGTGTCGACATGCGGCGCCCCGGTCACATAACGCCGATTGCCTTGGTGCGTTACCCACACGCCCGGGATTGCGCGGCGGTCTGATCCGCATCGGTGCGCGGCGGATAGCGGAGCAGCCGCAGAGTCGATAGCCCCTGATAGAAAGCATGATCGAAAAAATGTTCCTCCAAGTTCAGGCTGCGCGCGATGGAGCGCATCAGTCCCTGACTTGCACGTACCATGGCGTGATAGTAGCGCGCCACTGAGTCGTGCCAGCCCGGCAGGATGTCCGCGGGGGGCAACGGCGTCGCCTCGCGCAACGGATCCTCTGCGTGCACGACGGCTGATCCGTAAGCCACGTCCGGGCCAAGGTCGATGCCCTCCTTGCTGGTGAGAAATCCTTTTTGCAGCGGAAACCATCCGCGATAGACATTTGCGTTCGACGCATCGAATTTCTTGCGCCAAAGAGGCCGGATGTCGCGCTCGGACAGTTCAAACAGGCGCAGCAGCTCGGATCGCGAATGACGGTCGATGGGAATTCCTGACGGGAATCCTCGAGCCACGAAGAATCCCGAACTCGCCGCCGCACCCATGATGGCTTGGTCGGTCCGCTCGCGCGCCATCGACGGCGCATCGAATAAAGACGCAACGTCGATGAGTGGTATGGAAGGTCGTGTCGACATAATTGTCTGCCCGGCATCGTATAATGGCATGTTTAAACAAGGCGAATTCATGGGTCCCTACGTCGATTCCGTTACGCCGGATGAACTATACCTCGCCGCCACGAGCGTCGTCGTCATCGGCGGAGGAATCATCGGCACGTCGGCCGCACTGACGCTCGGCTCCCGGGGCATCCCGGTCGTGCTGTGCGAGAAGGGATATATCGCGTGTGAACAATCCAGCCGCAATTGGGGCTGGTGCCGGCAAGCGGGTCGCGACGAGCGCGAGATGCCGCTGATCATCGAGAGCCTGCGCCTGTGGCGCGACATGGATCGACTGACCGAGAGCGCAACGGGTTTTCGCGAGTGCGGCGTCATGTACGTGGGCGAATCCGAAGACGATGAAAATCGGTTCAATGCCTGGCTCGAGATGGCGCGCCCTTACGACATCGGCGCCCGCATCGCGCGCGGCGAGGACGTCAAGGCACTGATGCCCGGCGCGAGCAGCGCATACCGTTGCGCCCTGCACGTGCCCACCGACGGCTGCGCCGAGCCTCAAAAAGCGGCGCCCGCCATCGCGCGCGCGGCACAGCGCAAGGGCGCCATCATTCTCGCGCACTGCGCGGTGCGCGGCATCGAGCGTGCGGCGGGCCGAGTAAAGCGGGTCGTCACTGAACGAGGATCCATCGCCTGCGATGCCGTGATTTTCGCGGGCGGCGCATGGACCAGCCTGTTTTGCGCAAGCCTGGGAGTTCGTCTGCCGCAACTGAAGGTGCTGTCCTCGGTGATGCGCACGGCGCCGGTCGCCGGCGGCCCGGATACCTGCACCTACATGAACGACCTGGGTTACCGCAAGCGGCTCGATGGCGGTTACACCATCGCCAGAGGCACAGGCTATGTCGTCCCGTTGGTGCCCGATTCCCTTCGATTTCTGCAGCGAGTTTCTCCCCACCATTCGCAAGGAGCGCGGTCGGCGCTCAAGCCGCGAGTCAACTCGCAATCCTGGCGCGAACTCCGCACGCCGCGGCGCTGGCCTTTGGATCGGCCCAGCCCGTTCGAAAAGACGCGGGTATTGGATCCTGCCCCCAACAAAGCCATGAATCGGGAGGCGCAAAATGCCATGGTTCGACTGTATCCGCAGTTTCGAGGCGTGCCCATTGTGCAGGAGTGGGGCGGATACATCGATGTGACGCCGGATGTCGTGCCCTACATCGGCGCCGTCGGCGCGGTCCCCGGCCTGACGTTGGCGACCGGCTTCTCCGGCCACGGTTTTGGGATAGGGCCCGGGGCGGGGCGGCTTGCCGCCGACCTCGCGACCGGGCAGACACCTTGCGTCGACCCGTCGCCTTTCGAGTATCGCGATTCAGCGATGGATCGCCCATCGTCATCGGGCCCGAAATTTAGCTGCTAGGTGGGTTTGCGAAACTTGAGCACGAAGTTATCCGCTTCGCCGATAGCGATGTATTTGGCGCGGTCCTTGTCACCCTGCGATAACGTGGGCGGCAATGTCCACACGCCGTCCACCCAGTTCTTCGTGTCTTTTGGATTGGCGTTGATATCGGATGAGCCGACGCAGGACGAATCCGGCCTTTTTGGCGAGGGCGATCGTATAGTCCTCACGCACATAGCCGTTCTCGGCCTTCGGATCCTGCGGCTTGTCATTGGGGCCCCGATGCTCCTCGATGCCCAGAATGCCGCCGGGCTTGAGCGCCTTGAAGCACGCCGCCAGTGCTTGTTCGGCATAGCCCGCATCCATCCAGTTATGGAGATTGCGGAAGGTCAGCACGAGATCCGCGGATCCGGGGGGTGCGATATCAAAATGGCCGGCGCCCAGGGTGGTCTCGTGAATAGTGCCGAGGCGATCTTTCTGCGCGGCAATTCGCGAGCGCCAATGCTCCACCGTCTTGTCCTCCTCGGCACCACCGGGAGCGGGTTGCGCGACGTAGTACGTTACCGCCCTTGGCAAGATAGGGCCCCAGGATCTCGGTCCAGTAGCCGCCGCCGGGCCACAGCTCGACCACCGTCATATTGGGTGTGATGCCGAAGAACGTTAGCTCCTCGACCGGATGGCGAGCCGCGTCGCGCGACACGAAATTGGCATTGCGCGCGGGATTCGCGACCGCCGCGCTCAACGCGGGATCCGGAGTCGCAGCCGCGGCGCTGATGCATCCCGCTAGGGCGAGCAGAGTTGCCGCGCGGCGTGCTAATGGAGACAGCAAGTATTTCATAGATAATTCCTCCTAATGCGCCATGCCGAAAGCCTGCAAGGCAAATGCGTACATGTCCACTACCTCGTCGATGAGCTTGGCCGTCGGCATTCCTTGGCCATGTCCGGCGCGCGTTTCGACACGCAGCAGGATGGGCTGGCCTTGCGGGTCCGCATGCTGCATGGCTGCGGCAAATTTGAAGCTGTGGGCCGGATATACGCGATCGTCATGATCGCCGGTCATGATCAGCGTTGCGGGGTAGTTCTCCCCGGCGCGGACGTTGTGGTACGGCGAGTACGCGTACAAGGCGCGAAACTCCTCGAGATTTTCTACCGATCCATAGTCCGATTCCCACGCCTTACCTACCGTGAACTCGCGGAAGCGCAGCATATCCATCACGCCCACCTGCGGGATGGCCGCCGCCGCGATGTCCGGCCGCTGCTCTTCCACGGCCCCGATCAGGAGTCCACCGTTCGACCGGCCGTAAATGGCGAGCCTTCGGGGATTCGTCCAATGCGTCGCGCTCAAGTATTGCGCTGCGGCGATGAAGTCGTCGAAGACGTTCTGCTTAAGTGTCTTCATGCCGGCCTGATGCCAGGAGCGCCCGTACTCTCCGCCCCCGCGCAGATTGGCGACCGCGTAGACACCTCCCGACTGTACCCAAGCCGCGACGGCCGGAGAAAAGCTTGGAGTCAGCGGATAATTGAAGCCGCCATAGCCATAGAGAATTGTCGGATTCATTCCGTCGAGCTGCGTTCCTTTGCGCGCCGTGATGAATAACGGAACTGTAGTTCCGTCCCTGCTTTCATAGAACACCTGCTTGGTCTCATACTGGGACGGGATAAACCCATTCAGCTGCGGCGAGCGCCAAATGACGACCTTCCCGGTCGCGAGATCTACGCGGTAAATCGAGGGCGGCGTGCTGAAACCGCTGTAACTATAGTAGGTTTGCGTGTCCTCTAGATGTCCGTTGAATCCGCTCGCCGTGCCTAGCCCCGGCAGATCGATGTTCCCGAGTAGCCGTCCTTCGGGCGTATAGCGCTGCACGGCACTGTGCGCGTTCTTCAAGCGGTGCACGATGAGTTCTCCACCCACGAGCGTCGCGCCGTCCAAGGTATCCGGACCTTCGGCCACGATGGAAGTCCAATGACCCGAATCGAATTGCGCCACGTCGATTCCAATGATTCGATAGCGCGCCGCCGAGTCATCGGTGCGCACCAACAATCGGCTGCCGATGTTGCCGATGACATCATAGGTCGCCGTCGGTACCGGAATGATCGGCACGACAGGCGAATTCGGCTTGGTCAGATCTTGTATCAAAACCGTGTTGCGTTCGTCGGTACCCAGCGATGCTTGAATGATGAGGTACCGGCCATCGTCCGTCACTGCGCCTTGGACGAACCAGTTTGGATTATCGCTGCGGGTGTAAATCAAGGTATCGTCTGACTGCGGCGAGCCCAGACGATGGAAATAGAGCTTCTCATACTCATTGGCCGCCTTGAGTACGGTACCTGATTTGGGTGGATCGTAAGCGGTGTAATAGAAACCCGATCCGTCCTTGCGCCAGCTACCACCGCCGGCTTTGGACCATTGCAGCGTATCCGGAAGATCCTTACCCGTGCGCACGTCGCGTACGTGCCAGACCTGCCAGTCGGAACCGGCCTCGGAAAGTGCATACGCAAACAGACGGCCGTCGGCGCTGAAGGCCATCTCTCGCAATGCCACGGTACCGTCGTTCGATAGTGTATTCGGGTCTAGTAGCACGCGTCCCGCATTTGCCGGATCGGACATGACGTACATGACGGATTGATTCTGCAAGCCATCATTGTGAGCGTAGAACCAGGTCTCACCATAGCGAACCGGCGCGGTCCAACGCTCGAAATTCCAGATCTTCCGCAGACGCTCTGCGATTTCGCTCCTCCCCGGAATCGCATCGAGGAATCCGCGGCTCAAACGATCCTGATCGGCGACCCACGCCCGCGTCTCGGCGGAGTCGATGTCTTCCAACCAACGATACGGGTCCGCAACTTTGGCGCCGTGATATTCATCGATCTGCAAGTCGCGTCTCGCTGTAGGATAATTCAAGTTGCCCGCCGCAAAGTTGGTGCTCCACGCCAGTCCGGTAACCATGAGCGCAGCCGTTCCGAGCACGCTAAAACATCGAATTTGGCAGTGTTGTGGCATGGCGTTTCCGTCGTTGTCGAAACCGGCTTCCGCAGGATACGGTGCGGCCGCCACATTACCACTTACGATTCCCGAAGGAGAAGCATGCCCGGAAACCGTCGGCTTCCCCATTAGCGATTGAGTAACGGCGTCACGATGCGATCCAAGCGCTCGAGCGTCCAAGTCGCATCCTTGTCCTTCCACCCGTTGTCAATCAATCGGCCCTGACGGTCGATCGTAAAATTCACCGGGATTCTCCATATGCGTCCGTAGCCGGGCAAACTGGAATTTGCCAGCAAACCGACCGGAAAAGACAAGGACTGCGCCACCGCCTGTACCTTGCGCAAATCTTCGGGCCCATCCAGCGTGAATCCCAGCACCAATAAACCGTCCTCAGAGTGCTGTGCCGCATAGGTCGACAGCAATGGCAATTCCTGTCTACACGGGCCGCACCACGTGGCCCAGAATGTGAGAATGACGACGTGCCCCGCGAGGTCCGCGGTGCTGATGCGCTTGCCGTCGAGCGTCATCAAGATCGCCGGGGGGGCCGGCTGCCCCACCTGCAACGAGTTCGCCGATGCCGGAGTCGCGAACTCGAAGCCAAAGGCGATCAGCGCCAAAGCGGCACTACCCAGCAGCGCACGCCGCGTCATCATTGGATGATAGCGCGCCGCCTCAAAACGCATAACTTACACCGACGGTTCCGGTCCAACGCGAAAACAGCTGATACCCGCTTAGATTGCTGTACACCGAATAACCCATGGCCGCATCGGAATTGACGGTACAGCCGCAGGTGGCACACGCCCAACTCGCCACCGGCGCCACGACGGCGGCAAATAGAGCCGCAAAACCTGCGTGCTTGATAGATTGAATCAAGTGACGCATCCCCCCACGGTCGCGATCACTGCATAGATGAGTTACGACTGAATCGCGCGCGTCACCGAGCGATGCCGTGCGCAATCAGCAACCGAATCGAGTTCAAGCGACAGTGGGGGGTGCGCGAGCTCGGTGCGCGCGCTGTATCCGCACACCCAGCAGATAGGGTGCAAACGCGAGCAGGGGTGGAGAGGCAACTTGTTCGCCAGCTTGAAAGGAAACGAAATGTGAGATCGGGCCGCTGGCCGGGGCGCTTCCAAACGGGCAATTCTCGAAATGACCGTGGTTGCCCGAATTGTGGTGCAGGTGCTGCGCCGACACGGGCAGGTGAAGTCCCTGCGGACAAATTTCCAGCAGCAGGGGCGCACCGCTCGCCGGCATGAAGCCGATCGGCACGTAGGCGCGCAACAAGAAGAACGCCAGCACCAGACTGGTCGCTATATTTCGTTGCCGATGAGCACGAGTGCGCGCCTGCATACGAGCAACGATGCCAGAGTCAGCCTGCATCCGCCACTCCCGTCGGCATTCTATCGCGCCAATGCGAACAAATCTCATTCGTACTGACCTTGCCCAAATCTAAAAGAAAATGCCAGGATGACGGATGAGTGGATCATCCGCAGAGAATTGCCGATGCCGGTGAAGATCCTACCGACACCGCTGGTGCAACTGCTGCGCGAGCACGGTGCTTCACATGCTCCGCACTACCCGCCAAGCGACAATTCGGACCATGGCCCGATGGCATACTTAGCCATGCATGGTCTTGGCCCAGCTTTTCCCCAAATCGAGACGTTTGCCGATCGATACCGACGCATGCTCGTGGGGCTTGCACCGCGTCTAGCTGCGATTTGATGGACTCGCTGATCAATGCCGCGGCGCGCGCACTCGCAGCGGGTGATCCCCTCGGCGCGTTGAAGCGAGTCGCGTTGCGCGACGACGCACCTGCGCTCGCCCTTCGAGGCATCGCGATGGCGCAGCTCGGCGACCTCATTCGAGCCAAGGCTCTCCTTCGACGTGCCGCACGCGCCTTCGGTTCGAAAGAGGCCGTACCCCGCGCAAGATGCGTCGTCGCCGAGGCCGAGATCGCGCTCGTCTCGCGCGACCTGGGCTGGCCAACGAAGGCGCTGGAGGAGGCGCGAGCAACGCTCGAAGCGCACGGCGACCTGGTCAACGCGGCGCACGCGCGGTATCTCGAAGTACGGCGCCTCCTGCTGATCGGGCGCCTCGATGAAGCCGAACGTAGGCTGGGCGAGCTTAACCCCGCGCCCTTCTCGCCGGCGTCGAGGGCCGCCTATGAGCTGGTCGTTGCCGGGATCGAGATGCGACGCCTCCGGACGAAGACGGCGCGCGCGGCGCTCGCCCGGGCCGAGCGAGCCGCGCGCCGTGCGGGTATCGCCGCGTTGATGGCCGAGGTCGAAAGCGCGTCGCGCATCCTCGGCGCGCCCGCGGCGCGCTTGACGGCCCGTGGCGAGGAGAGGCTCCTCCTGCTCGAGGACGTTGAAGAGCTGCTGACCTCGAAGGCGCTTGTCGTCGACGCGTGCCGTTACGTCGTGCGCGACGGCAGCAAAATGGTCTCGCTTGCAAGGCGTCCGGTGTTGTTCGCGATCGCACGCGCGCTGGGCCAATCGTGGCCGGGAGACGTATCGAGGGACACGCTCGTTGCGCGGGTATTCCGCGCGAAGCGCGCCGACGAATCGTATCGCGCGCGATTGCGAGTGGAAGTCGGGCGGCTTCGCGTGCAACTTCGGACGCTGGCGAGAATCACCGCGACCCAACGGGGGTTTGCGTTGGCGCCGCGTCGCGCACGCGAGGTCGTCGTGTTGGCGCAGCCCGTCGAAGAGGAGCACGCGGCGGTGCTCGCCTTCCTCGCCGACGGCGAATTGTGGTCGAGCTCGGCTCTGGCGCTTGCGCTTGGAACCAGCCAACGCACAGTGCAGCGAGCGCTTGACTCCGCAGCGGCAGCAGGCAAGGTGCAGTCGATTGGCGGCGGGCGAGCTCGCCGTTGGATGACACCGCCTGTACCGGCATTCGCGACGAGCCTGTTACTCCCCGCTTCTTTGCCGGTTGACTAGAATGAAAGCATGAATCGATCAGCGGCCAAAATCGTTCGTGAATATGGACCGTTTCCCGGCGTCGAGCGCGTGAATGGGGTGACGTATGACGGTCAGCAGGTCTGGTTCGCGTCCGGAGACAGGCTGAACGCCTTCGACCCATCGAGCGGAAAGACGCTGCGCTCGATTGACGTCGCGGCGCACGCGGGAACCGCCTTTGACGGAGAGCACCTCTTTCAGCTCGCCGAGGATCGCATCCAAAAGATCGAACCGAACACCGGCCGCGTGCTCGCCACCATCCCGGCGCCCGGCGGCGGCGGTGACTCGGGGCTCGCGTGGGCTGAAGGATCGCTATGGGTGGGGCAGTATCGGGAGCGGAAGATCCATCAAGTCGATCCCGACACGGGGGCGATTCTTCGCACGATCGAATCCAACCGCTTCGTCACGGGGGTTACCTGGATCGACGGAGAACTCTGGCACGGCACCTGGCAAGGCGACGAGAGCGATTTGAGGCGAATCGATCCTCGAACGGGAGAAGTACTGCAGACGCTCGAGATGCCGCCTGGAGTGGGAGTGTCGGGGCTCGAGTCCGATGGCGGCGATCAGTTCTTCTGCGGAGGCGGAAGCAGCGGCAGGGTGAGAGTCGTCCGGCGGCCCAACACGAGCAAGTAAACGACGCGTCAGGAGATTACAGCCTCAGTGGGTGAATACACCGGCGATGCGGCTCATACACCACGACGGTACGAACCAAGCGAGACCCATTCCAAGAATGATCTGCGGAAAGTAGAGGACCTTACTCACGGTCGTCTCAAAATGTGGAACGTTCTTTTGAACGTAAATTAGCAGCATCAAGTACGGAAAAGAGCACATCATTGCGGCCACGAGGCCGCACGGAAATCCGAACACAACACCGCCCAAGCACCACCAGGACCCGAAACTCCACGAGTGCATCGCGCCGGAAACAGCGCCGATCCCGGCGGATATCATCCAGAAGTGATAAGGCCGGATCGACAATTCGCCATCAACGTGATGCGTTGCAAATGCACACGCATCTTCGGCGTCTCCTCATCAGGGGCTGGCTGCCGGCGCAGAACCGCTGTCGAGCCCCAGTACGACGACCGTGGCGACGACGGGCTTCACCGGCCACGCGACCATTGTAAAGCCGTCGGCAACTGCGACCTTTTGTTGACCATTCACGCTGTAGGTGATCACTCCGCCGCCGATCCCGCCGCCGCTGCCGAGAACTTGTCCCCAAAGTTTCTCGCCGGTCGCGGAATCGAGCGCATAGAAGTTGCCGCCCAGGTCGCCAAAGAAGACGACGCCCCCAGCGGTCGGGGTGATACCTCCGAGGATGGGGTAGTTGGACTTCACGCGCCACTTCCACACCCCGGTGTCGGCGTCGGTGGCGTACACCCATCCCGCCCAGTACCCGTCCGTTTTGTTTTCTTTTCCGAACATATTGATCGGGTTCAAAAATGCCGCGCCGGTCCATGGTTGCCCGATGGCGACCGAGCGAAGCTTATCGTCGGTCTGAATTTTCACGGTATCGCACCAGTCCACCGTACCGCTGATGATCAGATTCGTGGTCGGATCGTAGCCCGGCGTGCTCCATTCATCGCCTCCCACAGGACCGGGGCAGAAGTGCACGAGCTTGCCGACCTCGAAGGTCTCGGCGTTATTCGAGACCGTGGTGATCGGCACACGGTAGATCTGCTTGTTGTCGGCGAGATCATAGCCGTACAGGCGCCCATCTTTCGGTGCGACCGCCATGATCTGCTTGCCGCCCATCGACTGCAGCAGGATGGGCGGGTTGGAAACGTCATAGTCGTGCCAGTCCTTCTTCACCAACTGGAAGTGATTCTTGTAGTTCCCCGTCTTGGCGTCGAGTACCACGACCGAGTCGACATAGAGATTGTCGCCCTCGCGTGCTCCGGATGCGAAGTCGGGACCCGGATTGCCGCCGGGGACGTACACCAGTCCGTTTTTGATGTCGAGGGTATAGGAGGTCCAGGCCCCGGCGCCGGTGATGGGTATACCGGGCGCGTTATTCCAGGTCGATTCGTCGAGCGGCGTCGTAGCCACCGGTCCACGCGGCTCATCGCCAGCGGTTTTAGGGGTTAGGTAGAATTGCCAAACGATCTTGCCGGTCTTCGCATCGAGCGCATACATGTGTCCCTTGCCGCCCTTGAAGTCCCCACCCGCATTGCCGACGTAGACCAAGCCGTCCCAGGCAATCGGGGCGGAAGGCGCCGTCTCGCCATGGCCCGTGTTCCCAATCATCGTCTCCCACAGTTGTTTGCCAGTCTTGAAATCAAAGGCCAGCACTCGCGCGTCCTGCGTGCCGCGAAACAGCATGCCATCCATGTAGGCTGCCCCGCGGTTGGACGGCAGCAGGCTGCCGGCGCCGCTCGAAGTGCGTGCGCCACTTCTCCGCGCAAGTCGCGGGATCAAGCGAGAAAATATCGAACTCGGTGGTGCCGATCAGAGACGCCCTCCACCATGATCAGAGAGGTCTCGAAGGAGGTGAGCTGATGGGTATCGTACGTGCACAAAACCTTCAGCTGAGCCACATTCTTGGTGTTGATCTGCGTCAGCGGCGAGAAGCGCTGCGATGAGGGCGTTCGGTTGTAGCTCGGCCAGTCCCCAGCCGCCGCGTTCGGCCATGCCGCATCGGCGAGAGCAGGCGAGGGCGCGGCGGCAGCCTCGGGCGCTTTATAGGCGGGATTCGCTTCAGTGCTCACGGTGCCCGCCGGTGTGGATAAGGTCTTAAGATAATTGAGCCCCATCCCGCCATAGGTCGTCATCGCTATCGGGAAGGCGACGTACAGAATCCCCGCGATTACCAAGCCCGCCACAAACAGCGCGCCCAGGATAATGAGAAGTCTCTTCCTCTTCATGTTCACACCTTATTGTTGCCAGTTACCGGAGCAGCTCAGATTCAGATGAGCGAAGGAACTGTGGCTGCGCCGTCGGCAGTCTGGGAAAACTTCCTTGGTGCGGCAATTGGACCTTGATCCATCAAATCGCTACAAGTGCTCACTGCGGCGCCAATTACGGCTTTTGACCTGCGGACTCAAATCCGGTGGCGTACCTGCTTCCGGGTAGTATGCGCACTGGTACACAAAAACCGCGTTGTATCGGCCGTACCGGCCGGATCTTGAGCGCGCACCAGTTTGAACTGCGACCTGGTTCAACGTGTAAATTGACCATATTCTTTAAATATCTGGCTTGCGAGCCGGGATATCCCTCCACAGCACAGGAAGTAGATCGTGAAGTCAGCAATTGTCTTGAAGACCGTCTTGGGCGCAGCCTCACTGGCGCTGCCCTTCATGGCGTTCGCGGAATCGAATGTTCAGACGGGTGCCGCAACCGCAGCGCCGGGCGCGACTGCTCACGTCGACTTTTCCATCGTCATTCCCAAGATTCTCTATTTGCGGGTCGGTTCCGGCTCCTCGTACACGACCGGCGTGCTCAGTTCTAATCCAGCCGTCGATCTGATCACTTTTTCACCGACCGCAGCTCAGGTGGGCAATGGCACTGCCGTTGCCGGTATCGGCGGTGATCTCACCGGCGGCGTAGAGACCGCGGCCGTCGTGAGCAACAGCGGCAACGTCACGCTCAAAGCCACCGCCACTGGAGCGCTCGGCGACGGTGCCGGGGATACGATTTCCTTCTCTCAGATCACCACAACCGCGACGACGTTGACCTCCGCCACGGCGTTACCCGCACCGGTGCTGACCAACGCGACGAGCACGAACGTCGTCCTTACCGCGCCAGCCACCAAGGTTATCGTGGAAGATGCGAAATGGACGTTCGCTTATGCCAACGCTGCGACAGTGCCCACCGGTACCTACGGTGGTGTCAACACGAACAACGGCCGCGTGGTGTACACGGCCACGATGCCATAGCGGACTGAACGCTAGGCGAGCGAATCAGCGCGCCCGCAACCGCCTCTAACAAGGGCTGCAAATTTCAATGCCTCCGAATCGTGCTCAGCCGGCAGATATCCGTCTTGGCAGTTGACATGCACCATGCCGCCAAAATGCATGCCGAGATAGCCGAAGGTTTCGCGGAACGCATCCACGAATGCCGCGGAAGGTTCGTTGCCTACCGATGTGCAGACCACGTACGCTTTCTTTCCCCTCAACCTGCGGCCTTCGGAAAGAAGGTCCGGTAGTTCGAGTAGATCAGAAATCCGATCGAGAAATACCTTCATCGCGGGGCTTACCGCGTACCAATAGATGGGCGTTGCGAAGATAATCTGTTCGTGCGCCAGCACGTGCCTCATGAGGGGCTCGAAGTCATCGTTCCTATTCAGATGGTCGTAGTCATACGCTGACATGCGATGAGTTGCGAGATCGACGACCTCGATGTTCAGCTCCAACCCAATGCGGTCGATCAGCTGACCAGTATTCCCGACGCGGCGGGAACTGGAAAGCAGGGCTATTGTGCTCACGGCAGTACCTTGATTCTAGATGATTGGCAGCGTACAACCTCAACTGCACTTGAGGTCAAGGGGATGTGACGATGGCAAGGATTACTGCGAAGGAACTCGATAGGCCGCTGTCAGCCGGCCAGCTTGCCGCGCGAAGCGGCGTCGCTGTCTCAACTGTCCACTTTTACGAAGCGAAGGGTTTAGTCAGGAGTTGGCGCAGTACCGGCAATCAGCGCCGCTACGGTCGCGATGTTCTCCGGCGCGTCGCGATTATCAAAGTCGCGCAGCGCCTAGGTTTGCCCTTGTCTATGATCAAGGGCGCCATTGATTCTTTACCTGGGGGCCGCACGCCCACCGCCAATGATTGGAAGAGACTATCGGTAGAGTGGCGAAAGGAATTGGACCGAAGAATCGCGTTGTTGCAGAGACTTCGCGGTCAGCTTGATAGCTGCATCGGTTGCGGGTGCTTGTCGCTAAAGGTGTGCCAGCTGCGCAATCCCGGGGATACCGTGTCGGATCAGGGATCCGGGCCATTATTGATGGAGGAAGATCTCAACCACTAGTCGGCTAGACGTGTTTCATCGTATCGAGCTGCTTATGCAGAAAATGCCGATCATGTTTGCCGCTAAAGCCGGGAAGGCGACCGAATTCGGCGTAGCCCAGTTTTAGGTAGAACCCCAAAGCCTGGAAGCTTAAAGTATCCAGAAATACGCGTTCGCATCCGCGCTCACGGGCTTCGGCCTCGGCGGCACTCATAAGCTTGGTGGCGTAACCGTCGCCGCGATATTTTTCATCGACCCATAGGAATGAAATCTCCAGATACTGCCAATACGTTCTTCCCGTTAGGCCCCCGATAATATTACCCATTTCATCACGCGCAAAGACGCAAAGGCTTTTGTGGTCATTCTCCGCAAAAGCCCGGTTGTATTTACGAGTTTGAGCAACTACGAAAGCCTCATCCCCCTCGCTAGGCGCATCGGTGACTTCGAATCTCATCACATAACCCCATGCAGCGATGGTGCAATTTATTGCTAGGCTACAGCTTGTCCGTACAATTTAGGACCCTGCTGCCGCATATCTACCGCGGATGAGACTTTAGCCATATAGACGGACGAAGGGCTCGAGCTTAGTGTCGCCAAACTTGATCGCCGGGCAATGACTGACGGATCAACCAGGGTTTTATCGGCGTAACTGACACGGAGTATCGCGATATGGCAAAGCAGAGCAAGCCGAACATTTTGATCATTTGGGGCGACGATATCGGCTGGTTCAATATCAGCGCGAACAACAATGGCATCATGGGTTACAAGACGCCGAACATCGATCGCATCGCCAAGGAAGGCTGCAATTTTACCGACTGGTACGGGCAGCAAAGTTGCACCGCGGGCCGGGCATCCTTCATCACCGGCCAGTCGCCGATCCGCACAGGACTTACCAAAGTGGGGCTCCCCGGATCCACGCTCGGTCTTCAAGCGGAGGACCCGACCATTGCGGAATTACTCAAAGCGCAGGGCTACATGTGCGGCCAATTCGGCAAGAATCACCTGGGCGACCGCGATGAGTTCCTTCCGACCGTGCACGGATTCGACGAGTTTTTCGGCAACCTCTACCATCTGAATGCAGAGGAGGAGCCTGAAAATCCCGACTACCCGAAGAATCCCGATTTCAAGAAGCATTTTGGCCCACGCGGCGTGCTGCACTCCTGGGCGAATGCGGACGGTACGCAGAAGATAGAGGACACGGGCCCGCTCAACAAAAAGCGCATGGAAACCATGGATGAGGAGATTACGGCCGGCGCACTTGATTTCATCGAACGTCAGCACAAGGCGGACAAACCGTTCTTCTGCTGGTGGAATTCGACCAAGATGCACATTTGGACCCATCTCAAGAAGGAATTAGAGGGCGCAACCGGATTGGGCGTCACCGCCGACGGCATGGTCGAACACGACCGGCAAGTCGGACAATTGCTCGCCAAGCTGGATGAACTGGGAATTACTGACAACACCATTGTGATGTACTCCACCGATAACGGTGCTGAGGTCATGTCCTGGCCGGATGGCGGCACCACGGTGTTTCGCGGCGAGAAGGACACCAACTGGGAAGGCGGTTGGCGTGTACCCTGCGCCATTCGTTGGCCCGGTGTCATCAAGCCGGGCACTGTCAGCAACGAGATCTTCTCCCATCAGGACATGCTGCCGACGCTTCTGGCGGCTGCCGGTGAACCGGATATTGTGGAGAAGCTCAAGAAGGGCTACACGGCGGGCAAGAAGACCTTCAAGGTCTACATTGACGGCTTCAACATGGTTCCGCATTTCAAAGGCGAGGTGAAGAGCAGTCCGCGTCCGGGATTCGGATACTGGAGCGACGACGGCGACCTGATGGCGATTCGATACGGCAATTGGAAGGTCCATTTCATGGAGCAGCGCAGAGAAGGGTTTGGTGTTTGGGAGGAGCCATTGGTGCCGCTGAGAGTTCCCAAACTCGTCAACCTACGGTCCGATCCGTTCGAGAAGGCCGATCAATGCGCGGATTTGTTCTACAACAAATGGCGCGTCGATCATGTTTACATGCTCATGCCGGCCGCCGCGATTGTCATGCAATGGATGAAGACGTTGCAGGAATTTCCACCTAGGCAAAAGCCGGCGAGCTTCAGCGTCGGAGACGTGATGGCCAAGCTCGAGCAAAACAAACAGGCCTTGGCGGCGGCGGCAAAGTAGTCGTTAGGGACGGCGGAGTCTATGGCGAACCGGCCATGGACTCCGTCTTACCCCGGTACAAAGCCGTAACACGCAGCGCGAAGGCCGCGACCGGATTGCGGTCGATTGGATTTGCGTGGCTGCCTTAACCGGTACCGGGTTTCGGTTCTACCGCGCGGTTGGCTCTCGACAAAAGGTAGCCAGCGATCGTCGGGAATAACAGTATCGACAGCATTGCGGCGCCCACCAATGCCGCCGCAATATTGGGACTCAATGACTCAGCCTTCACTCCAGTTTGGGTAATAACCACAATGATGGTAAGCGACGGCACTGCCGAAGAGAGCGCGAAGGGCAGCAGCTGCGCGGTGTGCAGTTTACCGCGATAAAGGAGCGCGGGTATGCCTCGAACGACGAGGAACAACACGGCGAACGTGGGCACTAGAAGCATCGTAGGCAGGTTATGTTCGAGCGACCCGAGATCGAACTGGATTCCCGCACCGACGAAAAAGAACGGATAAAACCACCCGAACGAGATTGTCTCCATTTTCTCGCGCAATGCGCTGCCACGCTCGCTGCGAGTGGCCGTGCCTAAGATCATTCCCGCTGCAAAGGCGCCGGTGAAATTTTCGAATCCGAATTCCTGCGCCAGAACCAGCAGGCCGGCCAACATAAATAACGAGATACGTACGGGCAGTTGAGTCGACCTGTTCATGTGCCGACCAAGTATTTCCAGCGCCTTCGGTGGCCGCGCGCTGATACCGATAGCGAAGGCTGCAGCGATAACGGCTAGAAATACCAACAGGAACGCTCCCTCCTGCCAGACACTGAATCGCTGAGATAGCAACAGTGACATCGCGATTATTGGGCCCACCTCTCCGAGCGTGCCAGCGGCCAAGATGAATCGACCGAATGCGGTGTCAAGAAGCCCGCTGTCGCGAAATCCGGGGGCCACCACGCCAAGCCCTGTTGTGCACATCGCCACTGCGACCACTAAAGGCATGCGCATGTGAGGAATTGCATGCAGCAGGCTCACGAGCGTGACACTCAGCAATACCGATAGGGTCCAACCACCGGCGGCGAGGAACATTGGACGGCCCTTGATATCGGCGAAATCAAGCTCTATCCCTCCCGTGAACAACGTGGCGGCCATACCAAAGTCGAACATGGTCTCCACGAATCCCTCGAAGTGGACCAAGTTAAGGACGTGTGGACCAATCACAATTCCAAGGAGGATTTCGAGAACTACGACCGGCACCTTGAATGGTGCCGGAATTTCGGCCAACAAAGGAGCTAGAACGGCGACTGCCAATATCCAGAACACGGGATGACCGATCAGCATCGTCGACTCCAACTAGTTTGCGCGCACCATATCGCGATAGGCACCTACGTGCCCGCAGCAATCAAAAATAGTAAGTGAAATGAGCTCGAACGGTTCGAGGAACACCTGGATGCACGACGTAGTCTGGTTCTGGGGAAACTTCGTTCTTTAACCGCGACACGTAGTAATACTCAATGTCATTCCATTTGACGTTGGCAATGTTGAACACATCAACTGCGACGAGCCACTTAGCAGGTTTTAGAAAACCGATCTGTCCATCCACAGTGGTGTATTGCGGCGACCGGGCGCTGTTATCCTCAACCAACGGCGCCGCGCCAAAGTGTCGTGCCCGCAATGAACCGAACAACCCGGAATCGCGATGGGCAGTGAGCGCCGCATCGATGACATTGGTGGGGCTGTTCGGCACGTACCGGCCCACGATTGCAATTGGAGTTGCGCACGGGTGACTGGGGGCGGCATCATCGCAGCCAAGATCATCCGGAGGCGCGTTGTTATCGAAACGCGCCCGGGTAAAGGCCGCATCAAACTCGGCCGACAAGCCAGGAATTGATGTGATAGCTGTTGCTCCATTCGATGCCGGTCCGGGTAGTCGAGCCGCTGGGTACCGTGACGCCTGCATCGCCATCGAATATGAGCTCGGACTTCAGTTTCAACAGAAAAATATCGAGTGATGACTCCCAGCTAGGGAGGATGCGGGTTGTCACACCGACCTCCGCGCCTGTCGCCCGAGTAAGCGGGGTTACGGGAGTGACATCTGGGTTTTGACCGCTGCGAGTGACGCCCCTGGCATCGTTGCTGTGGTAGCCATCGCCGGCATCGATAAAAAACGTGGTGTCATTCCAGGGGCCGAGCACGATGCCGATCTTTGGGCTGAATTCGGCGGCATGCTGGTTGCCCGTGACGCATCCTTCGGGGTCGCTAATGATATTGCAGCTGCCATCGGGGTTACGCATCTTGTCTTTCACGTCAAAGTCAAAATAATCCTCGCGAAGCCCGACCGTCGTGCGTAGGTGATCATTCCACTGAATGGTGTTTTCCGCGTAGACCGCGGCGCTAGATTCCAAGACGCTCGCATTTTGCGTCGTGCCGATGATCTGACGTTCAAAAGTCGGAAAGATACCGACATCCTTGATGTTGTCGATTCGGGTCTGCACGCCGACCACATTGATCATTGGAAGCCCAAAAATACTGGCGAACCAGGTCTTTGATCCTTTCGCGCCATACACCATGCGATCATCGTGCTGCAACATCTGATCGCCATTCTCTGGGTCTTTGAGGTAGTACGTAAACGTCGACCACAAATCGAGCTTGTAGTGAATGACATAGGCCGAGAATTGCCACTGATCGGTATCGTTGCGGATCACCCGACTGAAGGAGACGCTGTCACGATCCGAATCGCCGCCATCGGACGGGTTGAGACTCCCGAATCGATCAATCAAGTTCTCGGTGATGGCGCGTTCGGGCACCTGGTCGGTTGAATTCCAGGTTCCGGAATAGGCCATCGCCGTCAGGGTAAAGAAATCTCTGTCATCGCCCCGGCGGTACCGCAAAACTCCATTCAATCGACGATAGTCGTCCGGCACATCGAACGGGCCATCGTTGCGGTACACCTCGCCGCGCCCGAGCAGCATGCCGCCGGCGAGTGGAACTGTGCCCATCAGTAGGCCGCGGCGGTATCCGTCTTGACCCGCGCCGAGCGTCACCGATTCGGGCAAATAGCTGACTAGGCCGACGCGTACCGTGCCTGCGGTGGCAAAATCCCCCTCATCGGCATAGTACGGGCCCTTCTTGTAGTGCAGATCTGCGGCTAACTCTGGAATAACGAAGTTGAAGTCCGAGTACCCCTGTCCGTGGGCATGGGTCGGCATATTGACGGGCATATCATCGACCTCGAGCGCCAGATCCGTGCCGTGATCCAGGTTAAAAGCACGCAAGAAGTATTGGTTGGCCTTACCCTCGCCGGAATGCTGGGTGACAATCAGGCCTGGGACGTTTTCGAGCACCGCAGCGGGCCGCAAGAGCGGCTCGCTTAAGAGTTGGTCGCGGCCTACGTCTCCCGCTGAGGCCGCGCTTATATTGCTGATGCCGGTAGCCACCACGGTCACCTGCTCCAAGGGCGCCTGATCGCTTTCGGCCGCATGCGTCAATAAGGGAATGAGAACCAACCCGACGAGTACCAATTCCTCTTTCACACATCGTCCTCGTAGGTCTCAATGTTGGTTGTTACGCCGCGGAGCATGGTTTAGATGCAGAAATTAGGAAACTTTTTTTTACGTTTCTTAATTCGTAAGCGCTCAACGTCGCTGCGCGACGTTCCGTTACACGGCGTGTCGAACCCTGCTTGTTTTCTGTCGGGGGTTCGAATTGAGGCCGACATGCGGTGGAACGTAATTTTGCGGTTCTCGGATTTTCATGCGGGGGTCTGCCGGCTGAGGGATTACTCGGCGCTGCGCGCCTCGCCCTCCGGGTCGCCCTGCGGGCGCTCAACGTCGCTGCGCGACGTTGTCGAACCCGCCTTGTTTGATGTCGGGGATTCGAATTTTCACCGATAATCGACTCGTATATTCGTGCGTCTACCGATCGCTTTGGCGGGGCATGCCGGCTGAGGGATTCGAACCCCCGACCTACGGTTTACAAAACCGTTGCACTACCACTGTGCTAAGCCGGCATTTCATGACTGACTTTTCCGTGCGCATTCTACCGTGACGGACGGTTGTTCAATCAACAGTTTACAGAGGATTGGACGCAATCCTGTGGCAGGTATATACGTCCAGGTGCATGTCATTGCAGAGAAAGCCATCGGCAGCTAGCTTCGTGTCGGGCACCAGCGAGCAGCCGCTGCTTTATCGCACCGTCGACGGCGTGCTCAAAGCCGCCGTCGACGAAGCACCGGATCGCGCTGCGCTCGTCGTGCCGTATCAGTCGATGCGGTTCACCTTCGCGGAATTCGATCGCGAGGTCGAACGGGTCGCGCGCGGCTTGGTCGCGTGCGGCCTGAAGCCGGGAGAGCGCATCGGCATCTGGGCACCGAATTGCGTCGGAATGGTTGCTGACGATGTTCGCTGCGGCGCGTGCCGGGCTGGTATTGGTCAACATCAATCCCGCCTACCGGACCACCGAGCTCGAGTTTGCGCTGCGCCTCGTCGGCTGCCGCGCGCTGATCTTCGCGCCGCGATTCAAGGCCAGCGACTACGCAGCCATGCTGCACTCGCTGATCCCCGAGCTTCGCGCCGCCGCCCCCGGCCGGCTGTTGTGCGCGGCCTTCCCCGGAGCTTCGCCTGCTCGTGCAGCTGGGCGCGGACGCCGCTCGCGCGGCGTGCCTCTCCTTCGAGGATCTGAGGGCGTGCGGGACATGATCTCGACGAGCGGTGATGAGCTCGATCGGCGAGGACCCTGGATGCCGACGACGTCTTCAACATTCAATTCACCAGCGGCACCACGGGCACGCCGAAGGGCGCGGCGCTCACGCATTTCAACATCGTCAACAACGGCTTCTTCGTCGGCGAAGGCATGCGGCTCACGGCCGACGACCGCGTTTGCATCCCGGTGCCGCTGTATCACTGCTTCGGCATGGTGCTCGGGGTGCTGGCGGCCATGACGCATGGCGCGGCCAGCGTGTTCCCCGGCGACGGCTTCGAGCCGCTGGCGGTGCTCCAGACCGTTGCCAGCGAGCGGTGCACCGCGCTGCACGGCGTGCCCACGATGTTCATCGCGGAGCTGGAGCATCCGCGCTTCGGCGAATTCGACCTGTCATCGCTGCGCACCGGCATCATGGCCGGATCGCCGTGTCCGATCGCGGTGATGCGCCGGGTGGTCGCCGAGATGCACATGCCGGAGGTGACGATCTGCTACGGCATGACGGAGACCAGTCCAGTCAGCTTCCAGACTCAGCACGACGACTCCGCTCGAGCGGCGTGTCAGTACCGTGGGCCGGGTGCATCCGCACGTGCAGGTGAAGATCATCGACGCGGAAGGGCGCGTCGCGCCGCGCGGCATCCCCGGCGAACTCCTGACCCGAGGCTACAGCGTGATGCGCGGCTATTGGGACGACGCCGAGCGCACGCGCGAGGCGATCGATGCAGGCGGCTGGATGCACACCGGCGACCTCGCGGTCATCGACGAGGAGGGCTATTGCAACATCGTCGGCCGAGTGAAGGACATGATCATCCGCGGCGGCGAGAACATCTCGCCGCGCGAAATCGAGGAGTTTCTCTATCGGCCATCCGGCGGTGCTCGACGTGGCCGTGGTCGGCGTTCCCGACGCCAAGTACGGCGAGGCCGTGTGCGCCTGCATCCGGCTGCGCGACGGGATGACGGCCACCGAGGAGGAAATCCGGGAGTTTCTGCCGCGGCCGGATCGCGCATTACAAGGTGCCGCGCTACGTGCGCTTCGTCGACAGCTTCCCGCTCACGATCAGCGGCAAGGTTCAGAAGTACCTGATCCGCGAACAGCTGCGCTCCGAACTCAAACTTACCGAGACGGCGCACGCATAGCTGCGGCGTCGGCGGTGCGCCCGGCGTCATTAGAAATGATTAGCTCGCCGGTTGCCCCAATAAATCCACGGCCGAATGATATAGCTTGGCGCGCAACTGAAATCGTTCATTGGCCCGCGTGATGTAGCGTACTGCTATCTCTACGCCTCCCACCACAGGCTTGATGTTGACGCCCGGAGCGCCGGAGAACGTTTTGCCGCGTTGGGTGGGAACCGCTCTCTGCCATTCTTGCTCCGCCTCGCGCGCGTTCTCGGCAGTCGCTTCCACCACTTGCTTGGTAATGGAATCCACGATCGGGTAGGGATCCCTGCCGGAAGGCACTACCACGTGCAGTTCGTCCCACAGCCATTGACCGGACGTGGAGAAATTAAAGTAGTGCCCTTCGATCGCAAAGCTATTGGTAAAAGTGACGCGTCGCCCGGTTGGATGGCCCGCATCGCTCCAATTGCCGGTCTCGAGTAATACCGTGTGGAACATGCCAAGTTCGGTAACTTCGCCGCTCACGCCATTTATCTCGACCCAGTCTCCCAGGCGAATACCGTTGCGGCCCATCAAAACCAGCCAGCCGAAAAACGCCACGATGAAATCCTTCAGCGCCACGGTGAGGCCGGCGCCGACGATGCCGATCATGGTGCCGAATTGACTCGGTATCCCGACGAGAATCAATAGTATGACCACCACTGCCAGCACACGCAGGCTTATCCGGGTGATGCTGCGCAGTGTTTCGACCTGCCGGCGATCGAGCTTCGGTTTGGTGAGCAGATGCTGCACCCATTTATCGACGAACATCAGCGCGAGAAAAATCACCAGCACGATTGCGGCGTCCGACAGCAGCTTGTGCACCAGCCCATTCGACTGCAGCGCCACAATCCCCGCCCATTGCTGGTACACGCCCGCGAGCTGCCGCTGATCCGCCGATTGTTGATCGAGCAAGGTCAGGAGTTTTTGATTGGCCGAAATCACCTTGGTCTGAGTCAGCAGTGCTGCCGCGTCTTCGTGGTTATGCTGAGCCACCGGCGTGGGAGCCACCGGATTGGCGCCGTCTTTCGCGCTCTTCGTGTGATGGGAAAGCTCGGCAATTCCCCCTTTCGTACTCTCAAGGTTTTCCGCGAGGGCGACGCGCTGGGCGCTTAAAGTCTGAGTTTTCTGCCGAGCGTTGCTTTCGGCGTCGTCTAGCTGCCGCATTTTTTGCCGCAATTTGAACCAATCGCGCAGCTGCGCCAAGGAGCCGCGGCGTTCCGGGGCAGCAGAAACGGCCGCGGGCGCAGCCGCAGTGCGCGCTTTGACCTGCGCATCATGCTCCTGCACCATGGATTCGATGCGTTGTTGCGGATTGCCTCCCGCGGCGAGGAGGTCTTGATCGGCTTCCTCCACCTCGTCCTTGTCCAAATCCAGCTGCGACTGTGCGAGATCTACCTCGTCCTGCAGCCCATCCTTCTGGGAAGTCGTCGCGGCCGCGAGCGCGCCGGTCAGCTGGGTTACACGTTGCTGGTCGCCGTCCAACAGCACCTGGGATTTCACGAGGCGATCGCGGATCTTGAGCGCCTCGGGACTCAAGGTCGGAGGATGCGCCTCCACGTCGCGCAGGGCGGCGGTGAAGGCGAGGGCAAGTTCGTGGTCGGCATACCGCAGGGCCGACTGCGCGTAGGGTTGCTCTTCGGGAGTTGTCGCGAGCTGCGCCAGCCTGAGCGCCGTGGCGTAGGTGCTCTCATCGACCAATGCCGTCGAAGTCACGGCGGTGTCGCGTTTCTTGACCGAGCCGGGGGAGGGCGGTTTCGTATGCCACCATCCCACACCGGCCGCGATCAGCAACAGCGCCAGCCCGGCCGCCCATATCTTGTGCAGCGGACTCATAATTGACTCACCGGCGGGGGCGTGGGCAGCAAATCGGCAAGCGCGGATTTGAGCAGGTCCACATGCGCGAACAACGCATCGACATGACCGCCGAAACCGTCGTCCGCCGGAGAATCGAAGGTGAGCAGGCGTTTCGGTTCGTTCGCCGCGGCGTATAGGCGCAAGGCGTGGGAATAGGGAATCAGCGTATCGGCGCGGCTATGTGTGATGAAGACAGGCATGTGCACCTCGGGCATTCGAGCCAGTGAATCGAAATGTACCGAGGCGACGTAGCGTACCGGAAGCAGCGGATATTTGTCGGCCGCCGCGTCGGGGATGGACGTGAACGCGCCGAACAGCACGAGCGCTGCGGCGGTGTGCTGCGCAGCTAGCAGCACGGCGGGCCCGGAGCCTAGCGAGTGGCCTAATAAGATGATTCGGTTCGGGGCTACGCCGCGCACTAATAGCGCTCGATAGGCGGCCTCGGCATCCTCGTACATCGCGGCTTCGGATGCACTGCCCGGCGACATTCCAAAACCTCGATAATCGATGTCCATGACGCTAAAGCCCGCCTCGCGCAGTGCCTGGCAATGCCGCACCTGTCCGGGCGAGAAGGCCGAATCGGCATTGCCATGCAGTTGCAATATCCAATAACCCGTGTCGTTGGCTTCATGGGCGCGGAATACGAGACCTGCGAGCATCGTGCCGGCGAAGAGGGGGACATTGATCCGCTCGGCGTCCGGCGGGAGCTCTCTGAGTAGATTGACCTGGCTGCGCGCCGTGGCGAACACGAGCTCGTCTTCGTGCAGCTTGAGCCAGGTCACGCTGAGGGCCAGTACCACGATGAGGGAGGCGGCGCCGATCAATGAATAACGTGCGATGCGCCGCCCGAGATTTGATCGATGAAGTTGCGGTTGGATCACGCGCCTAGTGCCAGCTGCCCACCGCATCTCGGGCGGCCTGATTGAGCGGCCGTGCGATGAGGCCGCTCTGCGAGACCTTGATCTCGTACAATGCCCCGTCGCCCATGGGCAGATAGGTAGCGCTGCCGTATAGCGCGTCGAACCACGGCATCCAGGAATGGTAGCGATGCACGAGGTCCCACGGGTCGATGCGATTCGGGGGATTCAAGGGATACACGGTGCGCGGCAGTTGCGCTCGTCTTCGATGCGTCGAGTATCGGCCGCTGATTCGTTCCAGGCGATAAGCGGCATCGAAGCCCGACCAGATTGGCGAAGGCATGCCATTTGAGCATCCGCGCATCGATCTGCCACTCATCGCCGCGCAAGGAGAAATCCGCGCGCTCGCCGCTAGGGTAGGTCAAGACGGCAGTTGAATTCGCGCGCCCCGGTGCGCGTCAATTGCAGTTCGCCGGCGGGCTGTTCGAAGCTCAAGCGCTGGTAGGTGCGCAGATTTGCGGCGATCAAAAGCGCGCATGCCGCAAGCAGAATGAGGACGAGTGCGGTGACGCCGCTGAACAGTCCGCCCAGAACCCTGCGCCGCCGAAAGCGGCGCACCGCCGCGAACAAGAACAGGAGTACCCGGCGAGCGCAAAGACGGCGATCAGTGCTGTGAATGTCATGGGGGATGAGTCTAACGGGAACCGGAACCGAACCTCATGGGACTAACAAAAACACTTAGCTCGGTCCCGGTGTCTCGTTGCAGACCCCCATAGTTTGCTTTGTTTCCAATGATTTGCAAGTGGTATGGACGTTTGTATGCGGTCGGGAGCCATGTCAGCTCTCTGCGCTGTGATTCGTGTCACGGTCGGATCCGAGCTGCACTCATTAACAGACATTAATAATTCGACCATTGGGTGTTAACCATGTCGGGCCCAGGGTAGCTCGCATGCAAGCCGGCCAACTGGGGATAAACTGTCTCGGATCGGCTTTGCGTGCGCTGATTGGCCGCTCCGCGGTCCCGGCGCCGATGAGGTTGTTTAGCTAATGTGGATTGTTGAAGTTGCGCTGCGGCGTCCATACACGTTCCTGGTGATGGCGCTGCTGATCCTGCTCGCAACGCCTCTGGTGCTGCTGAAGATGTCGACGGACATCTTTCCGGAAATCAACATTCCGGTCATCAGCATCGTCTGGACCTATACCGGGCTGTCGGCGCAGGAAATCGGCCAACGCATCACCGCGGTCAACGAGCGCAGCCTCACGACCACGGTCAACGACATCGAACACATCGAATCCCAGTCGTTGTCCGGCTTCTCGATCATCAAGATCTTCTTTCAGCCGAACGCCAACATCCCGACGGCCATCGCGCAGGTGGTGGCGATCGAACAGGCGCAATTGCGGCAATTGCCGCCCGGCATCCTGCCGCCGCTGGTCATCAAGTACTCCGCGTCGAGCATTCCGGTCATTCAACTGGGTCTGTCGAGTCCCACCATGACCGAGCAGGCGGTGTTCGATGCCGCGGTGAATTTCCTGCGGCCCGCGGCTGGTGACCATTCCGGGAGTCGCCATTCCCTGGCCGTACGGCGGAAAGCAGCGCGTGATTTCGGTCGACCTCGATACCAATGCGTTGCTCGCCAAGGGGCTGACGCCCAACGACGTCGTCAACGCCGTTAATACTCAGAATCTGGTGCTGCCCTCCGGAACCGCCAAGATCGGCGCCACCGAGTATCGTGCTCGCCACCAACGGTTCGCCGGATACCATCGCCGGACTCAACAATATTCCGGTGCTGACCCGCAACGGCGCCACCACCTATCTGTCGGAAGTGGCGCATGTGCGCGACGGATTCTCGCCGCAGACCAATATCGTGCGGCAGAACGGCCAGCGCGGCGTGCTGGTGTCCGTCATCAAGAACGGCGGCTCATCGACCCTGGATATCGTCAGCGCCCTGCTCGCGCAATTGCCGTCGTCGAGCAGATTTTGCCCAAGGACCTGAAGATCACCCCGCTGTTCGATCAGTCGGGCTTCGTCCGAGCCGCCATCAGCGGCGTGGTGCGCGAGGCGTTGATCGCCGCCTGCCTGACTGCCGCGCTGATTTTGCTGTTTCTCGGCAATTGGCGCAGCACCTGCATCATCGCCGTGTCGATTCCCTTGTCGATTCTGTCCTCGATCATTGCGCTGTATTTCATGGGCGAGACAATGAACATCATGACCCTGGGCGGCCTGGCGCTCGCGGTGGGCATCTTGGTCGACGATGCCACGGTGACCATCGAAAACATCGAGCGCCACATGCATTTGGGCTCCGATTTGCACAAGGCGATTTTGGAGGGCGCCGGCGAAATCGCCGTCCCCGCCCTGGTCTCCACGCTGTGTATTTGCATCGTTTTCGTGCCGATGTTCTTTCTGACCGGCGTGGCGCGCTATCTGTTCGCTCCTCTGGCGGAGGCCGTGGTGTTCGCGATGCTGGCCTCGTATATCTTGTCGCGCACCTTGGTGCCGACCTTGGTGATGCTGATGATGGATCATACGCCGGCGGACGCGGCCGCTCATCCGAGCCCGCTGCAGCGCGTGTATCGCGCTTTCGATGCGCGCTTTGAGAAAATTCGCGGCGGCTATACGGGTCATTCTTTCCGAGGTGCTCGTGCAACGCCGGCTGTTCGCGGGCGTTTTCCTGGGTTTTTGCGTGCTGTCTTGCTGTCTGGTGTTCATCTTGGGGCGGGATTTCTTTCCAAGCGTGGATGGCGGCCAAATTCGCCTGCACATGCGGATGCCCACTGGGCACGCGCATCGAAGAAACGGCGCGGGCGGCCGACGAGGTGGAGAGCGTCATACGGACCATAGTTCCGGCGCGCGATCTTGGCACCGTGCTCGACAACTTGGGGTGCCGGTCAGCGGCATCAATAACTCCTACAGCAATGCCGGAACCTTCGGCAGCCTGGACGGTGAGATTCAAGTCTCGCTGAATGATGGGCACCGGCCGACGGAGCACTACGTGGAACAGATGCGGCGCGAATTGCCGCGGCGTTTCCCGGGCGTGGAGTTCTTCTTCCAACCGGCCGACATGGTGACGCAGATCTTGAACTTCGGCATTGCCGTCCGCTCTCGACGTCAAGATCACCGGCGCCGACTTGCGCGTCAACTATGATATTGCCGCGAAGCTCATGAAGCAGATCCAAATGATCCCCGGGACGGTGGATACCCACATTCATCAGCGGCTCGATCTGCCGACGCTGTCGCTGAACATGGATCGCACGCAGCTGCAGAGCTCGGCTTGAGCCCCAACGATGTGACCACGGATTTGCTGGTGTCGACGGCGGGCACTACGCAGACCTCGCCGGCGTTCTGGCTGAGTCCCGACGAACGGAGTGGTCTATAACCTGGCGGTGCAATCGCCGCAATATGCGGTCGATAGCCTGGATGCGCTTGCTGCGCACGCCGGTGCGCGCGGCGGCGGCGGCCGACGACCGTCACGCCGCAGCTGCTGAGCAATCTGGTCGGCGTGGCACCCGCGGTACAGGAGGCGGTGGCTTCGCGTTACAACTTGGCGCCGGCGATCGACATATATTGCCAGTGCGCAAGGCCGCGATATGGGCGGCATTTCCGCGCATATCCGACAATTGGTGGATGAGTTGCGTCCGCAAGCTGCCGCGCGGCGTGAGCGTCGATATGCTCGGCCAGACGGAAACCATGCATTCCTCGTTCATCGAACTGGGTGTCGGGCTGGTGATGGCGGTCGTGATGGTGTATCTGCTGATCGTCGTCAATTTTCAATCCTGGGTCGATGCCTTCATCATCATTACGGCGCTGCCGGCCGCGCTTGGCGGGAATCTGCTGGATGTTGCTTCTGACCGGCACGACCTTGAGCGTGCCGGCAATGACGGGCGCGATCATGACCATGGGTGTCGCGACCGCCAACAGTATTTTGGTGGTTTCGTTCGCGCGGCAACGCATGGGCGAGGGGCTCGATCCCGTGAAGGCGGCGCTCGATGCGGGCGCCACCCGCATCACGGCCGGTGTTGATGACGGCGTTGGCGATGATCATCGGAATGATTCCCATGGCGCTTGGCCTGGGCGAGGGTGCGGAGCAGAATGCGCCGCTTGGGTCGCGCGGTGATCGGCGGTCTGCTGTTTGCGACCCTCTCTACGCTGCTGTTTCGTGCCGGTGATTTTTGCCGGCATCCACCTGCGCCTCGAACGGCGCAAAGCACGCCGTTCGTCCGCGCGCGCCTCCGGTCGCCGAAGGAATTACTTGATATGACCGAATCCAGAGTCTTCCGCGGTTTTGAAGCGCGCCAAATTCATCGCCGGCGGCATCGTCGGCGCGCTGCTGATCGGAGCCGTCGATCGTGCTCGTCTTGCGCAGCTTTCAGGCCCGCGCTCTGGACGCGTCCACGGCGCTGCACGCAAAGCAGTACGTGACCACGATCACGCCCAAGTGCGGCTGACGGCGGGCAGCCGCTCACGCTGCCGGGGACGCTGCTGGGGGTCATCGAATCGACGGTCTATGCGCGCAGCAACGGCTATGTCGTCCGTTGGCGCAAGGACATCGGCAGTTCGGTCAACAAGGGTGAATTGCTGGCCGAGATCGCCGCGCCGGAGATCGAACAGGAATTGTCGCAGGCCGTGGCGGCGCGCGCGCAGGCCGACGCCAGCGCCACCCTGGCGAAGAGCACCGCCGATCGCTGGCAGAGCCTGCGGAAAAAGGACGCGGTGACGCAACAGGATCTGGATGAGCGTCAGAGCGCCTACAACCAAGCCAAGGCGAATCTTGCCGCTGCGGATGCCAACGTCGGGCGCCTGCGCAAGCTTTAGGGCTTCAATCAAGTGGTGGCGCCGTTTGACGGCGTCGTCACCCGGCGCAATATCGATGTCGGCGACCTGGTCAACGCCGGCAATGGCGGCACCGGCCAGGCGCTGTTCTCCGTGGCGCAGATCGATCCCCTGCGCCTGTATGTCTATGTGCCGCAGGTGTATGCGCATCAGATCAAGGTCGGCGACGCCGTGGCCGTCAACTTGGCTGAGCGGGTCAGGCGAGCAGTATCAGGGCACCGTAGCACGCACTGCGCGTGCCATCGATACGGCCACGCGCACCATGCAGGTCGAAATACGGATTCCGAATCCCAACGGCGCGCTGATTGCGGGATCCTATGTGCAGGTCATGCATGCCGATCCACGTCGATGCCAAGTCTCTGGTGATACCCACCAATGTCTTGCTGTTTCGGCCGCAAGGCACTCGGTCGCATTGGTCGACGACGCGCGGGCGCGTGCATTGAAGCCGGTGAAGCTGGGCACCGATTTTGGCACTAGCGTAGAGGTTTTGAGCGGTCTGAACGCGTCGCGATCGGGTGGTCTTGAATCCGGCGGATTCGCTGGCCGACGGCGATGTGGTGACTCTGGCCGCGCGGACGGACAAGGCGCCATAGCGATGCGGAGCGCTCCGAAAACGTCGTTTCGGGTCGCCGGATGCATGGCGCTGCTGTCCGCTCGGCGGGCTGCGCCGTCGGCCCGGACTATCACCGGCCTGCCGCGGAAGTGCCGCCCGCATGGGAACCGCAGGCCCCCTGGCATGAAGCGGCGCCGAGCGACACCGCGCTGAAGGGCAATTGGTGGGAATTGTTCCAGGACGCAAGCCTCGATTCGCTGGTGGAGCGCGCGCTCGCAGGCAATCAGAATCTGCGCGTCGCGGCCGCGCGTCTCGAGCAGGCGCGCGATCAAGTCACGGTTGTAGCGTCCGCGCAATATCCGTGGGTCGGCCTGTCGGCCGACGCCGGCGCGCGGCAAGATCTCGGCGGATCGGCCTTTGGCCAGTTATGCGCTTCCGAACGCTTCCACCACTCAGAATGACTTTATCTTGGGTCCGACCGTCAATTACGAAGTGGATCTATTCGGACGAGTGAGGCGCGAGGTCGAAGGCGCACGGGCATCCGCAGAGCAGGCGGAAGCGGACTTTGAAAATATGCGTCTGATGCTGACGGCGCAGCTCGTGACCGATTATTTCAATTTGCGGGAAGCCGATGCCGAGATCGACGTGGTACGCCGCAGCTTGGAATTGCAGCGCGAGGCGCTCGGTTTCATCACCTCCAGACACGATCTCGGAGATGCAACTGGCCTCGACCTCGCGCAGCAGCAGGCACTGCTCGAGGCCAGCGGGACGCAACTCGAACTGCTGCAAATTCAGCGCGCCCAGTTCGAACACGCCATCGCCACTTTGGTGGGAACGCCGGCGCCGAGTTTCAGTCTGCCGCCGACCGTGACCGCAACGTCGATTCCGGTCGTTGCCGGTGGGTCTGCCCTCTGATCTATTGCAGCGCCGCCCCGACGTTGCATCGGCGGAACGGGCCATGGCCGCCGCAAATGCACGAATCGGCGTCGCGCGCGCTGCCTATTATCCGACCATCGATCTCGTGCCGACCTTTGGCGGTCCCAATGCCGGCTGGCAGAGCACTGCGCTGTCGACTTTGTTCGAGGCGCCGAGCGTATTCTGGTCGATCGGCCTGTCCGTCAGCGAGACGCTGTTCGACGCCGGTAAAACTCGAGCCAATGTGCGCATTGCAAATGCCGATTATTCCGCGGCGGTGGCCGACGTACCGGCAGACGGTGCTGACCGCGATGGAAGAGGTCGAAAACGGCATTACCGGTCTGACCTCTCTCGATCGCGCCTCGACGCAAGCCGATGCCAGCGTGCGAGGACGAACAACGCGCGTTTGACATTGCGAGCGATCGCTACAAGGACGGCGTGGATACGTATCTGGATGTGATCACGGCCCAGCAAACACTGCTCAGCAATCAGCGGCAGGCGGTGCAGATTCACGGCCAACAATTCGTCACGGCCGTGTACTTGGTCAAGGCGTTGGGCGGCGGCTGGAGCCGCAGGTGCCGAGCACCGCCGCGCGGAACGAGACTAGCTCCGGGGCTTTTGTCCCTTCGACAGCGACTCGATGGAGGCCGGCGGAGACATGGCGTGTCGACTGAATGAAGTCGACGCCGAGCGCCGTCAGCCATTCCTGCTCGGCCGGCGTTTCGGTGCGCTTCGCCACGGTGTGCATGCCGAGCACTCGCGCCATTTGCACCACCGCCGTGATCGCCGCTTGCGATACTTTGTCGGTGCGCATTTTCGCCGTGATCTCCGGCGCAAGCTTGACGTAGCGAACACCGGGCAGGCGCAGCAAGTCGAAGCATTCGGTGCGCATCGCGAAATCATCGAGCACCATCGGGACAGCCGAGGCGATGCAAGGCCGCGGCAACCTCGGAAATCCTGTCCGACATTTTGACCGCAGTCGGCACGTCGACCTCGAAAGCGATCATCGCCTTCGGCAGCGATGATTTCGCGAGACACAGGCCCGACGAATTTGATGAAGTGTTCGTCGTGCAGCGCCGTCGTCGTGAGATTCACGGAAAACATCACGGCACTCGACTGCCACACGTCGGGGTGATGGACCAGCCAACCAATGAGCTCGGTGACGACGCGGCGATCGATCATCGAACCCAAGCCGTTATCCACGGCGGCCTTCAGCATCGCTTGCGGCGCGGAATTCGGAGCGTCGTCGGATTTGGATCGCAGCAGCACCTCGTAGCGCTTGAGCTGGCTGCCCTTGGTCAAGGGCACCAGGCGTTGCACATGCAGCGCAATCGGGCTGCGGCGCAGCGCTGCGTGCAGGCGATCGATTTCCGGCGTGACGGCCTGTGAGGTGCGCTTTCCGCTGTGCCATCGATGGGCTCAGCCGCCGGGGCAGCGGGCGCAGCCGGCGGCCGCGGCCGGCATGCGCCCGGAATCCGCCAGCGAGAGTTCGATAGGCTGCCGGCAGCTGGCGAAGTCGACCGAGTGACGCTGCCGAGTCGGCGAGCGCGTGGGTGCGGAGCGGTGCGCGGCGACGCAGCGCGGAGGCGCGTGCGGGCGGCGTGATGCGGCGCGCGCGGAGCGGCGCCGGCATGGCTTGCGCCGGTGGCGTGCGCGCTCCGGTGCAGCGGGTCGAGCGGCGGCGATGACCTCGCCTGCGCGCAGCGGAGTGCTATGCGCACCGTCGGCTCGGATTGCCGACTCCTTTGAGACTTGCCAGTGCAGGCGCCTTGGCGGCGGGCGCCGCGACGTGCGGTCTCAGGCGCCGGTTCGGAGTCCGGGCGCATGCCGGCGAAATCGGCGAGCGCACGCTGCAACTTCGGCGTCATGAACTTGAGCGGCGCCGCGGTCATCCGGCTTGATGACGCGAGCTATCCATGATCACCATGATGGCGCCGACCATGGCTGCGGCGTCCGTTCACGGCCCGCAGCAGCAGTGCGGAGCGCGAATCGCCAAGATCGTATGCCAGAACCGGCGGACCATCGTATGCTCGAGAATGCCTCGAGGGCTTCGCGGACCGCATTGTGCTCGTCCGGGCCCATGGAGCTTTCGCTCAACCAGAGCACGTCCCCGTGTTCATCGTGCAGAGATACGGCATGGGCGCGCGCCGGCTCGACGGCCGCGCGCACTTTTTGACAAACGGCATCGAAATCGACGAGCGGACTTTCCGTTGCGCTGAAGGGTTTGCCCTGCTCCATAGATCCGATGCTTTTAGAGTGAGCGTACATATCTACCGTACCGGCATCCTTCTTGGTGTGATGGTCTTCGCCAAAACGCGGGAGAGCCTTCGCACGGCGTGGCGGGCGAGAAATGGAGCGGGGATGTAGTCGGTATGACATATCATCGGTATCCGTTTGCAGTTGCGACTACACTTTGTAAACCATGGCTCCGAGCCGCAGGATCCCGTCAATACCGCTATTACGATTTTGTGATGGCCGCCTATGTCTGCGTTCTGCTGTGCTCGAATCTGATCGGCCCCGCCAAAGAGACCTCGATTCAACTGCCGATATTCGGCACGGTCACCTTTCTTGGCCGGCGTCCTGTTCTTCCCCATTTCCTACATATTCGGCGATATTTTGACCGAAGTTTACGGCTACGGCCGCGATCGCCGCGTGGTCTGGGCTGGGTTCGGCGCACTGGCGTTCGCCTCCGTCATGGCCGCGGTGGTCGTGCATCTGCCGCCATCGGCAAGCTCGCGCGCAAGCCAGCCGGCGGTAGAGGTCGATTTTCGGCAACACGCCGCGCATCGTCGTGGCGTCGATCAGCGCTTTTTTGTGCGGCACCTTCGTCAACAGTTATGTGCTCGCGAAGATGAAGATCTGGACTCGGGGCCGTTGGCTGTGGACCCGCATCGTCGGGTCGACATTGTGCGGCGAACTGGTCGACTCGGTGATTTTCTATTTCGTCGCCTTCTACGGCCGCATGCCGGAGTCCCATCTGGTGGCGCTCATGTTCACACAGTACGCGCTGAAGAGCGGCTGGGAGATCCTCGCCGCGCCGCTCACCTATCGTGTCGTGGCGTTCCTGAAAAGAGCGGAAAACGAGGATTACTACGACATTGGGACGAACTTCACGCCTTTCTCTCTGAAGGCCTGAGATAAGGCCGCTAGCGAACATTTCTCGCTTTGCCGTGTGCACCGATCGGCGCAACGCGCGTTTGCGATGGAGCTAGATCAAATTACAAGGAGTGGATGATGCGAATAGATTCCGGGTCCATTCTGGCCGTTATGTTGAGTCTGGGCGCGAGCGCTTGCACTGTGACGGCGACCGCGCCACGCGTCGTCGTGCAGCCTGGAGTGGAAGTCGTGGTCGCGCGGCCGCCGCCGCCGTTACGCGTTGAAGCGGTGCCCCCGCCTCCGGCAGGTGAATTGTATGTTTGGCAGCCCGGGCACTGGCGCTGGGAAGGAAATGCGTATGTGTGGCACGGCGGCCATTATGAGCGGCCCCCGAGCGCCACCGCCTTCTGGGTTGCGCCGAAATGGGTGAACCGCGACGGCCAGTGGGTATTCAAACCGGGTCATTGGGCCTATCACTAACCGGCACGCCGAGCACCGGCGAAGCGGCGGCCATTGCAATTGGTCGCCGCTTCGCCACAATTTGCCACCATGTCTCAAGCGGCTTGCCCGAATAGCCGCGCGAAATAGCTCCCACAAGGCGGCGAAGGTCGTCGCCTGAAGTGGCGAAAACCTACGTGAGGAGCTGTTATGAACACTGCATATTCGAAGATCATTTGGACGGTCGGGCTGATGGGCATCAGCGCAGCCGCGCTGGCGGATACGCCGCCGCCCAAAACCGCACCGCCTCAGGAACCGATCGGATTCGTCACGGGCGGCGTGATCGGCGGCTTCGCGGCAGGTCCCGTGGGGGCGGTCATCGGCGCCGGGATTGGTACCTGGCTGGGTCAACGGGTACACCGGGCGGGCGAGGCAAGCAAAGCGGAGGCAAAGGTCGCGGCGCTCGAGAACGACAAATCGCAGCTGCAGAGCAAGACCGCGTCGCTCGAGAGCGAGACCAGCGATTTGGCGCAGACCAATCGTACCCTTACGGCGCGGCTCGATGAACTTTCTCACAGTGTGGAGGAAGCGCAAAGCGCCAAGGACGACACTGCGCGCGAGAACGCCGCCAAGGTGCTCGACGGTCTGCAGGGCGATGTGCTGTTTCGCACCGGGCAGCGCGGAAATCACGCCGGAGACGGCGCACGGAATCCAGGTTTTGGCCGGAGCGGTCGCCAAATCACCCGCGCTTCAAGTGAGGATCGACGGCTATGCGGATCCGCGCGGTACCGTGGATACCAACCTCAAGCTATCCGAGCAGCGCGCCAATGCCGTGCGCGATCTGTTCCTCGCGGCTGGTGTCGACGACGAGGCGCTCGAAGTCAACGCGTACGGAAAGAGTCAGAGCGTCGCCGCCGACAACGACGGTTACGCGCTGGAGCGTCGCGTGAGGCTGACCTTGCAAGCGGCAGGGCCGGCGCCGGTCGCCCGGGTAGGCGACAGCCACTTCGGCGGCCGATACGGCGGCGCCGGCGGCTACCGCCCAAACGAGCGAAAACGAGTGACCATCGGCGGCTCGGCGCCAAGACGCGTCGAGCCGCTCTTGTTTCCGCAGCCGCCACACGCCTACGATAGCGGTATGGTCGACCATCCTAAGATCGTGTTGCTGGACCGCTATGCAAACAGGCGAATCGGCGAATCCCTCGCCCGAAAAAATCCTCGCCGGCATACCGCGCACCCGCGTCTCGAATCAATATACGGACGCCACGCAACAGTTTTTCTGCGGGCTTTGGACCAGCACCAGCGGCAAGTGGCGCGTGCGCTATACGGAACACGAATTGTGCGTGCTGATCGAAGGCCGCGTGCGGCTCGAGTCGGTCACCGGCGAGAAGCATGAGTTGCGCGCGGGCGACGCCTTCGTAGTCCCGGCCGGTTTCGAAGGCACCTGGGAAGTCGCCGAACCCTGCAAGAAGTGGTACGCGATATTCGAAGCGAAGACCTAGCCGGATCGGGTGCTAGCCCAAGCCGACGCGCCGACCGCTCGCGCGTCAGGCCGTCTCGCGAATCACCGCGCTCAAGATGTCCACGATCTGCGCTGATTTGCTTGGGCTCGATGATCAATGGCGGCGACAACGCGATGACATCGCCGGTTTGGCGCACCATGATCCCGCGCTCGAAGCACTTGAGGAACACATCGAAGGCTCGCGCGCCCGGTTTGCCGGCACGCGGCTCGAATTCGACGGCGCCGATCAAGCCGTAGTTGCGCACGTCGATCACATGCGGCAGTCCGCGCATGGCGTGCACGGCGTCCTCCCACGTCGAGCTTAGCGTTGCCGCGCGTGTCAGCAACTCTTCCTTGGCATAGATGTCGAGCGTCGCCAAGGCGGCCGCGCAGGCAACCGGATGAGCCGAGTAGGTATACCCGTGAAATAGCTCGATGGCATTTTCCGGGCCTTGCATCAAGGCATCGTAAATTTTCCGCTGCGCGAACACGGCGCCCATCGGTATGGCGCCGTTGGTCAGTCCCTTGGCGGTGGTCATGAGGTCGGGAGTCACCTCGAAGGCCTGGGCGCGCAAACGGTTTGCCGACGCGGCCGAAGCCGGTGATGACTTCGTCGAATATCAGCAAAATGTCGTGCTTGTCGCAGATTTCGCGCAAGCGTTTCAAATATCCCACCGGCGGCAACAGCACGCCGGCCGAACCGGATACGGGCTCGACGATCACGGCGGCGATGGTCGACGCATCGTGCAGCGCAATCGAGCCGCTCCAGATCATTGGCAAGATGCATGCCCCAATGCGGCAGACCGCGCGAGAAGGCGTTGTGTCCGATATCGAGCGTATGCGGCAGGTGATCCACGCCTGGAAGCATGGAGGAGCCAAATATTTTGCGGTTGTTGACCATGCCTCCGACCGACATGCCGCCAAAGCCCACGCCGTGATAGCCCTTTTCGCGGCCGATGAAGCGTGTGCGCTGGCCCGCGCCGCGAGCGCGATGGTAGGCGATGGCAATCTTCAGCGACGTGTCGACGGACTCGGAGCCCGAGTTCGTGAAGAACACGCGATCCATTCCCGGCGGCGCAATCTTCGCTAGTCGATTCGCGAGTTCGAACGCGATCGGGTGACCCATTTGGAAGGTTGGGGCGAATTCCATCGTCGCGAGCTGGCGCGATCACGGCTTCGGTGATTTCACGCCGGCCGTGGCCCGCATTCACGCACCACAGGCCCGCGACCGCGTCGAGTACCTGGCGGCCATCGGCGCTCCAGTAGTACATGCCCTCGGCACGGGTCAACAGGCGCGGATTGGCCTTGAATTGGCGATTGGCGGTGAACGGCATCCAAAAAGCGTCGAGGTCACCTTGCGCGGGAGCGGGAGTAATTTGGGCGTTCATCGCGGAATCCTTGGGTTGAGCCTTGCAGTTTTGCCAGTGTCGGCAACCGATGATAAGGAAATTCAACAGATTCCTCAATTTTAGCTGTATTTGAGGTGCTACTGTTTAATATAATCGACACCATGAGCTTAGATGTCGGCGCCCATTTGAAATCCGTGCGGCAGATGTACGGCCTCTCGCAGCGTGAACTCGCGAAACGCGCGGGCGTCACCAACGGCTTGATTTCCCTCATCGAGCAGAACCGCGTGAGTCCATCGGTGAGTTCGCTCAAGAAAGTCCTCGATGGCATCCCCATGGCTCTGGCCGACTTCTTTACTCTGGACCTGGCGGGCAAGCCCGAGGTGTTTTTCCCGCGGGCTGATCTCTGCGGACATAGGCACGGGCGCCGTGGAATTACGTCTCGTCGGCGGCCGGTTGGCGAAGCGCAGCATGTCGATCTTGCACGAACGCTATGCGCCGAATGCCGACACCGGCGAGGAGATGCTCTCGCACGCGGGAGAAGAGGGCGGCGTGATCGTCAAGGGTCGGATCGAACTCGCCGTCGGCGGCGAATCACGAGTCCTGGGAGCGGGCGATGCCTATTACTTCAAGAGCTCCATTCCGCATCGATTTCGCAATCCCGGACGCGACGAATGCGAGATCGTGAGCGCAAGTTCGCCACCCACGTTTTAACGCGGCCTTGAGGTAGCATACGTCCCCATGAGCACTGTAACGGTAGCCGCCACCCAGATGGCGTGCAGTTGGGATCGCGACGCCAATGTGGCGCGCGCCGAGAAATTGATCCGCGAGGCGGCGCGCCGCGGCGCCAATATCGTGTTGATTCAGGAATTATTCGAGACTCCGTATTTCTGCAAGGATCACGCGGCGAGGTATTTCGATCTGGCGAAACCTCTGGAAGGACATCCTGCGGTGGAACATTTTCGCGGCCTGGCGCGCGAGCTCGGCGTGGTGCTTCCGGTGAGTGTGTTCGAGCGCTCCAACAATGCCTTTTATAACTCGCTGGTGATGGTGGACGCGGATGGTGCGGTGCTCGGCAGTTACCGCAAATCGCACATTCCGGAGGGGACGGGATATCACGAGAAGTTCTATTTCTCGCCCGGAGATACCGGATTCAAGGTGTTCGACACGCAGTTCGCCAAATTGGGCGTCGCGATCTGCTGGGATCAGTGGTTCCCGGAGGCAGCGCGGGCCATGGCGCTGATGGACGCAGAAATATTGATGTATCCGACGGCGATCGGCTCTGAGCCGCAGGACCCGAGCTTGGATTCCAGTGCCCATTGGCAGCGCACCATGCAGGGTCACGCGGCGGCCAATGTCATGCCCGTGGTGGCATCGAACCGCATCGGCACCGAAGAGGGCGAAAAGTACAGCATGACGTTCTACGGCTCGTCGTTCATTGCTTCGCACACCGGCGAAAAGGTGGCGGAAGCAGATCGCGTGAGCGAAACCGTGCTGACGGCGACATTCGATTTGGAGGCCGTGCGACGCTACCGGCAGGCATGGGGCCTGTTCCGCGATCGGCGTCCCGATCTGTACTACCCCATTCTGTCACTCGATGGACGCGGCTGAGGTTTTCGAACTTCCGCAAGATTTGGTCTTTGTCGACTTAGAGACGACCGGCGGCAACGCGGACTATCACCGCATCACCGAAGTCGGCATCGTCCGGGTCGAAAAGGGCCTGTGCGTCGAGGAATGGAGTTCACTCGTGAACCCGGAATGCATCATCCCCTCGTACATCGAAAGCTTCACCGGCATCAGCAACGAGATGGTCGCCGCCGCTCCGCGCTTTGCCGATATCGCTCCTCTCGTGCTCGAGAAACTTCAATCGAGCGCGCCGCCAAAATCCGTGTTCGTCGCGCACAATGCGCGCTTCGATTATTCGTTTTTGCGCGCCGAGTTTCGCCGGGTCGATGTGAACTTCTGCGCCAAGGTTCTATGCACCGTGAAACTGTCGCGCCGTTTGTTTCCACAGTATGCGCGGCACAGTTTGGATGCTTTGATGGAACGGCACGACTTGGCGTGCAGTGCGCGCCACCGGGCGTTGGGCGATGCCCGGGTGCTCAGCGATTTTTGGTTCAAGCTGCGCAATGAACTGCCCGAGACGGTGCTGGCCGCGGCCGCGCAAACCGTGCTCGGTGCCCATAAATTGCCGGCGCATTTGCCGCAAGGTTTGGCGGATGAGCTACCCGAGGGTCCGGGCGTGTATCGGTTCTTCGGACAGGATGATGTCCTTCTGTATGTCGGGCGGAGTAATTCCATTCGAGCGCATGTGATGGGTCATTTCGCCGTGCCGCCTTCCGGCCCGAAAGAGCGGAAGCTCGGGCAACTGGTGCAGCGTATCGATTGGCTGCAGACGGCGGGTGAGCTCGGCGCCGCGCTGCGCGAAGCCGAGTGGATCAGGACGCAGCAGCCGCTCCACAACCGCCATTTGAAGCCGGCATCGGACGGCGTCACACTCAGATTTGCCGAGAACACGAGTACCGTTGAACTCGTCGGGATCGCCGACGTGGAGCCGGCGCAGCTCGAAAGCTGCCGCGGCCTGTTTCACTCGCATAAGGACGCGCGCAAAGCACTCTTCGACATCGCCGGCGCGAAACTCCTTTGTTTGAAGGTCCTCGGTCTCGAGCAGGGTGCGGGATCATGCATCGCCCACCAGCTCGGCCGCTGCAAAGGCGCGTGCGTCGGTAAAGAGCCGCTCGTGTTGCATCATGTGAGGGTGCAGACGGCCTTGGCGCCCCTCAAGATGAAGGCGTGGCCTTTTCCTGGCCGGGTGGCTCTGCGCGAACGCAACCGGCTCGGCGACACGGAACTGCACGTCATCGATCATTGGTGCTATCACGGCACTGCGCGCTCAGCGGAGGAATTGGATGCGCTTGCGACCCGAGAGAGCCATGTTCCGTTCGACCCGGCGATGTATCGGATTCTGGTCCGCTATTTCACGAACCATCCGAAGCCCGACTGGCGCGATCTGACGCGCCCGGACGCGGTCCATTGAACGACAACGTGCGCTATTGGATCGCGACGGCGCCCGTGGGCGCAGCCTCGGTATTGGCTGAGGAACTGGCGCAGTACGGCGCGAGCGACATCCGCGAACGCAGCCATGATGTGAAATTCCAAGGCACGCTCGAGGTGGGTTATCGCGCTTGCCTGTGGTCGCGTACTTCGTCCCGCGTGCTCTTGAGTTTGGGATCGATCGACGCCTCGAGTTCGAAGAGCATCTTCGAGGCCGTGAAACGCATCGATTGGCGCGCTCATCTCGCGCCGGGGGCCACGCTCGCGTGCGATTGCACCGGCGGCAACGCCTCCATCCGCCACACGATTTACGGTTCGCAGTTGCTGAAGGATGCCGTCTGCGACAGCTTGCGTGAGGCCACCGGCGAACGTCCGGACATAAAACCCGAGCGTCCCGACGTGCTGCTGCACATGCATGTCGAAGGGTCCACGGCGCTGTTGTCCGTGGATTTTTCCGGCGAGAGTCTGCATCGGCGCGGCTATCGCACCGAGGGAGGGCGTGCGCCGCTCAAAGAGAACGTGGCGGCGGCCGTGCTGTTGCGCGCGGGCTGGCCCGATGTTTTGAATCACACCGGCGTACTCGTTGATCCCATGTGCGGCTCGGGCACGTTCCTAACCGAAGCGGCCTTGATCGCGGCCGATGCCGCCCCCGCCCTCGAGCGCGAGTATTTCGGCTTCAGCGGTTGGCGCGGGCACGACGCCGCGTTGTGGGACGGCTTACGCGAGGAGGCGCGCACGCGCCGCGCCGCACGGATACCGCGGCGTTGCATTATCGGTTCGGACGTCGACGCGGACGCCGTGCGCATCGCGATTGCCAACGGCGAGCACGCCGGCGTTGCCGAGTGGTTGCATGTGGAGAAGCGCACGCTCAGCGAAGTCAGCGCGCCTCGAGGCGAGATCGGACTGGTCGTGACCAATCCGCCCTATGGGGAGCGCATGGGCGCCGAAGAGGGATTACCCGAACTATATTCCGAATTGGGGCGCACGCTGCGCGAGCGGTTTCGGGGCTGGCGAGCCGCGATCCTGACCGGGAACCCGCCCCTCGCCCGCAATCTGGGAATCTACGCGAAGCGTACGCATCGCGTCTTCAACGGCACCATCGAGTGCCGGCTGCTGCGTTTCGATTTGAACGAGGCCAGCGAGCAGCGCCCGGCCGACGAGGTGCGCGCGGATTGGTCGAGCCGCCCCGGCGCGCAAATGTTCGCCAATCGGCTGCGCAAAAACCTGCAGCGCCTCGAGGCGTGGGCCGAGCGCGAACACATCGATTGCTTTCGCGTCTATGACGCCGACATGCCGGAGTACGCATTCGCGATTGATGTATACGGGCGCGAGACTCGCCGCATCCATGTGCAGGAATATGCTCCGCCAAAGACCGTGAATCAGGAAAGCGCCCGCGAGCGCCGCCGCGAGGTGTTGTCGGTATTGCCGGACGTGCTGTCGGTGCCGCTGTCCCGTGTGCACTCTCGCGTGCGTAAACCGCAGAAGGGAACAGAACAGTACGAAAAGCGCGCGCTCACCGCCGAACGACACACGGTGAAGGAAGGGGGACTGAAGTTTTGGGTCAATTTTCGCGATTACTTGGATACGGGTCTGTTTCTGGATCAGCGCATCACGCGCCAGATGCTGCGCGACTGGGCCAAGGATACGGATTTTCTCAATTTATTTTGCTATACCGGCAGCGCAACGGTCTACGCCGCAGCCGGTGGCGCGCGAAGCAGCGTGAGCGTCGATTTGTCCAACACCTATTTAGATTGGGCGCACGACAATCTGGTGCTGAACGGCTTTGGGGGGACAGAACACGAACTGCATCGAGAAGACTGTCTTCAGTGGCTTGAGAGTCAAACCGTGTGGGGTCCGCGCTTCGATTTGATTTTCGTGGATCCGCCGACGTTTTCGAACTCCAAGCGGATGGAGGGAGTGCTCGACGTGCAGCGCGACCACGTAGGCATGATTCGCCGCTCCTTGAAACTGATGCGTCCCGCCGGCCGCTTGGTTTTCTCGACCAACTACACCCGCTTCAAGCTCGACACCGAGGCGCTCGCGGATCTCTCCGTTCTGGACATCAGCGCCCAGACCATACCCAAGGATTTTGAACGCAATGCGCGAATCCACAGTTGCTTCGTGATCCGATTCAACTAATCGGTGCGGCGCCTCTAGAAATTTCCGCGAGCTGCACGCCGCCGAGGGAGGCACGCCACAGCCTGGCGGCGAACACCGATGCGATCAGGCCGAGCATCATCGGCACGGCGGCACAGAGGAATAACGTCTGCTGCGGCAACTTCATACCGATGAATATTCCGCCCGCAATTGGGCCGGCAATCGAACCGAAACGGCCGATCCCCAGCGCCCAACCGACGCCCCGCGAGCGGACTTCCGTCGGATAAATGAATCCCGAAACCGCATTGTTGCCGAACTGGGCGCCTAAGGTACAAAAGCCGGCAAGGGCAATAGCCGATCCCATGGCGCCGTAGGAGATGCCGGGAAGGCCGATGGCGGCGATTGCGGGGACCGCGCACAGAAAAAGCACGGCGATCACCGCAAAGCCGAACCTTGCCAGCAGCAGGCTCATCAGCAGCCCGCCGATCGTGCCGCCGTAGTGATAGAGGCTGGTCGCGACGCCGCTCTCGCGCGGCGAGAGGCCGCCATTTTCCAGTATCAACGGCAGCCAACTGGTGAGAAAGAAATTCGCCATCAAGGCAGTCGCAAAACAAACCCAGAGGATCGGCGTAATCCACCGAAGTGGGCCGCTGAATAACTGCATCAACCCCGAACCGCTCGCCGGCAGTGCGGCAGCGCTCTGGAACTGCGCATCGTCGGTCATGTGCAAATCGCGGCGCATGCGCCGCGCGGTCGCCATCAACTCGGCTTGCCGGAGAGGCTTCGAGGCCAGATACTTGATCGATTCCGGCAAGGTGAACCGCAAAGCGATCGCGATGACGAGCGGCACCACGCCGCCGATCCAGAACATGACTTGCCAGCCATATCGCGGGATGAGCCACGCCTGAATGTAGCCGGGCAGGCCGCTGCCGGTGGTGATGCCGGTGAACATCAACACGATGAGCGTGGCGCGAATCCTTTTCGGCGAGAGCTCTGAGTTCAGTGCTATCGTGTTCGGCATCAGGCCGCCGATGCCGATACCGGTGAGAAATCTCAAGATCACGATCTGGTCGAGATTGGCGGCCCACACCGTGGCCAAGGTGCCGAGCCCGTAGATGGTGCATCCTGTGATGATGGAGGTGCGCCGGCCGAAGCGATCGCCCATCATGCCGAGCAATGGCGCTCCGGCCAGGATACCGAACAGGCTCGCGCTCAAGGCCGGTGCGAACGTGTGCGGTGCCACGTGCCAGGTTCGCGCAAGCTGGGGTGCGGCGGACGCGAGAGCGGAGATGTCGAAACCATCCGCCATCATTGCGAGAAAGGACCAGCACAGCAGTCCGAGATTGAAACGGCCGAACTTCTGCCCGTCCACCAATTCGTCGATTCGCAGTACTTGTTTCAATTGCCTGCCGCTACCTTGGACCCTTGAAGCTAAACAGCCTCAGTTTAGAGCAATCTTGCTGCGCCGGGCACGTACGGCTGGTAGCCTCGCATTGCGTGACCCTCCAAATACGAACACTGCTCCCGGCAATCAACCCCAAGATTCTCAAGTTCTTGGTGAAGCGATCTTTGCTGTCGCTGATCACCCTCGGGATCCTGTCGGTCGTGGTGTTCTTGGGCGGACAGCTGCTGCCGGGGGATGTCGGGCGTGCGGTTTTAGGTCCGTTGGCGGATGCGAGAGCGGTCGCAGTGTTCAATCACCAGGTAGGTGTGGACCGACCTCTGCTGGTTCAATACTGGGATTGGATCACGCATTTTCTGGCCGGCGACATGGGCAGATCCTTCACCTTCCGCGAACCGGTGGCGCCCTTCATCGCAGAGGCTTTGACCAATTCTTTGAAGCTCGCGGCGCTGGCTTTCGTATTGGTGGTGCCGCTGGGCATCGCCGGCGGCGTGTGGGCGGCGCTTCGGGTCGGCCGCTTGAGCGATCGCGGCATGGTGCTGCTCGGACAATCGCTCGGCGTGGTTCCCGAATTCATCTCCTCCATCGTGCTCATCTTGATCTTCGGCGTTTGGCTGCGCTGGCTGCCGATGTCGGCGGACTGGCCTCCCGGAGCGGGACCGTTGACTCAAATTCGCTATTTGATTTTGCCGTCGTTGCCGCTGGTGCTGGTTTTTTTTGGCTACATCGCCCGCGTTGCACGCGTCGGCACCATCGAAGCGCTCGATGCGGATTATACGAGGACGGCGATCCTCAAGGGTTTGTCCATGCCGGCGGTGATGCGAAGGCACGTGCTGCGCAACGCGCTCTTGCCCACGATCACCGTCGTGGCGAGCCTGGTGGGATATCTCGCCGGAGGTTTGGTGGTGATCGAAACCTTGTTCCATTACCGTGGAATCGGCGCCCTGATCTACGCTGCTGCGCGTACCAAGGATTTCCCCATGCTGGAGGCAGGAGTGTTGACCGTGGGCGTCATCTACGCGCTCGCCTCGGTGCTCGCCGATCTACTGAGCGCCGCGCTCAACCCGCGGATGCGCGCGGAGAGCGCATGACTGATGCTGCACAGGTGGCAACCGGTTCGAATGCACGCGAACGTCTGCAGGCCGCGCTGCGATCGGCCACGTTGATCGTCGGCCTCGCAATCTTGGCCTTCTGGGTGGTCTGCGCGTTGTTCGGAGCCAAGATCGCGCCGCTCGATCCGTACGCGGATAATTTGCTCTCGACGCTTGCCCCGCCTTCAGCGTCCCATTGGTTCGGCACCGACCAGTTGGGCCGGGACGTGTTTTCCCGCGTCATCATCGGTGCACGCGACATTCTGATCGTCGCTCCGCTCGCGACATTGCTCGGCACCGTGCTCGGCACCGCGCTCGGCCTATGCGTCGGTTATCTTAGGGGCGGACTCGATGACGTCGTGAGCCGCGTAATCGAAGCCTTGCAGGCGCTGCCCCTCGTCATCGTGGCCCTGATGGCCCTGGCCGCCGTCGGTACCTCCAATACCACGGTGATATTGGTCATCGGCTTCGTATTCACGCCGCTGATCGCCCGCACGGTCCGTTCGGCCGTGCTGGTCGAAAGCGAGATGGACTATGTCGCAGCGGCGCGGCTCAGGGGCGATGGCCCGCTCGCCATCATGTTCATTGAAATACTCCCCAACGTGCTGCCCATCGCCATTGTGGAGATGACCGTGCGGTTGGGTTACGCCATTTTCTTCGTCGCTTCGTTGAGTTTCATCGGCTTCGGCATCCAACCGCCGTCGGCCGACTGGGGCATCGCGATCGCAGAGAACTACAGTTTGATCGGCAGTTACTGGTGGACCGTGCTGTTCGATGCGGCGGCGACCGCCTCGCTGGTGGTGGGCGTGAATTTGGTCACGGACGGCCTGCAGAGTGTGTTCGACGCATGAATCGCCACGATGACGTGCAGCGGGACGGGCGACGCACTGCGCATCGAGCACCTCGATGTGGTTTTTCGGGTTGGCCGTCGCGAGCGGCGGGTTCTCACCGACTTGAGTCTCGCCATTGGTCGCGGCGAGTCCTACGGACTGGTCGGGGAATCCGGCTGCGGGAAGTCGACGGTCGCGTTCGCCGCGATCCGTTACCTCGCGCGCAACGGCCGGGTGGGCGCCGGTCGAATCCTGGTCGATGGACACGATCTGATGGCGCTTTCGCCGGCTGAGCTGCGCCGCTTGCGCATGCAAAGCGTGTCGATGGTCTACCAGGATCCGGGCAAGGCGCTCAACCCGACGCTGCGTATCGGACGCCAAATGGCAGAGGTGTTCGAGTTGGCGGAGGGCCTGAAGGGCGCCGCCGCACTCGGGCGGGCGGCCGAGATGCTGGCCCGCGTCCAGATCCCGAGTCCGGAGCGGGTGTTGCGCAATTATCCGCACGAGCTATCGGGAGGAATGCAGCAACGCGTCGTCATTGCCATGGCGTTGTCGACCAATCCCGCGCTGTTGATTCTCGATGAACCGACCACCGGACTCGACGCCACGGTCGAGGCCGAAGTGCTCGAGCTCATCGGTCGATTGCACGTCGAATTCAATAATTCGATTCTGTTCATCAGCCACAGCCTTCCCGTCGTCGCCCGTATGTGCGACAGGGTCGGCGTGCTCTATGCCGGAGAGCTGATCGAGGAAGGAGCGGCAGCGAAGGTATTCGGGCGATCCGCGGCATCCTTACACGGTCGGTCTCTTGCGCTGTGTGCCCCAGTATGGGCGGCGCAAGAATCAGGGCCCGCTCGAAACCATACCAGGATTCTTGCCGCCCCCAGGATCGATCACAGGTCGCTGCGTGTTCGTGGATCGCTGCGGGAACGCGACCGACCGCTGTCGCCGCGAACCGCCGTCCGTTGGTCGATCTCGGCGGCCACGTGACGCGTTGTTTCTATCCGGAGCGAGCGCCGGACCTGCCTTTCCAAACCCACGCCATGCCGCCTGCGCTTGCCGAACTGCAAGCCGATGCGTCCGGGTCGCAAACCCAGCCGCTGCTCAGCGCGCGGAACGTTTCCAAGACCTACCAGGTCGCCGGCAAGTCGCTGCAGGCGGTGCATGAGGTGTCGCTCGATCTATGGTCTGGCGAGACGCTGGGATTGGTGGGCGAGTCCGGCAGCGGGAAGAGTTCGCTCGCCAAGGTATTGCTCGGGTTAGCAGCGCCCGACGCCGGGAGCCGGCTGGATTTGGCCGGCGAGCCGCTGCCGCCGCGCGCCAACGATCGGACTCTGGCGCAGCTCAAGGCGCTGCAAATCGTGTTTCAGAATCCAGGCTCGGCGCTGAATCGCTCGCAGACCGTGCGCCGGTTGATCGGGCGTTCGCTGCGCCTGGTTGGATTGTATGGGCGAGCGCGAGAGGCGCGGCTGCGCGAGCTCGCAGCCTCCGTGCGTCTGACCGAGAGGCATCTCGATGAAAAGCCGCGGCAACTCTCCGGCGGCTTGAAACAGCGGGTCGGCATCGCCCGCGCTTTTGCCGGCGGCCCGCGGTTGGTGGTGTGCGACGAGCCGACATCGGCGCTCGACGTTTCCGTGCAATCCGCAATCCTCAATTTGCTGGTCGATCTGCAATCCGAGCAGCAGGTGAGCTACGTTTTCATCTCGCACGATCTGAACGTCGTGCACTATGTATCCGACCGCATCGCCGTGCTCTACCTTGGCCGGCTCATGGAGATCGGTCCATCGGAGGCGGTGTTCGCAGGCCCGCATCATCCGTATACGGAGGCGCTGTTGTCCGCCAACCCCGCTGCCTCCGGCGAGGCGACGAAGCGCATCCGTTTGACGGGCGAATTGCCGAGCGCGTTGAATTTGCCGTCAGGCTGCGTGTTTCACACCCGCTGTCCGCGGAAAATAGGCGCGATCTGCGAGGAGCAAGAGCCGCTCGCTTCAGGATGCCGGCGAGGGGCATTCGATTCGCTGCCACATACCCGCCGCGGAGCTGGGCGCGATGCAGCTCAATCCAAACAACGCCCCCTAGCCTACTCGCGCGCCCGCCAGGTTGAGCTGTCCCGTGGCGGTCGGCCGTACACCGCTGATGTGTTTTGCCGTCACCGAGAGCCAGTCGTAGAAATAGGCGATGATGAGCGGCGTTTCCTCGAGCAAAAGGCGCTGAATGCTCCCCGCCATGGCGCGCTGTGCGGCTGGATCCAGCGCGCCGATGTAGCTCGCGACGAGCCGGTCGTACTCTGGATTCTTGAAATGGGCGGCATTGAATGTCCCGTTGCTGCCCAGACTCGCGGTGAGGACGGTGTTGGGTACGCCGCGATGCGCGTAGTCCTCGATCCCCATCTCGGAATCCAGCCAATCCGAGGATCCGAAAACCGCGCGGCCGTAATAGGCCGATTGGTCTTCCACATTGAGCGTGAGGTCCACGCCGATCTTGCGCACGGCGTTCTGTATCACGACCGCGTAGTCCGGCAATTCCTGGAAACGCTCCGTGGTCAACGTTGCCTTGAAGCCGTTGGGTACACCGGCCGCGGCCAACAATTCCTTGGCCCTGACCAGATCCTGCGCGCGTTGCGGTATCGCGGGGTCGGTCGCGGGAAATATCGGCGCAAAGGGCGAGTCATTCCCGGGGACCGCGCGCCCGCGGAACATGCCGCGCACCAAGTTCTCTCGATTCAGGCACAGCGCGATCGCGCGGCGCACCCGCTTGTCGGCGAACGAGCCTTTGTCGGTGCGCATATGCACCTGCTCGTGCGCACTCGATTTCAACGCCACGATGTTCAAGCGCGGATCGGCGAGCAGTGCTTGGCTGCCCTGCACCGGCACGTGCAAGAGCACGTCGAGCTGTCCGCCCTGCATCGCCAGCACTTGGGCTTGAATGCTGTCGTAGAAGCTAAATAGCACGCGGTCGGGGACCGCCTTCTCGCCCCAATACTCCTCGTTGCGCACGAAGGACGCACGCGCCTTGGCAGTGTATCTTTCGAGCCGGAACGGACCGGTGCCGTTGAAGTTGCTCTCGAAGCCGCCGGCATAGTCCGCCGGCAATATGATGGCATTGTAATTATCCGACGAGACCAAGTAGGGGAAGCTGCCGTTCGGCGCATCGAGCTGAAATTGCACCGTGTGCTCATCGAGCGCGCGCGCTCCACCCTTCGAGAGGGTGCCGGTGAAGGCCGATAAGGCGATGGAGCCGTTCTTCGGATCCGCAAGTCGGTCCATGGTCGCGACCACGTCGCGTGCCGTCAGCACGTGTCCGTCGTGAAATCTGACGCCGCGTCGAATCTTGAACGTCCAGACGCTGCCGTCCGCATTCGGTAGCCAGCTCTCGGCGAGCGCCGGAATCAAATGTAGATCAGGGTCCGAGACCGCGAGGTACTCGCCGGTCTGGGACATCAGACAGATACCGCCCGTATCGCCCACGGTCAAAGGATCGATTAGGCTCGCGGGCACCGGCATGCCGACGGTCATTACGGTGCTGCGATTCGATGCCGCGCGCGCGCTGCGCCGTGCGAGCCCCGACGACAAGGTCGCCGTCATGCCGAGGAGCGCAGCTGCGCGAAGGAATTCCCGGCGGTCGATGCGCCCGTCGCGGTAATCCCCGATCACGGCTATGTTGAATTTCAGTCGCGTGCCGGCGGATTGGTTCGAAGTACTGGGTCACGCTTCTTTGGAGTCGATGTTCTCGTTGGGCGCAAAGACCTTCGCGGTGATCGCGTCCGTAAGCCGGCCGAGTTCGGGGCCGAGGATACGGTCTTCGACCACCGGCGCCACGTAAGTGCGAATGAGTTCCATGAAGTTTCGCAGCGCGGGCGGCGCTTCACGGTCGGTGACGAATAACGCCTGGGACGCGACCACGGCGAGCATAGCGATAGAGGCGTCCAGACAACGGCCGGCCCGCGCTTCCTTGCTCCAGGCAAGAAACGCGGGGGTGGCGACATCGTCTTGTCCCGCCGTGTAGCTGTCGCTGCCGGGGATGAACGTACGCTGCGCCGCGCCTTTGGCGAGCTCGATGTAGCCGTTCGCCGCCATCGTCACATAGCCGATATTGCCGCGCCCGTCGCTCTGTCCCGGCTGCCGACCGACCAGCAATTGATCCGGTAAATGCGATACCTGGCCGTTCAACAATTTCGCGCTGTGACGGTCGCAGAGCAGGCAAATATCGGCCCAAATGCCTGCCAGGTCGTCGAGCGCGGGGGCCGCCACGGCGTTGTGGTAGCCGCCCGTGCTGATGCAGCGCCCGATAAGGATGCGTCGCATCGGGCGGCAGATAAACCGGATTATCGGAGATCGAGGATAGCGAGATCGTCGCGGCATGTTCAGCCGCGCTGACGGCGCGATGCGCATGCCCCAAGATGCGCGGCACGACGCGATAGCTGACCGGCGCCTGGTAATTGCGGCGGCCGGCGACTGGACCTAAGTAGCCGCGTAAGGACTGCAATACCGCAGCCTCGTCCTTGTCGCCCCACAGTGCTTCGAGTGCCTCGTCATAATGTTCGAGCGGCGCCCGGAACGCTTCGATCGACAGGGCGAACGTCTCGAGCGCGAGCTGTAGCCGCCGGCGTCCGGCAATCGCGGCGTCCGCCAGCAGAGCCGCCGCGCACGGCGAGCCATTGATCAGCGATCCGCGCTCCTTGACCTCGAGCAGGAACCGTGTCGATAGGTCGGCGAACAGGGGATACAGGGCCAGTATCTCGCCCGCACCGCCTTGCCCGGCCGCGGCGACCGGCGGCATTGGGTCGCCATCCAGCATCTCGGCCACCGCTTGCGCGATGCGCGGTGTGGTGGCGGCGTGGCCCTCGATGAAATTTGTCAGGCGCGCGAGCACGATGCCGCGAACCACGCGATCAGGCAGGTAGTCGCCGAATGAGGTGCCGGCAGGGTAGGGTTTGAGACGGGCGTGCTGGTTGCGTTCTTCGAGCGTCAAGCGATGATTGGCGCGTTCGCCCATGGCGGTGGTGACCCCGTAAATCGTCACCGTGGGGTCTTTATCGAGCAATTCGAGAAAAGAAGCACGGTTAATGGCGATCCGCTCCATTGCGGCATCGCTGATGCGCACTCCCTCACGCTGCCAGGCGACCCGATAGATGCTCCTGAGATTGACGTCCGAACGGGAATTGAGAATAACGGTCAAGCGTTCACCCTTAATAACTCCAGAATATGTGTTGCAATGGACAAAGCTAATAATATGCGCGCGATGTTGGGTGCGCGCGATGTTAAGCGAAATTTGAGAAGGAGCGCAGATAGTCGATGAACGATCGGCAGTCCATACGCCCGTTTCTGGCCGAACTCGATCGGCAAGGTTCTTTGCTCCGGGTCGACAAGGTCGTCGACCCGTGTTTTGAGCTATCCGCCTTTCTATCGGCGGCCGATGCGGGGCCGGCGCTGTGCTTCGAAAAGGTCAAGGGCTCGAACCTGCGAATCGCCGGCAATCTATTCAATGGACGGGAGCGGATTGCAGCGGCGCTCGGGATCGAGGTCGGGGAGATCCTGCCCCGGCTGCGCGAGGCGATTCGCGCGCCGCTGGCGCCTAGCGCGGTTACCGAGGCACCGGTGCAGTCCGTGGTGATCACGGAGAATCCGCTTGGTGCGCTGCAAGCACCACGGTTCTTCGAACACGAACGATGGTCTTACATCACGGCCGGCGCTATCGTGGCGCGCGATCCAACGAGCGGCCGCGGCAATCTGTCATTTGCACGCGTTGCGCTCATCGACGGCAGCCGCGCGATGATCGGCATCGCCCCCAATCACCACCTGGCCTTGTTCGCTCGGCGTGCAGCAGCATTGGGCCGCACCCTCGAAATCGCGGTCATCATCGGCGCGCATCCGGCGGTTCAACTCGCCGCCTGCCTGTATCTGGGAGTGGGTGACGACGAAATGGAATGCGCCGGACGTTTGCTGGGCGAGCCCATCCGAGTGATCAAGGCGCGCACCGTGGATTTGATGGTGCCTGCCGAGGCCGAGCTGGTGTTGGAAGGACGCATCGATGCGGGCCTGCTGATCGAGGAGGGCTTGGTATCGGAATATCACGGTATGTACGAAGACTATGGCAGCGGATACCTCGCCACCTTCAGCGCCCTGACTCGTCGCGGTGATGCGATCCTGCAAGTCATCGAGCCCGGGTACCACCTCGAGCACATGTATCTCGCGGCATTGCCGATTGCCGCCGGTCTGCAGAGCGCGGTCGAAGCGGTGGTGCCGAACGTGCGCGACGTCGCGGTTACTGAAGCCGGGGCCGGCCGCACCGACGTCGTGATCCAAGTAGCGGCGCCGCAACCCGGTCAGGCCCGCCAGGCGATGTTCGCGGTGTTCGATGCGGTCAAAATCGTCAAGCGTGTCACCGTGGTCGACGATGACATCGATCCGTGGGATGCGGTCGCGGTCGACTGGGCGCGCACCAACCGGATGCGGCTCGAACGCGATCTCGTGCTGGTGCCGAACGCGGATGCCGCGCGGTCCGAGCCGATGGAGGTGGGTGGCCTGGTCACCAAAGTCGGCTTCGATGCCACCGCAAAGGCCGACGATCGCGCAGAAGGAAACGTCCTGGCGCAACCGCCCGCCGACGTGCGCGAATCGGTCCAGCACTGGCTCCGCGCAAATCTCCCCGCTGATCGCCGGCGATGGTTGAAATGAGCAAGCCGCGCGTCATCATCGCGATCTCCGGCGCCTCGGGCGCGATCTATGGCGTCAGGGCACTGCAGTTGCTTCGTGAACTCGGTACCGTCGAGACCCATCTGGTGACATCCCCCGCCGGGGCTCGCACCATTCTCGAGGAGACCGAATTCACGCCGGCCGAAGTCGAGGCCATGGCTGATGTCTGTCACTCATTTCGGGACATTGCGGCGCCTCTTGCCAGCGGTTCCTTTGCCGTGCACGGCATGCTGGTGGCGCCGTGTTCCGCGCGCACCCTGGGAGGGATCGCCGTTTCGCTCGGCGATAATCTCATCGTGCGGGCCGCGGATGTTTGCTTGAAGGAACGGCGGCGGCTGGTCTTGTTGTTTCGAGAAACGCCGCTGCATCTCGGTCATATCGAGCTGATGGCGAATGTCACGCGTTTCGGCGCAATCGTCATGCCGCCGGTGCCGGCGTTCTATACGCGCCCCGCGACGGTTGAGGACATCGCGACCCAAACCGCGGCGCGGGCTTTGGAGGTACTCGGCATTCCGGTCCCTGCGCTCAAGCGCTGGCCGGCGCAAGAGGAGTAGAAAATGGCAGACTTCGATCTCGTCGTGGCCGGCAATCTGGTGCTCGCGGACCGGATAATCAAGAACGGTTTCGTGGCGGTGTCCGACGGCAGGATCGCCTTGGTCGGACGCGGTGCGCCGCCGGCGGGGCGTGAGTCATTCGATGCGACTGGCCAATGGGTGATGCCCGGCATCATTGACGGCCAGGTGCATGCCGGGAGCCAGGCCGATCAGGAAGGTCTCGGCCGGGCGTCGCGAGCCGCAGCCGCCGGCGGCGTGACGACTATGGTCGACATGCCTTATGACGATCCCGAACCGGTGTGGCATGCCGAGTTGCTGCGCCGGAAGATCGCGCAAGTCGAACGCGACTCGCACGTCGATGTGGCGTTATACGCCACCATTTCCGAAGCACACGGCACCACCACGATCGCGGGCCTGATCGAGGCGGGGGCGTGTGCGTTCAAGTTCTCGACTTTCGAGGCCGCGGCGGGGCGTTTCCCGCGTATCGAAGAGGATCTGCTGCACGATGCCTTCGCGCAGATCGCTCCGAGCGGGCTCGCTTGCGGCGTGCACAACCAGATTCAAGATCTCACCCGCAAGAACATCAAGCTGTTGACCGAGGCGGAGGATACCGGCTGGGATGCTTTCGGCCGAGCTCATCCGCCCCTGATCGAACATTTGGCCACCGCCATGATCTTCGAACTCGGAGCGCTCACCGGCGCACGCGCGCACGTCGTGCATTGTTCGCTGGCGCGCGGCTTCGAGCTTTGCGAATCGTACAAAGCGGCGGGCCACTACGCGAGCATCGAGACGTGCGTGCAGTATCTGATGATGAACGCCGAATCCGACATGAAGCGCTTGGGCGCGAAACTCAAGCACTACCCTCCCATTCGGCCGCAGTCGGAAGTCGATCTGCTGTGGACGCACATTGCTGCCGGGCGCTGCAGCTTCGTCTCGTCGGATCACGTGTCGTGGGGGCTCGAGCGCAAATCCAACCCCAACATATTCAAGAATGCGTCCGGCGGCCCGGGACTGGAAACCTTGCTGCCGGCATTCTGGACGGGCTGCGAGGAACGCGGGGTTTCGCCGTCGATGGTCGTCCGGATGCTGTGCGACGGACCCGCCCGGCATTTTCTGATGCGAGACCGCAAGGGATCGTTGGATATCGGCGCGGACGCCGACATCGTGGTCGCGGAGCCGGGACATTTCGCGTTCGACGCCTCGAAGAGCTTATCCGCGGTGCAATGGAGTTCATTCGACGGTCGCGAAATGCGGATTCGAGTCGGCGCGACCTTCCTTCGGGGAAAATTGGTATTTGACGGCACACGAGTCGTGAATCAGGCCGGCGACGGCCGCTTCCAGCGACCTCGAATCAATGGCTAGAGATTCAATGGCTAGAGCACGTCCCGCAGCCGGTAGTACAACATGGCCAAAACCAAGGAAGGCCGCCTGAGCAATTGGCCTCCCGGAAAATCGCGATGCGGCAGGCGGGTAAACACATCGAAACGTTCCGCCGTCCCGGCCACCGCCTCGGCGACCAATTTACCGGCGAGGCCGGTCAGGGACATGCCATGGCCGGAAAAACCCTGCAGATAAAATACATTGGCGGCCAGCCGGCCGAAATCGGGCGCACGGCTCCGCGTGATGTCAAGATACCCGCCCCATGTGTACTGCACTTTGACGTCGGCGGTTTCAGGGAAAACCCTCACCATGCGCCGACGCATGGACTCCGCCAATTGCGGCGGCTCGAAGGCGCTGTAGCTGACGCGTCCGCCGAACAAAATACGACGATCCGCGGACAGGCGGAAGTAATCCAGTATCCAATTGATGTCGGCAATCGCGGCATTGCTCGGCAACAGTTTTCCGGCGAGTGCTCGGTCCAGAGGTTCCGTTGCGATGATGTACGTACCCACGCCCAAAATGCGCCGTGCGAGCGCGGGTGCGAGAGACCCAAGATAGGCGTTGCCGCAAAAAATCAGATGCCGGCAGCGCACGCTGCCCTGCGAGGTGCGCACCGTTACCTCGCTGCCATCGACGTATCCGAGTGCCTGCGTGTTCTCGAAAATTCGCACCCCGTTGATCTCGGCGGCGCGCGCCAAACCCTGGGTGTATTTCAACGGGTGCAAATGCCCGCTACGCGAATCAAGGATCCCGCCGAGATATACGATCGCTCTGCACATGCGCCTGCAGTTCGTCCCGGTCGAGCAGCCGGGGCGAATGATAGCCATATTCATCGTGCAACTCAGTTACCCACTCCTTCAATTCATCAAGATGCCGCGGTTTGGTCGCGACATGCACGTGGTTGGCGCGGTAGTCGCAGTCGATGCCGTTCTCACGAATCAAGGATTGGGTCAGGTCGAGCGCTTCGATCGAGAGATTGAACAAACGGCGAGCGTCCTCGGCTCCCACCTGGGCGATGAGCGCCTTCTGGCTCGTGGCGAGGCCGAAAATCGTTTGCCCGCCGCTGCGGCCGGACGCACCGTAGCCGACGAAGCGCGCTTCGAGCACCGCGACCTTGTAGCCGCGTTGTGCCAAGTGCAACGCCGCCGAGCAGCCTGCAATGCCGCCGCCAACGACGCAGACATCCGCACGGAACTCGCCCGTCAGTAGCTCGCGCTGCGGGGAGGCGCCCTCGGCGCTCGAGGCGGCGTAGTAGGAGGGGGCGGGCGGAAAATTCAAGCGCACTTGACAACTCGAAACACTTTCAGTGTTTAAAATTTTGTTGCTATTGACAGGATTGGGTGCCTGTGAGCCTACCGGGTAATCGAGAGCTAACGCAAGATTGACGCTATGCACCAATCGATCGTAAGTGTTGGAAATGCCTAAATCTTAGCCTATTTTGCACGACCAGCCGGGACGAGTCGGCGGCGGTATGGTGTAATACGGTCGTTAAGGAAGCCTAGTCATCACTCTAGGCGTTTAATATATTAAACATGTCTCGCTTAGCCGTTATCGGAATTCCAGCCGATCGCCGGCTGTGTGGGAAGCACTACTTCCACATGGTCGGCGAGAAGTACATCGAAGCCGTCGCCGTCGGCGCGAATGCGCTGCCGGTGCTCGTGCCCGCTCTCGGGTCCGAACTCGACTTGCGATCCTTACTGGCATCGTGCGACGGATTACTGCTCACGGGGAGCGCATCGAATGTCGAACCCCATCACTACGGAGGCCCGGCGAGTGCACCGGGAACGCTACATGATCCAAATCGGGATGCTACGACGCTTCCGTTGATTCCGCAGGCGGTCGCTGCCGGCTTGCCGGTGCTGGCGATCTGCCGCGGATTTCAGGAAATGAATGTTGCCTATGGCGGCACCTTGCATCAGCGGCTGCACGAGATCGACGGATTCAGGGATCACCGCGAAGATGAGTCCACGCCGCTCGAGGTGCAATACGGACCCGCCCACGAGGTCCTGCTGGAGCCCGGAGGAACGCTGCGGAAAATCGCCGGGCAGGACCGCCTGCAAGTCAATTCGCTGCATTGGCAGGGAGTCGAAACACTGGGGGGCGATTTAGCTATTGAGGCTCGGGCACCGGATGGCGTCATCGAGGCGTTCCGGGTCGCGGACTCGCTGAGTTTTGCGCTCGGTGTGCAATGGCATCCGGAATGGCAGTTTGAAATGAATCCATTTTCCCGCGCGCTGTTTGCCGCATTTGGTGAAGCCAGCCGCGCGCGTATCGGCAGCAAGGTGAGTTATGGCTAGTACTATTCAGCAATTCTTGAAGAGAGCACGGGATTTCCGAAGTCGAAGCAATCATCCCGGACATGGCGGGTATCGCGCGCGGCAAGCTCATGCCTGCTGAAAAATTCGCGGAAGAGGAGGGAATGCGGCTCCCGGAAGCGATTTTCTTGCAGACGGTTACCGGCGACTACCCGGATGACCAAAGCGCGATGAATCCGTCCGACATCGATATCGTATTGAAGGCGGATCCGAAAACAGTGAGGGTGGTCCCCTGGGCCGCTGAACCCACCGCGCAAGTCATTCACGACTGCTTCTACGGAGACGGCCGGCCGGTCACCATGGCGCCGCGCTATGTTTTGCGCCGGGTCCTGGAACTGTACGAGGCGCAGGGCTGGGAGCCGGTGGTGGCGCCGGAACTCGAATTTTTTCTGGTCGAGCCGAATATCGACTCCGACTATCCTCTGAAGCCTCCGGTAGGCCGGTCAGGGCGTCCGGAAATCGGCCGGCAGGCCTACAGCATCGCCGCGGTCAACGAGTTCGATCCGCTATTCGACGACATGTATTCGTTTTGCGAGGCACAGGATATCGAGATCGATACCCTGATTCATGAAGCCGGCGCCGCGCAAATGGAGATCAATCTCCTGCACGGTTATCCGATGAGCCTCGCGGATCAGGCGTTTCTTTTCAAACGCACCGCCCGCGAGGCCGCGATGCGTCACAAGATGTATGCCACCTTCATGGCGAAACCGATGGCCAAGGAGCCGGGCAGCGCCATGCACCTGCACCAGAGCATCGTGGATGCCAAGACTCGAAAGAACATATTCAGCAATCCCGACGGTTCACCCTCCGCGCTGTTCTTCGGTCACATCGGCGGCTTACAGAAATATTTACCGGGATCGATGTCCCTTTTCGCACCGAACGTAAACAGCTACCGGCGCATCAGCCGTTATTCTGCGGCGCCCATCAACGTGCACTGGGGGTATGACAACCGGACCGCTGGCCTGCGTGTTCCGATGTCGGGGCCCGAAGCGCGCCGGGTCGAGAACCGGGTCGGCGGCGCGGATGCGAATCCTTACTTGGCCATTGCCGCCTCTCTGGCCTGCGGGTATCTCGGCATGATGGAAGGATTGAAACCGTCCGAGCCGATTGCCGGCAGCGCTTATGACCTCGCCATTGCTCTGCCGCGTACATTGGCAGAGTCGCTGCGCCTGCTGCGCGAATCGAAGCCCCTGGTGGACCTGTTCGGCGACCGGTTCGTCCTCGCCTACACTGCGGTCAAGGAAGCCGAGTATGAAACCTTCGCGCAAGTGATCAGCTCATGGGAGCGCGAGCACCTGCTGCTGAATGTTTGACGCTTGACCAATCGTTTCAGGGCTCGGGCTCTGTCCCCCGGACGCCGGCTGCGATATAACTACCATTCGCAGCAACGAAGGGGATGCGTTTAATGTTCAGCGTTCGTCTGACGGCAATTGTGGCGGTCGCGTTTGTCGTTGTTGTTGAGCGCCTGCGGCGGCGGCAAACCGGGATCGGAAACCTCGTCGGGTACCCCTGCCGCCTCCGGGGCGGCTTCGGGCACCGGTAAGGCACTCAACCTGTTCATTTGGTCCGATTATCTCGCACCGAACACCATTTCGGACTTCGAAAAGCAGACGGGCATCAAGGTTCACGTTGCCTACTTCGACACCAATGAGACGCTGGAAACCAAACTGCTTGCCGGCAGCAGCGGCTACGATATCGTGGTGCCGACGGCGTCGTACTTCGAGCGGCAGATCAAAGCCGGCGTCTACTTGCCGCTCGATAAGTCCAAGCTCCCCAACCTGAAGAATATGGACCCTCAGCTGATGTCGCGGGTCGCCATGCACGACCCCGACAACGCCCACGGAATCATTTACACCTGGGGCACCAACGGTATCGGCTACAACGAAAAAATGGTCAAAGAGTTGATGCCCGATGCCCCGCTCGACAGTTGGCGGCTGGTATTCGATCCCGCGGTCGCCTCGAAGCTCGCCAAGTGCGGAATCAGCGTGCTCGATTCGCCGGCGGAGATGATGCGTGCGGTGTTGAATTACCTCGGACGCGATCCGAACTCGCAGAAAGCCGAGGATCTGGCGCTGGCTGAAGCCACGCTGTTGAAAATCAGACCGTATATTCGCAACATCAACTCCTCGGAATACATCGAGGCGCTGGCCAACGGCGATCTGTGCGTCGCCGTCGGCTACAACGGTGATGTGCTCCAGGCGCGCGACCGCGCCCGCGAAGCGAACAAGGGGATCGAGGTCAAGTACACGGTGCCCAAGGAGGGGTCGATTCTTTGGTTCGACATGCTGGCGGTGCCCAAGGACGCCCCGGATCCGGAAAGCGCCTATGCGTTCTTGAATTACATGATGACGCCGCAGGTGATCGCCGACATTTCGGATTTCAAACGTTACGCCAATGCCAATGCCGCCGCGCAGTCCTTGGTGCTGGCATCCGTGAGAGACGATCCGGCGATTTACCCTCCGCCTGAGTTGCGGCAAAAACTGTCGGTTCAATTGGCGGACTCGCCCGACCAAACCCGTGCCATTACTCGCATGTGGCAAAAATTCAAGACGGGTCAATAGGAGATGGCCAACACCGGCGACGCGGCCAAAGCTGCCCCGTGGAGGGATCCGAGTGCTCGCCCCTATGTCCAGATCGAGCGCGTCACTAAATCGTTCGGTGATTTCAAGGCCGTCGATGACGTCAGCCTTAAGATCTATCAAGGCGAGATTTTTTGCCTCTTGGGAGCCTCGGGGTGCGGGAAAACGACGCTGTTACGCATGCTCGGCGGTTTTGAAACGCCAACCTCCGGCCGCATTTTAATCGATGGCGAGGACATGACCGGGGTGCCGCCCTATGAGCGGCCGGTAAACATGATGTTCCAGTCCTACGCGTTGTTCCCGCACATGAACGTCGAACAAAATGTCGCCTTCGGACTGAAACAGGACGGCGTGCCGAAGTCCGAGATCGCCGAGCGAGTCGCCACCATGTTGGAGCTCGTGAAGCTCGGCAGCTTCGCAGCGCGCAAACCGCATCAATTGTCCGGCGGCCAAAAGCAGCGGGTGGCGCTCGCGCGTTCGCTGGTCAAGCGGCCCAAATTGCTGCTGCTCGATGAACCTTTGGGAGCGCTCGACAAGAAGCTTCGTGAACACACGCAATTCGAGTTGATCAGCCTGCAGGACAAGCTCGGAGTGACCTTCTTGGTGGTTACCCACGATCAAGAAGAGGCGATGACCTTGGCCAGCCGTATTGGCGTCATGGATCACGGCGAGATCGTCCAAGCCGGAACGCCGTCGGAAATCTACGAATTCCCAAGCTCGAAATTCGTGGCCGATTTCGTGGGATCCGTGAATATCTTCGAGGGCAAGCTCCTCGAGGACGAACCGGAGTATGTGCGCATTGCCTCGGACGAGCTGGGCGCGACCGTATACGTGAGCCACGGCATCAGTGCGGCCCCGGAAGCCATCGTTTGGGCAGCCGTTCGGCCGGAGAAGATCTTCATGTCCACCGCGCCGCCCCAGGATGTCGGCCATGGTACCGACAACGTCGTGCGCGGCGCCGTTCAGGACATCGCGTATCTCGGGGATCTGTCGATTTATCTGGTCAAACTTCCCACCGGTAAAGTCGTGCGCGTGACGCAGCCGAACACCTCACGCCATGCCGAAGCGATTACCTGGGAACAGCAGGTGTACCTGTCGTGGGATGCATCGAGCCCGGTGGTCGTGCTTCGGTAGTCAATGAGAAGCCTAAGGCCATTGCTCAAGGTGGGTGTGACGGGCCGCGGCCTGGTGGTGGCGCTCCCGTATTTGTGGCTGTTGCTGTTCTTCGTCGTTCCGTTTGTCATCGTCCTTAAAATCTCATTTTCCGACATCGACCTCGCGATCCCGCCGTATAAGCCTCTGTTCGAATGGATCGGCAAGAATTCGCTCGCCATCAAGGTCAACTTCAACAATTACGCGTTTCTATTCACCGATTCGCTATACATCCATGCTTTTTTGAATTCGATCAAAGTTGCGTTCATCTCCACGCTCCTGTGCTTAGTCATAGGCTATCCGGTGGCCTACGGCATCGCGCGTTCCTCGGCCGGGACACGAAATGTCCTCCTGCTGCTCGTCATACTCCCGTTCTGGACGTCGCTGCTGCTGCGGGTGTATGCGTGGATCGGATTGTTGAAGGCGAACGGCGTCATCAATAACGTCCTCATTTGGCTGGGCGTGATTCATGAGCCGCTCACCCTGTTGTACACACCGTTCGCCATGTACGTCGGCATCGTGTACTCCTACTTGCCGTTCCTGATTCTGCCGCTGTACGCGAATCTTGAAAAAATGGACTGGCAGCTGCTCGAAGCGGCCGAGGATTTGGGCTGCAGACCATGGCAGGCGTTCTACAAGATCACGCTACCCCTATCGCGGAACGGCGTCCTGGCGGGCTCGATGCTGGTCTTCATTCCGGCGGTCGGCGAGTTCGTGATACCGGCGCTGCTCGGCGGCCCCAATGCGCTGATGATCGGCCGGGTGCTATGGGACGAGTTCTTTTCGAATCGGGCGTGGCCGGTGGCGAGTGCGGTGGCGATCCTACTGCTGATCCTCTTGGTGCCCTTCATGATGTGGTACCAGAGCGTGCAGGCGCGCGAGTCGGCGGGAGCGAGATGAACTACCGCCGCTCGTATTTTATCGTCACCTGTCTCGCCTTCGGCTTTGCATTTTTGTACATCCCGATCCTATCCATGGTGGTCTTTTCGTTCAACGCTTCGAAGCTGGTGACGGTGTGGGACGCGGCGCACTCGCCCACGTTGAAGTGGTACTACTCCTTGCTCAACAACGAAGAAATTCTCGATGCCGCTTGGATTTCGCTCAAGGTCGCCCTGATCAACGCTTCCGGATCGGTGATTTTGGGTACGCTCGCGGGATTCGGCTTGGCGCGCTTTTCGCAATTTAGGGGCCGCTTCACGCTCAATGCAATGACCACGGCGCCGCTGGTAATGCCCGAGGTGATCACCGGCCTGTCGTTGCTGCTGCTGTTCGTCGCGCTGGAGCAGTCGATCGGCTGGCCCGCCGGCCGCGGCATCACCACCATGACCATAGGCCACATGACCTTTTCCATGGCCTACGTCACCGTGGTGGTGAACTCGCGAATGGCGACTTTCGACACCGCACTCGAGGAGGCTGCCATGGACTTGGGCGCCCGTCCCCTCAAGGTGTTCTTCGTGATCACCCTGCCTATCATTTTTCCGGCTATTTTATCGGGCTGGCTGCTGGCATTTACCCTCTCGTGGGACGATTTGGTGATCTCGAGTTTCACCTCAGGCCCGGGCAGCAGTACGCTGCCGATGGTGGTGTTCTCAAAGGTGCGGCTCGGCGTGAGCCCTGAAATCAACGTGCTGGCGACGCTCACCATCAGCGTGGTCACGCTCATGATTGTCGGGGTGAGCTTTTGGATGGCGCGCGCCAGCAAGCTCGAAAAGGCGGCCGCGTAGAAAAATGAGCTGCGGGCCGGTATGTGTATTTGAGCGGTGACGTTTTGCCACCAAAACGTTTAAACGTCATCTTCCAAAAGGTGCAATCCCCTCCGGCGCGAACTCCGAATCGCGCCATCGGCCGAGTCGCGCGACCGGCGAAATCGCGCCACATCTCGAATTCGAACTCACAGAGACTCGAAGCGAAAGTTGACGCACAGTTAAACTTCTTTGCGCCGTGCTAGTCTGAAGGACGAGTTCGTCGTTGGATCTTGGGGGATTGGGATGGCTTCACGTTTCTTTGCAATTGGTGGATTGGCTGTGTTGGCAGCCGTGACGGCATCCTCGGCTGTCGCCCCATTGCGACCATATACCTTACGGCCCGCGGTGGCTGCCGGCCACGGGCGCTTGTATGTCGTTGGTACGCGCAGCGCGCAACAGCGCGAGAGCGCCGTGGCCGCGAAACTGGACTCGGTTCTCGCCGATCTGTCGCGCCACGCAGCGTTGGCGCGGCCCGACCACGTACTTGCGGACCTGCATTCGCTGAGTCCCGCAGCACGTTTTAGCCAAACCTCAGCCAACGGGACGCCTCTGGTGTCCATTGATGCAACCACTCGGGGCAATCCGCAGCAATTGGAATCTGTGCTGATCGGACTTGGACTCACGCATGCGGCGGTGTATGCCAATGACGTCGGTGGTTGGTTGCCGGTCAATCAGCTCCAAAACGCGGCCGCCCGCGTCGAGGTGACGTCTCTGCGCGCGGCAATGTCGCGTGCGCGTATGGGTGCGGTGACCTCCCAAGGTGATTATGCGCAACGCAGCAGCGTGGTGCGCACGAATTATCCCGCGCTCAACGGCAGCGGCGTCACCGTCGGCGTTCTGTCCGACAGTTTCAACTGCTACGCCGTGTACGCCGCCCCTGGCAGCGGCGTACCGGTATCAGGTAATCAGGGATACGCTCCCAACGGCTTTACCGCTGACTACGCCACGGATGTATCGACGGGCGATTTGCCCGCGAACGTAAATGTCCTGTCGGAAGCCGACTGCCTGGATTACAAATTTCCCGACTCATTGGGGCAGCCCACCGGGCTGCCGTTCAGCGACGAGGGACGCGCGATGCTGCAGGTCGTCTATGACGTCGCGCCGGGCGCAAGTCTTGCCTTCTACACGGCAGACAATAACGAGGCTGACTTTGCCAACGGGATCGGCGCGCTGGCGGCCGCCGGCGCCAAGGTCATCGCCGATGACGTGGCGTATTTCGACGAGCCGTTCTACCAGGACGGGATCCTTGCTCAGGCAGTCGACGCCGTCGAAGCGCAGGGCGTGGCCTATTTCTCGGCGGCCGGCAACGATGGAACCTTATCCTACGAGAATACCTACCCGGTCTTCTCAACGGTCTCGACCAGCGGGGTAAATTCGGGCGAACATCTTCTGAATTTTGATAGGACGGGCGCCACCAATACGACCGCTCTACCGGTGACAATTCCGCCGATCCCGCCCGGCGAGTTCGTCGCCGTGGTCGTGCAGTGGGATCAGCCCTACGTCACCGGCTGTACTGCTGTTCCGACGAGCCTTTGCACTGGCGCAACCAGCAGTATCGATGTTTGCATTACGGGCGGCACCGGAAGCGACACCATCACCGACTACGACAATAACGTGGTCAGTTGCTCGGGTCCGAATGCCGTCGGCTCCGATCCGTACCAAGTCATGATCATTGGCAACCCGTCCAATGCCGCGGGTAACACGAAACAACAGACTCTGAACATCGTCGTCGGATTGGCGGCGAATGCCAACGGCACTAAAGTGCCGGGTCGCATCATCGTCGCCGTTGAGGACGACGGTCTCGGCGCCACGATCAATTCCTTCGCGACCAATAGCGCGTCGCTGCAGGGACATCCGGGCGCCGCCGGCGCCGCGGCGGTCGGCGCGGCGTTTTACTTCGACACACCCGCGTGCGGCACGACACCCGCAACATTGGAGCTGTACTCATCGGCAGGCGGCGCACCGATCCTCTTCGATACTACGGGTGTTCGGTTAGCCACGCCGATCGTGCGGCAGAAGCCGGATTTCGTCGGTCCGGACGGCGGGAACGATACGTTCCTGGGATTCCAGCTGACGGCTGGCGAGGTCAATACCACCATCAGTGCCTGCCAAAACGTTGCGGCCTATCCGAATTTCTTCGGGACGTCGGCCGCAACGCCGCACGCCGCGGGCATCGCAGCTCTGATGCTGCAGGCCGATGCCGCAGCGACGCCGGCCCAGATTTACAGTTCTTTGCGCGGCAGCGCCGTGCCGATGAGCGCGACGACTCCAAATTTCAATTCCGGCTACGGATTTATCCAGGCTGACACCGCGCTCGTCGTGCCGACTCTCTCGTTGGCTGCGACATCCATTCTTGTCGGCACTTCGACCACCCTCAACTGGTCGTCGGTCTACGCGACGAGCTGCACCGCCTCGGGCGGGTGGACCGGAACACAGGCTACGAGTGGTAGTGTGCCGCTGACCCCCAGCGCTGCGGGCACTACCACTTACACTTTGACCTGTACAAATGCATTTGGCACGTCGGCTACCAGTTCGGTGGTTCTGACAGTCACCTCAGGCGCACCGGTGCCCGCTGCGCCGACGCTCACGTCGACATCGTATTCAGTTGAAGTCGGCAAATCAGCCACGCTCACCTGGTCATCCGTCAACGCGACGAGCTGTACGGCGTCGGGGAGTTGGAGCGGGCAACTGATGACAGCCGGCAGTGCGGTAATTACTCCCACGGTAATCGGACCCGCGACGTTCACGCTTGCCTGCAGCAACGCCGGCGGTAGTTCGACGCCGGTTTCGGTAACACTCACCGCCACGCCTGAGCTGGCTGCTCCTGCCGCACCCACTCTCACGCTGTCCCAGACTTCCGTTCCCGCCAGCACCTCGGTCTCGATTACCTGGTCATCCGTGAACGCGACGGGCTGCACGGCTTCGGGGAATTCGGCCACGGAGACTTTAGGGAGCTGGAGCGGACCGCTAACGCCGAGCGGATCCTATACGCAGACTCCTACCGCGACGGGTACCTACACCTATACGCTGGTTTGCCAGAACGCGGCCGGCGCCTCGCCCGCGACCACGGTGACCTTGACCGTTACACCCTCGCTGTACACCGGCGGCGGCGGCGGCCTCGATGTGTTGGCGTTGCTGGGCCTTGCGTTGCTCAGTTTCGTGCGATTGGCACGGGCGAAACCCACGCCGACCCAGCTAGATCAACGTAACTAGACCAACACGCGTTCGATACCGCCGGTATTCGCCCGCCGTACATACTCGGGCAGCCACTCGGAACCGAGCAGGTTCTTGGCAATCTCCACCACGATGTAATCCGCGTCGAGGCCGGCGTCATCGTTGTAGCGCGCGAGGCCTTGAAGACAGGAGGGGCAGGACGTCAACACCTTGACTTTGCCTTGGTGACCGCTCGAGCGGATTTGTTCGACCCCGCTACGCATCTCTTGTTCCTTTCGAAAGCGCACCTGCGTCGACACATCGGGCCGCGTGATGGCCAACGTCCCGGACTCGCCGCAGCAACGATCATTTTTCTCGATCTGGCCGTTCTGCGCGCTGTTCATCAAGGCGTTCACCACCTTGAGCGGATCGTGGATTTTCATCGGTGAATGACAGGGATCGTGATACATATAGCGCACACCCGTGACGTTCTCGAGCTGCACGCCTTTCTCCAAAAGATACTCGTGAATATCCATGATTTTGCAGCCCGGAAATATCTTGTCGAACTCGTAGCCCTGCAATTGATCGAGGCAAGTGCCGCAACTGACCACGACGGTCTTGATGTCGAGATAGTTTAGCGTGTTCGCAACACGGTGAAATAGAACGCGGTTATCAGTGATGATTTTTTCAGCCTTCTCGAACTCGCCGGCGCCGCGCTGCGGGTAACCGCAACACAGATAACCCGGTGGAAGTACCGTTTGGATGCCCACGTGCCACAACATCGCCTGGGTCGCAAGCCCTACTTGCGAGAACAAGCGCTCCGAGCCGCAGCCCGGAAAGTAGAACACTGCCTCCGAATCGGCGGTGGTGTTGATGGGATCGCGAATGATCGGTACGTAATTGCGATCTTCGATGTCGAGCAACGCGCGCGCCGTTTTCTTCGGCAGACCCCCCGGCATTCGCTTGTTGACGAAGTGGATAACCTGTTCCTTGATCGCGGGCTTGCCCGTAGTCGACGGCGGCCGCCTGGTTTGCGCTCGAGCTACGGTATTAAGGGCTCTGTTGGCAAGCCGCTGCGCCTTGTAGCCCCAGTCGATCATGACTTTGCGCGCTACTTTGACCGTCTGCGGATTGGTGGCATTCAAAAAGAACATGGCTGCCGCCGTCCCCGGATTGAAGCGCTTCTTGCCCATGCGCCGCAGCAAGTCGCGCAGTCCCATGGAGACGTCGCCGAAATCGATATCGACCGGGCAGGGCGCCAGGCATTTGTGGCAAACCGTGCAATGGTCGGCAACGTCTGAGAGTTCATCCCAGTGCTTGATCGATACGCCGCGCCTCGTCTGTTCCTCGTATAAAAAGGCTTCGATCAGCAGCGAAGTCGCGAGAATTTTGTCGCGGGGCGAATACAGCAAATTGGCGCGCGGTACGTGAGTCGCGCACTGGGGCTTGCATTTCCCGCAGCGCAGACAGTCCTTGACGGCATCGGAAATCGTGCTGATGTCGGACTGTTGCATGATGAGGGATTCGTGGCCCAACAGCCCGAAGCTCGGTGTATAGGCGCGGCGCAAATCGCTGCCCGCCATCAGCTTGTGTTTGTTGAAGCGGCCCTCGGGATCTACCTTAAGTTTGTACGCCCGAAAGTCGGCGAGTTCGGCTTCGCTCAAGTACTCGAGCTTGGTAATTCCGATGCCGTGTTCGCCCGAAATCACGCCGTCCAATTTTCGCGCGATGTGCATGATGCGTGCGACCGTTCGGTTCGCCGTCTGCAGCATGGCGTAATTGTCGGAGTTAACCGGGATGTTGGTGTGCACGTTGCCGTCGCCGGCGTGCATGTGCAGGGCCACGAAAATGCGCCCTTGCAGCACGCGCTTGTGAATGGCAGAGCACTCGGCGAGGATCGGGGCCAACGCGGCACCCACGAGGAGATGCGTAAGTTCATTGCGCAGTTCGGCTTTCCAGCTCACCCGAATGCTGCGATCCTGAAGGTGGTCGAATAGGGTTCCCGAACCGTCCGGAGGCATGCTGACACCGAGCGCTTGCAACTGCGAACGGACGGCGCTCACCGGTGCATCCATGGTGTCGAGCAGGTATTGCCAGCGCGCGCGTACCCGCTCCAGAAGTGCGCGCGCTTCCCCGCGACGGTCGAAATCGCCGTCCTCGGGCGTGCTCCATCTGACCTCTGTGGACAAATACTCTTCCAGCTCATCGATCAACTCGAGCTTATTCTGGATGGATAGTTCGATATTGATGCGTTCGATCGCGTCGGTGTACTCGCCCAATCTTTCCAGCGGGATGACCACGTCCTCGTTGATCTTGAATGCGTTGGTGTGTTTGGCGATGGCAGCCGTTTTCGCCCTATCACGCCAGAATTGCTGACGCGCTGCGCTGCTGACGGCGATGAAGCCCTCGCCCGAGCGTGCATTGGCGATGCGGACAATCTCCGAGGTGGCCGCGGCCACGACAGCATCATCCTCACCGACGATGTCGCCGAGCAAGATCATCTTCGGCAGCGAGCCGCGCTTGGATTTGGTGCTGTATCCGACAGCCTGTAGGTAGCGCTCGTCCAAATGCTCGAGTCCGGCCAGAATCGCGCCGTGCGTGCCGGTGTCGAGATAGCGTTTGATTTCCAGGATGCTGGGAATGGCGTCGCGCGCCTGGCCGAAGAATTCCAGGCAGACGGTGCGAATGTGTTTCGGCGTGCCGTGCAGTACCCAGCGTGCGGACGTGATCAAGCCGTCGCAGCCTTCCTTTTGAACCCCGGGTAGGCCCCCGAGAAACTTGTCGGTAACATCTTTTCCAAGTCCCGGCTTACGAAACTTCACGCCCTCGATATCGAGGCGCTCGCTGCGCAAGATCTTGGCCCGGTCCGGATGTGCGCGCCCGTCCTTCCACTCTAGTTCGAAGCTCGCTACCGGAACGTCGTGGATCTTGCCGAAGTTGTGATCAAGCCGCGTCACTTCCAGCCAATTTCCCTCCGGGTCGACCATGCGCCACCAGGCGAGATTGTCGACCGCGGTTCCCCACAGCACCGCCTTTTTGCCGCCCGCGTTCATGGCGATGTTTCCGCCGATGCACGAGGCGTCAGCCGAGGTCGGATCGACGGCAAAGACCAGTCCGGCGCGCTCGGCTGCTTCGGTCACCCGTTTGGTAACGACGCCGGCGCCCGCAAGAATGGTCGGCATCGGGACCGACGTACCCGGCAGGGTGAGCCTCTCGATGGCGCCGAGGGTCTCGAGTTTTTCGGTATTGATAACCGCCGACCAAGGCGTGAGCGGCACGGCACCACCGGTATATCCCGTGCCGCCTCCGCGGGGAATCACCGTCAATCCAAGTTCGACGCAGGCGCGGATCAATGGGGCAATTTCCACTTCCGTGTCCGGCGTCAACACCAGGAACGGCAACTCGACGCGCCAATCGGTGGCATCGGTGACGTGAGTGACGCGCGCGTAGGCGTCGAAGTGAATATTGTCTTCCCGGGTGTGCTTGATGAACGCCCGTCGAGCGCGCTTACGCATGGCGGCGACGTCAGGAAATTGCCGTTCGAAGCGCTGCACCGCCGCGCGCGCGGCGCCGAGCAGCTGCAACGACCTTGTCGCCGCGCAGCGCATCGGTCGGATCCCGCCGCTTTTCCACCTCGCGCAACCGGTGATGCAACGCATCGATCAACTGCCGACGGCGTTTCGGGTTGTCGATCAAATCCTCCTGCAGAAAGGGATTCCGTTCTACCACCCAGATATCGCCGAGCACCTCGTACAGCATGCGCGCCGACCGTCCGGTGCGGCGCTCGTGACGCAGTTCATCGAGCAGATCCCAAGCGGCTTCGCCCAATAAACGAATGACGATCTCGCGGTCGGCGAGCGAGGTGTAGTTGTACGGGATTTCCCGCAACCGGGCTTCCGGGATGGCATTGGCGGCTGTCAGGGCATCCGTGTCGGCAAAATCTGGGACGGCGTTCATGTTTCAATAATTTTACCCGCTTATTTCCCCGAGTGTGGCTAACCTCAAGCGGGTCTGATTTTGGCCGTTAACTCGAGTTCATGCAGCGGCCCTCGACCCATCCCTTCAATGAGACCGACAACTGCGAAGTTGTGCACGATCTGCTGGAAGAGCGCCTGGTACTCGGCGAACTGACTGTACCGCTGCTATCTGAAGTGGCTGTCCGAGTCGTGCGCGCGAGAGAGTCGAGCAATGCCGAACAGCTGTCGGACATCATTGGAGCCGACGCCGCGCTCACCATGTACGTATTGCGAATCGCGGCGTCCGCGGTCAAACGACCCGTGACCCCCATCATCTCGTTGCCGCATGCCGTGGCGTGGCTGGGTTTCGACGAGGTCGCGAACATCGCCTTTACATTGGCGCTGCAGGGCAAAATGCTCGATGTCCCAGGGCATCAACCCAAGGCGCGGCGACTCTGGCGGCATTCCCTCGCGAGCGCACTGTGGTCGCGGCAACTCGCGCTCATGCTGGGTCGGGAGGCCGGATTTAGCTATCTGTGCGGCTTGCTCCACAACATAGGCAAGGCCGTGGCACTCGGGGCCGCGCGCGATCTGGCGCGACAGTCGGGAAGAATACTTTCGAGCGAAGACTACGACCGGCTCGTAGAGACCTTTCATCGCGACGTCGGCGCGCGTGTCGTGGGTGCATGGGAGTTGCCCCCGACCGTCCTCGCGGTCGTCACCCAATGGGAGGCCTATCAAAACGCAGGCGCCGCGCTTTTTGAATGCAACATAGTCAATGTGGCGCATCGGTTGGCAGACTGCACGCTGCTGGAATCCACCCATCTTGCCCGCCATTTGCTCATCGTCGATCCGGCGTACCGGGATTTGGGGCTCTCAGCGGACGACGGCATACCGCTGTTCGATTCTGCGGCAGATATCAATGCCGAATTGGACCGCTATCTGGCTCCGTGAGATGCGGGACCGGAGCCGAGTGCAGCGCGCCGGGCGCGCCGAGTGCGACGCCGGCGGCGCGGTCCATCTTGCGCGCTTTCAATGTGGGCGCGGCTCGACTATCTTGCCCTCATGAAAAACAACACTTTCGTCAATCATCCGCCGACGTCGAGATGCCGGCGGACAATCGACCTCTGGTGGCGCCGATCTATCAGTCGGTCAAATTCTCATTCGACGACACCGGCGAAACACTGCGCTACTTACGCGGCGAGCGGGAGGGGTTTTTTTACTCCCGTTCGTCGAATCCCACGCTGCGGCAATTGGAACTATCGCTCGCGCAGCTGCAGGGCAGAGATGAGTGTCTTCTGGTCGGCTCGGGCGTCGCGACCATCGCCGCGACGTCGTTGGCTCTGTGCAAACAGGGAGATCATATCCTCGCGTTCGTCGAGTCCTACGGCCCGACGCGCTACCTCGTGCAGCATATGCTGGCCAAATATCGGGGTGACTCACAGCCTGCTGTCCATCGAGGACCGCGAAGCCATCGAGCGCGTGCTCAATCGAAACGCCCACCCGGCTGGTGCTGTTCGAAAGCCCCACCAATCCCGTGACCAAGATCGCGGACATCGAACATCTGACCGCGCATGCGCGCCGCACGGGTGTCTCACCGTCATGGACAACACCTTTGCCGGCTTTCACAACCATGGCAGTTTCGACATCGATATCTTTCTGCACAGCCTGACCAAGTATGCCTCGGGTCACGGCGATGTGATGGGCGGGGCGATCATCGCGCGCCGCGAATTGATCGCCGCGATGCGCAAGGACATCGTGTCGATGGGCCCGACGCTCGATCCGCATGCCGCATTTTTGATTCAGCGCGGCATGCGCACTTATTTTTTGCGCTACGAACGGCAATGCGCGAACGCGCTGGCGGTGAGCCGCTTCCTGCAAGAGCCATCGCCGAGTCAAGCGCGTTTTCTATCCGGGTCTCGAGACCCATCCGCAGCATGCCCTGGCGCAAGCGGCAAATGAAGCGATTTCGGCACCGTGGTGAGCTTCGAATTGGACGGCGGTTTCGAGCGAGGGCAACCGTTTCGCCGAAGCGCTGCAGTTTTTTTCCATTGCGGCGAGCTTGGGCTCCACCGAGTCGCTGGTGATGCCGCCGCAGCTGCTGAGCGGGCAGGAATACACGCCGGAGCAGCGCGCCGCCTCGCTGATCAACCGCGGCACGGTGCGCCTGTCGATCGGCATCGAGGACGCGGAGGACCTGCATCGCCGATCTGGCGCAGGCCCTCGATAAGGCATTTGGTTTAACATAATGCTCTTAACATAACTCCCGTGTCTGTCCTCAAGCATCGCGCTCGCGTTGCCGATCTATGGATTCGGCTGCCGCCTTGCGGGGGGTGTTCCAGTGAGTCTCGAATCCGTCGTTGTTCTCTCCGCGCTTCACAGCCAGACCGCGCGGACTTATCTGAGCGATTCGCTGACCGCTCCGCAGACCATTGCGCCGCTGCCGCGGGTTTGCGCGCAGCTCGCCGAAGCTCACGGCCCAGCAGAGCACCGACGCGGCGCAATTGGCGCGGCTGATTCAATCCGATCCGGCGCTCGCGGGCGAGATCATGCGCGTCGCGAATTCCCCGGCATTGCGGCCGCGCGCGGCCATCGTGTCGCTGCAGCAGGCCGTTTCGTGGCTCGGGGTCGCCGAAGTGCGCAACATCGCCATGGCGGTGATGCTGCGCGGCGAGGTTTTCAACGCTCCCGGTCATGAACCCGAGTCCGAGGAGCTGTGGCGGGAGGCGTGGCTCGCGGGCCTGTGGGCGAAGGAGATCGCGCGCGACCGGCGCAAGCATGTGGAGAGCGCCTTCCTCGCGGCGCTGATGCATCGTACCGGCGCGGCGCTGGCGCTCAAGATTCTCTCGCGCTTCGAAGTCGGAGCAGCGCACCGTCATGGATGCGCGCACTTTCGCCGAACTGGTCGTGGAGTTCGAACCCGCGCTTCGGGCGCCTGCTGATGAGCAACTGGCGCTTGCCCGAGGATGTGCAGGACGGGGCGAGCGACTGGCGCAACTACCGCGAATCCCCGCACAGCGATCTCGCCGGCACCGTGCATGCGGCGCATTTGCTGGCCGACCCACACCCTGCATCCGCAGCTGCTGAGCGAGGAGCTGGTGGTCGAGAGCCCGGTGTTCGAACAGCTCGGCGTATTTCCCGACGATCGCAGGGCCATGCTGGCGAAGCGCGACCACGTGCGCAGCCTGGCGGGCATCTGAGCGATGCAGGCCGCGGCAGACTTCGATCTTGATCTGCCTTGGGTCCGGGCCCGGCGGGCCAGAAAGCGGCCATCCAGGCGGCCAAAGCGGGTTTTCGCGCCGCCGTCATCGAACGCGAACCGCAGGTCGGCGGGTCGTGTCTGTTGTCGGGCACCATTCCCGAGCAAGGCGTTGCGCGAACAGGCGCTGCGCTATCGGCGCATGCGCGGCAGCGCCTCGTCGCTCGCGGTCGAACTGCGGGGCGATGCGCCGCTTGTCGGCGCTGCTGCAGGGCGTCGACGCGGTGATCGCCGCTCAGGATCGCTATTTGCAGGCGCAGCTCGCGCGCAACCAAGTCGACTTGATTCGCGGCCGCGCGGTGCTGCTTGGACGCCGCATCGCATCGAAGTGCAGCGCTTGGACGGTTCGCGCAGCGTGCTGCGAGCGCCGCGCATCCTTCTCGCCACCGGCTCGCGGCCGCGGCATGTGCCGGCCATCGAAGTCGATCACGAACACGTGCTCGACAGCGACTCGATCTTGAGCCTGCCGTACATGCCGCGCACCTTGATCGTGCTCGGCAGCGGCGTGATCGCCTGCGAGTACGCCTCGATCTTCGCCGCGCTGGGCTGCGCCGTGACGCTGCTCGACAAGGCGGCCGAGCCGCTGGGGTTTCTCGACGCTGCGCTGCGCAGCGGATTTCTCGCGGCCTTCCGGTCGATGGGCGGCAGTATCGCGGCGGCGCCGAGGTCGCGGGCGCGCGCTTCGACGGCTTCTCGCAGGTCGAAGTGTCGCTCAAGGACGGCGGAGTCTTGAAGGCCGACATCGTCTTCGCCGCATTCGGCCGCGTGGCGAATCTGGACGGCATCGGTCTCGACCGCCTGCAGCTCGCCATCAGCGCGCGCGGCCACGTGCGAGGTCAACGAGCGCTTCGAGACCAACATTCCCGGGATCTACGCCGCGGGCGATGCCATCGGACCGCCCGCGCTCGCGTGCGCGGCCGCCGATCAAGGCCGGCGTGCCGCGCTCGCCGCGTTCGGCCTGCCGCCGCCCGCCGCCACCAGTCTGGTGCCGACCGGCGTGTACACCATTCCGGAAATCGCCTGCGTCGGCCTGTCGCAGACGCGAGGCGGCGGCGAAAAAAATCGACGTGATCGTCGGCCGCGCCGATTTCGGCGAAGTGGCGCGCGCCCATATCGCGGGAGAGCCCGCGGGATTCCTTGACGCTCATTTGCGAGCGCGGCTCGGCGCGCGTGCTCGGCGTTCAAGTGCTCGGCGAGGGCGCGACCGAACTCGTGCATCTGGGCCAGGCGGCGATCGCCACCGCGCGCCACCGCCGATTTCTTCATCGAGCAGATCTTCAACTTTCCGACCATGACCGAAGCCTACCGGATCGCCGCATTCGACGTCATGAAGCAGCGCTCCGATCCGCGGCCGCCTGCCGAAGCGGCACGTCGCGCGGCTGAAGGCCGACGCGCGACGGCTGAATCGCCGGCTACAAATTGCGAATCAAGATATCGCCGAACTCGCTGCACTTGACCTCGGTCGCGCCCTGCATCAGGCGCGCGAAATCATAGGTCACGGTCTTCTGGGCGATGGTCCTGTCCATGGCGCCGATGATGGCGTCCGCCGCTTCGAGCCATCCCATGTAGCGCAGCATCATCTCGCCGGACAAAATCACGGAGCCCGGGTTGACCTTGTCGAGATCCGCATATTTGGGCGCCGTGCCATGCGTCGCCTCGAACACGGCGTGACCGGTCAGGTAGTTGATGTTGCCGCCCGGCGCGATGCCGATGCCGCCGACCTGGGCCGCGAGCGCGTCCGATAGATAATCGCCGTTCAGATTCATGGTGGCGACCACGTCGAACTCGTCCGGGCGGGTCAATACCTGCTGCAAGGTGATGTCGGCAATGGCGTCCTTGATGATGACCTTGCCGGCCTTCTTCGCGGCGTCCATCTGCGCGTTGGCCTCCTTTTCGCCCTGCGCGGCCTTGATGCGCTCCCATTGCTCCCACGTGAAGACCTGATCCGGCGAACTCGCGCTCGGCCAAGCTGTAGCACCAATTGCGAAACGCGCCCTCGGTGAATTTCATGATGTTGCCCTTGTGCACGATCGTCACGCTCTTGCGCTTGTTGGCGATCGCGTACTGGACGGCGGAGCGGAACAGCCGGTCGGTGCCTTCCTTGGAGGCGGGCTTGAGGCCGATGCCCGAACTGTCCGGGAAGCGGATCTTGGCGAACTGCTTCGGGAAAGTTCTGCTTGAACAAGTCGAGAAATTTCTTGCATGTCGGCCGTCCCGCCTCGAACTCGATGCCTGCGTAAATGTCCTCGGTGTTTTCGCGGAAAATCACCATGTCGACCTTTTCCGGCGTCTTGACCGGAGAGGGCACACCCTTGAACCAGCGCACCGGCCGCAGGCACACGTACAGATCCAACAACTGCCGCAGCGCCACATTGAGCGAGCGGATGCCGCCGCCGACCGGCGTGGTGAGCGGCCCCTTGATCGACACCAAGTAGTCGCGGCAGGCGGTTACCGTTTCGTCCGGCAGCCAGGTGTTGTAGGCCTTGTTGGCCTTCTCGCCGGCGAACACTTCCATCCAGTGAATCTTGCGCTTGCCGCCGTAGGCCTTCTCCACCGCCGCGTCGAACACCCGCACGCTCGCGCGCCAGATATCGCGGCCCGTGCCATCGCCCTCGATGAAGGGAATGATGGGCTGATCCGGCACATTGCAACTTGCCGTTGGCGATCGTGATTTTCTCGCCGCCCGCGAGGGACCTGCACGGCATCGGCTTCGCTCGGACATTCGTCGGCTCCTATAAATTCGAGCCGCAATGCTAGCATGCGCGCCCGGAGAGCCGCATTGCGCACCCTCAATCGACACCCGCCAGAGACGGTTTTCGGATGCCCGCGGAATTCGAGCGGCATTCCGGCTGCTGGATGCTATGGCCCGAGCGCACCGGACAATTGGCGCGCGGGTGCCAAACCGGCGCAAGCGGTGTTCGCTGCGATTGCAACGGCGATCGCCGCTGGTGAACCGGTCACGGTCGGCGTCTCCGCGGCGCAATTCCAAAATGCGCGTGCGCGTCTGCCGCGCCAGGTGCGCGTCGTTGAAATCAGCAGCAACGATGCCTGGATCCGCGACAGCGGGCCGACCTTCGTGATCGACGCGAAGGGCCGGCGCCGCGGCGTGGATTGGACCTTCAATGCCTGGGGGGGCCTTGCCGGCGGCTTGTACTTTCCGTGGGATCGGGACGATGAGGTCGCGCAAAAAGTGTTGGAGATCGAAGGGCGCCGATCGCTACCGCACGCCGTTCGTGCTCGAGGGCGGCGCCATTCATGTCGACGGTCAAGGCACTTGCTTGACCACCGAGGAGTGTCTGCTCAATCCGAAATCGCAACGCCGATCTGACGCGCGCCGACATCGAGGAGACGCTGCGCCGCTATCTCGGCGTGACGACCGTGATCTGGCTGGGCCGCGGAGTCTATCTCGACGAGACCGGCGGCCATATCGACGAACTCGCGTGCTTCACCAGTCCCGGACAGGTTGCTCTCACCTGGACCGAAGATCGCACGGATCCGCAATACGAGATTTCGCACGATGCCTACCAGCGCCTGCGCCAGCGCGCGCGATGCGCGCGGCCGGCCGCTTGACCATTCACAAGATCCACCAGCCCGGGCCGCTCTTTATGACGGCCGAGGAGGCCGCCGGAATCGACGTGCGCGCCGGCACGCCATCCGCGCCGCGCCGGCGACCGCCTGCCGGCCTCGTACATCAATTTCTACATCGCCAACAAGTGCGTGGTGATGCCGCTACTACGATAAGCGCTGGGACGCGGCGGCGATGCGCACGCTCAAGCGCCTGTTTCCGACCCGCGAGGTTCTCGGCGTCGCCACGCGCGAAGTGCTGCTCGGCGGCGGCAATATTCATTGCATCACCCAACAAGTCCCCGCGCGGCCGGCCGTTGAGGCCTCCGCGGTATTCGAGGCAGGCCGAAAATGGAACTTTGCTGCGCGCGGCGTCTCGAAAGTCATTATTCTACGCACCCTCGATCCTTCAACCCCCACCATATTGGAATCTGTAGTGCATCTCATGCTTCGAAAAATATGCGCGCCAAGCGCATGAGCGCGCTGTCTGTGCGCCGTCGCGATCGCTCGCGGCCGGCTGCCACGGCAATCAACCCACCAGCGGCTACGGCATCGCCATGGGTCACAGTCACCGATGAGCCGGGCGATTACACGAGCTACGTCGTCACCATCGATTCGGTGACCCTGACCGCACCGACGGGCCGTCGTGACCGCGGTCGGCGACGCCCGAAATCGTCGACTTCACGCAGTTGAACAATATCGCCGAGATGTGGGGCTCGGGCGCGATTCCGGTCGGCACCTACACCTCCGCGATCATCACCTTGGATTACACCAATGCCGCCATCTACGTCTTGGTGAACGGCCAGCCGCAAAAAGCGACGGTGGTCGACTACGCGACCGAGGCGGTTCCGACCACCTATGCAATCACGGTAACTTCGATCCCGCGAATCCATCCGATCGATCACACCGACCTACGCATCGACGAGCGCCATGCGCTTCGCCATCGACTTCGATCTGGCCGCCTCGGGCACGGTGGACCTCGGGACCGATCCTGCCGATCGTTTATGTCAGGCCGTTCTTGACCGCCGGCATGCTGCCCGCCGACACCAAGCCCATTCGAGTGCGCGGCCCCTTGATCAACTCGAGCGTCGAGCGTCGGCACCTACACGGTGTACGTTCGACCCTTCTACGATGAGGCCAACAATATCGGGCACGATCACGCTGTTCAGCGGCGCGAGCACCGTCTACACCGATCAACGGCAATACCTATGTGGGCCAGCCGGGTCTCGCATGCGATCTCGATCCTGTCCGCCGGCACGACCATGACCGCCGGGATTCACGCAGTTCGAGCCGGATTACAATCCGGCCAACAGCGCCTATGCCGGCAAGTTCAATTTGCTGTACGTCATCGGCGGCAGCAGCCTCGAGGATCAGTACACGGAGGGCATTGAGCGGCGATGTCATCGCGCGCATCGGCAATACGCTGTACCTTGCTCGGCGCGACGCTGTTCCTCAACACGGCCAATACGTTCTCCTATAACGAGCGCGAACCAATCCGAGGTGCTGCTCGGCCCCAGTACCATCGTGACGGCGGACGATAATTCGACCCTCACCGGCCTCAACTCGAAGCTCCATCGCAGTCGGCCAGCACATCACCGCGCGCGGCATCTATAGCACGTACCGCCGACGGAACCGTGCTGCTCGACGCAACCGGGCCTCCAGCACCAACACGGGCTCGGTGCGCCTGCAATCCACCGAACTCTGGGGCCCGCTCGTCTCCTCGGCGGCCGGCAGTTTGGTGATGAATGTGCAGAGCATCAACGACTGGCCGGTGCGCGACTATGACTTTGCCGGCAACGGCACGCCGCCCGCCGTCGCCGGCGGCCTTTTCGGTCGATACGGGATCGCTCGCGCCGCCCGCGGGCACTGTGGCCGGTGATCCGCTGTGGGTCGACGGCTTCTTGACCCCGTTTGGATCGGCGCCCCCCGATTTCAATGCCGTTGCGGTCAATGACGAATTAACGGTCCAGTTGGCGGGCAGTCCGGTCGGCGGCGGAGGCGCTCGACGGCCCCGGGAACCGAGACCTGCGGTCATCGGCAGTCAGATTGTGCCATCCGGCGAGCCTGCAGGTGGTATGGACAGCCCGCCGGGAACCCCACCCCGTTCGAGGTTTCGTCCTCGGCATCCGGTTTTTCGATCAATCTCGGCAACGCGGAGCTGTCTCGGCAGTCATCCGGATCGGTCCCGAAAGCATCGACTTGACGCGTTGCCGGCAAGCCCGCATGGTGGTTCCGACCACGTTGACCGCGACCTCGACCTTCTCTCCTCAGTATACGTACGGCAATCCGGCCACGCTACACCACGACGAGTGCCTCTACATCGACTACGGCCATTGTCACCTTCAGCGACTTTCCTACCTATATCGCGGCGCTGAACGGCGCGATGAATGCGGCCAATCCGGCGAGGCAGTTGGAGGCCCGAGGCGTTTATGACCGCGCGACCAACATCTTTCGCGCGACCAGCATCAACTTCGTGCTCTAAACTACCTCCCCACTATGGGGAATCGCTGTTTACGGCTTGGGTTGGCGGGGGCGCTGATCGCAAGTTGCGTGTGGGGTGCGCAAGGGAGCGCTCAGGCGGCCGGTGAACCGGTACCTGGACAAAACCTGGTCCGCCCGCGCATTTGCCTGGTGCTGTCGGGAGGCGGCGCGCGCGGCATGGCGCATATCGGCGTGCTCAAGGTACTCGAGGACCTCAAAGTTCCCATCGACTGCATTGCCGGCACCAGCATGGGAGCCGTCGTGGGGGGGCTGTATGCGAGCGGCATGACCGCAAGCCAAATCGAAACCACGATGCGTTCGGTCGATTGGCAAGAGGCGTTTCGCGACGCTCCGCCGCGCCGGGATCTCGCTTTTAGGCGCAAACAGGATGATCGCAACTTTCTGGTGCGCCTGCCGCTCGGCCTCAAGCATGGTCAAATCCTGCTGCCCAAGGGGTTCATCCAAGGGCAGAAACTACAGGAGACGTTGCGCCAGCTGACTCTGCCGTTCAGCAACACGCACCAATTTTAGCCAGCTGCCGACGCCATTTCGCGCCGTGGCAACGGATTTGGAGACCGGCAACGCCGTGCTGCTGGAAAACGGCGACCTCGCGATCGCCATGCGCGCCAGCATTTCCGCGCCCGGCGTGTTCGCACCGGTCGACTACCAGGGAAGACTGTTGGTCGACGGCGGCCTCGCGGAAAACGTTGCCCATCGATGTGGCGCGCGCGATGCATGCGGACATTCTCATCGTGTCCGACGTGAGTTTTCCTCTGCAGACCCGCGACCAGCTTGATTCCGCGCTGTCGATCTCGAATCAAATGTTGGCGATTTTGGTGCGCAAAGATGCCGACCGGCAAAAAGCCACGTTGGGTCCGCAAGGATATCCTGATCGAGCCGGCCTTGGGTGCGGCCGCCGCCACGGATTTCACGATCGCGGTGAGTACCATCACGCAAGGTGAGGCGGCGGCGCGCGCCGCCTCGCAGCGGCTCGCGGCGCTGAGCGTCGGCGACACTGCGTATCGAGGCGTATCTTGTCGCGGCGTGCGACCCGGCAGCCCGGCTTGCCGGTGATCAAATTCGTGCGGGTCGATCGAGCATCGAAGCGATATGAAAAGACCATCGTGGCCGAGATGCAGCCGCTGATCGGCAAACCTTTGGATTTGGATGCGGTCGGCGCCCGTATCACCGAGCTTTACGGGCTGGGTTATTTCGAGACCCTCGACTACTCGCTCGTGGAGCAAGGCGGGGGCGCGGATGAGGAAACCGGCCTCGAGGTGCGGGCGCGACGCAAATCCTGGGGGCCGAATTACGTGCGCTTCGGGTTGACGTTGGAGGACGATTTTCAGGGCAACAATCAATACAACGCGGCGGCGCGATTCTTGATGACCGAGCTCGATGATCTCGGCGCGGAGCTCTTGACGGATGTGCAGATCGGCAGCGATCCAAAGCTCGCCAGCCGAGTTCTATCAGCCTCTCGACGCGCTGCGGAATTGGTTCGTGGCACCGAGCGCGCGCGTGGAGGGGCGCGATCTGCCGATCTACAGCAATAATTTCGAGATGGCCGACTTTCGCGATCGTGAGGTGGAGGGCGACATCGATTTTGGCCGCAACCTCGGCAATTGGGGCGAGATTCGGGTCGGATATCACCGGATCAACGGAGCAGACGTACGACCGCTACGGCAACCCGGATCTCGTCACACCGGACTACAACAACGGAGAATATTTCTTCAAGTTCACGTACGACCGGCTGGACAACGTGCATTTCCCGCGCGAAGGTCAAACGTTCTCGCTGCAATGGGATGCGAATCGCACCAATCTGGGCGGCGACTTTGCGTTCGATAAAGTCACCGCCGACTGGTTGTTCGCCACTTCGCGCGGACGCAACACGCTGTTGCTGTGGACGTCCGCGGGCACGACGTTGGATGGCGACTTCAAGCCGACGGACGTGCAGGACTTCTATTCGTTGGGCGGGTTTTTCAATCTGTCCGGCCTCGCGCCCCAGTCTTTGCTCGGGCCCAATTTCGCGATCGCGCGCGCCATCTATTTTCGCAAAATCGGCCATGGCGGAGAGGGCTTCTTTGAATTTCCCGCCTATATCGGCATGTCGCTGGAACTCGGCAACACCTGGGAACGTCGTAGCGACATCAGTTATGGCTCAGCTCACAAAGATGCATCGTTGTTCGTGGCTTTCGATACCTTTCTCGGCCCGGTCTATTTGGGTACGGGTTACGACCAAACCGGCAACGCCGGTTATTATTTATTCTTGGGCCGCACCTTTTGAGCGCATGGGGGCGGCAATTCTCTGCGGTATCGTTACAAACTCCGGCTTTCCGCGAGTTTCTCCACTTTCTCGAACACCAGGGCCGGCTGATCGCCGATACGCGAGTATTCGTGCTTGCGCGACATATCTTCCAACACGCGGTCGCGTTCAGCCGCGGTAAAAAACCAGTGGGTCTTCTGCCAGTCGGTGCCGAGGAGCTTCGCAAACGGATCTCCGTGGCGCAGGCGCACGCGGATACCGTAAGGCCGCGGCAGCACCGGCACCCCGCGAACCATATTTTGAGCATTTGCAATTCCCATGAGCGCGCAGACTAGCCGAATCAGCCCAAGCTCGCCAGCTGATCAGCGGCGGGTTCGCATGCTAGACTCCGCCGCCTTCGAAAGAGGTAACTGATGGCATCGACTTACACCGCCTCCGACATCGAGGTGCTGAGCGGCTTGGACCCGGTACGCCGCCGTCCAGGCATGTACACCGACACCACGCGCCCGAATCACTTGGCGCATGAAGTGGTCGACAACAGCGTGGATGAGGCTCTTGCCGGACACTGCGACAACATCGACGTCACCGTGTTCAAGGACGGATCCTTGCAAGTCGAGGATGACGGCCGCGGGATGCCGGTGGACATTCACCCCAAGGAAAAAATCAGCGGCGTGGAGTTGATTCTGACGAGGCTGCATGCGGGCGGAAAATTCAACGACAAGACGTACCAGCACTCCGGCGGACTACACGGCGTCGGCGTCTCCGTGGTCAATGCGCTATCCAAGCATCTCGAGTGCTGGGTGCGCCGCGGGGGCAAGGAGTACAACTTGAGCTTCGCCGGCGGCAAGCCCACCTCGAAACTCGAGGTGGTCGGCGACGTGCCGAAGTCGAAAAGCGGAACGACCATCAGATTTTGGCCCGATCCGAAATATTTCGACACGGACAAGTTCGCGATTCCCAGCCTCAAACAGGTGTTGCGCGCCAAAGCCGTGCTGTGTCCGAATCTGCGCGTCACGCTCACCAATGAAGCGACCGGAGAGCACGACGAGTGGTTCTACACGGGCGGTCTGCACGAATATTTGGCAGAGGAACTCGGCAAGGGCGAGTGGCTGCCCGCCGAAACATTCTACGGAAAGCGCGATATCGACGGCGGCTCGCTCGACTGGGCGTTCGCCTGGGTGTTGGAATCCGATCACCGCATCACCGAGAGCTACGTCAATCTCATTCCGACGGTGGAGGGCGGCACGCACGTCAACGGCTTGCGCACCGGAGCGGCCGATGCGGTGCGTGAGTTCTGCGAATTCCGCAACTCTGGTGCCGCGCGGTCTGAAACTGACGCCGGAGGACGTCTGGGACGGCGTGAGCTTCGTGCTGTCGATGAAAATGCGCGAGCCCCAATTCGCCGGACAGACCAAAGAGCGGCTGTCGTCGCGCGAGTCGGCCGGCATCGTCCAGGGCGTCATCAAGGACGCCTTTGCGCTGTGGCTCAACCAACATCCGGACCAGGGCGAGAAAATCGCCATGCTGGCCATCGCCAACGCGCAGCAGCGGTTCAAGGACAGCCAGAAGATCGCGCGCAAGCGGATCGTCGCGGGTCCGGCGCTCCCGGGCAAGTTGGCCGATTGCGTGAGCCAGGATCCGGCGCGCGGCGAACTGTTTCTGGTCGAGGGGGATTCCGCCGGCGGCTCGGCCAAACAGGCGCGCGACCGGGTGACGCAGGCCATCATGCCGCTGCGCGGCAAAATATTGAACACCTGGGAAGCGGACACTCGCGAAGTCTTGCAGTCCCAGGAAGTGCACAACATCAGCATCGCGATCGGCGTCGATCCCGCGGCCAGCGACATGTCGGGTCTGCGCTATCACAAGATTTGCATTCTGGCCGATGCGGACAGCGACGGGCAGCACATCGCGACCTTGCTGTGCGCCTTATTTTTGCGGCACTACCGGCCGCTGGTGGCCGCCGGGCATGTCTACGTGTGCATGCCGCCGCTGTTTCGGATCGATGCCGGCAAGGAAGTCGTCTATGCGCTGGACGAGGCCGAACGCGAAAGAGCGCTGGCGCGCATCGCGGCCGAGAACTCGCGCGTCAAGCCGGTCGTGACGCGCTTCAAGGGATTGGGCGAAATGAGCCCGCTGCAGCTGCGCGAGACCACCATGGCGCCGCAAACGCGCCGGCTGGTGCAGATGACGATCGATGCGCAGGACAGCCCGGATCAGCTGCTCGACATGCTGCTCGCTAAGAAGCGTGCCGGCGACCGGCGCGAGTGGCTCGAAAGCAAAGGCAATCTGGCGCACGTCGTAGCGTGAAAGATCCAGGAACTTAATTTCGAAGGCATCGAGAAGGAACCGCTGAAGTCGTTCGCGGAACGCGCCTATCTCGACTATTCCATGTACGTGATCCTGGATCGGGCGCTGCCCCATATCGGGCGATGGCCTGAAACCCGTGCAGCGGCGAATCATCTACGCGATGAGCGAGCTCGGGCTCGCCGCCGGCGCCAAGCACAAGAAATCCGCGCGCACCGTGGGCGACGTGATCGGCAAATTTCATCCCCATGGCGACTCGGCCTGCTACGAGGCCATGGTGCACATGGCGCAGGATTTCGCCTACCGCTATCCGATCGTCGACGGCCAGGGAAACTGGGGCTCGACCGACGATCCGAAATCGTTCGCGGCCATGCGCTACACGGAGTCGCGGCTCACTCGCTATGCCGCGTTGCTGTTGCAGGAGCTCGGCGCGAGCACGGTCGATTGGATACCCAACTTCGACGGATCGCTCGATGAGCCGACCATGTTGCCGGCACGCGTGCCGAATCTGCTGCTGAACGGCGGATCGGGAATTGCGGTCGGCATGGCCACCGACATTCCGCCGCATAATTTGCGCGAAGTGGTCAAAGCCTGCGTTGCGCTGCTCGACGATCCGGATCTGAGCACGCGCAAGATCATGGCGCACATCAAAGGTCCGGACCTGCCGACCGGCGCGGAGATCGTCTCTCCGCGCGAAGAGCTGGTGCAAATGTACGAAACGGGTTCAGGGCAGCTTCAAGGCGCGGGCGACCTATGAGATCGAGGACGGGCAGATCGTCATCGACGCGCTCCCGTTCCAAGTGTCCGGCACCAAGGTGCAGGAACAAATCGCGCGCGCAGATGCAGCAAAAAAAGCTGCCGATGGTCGAAGATTTTCGCGATGAGTCCGACCACGAGAATCCGACCCGGTTGGTGATCGTGCCGAAGTCCAATCGCGTCGACACTCGCGGCGCTGATGGCGCATTTGTTCGCGACCACCGACCTCGAGCGCAACTATCGCGTGAACCTCAATGTCATCGCGCTCGACGGACGGCCGCGGGTGATGGGACTCAAGGATCTGTTGTTGGAGTGGCTGAAGTTCCGCAAGTCCACGGTGACTCGGCGGCTGAATCATCGCCTTGCAAAATTGAGTGCAAGGCTGCACATCCTCGACGGGCTGCTCATCGCCTATTTGAACCTCGATGAAGTGATCCGCATCGTGCGCACCGAGGAGCATCCGAAGCCGGCACTGATCACGCGTTTCAAGCTGTCCGACGAGCAGGCCGAGGCCATCCTCGAAACCAAGCTGCGCCACCTCGCACGCTTGGAGGAGATGAAGATCCGGGAGGAGCAGAAGAAGCTTGCGGATGAACGCGACGAGATCCAGGCCATCTTGAAGAGCAAGGCGCGGTTGACCAAGCTGGTGCGCGAGGAATTGCTGAGCGATGCCGAAGAATACGGCGACGTTCGCCGCACGAAACTGGTCGAGCGCGAGGCCGCTCAGGCCATCTCCGAAGCGGAGCTTCTGACCAGTGAGCCGACCACGGTGGTGCTGTCGCGGCTGGGCTGGGTGCGGGCCGCGAAGGGTCACGACATCGATGCCCGGGCGCTTTCGCTACAAGACCGGGGATGAGTTTCAGGCGGCCGCCAAGGGCCGCAATCTGCAGCAGGCGGTGTTCATCGACTCCACCGGCCGCGCTTACAGCTTAGATGCCCATCAGTTGCCGGCGGCGCGCGGTTACGGCGAACCTCTGTCGGGCAGCGTCGATCCGCCCGACGGCGCGACGTTTGCTGCCGTGCTGATCGGCGAGCCGGACGATCTGTGGTTGCTTGCGAGCGATGCGGGCTATGGTTTCAAGGTGAAATTGCGCGAACTGTACGCGCGAAACAAAAAGGGCAAATCAGTGCTCAAAGTGCCCGAGAACTGCCCGCGTCCTGCCGGCGCAGCCGATCACGGACCCCGCGGCCATCGCTGTGTTCGTCAACGTAGACGGCGAAGCGCTGGCGCTGCCGACGGCGCAAATCGAAGAAATGACGGCCGGCAAGGGCCAGAACCTGTATGGAATTCCGGGAAAGAAATCCGCGGATAGAGATGAGTACCTGACGGCGATGGCCGTGGTCGCGCCAGGTGAGATCCTCACCGTGTACAGCGGCAACAGTGCTCCGATGAAGCTCAAGTACGAGGAGCTCAAGCAGTTCCAGGACAAGAAGGGCCAGCGCCGGCAGAGATTCTCCAGGGCCTACAAACAGGTCGACCGGCTCGAAGTATCGCCGGCGTAGCCGGCGCCCGCGCTATCGATCGCCCGACATCGTGACGTCCTCGGGCGCGTTCACGAAATATCCCTGGATGAACTCGATGCCGAGCTGCCACAGCACGGCCATGGTGTTCGCGTCTTCCACACGTTCGGCAACGGTCTCGACACCCTTGCGCTTGGCCGCCTCGACCAACCCTTTCACGCGCTGCTGCTGCAGTTGGTTGGTCGAGAGCCCCTGCATCAGCGAACCGTCCACCTTGATGAAGTTCATGCCGATATCGGCGAGCAATTTCAAGGGATCGCGGCCGGTGCCGAAGTGTTCCAATGCGAAGCGGAAGCCGAGTTTGCGCAAATTGTCGGCCAGATCCTTGGTTTGCCGGACATACTGGGTCGCCAACTCCTCCGTGACCTGAATGCACAGACGTTTCGGCTCGATCTTGAGCGACTTCAATTGGGTTTCGAGCCAGCCGATCAGGCCGCTTGTCGAGGATCGTATCCTTCGATACGCGCACGAAAATGCACGCGGCCTTGCGGTTGGCGGCAAACGACATCGAGGCACCGATTACCCAGCGGTCGATGTTCTTCATCAGATCGTTTCGCTCTGCCGCTGCGATGAACTCCGCCGGAAGAACCTCGTTGCCCTGCTCATCCAGCATGCGGACCAACACGTCGAACATGCCCTTGTCCTCGCCGAGCAGGCTCGCGATCGGTTGTTGCACCAGCCGGAAGCGATTCTCCATCAGCGCGCTCTTGATGTGCTTGACCCAAATCTTGTCGTAAGCCTGCACGCGCGTGTCGGTGTCGGCCTTGTCGACCGCGTACATCTGATTGCCGCCGAGTTCCCGTCCGCGGCGCGTCGCGTTGACCGCGTCGGTGATCGCCGCCGCGACATCCGGACTGGCGGGCGGCAGAAGTCCCAAGCCGACGGTCACGGTCGCGGAAAGATTTTTCTCATCGAAGACGAAGGTATGATCATTGACGCGTTTGACGACATTTTCCGCCCAAGTCTCCACGTCGCGTGCGGTGCCGCGCTCGAGCATGATCAAAAAGCCGTTGCCGCCGAACCTGCCGCACAGATCGCTGGCCGTCAACTGCACGCGCAACAACTCCGCGAGCTGCGCCATGAAATCCTCGCTCGAGAGCACGCCGATCGCATTCTGGATTTCGATGAAGCGGTCGGGCTTGATGTAGGCGAACTGGCGCACGCCGCCCTTCATGCTGTGCGCGCAGCGCGCGTGCACTGCGGCGATCAAATAGCGCTGCTGGAGGAAGCGCGTCGAGGCGTCGTTCTTGACCGCGTCGGCGAGCTGTACCTCGAGGTCGTGATCCTCCTTGTTTCGCGCGGGTATGCTGATGCGCGTCGCCGGCTCGTTCTCATAGTCGGCCTTGGTCAGCGTCAGAACCAGCGGCAGCGTAGAGCCGTCCGAGAGCAGCGCCTGAACTTTCAGCCCATGATCCGTCCATTTACCCTGCAGGCAAGCGACGAGCGCGCCTTTGAGGGCCGGATGCGTTTCCTGTTCGAACAAATCCATCAGCGGCGTGCCGGTCAGCGCATCGTCGCCGGAGTAACCGAAAAGCTCGAGCCAGGCACGGTTGGCATCGACGATGATGCCTTCCTGCACATGCGTGATGGCGTCGGCCGAGCCCTCGAGAAAATTCTGCAGCTGCTCGCGATACTCGCGAGCCGAGGACAGTGTCGTCGACAGGGCGCGTTCCAATCGATAGGCGCGCAACTCGCGCGTGGCGACCGACTGTAGACGGCTGCGGTTGGTGAGCGTGACCACATCCTGCGCGCCGAGGCGCATCGCGTCGGCGATGGCGGCTTCGTCGACGTTCTCCTTCACGATCAACACCGGCATCTCAGGGGCGGTCTGTTGCTTCACCTTCATGATCGAGGCAAGGTCGATACCCAGCTCATCGATGAACGCGATCAGCATCTCGGGATTGAGCTGAGTCAGAGCGTCCCCGAGATCGCGGGCGTCCGGCAGCCAGGTGCAGTGAACCGGATGGCCGGCCTTGCGCAGCGTGCTGTTGATCGCCTCGACGTGGTCCTGAGACCGCGTCATGACGATCATTGGAACGGCGCCCTGTTCGCTCACTGGTCAAATTCCTCGCAAATGGGCGCAAAGTGTAACATCAGGTTTTTGATGATTCTGGGACCGGCGTCTTGCCAATTGGCGTCAGGTAGGCGTTGCGGCTATCATACGCGCCCTTCCACCCGAGGCCTTCGATGGCGAACTACAGCACGAACGAATTCAAGTCCGGTCTGAAAATCTTGATCGACGGCGATCCGTACGCGATCGTCGAGAACGAGATGGTCAAGCCGGGCAAGGGTCAGGCCTTCAACCGCGTCCGGGTCCGCAACCTCAAGACCGGCCGCACCATCGAACGCACCTGGAAGTCGGGCGACACCGTCGAGGCCGCCGACGTCGTCGATACCGAAATGCAGTATCTGTACAGCGACGGCGATTTCTTTCATTTCATGGTGCCCGACACGTTCGAGCAGCTCACGGCCTCGAAACAGGCGGTCGGCGACGGCGCGCAATGGCTGAAGGACGGGACGATTTGCATCATCACGCTGTGGAACGGCGTGCCGTTGCAGGTGACTCCGCCGGCGCACATGGAGCTCAAGGTGATCGAGACCGACCCGGGCGTTCGCGGCGACACCGCCACGGGCGGATCCAAACCCGCCAAACTGGAAACGGGCGCCATGGTGCGCGTGCCGCTGTTCATCAACGAGGGCGAGATTCTGCGCATCGATACCCGCACCGGCGAGTACCTGTCGCGCGGTAAGGGTTAGCCGCCGGGCAGCTACGCGTTATCGATCGAAAACGCCATCGCCTGCGACAGCCGCGTCGCCCCGAGCGCGATGGCGACCAGCCGATCGAAACCGAGCGCGACCCCCGCGCAGTCGGGCATCCCGGCTTCGAGTGCCGCCAGCAATCGCTCGTCCAGCGGCGGCTGCGTCTGGCCGCGCGCCCGCCGGATGGCGAGGTCACCGTTGAATCGGCCGCGCTGCTCGCCGGCATTGGCGAGCTCATGAAAGCCGTTCGCGAGCTCGATGCCGTCCAGATAGAGCTCGAAGCGCGCCGCGACGCTCGGCAGTCCCGGTTTGAGGCGGGCGAGCGAGGCCTGCGAGGCGGGATAGTCGCAGATGAAGCAGGGGCTTTCGCGTCCAAGTTTCGGTCCGACGACGAGGCCCATCAAGAGATCGAGCTTGGCGTCGCGGTCGAGTTCGGCCTTGCACACGATGCCGTGCTCTGCGGCCGCACGCTCGAGTTCGGAGTCGCCGGCCGTGTGCGCATCCACTCCGGCATGCCGCCGCAGCGCTTCCGCATACGTCAGGCGTTCCGCCGGGTCCAGTCGGCGCTTGGGCGCAAGCAACAGGGCGACCAGCGTCTCGACCTCCGCCATCAAAGCCGCATCGTCGAATCCTAGCCGATACCACTCGAGCAGGGTGAATTCGGGGTTGTGCCAACGGCCGCGCTCGGCGTCGCGAAATACCCTGCACAGTTGATAGATGTCGCCGCTGCCCGCGGCGAGCAGGCGTTTCATGGGGAATTCCGGCGACGTGCCGAGGTAGAACGGTCCGTTCATGCCGCTGACTCGGGTGACCAGGGATTCGATCTGCGGATCGCTGACGGCGCCTCGGCTCAAGACCGGGGTTTCGACTTCGAGCACGCCGCGCGCGGCGAAAAATTCGCGAACCCGCGCCATTAGTTCGGCCCGCTGCCGCAGGGCCGCCAGAGTGGCGGTGGGCCGCCAATCTGCGTTCTCCTGCGTCCTCATATCGAGGCTGCCGAGGGCTTGACCCAACGCACCGTCGAACCGGCGCCGAGCAGCGGATGCCAGCGCGCCCGGCCCTCCTCGAACAATAAGATCACCGTCGAGCCCATATTGAAGCGACCGAGTTCGGCGCCTTTCTCGAGCACCACCCCGGAAGAGGGAATGTGCCTCACGGCCCGTCGCGAGGCGGGCGTGATGTCGCCGGCCCAGACGGTGGCGATGCTGCCGACATTGAGCGCTCCGACCAGCACCACCGCGAACTGGCCAAACTCGCCCTCGAACAGCGTCAGTACCCGTTCGTTGCGCGCAAACAGGCGCGGGACGTGCTGCGCCGTCACCGCGTTCACGCTGAATAATCGGCCCGGCACGTAGACCGTATCCAGCAACCGCCCGCGCACCGGCATGTGAATGCGGTGATAGTTGAAGGGCGCGAGATAGATCGTGGCAAACGAACCGCCTTCGAAGCGTGCCGCCCACGGCTGCCCGGCCAGCAATTCGCCGAGCGTGTAGCGCCGCCCTTTCGCTTGCAGCAGCGAATCGCGATCGATGGCGCCGCATTCGCTCACCGTGCCGTCGACCGGGCTCGCGATCGTACGGCGCCGGCGGCGATGGGACGCGCGTCGGGCCGCAGCGGCGCGGGTGAAGAACTCGTTGAAGCTGGCATATCGATACGGATCCGTCTCGATCGCTTCGCTCATGTCGACGGCGAACAACGCGAGAAACGCGCGGGTCAGCAGATTCTTGAACCAGAGCGTCCGCACGCGGGTCGCGGCGAGGACCAAGCGCGAGAGCCCGTGTTGCGGCAGCACGTACTGCAGCCAGACGAATAGCCGACCGCGCAAGCCGGCGCGAGCCTCCTGAGTCATCCGCGGGCGGCCACGATGCGGTTAAAATCCGCCTGCAGAGCGTCGACCGTGAAGGGTCCCGTCAGGATGGCGGCGAGCTTGCCGCCCGGGTCAAGCACGAAGATCGCGCCGGAATGATCGACCGTGTAGCTGCCGTCGGCTTCTGGCTGATGATCACGCCGACGCCGAGTTTGCGCGCGACCGCTTCGATGGCCGGCTGATCGGCGGCGGTGATGCCGATGAATTCGGGATCGAAATACGGCACGTACTTCGCGAGCTGCTGCGGCGTATCGCGTTTCGCGTCGACCGACATGAAGATCACCTGCGGCCGTACGGCGCCGCCGCGGTCGCGCGAGGCGCTTCTCCAGGGCCGCCAACGTGGTGAGAGTGGTCGGGCAGAAATCCGGGCAATTCGTATAGCCGAAGAACATCATCGACCAATGACCGCGCAGGTTTCGCGGCCCAAATGCCTGGCCGCGCTGATCGATCAGGCTAAAATCCGGCAGCGCGCGCCGCGGCGAGAGATAGGTTCCGGTCGTCAGCTCGACCGGCGCCGCGGAGTGGTGCCAAATGAGCGCGGCGGCGACGCCTGCGATACCGGCGATGCAGATGAGCGCAAGAGTTACGAATTTCGATTGAGGTGCCATGCGCCGATTATCCCATACGCCGCCCGAAACGGTCGGCGCGGCCATCGAGCGCTGCGCGCGGGCGCTCGCGCGCGCGCGCGTGCATTTCGGGCACGGCACGGACAATGCGCGCGACGAGGCGGCCGAATTGGTGTTTTTTGCGGCAGGAATCGCGCATTCCGAGGGCGCGTGCCGGCTACGGCAAAACGCTGACGCCGCGCCGCCGCGCGCGCATCGATGAGCTGTTGCGCGAGCGGATCGCGCGGCGCATGCCGCTCGCCTATCTCACGCATCGGGCGTTCTTCGCGGGCCTCGAGCTGTACGTGGATGAACGCGTGCTGGTGCCGCGCTCGCCCATTGCGGAGCTGATCGTCAAGCGCTTCGCTCCGTGGGCGAAGGCGGCCGGCGTGCGGCGGATTCTGGATATCGGCACCGGCTCCGGCGCGATCGCTTTGGCGAGCGCCAAGGCCTTTCCCCGCGCACGGGTCGATGCGCGTCGATATCTCCGCCGAGGCACTCGCGGTGTGCCGCCGCAACGTCCGCCGCCTGGGCTTGGCAAGCGAGTCAGGGTGCTGCAATCGGATCATTTCGCCGCCGTGGCGGGCTGCCGTTACGATATCATCGTGAGCAACCCGCCCTATGTCGGGCGCGCGGAAATGCGCGCATTGCCGCGCGAGTACCGCCATGAACCGACGTTGGGCCTGGCCGCGGGCGTCGACGGTCTGGACTCGGTGAGAGCGATCTTTTCGGCGGCGCGACAGCATCTGGTCGATGATGGGATTTTGGTCGTGGAAGTCGGCAATACCGAAGAGGCGCTGCTGCGGGCGTTTCCGCGACTGCCCTTCATCTGGCCGGACATCGCCATGGGCGGCGGCGGCGTTTTCGTGTTGCGGGCGGCGGATTTGTCGCAGGCTGCGCAATGGAAGGGGAATGACGCGTGGCGGGAAATACATTCGGCAGGCTCTTCACGGTGACGAGCTTTCGGCGAAAGTCACGGGCCCGCACTCGGCTGCGTGGTGGATGGCTGCCCGCCGGGACTCGCCTTGAGCGAGGCCGATCTACAAGCCGGACGTGGATCGGCGCCGCGCGGGCACCTCGCAGTACACGAGCCAGCGGCGCGAGCCCGACACGGTGCGCATTTTGTCGGGCACTTTCGAAGGCAAGACCACGGGCACGCCGATCGGACTGATGGTCGAGAATCAGGACCAGCGCTCGCGCGATTACGAGAAGATCAAGGATCGCTTTCGCCCCGGGCACGCCGATTACACCTATCAACAGAAGTATGGCTTTCGCGACTATCGCGGCGGCGGCCGCTCATCGGCGCGCGAGACGGTGATGCGCGTCGCGGCCGGCGCCATTGCGCGGAAATTTCTGCGCGAGCGCCTGAACGTGAGCATTCACGGTTACCTGGCGCAGATGGGACCGCTGGTGCTCGAGCCCGTCGATCCGGCGAGTGCCTATCGACAATCCATTTTTTTGTCCCGATCCGAGCCGCATCAAGGAGCTCGAGGAGTTCATCTGGCGTCTGCGCGAAGCGGGCGATTCGATCGGCGCGCGCGTCACCGTCATCGCCACGGGCGTGCCGCCGGGTTTGGGCGAGCCGGTGTTCGAGCGGCTCGATGCGGATCTGGCGAGCGCCATGATGGGCATCAACGCGGTCAAAGGCGTGGAGATCGGCGCCGGCTTCAAGGCCGTGGAGCAGCGCGGTTCCGAGCATCGCGATGAACTCACCCCGACGGGCTTCAAGAGCAATCATGCCGGCGGCGTGCTCGGCGGGATTTCGTCGGGCCAGGAGATCGTGGTGAGCATCGCGCTCAAACCCACCTCGAGCATCACGGTTGCCGGGAGCGACCATCGATGTCGACGGCCAACCCGCGGAGATCGCGACCACGGGTCGTCATGATCCGTGCGTCGGGTTTCGCGCGACGCCGATTGCCGAGGCGATGATGGCGCTCGTGTTGATGGATCATTACCTGCGCTTTCGCGCGCAGTGCGGCGATGTGATCAGGACCACGCCGGTGATTACCCGGAGCCGCGAATGAGCAGCCGCCGCCCGCCGCGAATTGCCGTCGTCGGCGTGTCGAGCTCTCATCGGCGAGGCGGTGATCGACGAGCTGCGCGCACAAAAATTCCCTCATGCTGAGCTGCACGCGCTCGATGACGAACGCAACCTCGGCCGAGCGCCGACGGAGGAAGAGGGCGCGGAGGCTGACCGAGCTAAAAATATCCGATGTCGCCGCCTTTGATTTTTCACGTGTGGATCTGGCCTTTTTTTGCGGCCGAGCGGGCTTGAGCGAGCGCTATGCCGAGGCGGCGGCGGCGCATGCCTGGGTGATCGACAGCTCGTCGATCCATCGCACGCAACCGCATGTGCCGCTGGTGGCGGCCGATGTCAACGCGGGCACGCTTCGGGACATCGGCGCGCGGGGGCTCATCGCATTGCCGGGCAGCGCGAGCGTTGCGCTCGCCACCGCGCTGGCGCCGCTGCACGCTCTGGCCGGCCTCGAGCGTGCGGAAGTCGCGACCTACCAGGCGGTGTCGGGCAGCGGCCGCGCGGCCATGGATGAGCTTGCCGGCGAAACCGTGGCCATGCTCAGCGGAAAAAAGGCCCGCGGCCGGGCATTTGGGCGCCAAATCGCGTTCAACGTCATTCCGCAGGTTGACTCCCTGCAAGCCGACGGCTCGACGCGCGAAGAGCGGCGCTTATGGGAAGAAACGCGGCGGGTGCTCGATCTGCCGCATTTGGCGATCAATGCGACGGCGGTGCGGGTGCCGGTTTTCTTTGGCCACAGCCTCGCCGTGCACGCCGCCTTCGAGCGGCCGTAAGCGCCCTCGAGGCCGCGGAAGTGCTGCAGCGCGGCAGTGGTATTGTCCGTGATCGATGCGGGTTCAAGTGCGGAATTCCCGACGCCGGCCACACTGGCCATGGCCCCGGATAAGGTATACGTAGGCCGTTTGCGGGCCGATTTGACCCGTGATCGGGCTCTAAATTTTTGGATCGTTGCCGATAATGTTCGGAAATGTGCGGCACATAACGCAGTTTCGGTCGCCCAGATTTTGGTAAATAGTTCCCGGTAAGATATAGTTAACCGCTTATGTAAAAGGCAAGTGAGAATTCGCTTCCAAGCCCTTATCGCACAATGAACTTTACCCGCTTGCCCACCAGAATTCTGGGAGTAGAAATGTCAGTGACGATGCCTCGCATGATGCTGATGGCGTGCCTGCTATCCCTATCCACTTTGCTGCCATCCTTGTCATGGGCGTTGGGGCTCGGTGAGATCCATCTGAACTCGGCACTGAACGAGCCCATGAACGCCGAGATCGACCTGATCGCGGCGACGCCGGACGAATTGACCGCGTTGCGGGCCTCCTTGGCCGGACGCGACGCCTTTACGCGCTATGGCATTGACCGCCCGCCGTTTCTGTCGACGCTCACCTTCAAGGTCGGCAAGAGCAAGGATGGCCGCGACGTGCTGTTGGTGCACTCCACCGACGCGATTCCCGAGCCGTTCGTGACTTTCCTGGTCGAAGTGAATTGGGCACGCGGCCGCTTGATGCGCGAATACACGGTGCTGCTCGATCCGCCGGTATATACGCCGGGCGAGAACGCGAGTTCTTCGGCTCCCGTTACCGCGCCGAGCACGGCCGCCGTGCCGCCGCCGCCGACCACCATCACGCAACCCACGGCACCGTCGGCCGCGACGACTGCCCCTGCACACAAGCGGACTCCCAAGCTCAGCCCGCACCCGCTGAGGCCAGCGCGCCGGTAGTTGCCGCACCGAAGGCTTCCTCACCCGCCGCCTCCTCAGCCGCACCGCAGGAGGAGGCCTCAGGCTCCGCGACCCCCGGCACCGTGCACGTCGCCAAGGGCGATACGCTGACCAAGATCGCCCGCAGCTTGAATGCCGATTCGCCGGCGAACATCGATCAAACCATGATCGCGCTGTATCGCTCGAACCCCGAGGCGTTCGGCGGCAACATCAATATTTTGCGCCGCGGCGCGGTATTGCGCGTTCCCGGTGCCGACGAGATCGCCGCACTGAATCAAAAAGAGGCGATGGGCGAAGTACATCGCCAGATGGATGCGTGGCGCAGTGCAGGCGGCGCTGAGGCTGCACCCAGCGGTCATTTGCGTCTCGTGACGCCGGCACCGGCGGCGGTACATCGGCCAGCACCTCGAGCAGCCGTCGAGCGGCACCAGCGACTCTACGACGACGAATGCCGAAGCACAGGCGCTCAAGGATCGGGTCAAGGATTTGGAAGGGCAGCTCGCGGAGTCGAAGCGACTGATCGACATCCGCAACGCCGAACTCAGCCGCTGCAACACAAGCTCGGAATGCCGGCGACCCCGCCGCCGCCGCCCGCTGCGGTGCCGCCAAAGGTTGCTGCTGCGCCCGCGCCCGCGCCTCGCCTCGCCGACGCCAGCACAACCGCCGGCTGCGTCCTCCGCCGCGCACCGCCGACTCCTCCCGCCATTGCGCCGTTGCCGCCGGAAGCGAATTCGACGGCACCGGCTCCCGTGCCGACGCCGGCTGCACCGCCGGCCGTGAAGAAGAAGCCGGCGGCTCCCGCGCCGGCCGAGTCGGGATCCTGGCTCGATTGGGTTGCCGAAAATTGGTGGTTGCCGGCTGCGCTGCTGCTGGCGCTGCTCGGCGCGCTCGGATTGCCAGGTTCAGGAAGCGCAGGCAAAGCTCAGGCGCCGATGGGCGACCTGGGGTCGCTACTGGATGAAACGCATGTTACCGACATGCGTGATCCGACCGCCAAGCTCGCCGCCATGCGCAAAGGCAACGAGTCCTTCGTAGTCGAAGAGTCGGGCGAGCACCAAGCGCCGGATTTCAATGCCGAGTCGAACCGGTTCGGCGATACGGGTGAATTGAAATCGCCCGACGACACCATGTCGAGCGAAAGCGCGGTCAATCTCGATCAGGGCGATCCGCTGGCCGAGGCCGATTTTCACATGGCCTACGGCCTGTACGACCAGGCGGCCGATCTGGTGCGAATCGCGCTCGAGCGCGAGCCGGATCGGCGCGATCTGCGGCTCAAGCTGTTGGAAATCTATTTCGTGTGGGGCAACAAGGACGCGTTCCTGCAGACCGCGAAGGGGCTGGAAGCCACGCGCGATCGTGCGCCCGCCGGCGAGTGGGACAAGATCGTCATCATGGGCAAGCAGATTTGCCCCGACGAACCGCTGTTCGCGGCGAGCGCCGGCAGCGGCCGCGGCGCCGGAGCGTTGGTCGACCTCAACCTCGAGGGCGGCGAGAACCGTGTCGACATCGATTTGTTCGGCGATCCTGAAGGCGAGCGCAGCAGCCTGGATCACTCGCTGGCCAAGAGAACGACGACACCGCGGCGACCGGCGAATCCCCGGCCTGCACGACGCGGTCAGGCCTCGACTTCACGCTGGATGCGCCGGAGCGCGGCGCGACGAATCGCCGACCCGCGAAATGCCGCCGCGCGACGAGCCGACGGTCGAATCGGAGTTGATGAATTTCGCCGATTCGCCGACGACCGAGTCGCCGGCATTGAAGACCGCGGAAATGCGCGATCGCATCTCCTCGAAGCTCGCAGGGACGAGGCCGATCAAACCGCCGAGGTTTCGATCGACGATCTCGGGCTCGATCTCGACCAGCTCGAACAGACCGGCGCTCCGGCTCCCGACAGCATTTCCAACTCGAGGAAACCGATCATCCGTCCGATGCGCCGACCATGGTGGCGGGCCTCGATGAGCGTTCACGGCGCATGATGGAGGAAGCGGCGAAGAACGCGCGCGACCGCGATCTGACCGAGCTCGAGCGCGAGCTGGAAGCCTCGTTCATCGCCGACCTCGAATCGCATCAGGACGAAATCAAGACGGCGGTGCTCGGACCTGATCCGCGCCCACGGTGTTGATGCCGCGCGAAGCCGATCCCAGTGCGACCACGACTTCGCGCTTCAAATCGTCGCCCGAGTTCTCGGACATCCGCGATCCCGATCGAGCTCGACATCGATTCCACCTCGAAGCTGCGCGGCATCAACGCCGACAGCATCGATCTGGATCTGGATCGCCTGGCGACGGCGCCTCGGCAGCGGCGATACGCTCGAGCAGCCGCGAGCGGCCGAGGAAGTGTTCTCGACGGAAGTGTTCGAGGCCAGCCAACGCAACCGGCGCGTCGATCTTGATGTCGGCGAGGCGCTGAACGGCTCCGAACATCCGACCAATAAACTGCAGGCGCCAGACCAACAAGCTCAAGTCCGTCGATGTGCCGATCGCCGGAATTGGAACCGGTGACCATGAGCGAGGTCGGGCACCAAGCTCGACCTGGCCCGCGCCTACATGGATATGGGCGATCCGGAAGGCGCGCGCAGCATCCTCGAAGAAGTCGTGCAGGAAGGCTCTGCCAGCCAGAAACAGGAAGCATCGCGCCTGATCGAATCGCTGCCCGGCTAGACGACGGACCTCGGCCGGCGTGAGGACGTCCGGCGTAGCGAGCCGCGTCGCGCCGGCGGCGATGCCCGGCGCGTCGCCGCCATCGTCGAATACGACGGCACGCGACTATGCCGGCTGGCAGTCGCAAGCGCATGCCGCATCGCTGCAGGACGCGGTGCAGGAGGCGATCGCGCTTCGTCGCCGGCGCAGCCCAGTCGTCGCCATCTGCGCCGGCCGCACCGACGCCGGCGTTCATGCCCTCGGCCAAGTCATCCACTTCGATACCGCGGCGCGTGCGCACGCCGCGCGCCTGGGTGCTCGGCGCGAATACCAAGCTTGCCGCCCGCCATCGCGCTGCAATGGGCGGGCGAGGTGACCGCCGGGATTTCATGCGCGGCACAGTGCGCATGCGGCGCATCTATCGCTACTACATTTTGAATCGCAGCGCGCGCTCGGCATTGCAGCGCGTGCGCGCCGCGTGGATCCATCGGCCGCTCGACGCCGAGGCCATGCACGCGGCCGCGCAGGCACTGCTCGGCGAGCACGATTTCTCGGCCTTCCGTTCGGTCGAATGCCAATCGAAGACCAGCGTGCGGCGCGTCGAGAGCGTGGTGGTAGCAGCGCGCCGGCGACCGCGTGTGGCTCGAGATCGCGGCGAACGCCTATCTGCATCACATGGTGCGCAACATCGTCGGCACTCTGCTCGAGGTGCAGCGCGAGGCGGATCCGCTCGGCGCCATGGCGCGCATTCTCGCCGGCGGCGAGCGCCGCCTGGCCGGCGCCACCGCGCCGGCCGCGGGCTTGTACCTGTGGCGGGTGGAATATCCGGCCGCATATGGCATTCCTGCGCCCGATGGGCGGTTTTGCTAAACTACGGCATGTCCTGGTTCGAGCGAATTGTCCCCTCGCGCATCAAGACCGAGCGCCGCACGCGCTCGGTTCCCGAAGGTCTGTGGACCAAGTGCCCCGCCTGCGATGCCGTGCTGTACCGCGCTGAAATCGAGCGCAATCTGCATGTATGCCCCAAATGCAGCCATCACATGCGCATCAACGGCCGCGAGCGCCTGCTGAAATTCCTGGATACCGGGTCGACCAAGGAAATCGCCGCCAAGGTCGAGCCCGAGGATCCGCTCAAGTTCAAGGACTCCAAGCGCTACAAGGATCGCATCGTTCAGGCGCAGAAGCAGACCGGCGAGCGCGATGCGTTGATCGTCATGTCCGGCCAACTGGCCGGGCTCGACATCGTCGCCTGCGCGTTTGAATTTCGCTTTCTCGGCGGCTCCATGGGCTCGGTGGTCGGCGAGAAATTCGTGCGCGCGGTGGAGCATTGTCTCGAGCATCGCACGCCGCTGGTGTGCTTCTCGGCGAGCGGCGGGGCGCGCATGCAGGAGGCGCTGTATTCGCTGCTGCAAATGGCCAAGACCAGCGCGGCGCTCAAGCGCCTGTCCGAGGCGCGCCTGCCGTTCATTTCGGTCATGACCGATCCGACCACCGGCGGCGTATCGGCGAGTCTCGCCATGCTTGGGCGACATCAACATCGGCGAACCGAAGGCGCTGATCGGCTTCGCCGGTCCGCGAGTGATTCAACAAACCGTGCGCGAGACTTTGCCCGAGGGTTTCCAGCGCAGCGAGTTTCTGCTCGAGCACGGCGCGCTCGATATGATCGTCGACCGGCGCGAGCTGCGCGATCGAATCGGCGCCATGTTGCGACTGTTGACCGGCAAAGAGCCCGCGGCGGCCTAGGGTTGAAAGCCATGCGGAGTCTCGAGCAGTGGTTGGCCCACCAAGCACAGGTGCATCCGCAGTCGATCGATCTGGGTCTGGAGCGCCTCGAGCGGGTGCTCGAGCGGCTGGACTGGCGGCAGCCGTCGGTGCCGGTCATCACCGTCGCCGGCACCAACGGCAAGGGTTCGGTCGTCGCCTATTGCGCCGCGATTCTGACGGCGGCGGGTTATCGGGTCGGCACCTTTACCTCGCCTCACCTGCGCGACTATCGCGAGCGCATTCGTCTATGCGGCGCAAAGGTGACCGATGAGGCGCTGGTCGGGGCGTTCGAGAGGATCGAGGCGGCCCGCTGGGCGCGCCCGCCACCGTATCGTTGACTTTTTTCGAATACAACGCGTTGGCGGCGTTGCTGATTTTCGAGTCCGCGAAGCTCGATGCCTGGGTGCTCGAGATCGGCATGGGCGGGCGCCTGGATGCCGTCAACGTGGTCGATCCGACGGTTGCCGTGGTGGTCAGCATCGGCCTCGATCATCAAGAATTCCTCGGGTCGACGCTCGAGGCCATCGCGCGGGAAAAGGCGGGTATTTTTCGCCGCGGCATGCCGGCGGTGCTCGGCAGCCGCGACATGCCCGCGGTGCTCGAACCGTCGCGCAATGCCGTCGGCGCGCCGCTCAAGCGCCTGGGCGTCGAATACGTTTTACGCGCGACGCCGAGCCTTGGCACTACCGCGGCACGCGCTGGGACTTGCCGGATCTGCCGCCGCCGGCGCTCTCGGGCGACACCCAATTCGCCAATGCGGCGGCCGCCATCGCGGCCCTCGAGGAGCTCGCGCCGCCGTCTGCCGGTACCGGCGCGCGGCGGTGTGCGCGCGGCTTGGCGTCCGTGCGTCTGATCGGGCGCTTCCAAGTGATCGCGCCGTCGCAGGCCGGTCGAGCCCACCTGGATATTGGATGTCGCGCACAATCCCGATGCGGCGCGGGTGCTGGCGCGCAATCTGCGCGCGCTGCCGACACGCGGGCAGAACGCTCGCGGTGTGCGGAATACTGGCCGACAAAGATGCGGCCGGAATCGCGGCGCAATTGCGCGATTGCATCGATGCGTGGTGGTTGGCCTCGACCGATGGTGCGCGCGGCACGGCAGCGCGGCGCTGGCCGCGCGCATCGCGCCGCAGATCGCGGCGCCGCTCGCACTTGGCTCGACGACGTCGCTGCCGCCTGCGCGGCGGCGTTGGCCGCTGCGGGTCCCGCGCGACCGAATCGTCGTCTTCGGTTCTTTCCACACCGTCGGGCCCGCGCTCGACTGGCTCGAGGCGCGCGGCATGCTGCCGCCGGAGACTCTTCCCGAATATACTGACGCGCCCCGCGAACAATGAATAAAGTAAGGTCTCACAATGGATCGTCGCGTCAAAGAGCGTCTGGTCGGCGCCACGATTTTGGTGGTGCTGATCGTGCTGATCGTGCCGGAATTGCTGTCGGGTCCCGCAAGCCGGACCGCCTACCCGCGCTGTCGGTGAGCCCGCCGGCCGCTACGCGCAACGTCTCCGTTGATTTGGCGACGAGCAAGGCGACGCCCGCGCCGGCGGCGGATGAGCCGGCGTCCGCAGCCGTCAGCGGGGCCCGCCGGGCGGCGAGCGCCGCCGCCGGCGGCGACACGCCGGGCGGCGCCAGCGGCGGCATCCGCACCCGGCGGCGTCGACTCGCGGCGCCGACACCCCGGCGACGGCTGCGCCGCCCGCGCGAGCCGACGCTTCGGGCCCAGGATGCGTCGCCCCGCGCTTGAAAGGCAGCCTTCGTCCCCCAAATCTGTCCATCGGAACCGCCGCGGAATCCGTGCCGCCGGGCGCAGGCGTCGTCGCGTGTGGGCCGTGCAGCTCGGCAGTTTTGCCAGCAAGGCCAACGCGGAAAAATTGGTGCATCAGTTGAAGGCGAACGGCTCATCGGTCTATGTGGTTTCGAGCGGCTCGGGGCCGTCCCTGCGATATCGAGTTCGAGTGGGGCCGCTGCCGGATCGCGATGCGGCCGAACGCGCGATGCTCAAGCTCAAGGCCGCGGGTCATGCGGCGACCATCGTCGCTCCGGCCTGATGATTTTGCGTTTGTGCCGATGGTTTCACGGCAACCGAGGCTTAGGTTGCGGTAGAATGCCGCCCTGTCATGAGCCGGGCCGCGACTCGCTGATGCGACGCTAAAGGTGGAAGTTTGACCGGAGCCGATGTCCTCATCCTGTTGGTTCTGTTGGGCTCGACCTTGATCGGATTGCTGCGCGGTTTCGTGCGCGAAGCCGTGTCGCTGGCTTTTTGGATCGTCGCCATCTGGGCGGCGTGGAAATTCGGTCCGCTGGTCGAGCCGCACCTGGGCGGTCTGCTGGCCGATCCGAACGTGGCGCCCTGGGTCGGGCGTTTGGTGATCCTGGTGCTCGTGCTGTTGATCGGCTGGGTCATCGGCATGCTGCTCAGCTACTTCACGCGCAGCGCGGGGCTCGGCCCGCTTGGACCGGGTCATCGGCCTGCTGTTCGGCATCGTGCGCGGCATGGTGCTGGTGGGGCTGATGATCATCGGCGGCGAACTGCTGCATTTGAATCACGAAGAGTGGTGGAACCGGTCGAAGCTGGTTCCCTACGGTGAGACCGTCGGCGATTGGCTGCGGGCCATGGTCGGCGAGCGAGGCGACCCTTGGGCCAAGCTCGAGCGCCTCACCGGAGTCAAAGTCAGAGCCAAGTAGACCGGAGGTCCTTCATGTGCGGAATCGTCGGAATGGTCGGGGTGAGCGCGGTCAACCAGCGGATCTATGACGCGCTGACGGTGCTGCAGCATCGCGGTCAGGATGCGGCCGGCATCATGACCGCCGAGGCGGGCGAACTGTTCATGCGCAAGGATTCCGGCCTGGTGCGCGATGTGTTTCAGCAGAAGCACATGCTCAAGCTCAAGGGCAACGTCGGCATCGGCCATGTCCGCTACCCGACGGCCGGCGCCGACAGCGCCCACGATGCGCAACCCTTCTACGTCAATTCGCCCTACGGCATCTGTCTCGGCCACAACGGCAATCTGACCAATGCGCGCGAACTCACCGAAGTGCTGGTGCGGGAAGACCGCCGGCATCTGAACACCGGCTCCGATTCCGAAGTGCTGCTCAATGTGCTGGCCTCCGAACTGCAGCGGGTCGGCACGCCGCGCGTCACGCCGGCCGACATCTTCGCCGCGGCCAACGCGGTGTATCGCCGCTGCCGCGGCGGCTATGCGGTCGTCGCGATGGTGATCGGCCACGGCATCCTCGGCTTTCGCGACCCGAACGGCATTCGTCCGCTGGTGATCGGCAAGCGCGACACGAAGAAGGGCACCGAGTGGATGCTGGCGTCCGAAAGCGTCGCGCTCGACATGCTGGGTTTCGACATGGTGCGCGACGTGGCGCCGGGCGAGGCGGTGTTCATCGACGAGCAGGGCCGATTTTACGCGCAGCAATGCGTGGCGATGGCGCGGCACACGCCGTGTATTTTCGAATATCGTGTATTTCGCGCGGCCCGACTCGATCATCGACAATATCTCGGTGTACAAGGCGCGGCTGCGCATGGGCGAGCGGCTCGCGGAGAAGATCAAGCGCGAACGGCCCGATCACGACATCGACGTGGTCATTCCGATCCCCGACACCAGCCGCACGAGCGCGGTGCAGGTCGCGCAGCTGCTCGGCGTCAAGTATCGCGAGGGCTTCATCAAGAACCGCTACATCGGCCGCACCTTCATCATGCCGGGGCAGGAGCAGCGCTCGAAATCGGTGCGCAGCAAGCTGAACGCGATCGATCTGGAGTTTCGCGGCAAGACGGTGCTGCTGGTGGATGACTCGATCGTGCGCGGCACCACCTCGGCGCAAATCATCGACATGGCGCGCGAGGCCGGCGCCAAGAAGGTGTATTTCGCCTCCGCCGCGCCGCCGGTGCGCTATCCGAACGTCTACGGCATCGACATGCCCGATGCGTCGGAGCTGGTGGCGGCCGGGCACACCGACGCCGAGGTGCGCGACATCATCGGCGCCGACTGGCTGATCTACCAGGACTTGGAAGACCTGGTACATGCGGTTCGCCATGACAACGCGAAGATCAGCGATTTCGACACCTCGTGCTTCTCGGGCGAATACGTCACCGGCGACGTGACGCCGGAGTACCTGAAGCGCCTGCAGGGAGAGCGGTCCGACGAAGCGAAACAGCAGCGTCGCGATGGTGCCGGTCGTGGACTCAAGTCCGTTCGAATTCTGTAGAGCTGCGCGCGGAGCGGCTCGGGCCTAAAGTCTTGAGCCTGCGTCTGCTGGTGATTGCGGAACGCGCCGAGTATCGACTGCTGGTCAGCAAAGCACGTCGAGATCGAGTGGCCCGGGCGCGACCATCCTCGAGCACCGGTTGGGCGAGGACGAGCCGCTGGACGCGCAAGTTCGCCGCCGGCGGCTTCGACGCGGTCATCATCGTCGCTGCGCCGCCTACCGATGCCGCCGAACAGCTGGTGTCGGTTCTGTTGGCCAAACCGGAGTTCGCGCCGCTCGTGTTGCTGCTGCTGCAGGATGCGCCGGCTTCCGCTGCCGCCGGCGTGCCGGGATTGCACCGCCTGTATGGCCGCAAGATCGATCGCGACCGGCTCATCCGAGCGCTCACGAACGCCTCGCGCGAGCACAAGCAGGCGTCTGACGGCGTTGCGTGCGCAACCCGGACTTCGAGCAGCGCTACCGCTTCGGTTCGGTGAAGATCCGCGGCCATCGCTGCATCAGACAGGTCGGCAGCGGCGGCATGTGCAAGATTTATCTGGCGGAGAGCGAACGCGCGGGCACCCTCGTGGTGCTCAAGGTGTTCAGCCAGGTTCCCGACGTGTCGGAGCGCATCGTCGGCTTCGATCGCTTCCTGCAGGAATATGAAATCGTCGCGGGCCTCAAGCACCGGAATATCGTGCGCATTTACGATTTGGGCGTCGCGGACGATCATGCCTATATCGCCATGGAGCATTTTCCCGCCGGCGATCTGCGCCAGCGGATGAAGGCGCCGCTGGCGCCCGCGACGGCGCTGCACTATCTCGAGCAGATCGCCAGCGCGCTCGACGCCATCCATGCGGTGGGCGTGCTGCACCGCGATTTGAAGCCCGCCAACGTGATGCTGCGCGCCGACGGCTCGCTGTGCCTGATCGATTTCGGATTGGCCAAGGCCAACGAGATGGATGCGGAGCTGACCGGCACGCGCGAGATCTTCGGCACCCCTTACTACATGAGTCCGGAGCAGGGTCACGCCGAACTGATCGACGCGCGCAGCGATCTGTACAGCCTGGGCGTCGTGTTCTACGAGATGCTGATCGGGCGCAAACCCTACACCGGCGCGTCCGCCATGGAAGTCATCTACAAGCACAAGCGCGCGGAGCTGCCGCGCCATCGACCGGCAGTTCGCGAGCTACGAGCCTCTCCTGCAGCGCCTGCTGGCGAAGTCTCCGGCGGACCGCTTCCAATCGGCGCGCGAGCTGCTCGATGCCATCGCCGAATTGAAGATCCCCGCGTGAGCCGATGCGCGCTCGCGCATCCGCTGCTGCGCGCGCCGACGCCCGGCGAGTTGGATCGCCCGCGCGCAGTGCTCGCCCGACGTGCTGCTGATCGATCATGCCAATTGCGAAAAGAAGGCGGCCTCGACCGCGCTCGCTTTGATGTTCGCATACGCCGAGGATTTGGAGCTCACCGACAAGATGTCGCGGCTCGCGCGCGAGGAGTTGCGGCACTACGAACAAGTGGTCGAAGCTCATGAGACGCCTGGAATTCGTGCCGCAGCGGCTCGCTCCCGGCCGCTATGCGGAGCGGCTGCGCCGGTTGGTCGCCAAGACCGAGCCGCAGCGCGAGGTCGATCTGATGATTTGCGGCGCGTTCATCGAGGCGCGCTCCTGCGAGCGCTTTGCGGCGCTGGTCGCGGTCATCGGCGGCGCCGCTGGGCGAGCTGTTCGAGGGCCTGCATGCCGCCGAGGCGCGCCATTTCAGGGTTTACCTGGATCTGGCGCGGCGCGCGGCCGCGCGCGCCGGCATCGACTCGGCGCCGCGGATCGATGAGTTTGCAGCGCTCGAGGCGGAACTGATCACGACCCGCGATGAGGTGTTCCGTTTTCATTCGGGAACCCCGTAGGCGCGAGCCGCCCGCGGACGCGGTGACGATGCGTTCTGAGTTTCGCGCGAGCCGCTGGCGCCTCAGCGCGGTAACGACACCAATTCGGGGCCGCTCGCGTCCCAGCGCAACACGCTGCCCTGGGTGTACCAATCGCCGAGCACGATGCGGGTGCAGGCGCGGCCGTCCACTTCAGCGCATGGATCGCCGGGCCGATGCGTATGGCCGTGCAGCAGCGTGGCGGTGCCGGCGGCGCGCAGCGCGGTGGCGACGCTCTCGGCATTGACGTCGGTGATGGCGTATTCCATCGGCCGCGGTGTGTGCCTGGCTGCCGACGCGCGCGGCGCCGGCGAGCGCCTGGCGCGCGGCCACGGACAGCGCGAGGAATTGCCGCTGCCAGTCCGCGTCCCGCACGGTGGCGCGCAAGCCGCTGGTAGGCGCGGTCATCGGTGCACAGGGCAGTCGCCGTGCATCACCAGCACCGGTTCGCCGTACAGCGTGACGATCAGCGGATCGGGCAGCAACGCGGCGCCGGACTGCAGCAGAATTGCTCGCCCAGCAGGAAATCGCGATTGCCGTGCATGACGAAACAGGGCACGCCGCTCGTCGGTGAGCGACTTGATGCCCGCGATGGCGGCGGATTGCGCCGGATCGGCCGCATCGTCGCCCACCCAGGATTCGAACAAGTCGCCGAGAATGTACAGAGCCTCGGCGCCTGCGCGCCTCGGTTCGCAGAAATTCGAGGAATTGCCCGGTGATTTCCGGGCGAGTCGCGTCGATGTGCAGATCGGAGATGAAAAGCGTCGCCACGCTCGAGCGCCGCCGCGCGTCAGGGAGTCGGAACGCGCTCGATCCGCTCGATGATGACCGGCTGGAGCGGCGCGTCCTCCTTGAAAGGACCCCTCGCGCCGGTGGCCACGTTGCCGATCCGATCGACCACGTCCATGCCCTGCACGACTTTGCCGAATACCGCGTATCCCCAGCGGGCCTGATTCGGATCGAGCGCCGCGTTGTCGTTGAGATTCACGTAGAACTGGACGTCGCCGGCGTGCGGCTCGGGCGGGCGCGCGAGCCCCACGGTGCCGCGCTGGTTGGTCAGGCCGTTGCCCGATTCGTTGACGACCTTGTCGGGGCGGCCCTTGAGTTTGTAGTTGGCGTCGAAGCCGCCGCCCTGGATCACGAAATTCGGTGATCGCGCGATGAAAAATCGTGCCGGAGTAATAGCCCTGGTCGACGTATTTCAGAAATTGCGCGACCGTGAGCGGCGCGCGCTCGGCATTCAGCTCGATGGTGAAATTGCCCATCGAGGTCACCACCTGCACCTGCGGGTTGACGGCGATGGCGCGGGTTTGGCCTCGGCCGCGGCCGACGCGGCGCGGCGGATCGGCCGCGTAGCTCGACGGACGAAAACAGGCTGCCGAGAGCAGCCCGACACTGAGTACTAGCTGTTTCATGCTCCGAGATTCTACTCGAATAGGGTACAATCTTGAGCTATGTCCGTCGCCGCTCATCACGCGGTTCGCGCCCAGCCCGACCGGCTCCCTGCATCTCGGCAATGCGCGCACCGCTTTTTTCAGCCATTTGTGGGCGCGCAAGAGCGGCGGACGATTCATCTTGCGCATCGAGGATACGGATGTCGAGCGCAGCCAGCAGCGCTTCCGCGATGAGCTGATGGCGGAACTGCGCTGGCTGGGACTGGACTGGGACGAGGGGCCCGACGTCGGCGGCCCGTCCGCGCCCTATGCTCAGTCGGAGCGCGGCGACTTCTATCGGCAGCTGTTCGCCCGCTCTGGAGGCCGAGCGGCCGGGCATATCGCGTGCTATTGCACGGCCGAGGAACTGGAGCTGTCGCGCAAGCTTGCAGCGCATGGCGGGCAAGCCGCCGCGCTATGCGGGGACCTGCCGGATCTTGACGGCGGCGCAGCGCGCGGAGCGCGAGGCGCGCGGACTGAGGCCGACGCTGCGCTTCGCGGTGCCCGCCGACGCCGTGATCGAATTCACCGATCTCGTCCATGGGCCGCAGAGATTCTCGTCGAGCGATATCGGCGATTTCATCATCCGGCGCGAGGATGGCACCTCGGCGTTCTTCTTTTGCAATGCCGTCGACGACGCGGTGATGGGCGTGACGCACGTGCTGCGCGGCGACGATCATCTCACCAACACGCCGCGGCAGCTGATGCTGCTCGATGCGCTGGCGCTGCGCCGCCCCGGCTACGGCCATGTCGGGCTTGCTGGTGGGCGCGGACGGCGCGCCGCTGTCCAAGCGCCACGGCAGCACCAGCGTGCAGGAGTTTCGCGAGCGCGGATTCCTGCGCGCCGCGCTGCTCAATCATCTGTTCCGCTTGGGGCATACCAGCGATGTCGACGGCTGGCTGCCGCGCGGCGGAAATGCCGGCGCATTTTCGGCCCGAACACTTGGGCAGAGCGCCGGCGCGATTCGACGAGTCGCAGCTCATGCATTGGCAGAAGGAGACCTTGCAGCGCATGTCGGCCGCCGAGATCCGCGCCTGGCTGGGATCGCAGGATGATTCGGCCGAGTTCGTCGAGCTGGTGCGGCACAACGTGGTGCTGCCGGCGGATGCCGCGCCGTGGGTGGCGGTGGTGCGCGGCGAGCTCCCGCCGCTGGGACGAGGACGAGCAGCGCGTCATCGCGCGCGGCCGGGGCCGATTTCTTCGCCGCCGCCGCCGACGCGCTCGACCAGTCGGGCCCGGATCTCAAGCTGCTCACGAAGATATTGAAGGAGCGCACCGGGCGCAAAGGCGCGGAGCTCTTCATGCCCTTGCGGGTCGCGCTCACCGGCCAGGCGCACGGCCCCGAGCTCGCGCCGCTGCTCAAGTTGATGCCGCCGGAAACGGCGCGCCGCCGCCTCGAGTCCCATGCTCGAAATTCATAATTCGCTGACGCGGCAAAAAGAGCCGAATTCAAACCGCTGCGCCCGAACGAAGTGCGCATGTACGTCTGCGGCATCACCGTGTACGACTACATTCACATCGGGCCACGCGCGGATGCTGACGGTATTCGACCTCGTGCAGCGCTACTTGCGCTCGCGCGGCTTCAAGGTCACTTACGTGCGCAACATCACCGACATCGACGACAAGATCATTCAGCGCGCGGCGGAAAACGGCGAGGACTGGGCCGAGCTCGCGCGCCGCTTCACGGTGGCGATGCACGAGGACTGCGCGACTCTCGGCCTCCAGCCGCCCGATCTCGAGCCGCGCGCCACCGACTACATCGCGCCCATCATCGCCATGACGCAGACGCTGATCGACAAGGGCTACGCCTACGTCGCCGCGAACGGCGATGTGATGTATTCGGTGCGCAAGTTCCCGGACTACGGCGCGCTTTCCGGCAAGAAGATCGACGATCTGCGCGCCGGCTCGCGGGTGCAAGTCGACGAATTCAAGCTCGATCCGCTGGATTTCGTGCTGTGGAAGCACGCGAAGCCGGGCGAGCCCTCCTGGCCCTCGCCCTGGGGCGCGGGCCGCCCGGGCTGGCACATCGAGTGCTCCGCCATGTCGACCAGCTTGCTCGGCAGCTACTTCGATCTGCACGGCGGCGGCATGGATCTGAAATTTCCGCATCACGAGAACGAGATCGCGCAATCCTGCGCCGCCTGCGGCACGCCGTTCGTGCACGTGTGGATGCACAACGGATTCGTGCGCATCGACGATGAGAAGATGTCGAAGTCGCTCGGAAATTTCTTCACCGTGCGCGATGTGCTGAAGACCCTGCGCGATCCGGAGGTGCTGCGGTTTTTTTTGCTGAGCAGCCATTACCGCGGCCCGATCAATTATTCCGAGGCGCAGCTCGCCCAGGCGGACGAGACGCTGCTCGGCCTGTATCGTGCGCTCAAAGGACACGAACCGGTTCGACTGCCCGGCGAGCACCCGCGCAGCGCGTACCCGACAAATATCGTGCGCATTGGCCGATTTTCATGCGGCGATGGAGGATGACTTCAACACGCCGGAGGCGTTCGCCGTGATGCAGGGCGTGGCGCGGGATTTGAACAGCGCCAAGGCGGCGGGAGATGCAGCGCGACAGTCTCGGCGGCGGCCGCCAGCTTGCGCTCGCATGGGTAAGTGCTCGGGCTGCTGCAGCAGCCCCCGAGGTCTATCTGAAGCGCGGCATCGGCGGGGCCGGCGGCCCCAGCCGGCTTAACCGACGGAGAGATCGAGGGATTGCTTGCACGCACGGCGCGCGGCGCGGGCGGCCAAGAATTTCGCCGAATCCGACCGGATTCGCGACCAGCTGACGCGCCGCCGGCATCGTCCTCGAGGACAAGCCCGGCGGCGCAACGGAATGGCGGCGCGCCTAGGCTCGCTAGCGTTAGCTCAGTCGGAGCGACGGGTCATCATCACGCCGAGCGCAATGCCCACCACGGCCGCAATGCCGACCACTTGCCAGGGATTGTCGCGCACGTAGCTGTCGGTGTGCGGCTCACTTGTCGCGCCTGGCCGCGCACTTGGGCGGCGCCGTCGCTGAGCGCGCTTTTTGCGGCCGCCAACGCGATTTTGACCTTGGCTCGCACCCGGGCGATCTCGGGGGTTTCGACGTCCTTGATGGCTTTGGTCAGGTCCTCGACGTTCGCGAGGAACTCGTTGATATTGCCGTTGGCGAAGTTTTTGACCTTGCGCAGTTGGTAGAATTGATCCAGTTGAGACTCCAGTGTGATTGCTGCCTCGACGGCCCCGCACGGCCCAGACTCATCAAGAAGCTCACGATGGCGCCGATGAAAAATACGACGAACAGCACCTTCGCGATGCCGGCCGCGCCGACCGCAATGCCGCCGAATCCGAAAAACGCCGCAATCAAGGCGATGACGAAAAACACAACAGCATAATGAAGCATGAGCGCACCTATTTGAGTAGAAGGATCAATTCGACGCGGCGCTACTCTGCACCATGCCGAAGGCGAGTCAGTCGGTGCCCCGGCTAGGAGCACCGTAGGATATAACCCACGGTATGCGATGCGGCGCGAACCGCGACGGCGACATGTCGTGAGGCCACGACCCCGCGCTGGCCAAGTCTCGGGAAGCGGCAACCCGCGGACGAGTGCGGCCGCCGCCCGCGACAGAGCTGGCGCGGTTTGAATTCCATAACCCCTTGTCCAGCGAGCCAGAAGAACCCCTCGCGCTTGCTCGAAAATCCGACCACCGGCGAGCGGTCGGGCGCGAAGGTGCGCAGCCCGGCCCACCGGGCCTTCAGGCGTCGGATCTGCAACGTCGTTGCAGCCTCCACTCGATCGACCGCCACGGCGATGTCCCATTCCTCGGGCTGTGCGTCGCCGGGCGGCGAGGCGTTTCATCCGCCGGCGAGAGGAACAACGACCCGCCTCCGGCTTGAAATAGAATTGCTCATCGATATCGTTGACGAAGGGCCAGTCGGTAACCGTCATTTCCGGTGGGGGTTCGACGAGCACGGCCGTGCGGCGGCAAGGCACCAAGCCGAGCCGGGAAATGCCTGCCAGCGTTGCGATCTCGTCCGCCCACGCGCCGGCGGCATTGACGACGATCGGCGCCTCCAGCGTTTCGGCTCCGGCGCGAACTGTCCAACGACCCGCCGCGTATTCGAGCGCGAGCACCGGAGCGTTGTTCAGGAGCCGGCCGTTGCGTCTGCGGAACATACGCAGGTATCCCTGGTGCAGCGCGTGCACCTCGATATCGCTGGACTCGGGTTCGAATAAAGCACCCGCGACGTAATCTTCGCGCAAGACCGGGCACATCCGCCGCGCTTCGGCCGCGCTCACCGACCGCGTCGCGGGCGCGATATCCGGCAGTGCGGCGAATTGCCGTAGCGTCTCGAGTTGCGCTGCAGTCGCGATGAAAAGGCAACCGCGCGGGCGAGTCAGCGGACCTTCGGTGAAATCCGGCGGCGGCGCAAAAAGAAATTTTCGACTGGCGCGGGTCAAGGCACGAATCACGGTGTTGCCATAGATCTCGGTAAACAACGCCGCCGAACGTCCGGTGGAGTGATAACCCGCGCGATCCTCCTGTTCGCCAAGATGACGCGGTGCGTCTCAGCCAGGTGCGCGGCGACCGATGCACCGGCGATCCCGGCGCCGATGACAATGATGTCTGTTTCAGTCACGGCGGTGGCCTTGTCCAGGTCAAAACTGTAAATGGCTCAAAGGGACGCGCGTCGAACGCTTGATCGTGGCGAGGACGACACTCGACTGCAAGTCGCGCACATGAGGTATTCGCAACAGTTTCTTTAGGATCACGGAACTCAGCGAATCCAGATCCTTGCCGAAAACTTGCAGGATGAAGTCATAGCTCCCGGTCATGGCGAAGCAGTTCGTTACTTCATCGAGCAGCGCGATCTCCCGCTCGAAGCGCGCCACCGTCTCGTCGGTGTGCTCAGTCAGTTTGACGTGCACGATGGCCTGCACTTCGAGGCCGACCCGAGCGGGATTTAAGATTGCGGCATACCCTTCGATGACGCCGCCCGACTCGAGAGCCTTGATTCGGCGCGCGCATGGGGTCGGAGATAGGCCAATGGCCTCAGCCAGTTCGACCACGGGTAAGCGCCCATCCTTTTGCAGCTCAGATAAAATGTGTGCATCGAAGCGGTCGAACTGCATCGCGAATGCGCTCCCCCGTCCTAAACGGGATAGTGAATGTCGCCAACAATGATGCCTAACGGAGCATGTTTTGGCGATCTTTTTGGCTTAAGTTAGGGCATGATACCAGCGAACACGCCAACGGAAGTTCAATGTCCCCCCCAAGTCGCGCCGTCATTAGGCAAATCGGATTTATAGGTGCGGGGCTCATGGGCACGCCGATGGTGCGGCGTCTGCTGGCAGCCGGGTTACAGGTCCGAGTTTGGAATCGAACCCCCGAGAAGCTCAAGGACCTCGTCGCTGCCGGGGCCAAATTTGCCCCAAGCGCCGCTGATGCCGCGAACAATTCAGACGCAGTCCTGCTCTGTGTCACCGATGCGACTGCGGTCGATGCGGTGCTGTTCGAAGAACAAGGAGTGGCCGACGCCGTAAACGCCCCGCCTTTATTGGTCGATTTTTCGACGATCGGCCCCGAAGCGACACTCGAACTCGCCGGGCGGCTGCGCAACCAGTGCGGCACGTCCTGGGTAGACGCACCAGTGTCCGGAGGTGCGACGGGTGCCGAGCAGGGCAAGCTGGTCGTCTTGTGCGGCGGTTCCAAGGAGGACGTCGCCCGCTTGGCGCCGATTTTCGGCGCTCTGGCCCAGCGCGTCACGCACATTGGTGAACTCGGCGCCGGTCAAACGCTCAAACTTTGCAATCAATTGATAGTCGCGACGAATCTCGTCGCCATTGCCGAGTCGTTGAATCTGGCGCGCGCCAGCGGCTTGGATCTCACCGCCATACCCGACGCCTTGGCCGGCGGATTTGCAGACTCACTGCCGATGCAGATCTTCGGGCGCCGCATGGCGCAAGGAGTGACCACGCCCGTGCTCGGCGAACTCGCGCTGATGCTGAAGGATCTCCGTGCGGTCGATCGTCTCGCTCGCGTACACCAGAGCGAGCTTCCCATGACTCGCGCAGCACTGGACATCTATCGGCAGGCCGGCGAACGGGGACTACTGCGGCAAGACCTTGCGGCGTTGTTCTCCTTGTATTCTCCCGCCAAGACTTAGAGCGCGTGCTCAATATCGCCGCCAATATCAGTACGTTGTTTCGCGAGGTGCCGCTGCTCGAGCGGTTTCAGGCAGCGCGCGCTCAAGGATTCGACGGCGTCGAGATGCAGTTTCCTTATTCGGAATCTGCCTCTGTGTTGGCGCGCGCCGGCCTTGCGGCCGGGATGCCCGTGATTTTGATCAACGTTCCGGTATTACCGGCGATCCATCCGTTTGGTATCGCGGGTCGACCGGAAATGCGCGATTTCTTCCGCGGGCAACTGCCGCAAATCCGCGAGTATGCGGAGGCGCTCGCGGTGAGATTCGTGCACGTCTTGGCGGGTTGCGTCCATTCTTCCGACGAGCGCGAAAGTTGCTACAGCACCTATGTGGACAATCTCTTGTTCGCCGCGGAGATCTTGGGGCCACGCGGTATCAAGGTGCTGATCGAGCCCTTGAACCCGATCGACGTACCAAATTATCTCGTGGGTTCTATGTCGATTGCCGAGTCCATTCTTCATCGCTGCGGCGATTGCGTCGGGCTGCAATTCGATGCGTACCACGTGGCGCGCATGGGACTCGATCCCGTCGATGAACTCAAACGCGCACTGCCGCACGTCCGGCACCTGCAGTTCGCTGACGCCCCCGGGCGGCATGAGCCTGGCACGGGAAGCATCCCCTTCGAAGCATTGATAGGGGCGCTCACCACCGCGCGATATGGCGGGTGGCTGGGGGCGGAATATATGCCTCTGGGCACTACCGCCGCGGATCTGAAATGGCTCACGACTTGGCGAGCGTGGTATGTCACGTTAGGGAGCCATGGACAGCGCCGGGGCCACAAGATTAGTGAATACCACCAGCCGCCCCCTCTGTCCTCCCTCGTTTGGCGATTACCGGCGAAAACTTCGGATTAGGCTGGTGGAACGCAAACCTGGTGCAAAGCTAACTAAGGTTCCTACCCCTATGGCTGCAAGTCCCGAGAAGATGGCGCCGGTGCCGCAATATGCTGACCCGGATTGGCGCGCGGTGGTGCGTCAGGTTGCGGTCTCGCGGGCGCTCGATGAGCTCGAGGAATCGACATTGGTGCCGGAGCGCAAGGTGCTGTACCAGTTCTCGGCGCGCGGGCACGAAGTGACGCAGGTTCTGCTCGGCACCTCTTTGACCGCGCCCGGGATGGGGTGGGCGCCTATTACCGGTCGCGGCCGCTGTTGCTGACGCTGGGCTTATCGATCGATGAGGCGCTCGCCTCGAGCATGATGCGCGTGGGCGGCATGAGCGAGGGCCGCGATATCGGCGTGGTATTCAATTTTCCGCGGCGGACGGGGCGCTGCGTCTTGCCGGTGTGCGGCGGCGTCGGCACGCAATATACGCCCGCGGTGGGCTGGGCTCAGGCGTTGCGCTATCGCCAGCTCACGCTCGGTGAGCCGCATATGCGCGCAGCATCGCGGTCGCTCATGGCGGGGATGCATCGACCGCGACCAACGGATTTTGGGCGGCGCTCAACATCGTGACGACCGAGCGGTTGCCCTTGCTGTTCTTCATCGAGGACAACGGTTACGGGATTTCGGTGCCCTCAGATCATGCAAACGCCCGGGCGGCAACATCGCGCGCAATCTGAGCCGCCTTCAGCGGACTGCGGGTGCTCGACGGCGACGGATCCGACCCGTTGCCGGCCGCAGCGCTCATCCAGGATGCGGTCGGCGGTGTGCGAGCCGGCGACGGCCCGGCGTTGCTCAGACTCACCGTGCCGCGCTTATCGGGCCACTCCGGACAGGACACCCAGACCTACAAGGGATCGGCGGCAATTGCGGCCGAGCGGGAGCGCGATCCGTTGGGGAAGCTTCGCGCGCAGCTCGTTCCGGCGTTCTGTCGGCCGACGAGTGGGACTTCGGATGTCGGCGATTCGCCGAGCCGGGTGGCGAACCGCGGGCGCGACTGTCGAAGCGAGCGCCGCCCCCGATCCCGCGCGCGTCAGGCGTTTCCTGTTCTGCGAATCCGCCCCGACGGCGCATCGACCTGCAACAGCAGGGCGGGTATGTCCGGACGGATTCGTGCCGCCCGCCGGTCCCCGCAGCCCCATCCGACGGGTCCACGCATCAATCTCGTCACGGCCGTGCGCCGCACTCTCGAGCACGAGCTCGACATCAATCCGCGCCTTCTCGTCTTCGGCGAGGACGTCGGCCGAAAGGGTGGCGTGCACGCCGCCACCTTGGGCTTGCAGGAGAAATTCGGCAGTGCGCGTGTATTCGATACCAGTCTGTCCGAGGAAGGCATCATCGGCCGCGCCGTCGGCATGGCCGCCGCCGGACTGATGCCGGTCCCGAGATCCAATTCCGAAAGTATGCGGATCCGGCGGCCGAGCAGCTCAACGACTGCGGCACGATGCGCTGGCGCACGGCCAATCGATTCGCGGCGCCCATGGTCGTGCGCATTCCCGGGGGGTTTTTCAAGTGCGGCGATCCCTGGCACAGCCAATCGAACGAAGTGCAGTGGGTCCACGGCATCGGCTGGCGTGTGGCCATGCCATCGAACGCGGAGGACGCGGTGGGTCTGCTGCGCTCGGCACTGCGCGGTAACGATCCAACGATATTTTTCGAGCATCGAGCGCTGCTCGACGGCAGCTGGGCGCGGCGCCCCTATCCCGGCGATGAGTTTGTCGTGCCGTTCGGCAAGGCGAGCTCTTCTGCGGGACGGGCGCGGACTCACCGTCGTCACTTGGGGCGCGATGGTCGAGCGCTGCGAGCTCGCGATTCGACGCACCGGTCTTTCGGCGGACTTGCTGGATTTGCGAACATTTTCGCCGTGGGATCGGGAAGCCACGCTCGCCTCGGTTCGCAAAACGCATCGCTGCCTCATCGTGCACGAGGACACCATGACCGCGGGATTCGGCGCCGAAATCGCCGCCGTGCTCGCCAAGGAAGCGTTTTTCGATCTCGACGCGCCGATCGATCGCCTGGCGATGCCCGACATACCGAGCCCGCATAGCCCGAGTTTTGCTCGACGCCGTGCTGCCGAGCGTCGAGGCGATCGCCCGGGCATGCGGGACCTGGCCGCGATTTGAACATGCGCACGTCGCGGATGTGATTGCGCCCGTCGAACGAGGAGGGCAGTAAGGCCACGATTTTGCGCTGGTGCAAAGCGGTCGGGGATCCCATCGTCAAAGGATGAACCGCTGCTCGAGCTCGAGACCGACAAGGTGACCGTCGAAATTTCCTCGCCGGCCACCGGCGAGCTTTTCGAAATCCTAAAACAGCCCGATGAGGAGGTCCTGCCCGGACAACTGTTGGCTCGGGTGCGGATAGCCGAATCGAACACCGCGGCGCCGCCGCAGAAACCGGCCGCCGGAGTTCGCGCGCCCGCTGAGCCTTTGAGAGCGCCCGAGGAAGATGCCCGTCTGCTGTTGAGTCCCGCGGTGCGCAAGCTGCTGGAGGAGCACGGGTTGTCGCCTGCTGATGTCGCGGGCAGCGGGCGCAACGGGCGCATCACGTCCCAAGATGTCCTGCGGCATGTGGACGAAACCACGGCGAAGCACCGGGTGGCCACCGACCCCAACCTCGACCCCGAGAACGGCGCAAGCGACGACGAGGCCGACGGACCGCGTGTGTCTCACACACCCATACGGCGCCGAGTGGCGGAACATGTGGCACGGAGTCTCGCGTTGGCGCCTCATGTCACCACTCTCTTCGAAGCCGACCTCACTCGCGTCCAGGCGCACCGCGCTCTGCATGCGGTCGATTTCGAGCGCCAAGGGGTGCGGCTGACGCTGACCGCATATTTCGTCGCCGCCTGCGCACGTGCCTTCAGCGTGCACCCGCTCGTCAATGCCACCTTCCACGAGGATGCTCTCGAGCTGCACACCGATGCGAACATCGGTGTCGGCACAGCACTCGGCAACGATGGGCTCATCGTACCGGTGATCCATCGTGCCCAGGCCCTCAATCTGCTCGAGACCGCCCGGCAGCTGGGCCGACTCGTGACGGCCGCACGTGCGAACAAGCTCGCGCCGCAGGACGTGCGAGGCGGGACATTCACGATCTCAAACCATGGAGTCGGCGGAAGCCTTCTCGCGGCGCCCATTGTCATCAACCAGCCGCAAGTTGCCATTCTCGGCATCGGCAAAGTTGAACGCCGCGTATGCGTGCTCGAGGCCCAGGGTGCCGAGGCCATCGCCGTTCGATCGATGTGCTATCTCACGCTCACGATCGACCACCGGGCACTCGACGCATTTCAGGCGAACGCCTTTCTCGCGCATATCGTTAACACGCTCGAGAAGTGGGCCGACGAATGAGACGCCGAGGCTAGGATTCGGCCGAAGCTAGGGTTCGTCGGCGGGGGCGGCCGGCCCCGCAATGCCGCCGAACCGCTGCATGACGGATCGATCGGGCGGCGGCAGGGTACCGTCGAGCTGCGCGGCCGACTTCCGACAGATAGGATTCGGAGGCTGCGAAGACGCGCCATAGATGTCGCGGCACAACTCCGCGGCGCGAATTCCAGGCCAATCCACAGGCAGCAAGCGTTTGGGCAAGAGTGGATCGCGCAGATGCAGCCGGCGATACTCATGGATGAGAAGCGTGCGCAGGATGAATCCCGTCAACGGATCGACGGAGTGGTCCGCAAAGCTTTATCCGCGTGTTCGAAACGCTGCACGAACCGCCGGTAGCGTTTGGCGAGGTCCGCAAGATCCCAACCGAGATCCACGAGCCGACGCCGGACCTAAGTCGTTCGGCGAGCGTGGCTTCGAAAATCAGCGTGCCGGCCGGCAAATGGCTGCCGCGAAATTGCAGATCGAGTCCCTGGGCCGGCACTTCGGGATGGGCAAACACACCGTTGCATAATTCACCGAAGCCATGCCAGACGAGTTCCTTTCGCAGCCGCTGCCGCTCCGCAGCAGGCATGGCCGGCAGCACATCAGTGTCCAGCGTCCCGACCAGTGTGCGCCCGGCTCGCCGTAGATTCGCTTCGTGGCCTCGGCGAATCGCTCGCGGCCGTCGTTCGACAGTTCGTATTCGCTGAGCTTTCCGACTCGCCGCGCCTTCACCCAGCCCTCCTGGGCGAGACGCGCAGTAGCGGTTCGCACCAGCCGCTCATTGAGGCCGAAGGGCGTCGCGAGGCGGATGAGGCTGCCGAGGGCGACCGCGCCGCCGCGCGGCATGATCGAATCGCCGAATATCGTCACGATGAGCGATCCGGCGCGCAGCGGCCGCTGGCGCCGAAAGCGCGCGACGAGATCCAGAGCAACGGTAGATGGATGGGTGGTCACGGCTCGCAAATTGTATCGTTATTGCAAAGTTTATGACACAGAAAAAATTGATTTCATCATGATTGTGTGTCACGATAGCTCAACTGAATATTGTTGGCTGGCAAACAGGCGGGACCTACATGTACACGCAAGCGCTCGACGTTCAGGGACCGGATCCGGCCGCGTCGGTCGATGAGACGTCGCTCGAGCGGCGCTTTCAGGCGCGCGTCGATCCGGAAGAGAAGATCGAGCCAAAGGACTGGATGCCGGCGCGCTACCGCGCCACCTTGATTCGCCAGATCTCCCAGCACGCGCATTCCGAAATCGTCGGCATGCTGCCGGAGGGAAATTGGATCACGCGCGCGCCGACGCTGCTGCGAAAGTCCATTCTGATCGCCAAGGTGCAGGATGAAGGCGGCCATGGCGCCTATCTGTACAGCGCCGCCGAGACTCTGGGCGTCAGCCGCGACCAGCTGGTCGATCAATTGCTGACCGGCAAGGCCAAGTACTCGAGCATATTCAATTACCCGACGCCGACCTGGGCGGATATCGGCGCCATCGGCTGGCTGGTCGACGGCGCCGCCATCATGAATCAGATTCCGCTGTGCCGCTGCTCCTACGGCCCCTATGCGCGCGCGATGGTGCGCATCTGCCGGGAAGAGAGTTTCCATCAACGGCAGGGCTACGACATCATGCTGCGGTTGGCGCAAGGCAGCGCCGAGCAGAAGCGCATGGCGCAAGAGGCGCTCAATCGCTGGTGGTGGCCGGCGCTCATGATGTTCGGGCCCCACGATGCCGATTCGACGCATAGCGGCGATTCGCAGCGTTGGAAGATCAAGCGATTTTCGAACGATGAATTGCGGCAAAAATTCGTCGATTTCACGGTGCCGCAAGCGAAGTTCTTGGGTCTGACGGTGCCCGATCCCCTGCTGCGCTGGAACGAGGCGGAGCAGCGCCACGAGTTCGGGCCGATCGACTGGAGCGAATTCGATCGAGTGCTCAAGGGCAATGGGCCCTGCAATGCCGAGCGCCTGGCCGCGCGTCGCGCAGCCCACGCAGAGGGCGCCTGGGTACGCGAGGCGGCGAGCGCCTACGCCGAGAAGCAGCGCAAGCGCACGGCAAACTGCGCAGCTTGATGGACGAGTAAGATTCCTTCGAGGAGAAATGCAGATGAACCCGTCAATCGACCAACGCCAATGGCCGCTGTACGAAGTCTTCATTCGTGCGCGCGGCGGTCTCGATCACAAGCATGTGGGCAGCCTGCACGCCACCGATGCGCGCATGGCGATCGAGCATGCGCGCGATCTCTACACGAGGCGTCAGGAAGGCGTCAGCATCTGGGTCGTGCGCTCCACGGACATCACGGCGTCGGATCCCGGCGAAGCGGAGTCGCTATTCGAGCCGGCGCGCGACAAGATCTATCGTCACCCCACATTTTATGACATTCCCGACGAGGTCAAGACCCTATGAATGCGGCGCCTACGGAGGTCGCGGTTCGCTATTTCGCTATGTGCTGCGCCTCGGCGATCTTGAGCCTGGTGCTCGGCCAGCGGCTGGGCGAGTGGGTCGGTCATGCGCCGGCGCTCGAGGAGGATCTGGGGCTCGCCAACATCGCGCTCGACCTGATCGGCCAAGCGCGGCTGCTGCTGACCTACGCGGGTGAACTCGAAGGGCGCGGCCGCGGCGAGGACGACATCGCCTTTCTGCGCGAGCAGGGCGAGTACTTGAACCCGACTCTGGTGGAGCAGCCGAACGGCGATTTCGGCCAGACCATCGTGCGCCAGGTGCTCATCGATGCGTTTCAGCTCGAGCTGTATGAGCGCCTGGTCGAACTCGGCCGATGAACGTTTGGCCGCGATCGCCGCCAAGGCGGTGAAGGAGACGCGCTACCACTGCGCTACAGCGCCGGCTGGCTGGTGCGGCTCGGCGACGGCACGGAGGAGAGCCACGCACGGGTGCAGTCGGCGCTCGAGCGGCTCTGGCCGTACACGGTGGAACTGTTCGGAGGAAGATGGCTTGGATCGCGAGATGGCCGATAGCGGCATCGGCCCCCGGCTCGCCGAGGTGCGGCCGCATGGTCGCAGCGCATCGACGCGCTGTCTCGCCGAGGCGACGCTCGAGCGGCCGCGAGACCGGCCGCATTCATGGTTCGGCAAGCGCGGCGAGCACAGCGAACACTTCGGCTACATGCTCGCCGAGATGCAGTACTTGCAGCGAGCCTATCCGGGAGCGCGCTGGTGAACGTACCGCACTGCCGCATCGACGAGCCGGCATCATCAGGTCGCGAAGCGCGCGTGGCGGCGGCTTGGAGTGCGTTGGCGGCGGTCGAGGATCCGGAGATCCCGGCTCTGTGCCTCGTCGATCTCGGTATCGTCCGCTTCGTCAAGACGCAGACTCGACGGGACGCTCGAGGTCGGCCTTTCGCCCACCTACACCGGCTGCCCGGCGACCGAGGTCATCCGGCCGGCTTGGTGGAGAGCGCGCTCGTCGAAGCCGGCGTCGGTCCGGTTCGCGGTCACTCAGTGCTCTCGCCCGCATGGAGCAGCGATTGGATCACTCCCGAGGGCCGGCGCAAGCTCGCCGCTTACGGCATCGTTCCGCCGACGCCGTCCTCGTCCATGCGGCGTGTGCTGCGACCGGCCCGTCGCCTGTCCGCGCTGCCATTCCGTCGACACCGAATGCATCAGTCAATTTGGCTCGACGCCCTGCAAGGCGCTTGCACCGCTGCCGCCAGTGCCTGGAGCCGTTCGAATGCTTCAAATGCATTTGATGGGGTTCGCGTGCTGAGCTTTCATCCCCTTAAGGTCACGCGCGGTCGAGCGCATTGCCGAGGATGCGCGTGTGCATGACGCTCGCGGTCCCGCACGACGTTGCGCGAGCGACTTCACATTTCGATGCCGGACAGTACGTGACGGTGCGGCGCACGATCGACGGACGCGAGGAGCGCCGCACCTATTCGATCGTGACCGCCCCGGGCAGCGCCGTCGCTGCGCCTCGGCGTGCGCGAGCAGTTCGGGCGGCCGCATGTCGCGGGAACTGGCCACGCAGATGCAGCCGCGGCGACGTGCTCGATGTCGGCACGCCGATCGGCCGGTTTCGCACGGCGGTCGATCCCGGCGCGCGCAGCGCTCCTATGTGGCCTTCGCCGCCGGCAGCGGCATCACGCCGGTTCTGTCGCTGGCGACGGACATTCTCGCCCGCGAGCCCGAACAGCCGCTTCACGCTGATCTACGGCAACCGCAGCATGGCGCGCACCATGTTCCTGGAGGACACGCTCGCGCTCGAAGAATCGCTATCTCGGCCGATTTTCGCGTGCATTTCGTCATGAGCCGCGAGCCGCAGCAGACCGCACTGCTCAATGGCCGCATCGATGCGGCACAAAGTTGCGCGATCTGGCGCAGGAGATGACCGACATCGCGTCGGCGGACGAGTATTTCGTCTGCGGTCCGGGTCGCATGGTCGATGAAGTGCGCGATGCCATCAAGCTCTGAACGCGATGCGCCGCCGTTCGCATTCGAGCGCTTTGCCGCCGAGCCGCGTCGCGCCGATCGCGCCGAAGGCGCGCCCGGACGCCGGCATGCGCGACGCCCGAGCCGCCGCGCGGAAGTTCTGGCGACGATCTCGGTCGTCATGGACGGCAGGCGCCGCAGTTTTCCCATGGCGCCCGAGCGATGCTTCGGTGCTCGAGGCGGCGGAACGCGCGGGGCTCGAGCTGCCGTTCTCCTGCCGTTCGGGCATCTGTGCGACCTGCCGCGCGAGAATCGTCGACGGCGAGGCGGTGATGGCTCACAACATCGCCTTGCAGCCCTGGGAGATCGAGGCCGGCTTCGTGCTGTGTTGCCAGGCGCGGCCGACCACCGCGACGCTCGAACTGAGCTACGACGAGAAATAATCGAGCCGTAATGCCTTCGCGGGGATCAGCTATGTCATACGAAACCATTCTGTTCAGCGTCGATCGCGGCGTCGCTCGCCTGACCTTGAACCGACCGGACAAGCTCAACAGCTTCAACACCCAGATGCATGCGCGAGGTGCGGCATGCGCTTGGGGAGCTTGCCGGCAGCGACGCGCGGGTGTTGGTTCTGACCGGTGCCGGGCGCGGCTTTTGCGCCGGCCAGGATCTCGCCGATCGGGCCGTCGCGCCCGGCGCGCAGGGCCGTCGATCTCGGCGAATCGATCGAGAAGTACTACAAGCCCTTGGTGCTGGCGCTTGCAGTCACCTGCCCATGCCGGTCATCGCGGCGGTCAATGGCGTCGCCGCCGGCGCCGGCGCCAACATTGCGCTCGCCTGCGATCTGGTCATTGCGGCGCGCTCGGCGAGCTTCGTGCAGGCGTTCTCGAAGCTCGGGCTGGTTCCGGATTCGGGCGGCACGTGGACCCTGCCGCGGCTCGTCGGGAACTGCGCGCGCGCTCGGCTTGACCCTGCTCGGCGAGAAGCTCCCGCGGAGCAAGCGGCGGCTTGGGGAATGATCTGGCACTGCGTCGACGACGCGGAGCTTGGCTGCGACCGTCGATGCGCTCGCGCAGCAGTTGGCCGTCGCACCGACACGCGGGCTGGCGGCGACCAAGGCGGCCATTCGCGGCGGATGGCAGCGCAGCCTCGCCGAACAGCTCGACGTCGAGCGGGATGCGCAGCGCGAGCTCGGCCGCTCCGCCGATTACGCGGAGGGCGTCGCCGCGTTCACCGAAAAGCGACACCGAGCTTTAAAGGCCGACGTTGAGCATGAGACCACCATCCGCCGACTGCCCGATGCACGTGCCCGCCGTGCGATTCAGGCACTTGTACGCCGGCGATCTCGCGGCTCAGGCGCTCGGCATTGAAATCCTGGACGTTGCGCCCGGGCGCGTCCGGCTGGCCATGACGGTGCGTCCGGACATGCTCAACGGCCACGGCATCTGCCATGGCGGCATCATTTTCGCGTTGGCCGACACGGCGTTCGCCTTCGCCTGCAATTCGCACGGCGATGCCATGGTGGCCGCCGGCGCCAGCATCGAATTTCTCGCGCCGGGCTCGGCGGCGAACGGCTCATCGCCACTGCGAGCGAGACCTCGCGCAGCGCGCGCCACGGAATCTACGACGTGGCCGTCACCACGCAGCTCCGGCGAGCCGCTGGCGCACTTTCGCGGCCGTTGCGCGCGGCTTCGCGTACCATCCACGACACCCTGAACATCGAGGATCCCGATACCGATGAGTGAGGCATTCATCTGCGACGCCATCCGCACGCCGATCGGCCGCTATGGCGGCGCGCTGTCGACCGGTGCGCCCCGACGACCTCGGCGCCGTCGTGCTGCGCGAACTCATGCGGCGCAACGCGGGCTCGACTCCGCCGCGGTCGACGATGTGATCTTGGGCTGCGCCAACCAGGCGGGCGAGGACAATCGCAACGTCGCGCGCATGAGCGCGCTGCTGGCGGGCTTCCCGTGGAGGTGCCGGGCGTCACCCTCAACCGCCTGTGCGGCTCCGGGCTCGATGCCGTGGCGAGCGCTGTCGCGCATGATCCGGACGCGGCGAGGCCGAGGTCGTGATCGCCGGCGGCGTCGAGAGCATGAGCCGCGCGCCGTATGTCATGTCGAAGAGCGCCACGCCGTTTGCACGCGACGTGCAGATGTATCGACACGACCATCGGCTGGCGCTTCGTCAATGCCGCTGCTCAAAGAAGCAATACGGCGTCGATTCGATGCCGGAGACCGGCGAGAACGTCGCCGCGGAATTCCGGGTATCGCGCGAAGACCAGGACCGCTTCGCGCTGCGCAGCCAACAGCGCGCGCTGGCGGCCGCAGGCCGCCGGCTGCTTCGCCGACGAGATCGTCGCGGTCACGGTGCCGGCCAAGCGCGGTCAAGCCACGCGTGGTGGACGTGGATGAGCATCCGCGCGAGACCAGCCTCGAGGCGCTCGCGAAACTCCGACGCCGTTCCGCGCCGGGCGGCACGGTCACCGCCGGCAATGCCTCGGGCGTCAACGACGGCGCCTGCGCGCTGTTGCTCGCTGGCACGGGCGCCATCGAGCGCTATGGCCTCACGCCGCGCGCGCGCATCGTCGGCACCGCGGTCGCCGGGGTGGAGCCGCGCATCATGGGCATGGGCCCGTCGCCGGCCACCCGCAAGCTCCTCGCGCGCCTCGGAATTCGGCCTCGACGACATCGATCTCATCGAGCTCAACGAGGCGTTCGCCGCGCAGGCGCTCGCGGTGCTGCGCGAGCTGGGCATCGCCGGACGATGCGGCGCATGTGAACCCGCAGGGCGGCGCCATCGCGCTCGGCCATCCGCTCGGCGCGAGCGGCGCGCGCCTCGCGACCACGGCGCTGTACCAGCTCGAGCGACGGCGGCCGGCGCTCGCGCTGTGCACGATGTGCATCGGCGTCGGGCCAGGGCATCGCCATGCTGATCGAGCGGGTCGTGAAGCGGCATTGCACATGAAACTGCAGAGCTATGTATGCGGCAGCTGGCGAGCCGGCCGCGATCGACGGCGTCGCGCTGCGCGATGCAACGACGGGCGAGGTCATCGGCGCAGGCGTCCTCGAGCGGCATCGACTTCGGCGCGATGCTCGCCCATGCACGCGACGTCGGTGGGCCGGCGTCTGCGGGCGATCACCTTTCACGAGCGGGCCGGCTTGCTCAAGGCGCTCGCCAAGCGGCTGTTGGAGTTCAAGGACGAGTTCTACGCGCTCTCGTATCGCACCGGCGCCACCAAGGAGGACTCCTGGATCGACATCGATGGCGGCATCGGCACGGTTTTCGCCTTCGCCGAGCAAAGCCGCGCGCGAGCTTGCCGAACGGCCGCGTGTATCTCGACGGCGAGCGTCGAGGGCCTGTCGAAGCGCGGCAGCTTCGTCGGCCAGCACATCTATCGTCCCGCGCGAAGGCGCGGCGGTGCACATCAACGCCTTCAATTTCCCGGTGTGGGGCATGCTCGAGAAGCTCGCGCCGGCGATTCTCGCCGGCGTGCCCGTCGATCGTCAAGCCGGCGACGGCCACCGCCTATCTCACCGAGCTCGTCGGTGCGCCGCATCATCGAGTCGGGCATCCTGCCCGAGGGTGCGCTGCAGCTCGTGTGCGGCAGCGTCGGGCGATCTGTTCGAGCACCTGACGTGCCAGGACATCGTCTCTTTCACCGGCTCGGCGCACACCGCGGCGCAGCTGCGCGCGCCATCCGCACGTGCGTTCGCCATTCGGTTCCGTTCATCGCCGAGACCGATTCCTTGAACTCCAGCATTCTCGGCGCCGGATGCCGCGGCCCGGCACGCCGGAATTCGACCTGTTCATCAAGGAGGTCGCTGCGCGAAATGACCGTCAAGGCGGGCCAGAAGTGCACGGCCATCCGCAAGGCGCTCGTGCCGGCGGCGCTGGTCGGATGACGTGCTGGCGGCGCTGCAAGGGGCCCTGCGCAAAGTGGTCGTCGGCGACCCGCGCGCGACGGGCGTGCGCATGGGGCCGCTGGTGAGTCTCGAGCAGCGCACCGACGTGCTGGCGCGTCTCGGCGAATTGCGCCGCGAAGCCGATCTCGTCGTCGGCAGCGTGCGAGCGCTTCGAGGTCGCGGGCGCCGACCGCGAACGCGGCGCGTTCGTGCCGCCGATGCTGCTGCTGTGCGCGCGATCCGCGCGCCGCGCGGGCGATCCACGAAGTGGAGGCCTTCGGTCCGGTTGCCACGGTGGTGCCCTACCGGGACACGGCGGAGGCGATCGCGCTCGCGCGCCGCGGCGGCGGGAGTCTGGTCGGCGTCGGTGTTCTCGGCGGACGATGCTCATCGCCGGCCGATCTGCGTCCTTGGGTCTCGCGCCCTACCATGGGCGCATCCTGGTCGTGAACCGCCCGCTGCGCGAAGGAATCGACGGGACACGGTTCGCCGCTCGCGCCGCTGGTGCATGGCGGCCCGGGCCGAGCGGGCGGCGGCGAGGAGATGGGCGGCATCCGCGGCGTTCTGCACTACATGCAGCGAACGGCGGTGCAGGGTTCGCCCGATACGCTCACGGCGCTCGGCGGCCGCTGGGTGCGGGGCAGCCGGCAGCGCGATCCCGGCGTGCATCCGTTTCGCATTCCGTTCAACGAGCTGCAATTGGGCGACACCTTCAAGTCGGCGGAGCGCGAGGTCACCGTCGAGGACATCGAGCAGTTCGCGGCGCTGACCGGCGACAATTTCTACGCGCACATGAACGAAGCGCGAGGCCGCGCGCAATCCGCTGTTCGGCGGCCGCGTGGCGCACGGCTATTTCCTGATTTCGGCCGCCGCCGGCCTGTTCGTCGACCCTGACTACGGCCCCGTGCTCGGCAACTACGGCCTCGACAGCTTCGCTTCGTCAAGCCGGTGAAACCCGGCGATCGGATCAAGGTGCGCTTGACCTGCGCGCAGAAGAGCCTTGCGCGCCGACAAGGGCTGGGGCGAAGTCGCCTGGGACACGGAGATCACCAACCAGAACGGTGAAACGGTCGCCTCCTACGACGTGCTGACCATGGTCAGCATTCACGCGGTTCCCGACCATGCAAATCTGACGTCTCGTCCCGTTACGCGCGCGAATTTCCCGAGCCTTGCAATTCCTTGCGCCCGAGGGCGGCATACTCGAACTCGTCATCGCGCAATAAAGGCCGCCTGAACGCCGCGACCGAAGCCATGCACCGCGACCTCGCCGCGGTGTGGCGCGCGTTCGACGTCGATGACGCCGTGCGGGCGGTCATCGTGCGCGGCGAGGGCTCGAACTTCTCCTCCGGCGGCGATTTCGACATGATCGAACGCATGATCGCGGATGAGGCAACCTTGATCCGCGTCTGGAAGGAAGCCGAGCGACCTCGTCTACAACCTGATCAATTGCTCGAAGCCGGTGGTATCGGCGATTCGCGGCAGTGCCGTGGGCGCCGGACTTGCGATCGCGCTGCTGGCCGATGTGTCGATCGCGGCCGAGGATGCGCGCATTCTCGACGGCCACACCCGGCTCGGCGTCGCGGCGGGTGACCATGCCGTCATCATCTGGCCGCTGTTGTGCGGCCTCGCCAAGGCGCGCTATCATCTGCTCACGAATAAACCCCTGTCCGGGCTCGAGGCCGAGCGCATCGGGCTTGGTTGCGGTATGCGTCCCCGATGCCGAGGTGATCGACATCGGCATTCGACGTGGCGCGCACGCTCGCGGCCGGCAGCGCGACAGCCGTCCGCTGGACCAAGCACGCGCTCGAACAACTGGCTGCGGCTCGCCGGACCGAGTTTCGACACCTCGCTGGCGCTGGAGTTCCTGGGTTTCAGGCTCGCCGACGTGCGCGAGGGATTGGCCGCGGCGCGGGATAAAGCGCCCCGCGAACTTCGGGCCCTCAGCATGACCAGTAGCAATGTATCGGAGAATTCGGCGTTTGAGCCGATTCTCGGCGCGGCTCGCCGCGAGCTCGAGTCGATTCAGCTCGAGCGCCTACGTTGGACGCTGCATCATGCCTATGACAACAATGCCTACTACCACCGCAGTTTCGACGCCGTCGGCGTGCATCCCGACGATCTTAAAACACTTGCTGACCTGCGCCGTTTCCCGTTCACCACCAAGGCGGATCTGCGCGAGGCCTATCCCTTCGGGTTTTTCGCCGTGCCCATGGACAAGATTGCGCGTGTTCACGCCTCATCCGGCACCACCGGCAAACCGACGGTCGTCGGGTATACACGAAACGACATCACGACCTGGAGCAATCTGGTCGCGCGGTCGATTCGGGCTGCCGGCGGGCGGCCCGGAATGAAAGTTCACGTTGGGTACGGCTATGGGTTGTTCACGGGCGGCCTCGGGGCCCACTACGGCGCAGAAGCCGCCGGCTGCACAGTCATTCCCATGTCGGGCGGTCAGACGGAAAAGCAGGTGCAGCTGATAATGGATTTCGCGCCGGAAATCATCATGATGACGCCGAGCTACATGTTGGCGATTTTGGATGAATTCAGACGTCAAGGCATCGATCCTAAATCGAGTTCGCTTCGCATCGGAATTTTCGGCGCTGAACCCTGGGGCGAGGGGATTCGCAACGAAATCGAAACCGCATTTGGAACTCGATGCCTGCGATATCTATGGATTGTCGGAAGTGATGGGCCCAGGTGTGGCGCAGGAGTTTGCACGTACCAAGGAAGGACCGACTATTTGGGAAGACCATTTTCTACCCGAGGTGCTGGATCCGGCGACCGGACAGACCGTGGGAGAAGGAGAGGAGGGTGAGCTGGCCTTTACTTCGCTGACCAAGGAAGGAATGCCCGTGATCCGATATCGAACGCGTGACCTTACGCGTCTTTTGCCCGGCAATTCCACGGCGATGCGGCGTATCGCTAAAATCACCGGCCGCACCGATGACATGCTGATCATTCGGGGCGTGAACGTTTTCCCCTCGCAGATAGAGGAACTGATCATGCATTGCGGCGGTTTGGCGCCGCACTACGAAATCGAAATCTCGCGGCCGCATCGGCTGGACGAGGTCGTAGTCTCGGTGGAAGCGCGCCCGGAGCTCGCTCTTGACGAGCATCGGCGCGAAGCAGTGCTGCTTGCGGGCAAGCTCAAAGCCATAATCGGTATCACCGCGGATATCAAAGTGGTGAGCAGCGGCTCCATACCGCGCTCCAGCGGAAAGGCGTCGCGCATCAACGACCGCAGATAAGCTACCGGCGCCTCACGCCAAGGCGCCCGCTTCCTCGATGATTCGTTCGGCTTGGGCAAACAGTTCCGCGGACACTTGATGTCCCGAAGCAGCGACGTTCTCATCGATCTGTTCGGGCCGTGAGGCGCCGATGATCGCGGCAGCCACATTGGGTTGGCGAAGGATCCAGGCGAGCGCAAATTGCGCCATGGTAAGGCCTGCTTGGGCGGCGATCGGTTTCAGCGCTTGAATCGCTTCTAGGAACTTCGGTTTGAACCACGCCGGGCTCAGGAAAGCCTTCATCGAGTCGTTGGCGGCGCGGCTGTCGGTGGGCACCGGTGCGCCGGGTAGATATTTACCCGTCAACATTCCCTGTGCCAGCGGCGACCAGACTATTTGCGAGATGCCGGAACGGCTGCAGAGCGGCAACAGTGCCCGTTCCGGATCACGATGTAGAAGCGAGTACTGTGGTTGGCTGGAGACGAACTTCACGACCCCGGGGATCGCGAGCGCAGCTTCGATTCGGTCGATGGGCCATTCTGAAAAGCCGATGTACCGAGCCTTGCCGGCGCGCACCACCTCGGTGAGAGCCTCCATGGTTTCTTCCAACGGCGTGTCGGCGTCATAGCGGTGGCATTGGTAGAGGTCTACGTAGGAGACCTTTAGACGGGACAGGGACGCGTCGATCTGCTTATGAATTTGCGCTCGCGAGAGCCCCCGATCGATGTCGCTCATCGGGAAGAACAGTTTGGTGGCCAACACGTAGCTGTCTCGTTTGATCCCCATCAGGGCTTCGCCGAGCACGCTTTCGGCCGTACCCCTGCCGTAAATGTTGGCGGTGTCGAGCAGCGTGACGCCGCGATCGAGCGCACGGTGTACGCACCCGATGGCATTTGCCTTGTGGGCGGCATCTGAAAAGGTCAGCCAGGATCCGAAAGCGATCTCCGACACGATGAGGTCGCTGCTGCCGAGTTTGCGGTATTTCATGGATTCGCTCCGAAAAGTGGAAAATTTTTGAATTCGCTCGAGCCGCATCATCGCGTCCATATTAGGATACTGCATGAAGACCATGCTTCTCGTGTATCACTCAATGACGGGCGGCACGCTGCAAATGGCCGAGGCCGCGGCGGCGGGTGCCCGTGCCGAAGCCGAGCTCGAGGTATCCATGCTGCGCGCCTCCGACGCGAACGCTGGGGACGTGCTGCGGGCCGACGGCTACGTCTTTGCAACCCCTGAAAATCTCGCGGCCATGTCCGGCCAAATGAAGGATTTTTTCGACCGTACTTATTATGCGGCATTGGACCGGCTGAACGGCAAGCCCTATGCGGTGCTCATTTGTGCCGGCAGCGACGGCCGCAATGCGGCGGCTCAGATAGAGCGGATCGCGACCGGTTGGCGCTTGAGGCCGATCGCGGATCCTTTGATCGTCTGTACGCGTTCACAATCACCGGAGGAAATCTTGAGTCCAAAGCGAATATCAGAAGCGGATTTGAAGCAATGCGCGGAGCTTGGCGCCACATTGGCGGCGGGTATCGCGATGGGAATTTACTAGGAGACATGTCATGAGCGACACCTGTCGGCATTTGAGCACGATTAAAAAGGTCACTCCGAGCGCGAAGGGGTGCGAGGAATGCCTAAAAATGGGAAGTACCTGGGTACATCTTAGGCTTTGCCGAACATGCGGACATGTTGGCTGCTGCGATGATTCGCCGAATCACCATGCGACCAACCACTATCACGCCACTCACCATCCAATCATCGAAGGGTATGACCCGCCCGAAGGCTGGGGCTGGTGCTATGTGGATGAAGTTTTCATCGATCTGGGCCGCAACACGACGCCGCAGCTGGGGCCTATTCCAAAATACTACTGAGTGTTTTGAAGAACGCGATGAACTTGCTGGACGCAGGCCGATCCCTCGCCGACCGCGGCGGCAACTCGTTTGACGCTGCCGCTGCGGACATCGCCGACCGCAAATATCCCGGGGATACTGGTCTCATAGTCCTGGGGTAGTCGGGAACCCCATCGTTGAGGCGTCACGTCGCCGGGCCGCAACTCAGCTCCGGTCCGTACAAAGCCCTTGTCGTCCAATGCAACACAGCCCGCCAACCAAGGGGTGCAAGGCAGCGCCCCCATCATGAGAAAGACGTGGCCAATGGGGTGCGTCTCGGCGGCTTTATCGCCCGTCGCAGTTCTCCACGTGACTTGCTCGAGTTGTTCGTCTCCTTCGAGCGATGTGATCTCGGTATTGAGGTGCAGCGTGATGTTCGGCGTGTCCGCAATCCGGCGAATGAGGTACTGCGACATGCTGGCCGCCAAGCCGCCGGAACGAACCAGAGAGATGCACGTGCCGACTACTGCCCGAGAGGAATACGGCGGCCTGCCCCGCCGAGTTGCCGCCCCCGACGACGATGACCTCGCTATTTCCACAGCGCCGCGCTTCAGTCGCCGTCGCCGCGTAATAGATCCCGGTACCGAGAAAGCGCGATGCGTTCGGGAGCGACAGTTGAGCGTACTCCGCCCCGGTGGCGACGATCAGCGCACGGGCCCTGACGATTTGTCCATGCGGGAATTCAATTGCGTATGGCTGTTGGCTGCAACCAAGATGAAGCGCGGTATAAGCCGTTCGGACTTCCGCCCCGAATTTTTGCGCTTGAATAAGGGCTCGCGACGCAAGAGCGAGGCCCGAAATCCCGGTGGGAAATCCGAGGTAATTTTCGATTTTGGAGCTTGAACCCGCCTGTCCTCCAGGCGACCCGGTCTCAAGTACGAGTACATCGAGTCCTTCCGAAGCGGCATATACAGCGGCCGCCAAGCCGGCGGGCCCGGCACCGATCACGATCACATCTCGAACACGGTCGTCATCGATCTGTTGATTCATTCCCAAGCATGCCGCGACCTCTTCGTTGCTCGGATTCTTGAGCACGACCGTGCCGCGGCACAGCACTACGGGCAACTCCCCGACTTTTACATTCAAGCGTTCCAATAGGTCGCCTACGGATGGATCGCTGTCGAGGTCGAGATTGACGTAGGGAAAAGTATTGCGCGTCAGAAATTGCTGCAACCGAAGCGTGCCCGCGGAGTGAGTCGAACCGAGCAAAACAACGTCTCCGGTCTGGGACTCAATGAGACGGACGCGCCGCAAAATGTACGCGCGCATGAACAGTTCGCCAAGCTCGGAGTCGGTCTGAATGATCGTGCGCAGGTGCGCCTCGTCGATCACCAAGACTTCACCCGCCTCGCGAACCCGCATACGTACGACGCCGCCGATGCCGCGCAGCGTGCTCATCTCGCCGCTGAAGGAACCGGGTACGTGCAATACCACGAATACCTCTCCCTTCATTCCGACTTGCACGACTTCGAGGCTGCCCGATAGAACCACGAACATGGGGCGGCGTTCGCCTGGCTCCGCCAGCAATTCCCCTTCGTGGGTCGCCTGCTTCGTTCCGTGGACAGCTAGGCGTGAGATTTGTGCGGGAGTGAGGCGAGGGAACATCTGCGCGCGGCGCCCCGTGTCGGCGAATCCTCCGCCGGCACCTCCCTGATTCGCTTCTTCCATGTTCATATCAGGTCCGAATTGCCTCGATCAATAGGCGTTGTGCAGGTTCCAACATCGTCGCCAGCGCCTCGGGCACACCGGCATCCCGCAGCACGGGCGCGATCGGATGGAACGAGAGGGACGCGTGTTCTGCGTCAATCGCGCGGACCAGGACTCGCAGCGGCAGGTCGAGTGCGGCAACGGGCGAAGCGAGCATGATGGGCGTGCCCCCTTTGGGATTTCCGTAAAGCAACACGACCGTCGCCGGCATGGCCATGCCGGCTAGGCGTGCGCCCGCCGCGTGGTCGATCTCCGCGAAGATCCTCATGCCTGCCTTCTCTATGCTCTGCCTAACACGGTTGAGCGTCTGGTCAAACCCGAAAGAGCTCGGGTGTTCGGTTGCATTGAGATTGGTCGAGCTCATTACGGGTCTCCTTGCCGCGCCTACCGGGAAGGTTCGCTTCGTGCCAGCTCGGGATCCTACAAGAATCCGGCCCTTTCTCACAGGCACGGCCCGGAGCGGGCGGGCCCCCACCGGCGGCCGGGAACCCACCGGCGGGCGGTAACTTGCATAATGATAGTGACTGGAGTATGTTACTTGCATGATGATAGTCACTAGGGTGCGGGCGAAATGCAACACAAGAGCCTGAAGGGAATGCAATGCCCCGTCGCGCGCAGTCTGGAGCGTGTCGGGGAGTGGTGGAATATCCTGCTCATGCGCGACGCGCTCTACGGTCTGACGCGTTTCGATCAGTTTCAAAAAAGCTTGAACATCGCGCCGAATATGCTGACGCGGCGGCTGACGGGATTGGTCAAGTCAGGTCTGCTCGAGCGCCGCCGCTACAGTCAGCGTCCGCCGCGCTACGAATATGTCCTTACGCCCCGCGGCAGAGACTTTGCACCGGTATTGCGCGCTTTCTTGGTCTTTGGAAATAAGCATTTCGCGCCCGAAGGCGCGAGCGTGGTCATCGTGGATAGCGAAACCGGCGCTGAGGCCGATCCGCTCTTGGTGGATCGATCGAGCGGACGTCCGCTCACTTCCCCTGCATTTAGGTACGCGCCGGGCCCCGCTGCGAACGAACAGACCCGACGGCGCATCAACGGCCTTCCTCGGGAGCCGAACTCCGTATGAACGGCTTTGCGAGACGTCATCCGATCTTACTCGGTGCCCTGGCTGCTCTCGCCGTCCTGCTGGGAACCGGGTGCGGCTACCGGTGGTGGTCGGTCGGACGATTTACCGAGAGCACGGATGACGCCTTTGTCGGCGGCGACGTGACCGTCATTGCGACGAAGATTCCGGGTTTCATCGACAAGGTTGCCGTCAGCGACAACCAACGGGTTCATGCGGGCGACCTGCTGGTCAAGATCGACGACCGCGACTACCAAGCGGCAGTGGCCAAGGCGGACTCGTTCGTCGCCGGTCAACAAGCGACACTCGCCAATTTGGACGCGCAACATGAGTTGCAGCTTGCGGTGATCGCGCAGTCCCGAGCGGGCCTGGCGGCGGCGGCGGCGGAGATTGCCCGCACACGCGATGATCGCACGCGCTATCTCGAGCTGTCCGCAAATGCGGCCGCCTCGGTGCAGACCTTCCAAAAGGCCGATGCGGCCTACAAGGTGGCGGTAGCCGACGAGGCGAAAGCGCGCTCGATGCTGCTCGCCGCCGAGCGCGAACTCGATGTAATCGGTACACGCAAACAACAGACTGCGGCGGCGCTGTCGGGCGCCCTGGCGGACCTAAGGGTCGCGCAGCTGAATCTCGGATACGCGGAACTGCGGTCGCCGATCGACGGCATCGTCGGCAATCGCAGCGCGCGCCCGGGTGCCTATGCGACCGTCGGGGCGGAACTCCTCGTCATCGTGCCGGCGCGCGGTCTTTGGGTCGACGCCAATTTCAAAGAGAGCCAACTCGACCACATTCGACCCGGGTCCGCGGCACGCGTCAAGGCGGACGCGCTTCCGGGTGAAACGCTATGGGGTCACGTGACGAGCTTGGCGCCGGCGACGGGTGCGCAATTTAGCGTGTTGCCGGCGGAGAATGCGACGGGCAATTTCACTAAAATCGTGCAGCGTGTGCCGGTGCGTATCGTGCTCGACGGCGATGCCTCGGTGCTCGGTCGTTTGCGTCCGGGCCTGTCCGTCACCGCCGAGGTCGACGGCCGAACTGCCAGGCCGCCTCATCAGGGCGCCTCGTAGCGCGATGGACGCCTTGGTCACGGTGAAGCCTGCCGAACTTTCCGTGTCGACGAAGGTGTTTGCGTTCGCGGCCATGTGCGTCGGCTTCTTCATTGCGCTCTTGGACATCCAGATCGTTTCCGCTTCGCTGCGGGACATCGGCGGCGGACTGTCGGCGGGCACCGATGAAACTGCCTGGGTGCAGACGAGCTACCTGATCGCTGAGATTGTCGTGATCCCGCTGTCGGGCTGGCTGTCCCGAGTGATGTCGACGCGATGGCTGTTCTGCGCCTCTGCCCTCGGCTTTACCGTGACGAGCTTGCTATGCGGCTGGGCATGGAACATCCAAAGTATGATCGTCTTTCGGGCGCTGCAGGGATTTTTGGGCGGCAGCATGATTCCGACGGTATTCACCACTGCGTTCATCTATTTCAATGGACACCAACGAGTCATCGCCGCAGCCACGATCGGCGCCATCTCCTCCTTGGCTCCCACGCTCGGGCCGACGGTCGGCGGATGGATTACCGACAACTATTCCTGGCATTGGCTTTTTTTCATCAATTTGGTGCCCGGTATTTTTGTGGCCGTGGTAGTGCCCATGCTGGTTCACGTCGACGAGCCGGACCTCAAGGTGCTGCGCGGCGCGGATTACCTCGGGATGGGGGTGATGGCGCTTTGTCTGGGCTGTCTCGAATACACCTTGGAGGAAGGGCCGCGCTGGGACTGGTTCGGCGACTCCACGATTCGCGCGACCGCGTGGATTGCGGCGTTATCGGGCGTCGTCTTCATATGGCGAAGCCTGACGCACCCTAATCCCGTCGTGGACTTGCGGGCGCTCAAGAGCCGGAATTTCTCGCTGGGCTGCTTCTTTTCCTTCGTCACCGGCATCGGAATCTTTGCGACGATTTACCTGACGCCGTTATTCCTCGGCCGAGTGCGGGGTTTCAGTGCGCTGCAGATCGGCGAAGCGGTGTTCTCGACGGGAATCTTCCAAGTCTGTGCGATTCCCGTGTACGCGTACTGCGCGCGGCGGGTGGACTTGCGATGGCTGATGATGTTCGGGCTTGCGACGTTTGCCCTCAGCTTGTGGAACTTCGTGCCGATCACTCACGATTGGGGTTGGCGCGAGCTGCTGTTGCCCCAAGCGCTGCGCGGTTTCGCACAGCAATTTGCGGTGGCGCCCACCGTGACCTTGACCCTGGGGAGCCTCGCTCCCGAGCGGCTAAAGTTCGCATCGGGGCTTTTCAATCTGATGCGAACTCTAGGGGGCGCCATCGGCATCGCCGGCTGCGCAACCATTCTCAATGATCGGGCCAACTTGCACTTTTTGCGCCTCGCCGAGCATCTCACGCCGGCCAATCCGGCGTTAGGCGATCTGACCCGGCCCGGCGCACTCAACTCGCTATGGTCTCTCACGTGGCGCGAGGCGCAGACACAAACGTTTTCCGACACCTTCTGGTGCATCTTGTTTTGCTTCGTCATTGCGACATTGATGGTGCCTTTGATGCGCAAGGTGGCGGCTCCTGCGGCACCCATGGCCGATGCTCACTGACATGTCTGCGATTCGGATAGCCGCTCTGTGCATTGCCGTCCTCGCGACTCTTTCGGGCTGCGTGGTGGGTCCCGATTACCGGCCGCCCAACGTCTCCTTATCCCCGCTGCATAACGCTGCGCTCGTTGACGCCCGCCAACCGGCCGCGCCGGCGCCCGCCCTTGAAACATGGTGGGACGGTTTTCACGATCCCCTCTTGACTCGCATGGTACAACGCGCGCTCGAACAGAATTTGGATCTCGCCGCAGCTCGGGCGCGTGTCGATCAGGCGCGTGCGCAGGCTCGCGAAGCGGGCGCACTGTTGGCGCCTTCGGGAGAATTGTCGGCGCAATCCGCGGGCCTGCACCAATCGCTCGAGAGTCCGCTAGGCGCCATCGGTCGAAACCTTCCTGGTTACCGGCGGGATCAGACCCTGCAGGATGTCGGCGTAACGGCGAATTGGGATTTGGATGTCTTCGGCGGATTGCGTCGAGGCGCCCAGGCCGCCGGCGCGCGGGCGCAAGCAGCGCAGGCCGAGCAACTCGGCGTGCGCATCATGGTGGCGGCGGAAACGGCGGACGCGTACTTGCAAATTCGCGGCGCGCAGGCGCGTCAACAGCTTGCTGAGTCGCAGGTGAGCACCGATGCGCAGCTGCTCGCGTTGGTTCGGCTACGTTTACGGGCGGGTGTTGCCACGGAGCGTGAGGTAGCGCAGGCCGAGGCGTTGGTGGCTCGCGCGAGAAGCTCGCTCCCGCCGCTGCGCATGACGCAGGATGCCGAGATGAATCGGCTCGATGTTCTCGTCGGCGCGCAGCCTGGTACCGTCGCCGCCGAAATGTCGGTTCCGATGGACATTCCATCCGTCCCGGCGATCGGCGGGAGCCGGGAGACGGCGCAAATTCTACGCCGCCGCCCCGACGTGAACGCGGCGGAGCGCCGGCTCGCCGCGGCAAACGCACGGATCGGCGCAGCCGTCGCCGGGTATTACCCCAACATATCGTTGTCTGCGCTCCTGGGATTTGAAAGCTTGAGCGCCGGCCGTCTTTTCACCGCCGAGTCCTTCCAGCCGGTGGCCCTGGCCGGTTTGCACTGGCGGCTTTTTGATTTTGGCAGAGTCGATGCAGAAGTTGCCGGGGCCGATGCCGCGACCGCCGAAGCACTGGCGCGCTATCGCCAGACTCTGCTGCGCGCCACCGAAGAGATTGAAAATTCATTCATGTCCCTGGTGCAACTCGAGGCGCAGAGCCGGGAATTGACCGACGAGGTTCTCGCGCTCACCCAGGCGCGCGATACATCCCAGGCGGCTTATTTGGGCGGCGCCATCGATCTTACGGATGTGCTCGATGCGGATCGTGAATTGCTGGTCGCGCAGGATGAGATGGCAAGGACGCGCGCTGATGCGGCCCGATCGGCAGTCGGTTCGTTCAAGGCCCTCGGGGGCGGATGGTAGGTCGGTTAAGCCGAATCGTGGGTGAAGTCCATTGGACCTTCGTTCCGGATTATGTCGCATGAACCTCGGCTCAAGAGGACCTAATATTGCGGGAATCCCCTAGCAATGCTGCCGGGTCCGTGGCCTAATTCGCCCGCTAGACGCCGACCGGGTGTCGCCTAGCAGGGGTTGAATCACGGGCAGGACTTCCACATACCAAAAAGGACGATATGTCATGACAAGACGCAAACGGTTTACTCTTTTGGCGGCGGGGATTCTCGCGACGGCCAGTGTCCCTAGTTGGGTAGTGGCACAACCACCGTTACCTGCCAATGCGACAGTTTATGCAACGGGTCTGGAGGGGCCAAGAGGACTTCGATTCGGTCCGGATGGCAATCTCTACGTCGCCGAGGCCGGCTTGGGAGGCACAGTCAGTACCGGTACCGCGTGCGCACAAGTGGTACCGCCGGTGGGACCGTACACGGGCGGATTGACGGGTCGAATTTCCATGGTTACTCCCGATGGGACGGTCAGCACCGTGGCGTCCAAAATGCCATCGACGCAGGACGCGATGGGCGACCTCATTGGGGTCGCGGATGTCGCATTCATAGGCCAAAACATGTACGCCTTGGTGGCGGGCGCCGGCTGCTCGCACGGAAGCCTCAAGTATCAAACCGGCGTCTATAGAGTCAATCGTACGACGCATGCCTGGGCCATGATCGCCGATGTGGGAGCGTGGCTAAAGGCCAACCCGGCTAAAATAGAAAATCCGGGTGACTTCGAACCGGATGGCACGCTTTACAGCATGATTGCGTATAACGGAGCGCTGATCGCGGTTGAACCCAATCACGGGCAAGTGCTTTCGGTCAGCACGGCCGGAGTGATCAGCCAAGTGATCGACATTTCCGCCTCCGATGGTCATATCGTGCCGACCGCGATCGCCGCGTATCGCGGTGAGTACTATCTCGGAAATCTGAACTTGTTTCCGATCAATCCACAGTGGGCACGGATATTGACCATTTCGACTGTTCCGTATTCGACCGCGGGTGCGGCGCCGGGATTTGAGACCGAGGGAGCTCATATCGTCAACTCGAAGGCCGGCTTCACCACGGTCGTCGCGGTTGCGTTTGGCCCCGACGGGCTGCTGTATGCGCTCGAGCTTTCCGATGGAGCGGGTTATCCAACTCCGGGATTGGGGAAGGTCGTTCGCGTCGATAGTGACGGTACAATTGAGGATGTCGTCACGGGCCTCGTTGTTCCGACGGGGATGACGTTCGGGCCCGATGGGGCACTCTATGTTTCGAACTTTGGAGCCGTGCCCGCCGGAGGTGCGCCTGTCGGTTCCGGCCAAGTTCTTCGAATAACCATTACTCCCGGCATGTAGAGGTCTCGCGAAGGAATCTGGCATGCCTCGCTTTACGAGTGAGGCATGCCAGTGTTTTGGATGAGTTCGATGTCGCCGCGCCGCTCTATAGTAGAATCGAATCAAGCAGCGCGGGGACTAACATGCAGCTTGAATTCACCGAGGACGAGCAAGAATTTCGCGAGGAGGTGCGAACCTTCCTCCACGAACATCTTCCGCACGACATCCGCGACAAGGTGCGCGGCGGCCATGAATTCGAGCCGCGACGATTATGTGCTGTGGCAGCGTCGTTTGCACGATCGCGGCTGGGGTGCGATGGGCTGGCCGGTGCAGTTCGGCGGCGCCGGCTGGAATGCCGTCCAGCAATTCATTTTCGAGGAAGAATCGGCGCAGGCCGGCGCGCCGCGCCTGATTCCGTTCGGACATCAAAATGGTCGCGCCGGTGATCATGGCCTTCGGCAGCCCCGCGCAGCAGCAGCGCTTTCTGCCCAACATCAGCATCGGGCGAAGCCTGGTGGTGCCAGGGATATTCCGAGCCGGGAGCCGGCTCGGATCTGGCATCCTTGCGCACCCGCGCAGTGCGCGAGGGCGATGACTACGTCGTCAACGGCCAAAAGACCTGGAATACGCTCGGCCAGTATGCCGATTGGATTTTCTGCCTGGTGCGCACCGACCCCGAAGCGAAGCAGCAGTCCGGCATCTCGTTTCTGCTGATCGACATGAAGAGCCCGGGCATCAGCGTACGGCCGATCGCCCTGCTCGACGGCGGTCACGAGGTCAACGACATTTGGTTCGAGAACGTGCGGGTGCCGGTCGAAAACCGCATCGGCGAGGAGAACCGCGGCTGGACCTACGCGAAGTTCCTGCTCGGCCACGAGCGCACCAACATCGCGGGCATCGGCATCGCCAAGCGCGAGCTGGCGCGTCTCAAGCGCATCGCCGCAGAGGAACGCAAGGATGGCCGGCCGCTGATCGACGATCCGCTGTTTGCGGCCCGCATCGCGCAGGTCGAGATCGAACTCACCGCGCTCGAGATCACCAATCTGCGGGTGCTGTCGGCCGAGGGCGGCTCGCGCGCGCCCGGACCCGAGGCATCGATTCTCAAAATCAAGGGCACGGAGATCCAGCAGGCGATCTCCGAGCTCTTGATGCGCGCCGCCGGGGCGTATGCGCTGCCGCTGCGGCGCGAGGCCATGGAAGCGGGCTGGCAGGTCGACCACGGCTCGGCCGGTTGGGCCGCGCTATGCCGCGGCGCTGCCGGTATCTGAATCAGCGCAAGCTCTCGATTTTCGGCGGCACCAATGAAATTCAGAAGAACATCATCGCCAAGATGATGGGACTTTAGGAGCCGGAGCGGACATGGATTTTGAATTCAGCGACGAACAGCGCCAGTTGCATGAGGCGGTGGAGGGCTTTCTTGCCAAGGAATATACCTTTCGACCGCTACAGGCCATCAAGCGCTCCGGCAGCGGGTTGGGATCCGGCGGTGTGGCGGGGTTTGGCGGAACTCGGTGTGCTCTGCGATCAATGTGCCGGCGGCGCAGGGCGGCCTGGGCTACGGGCCGTTCGAAACGCTGGCGTTGATGGATGCCTGCGGACCGAGCTTGCTGCTCGAGCCGATCTTAAGCAGCGCCGTCATCGCCACCGCGCTGCTGCGGCGAATACGCGATGCGGCGGCCGGCCGCGGATCTGCTGCGCGCCATGGCGACGCGGCGAGCGCATCGCGGCACTGGCGCATTTCGATCCCGAAGCGCGCTTCGACACGCGGTGGGTCGCCGCGCGGGCACGGCGCAGCGGCGACGGGCTATAGGCTGGATGGCCACAAGGCCGTGGTGCTGCATGCAGGGCTGGCCGATACGCTGCTCGTCTCCGCGCGCACCGCGGGCGATGCGAGCGATCGCGGACGGCGTGTCACTGTTTTTGGTGGCGCGCGACGCGCCGGGCGTGAGCCTCGATGAGTACCTCAACGGTCGACGGGCAACTGGCCGCGGACGTGTTTCTGAAGGATGTGCAGGTCGCCCGGCGCTCGACTTGGCGACCAGGTACCGCATTGCCGTCCATCGAAGCCGCGCTCGACGTCGGCCTCGCCGCGCTGTGCGCGGAGGCGGTCGGCATCATGCAGGCGCTGTTCAACGCCACGGTCGAATACCTGCGCACGCGGCAGCAGTTCGGACAGCCCATCGGCCGATTCCAAGCCCTGCAGCACCGCGTTGCCGACATGGTGATGCATCTGGAGCAGGCGCGTTCGATGAGCTATCTGGCCGCCATGCGTTGCTTGTCGGCGGACTTCCCCCAGCGGCGACGTGCCTTGTCGGCGGCAAAAGTGGTGATCGGCGAGGCCGGCCGCTTCATCGGTCAGCAGGCCGTGCAGTTGCACGGCGGCATGGGCATGACCGATGAGCTCAAAGTGAGCCATTGGTTCAAACGGCTCACGGCCATCGAGTGATGTTCGGCGACAGCGACACGCATCTGCAGCGTTATGCCGCGCTCACGCAGCGCGGCACACCTACCGCCGCATTCTTGTGATTTAATTGACATCGGCCGGGGAGCTCTGCGCGCACGTGCGACAGCGGGTCTTTCGGGAGGATGTTATGTTCAAGCGCGTACTGCTTTGTTACGACGGATCCGTGGCGGGTCGTCGCGCCCTGCGGCGCGGCGCCGACCTAGCAATTTTCTTGGGCGCTCAGGTGCATGTGTTGTCGATCATTCCGGCGGGCACCTTAGATCCGGTGCTGGCCGCAGGCGCCGCAGGTCACGCGTGCATCGTCGGCGAAGATCACGGCTATCGAAAAATGCTCGACGAGTCGGTCGAATTGTTGAAGAGTCGCGGCCTCGCTGTCGAGGGGCACTTGACGAGCGGCAATACCATCGACCGTATACTCGAGTACTCCAACAAATTGGCGATTGACCTCATTGTATTGGGCCACTATCCGCAACCGTCCGGCGGGTTTTGGTGGTCGAGCTCGCAGCGAGCCACCCTTGCTGAGCGGGCCCGCTGCTGCATTTTTGTGGCCGTCGATCCTTCACCTTGAGCCCGGACTCATTGTCTTTGGTGGCGCTCGATGGCATTCCGGAAGTCACGGCCGGAATGGCGTTGGCGCCACTGATCCTCGCGGCACTCGAACGCCACGCATACGAGGCTTCCGAGGGCGACGTATTGCTCGTTTGCCAGAAAATCGTTTCCAAATCGGAGAACCGCTTCGTGGATCTCGCGACGATCGAAGTGTCCGCGCGCGCCCGCGAGTTGGCAGCGCTCTGCGGCAAGGATCCGCGCCTGGTCGAAGTCATTTTGCGCGAATCGACCGACGTCGTGCGCTGCGCGCCGCAAGTGCTCATTGTCCGGCATCGGCTCGGCTTTGTGATGGCGAACGCGGGCGTGGACCAATCGAATGTTCCGCACTCCGAGTCGCAGGTGTTGTTGCTGCCGCTGGATCCCGATGGATCCGCAGCGGCATTGCGTGCCGCCCTGTCGCCGGCTCTCGGATCCTCCCCTGCGGTCGTGATAACGGATACTTTTGGTAGACCCTGGCGGCAAGGCGTATGCGGCACCGCCATCGGCGCGTCGGGGCTCGTGACCTTGTTGGATCGCCGCGGCGAAAAGGATCGGTTTGGACGCGCGCTCAAAGTCACCCAGGTCGCGATCGCGGATGGTATGGCCGCCGCGGCGACGTTGCTCATGGGCGAGGGCGCGGAAGGACGACCCGTCGTGCTCGCGCGGGGTTTGCCGCGGACTTGGAAAAGCGCTTCTGCCCGAGCGGCGGACTTACAGAGGCCGCTGGCCGAAGATTTGTTTCGATAGGCAATCGGCATGCAACACGTCGTCGCGCTCTGTGGTGGGGTCGGTGGAGCGAAGCTTGCCGACGGATTGCAGCAATGTCTGCCGCCGGGTCGATTGCAACTCATTGTCAACACCGGCGATGACTTCGAGCACGGAGGCCTGCCGATTTGCCCTGATCTCGATACGGTGCTGTATACGCTCGCCGGCGTGGCCAACGCGGACCAAGGATGGGGCCGCGCAAACGAGTCCTGGAATGTTCAAAAGCAGTGGCGCGAGTGGGGTATCGATACGTGGTTTCAATTGGGGGACCGCGATATCGCGTTGCATCTGTACCGCCGAGAACTGCTATTGCAAGGGGTGGCACTGACAGAGATCTCGCGCAGGCTGACGCAACGATTTGGCGTGCCGAGCTGTGCTGTTGCCCATGTGCGACGAGCCAGCGCCGACGACGGTGCTGACCGATCTGGGCGAGATGGCGTTTCAAGAGTATTTTGTGAAGCATCGTTGCAATCCCGCGGTGCGCGGTTTTCGCTACGCCGGCAGCGATCTTAATCTGCCGGCGGAGATTGCGAGCGCGCTCGACGATCCCAATCTCGAAGGCATCATCCTCTGTCCGTCGAACCCCTATCTCAGCGTCGCGCCGATTCTTGCGGTTCGCGGGCTGCGAGACCGGCTGGCGAGTGCACGCATTCCCGTTATCGCGGTATCCCCGATCATCGGGGGTGCCGCCGTCAAAGGGCCAGCCGCAAAAATCATGCGGGAACTGAACCTGCCGGTGTCGCCCTTGGAGATCGCAAGACAATACCGCGATTTTCTCGATGTGATGCTCATTGATGAGGCGGATGCCAGCCTGCTTGCGCTGCGGGAGGCGAACGATCCAGTACTGGAAACGGCACCGATCTTGATGCGCACAGCGGAGGATCGTCGAACGCTGGCGCAGGCTTGCCTGGAGCGGTTGCGATGAAAAGCGGGTGTAGAATAATTTTGAATATGCGGCCGCAAGGAGAATGACAGTGCTCCGTCTCGGATATAAGGCCTCTGCGGAACAATTCGAACCCCGTGAACTGCTCGAGTATTCGGTGCAGGCTGAACTGGAGGGCTTCGATTCGATATTCATCAGCGATCATTTCCAACCGTTTCGCCACACCGGCGGCCATGCGCCGTTCTCGATGGCGTGGTTGGGCGCCCTGGGTGCAAGCACCAGCCGGGTTACGATGGGAACCAGCGTGCTGACTCCCTCGTTTCGCTATCACCCATCGATTGTGGCCCAGGCATTCGGAACGCTGGGCGCGATGTTCCCGGGGCGCATCATCCTCGGCTTGGGCACGGGCGAGTCGCTCAACGAAGTGCCGGCCTCCGGCATGGCTTGGCCTGCGGCGAAGGAGCGAACGGCGCGCCTCAAGGAATCCGTGGCCCTCATCCGGCAATTATGGAGTCAGGAGCGGGTTAGCTTCGAGGGGCAGTATTATCAGACGAAGAACGCGACCATATATGATCGCTCAAATCCGCCGCCGCCCATTTACATTGCGGGCGCGGGACCGCTCATGGCGAAGTATGCGGGCGAGCGCGGCGACGGATTCATATGCACGAGCGGCAAGGCGCCGGAGCTCTACAGTGAAACGCTGGTGCCCAACGTCAGGGCGGGGATGAAGAGCGCCGGCCGCACGCCGGAAGACTTTGAAATGATGATCGAAATGAAAGTATCCTTCGACACCGATCGACAGCGCGCGGTGGATGACACCCGCTTCTGGGCGCCGTTGGCGCTCTCCCCCGAGGAGAAAATGTCGGTGGAAGATCCCCTCGAGATGGAACGATTGGCGGATCAGCTGACGGCAGAGCGGGCCGCCAAGCGATGGATCGTCTCGACCGATCCGGACGAACACGTCGAAAGAATCCGTCCGTATATCGATCTGGGATTTCGTCACTTGGTTTTCCACGCCCCAGGTTCCGATCAGCGGCGCTTTCTGAAACTATATGGGGACGAGGTGCTTCCCAGGCTTCGAGCGGCCTTCGCATGAGTTCCGAGCTCATCGACATCACGGATCTGCACCATCCCATATTGACGCCCATCCAGCAGCAAGCCCTGGCGGGTGCAGCGGCACATCCGGTGGATTTCAGCGAATCAGCGATTCTAGATGCCGCGCGGAGCGAGACCGGCCTTGAGAATTTCGGTGCGATGGACTTCACCGAGCGGCTGAGTGTCTGGTTGCAGGCCGTCAGTGAGGATGTAGATGCTTCGGACGTCGCGCGCATCAATCTGCATCAAATGTGCGTGCGATATGCCGCGACGCGACTACGCATCGAGGACATGATCCACCGATATCCCGAGATTCTCAAAATCAGCATTGACCGGCCCATCATAGTCGCCGGCCTTCCACGCTCGGGTACCACGCATCTGCTGGGACTTATCAGTGCCGATTCTCGCTTGCGCTCCTTGCCGTGGTGGGAAGCGACCGCACCGGTCCCGCTTCCGGGAGAAACGCCGACGCGCGGCAAGACCGACCCGCGTTGGGTGCGTGCCGAACAAGGGTGGCGCGGCTACGATGCGTTGCTGCCATACATGAAGCTGATGCACGAGTTCTCGCCCGATCATATCAGCGAAGACATCGAGCTCCAGGCCGTGAATTTCTCCTCGTATCTGCTCGAGTGGCTGGCGCACGTTCCACGCTGGCGCGACTATTATTTTTCGCACGACCAGAGCGGCACTTACGCCTATCTGAAGCGCGGACTGCAGGTCCTCACTTACCTGCACGGGCCGAACCGGTGGGTGCTGAAGTGTCCGCAACATCTGGAGCAATTGCCGGTACTTAAGAAAACCTTTCCCGATGCGACGTTTGTTCTGACGCATCGAGATCCAGTGGCCTCGATTCAATCGGCCATTACCATGTCGTGCTACGCGGCCCGGGTCTTCCGGCGGCGTATCGATACCCAAGGATATCGAGACTACTGGATCGATCGCTATCAGCGGTTGTTGAAGCGTTGTGTGGCCGATCGGGATTGCTTGCCCGAGGCGCAAACGTTGGATGTTTATTTTCACGAATGGACGCGCGACCCCGACATGATCCTGCGCGATATCTACCGCCGAGCCGATCTATCGCTGACCGATGGCGCCTTGGCTCAATTGCACGCGTATCTCAAGGGGCACGAGCATGGCTCAGGAGGGAAAATCACCTATCACCTGCGGCGCGATTTCGGGATCTCGGCCGAAGAGATACGTTCGAAATTCGATTTTTACTTCAATCGGTTTGCGGCCGCCCCGGAAGTAAAATGACGCAACGAGCCTGACCATTCACGAGCTCTTGAGCGAAACGTGCCGTGCACGCAAGAAAAGAAATGAGGACGCGAGCCCAGCGAGCGCAAGAAGTCCAATCGCGTGCGCAAGTGGACGCGCATCGCCTGCCCGGCGCAACAGATCGCTGGCTGAGCCGACTAGCTGCGGCCCAAAACCGGCTCCGACCAGATTACAGGCGATGACGACCACGGCGGAGAGTGTCCCGCGCATGCGCGGCGCTACGGCGTTGAGATATAAACTATGGCCAGGCCCGACGAACATCGTGTTGGCGAATCCCCATAAAGTAAACCCGACGATAGTGAATGACAGAGAGCCGAGCCAAGCGCCCAAAAATCCGAGCGGCGCGGCCACGCCGACTGCAATTCCGCAGAGTCGCAACAATTGATCGTCGCGGCCGCCGAAGCGCGACGCGATCCAGCCTGCTGAAATCGAGCCGAGGGCGCCCGGCAATCCGGCAATCAATGCGGTGATGAAGCCGGCTTTGGCCAATGGCAGGCCGTAAACGCGCACTAATAACACGGGAATCCAACTGGCAACGCCGATCGATACGACGCTCGCCATGACCATTGCGAGAATCGTATCCCGTACCCGAATGTGGCGCATCGTGAAACCAATCACGTTGCGCACCGCTACGGCCGGTTCTTTGCGAGTCGCCGGAGAATCGAAGAGACCGCGCTGCGGTTCTCGCAACGTCAACAAAATCAGCGCGGCGATCAGCATGCCCGGCACTGCCGCAATGAATAGCGCACCCCGCCAACCAAACGCTGCTGCCGCCGCGCCGCCCAGAATAGAGCCCGCGAGCAGACCAATGAAGGGGCCCATGAATAAAAAGGACATCACCGAGGGCCGGGTTTTCGCGGAGAAGGTGTCTGACAGTATGGACAGAATCCCCGGAGGGGCACCGGCTTCCGCGGCGCCGATCGCGGCGCGTGCGATGACGAGTCCGGTGAAGCTCTGCGCCAGACCTGACAGCGCGGTGAAGCCGCTCCAAACGACCACTAGAATCGCGATCAAACGCGTGCGTGTCACACGATCTACCAACGCCCCAAACGGTATTCCGGCCAATGCAAAAGGCAGCGCATAAACAACGCCGGTGAGCATGCCGAGCTGGCTGTCGCTCAATCGAAATTCTTTGCCGATCGGCTCCTGAAGCAACAGCAGAATATTACGATCAAGGTGATGAATGACATATACGCAAAACAGCAGCCCCAACACGTAGAACCGATACGCATTGCCGGCTCTCTCGGCAGCGGGGATGCCTGCGGCTATCGGTAGTGCCGTTTCGGCGTTTGATTGGCTAATGCGCTTCATACAGCTATCGTATCCTACACTCATGCTCAAACTCTTCTACATGCCCGGTGCTTGCTCCATGGTGCCGCACATCGTGCTCGAGGAAGCCGGGGCCCAATATGCAAAAGTGCTGGTCGACTTCGCTCGCGGCGACCAGCTAAAGCCCGAATACTTGAATATCAATCCCAAATCGCGTGTGCCCGCTCTGGAAACGGATCGCGGCATACTCACGGAGATCCCGGCGATCCTGGCCTACCTCGCCTTTAGCTTTCCGTCAGCGCGACTCGCCGACACGCAGGATCACTTTGCGTTTGCCGACATGCAAGCGTTCCAGATGTTTATCGCCACGACGATCCATGTCACGTTTCGTCAGATCAGCCGGCCGGATTTTTTTGCCGATGGGGAAGTGGCGGCGCAGGCGTTGCGCGCAAAGGTGCCCGAGCGATCCAACGAACACTTTGCCATCATCGAAAATCAATTTGCCGATGGCCGCCCATGGGTACACGGCGATCGGTACACCGCGTCAGACCCCTACCTATTTGTGTTTGCAAGCTACTTGCGGCGGGGCGATCGAGGCGACCCGGCACTATTCCCTGCGATCATGGCGCACCGGGGGCGCGTGCGCGCGCGTCCTGCGGTTGAACGCGTGTTGCAGGCCGAGGGCCTGGCCTCGACCTGGTAGCAGCGGCCTCAACCTGGTTACAGCGTATTCGCCCAATGGCGGATATCAATGACCCGTGCTGACAATGATTTTTCCATGGGGACTATTGCGCTGCGCCTCCCAAGCGGACGCGGCGTCGGTTAACGCAAAATTTTTGATGTCCACCTTGATTTGACCCCTCCGACCCAGATCGATCAGGCGGTCGAATGCGGCGCGGCGCTCGGCGACGGGGCGCATGCCGGTGCCCACTCCCATATGCGAGCGGGACACGAGATCGCGCAGGGATACCGACATCATGAAGCCCGCCTGAATCCCAATGCTCATCATGCGGGCGCCGGCTGCCGTGGCCCGTAGAGCGGCCTCCGCCGGCGGACCGTATATGACGTCGAGAACAACGTTGTAGCCTTTGCCCGCAGCGGCCTTGAGGGCACCCAAGTCGTCACCGGCTCCCAGCTGCACGATTTCGTCGGCCATGCCGCGAGTCCGCAAGCGCTCGAGCGCGGGGAGATTTCGGGCGGCAGCGACGACCGTTCGCGCGCCCATATGGCGCGCCAGTTGCAGAGCAATTTGACCCAGCGGTCCCGTCGCGCCAAGGATCAGCACACACTCGCCCGGTTGTATTTTTGCCTCCTCGAGCGGGATGAGTGCGCCGGTTCCGCTGATGCCCAACGCGATGGCGACGCCGTCGCTTACATCGTCAGGAAGGGGCCAAACCTCGACGTCAGGGACGATCGTACGATCCGCCCAAGCACCGTACGGACTCACAGAGTGACCGAAGTACACGCGGCCGCCATCCTCCAGACGCCCAACTCCTTCGCCGCCGACGATACAGGGCGGAGCGAAGGAGCCGTATACACCGGCCGCTCGCATCAAATCCGTCGGCGAAGCACCGCCGGCGATGACCGAAATCAGGCTGGTGCCGGCACTGGCACGGGGTTCGGCAAATTCTTTGACTGTCGGGGTACTGTTAAGGGCAGTGATGACGGCGGCCCGCATATTTCCTCGACTGTTCGATGGCACAATTGAGCACTTGTCTCAAAACATGAGGTTGATGCTCCAACAATTTCTGCGCCTCCGGCACTTAGGTGGTCGCCTATCTTTGGAAAGGTGAGCATGCCGGCGGCGACGCGGATCATCTTGGATGCGAACTACGAGGAATGTATCTTGGCTATTCGATACCCGGCGGTTCTGGACCACCAATCGAGTCCGCAGGAATTCTCCTTCAGCGACCGCGATGCCATGTTATACGCCCTGTGTCTCGGATTCGGCGGCGACCCGATAGATGAGCTGACGCTGCCTTTTGTCTATGAGAAGCATCTCAAGGTCGTGCCCACATTGCCCACCGTGGTGGCGTGGATCGCTGAGCCGACCTTCGCGGTACTCGGCGCGGATCCTGTGACGGCGCTCCATGGGGAGCAAAAAATCGAGCTGCATCGAGCTGTCACGGTTCCACTGAAAGTGCGCGTTCAAGGCTCAGTGTCTGCGGTCTACGACAAGGGCGCCGGGCGGGGCGCGATCATCGTGACCCGGCACGAAATGACCGACGCGGGCGACGGTGGAAAAATTGCCACCTTGACGACGAGCTGCTTTGCACGGGCTGAAGGCGGCTGCGGCGGCTCGGCGGATGCGCCCCCAGAACCCCACGCGGTTCCGAGTCGACCGCCCGATCACTCGCTCGATATCGTGACGCGAGCCGATACGGCATTACATTATCGGCTGACCGGCGATCGCAACCCGATTCACGCGGACCCTGAGGTTGCCCGCCAGGCGGGCTTTAGCCGTCCGCTGCTGCACGGTCTCGCCAGTTTCGGGATTTCGTGTCGTGCCGTGTTGGAAGTCTATGCCGACTTCGTTCCTGAGCGAATCGCCAGTCACCAAGCACGCTTCGCCTCGCCCGTCTATCCGGGCGAGATCATCACGGTGAATCTGTGGCGCGACGCGGACCTCGTATCTTTCGAGGCCGAGATCAGGGCGCGAGGTGTGACTGTCTTGAAAAACGGCAAGTCGGTGCTCCGTTAGTCCGACGTCGTGCTCTGCCACGGATGCGGAAGCCCGCTGTCGGTCTGTACGATGAATCGACGGATCAAATGCTTGAATGCCAATGCTTCCCCCGGCTCCAGCCGCCCTAGTAAATCGGCTTCAATCGCTTTGGAAGCGGCGTGAATCATCAAAGTGGCTTCGCGGCCCTTCGCCGTGAGCCGTACTTCTCGGGCCGCTTGCGCGTCGGTTGCATTCACGAATCCGAGGGAGATCAGCGAGCCAATCAATGCTTCGAGGTTCGCCGCGCCGGGCTGTGGCAGGCCCGAAGCGAGCTGGCTCGTCGTGCGCGCGTCACGATGCAGCAGCATCGCCAAAATCATAAAGCTGTCGGGATCCAACCCATGCGCCTGCAAATGCACGATCACGCGACTTTGAAAATGTTGCGCGGCTCGCCACAAAAGATATCCGAGGAAGTCCTCGCCGAAACTGATGTCCGAGTCCCTGGGTGAATTTCCGGACAGTTCGGCAGGTTCGGTCTTGCGAGCTGCGACGGCGTACTTGCCGCCGTGGAACACCAACGGGGCAACCGCGCGGTGATCGAATCGCAGCACCTCTCCCACGAATATCACGTGGTCGCCGCCCTCGTACATGAATGCGGTTTTGCATTGCAGCCGGGTCGCATAGTCTCCCAACAGTGGAACGCCGCCGACGCCGGTTTCCGTTTCCAAGCCGGCGAATTTGTCGGCACCGCTCTTGGCAAAATGGTTTGACAGACCGTCCTGGTGCGCTGCCAGGATGTGCACCGCCCAGTAGGCCGCTTGTTCGAAAATGGCGAGGCTGCGAGAGGTTTTGGCAAGACTCCACAGGATCATGGGCGGGTTGAGCGAGACGGAATTGAAGCTATTAGCCGTGACGCCGGCACGCGAGCCGTCGGGTGCAGCGGCGGTGACGATGGTCACTCCGGTGGTGAATGCACCGAGCGCACTTCGAAATTCGCGGGGGTCAAATTCCCCATTTTCGTCCATCGGAACATTGTCCTGTTTAACCGAGCCGGCGGCACTATCTTTCGGCAGGCGACCGGGGATGTACGCCTCTGTGATGGTAGTGTAAACAGATCGGCAGCCATCGAGGGGAGAGCGCTGAGATGAAAGTGATCGTTACCGGAGCGGCGAGTGGTATCGGGCGAGCCACGGCATTCCGGCTGGCCCGCGACGCGGCGAACCGAGAGGGGAAGCCGGCGCAAATTCTATTGGTCGACATTGCGAAAGGAAAGCTCGAGGAGGTCGCGGCGCTGCTACGGGCCGAAGGTGCGGGTGCAGAGCCGCATGTGGCTGATTTGACCGATGCCTCGAGTGCCGTAGGCGTCGTCGAAGCTGCCCGTAGAACCTTTGGCGGCCTGGATGCCCTGGTGAGCAATGCCGGAATCATCCAACGGGCGAGTTTGCTCGATTTGTCGATTGCAGACTACGAGCGATCCTTTGCGATCAACACGCGCGCGACTTGGTTGTTGGCTAAAGCTGCGCATCCGCTTCTCGCTGCCTCGAAGGGCAGTATCGTGGCGACCGCTTCCATCTCCGGGCACGAACCTACGCCGCCTTTGGGCGCGTACAGCGCGAGCAAAGCCGCCCTCATCATGCTCGTGCGGCAGATGGCCTTGGAATGGGGTCCGGACGGCATTCGCTGCAATACCGTGTCGCCGGGTTCGACGCACACGGCAATGACCGATGCGCGGTATTCCGATCCTGTTCAGCGCGAGGCCGCGGCGCAACGCAATCCGCTGCGAATCGTGGGGTCCCCAGAGAACCAGGCCGCGGCCATTGCCTTTCTGGTGAGTCCCGACGCCGCCTACATTACCGGTATTGATCTGCTGGTCGACGGCGGCCTGGCGACGATGCTGATGCCGGCTTCCGGTTTCGGCGATCCGTGGCGCCGGTGAATCAAGGGGCGGCTTGCGTCATCGGAGGGACCGGCGGTCTCGGCAGAGCCGTGTGTAGCTGCCTGGCATCGGAATGGGAAGCCGTGGCATTTACGTATCGTTCGCATCGCGAAGAAGCTCAAGTGCTCGAGCGCGAGTTGTCGACGCAATGTCGAGCCATGTCCATGTTCGCCGATCTTCGCGATGGCTTGTCGATAACGGCGGCAGTAAACGCGGCCAAGGAAGTCTTCGGAAATGTAGGCGCGGTGATTTTTGCCGCAGGTGTCAGTATTTTGCAGCCCTATGTGGCCGAAATCACAAGTGAGCAATGGGACGAGGTCGTCCAAACCGAGTTGATCGGATTCACTCATTTGGTTCGCGCGGCGATACCACTATTCCGCGCGCAAACGGGCGGCAGTCTCGTCGCCATCGGCTCCTTTGCAACTTATAGCTTTCCTCCGGGAGACGCACTGTCGGCGGTGCCCAAAGCGGCCATCGAAATGCTGTGCCGAGCCGTGGCGAGGGAAGAGGGACGCCACGGCATACGCGCGAATGTGGTGGCGCCCGGCATCATCAATGCGGGGCTTGGTGAACAATTCCAACAAAAATTATTCGGACCCCAGGTCTGGGAGGCACAACGCAATCTCGTACCGTTGAAGCGCTTCGGCGAAGCACGAGAGGTTGCCGAAGCGGTGGCGTTTCTCGCCTCCAGGCGATCCTCCTATATCACCGGGCAGACCATCATTATCGACGGCGGCTTGAGACTTTAGCGGGAGAAGCAGTATGGATTTTTCGTTGTCAGAGGAACAGCAGGCTTTTCGCGACTCCGTGCGCCGCTGGGTCGACGCCGAAGCTCCCAAGAGTTGGGCGCGCGAATTGGAGCGACGCGAAGAAGAATATCCATTCGAACTGTGGGATAAGTTCACGGCGGCCGGTTTTCATGGCATCGGCATTGAGGAGGAATACGGGGGCCAGGGCGGAGACATCGTCATGCAGATGCTGTTCGCGCGCGAACTCGCGAGAACCTTAGGGGGATTGTTGTGGACCTGGGGCCTGACTTCTTTCGCCGGCGGAAAGTCCATCGGGGTATACGGGACGGCGGAGCAGAAGGCGAAAATTTTGCCGTCGATTGCCGCGGGCAAATGCCGCGTCTCAATCGGATTCACGGAGCCCGGCGGCGGCACCGACGTGCTGGGCGCCATGCAAACAAACGCCAAGCGTGCGGCCGGCGGATGGGTCATCAATGGTCAAAAGATGTGGTGTACCGCCGCCCGCGCCGCGGACTATATCCTGCTGTTGGCGCGCACCGATAAGAACGTGCAAAAACGTCATCAGGGTTTGACGCTGTTTCTTCTCCCGGCGCAGCAGCCCGGCATCACCGCGACGTTGCTGCCGAAGCTCGGAATGCGAGCGATGGGTTCCTGTTCGGTGATCATCGACAATGTATTCGTGCCGGATGAGTTGGTATTGGGCGAACCCGGCAAAGCTTGGTACACGCTGCTTCCTACGCTCAACAACGAGCGCATCATGGTTGGTGCGCAGTGCCTTGGCGCGATCGACGGGGTCTTGGAAGACGCGCTCGACTATGCGAAACAACGCAAGGCATTCGGAAAGCTCATCGGCGAGTTCCAAGTCATACAACACTACATCGCCGACATCGCCACGTGGCGCCAACAAGCGGAACTCATGCTGTACTACACCGCTTCGCTGCAGGCTGCGGGAAAAGAATGCGGTATTCAGGCCAACATGCTGAAAATGATTTGTTCCGAATATGCGGTCAAAGCGGCAGATCTCGGCATTCAGATATTGGGCGGCATGGGATACTCGGCGGAGACCGACATGCAGCGGTATTGGCGCGATCATCGAATTTTGCGTATGACGCCGATATCGAACGAGATGGTGCGCAACTCCATTGCGGAGAGTCTGGGGCTGCCGCGCTCTTACTAGAGAGGATAACTAGATGGGGCTCACGGCACGACGATGACGGCTTTGCCCTTGGTGCGCCGACCCTCCTCGAGATCCCCGATGAGGGCGATGGCATCCTCCAGTGTGGCCCTTCGGCCCACGGTAATACTCAGCTTGCCGCTGCCGGCCAGATCGGAGATCTTTTCTAGAATCTCGACGTCTGGCGTTCCGAACAGAATCTTGCGCCGGCGCGAGTACAAGCTTCGCGCGAATTTGTTGCCGCTCGGATTGATGTCGAGAACGACGCCGCCGCGGCGGATCAGCGCATCCCCTTCGCTTGGTGTGAGGCTGCCGTTACAGTCGAACACGATGTCGAATCTCTGATTGAAGCTGGCTGGTATTTCCTGCTGGTAGTCGAGCACCGGATCGATCCCCATGGCACGGGCATCAAGCAGCGCGCTGGCACCGACGCGTCCCGCAACTGATGCGCCGAGCGCTTTCGCGATCTGCGCCACCGCCTGTCCTACGCCGCCATAGGCGCCATTCACGAAAATCGCTTGTCCGGGCTTCAGCCGTCCTTTTACGACGAGACCGCGCCAGGCGGTCACGCCGGCTACAGGCAATGTGGCGGCTGCTTCGTGCGAGATCGATGGCGGCTTCTTGACGGCCAGTTTTTCCTTGGTGATCAGAGTCTGCGCAAAAGCCCCGGACGGCTTCACCGGTACGGTTCCGAACGCCTCATCTCCGGCCTGAAAGCGGGTGACATTGGAGCCGACGCTTTCCACGACGCCGGAAAAGTCAGTCCCCATGGCTCGCGGGAAGTGCCGGCCGGTCATGAGTTTCATAGCTCCTTGGCGAATCTTCCAATCGACGGGATTGACCGAGCTGGCCCGGACTCGCACCACGATTTCATCCTTGCCGGGGACCGCGAGCTCGTAGGTCTCGAGGCGCATTTCCTCAGGCCCGCCGTAGCGATGGTATTGGATTCTTCTCATCCTTCAGACCAAATTTGGCGGCACGACGGTTTGGTTGATGCCGAGACGCATGGCTCCATAAACCTCGTAGCCGAAATCCGGCAGATAAATCGCGTGGCGGGCAGCCGTATTGTAATCGCGCCAAAATCGCTGCATTTCATTGGCGCGAGCGAACGCAGAGGACCCTCCAACGAACATAATTTTCTCGAGCGCCGCACTCAATAAATCGATCGTCATCGCACAGCCCGCTTTTTGCCGGGCTCGCTCAAGGGCAGTGAATTGCCGGCTGCTTAGTGCCGCCTGATCCTGCACGTTGCACAACGAGTCGACCAATAAGGCGGCGGTATCGATTTTCGCCGCGGCTTCGCCAAGATTTCGCTGGACGACCGGAGAGTTCATTTGCTTGGTGTAAGTCGTATTGGGGACGGGCTTGCGTTGTGCGCCCTCCAATGCGAGATCCAAGGCGGCTTCGACCGCGCCGACGAGCTGGCCGAGGCCCGCAGCTCGAATCAGTGGAAACACCTGCCAGTTGTCGGATGGGGCGCCCACGTGTTTCTTGCCGGGTTCGCGGTAGCCGAACGACTTGTCGAACGAGACGAAGCGATGCTGCGGTACGAATATATTCTTGCCCACCGCGGAATCCGAGCTGGTTCCCTGCATGCCCACGGTGTACCACGTGTCCTTGATCTCGACCTCAGTCATCGGGATGTAGACGAAATTGCCCGGCGCGATTGTTCCATCCTCGCGCTGCAAGTTGACGAGGTACTGACCCCAGCTCGACTGTCTGCAGCCAGAGTTGTACGGCCAGGTTCCGTCGACGAGGAAGCCACCGGAGACCGGCTTCGCGGTGCCCGCCACCGCGAAGGAGCTGCAAAATCGTGGAATCCCCTGACTGAAGAGTTCCTCTTGCAGGCGATCCGACGTCATACTCGCAATCCACGTACATCCGTTGATGATCTGCACGACCCACGCGACCGCGGGATCTCCTTTGGCCACCTCGCGATTGATTCTGCTAAAAGCGGCCGATGACAACCCCTTCCCGCCCCAGCGCTGCGGCAACAGCAGGGACCACAGACCCAGTTTCTCCAACGTATGCAAGACCTCGTCGGTCATCGACCGTTGCGCTTCCCCCAGCGGTGCATTTCGCCGCAACAGCGGTTGAATTTGCCTTACCGCTGCGATTAACCCCTCTTCTGCATCCGTCGCGAACGCGACAACATCAGTCATCACGCATCCTTGGGTTCGAAATTGCCGATGAAATCCTCGGCGGGATTCGGCCCCCAAAGGAACATCGAGTCCTCCGGCGCGTGGTGCCCCGCCTGCCAGTCGCAATCGGCGGGGATGTAGTCGATGTCGGCTGAATATTCGCTGTAGCTGCCCCAGGGATCCCGGACATAACGGAAGTAGTTCGCGCCGAGGACGTGCCGGCCGAGTCCCCAGCCCTGATCGAAACCGGCGCGCGCCATCTGCGCCCACCCGAGACCCACTTCTTGAATCGAGGCGACGTCCCAGCACGCGTGATGCATGCCGCGATGATCGGATGTGATCAGCGCCAGCATATGATGATCGCTGCCGTGCGCGCCGTGCATGAAGGCCACCGGGCCGCTGCTGTCCGAGAGGCGTAGGCCGAGAGTGCGCTCGTAGAAGGCGATCGCGGCGGCGACATCTGTCGTAAAGATGGCGAAATGCGACAGACGGCGCGGGTGGACCTTGGGAGCTTTGGAGTTTACGACCGTGCCCGCCACGCCGGGTCCGGCGGATTTGACCTCAAAGACGCTCTTGGCTTCGGGCGATGATTTTTCCGCCGCGCGAACATTGACCGGTAGCCCATCGAAGCCCTCGATCCAGAGTCCGCTCAAGTCCGACTTCACGGGGGCGATCCGTTTGATACCCATGGCGTCAAAACGTGTTCCGAACGCGTTGAGGTCGTCCGGAAACACACCGAAGCTGAGATACAGCAAACGCTTGCGTTCACCCTCGAGGACAAAGCCCCAACGATGCGCATGGCCGAAGGTATAGAGCCCGATGCCGCCTGCTTCATCGCGCACGTCGAGTCCGAACGTCGAATAGAATTTCCGCGCTTCCTCTAGATCGGGGACTTCGATTGCGAAATGATCGAGAGAGTGTGCGGCGAGCACGCCGGGCCGTCGATTCGCCATTTGCTGGGTTGCCATTGATTTCTCTCCGCTCTTTACTTGTAAGGATCCACCGGCATCATTTTCGGATCGATGACGCCCACGCTGATGAACATGCCAAGCACATCCGCGATGCTAAAGATGCGCAGAATTTTGTCGCCCTTGAAGGTGACGATGGAAAACCATTGCACGTTGATTTCCTGGCCTCTTGGAGCAACTCCCATGTAGTTGCCGCCCGTCTGCCTGCCGGCGTGATGGCAGTACACCCAGATTTCGTCGTCGCCGCGCGCCGTCGCCGCCAGCGTGCGATAGAGACTCGGAGGAAAGGTCTTGTATAGCGCGACGGGAGACGGCTTCCATGATGCGTAGCTTCCAAGATCTGGCCGGCTGGGATTTCCATACGTGAAGTCCGCATCGAAGAAGCTGTCCATGGCCACAAAGTCGCCCTTGTTGAGAGTCTCCTGCAGCTTCATCCAGGTAAGCGCCCGTTGTTTTTGAACCGGCGTCAAATGGCTGCAGAGGGCATTTTTCTGCGACTCGCTTAAAATAAAATCGCTTTCGTTGATCATAGGAGTACTTTCCGCCAGCTGCGGCCGCACGTTGCGGCGGAAGGTGCCGCCATCCTACGTGGCCTAATGTATATTATCGACAGTAATGTATTGTAGTTGAAATAATCAATATTTTCGAATTGGACGAATCAGCGATGACGGAAGAACGCCACCGGCTAAGCGATCACGTATTGGACCAGGTCTTTCGAACGGCCGAACTCGTAATGCATGGGCCGCGAGACCCGTTTCCGATGCGCTGGTGCGTCAGCTCTATGAACTGGCCAAATGGGGTCCGACAGCAGCCAATACAACTCCGGGAAGATTCGTCTTCATTCGCAGCGCCTCCGCAAAGGAACGGTTGAAGCCGCACTTGATTGATTCGAACATCAACAAGACCATGGCCGCTCCGTGCTGCGTGATCGTCGCGTACGATTTGCGGTTTTACGACTTACTGGGAAAACTATTTCCTTCGCGCGATATGCGCGCAGCATTCGTTGGAAACGCGCCGCTGATCGAGGAAACGGCAAAGCGCAATTCCACATTGCAGGGCGCGTATATGATGCTTGCGGCACGCTCTCTCGGCCTCGATTGCGGACCCATGTCCGGATTCAATGCAGCTACACTCGATGCGGAATTCTTTCCGGATGGCCGCTGGAAGTCGAATTTTCTCTTCAACGTTGGCTATGGTACGGACGAGAATCTATATCCGCGCAATCCCAGGCTCGACTTCGATGAGGCGTGCCTCGACCTATGAAGTCTCGCGCTTCGCGTGAAGCGCATGCTTCGCTCATCGGGCGTCTTGAAGGATGATATCGGCCGCATGCCAAGCCATGGCCATCGCCGGTCCGTTGGTATTGCTCGAGACATTGGTGGGCATGACCGAACAATCCATGACGCGCAGTCCCGCTACGCCCCGCACACGCAGCCGAGCGTCCACGACGGCATTGGGGTCGTTGTCGAGTCCCATTTTGCACGTGCCAACGGCGTGATATCCCGATTGACCGAAGCGGCGCCAGGCATCGAGTATCTCTTCGTCCGTATTCACGCTGGGTCCGGGGAAACTCTCCTCCGTCAAAAACGGCTTTAAAGGCGCTTGGGCCGCCAAGCGCCGGATGAGCCGAACACTGTCGACGGCCGTGCGGCAATCGTTGTCGGTCGCGAGGTAGCGGGGACTGATCAGAGGTGTGTCGGCGACGCTGCCGGAGCGAATCATGACCGTGCCGCTGCTTTCGGGGCGAGTGGGGTAGACGAATATGTTCGCGCCTGGGCGGCGTTCGATTTGCGTCTTGGTCGTCACGGTGCTCATATCCAATGAATAGGGGGCGGCGTGAATTGAATATCGGACCATCCAGATCCGGCCTCGTCTTGAGGAATCCGTTGATGTCGTGAGAACTCGTGGCCATGATTCCCTTGCGGGTAAACACATAGCGCAACAGATTCTTGATCAGTCTCAGGCCCGAGAATTCTGGTTGTAGGAGAGGGGCTGAGTCATCCGGTAATTCATCCAAACCGCCCAATGCTCCCGCAGATTCCGGCCAACGCCCGGGAGATCCACGAGGACGGGAATGTCATACGCTTGCAAGTGCGCAGCGGGGCCAATACCCGAGAGCTGTAGAATCTGAGGAGACTGCAGCGTCCCGGCGCAGACGATGACTTCGCGCTCGGCTCGGTATGTCTTGGACTCGGTGCCCGGTCTTGCGGCGGGTCCGCATTCAATGCCCATGGCGCGTTTATTGTCGAACAGCACCCGGTGCACGATCGAGTCGGTAACGATGCGTAGGTTCGGGCGCCCGCGGGCGGGATTCAGGAAAGCCACGGCCGCACTCTGGCGGCGTCCGTCCTTGATGGTGCGGCACATGTAGCCCAAGGCGAATTGGTTCGGGCGATTCTGATCGTCATTGTGAGGTATACCCATGCACTCGGCCGCTTGGATGATCGCGTCGCTCACCGGATGACGATCGGGGTGAGGTGAAACGTGCAGCGGTCCACCGACTCCTCTCACACCGTCATCACCCAATGCGTGGTCCTCGATGGCGCGAAACGCAGCGCCTATCTCGAGCCATCCCCAGCCTTTTAATCCGAGGTCCTTCTCCCACCCGTCGTAATCCTCGGGCTGACCGCGCACATAGGTCATACCGTTGATGCTGCTCGACCCTCCGAGCATTTTTCCGCGCGCCCATTTTTCCGTGCGAAAGGCGTTGCCTGCATTCGGCTGCGCCTCGAACTGCCACGCGTGTTTGGGATCGTGGATCAAGGCCCCAAATCCCTTCGGCATGTGGATCAAAGGGCTCTTGTCCTCCGGTCCGGCCTCCACCAGCAGGACGCGATTTTTCGGGTCGGCGCTGAGTCGATTCGCCAGCACACAACCCGCGGACCCTGCACCAACAATGATGTAATCGTAAAAATCCCTATCCATTGACACTGTTCCCCTTCACGCGCCGGTTGTCTTCACGACGGCCGCTCGGATCAACTGGCCGGCACACGACGCCGCAGAAAGTCCAGCACCACCGCGTTGAAGGCGTCGTTGCGGTCGCCGGCGATCATGTGTGCGGCGTCCGTGACGTCGGCGTATTCGGCGTGCGGAATGGCTTCGCGAAAGTGGCGTACGTTTTCCGCTGTAACGAGTTCGCTCTTCGATCCTCGCACCAGTAAAGTTGGAATGCTTATGCTTCTGGCCGCGGCCGTGTAGCGCTGCACCGCGGTCTCATGGTCGGCTTCAAACGTGTCGAAAAGCCTCGGGTCCCAATGCCAGTGCCAGCGGCCATCCGGCCGATGACGCAAATTGCGGCGCAGGCCGGAGAGATCCTTCGGCCGGGGCCGATGCGGCAAATAGGCGGCAATCGCTTCCGCGGCTTCCTCCACGGAGTCAAATCCTTCGGGGCGACCACGCATGAAGCCAATGATGCGCGCCCGTCCCGCAGGATCGACTCTCGGTGTGACATCGACCAGCACGAGAGCACGAACGGAGCCATCGTGGGTCTCTCCGGCGGCCGTAAGTGAAATCAGTCCGCCCATCGATGCACCGATCAACACCGGCGGTCGCTGCATCTGGGCGATGACCGCCCGCACATCGCCCACCTGTGCATCGATGCCGTAGTTCGAATCGGGAGCCCAATCGCTATCACCATGGCCGCGTAGATCGATCGACGCCACATGGTAGCCTCGGGCAACAAGCTCGAGTGCGGCTCGTCCCCATGAATGACGCGTTTGACCGCCTCCGTGGATCAGAATAACCGGCACGCCGTGCACGTCCCCGCCGACATCCCCGACCAGGTTCACCCCGCCATACGCGGCAAAGCTCTTGGTTGCCAGGGCGCTCGCGGCGCCATCAATGCTCATTGAAATCTGCGCCGGCACACGATGCGAACGATGTAAAAAAGGTATGATGCACCACGCCAATATCCCAAGAACGCGTCGCCGGGTGTTCTATCTTTCGATAGGTGCTGGTATTCCGGTGCCCGGCGATTCTTGGAGTGCGCTGCTGCCACGACGCCGTACAGCGAATCATCGTTGCAATTTGGATTCCGCGAGGGTTACGCGATGACCGATGCTTTCATCTACGACCACGTACGAACTCCTCGCGGGCGCGGCCGCCCCGACGGATCGCTGCATGAAATCAGCTCCGTGCAGCTCGCCCAACAGGTGTTGCGCGCCCTTGCGGATCGCAATGAACTCGACACCTCGTTGATTGACGATGTAATCATGGGTTGCGCTCAACCGGTTGGCGAACAAGGCGGCAACATCGCGAGGGCCGCGGTGCTGCTCGCCGGCTATGCGGAATCCGTGGCCGGTCAGCAAGTGCATCGCTTCTGCGCATCGGCGCTCGAAGCGGTCAATGCGGCCGCGGCTCAGATCATGACCGGACAGCATTTCGCCGCCATCGGCGGCGGTGTCGAATCGATGTCGCGCACCGTGATGGGTGCCGACAGCGGCGCGTGGTCCGCGGATCCTTGGGTCGCCTACCACAACTATTTTGCGCCGCAGGGAATCGGCGCCGACGTCATCGCGACTTTGGACGGATTTTCACGAACCGACGTCGATAGCTTTGCCGCACAGAGCCAGCGCCGCGCCGCGCATGCGTGGCAGCAGGGATATTTCAAGAACTCGATCGTTCCGGTCCGTGATGTCCTGGATGAAGTCATTCTCGATCGAGACGAATTCATGCGCCCGGACACGACGGTCGAAGGCCTGTCGAAATTGAAGCCTTCTTTCGTCGCGTTGGGGCAGGCGGGTTTCGATACGGTGGCGCTGCACAAGTACCCGCAAATCGAGGCGATCGACCACGTGCACACGGGCGGCAACTCGAGCGGCATCGTGGACGGCTCGGCCGCCGTGCTCCTGGGCAACAGGCGGTTCGGCAAACGGATTGGCAAGCAGCCCCGTGCACGCGTCAAGGCGTTCGTGTCCATGGGTTCGGAACCGACGATCATGCTGAGCGCACCGGCGCCCACCACGCAAAAGCTGTTGAAGCGCTGCGGCATGTCCATCAAGGATATCGATCTGTTCGAAATCAACGAAGCTTTCGCGGCGGTGGTGATGCGATACATCCGCCAGCTCGAACTCGATCCGGAGAAGGTCAACGTCAACGGCGGGGCCATCGCCATGGGACATCCGCTCGGCGCAACGGGCGCGATGATATTGGGGACTGCGCTCGACGAATTGGAGCGGCGCAATTTAAACACGGCGCTGATCACCTTGTGCGCGGGCAATGGCTTGGGAACAGCGACGATCATCGAAAGAGTGTGAGAAAAGACCCATGAAGACGTTAACTGTGGACATCGACGGCGATGGGATCGCTCTCATCACCCTCAACGATCCAACCAAGCCTATGAATGTCGTCTCGCCCGAGTGGATTGAGGAACTGATAGAGGCCATCGAGCGAGTGGCCACCGATCCAAGCCTCAAAGGCGCAATTATTACCTCGTCCAAACCCACATTCATGGCGGGCGCGGATCTGAAATACATCGTTACGCGCGCCGGCGGTGCGATCACGCTGCATCAGGCGTTCGAATTCAGTCAACGGCCTTCGGTCGCCATGCATAGGCGCTTGGAAACCTGCGGCAAGCCTTTTGTGGCGGCCATCAACGGTTTGGCGTTGGGGGGCGGCTACGAATTGGCGCTCGCCTGTCATTATCGAGTCATCGTCGATAATCCCAAGGCCATCGTGGGTCTTCCGGAGGTGACCGTCGGCTTGCTGCCCGGCTCGGGCGGTACTCAAAGGTTGCCGCGAATGATCGGCATCGAGAAATCGTTGCCCGTATTGCTCGAGGGCAAACCGGTCGCTCCGGCCGATGCTCTTAAGCTCGGGATGGTCGACGCCGTCGTGCCGGCTGATGCACTCATAGAAACCGCGCGCCAATGGATATTGAAATCGCCGGAGCCGGTGCGCGCATGGGACAAGAAAGGCTATCGCAGCAGCGGCGGTCTTCTGAATCCGGCGATCGCGAATGTGATGACCTTTCAGCCGGCGGCTATCGGCGCCAGGACTCAGTACAATTACCCGGCACCCATTGCGATCCTCGACTGTATCTTCGAAGGCATGATGATGCCGTTCGACAAGGCGCTGCAGCTCGAGTCGAAGTATTTCGCGAAGCTGCTGTGCGACCCTGTCTCTCTGAACCTGATTCGCACAACCTTCATCAACAAGGGTGAAGCGATGAAACTGGCGCGGCGTCCCAAAGACGTGCCAGCCTCCAGGGTAACGACATTGGGCGTACTCGGTGCAGGCATGATGGGCGCGGGCATCGCGCACGTGGCGGCAGTTGCGGGCATTCAGGTAGTGCTACTCGACAGTACGGAGGCGCTCGCCGAGAAGGGCAAAGCGTTGGCGCTCAAATTGCTCGCGAAAGCCGTCGAGCGCGGCCAAAAGTCGCAATCAATGGCTGATGAAACCCTGGGGCGCATCAAAACGACGACTCAATATGCGGACCTGGCGCAGTGCGACTTAGTGATCGAAGCCGTATTCGAGGATTCGAAGATCAAGGCCGACGTGACGGGCAAGGCGGAGGCTGCGATACCGACCTCAGCCATCTTTGCCAGCAATACCTCAACGCTGCCCATTACCGGGCTCGCAAAAGCTTCCACACGGCCTAAGCAATTCATCGGGCTGCATTTTTTCTCTCCGGTGGAACGCATGCCGATTGTCGAAGTCATCATGGGGGCCGACACCAGCCAAGAGACGCTGGCAAAATCACTGGACTTCGTCGCGCAGCTCAAGATGACGCCGATAGTTGTTTCCGATTCGCGCGGTTTTTATACGAGCCGGGTGTTTCAAACCTTCATTCATGAAGGTATGCGCATGCTGGAAGACGGTGTGGCTCCGTCACTGATCGAGAACGCCGCAAAATTTGCCGGCTTTCCGGTGGGGCCGCTGGCGCTCGTGGACGAGGTAACCCTCGAGCTCCCTTGGAAAATCGTCAAAGAGACCGAAGCGGCGCTCGGCAGTAAATTCGTGAAGCCCTGCGCGTACGAGGTCATGCGGCGTATGCTGGAAGAATACAAACGGCCGGGTAAGCGCTACGGCAAAGGCTTCTACGAATATCCCGAGGGAGGGGTGAAGCGCTTGTGGAGCGGTCTCACGGCCGCATTCCCGCCCGCCGCTCAACAACCTTCGATCGACGCACTCAAGCAGCGGTTTCTCTATATTCAGTCGCTCGAGACCGCGCGCTGCATAGAAGAGGGTGTTGTCGCGCATCCCGCCGATGCGGACGTTGGCTCGTTATTGGCCTGGGGTTTCCCTTCCTGGACGGGGGGGCCGTTGTCGCTGATCGATACCGTCGGCCTTCAGAGATTTGTGGCCGAGTGTAAAACTCTGGCAAGGCGTCATGGCGCGCGCTTTGCGCCGTCCAAGTGGCTCCGCGACCGCTCCGCGCGCGGCGAGGCATTCTATTCGGTTTGATCCGCCGCGGGATCCTAGGCCGACACCCACCCTATGCGCCGCCTCATCTTTGAATCCGAGCATGACGAGTTTCGCGCTTCGGTACGGCGTTTCTTTCAGAATGAAATTGCACCGCACGCCGAGAAATGGCGTGAGCAGGGCTTCGTCGATCGGTGGGCATTCACCAAGGCCGCCGAGCAGGGCTATTTGCTCATGTGGGCCGATGAAAAGTACGGTGCCGCGGGCGTCGCCGACTTCAGGTTTGAGCAGATAGTCTATGAAGAGAATATGCGGCATGGCGAACCGGGCTTCTATATTCAGTTGCATTCGGGTCTGGTAGCTCCGTACATCGGCAAGCTCGGCAACGAGGAGCAAAAGGCGCGATGGTTGCCGGCGTGCGTTCGCGGCGAAAAGATCCTCGCGGTCGCCATGACGGAGCCGGGATCCGGTAGCGATCTTGCGGGTATGAAGACCAGCGCGCAGGATTGCGGCGACCATTGGTTGCTGAACGGCTCGAAGGCCTACATTTCGAACGGCCGCATCGCCGATCTCGTGATCGTTGCGGCGCGCTCAGCGCCGGAGCAGCGCTACGGAATTGGACTGTTCGTCGTGGAAGCGGACATGCCGGGATTCAAGCGCGGCGGGCGTCTGCACAAAATGGGTCTGGACGCGCAAGACACGTCGGAGCTTTTCTTCGATGGCGTGAAGGTACCCAAGGCCAATGTGCTCGGCGATGCGGCCAAGGGCTTCGGCTACTTGAGCCAATTTCTGAGCGGCGAGCGGTTGATTTCCTCCATCGACGCGATGGCGCTGGCTCAGACCGCCTTCGACTTGACGTTGGAGTTCGTGCAGCAGCGCAAGGCGTTTGGCCGCCCTATCGGCATGTTCCAGCACAATCGTTTTGTCATGGCCGAGATGCGCGCCCAAATCGACGCCATTCAAACCTTTGTGGATCAATGCGTACTCGAGTACAACGCAGGTCGTCTGACCGCCGATTTGGCGGCCGAATCCAAATTGCTCGCGACCGAGCTTGCCGGCCGTGTGGTGGATTCCTGCGTTCAACTGCACGGAGGGGCAGGATACATGGAAGAATATCGAATCAGCCGCCTTTATCGGGACGCGCGCGTGATGCGTATTTTTGCAGGTACGTCGGAAATCATGAAAGAGATCATCGGACGCAGCCTCGGCCTCGATGAACGCAAGTTCAAGTGATGGGTCCGCTCGCGGGCGTCAAGATCATTGAAATAGCGGGTCTGGGCGCCGCGCCCTATGGCTGCATGATGCTCGCCGACATGGGCGCGGACGTGGTGCGGATCGAACGCCTGAGCGGCAGCGGCGATACGCCGGAACTCTCGCCGCTGTTGCGCAATCGCCGTTCTATCGCGCTCGACTTGAAGAAATCGGAGGGCCGCGATTTCGTGCTGGCGATGACCGAGAAGGCGGATGTGCTCATCGAAGGATTTCGTCCGGGAGTCGCTGAACGACTCGGACTCGGGCCGGATGCATGTTTCGCACGAAATGCTCGGCTCGTCTACGGCCGGATGACAGGCTGGGGACAGACAGGTCCGCTGGCCCAATCCGCGGGGCATGACCTCAACTACATCGGACTCACCGGCCTTCTCCATCAAATTGGTCCAACCGGCGGCAAACCCGCGGTGCCGTTGAACGTGATCGGTGACTTTGGTGGAGGCGGCCTGCTCTTGGCGTTCGGCGTGGTTTGCGCATTGTGGGAGGCGCGCTCATCGGGACGCGGCCAGATCGTCGACGCGGCCATGCTCGACGGCGCATTGTCCTTCATGGCGATGTTTTTCGGTTACCGCGCATTGGGTCAATTTGCGGATCGCACGGGTTCTCATTTGCTCGGCGGCGGCGCGCATTACTACGACACGTATGAAACCAAGGATGGCCGTCATCTCGCAGTTGCACCCATCGAGCCGCAATTCTATGGAGCATTTCTCCGCAAGATGGGTCTGGACGCCGAGCGCTGGAGACAGGCAGGGTATCCCGCGCACGATGCACGGGTCGTCGAACAAGAATGGCCCGCCCTGAAGCTCGAATTGACTGCACGGTTCAAAACCAAAACTCGCGACGAGTGGTGCGATTTATTTGCCGGCAGCGATGCATGCGTGACGCCTGTGCTGACATTGGCCGAAGCTGCCGAGCACCCGCACAACCGGGCTCGTCAGGCCTTCATTGAAGTCGGGGGTGTGCTGCAAAATGCGCCGGCGCCGCGCTTCTCGCGCACTGCGCCGGAGCGGCCGCGAGCCCCCGCGAAAACAGGTTCCGACATGCAAGCCGTGCTCGCCGACTGGGGCATCGATCCAGGCGCATTGATGAAGCGCTGAGGATTGAGTCGCCCGTCGACGCGCGGCGCAAGGGGCCGTCGGCAGCTCTATCTTTGGATAGGTGTAGGCTCGCTGCCATCGCGCGAATCATGAATCGTCTCTGGGGCGCATTCTTTTATGCACCTTTCTGAGTTGGTTACCAAGCACAGGTTGCGGAGACAGCATGGATTTCGAATTGTCGGAAGAGCACCTTGCCTTTCAAGACATGGTGCACAAATGGGTCGACAAGGAAGCTCCCAAAAGTTGGGCCCGCGAACTCGAACAGGACGAGCACAACTATCCCTTCGCGCTTTGGGACAAGTTCACCGATGCCGGCTTTCACGGTGTCGGTATTCCCGAGGAATATGGCGGCCAAGGCGGCGATGTGGTCATGCAGATGACGCTCGGTCGAGAGTTGGCCCGCTCGCTCGCGGGACTCGCGTGGATTTGGGGAATCACTTCGTTTGCGGGCAGTAAATCGATCGGCATTTACGGCTCGGATTCTCAGAAGAAGAAATTTCTGCCGCAAATCGCGGCCGGCAAGCTGCGTGCTGCCATTGCGTTCACCGAACCTGGCGGCGGCACCGACGTGCTGGGTGCATTGCGGACCGAAGCCACAAGAGGCGACGGAGGGTGGATCTTAAGCGGGGAGAAGATTTGGAGTTCATCCGCGCATGTTGCGGACTATCTGTTGGTGCTTGCACGCACCGACAAGAATGTAGCCAAACGTCATCAGGGCGTGAGTCTTTTCTGGATACCCGCGAAGTCGCCCGGCGTCAAAATCACGCCGTTACCTAAGCTCGGCATGCGCTCCATGGGATCGTGCGCGGTGCATTTCGAAAACGTATTCGTGCCGGATGAACTGGTTCTGGGTGAACCGGGCAGAGCTTGGTACATGCTGCTGCCGACTCTGAACAACGAGAGAATCATGGTAGCGGCATTTTGCATGGGAGTGCTGGACGGGGTCCTGGAGGATGCCCTCGCCTACATGAAACAACGCAAGGCGTTCGGCAAAACGATCGGCGAATTCCAAATTTTGCAGCACTACGTTGCGGACATGGCGATATGGCGGCAGGCGGGTCACCTGATGTTGCACTACACCGCAGATCTGCAATCGAAAGGTAAGCCCTGCCATACCGAGTCGAGCATGCTCAAGGTGCTGACGTCGGAATATGCGGTGAAAGCGGCGGATCTGGGGATTCAGATTTTGGGCGGTATGGGCTATTCCGCGGAAACGGATATGCAACGATATTGGCGCGATGCGCGTCTGTGGCGCATCGGTCCCATTACCAATGAGATGGCGCGCAATGGGATCGCCGAGAGTTTGGGACTACCGCGCTCTTTCTAGTATCACAATAAATATATATTATTTAATAATAAATACTTTACAATGAAACTACGCGTGCCGCGATGAGCAACCGGGTAGCAATCAAGCGATGGCAAAAGTAACTTTCATCAAGCCGGACGGCTCCCTGTCGGTCATCGAAGCCAAGGAAGGCGCGAGCCTCATGCAGGCGGGCATCGACGGTGGAATCAACGGCATCGTGGCGGAATGCGGCGGCTGTTGCCAGTGCGCTACGTGTCATGTCTATGTGGCGGCGGAGTGGCGCGAACGGTTGGCGCCCATCCACGAGGCAGAGGAAGCAATGCTCGACAACACGGTATGCGAACGCCGCCCCGAGAGTCGATTGAGCTGTGAAATCAAGGTGACGCCGGAGTTGGACGGGTTGGTCGTGCAACTCCCGGCTCGGCAAGTCTAATGTCTGCGCCAACCGCCGCCATCGTTGGCGCCGGTTTGGCGGGCTTCCAAGTCGCGAGCGCGCTGCGCGAGCAAGGCTATCAAGGCCGCGTGGTTCTAGTGGGAGAGGAATCGCATCGGCCGTATCACCGGCCGCCGCTTTCGAAAGGCTACTTGCTGGGCGCCGACGAGTCGAGCTTGGCGATGCGGCCCGATGCGTATTACGCAGATAAGCAAATTGAAATGCTGTCTTCGACGCGCGCAGTCGCGATTGATCGAAGCCACCGTAAGCTCGCACTGGATAACGGATCGGTGGTCGAATTCGATCACTTGGTTTTGGCGATCGGCGCGCGCAATCGTCCGCTGCACGTGCCGGGATATGATCTCAACGGCGTCTTCTTCCTGCGCCATCTCGAGGAGGCGCGGGCACTGCGCGTGCGGCTGCACAAGGCGAAGCAAGCGGTCGTGATCGGAGCCGGATTCATTGGTCTCGAGTTTGCCGCCTCCGCGATGAAGCTCGGCGTCTCCGTGACGGTACTCGAAGTTGCCGATCGGCCGATGTCCCGCGCGCTGTCGGCGCCGATGGCCAATCTCTATGCGCGGGAACATTCAAAAGCCGGTGTGCGTTTTTTGTTCAATACCCAGGTCAAGCGATTGCTCGATGACGAGGGGAGGGTAGCGGCCGTCGAAACGGTGGAAGGAACAGTGCTCGACGCAGATCTGGTATTGATAGGCATCGGAGTCATTCCGAACGTCGAGCTCGCGGCCACGTGCAACCTCGAGGTGCGAAATGGCATTGCGGTGGACGCGACTCTTGCGACAGCGGATCCCAACATCAGCGCCATCGGCGATTGCGCTTCCTATCCGAGCGGCTTTGCGGCCGGGGAATTTGTGCGTTTGGAATCGGTTCAAAATGCCACCGATCAGGCGCGTTGCGTGGCCTCGCGCATCATGGGCCGATCACTGCCATACGCTGCCGTCCCTTGGTTCTGGAGCGACCAAGGACCTCTGAAGCTGCAAATTGCAGGCCTCACCGCGGGTCACGACGAAACCGTCGTTCGAGGAGACTCTGCCGGAATGGCGTGCTCGGTGTTTTGCTTCCGAAGCGGGCAGCTGCTCGGTGTCGAGTCGGTGAACCGGCCGGGTGAGCACATGATTGCACGGCGGTTGATCGGAAATCGCGTGGCGCTTACGCCCGATCAAGCGGCGGACGAGAGTGTCGATCTCAAGAAGATGGCCGCCACGGCGGTCGGCGCGGCGGCCGGTTGATCTTGATCAGTCGGCGACACTGCGCTTTACGCCGTCCGAACGCCGTAAATCGGAGTTCATACGGCTCACGTATTGCACTTCGCTGTTCGCCGGCGCGGCGAGAGCTTCGAGCAAAATTCGTGTCGTCAGATTCAAATGAGCGGTCATGAGCTCGACGGCGCGATCGCTATTGCGTCCGATCACGGCGTCCATAAGATCCCGATGCTCTTGGTTGCGGTCTCGATCCTGACGAGCGAGGGGAACCGACAGCGCTATGTAGCGGGCCGACTGCGCGAACAGAATGTGGCGCATGCGGTGCAGCCAGGAGCTCGAGCATGCCGAGACCAATTCCTCGTGGAATTCTGCATGAGCAGTGGCAAAGTCATCGTTGAGGCGTTTAGGATCGTCGGGTGCATTGTGAGGCGTTCGCGAGAGGCGATGGAAGGCGGCGACGATTCGAGACTCCCACGCGAGGTCGCCGTGGGCGATGGCTTGGCGCAGGCACAATCCTTCGATCTCACTCCTGACCATCGTCAAGTCTTGCAGATCCACAATGGATATGGGTGCGACGCTAAATCCCAGTTGCGGCTCGGCGGAGACCAACCCTTCGGACGTCAATCTGGACAGCGCTTCGCGCACCGCGCCGAGACTGACGGACAGTCTCTTGCACAGCTCATTGATTCGCAGGCGCTCACCCGGCTGCAATCGACAGGCCAGCAAATCGGCGCGTAGCCGCTCGTAGGCGTCCTGCGTCAGGCTGAATTTTTGGCTCATGAAGGGAGGCTGTGGCGCAACTCAAGGCACTGTACCTGAACTTAATTCGGGGCAACAAGAAATATATTTAATATTGACAAATAAATTATTGGCGGCAAGATGGCCAAGGGATTTTTTGAGGAGGGGCGCCATGCGGTTTCTGGCATTCAAATCGGACGGGAATGAGGGAGTGGGCGTACTCGACAAGTCCGGCGCGGTGCGGGGTTTGCTCTCCGGCGATAAGCGTTTCCCAGGTACGCTCGATCACCTCGTTGCCGGCGGCGAAACCGCGCTTCGCTCGGTCGGGAAGGACCTCTTAGCGGGACAACTCTTCGATCAGCAACAGCTTCACCTGCTGCCGCCCCTATCCGCCAGCCCCAAAATTATATGCATTGGACTCAACTACGCCTCGCATGCCAAGGAAGGGGGATTCGAGACCCCCGCATATCCGGCAGTTTTTGTCCGCTTTCATTCGAGCCTGATCGGGCATCGATCGCCGCTGCTGCGGCCCAGGATTTCCAACAAATTGGACTATGAGGGCGAACTCGTCGCAGTGATCGGCCGCGGGGGGCGCCGCATCGCGAAGGACGACGCCCTGTCGCATGTCATTGGGTATTCGGTGTTCAACGATGGCTCTATTCGCGACTATCAGATGAAGTCCACCCAGTGGACCATGGGCAAGAACTTCGACGGCACCGGCGCGTTCGGACCTTACCTCGTGACTTCCGACGAGGTGCCTCCCGGTGCCGCGGGCTTGAGATTGCAAACTCGCCTGAATGGGCAGGTGGTTCAGGACGGGAATACCTCGGATCTTATTTTTGATGTCGCAACGTTGGTCTCGATGCTCAGCGACGCCTTTACCCTGCAGAGCGGCGACATCATCGTCACCGGAACGCCCTCCGGGGTCGGCTTCGCGCGCAAACCGCCGTTGTTCATGAAAGCCGGCGATGTCTGCGAGGTAGAAATCGAAGGAGTGGGCGCGCTCGTCAACCCGGTGGCGGACGACGCGTAGTGCAAGCGCGAAGGTGAATTCAGTGCCCGAGAAAACTCAGGAATTGCGCGGCCGCGTCGCCATTGTGACCGGCGCCGGCGGTGAAGGCGGCATAGGAGCGTGCACGGCGCGGCTGCTCGCGGAAAGCGGCGCCCGCGTAGTGCTGGCTGACGTGGGCGAAAGCAGTCTCGACAAGACGACGGCCGCGTTGATCAGCGATGGGTTCGATGTGGCGCAGTGCGTCACCGATATTTCCGAAGAACTCAGCGTCGAGTCGCTCATTCGGTTCACGCGGCAGAAGTACGGCCGTCTCGATATTCTCGACAACAATGCCGCGAGCCAGGGTCAAGTTGAAGACCGGGAAGTCGCCTCTATGCCGGTGGAACTGTGGGACCGCATCATGGCCGTCAACGCGCGCGGCACGATGCTCGCCTGCAAGCACGCGCTGCCCCTGATGATCGCCGGCGGCGGCGGCTCCATCATCAACATCAGTTCAGGCACGTCGACCGCGGGCGATTTTTTCGCGACCGCGTACGCGGCATCGAAGGGCGCGATCAACACCTTGACCCGCTATGTGGCAACTCAGTATGGGTCCCAAGGCATCCGCTGCAATGCGCTGGTGCTCGGCTTGATCGCCACCCCGGTTCTGAAAGCAACGATGCCAGAACCGCTCCGGGAGATATTCCGGGAGAACAAACTGACCGGGCGGCTCGGGGAACCACGCGACGTGGCCGAGATGGTGGTGTTCATGGCATCGGACCGGTCTCGCTACATCACCGGACAATTGCTGCCGGTCGATGGAGGTTTCTACGCCCACACCCCGACCACCGTGCCGGTCAAAACGTTGCTTGCCAAGATGCAGCCGTAGCTTAGGGCACCTACCATTCTGGAGTTACGATGAAGGCATTGGTTTTGGAAGCCGCCGAGGGTCTGGACCGCGCGGTCGTCAAGGACATCGAGACCGCCAGCCCGAAAGCCGGCGAAGTCTTGGTCGCCATCAAAGCCGCCGCGGTCAATCACCGCGAATTGTGGATCACGCGTGGGCAGTATCCGGGGATGGTTCCGGCACCATTCACCTTAGGCTGCGACGGTGCCGGCGTCATCGAAGCCGTCGGCCCGGGCGTCGATGAAAAGCGCGTCGGTGAAGCGGTAGTGTTATATCCCGGATTGAACTGGGGCCCCGATCCACGGTTTCCCGCCGCGGCGTTCGGGCTGCTCGGCATGCCGGGGCCCGGCACAATTGCCGAAAAAATCAGTGTTCCGGAAGCCAATGCGTTGCCGAAGCCGGCGCATTTGAACTTTGGTCAGGCCGCTGCGATTGCGCTCGCGGGGCTGACCGCGTGGCGTGGCTTGTTTGCCAAGGGTGGTTTGAAGCGCGGCGAAAAGCTCTTGGTGACCGGCATCGGCGGCGGCGTGGCAATGATGGCCCTCCAACTCGCTCACAACCAGGGGGCAGAGGTGTACGTGACGAGCGGATCGGACGAGACGATTTCGCGCGCCGTGGCCCTCGGCGCCAAGGCGGGCTTTAACTACAAGGACGAGAGCTGGCGCAAAGCGTTGCCCAAGGCGACCGGCGGCATCGATGTCGTGTTCGACGGAGCGCCCGCGTCCTCCTATCCTAACTATGGCCGCGCGCTCAACATGGGCGCGCGCGTGGTTGTCTATGGCTCGACAGGCGGGGTGCAATTCCCCGTCAATGCGCCGGAGCTGTTTCTCAAGAACATCACCGTCATCGGCACCAACGTCGGCAATATGGAGGATTTCAAGGCCATGCTCGCGTTTGTCGCAGAGCATCGGCTCGAGCCGGTCATCGAGCGCAGCTTTACCCTCGAGACATCGGCTGAGGCGCTTGCGTTTTTGCAGGACGGACACCAATTCGGCAAGATTGTGATCACTTTGTAGCGACCCAATGCCTTCGCTCTTCAGCTTGGAAAATAATGTCGCGCTGGTGACAGGCGGCGCACAAGGCATGGGGCGCATGATCGCAGCCGGATTGATCGGCGCCGGGGCCAAAGTCTACATCACCTCGAGAAAGCGGGAGGTCGGCGAAGCCGCCGCGCTCGAACTCGCCAAAGACGGGCTGTGCGTGGCGCTTGCGGCCGATCTGACCACGCCCGAAGCGATGGTGGCGTTGGCCAATGAGATGAAAGCGCGTGAGCCGCAGCTCAACATCCTCATCAACAATGCGGGCCGAACGTGGGGAGCGCCGCTGGAAACCTTCCCCGATAAAGCTTGGCCTGGCGTGATGGCGGTCAATGTGCAGGCGCCCTTCACGCTGGTCCGTGAATTGTTGCCGCTGCTCACGGCGGCGGCGGCCGACGAGGATCCGGCGCGCGTGATTAATATCGGCTCGCTCGCGGGGCTGCGAGCTGAGCCGTTGTCGGCGTACTCGTATGCCGCAAGCAAGGCGGCAATCCACCACTTGTCACGAGTGCTTGCCAAAGACCTTGCCGCCAGGCGCATCACCGTCAACTCCGTCATACCGGGCTACTTTCCGACTCAGATGACAGCCCACATCCGCGGCGAGGATACCGAACTCCGTAAGCTGCTCGAGCGCGTGCCATTGGGTCGGCTGGGCGAAGCGGATGACATCGTGGGGGCCTGCATATTCTTGTCATCGCGCGCCGGGCGCTATTTGACGGCCACGGAAATCGTCGTCGACGGCGGGATGGCGGGTTGCGGCTGAGGGAATTCGCGCAGCGGCGCGGCGTGGAGCCGGTCAGTCCCGCGGCTCTTCCACCACTTTCAATGCACTCTGCGGGCAGGCCGAGGCGCCCTCCTTGGCTTTGACTTCGAGACCCTCCGGCACGATATCCGTGATCAGGCTGACAATTCCTATATCGTCCACTTGGAAGATCTCGGGGCAGATTTCCGCACACACGCCATAACCGCAGCATGCGCTGCGATCGGCGATGACGCGCAGCCGAGTGACGGCGCCCGCTGCAGATTTCAAACTGGTCATGGCTGACATCTCCCCTTCTGCTGCCGACACGAATGGTACAAAAAACGATTTTAATGTATCATAATTCCCGCCCAATAGTGAGGTGATCCCATGCTCGAAAAATCCACGCCCACGCTGTCCGACGGCACCACCATCGACGAGCTCATCAACGCAGAGACGCGCGAAGTGTCCATGCGTCTGCTCTCCGACCACGAGGTCTACAAGCTCGAGATGGAGAAAATATTTACCAAGACCTGGCTGCTGCTCGGACACGACACGGAAATTCCCAATTCCGGGGATTTCGTGGTACGCGACATGGGCGAGGACCAGGTCATCGTCTCCCGGGATCGCAAGGGCGAAGTCCACGTTCTCTTGAACGTCTGCCCGCATCGCGGAATGCGGGTGTGCATGGGCGAAGTCGGCAACGCGCAGATGCATCGCTGCGTGTATCACGGCTGGGCGTTTCGCCCCGACGGAAGTTTCATGGGCGCGCCGATCGAGCGCGAGCAGATGCACGGCAACATTTTTGCCAAAGAGGATCTCGGCCTGAAGAAGGCACGCGTCCAGCTGTACGGCGGGCTGATATTCGCGACCTGGAACATTGACGGTCCGTCGCTCGAGGACTTCCTAGGGGATTCGAAGTTCTATTTCGATCTGCTGTTCTGCCGCACGGACGGCGGTCTCGAGGTTCTAGGGCCGCCGCAGAAGTTCATCGTGCCGGCCAACTGGAAGGCCGCCGCCGAGCAGTCGGCTTCGGACGGTTTTCACACTCTCACCCTGCACCGTTCCCTCATGGAAACCGGGCAATACGGACGTGCGACGGCCGACGACATCTATGCGAACGCGCCGGCCATGTACGGCGTCGACATCAGCTGCCGCCAAGGCCATTCGCTGCGCTGCATCCCGGCCGAGGTCACCTTCACGATGTTCATGTCCATGGATGAACTGAAGAAGCTCACTCCCGATCAGCGGCTCGAGTTTCTGCCGCCCCCCGGAATCACCAAAGAGATGTTGCCGCAATTGAAGCGGCACATGAGTCCCGACGGACTCAAACTGATGGCGAAGGCACCTCCGCAGGTGGGGGGTATGTTCCCCAACGTGCTGGTGCTCTTCATTTATGCGCCTCGCACCGACGGCAAATACTCAGGTGCGCTGTCACTGCATACTTATGTACCGCGCGGGCCGGACCATCTGGAGTTCACTAATTGGATTTTCGCGGAAAAGGATGCCACTCCGGAAATGAAACGCGACATGATGGCCAACGCGGTTCGCCAAGCGGGCATCTCCGGCACGATCGAGCAGGACGATTCCGACACCTGGCCGCATATGAGCCGGAACGCTCGAGGCGCCATCGGACGCACGCGGACCATGAAGTACGGCGCGCTGCTGGGTGAGAAGAAGCCCGCGGATTGGCCGGGCGGCGGGTACGTGTACGAGGGCTTCACCAAAGACGACACCCAATGGAATTGGTGGCTGTACTACCGCGAGCTCATGACCGCCAAGAGTTGAAGCGGCGCCGACACGAGGAGAATGACGACATGACGACTGCCACCATAAGCAAAGGGATGGAGCGGGCGGAGCCCGCCCCGATCACGGGCAAACGCATCGCTACCGGTTCTGCGCTTTACTGCGAAGTGCTGGATTTTCTCTACGACGAAGCGGCGCTGCTCGACCAGCAGAACTTCGACGCGTGGGGAAATCTGTTGACCGAGGATCTGTCCTATACCGCGCCGCTGCGTACCACGCGCCAGGGTGCCGACCGCCTCAATACCGTCGTGCGCACGACGCTGCATTTCGATGACGACTTCAGCTCGATGATGGGTCGATTGCAGAGGCTCGGAACCAAAAGCGCATGGGCAGAGGATCCCCCGTCGCGAACGCGGCGGCTGATTACCAACGTGCGCGTCTGGGAGGCCGCAAAGCCCCAAGAATTCGAGGTGGAGAGCTACCTGTTGCTGTCCCGCAGCCGCTACGAGCAATCGCATCTACAGATGCTGAGTTGCGTACGCCATGATCTGTGGCGCCGTACAGGACCTGGCGCGTTCAAATTGGCGCGGCGCGAGATCATCGTCGACCAGTCGGTACTCGGCATGGCCAATCTTGCCGTCTTCCTATAATTAAAAACGCAGGCTGCCCTTAAGGCCGCTGCAGGAGTGATGATGGGAGTATTGGATGGCAAAGTGGCGTTGGTGACCGGCGCCGGCGCCGGCATTGGACGGGGCGTCGCGCGTCGCTACGCGCGCGAGGGCGCCTCGGTCGTCGTTGCCGAAATTGACGAAGGTAATGGGGCCCGGGTGGCCGGGGAACTTGAATCCCTGGGAGCCCGCAGCCTCTTCGTGCGAGTCGATGTGTCGAAGAAAAACGAAGTCGAAGCCGCTGTCGCAGCGACGATGAAGCAGTTCGGTCGCCTCGATATTCTAGTGAACAACGCGAGCAAGTTGTCTCCGAACGTGCTGCTCGAACAGAAGACCGACGAGATGCTGCGGGCGACGCTCGGCGTCGGCGCGTGGGGGACATGGTGGTTCATGCGGCTCGCCATGCCCATCATGCGCGATCAAGGGGGCGGCCGGATCATCAACTTCGTGTCGGTCGACGCCGAGGCCGGGGCGTGGCTGCATGGCGACTACAACATGACGAAAGGCGCGATCGAGGCGTTGACACGCAGCGCCGCGATGGAGTGGGGACGCTTCCAGATCCTGGTGAATGCCATAGCACCCGTGGCGGCCGGCACCGTCTACGATGAGTTGGTGCGCGCGATTCCCGGATTCGAGCAAATGGCGTCCGCCATGAATCCCCTCGGCCGCGTCGGCGATCCGGAAGAGGACATCGCACCCGTAGCCGTCTTTCTCGGCTCGGAGGCCTGCCGCTACGTAACCGGGGAGGTCATCCACGTGGACGGGGGCATGCATGTGCCGCGCTATCACTCTAAGCCGCAAGACTTGGCCGGTTTCACAAAGGCTTGAGCTCAAATGTCCCTCAACGCCCGCACGCCCGATGCGACCTCCGATCAACGAGGGGGATCGCCCCTCTCTAAGCAGAGGGCTCCTGCCGCCGCCAATGGCCGCAGCCTGCAACGCATTCTTGACGGCGCGCTGGCCGCCTTGTCTCGCCGTGGGGCGACGCAGCTGTCAATGAGCGACGTGTGCGACGCTGCCGGCATATCGCGCGCCACGCTATACCGGTACTTTGCACGCAAGGAAGATTTGCTCGCGGCGGTTGGCGAGCACGTGTCACGGAACTTCGTGGATGGAATCAAGAGGGCGATTGCCGGCAGCCACGTCCCAAAGGACCGGCTGCGCCTGGTGCTCGAGTTCTTCATCCGTTACACCGCGCAAGTAAAGAGCGATCGTATGCTCGAAATCGAGCCGAGCTTTGTTCTGAAGTTCCTGCAGTCGCACTTCGTTCTGCATGTCGCGGTTTTCAATGAAGCGCTTGCGCCGGTGTACGATGACATCGAGTCCCATCTCGGCATTCGCATGAATCGTTTGCTGGTAAGCGAAGTGCTGCTGCGCGCCGAGCAAAGCACGATCGCCGTTCCGGCAGGCCGTTCCTGGGAAGGATTGCCCGAAGCGTTGTCGCGGATGCTCGAGCAGCTATACCGCGCAAACCCTCGCAAAGGCAGGCCGCATCGGAAAGCTTGAGGGATACGCGGACGAAGAGGGCGTGCGCGCCGCTTAGGCGATCACGCCGAACTGCCGGGCGCGCTCCACGGCCTGCAGCCGGCGCCGGGTGCCGACCTTGTCGTATACCTGTTGCATGTACCACTTCACCGATCCCTCGGTCATGCCCAGCTTTTTCGCCACTTCGCGATTGCGCATACCGGTGCTGACAAGAGCCAAGATCTCGCGTTCCTTCACGCTGAGCTTGCCATAGAGACCCTCGGGCGCCGCTCGGTGCGGCACCGCGTGCAGCGCGGGTCTTCTCTTGGAAACTCTGTCGAACGTTTCGAGCAGTTCCGCGGCGAACGCATCGGTGGGATGTAAAACGTCCAGGTCCGCTTCATAGGTGCTCGCGAGCAAAGTACGGATGATCGATCCTTCATCGATGAAGCTGCGAATCGCGCGGCTGGCGGCGGCATGGGTGATGGCCTCGCGCAGCGTGCGCTGCGCGGCACGTACGTCGGCACTGACGAACAATGCCTGCGCGAGCAAAAGGTCCCAGCGTATCAAGGAACGAATCGCACCTCTGGCCGAACAAAAATTGCGCCAATGTTTTCCGACGGATAGCGCCTCCTGCATGCGGCCCTCGCTCAAGGCGATACGAAACCAGGCCACCGCCCGCCATTCGTCGCGGGTCGTGACACCGCGTTTGGGCAGCAAATGCTCGCAGGATTGCGGAATTCCCGCCGAACGGGCGAATCTCACGGCCAGTTCGGTGCGGCCGTCCTGCAGCAAGAATTTCACTCGCTCGGCGACGATCGCGAGCCGCAGGCGCTCGAGCTTGCGCGCCATGGCGACCCCCATCCCCTCGTCGAGAATTTGCTGCGCGCCGGTGAGATCTCCGTGCGCGTGCTTGAGCCGCGCGCTGGTGATGTACCCAGAAAGAAGCTGGTCGACAAAGCCGAAATCGTTGGCGTGGGGGAGGGCGGCTTCGATGAGTTCCTGCGCGCGTTCAAGCTCGTTGCATTCGTACAGTAGCTCACTCATCGGCAGTGCGGGCAGGGCGATGAGCGCCGAATTGTTCTCGGCAAAGTGCATGCTCTCCGACAATCCTTTTTCCAGCGCCCGCCGTGCGGCATCCGTGCGCCCGGCGAAAAACAGCGACGGCCCTACGTTCGCTTGCAGGGCAATGCAGGCAAAGCTGTAACAGGAACGGGCAAGGATGCCCTGCGCGGTGGCGGACAGGCGATCGAGGTCAGTCAGTTGGTATTGCTCCCGCTGTGAATACAGCAGTTGCGCATTGATGGTTCCGACCAGGTAGGGATGCCTTTCCTCGGGGAATGCTTCCAAGAGATGCCGGCACTTCTGCTCGACGCCCGGAGCGTCATCCTCAGCCGCAGCCAATACCATCTGACGGTGCAGCAAGAGATAATGCAAGTTGCGCTTCTCCTCCGCCGAGAGGCTCCCGCCGGCATCTTGCGCCTGCAGATAATTTGTGACGACGCCGAAGATACTGCGTGTTTCCTCGAGACGTAGGTTGAGCGTCAGCATCCAAGCGACACTCAACAGAACGCGTGGACAGCGCTGCAATACGGGCTCCGGAATGCGAGCGGCGAACTGACAAACGAGCTGCAGCTTCCCGGTGTAGGTCATGTCCTGGCAGCGCAGCTCCAGCAATTCGGCCGCTCGTTCGACATCCCCACCCTTCAATGCATGTTCGATGGCATCGACAGGCGCGTCGTTCTTCCAGAACCAGCGACTCGCCTCGAGGTGCAGCTCCGCGTTTTCGCTGGCGCACTCGTCGATGCGCCGCCGCTGGAGAAATTCCGCGAACAGCGGATGATAGCGAAACCAGTTGCGCTCATCATCGAGCTGCATGAGAAAAAGACCCGACTGAGAGATGAAATTGAGCATCTGCCGCGCGTTGTCTCGTCCCGTGACGGCATCGCACAAAGACGGACACAACCGGCCGAGCACCGAGGTCTGCAATAGGAAATCGCAAGTGTCTTGCGGAAGCTGCGCCAGCACTTCTTCAGCGAAAAAATCCGACACCGTGCAGCGGCTTCCCGTCAAAGAGGCCAGCATCGCCTGCGGATTGACGCCCTTTCTCAGCACGAGACTGGCGAGCCTGATCCCGGTTATCCAGCCCTCTGTTCGCTCGAGCAGCGTCGCGAGCTGTGGTTCCGTGAGGCCCGGCTCGGCCGCGTTCGCGATGAACTGACGGGCTTCGGCTGCGGTGAACTTGAGGTCCTCCACGCCGAGTTCCAACAATTGTCCGCGAGCACGCATGCGTGCCAGCGGCATTTGCGGGATCGCGCGCGACGCCAAAATGAAATGTATGGCCGGCGGGCTGCGATCGATGAATTGACACAAGGCCGCGAGGGCTTCGGGAGCGAGCTGATGCACGTCGTCGACGAATAGATACAAGCAATGGACGCGCGGTTGCAGCGCGTTGACCAGGGAGACAATGAGCGATGCTGCTGGGGTGCCGCTTGCGCTGCGAAGATTGGCGACCGCGTCACCACGTACGATGGGCGCCAGAGCGGCCGCTATTTCGGCAATCAGGACGGCATCGGTATCGGTGGAGTCGAGCGAGAGCCAGCTGACGGAACTTCGGGAATCCCGTAGTGTATGAAACCACTGAGACATGAGAGTCGTCTTGCCATAGCCGGCCGGAGCTTGCAGCAGCGTCACTTGGGACCGTGCCACATCGTCGAGTTTTTCCAAAAGCCGCGTTCGGGCGAGTAGATCGCCCAACTCCAACGGGGGATCGAGCTTTGTTCTGACTACTTCCACGGTGCTCCTCCTGGTGCCGAGGCACCAAAACTCACCATTTACACCCCGTAACCGGCAATGTATTTTATGACTCGTTGTATATTATTTGTGCGATAGTAGCCCAATTTCCCAGCCGTGGAAATGGCGGGACGATTGGCTAGCCTCATCCGACCGGACAGGCGCAAAGGGGGATCCGATGGCGACTTATGCATTACTTCACGGCGGTGCTGCTGGTTCATGGATCTGGAAAGATTGTGCGCAAGCATTGCGTAAAGACGGCCATGATGTTCATACCGTGACTTTTACCGGTTTTGCCGAGCGCCGGCACCTCATCAGCCGCGATTGCACCGTCGAAACGCACGTGGTGGATGTTCTCAACATGTTGGAGTTCGAGGATGTGTCGGACTGCGTGTTGGTAGCTCACAGCTATTCGGGGTCGGTGGCGCCCGGGGTGGTCGCTGCGGCAGCGCAGCGTATCCGGCATGTCGTGTATCTCGATGCATTGATCGTCCGGGCCGGCGAATCGGTGTCCGAAGCGATGGGCTACATGAGCGCCGATCAATCGCGCGCCGTGGCCGCCGGCGTAAGCGCAGGCGCAGTGCCGATTTACTCGCCGGTAGCGGATCAACAGCGCGAAGAAGCTAAAAAGAAGCCGTTTCTCATGAGTGCCGAACGTCAGGAGTGGCTGCTCGGGCACCTTTCCAACATGCCGACGGCCTGCGCGGTGAACCCTGTGCGCGTCGGCGCGGAATCGATCAAGAAGCCCGTTGATTACATCGCGGTGTCCGACACCGTCATGACGCCCATGCATCGGCGCGCCCGGGAACTTGGCTGGAACATGCACGAAGTGAAAGGCGACCATGCCATTCTCGTCGGAGACCCCGGCGCTACGGTGCGTTTGCTCGAAAAATTTGCGTGAACCAGCGTCTGCGAATTTGTCCCGGAGAATCGATTCTGTACCGGAGATTTTAGTCATGCGACTACGCGACAAGGTAGTGGTCATCACGGGCGCCGCATCGGGAATGGGGCGTTCGATGGCGATCCGGTTCGCGGCGGAGGGTGCGAGCCTCGTCGTTGGCGATAGACACGCGCAACGACTTGGCGAAGTGGTGGCGCATATTCGCGGCGGCGGTGCGAAGATCGAGAGCGCCACGGGAGACATCAGCGATCAGTCGGTAGCGGAAGCGCTGGTGGATTTGGCGATTTCGAGTCACGGCCGCATCGACGTGCTGGTCAACAATGCCGGGATCATGGATCATTTTCAGGGAACCGCAGAACTCAGCAACGACGTCTGGCGGCGTGTTTTCGCAACGAACCTCGATGCGCCCATGTTCATGACTCGTCGCGCGCTCGGCTACATGCTGAAGCAGGGCGGCGGGTCGATCGTCAATATTGCGTCTCTGTCGAGTTTCAGCGGCGCTTCGGCCGGGGCCGCCTATACTGCTTCAAAGCACGGGCTGCTGGGGCTCACGCGCAATACCGCCTGGCGCTATGCAAAGGAAGGCATCCGCTGCAACGCGATCTGCCCGGGAGCGGTGCAAACCAACATCGAAGAATCGATGCCCAAGGGCGAACTCGACCCGAAGGGGATGGCGCGCGCAGTGGAATTCTTTAGTCTTGGCACCGCCTATCTAGACCCTGCCGAAATCGCCTCGTTGGCGCTGTTTCTCGCTTCGGACGAAGCCCGCTACATCAACGGCTCAGTGGTATCGGCCGACGCAGGTTTGTGCGCGACGTGAGCCGATGAGATGAAAGTCGGCTATCTGAGTATGACTTCGTACGACGGGCCTGCGCCGGGAATCGAAATTTGGCCGGCGCCATCCGCGTACTGTGATCCCAAGGTTGCGAGCGACTCCATGCAGCGCTCGTTGGTCATGTGCGCTCGGGCCGATGCGCTCGGGTTCGATTGGGTGAGCGTGTCCGAGCATCACTATGCGCCCTACATCATGACTCCGAATCCGATGGTGATGGCGGCCGCCGTCAGCCAGGTGGTGAAGCGGGCAACTATCGCCCTGCTCGGGCCTCTCATACCGCTCAGTAATCCGATCCGCGTGGCTGAGGAAGTAGCCATGCTCGATTCGCTTTCCGGCGGACGGGTCGTCGTGCTGTTTCTTCGCGGAACACCTAACGAGCAAAAGACCTTTGATACGACGGGCGATACGCGCGCCATGACCCAGGAAGGCATCGATCTGATCGTCAAGGCGTGGACCCAAACAC
>CAWAMT010000011.1:0-114857 GCA_963783185.1 uncultured Gammaproteobacteria bacterium | reverse complement strand
GATCCCGCGCTCTCCGAAATGTTTTTGGTCGAGGGAGACTCCGCAGGCGGCTCGGCGAAGCAGGGCCGCGACCGGCGGACCCAAGCCATCCTGCCGCTCAAGGGAAAGATCCTGAACGTCGAGAAGGCGCGCTTCGACAAGATGCTCGCATCCGCGGAAGTCGGCACGCTGATCACCGCCTTGGGCTGCGGCATCGGCCGCGACGATTTCAACGTCGACAAACTGCGCTACCACCGCATCATCATCATGACAGACGCGGACGTCGACGGCTCGCACATCCGCACGCTGCTGCTGACCTTCTTCTATCGGCAGATGCCGATCCTGATCGAGCGCGGCCATATCTACATCGCGCAGCCGCCGCTCTACAAGGTCAAGAAGGGCAAGCAGGAAACCTACGTCAAGGACGATCTGGAATTGAACGCGCTGCTGCTCAGCACCGCCATCGAGGGCGCGGCCCTGCACGTCAACGCCGAGGCGCCGCCGCTTGTCCGGGATGGGACTCGAATCCCTGGCCCGCAAATACGTCGAGGTCCAGAGCATCGTGCGCCGCTGGGCGCGCCGCTACGACGAGCGATTCCTGGAGCAGCTGCTTGTATGTGCCGACGCTTGAGCCCCGATACCTTCGACCGCATCGATGCGCTCAAGGATTGGTGCCGCAATTTGGAGCTCAAGCTCAATGCGCTCGATGATGTGTCGCGCCGCTATCGCGTCACCGTGGAAACGCTCGCCGCCGGCGGCCATCGCATCGATCTGCAGCGATTCGAGCACGGCTTGAGTTCCGAGAAGCACATCCCGCGCGAGTTCTTCGATTCGGCGGAATATCTGCGGATCGCCGAACTCGCGCAGACCTTGAGCGACTTGATGGGGCCGGGCGCCTACGTCCAGCGCGGCGACGAGCGCCAGGAAGTCGCGAGCTTCAAGGTGGCGATGGACTGGCTGTTCGAGCAGGCGAAGAAAGGGCCAGACCATCCAGCGCTACAAGGGTTTGGGCGAGATGAACGCCAGCCAATTGTGGGACACGACCATCAATCCGGAAACGCGGCGCTTGATGCAGGTGCGCATCGAGGACGCGGTCGCCGCGGACGATATCTTCACGACGCTGATGGGCGATGCGGTCGAGCCGCGGCGCGAGTTCATCGAAAAGAATGCGCTGCACGTGTCGAACCTGGACATCTAGCTTCTAAAGCCGATGAGAGCGCTCAGTAAATTTGAATCCCTCATCTATTTGGTTCTGATCGTATTCATTGCTGCGGTCATATTGGTCACCACCATCCAGATCGGCCGCGAGATCGTCATAGGTCTCTTCAACCCGCCGCTGTTTCGTTTTGACCCGAATGAATTAATCGATATTTTCGGAAGCTTTCTTTTGGTCCTGATCGGTATCGAGCTCATGCATACCGTGAAGATTTACCTCACCGACCATAGGGTTCATGTGGAAGTGATCCTGGCGGTCGGACTCGTCGCCATTACCCGTAAAGTCGTGCTGCTCGATCCGAAGCAGCTCGATGGTTCGTCGCTGATGGGCATTGCGGCCATCATCGTCGCGTTGTCGGTCAGCTATTACTTGGTCAAGGTGTCGCATCAAAACCGTGAATGAAGCATTCAATCTCGTACTGGCCGAATATGAAAAGCGCAGTGCGGCTGAACAAGAGCTGATGGAATCGGCCGATTCCTCGCAGTGGATGCGGCGGCTGAATGAATTGCTCCTAGCGATAGGTCCGGATACCGGCCGGCTGCTCGAACATACTGATCAAGGCCGCCAAAGCTCGGTCTATTCTGGAATTGGGTACTTCCTACGGCTATTCGTCTTTGTGGCTCGCCGATGCGGCCGCTGATACGGACGGGAGTGTGGTGAGCCTCGAGCTGGCCGACTACAAGGCAGCGTATGCGCGCGAGGCGCTCGGGCGGGCCCATCTTGCGGATCGCGTGAGTGTTCTCGTCGGGAGCGTTCTCGATACTCTCCCGCGTCTTGAGGGACCCTTCGACTTCGTGCTGATTGACGTTTGGAAAGATCTGTACGTTCCCTGTCTTGATCTCGTGTATCCCAAGCTCTCGCCGGGCGCATTCGTGGTTGCGGACAACATGATCTATCCGCAAGCCACGCAGGCTGACGTTGCAATCTACCGGCGTCGCATCCGCGAGCTGGAATTCGATTCGGTTTTGTTGCCGGTCGGCAGCGGTATTGAACTTAGCCGCCGCCGCTGAAGTTGCGGCATGCAATACACGACTCTTGGATTGACCGGCTTACGCGTTTCGGTGGCGGGCTTGGGCTGCGGCGGCAACAGCCGTTTGGGCCTCGGGCTGGGAAAGAGCCAGGATGAAGCGATATCGCTCGTGCGGGCCGCGGTCGATCTAGGGGTCAACTTCTTCGACACGGCCCCGGTTTATGGGACGGAGGAAGTGGTCGGGCAAGCCCTGGCCGGTGAGGCGCGCGACGGCGTGGTCATTTCCTCGAAGAGCCGAGTCGTCGACGACGACGGAGCGCTCTTCTCGAGCGCGGCCGTCATCGACAGTCTGGAACGGTCGCTGCGCCGCCTGTGCGTGGACCACATAGACGTTTTTCATCTGCACGCGGTGCAGGCCAAGCACTACGGCTACGCACTGCATGAACTCGTGCCTGCGCTGCTTCGACAGAAAGCGATGGGAAAGATACGGCATCTCGGAATCACTGAGAGTCCCCCGCGCGACCCGAATCAAGAGATGCTGGTTCGGGCGCTCGACGATTCGTGTTGGGAAGTCGTGATGCTCGCCTTTCACATGATGAATCAGGGCGCGCGCGCGACCGTTTTCGCGCGCACGCGGGCGCAGGGGGTGGGGACGCTGGTCATGTTCGCCGTACGCAATATCTTCTCTCAGCCCGGCGTGCTCTTAAAGGCCATGGCGGACCTCGCGGCCGAGGGCAAAGTTTCGCGGGCCCTCGCGCAGCATCCTGATCCGCTCGGCTTTCTGATTCACTCGGGCGGGGCATCGAGCCTGACCGATGCCGCCTATCGCTTCGCTCGACATGAACCTGGCGTCGATGTAACCCTCTTCGGTACGGGAGACCTCGACCATCTACGCGCCAACGTCGCTTCCCTGCTCAAAGCCGCGTTGCCGCCGGCCGATGTCGAAAAACTTCGCGTCTTGTTTGGCCATCTGCGCGGCGTCGGCCTCGTTTTCCCGGACAAGCACTAACCTCTTGCAATCCTCGCCAAGCCGGACTCGATGGCCTGGCGGACCTCCTCGTTCAGATCCCTCGCATTCCTTCCCGCCGAGGGAAGCGGCTCGCCGATGATCACGCGAATCGTGCCGGGCTTTCTTCACGAATCCGCGTCTCGGCCAAAATGCCCCGGCGTTGTGCGACAACGGCACGAGCAGCTTGCCGGTCGCGGTCGCGAGCAGCGCGCCGCTGACGCCGAACTTGCGGGTCTCTCCCGCCACCACTCGGGTGCCTTCGGGAAAAATGATGACCCAAAGACCGTCGGCGAGGCGTGCCTTGCCCTGCTCGATCACCTGGTTCACCGCACGGTGCCCCTCGCCGCGATTGATCGCGATCGGCCGCAGCAGCTTCAGTCCCCAACCGACGAATGGGATCCACAACAGCTCGCGCTTCAACACCCACACTTGGGGAGGGAAGATCACGAATTGCGCGACCGTTTCCCACGCGGAGGTGTGGTTGCTCATGACGATGTGATTGCCGGCGGGAATTCGCTCGCGCCCCTCGACGATGAAATTCAGCCCGCAGAGGCGCTCGAGCATCCACAAGAGGCAGCGCGCCCATGAGCGCGCGCGATGGCGAAATGCGTGCGGTACGGCAGCCAGAAACACATCCCATGAATCCGCCGAACAGGCACGCCGAGACCATCATGTACGTCGTGAACAGCAGTGATCGGACCCGTTGCATGGAAATCGTCAGCCCGGCAAGCGCGACAAATCGGCGACGCCGCCGAGCAGCCCAAGCGGCGCTCGCGCAGCAACGCGAGCCGATTGTTGCGCGCGCGCGAGATTCTCGTCCATCACCATGATGCGCTCGAAGAAATCGTCGACCGGGCCTCGCAGCGCAATCAAGGCACGCAGACTCTCGGCGTATCGACGGTTGGCGATCGCTTCGCCGACGGCTGCCGCGCAGCTCTGCGAGCACGCCATGCAATCTGCTGTTCCGCCTCTTCGGTGAACTCGGCGACCTGCACGGCGATATCCTTCTCCATTTGCGCCTTGCGTAGGATATTCGCGATGCGCTTGTTGATCGCCGCCAAAACCCCCGCGTCCGGCAGCTGCAAGAATTCCTTGAGCGCCTGCAGGCGGGCGTCCGCATCGAGCGGCGAATGCGGCCGGCTCGCGAGGACGGCATCGATCATCTCGGCGGTGGTTCCGTCGGCGCGCTCGAGCAATAGTCCGCGAAAGCGCTCCGCGATGAAATCATAAACCTCGTCGGCCACGGAGGATCTGTGCACCGGCTGTGCCGCGGCGGAATCCACGAGCAGCAGGTAGAGGTCGAGATCCAATTGGCACTCGAGCAAGATGCGCAACACGCCGAGTGCGGCGCGCCGCAGGCCGAAAGGATCCTTGGTGCCTGTCGGGCGCTGTTCTATGGCGAAAATGCCGACGAGCGTATCGATCTTGTCGGCCAGCGCGAGCGCCTGTCCCGTTTGGTCGTCGGCAACGCATCGCCCGCGTATCGGGGCCTATAGTGCTCCTCGAGCGCGAGCGACACCTCCTCCGGGTACCCTTCGGCCTCGGCGTAGTAGCGGCCCATGGTTCCCTGCAATTCCGGGAACTCGCCGACCATCGCGGTCATGAGATCGGCTTTGGCAAGCTCGGCGGCGCGCCCGACATGAGGTCCTGCCATGATCCGCGCGCCGATCGATTCGGCCAATGATTTCACGCGTCGAGTCTTGTCGGCATAGGTGCCGAGCTTTGCCTGAAATGTCACCCCGGCGAGATCAGCGGCATGCGCTTCGAGCGGTACTCTTCGATCCTGCTCCCAGAAAAATGCCGCATCGCTCAAGCGCGGGCGCACGACGCGCTCGTTGCCCTCCCGCACCTTGGCGGGGTCGCGGCTTTCGATGTTGCTCACCGTCACGAAACCGCCGGTCAGCTTGCCATCCGAGCCTTCGATCGCGAAATAGCGCTGGTGGTCCTGAATCGTGGCGATGACCACTTCACGCGGCAGCGACAGAAATCGCTGCTCGAAGCTGCCCACGATGGGCACCGGCCATTCGACCAGGGCAGTCACCTCATCGAGCAGCGCGCTCTCGATCAACGCCGTGCCGCCGGCACCGCGGGCAGCCGCCGTCACGCCATTGCGAATCGCCTCGCGGCGGACGCCGAAATCAGCGACCACCTTCGCGCTTCGCAGCCGGCTTTCATAAGATTTGGGCGATTTGAGCGAAATCGGGCGGGGCGCATGGAAGCGGTGGCCGCGCGTGATTCGGCCCGATGCAAGCCCCAGGACTTCGACCGGCACCACCTCATCACCGAATAGAAGCACGACGGTGTGCACGGGTCTCACGAACTCCGCGGTGCGCGCTCCCCATCGCATGCGCTTCGCGATGGGCAGCGCGGCAATGACCTGATTGATGATGTCGCCGAGTACGTTCTTTGTTTCGGTGCGCCCGCTCGGTGCCGCGGAATACCAACCAAGCGCCCTTGTCGGTCTCCAGCCGCTCGAGGTCCGCCACCTGCTACGCCGCAATTCTTGGCGAACGCCATGGCGGCCTGCGTGGGCGCGCCACCGGCATCGAAGGCGTTGCGCATCGGCGGCCCGCGCCGTTCGACGCGACGATCCGCGGCGCGCTCGGCACAGGACCTGATGAGCACGGCGAGCCGGCGCGGCGTTGCGAAGCTATGCGCCTTGCCGTGCGCGATGCCCGCGCCGTCCAAGCCCTTGACCATCCCCTCGGTGAGCGCGGTCGACAGACTTTGCAGCGTGCGTGGCGGCAGCTCCTCGGTGCCGAGTTCGAACAAAAGGTCGCGCGCGCCCATCAGGCCGCTCGCTGCGAAGCGGCGTTCTTGAGCAATGGAAAGCCGAGCGCCTCGCGGCTCTCGCGATACGCCTCGGCCACCCCGCGCGCCAGCGTGCGGACGCGCAAAATGAAGCGCTGGCGCTCGGTGACGGAGACCGCATGGCGCGCGTCGAGCAAGTTGAATGAATGCGATGCCTTGACCATTTGTTCGTAGGCGGGCAGAACCAATTTGTCCTTGAGCAGGTTCTGGCATGCGATTTCGTGGGTATCGAACTGCCGCTTCAGCACCTCCGTGTCGGCCTTCTCAAAGTTGTACGTGGATTGCTCCACTTCGTTCTGATGAAACACATCGCCGTAGGTGATCGTCGCCGTGGGGACCCTCGGTCCAGACGATGTCGAAAATGCTTTCCTTGCCTTGGATGTACATGCCCAGACGCTCGAGCCCGTAGGTGATCTCGCCCATGACGGGCCGGCAATCCAAGCCGCCGACCTGTTGGAAGTAAGTGAACTGCGAGACCTCCATGCCGTTCAGCCACACTTCCCATCCCAACCCCCATGCTCCCAGGGTCGGCGATTCCCAGTTGTCTTCCACGAAGCGCATGTCATGGGTCAAGGCATCGAAGCCCAACGAACGCAGCGACCCTAAGTACAAGCTCCTGGAAATCGTCCGGCGATGGTTTGATGCAAACCTGAAACTGGTAGTAATGCTGCAGCCGGAACGGGTTATTCCCGTACCGCCCGTCGGTAGGCCGGCGCGAAGGCTGCACATAGGCGGCACTCCAAGGTTCGGGGCCGACGGCGCGCAGAAACGTCGCGGTGTGAAAGGTCCCCGCGCCCATTTCCATATCGTAGGGCTGCAAGATGATGCAGCCCTGGTCGGACCAGTATTTCTGCAGCGCAAAAATCAAATCCTGGAAGGTACGGGGAGGCGAGGCTCGGCTTTGGCCATCGTGTGCTCGAGAATCGAACAACGGCCGCGAGTATAGCGACGCCTAGCCCTCATGTGTCTCATCGTTGCGCGGCGCCCGGCCGCGCCGCCGGCGATGCACCGCTTTCGCCCATTTCGTACGTACGGCGCCGCACATGGCGACTCTCTACGCATCGACGAGCGAGCAGCTGCACCAAATTGACACGCATTGAAATGCGCATGCATTATTGTGGTGCATAGGGCGTTCTGCGGTCCCCGCAAGTTCTTGATCTGTATGGGGGGCCGGTACTGGCATACATCCTGCAATGTTCAGGGAACCCGGAGCTGGTCCGGACCACAACCTTCATTTTCGCGAGGACGCACATGACTCCCGCCGATGTTCTTAAATTGATCAAAGAAAAAGAAGCTAAATTCGCCGATCTTCGCTTTACTGACACTATTGGGAAGGAACAACACGTGACCGTCCCGGCGCGGCTGGTGGACGAGGGCTTTTTCACCGACGGCAAGATGTTTGACGGCTCCTCGATTGCCGGTTGGAAGGGCATCAACGAGTCGGACATGATTTTGATGCCGGACCCCGAGACGGCGATCATCGACCCGTTCTACGAGGAAACGACGGTCGATTTGCGCTGCGACGTCATCGAGCCGATGACCATGCAAGGCTACGAGCGCGACCCGCGCTCATTGGCGAAGCGCGCCGAGGCCTATCTCAAATCCTCCGGAATCGCCGACTCGGCGCTCTTCGGGCCGGAAAATGAATTCTTCATCTTCGACAACGTGACGGTCAGTTCGAGCATGAACGGCTGCTCCTACGAGGTGGACTCCTATGAAGGGGCGTGGAACTCCGGCAAGACCTACGAGGACGGCAACAAAGGCCATCGTCCGGGCGTCAAGGGCGGCTATTTCCCGGTGCCCCCCGTCGATTCACAGCAGGACATTCGCACCGCGATGTCCTTGGCCTGCGAGGAGATGGGTCTGAAGTTCGAAGTTCATCATCACGAAGTCGCCACCGCCGGTCAGGGCGAAATCAACGTCGCCGCGAATACGCTGACCAAGAAGGCCGACGAAGTGCAGATTCTCAAGTACGCGCTGCAGAACGTCGCCCACGGCTACGGCAAAACCCTGACTTTCATGCCCAAACCGATCGTCGGCGACAACGGCAACGGAATGCATGTGCATCAGTCGCTGCAAAAGGATGGAAAGGCGCTGTTCGCCGGCGACAAGTACGGAGGCTTGTCGGACATCGCGCTGTATTACATCGGCGGCATCATCAAACATGCGCGCGCCATCAACGCTTTCACCAATGCGAGCACCAACAGCTACAAGCGTTTGGTGCCGGGGTTCGAGGCCCCGGTGAAGCTCGCCTATTCGGCGCGCAATCGCTCCGCGTCGATCCGCATTCCTTGGATCTCGAATCCCAAGGGACGGCGCATCGAGGTCCGCTTTCCCGGACGCGACCGCCAATCCGTATTTCGCGTTTGCCGCCATGCTGCTGGCGGGGCTCGACGGCATCCAGAACAAGATCCATCCCGGGCGACCCCGCCGATAAGGACCTGTACGACCTGGAGCCCGAAGAGGACAAGAAGATCCCCACTGTCTGCCATTCGCTCGACATGGCGCTCGACTATTTGGACAAGGATCGGGCGTTCCTCAAGGCGGGCGGCGTGTTTACCGACGATTTGATCGACGCCTACATCGAATTGAAGATGAAGGAAGTGACTCGCGTGCGCATGACCACGCATCCGATCGAAATTGAGATGTACTACAGTTTGTGAGGCTATTCGAGGAAGCGGCGGCTTTAAGGTGACGGCGGTCACGCCGCCGTCACCTCGTTTTGTGGCCGAGGGGCGATAGGACTATGCTTTCGAGTTATGCACCTGTGCCGGTCATGGATTGCCCTCGGCGTGTTCGCGATCATTGCGGGCGGCCTCGACGTGCAGGCGGCGGTGGTCTACAAGTGGACCGATCCCGATGGCGTGATTCACTTTTCGGATCAACCCGTGCCCGGTGCGGAACGGATCGTGACGGCTTCGCGGCAGCGCACGCACCGGCGGAATCCAGCTGGGTGCGAATGGACCCGCCGCCGCCAAGCCCAAGCCCGGCGCCGCTACCGGTTTCACCCAATTCGCCATCACCTCGCCGGCACACCAGGAAACTATTACCGGCAATCAGCCGGTCAATGTGCACCTCGCCGTGGAACCCGTGCTGAAAACGACGCAGTCGATCACCTGGTTTTTGAACGGCAACTCCGTTGAGCAATCAGGCTCCGGACGCCACACAGTTCACTCTGGAGGATCTGGCCCGCGGCACCTACGTCCTGGGAGCAACGGTTACCGATCAGGCATCCGGCGAAACGAAGAGTGCGGAAAGCGTGACTTTCTACGTGATGCGTACTTCGCTTCTGTCGCCTCAACACAAGGCTCCCTAAGCCGCCACCTTTCTTCGCGGCCGGATGGTCGATTTGGCCGCTGAGCTGCATTCTCGGGGATTGCACATCGATGGCACTGAGCTGCTCGATGCGCTGGTTACCGGCGTGTTCGTGCTGGATCGCGACTTGCAGGTTCAGTACCTCAACGCCGCCGCGCAGACTTTGCTCGGCCTGGGCACCAACCAGACGTTGGGCCGCCGCATCACTGACCTCTCTCGCGGCGCTGAAACATTGCTGCCGCTGTTTGAGCGCGCCCAACGCGGCGGCGAGGGCGTGGTGCAGCGTGAACTCGCTTGGCCGGAACCGGGTGGGGTCGATCGCATCCTCGATTGTGCGGTCAGCGAAGTCACGATCGGCCCGGATAGCGACCGGCTGCTGTTGGAAATTGAGGACATCACTCAGCACCGGCGTCTGACGCGGGAAAACGCCCTGCTGGCGCAGCTCGGCGGCAGCCGGCTCATGGTTCGCCAGCTCGCCCACGAAATCAAAAATCCGTTGGGCGGCTTGCGCGGTGCCGCGCAATTGCTCGAGCGCGAACTGTTGGATCCGGCGCTGCGCGAGTACACGCGAATCATCATCAGCGAAGCCGACCGTCTCACCCATCTACTCGATTCCATGCTGGGCCCCGGACGTCCGCCGGCGAAGCAGCTGGTCAATGTGCACGAATTGCTCGAGCGCGTGTATCACTTGCTGCGCTCGGAAGCCGCCGTCGGGGTGACGGTCGATCGCGACTATGACCCGAGCCTGCCGCCGTTGACGGTCGACCCCAATCACATCATTCAGGCGATGCTGAACCTCGGCCGCAACGCCATCCAAGCGCTATCCAACAGCGGCGTCCATGCGCCGCGGCTCGTTCTTCGCACCCGCGTCGGAACCAATGTCAGCGTCGGTGCGCGCCACCGCTTGGTCGCCTCCATTCAATTCGAGGACAACGGTCCGGGAGTACTGCCGGAAATTCGCGACACCATTTTCTATCCGCTCGTGTCGGGGCGCGCCGACGGGTCCGGCCTTGGTTTGGGAATTGCGCAGGATCTCGTGAGCCGGCACGGCGGGCTCATCGAGTTCGACAGCGCACCCGGCCGAACGATATTCGTGATTTCTCTGCCCATGGATTCCGCATGAACGCGAAACCCTTGCAGGTCTGGTTGGTCGATGACGATGCCTCCATTCGTTGGGTGCTCGAGAAGGCCTTGAAGGGCAGCGGGATGGCCGCCCGCTGCTTCGATCAAGCCGACAACGTATTGACTGCGCTGCGGTCCGATGCGCCGGATGTGTTGATGACCGACATCCGCATGCCCGGGCGCAGCGGGCTCGATCTGCTGAAGGAAATTCAAGTGTCGCGGCCGGGGCTGCCCGTGATCGTCATGACTGCGCACTCGGATTTGGATGCGGCGGTGGCGGCGTATCAAGGCGGCGCCTTCGAGTACCTGCCGAAACCCTTCGACATCGACAAGGCGGTGGACCTGGTGCGCCGCGCCGCGCAGCAGGCGACCGTGTCCACGGACGTCGAGGCGGCCCGCCGCAGCATCCCCGAACTCCTCGGCCAAGCGGCAGCGATGCAGCAGGTGTTTCGCGCCGTGGGCAGGCTGTCGCGCTCGAGCATGACGGTGCTGATCACCGGCGAATCGGGCACGGGCAAGGAACTCGTGGCCCGCGCTCTGCATCGCCACAGTCCGCGGTCCAGCAAGGCGTTCGTGGCGCTCAACACCGCGGCGTTCACCGCGGATCTTCTGGAGTCGGAGCTGTTCGGCCATGAGAAGGGCGCCTTCACCGGCGCCGACACGCTGCGCCGCGGTCGATTCGAGCAAGCGGACGGCGGCACGCTGTTTCTCGATGAAATCGGCGACATGTCGCCGGCATTGCAGACGCGGCTGCTGCGTGTGCTGGCCGAGGGAGAATTCTATCGGGTCGGCGGCCAGACACCGGTCAAAGTCGATGTGCGCGTGATAGCCGCGACTCATCAGGACCTCGAAACACGGGTGAAATCCGGCCACTTCCGCGAAGATCTCCTGCATCGGCTCAACGTGATTCGCATCGAAATCCCGCCGCTGCGCGAGCGGCGCGAAGACATACCCGAGCTGCTGCGCCACTATTTGAGCGTCGCCGGTCAGGAACTCGGCGTCGAGCCGAAATTGCTGATGTCGCCGGCGGAGACGTGCGTTGGTGACCTTCGATTGGCCGGGCAATGTCCGCCAGCTCGTGAATGCCTGCCGCCGGCTGACCGTGACGGCGCCGGGCCGCGAAATTCGGGCCGAGGACATCCCGCCGGATCTCGGCGGCGTCGCGGTCGGCCGAGCCGCCAACCATGATTGGATGGCGAAGCTCTCGCATTGGGCGGAGCAGGAACTGGATGCCGGCACGCAACGGCTGTTGGACCAGGCGGTGCCGGAAGTGGAGCGGATCTTGATTCGAGTTGCGCTTCGTAAGGCCGACGGGTTGAAACAAGATGCCGCGAAACTCTTAGGTTGGGGCCGCAACACGCTGTCGCGAAAAATGAAAGAGCTCGGCATGGAGGACGTCAGCTAGTCACCGGCGGCTTATAATCGGTGCGACCATGGCTGACTTCCTGAAACAGACATTGGGACTCTCCGCACACGGCTTTTACGGCAATTCGCTTGCCGACTGGGCCGTGGCCGGCATCGTGGCGGTCGCCGTGTGGTCGGGTCTGTCGATCCTGCGGCGCTTGATTGCCGCACGCTACAAGCAATTCTCGACGGTGCATCGTCCCGCGCCGATCCGTCTCATTTTCTATCTGCTCGGCAACACCAAGCAGTTCTTGTTCCTGGCCATCGCGCTCGTACGCCGGCCAGGAAATCCTGACCTTGCCTGCAATCGTGCAGCACGTCGTCTCCAACATCGTGTTGATGCTGATATTGCTGCAAGTGGGTTTATGGGCCGGGCGCTCGCTGCGCTTCTATTTGGAACTCAAGGAAATGGAGCGCGGACCCGACCGTGTGTACACCGGCTCCCTGGACATCATCCATTTCGTCGCCGGCATATTGATTTGGTCATTGCTGATCCTGGTCGCCCTCGACAACCTCGGCGTCAACATCACCGCTCTGCTCGCCGGCTTGGGCGTCGGCGGCGTCGCGGTGGCGCTCGCTCTGCAAAACGTCCTGGGCGACTTGTTCGCCTCGCTGTCGATCGCGCTGGACAAACCCTTTGTGGTCGGCGACACGCTGACGATCGACACCTTCCAAGGCGCGGTCGAACGCATCGGCATCAAGACCACGCGGCTGCGCAGCGTCAGCGGCGAACAGATCATCCTATCGAATGCCGATATCTTGAAGAGCCGCGTGCGCAACTTCGGCCGCGCGCCCGAACAACGCGCGCTCGCGAACATTCGAGTGACCTACGAGACGCCCGGCGAGAAGCTCGAGGAAATACCCAAGCTCCTGGAGAGCATCGTGCGTGAACAGACGAATGCGCGTTTCGAGCGCTGCCACTTGAAGACGCTCGGCGATTCCTGCTTGGAATTCGAGTTGTCGTATTTTGTGCAGCAGCCGAAAATCAATCCGTTGCTCGATCTGCAACAGGCCGTCAATTTTCGCATCCTCGCCGAGTTTCGGCGCTTAGGCATCGAGTTCGCGTACCCGGCGCAGCGCATAGTGGTCGAGGGCGCGGCACTCGAGCGTTAGCAGTTCGAAGATGTTTCACATCCTTCTGTACGAACCCGAGATTCCGCCGAATACCGGCAATGCCATCCGCCTGTGCGCCAATACCGGTGCGACGCTGCATCTGATCAAGCCGCTGGGCTTCAAGGTGGACGACAAGAATCTCAAGCGTTCCGGGCTCGACTATCACGACCTTGCCCGGGTGAACGTGCACGCGGACTTCGACGCCTGCTTGCGCGCGCTCGGCGATGCCCGGGTCATGGCGGTGGAGACCGGGGGACTTCTTTGCTACTCGGATTTCCGATACCGCGCGGGCGATGCGCTTTTGTTCGGGCCCGAGACGCGCGGTTTGCCCGGCCTGGTGCAAGAGCGCATCGGACGCGAGAACTCGCTGTTCATTCCCATGAACCCCCGCAGCCGAAGCCTCAATCTATCGAACGCCGTGGCGCTGGTGACTTACGAGGCGTGGCGGCAATTGGGCTTTGCAGCCTGAGGAATCACTCGGTCTCCGAGCGCACTTCTCTTCCCATCAATGCCTGTACCGCTGCGCGCACCGGCTTGGCCTCGTGCATGACGCGGTACACCTCCTGGCAGATGGGCATTTCGACGCTCTCGCGCAGAGCGACGGCGCGGACGGCCTCGGCCGCCGTCACCCCTTCGACCACTTGCTGAATGCCGCGCTGCGCGTCTGCCAGAGAATCGCCGCGGCCCAGCGCCAAGCCTAAGCGTCGATTGCGGGATTGATCGTCGGTGCAGGTGAGCACGAGATCGCCGAGACCCGCGAGGCCCATGAAGGTCTCGCGCAGAGCGCCGAGCTTGACCCCCAAGCGCATCATCTCGGCAAGGCCGCGGGTGATCAAAGCCACGCGCGTATTCGCACCGAATCCCATGCCGTCCGCAATGCCCGACCCAATCGCGATGACGTTCTTCACGGCGCCGCCGACCTCGACGCCCATGATGTCCGATTGCGTGTAGGCACGGAAATGCGGGCCGGACAGCCGCAGGACCAGATCCTTGGCGAAGATCTCGTCGTGCGATGCAACCGTCATGGCCGTCGGCAACCCCGCACCGACTTCGCTCGCAAACGTCGGGCCCGACAAGACGGCGGCCGGCCGGTCGCCGAACATCTCCTTCGCAATCTGATGGGGCAGCAGGCCGGTCGCGATCTCGAAGCCCTTGCTCGCCCAGGCGATGCGCGTGTGCGGCTCGAGATACGGGGTGAGTTTAGCCAGAGTCTCGCGAAACGCGTGCGAAGGTACCGCGACCAACGCATCGCGCCCACCTCGAAGCGCCTCGGCCAAATCGGCCACGGCCTCGAGCGCAGCAGGAAAATCCGCATTGGGTAGATAGCGGACGTTGCGCCGCGCGTGCTGCATTGCCTCGAGCGCGGACCGGTCCCGTCCCCAGAGGCGGGTCGGATGACCCGCGCGCGCCATCTGAATGGCAAGAGCCGTTCCCCAAGAGCCGGCGCCGATAACCGCGATGGGCGTATGCAGCGGGCTCTGCATCTTTATAGAAGACCTCGCCTAATTGACCAATCCGGGCTGTGGTGATTCCGACGCCTGCGCGAACAACGCGTCGAAATTGACCAAGGGCAGCAGAAAATTCGGAAAGCCCCCCTTCACGATCAAGTCTGAAATGACTTCACGCGCGTAGGGAAACAAAACGCTGGGGCAAAAGCTGCCCGACCAGACGCTTCAAATCCTCGATGCGATGCGCCGGCGATCGAAAATACGCCCGCCTGCTTGACCTCCACCAGGTACAAGGTCGCCTCGCCCTGCTTCGCCTCGAGCGTGATCGTCAACAGCACTTCGCGCACGTCGGCAGCGATCTCCTCCGCCGAGGTATTCATGTTAAGTTGAAATTTGGGTTCCCAATTTTGATTGTTCGGCAGCCGCGGACCATTCGGCGACTCGTACGAGCAATCCTTCAAGATAAACGCTTTGCAAGCTCACCTGCACGCCGCCGACATTGGCGACGAGTTCCCTCGGTTCTAACCTCGTTCATCAAGCCCCCTGAATTAATCGATCAAGCTCGCCGCTGCCATCGAGCGCAAAAAGGTCGTCGCAGCCGCCGATGTGCTTATCGCCGATGAAGATCTGCGGAACGGTTGCGCAGGCCGCTGCGTGCGATCATTTCCTCGCGCGATTTCGCTTCGTCATCCACATCGATTTCGCTGAACGCCAGTCCCTTTTTGGTCAAGAGTCCGCGCGCGCGCTGGCAGTAAGGACACCAGCCGGTCACGTAGATGGTGATCTCGGGTTGGCTCACTTGGAATTCGCTTTTCCGCCCGTCGTGGTCTTCGTCAGCGGCAAGTTATCCTTGACCCAGGCGTTCAGGCCCCCGTCCAGATTGAATACCTTGGTGAAGCCGAGTTTCATCAGCGTGCGCGCGGCGCCCGCCCCGCTGATCCCGCTGTCGCAATACGTGATGACGGTTTTCTCGCGCCATTTCTTCAACGTGTCCGCTTGAGATTCGATCTGCGCCGCCGGTACGTTGCGCGCGTCGCCGATATGGCCGGCGTCGAACGCCTCTTTGCCGCGCAGGTCGATGACGAGCGCGCCCTGGTTCATCAGGCGCACGGCCTGCATTGCGGACAGCGCAGCAAAACCCTGAACGCGCGCGCGAACTTCATAGAAGATCACGGCGATGGCGGCCGCTACCGCTCCGCTCGCGAGGTATGGGTGATGACCAACGAACTCGAACAGTTGCTGCATGCGAAACACTAATGGGTTTTTGCGGGCGGGCAAGTATAGCAGCGGGCAGCCTTGTATGCTTGCGGTCTGAAAGGGCGAAATAACCGCAGGGACCGTGCCGTCGAACACTAAAAAGCTCATCGCTCTGGCCCTCGTCTTGTACGGGAGCGCGCCGGGTTGGGCCGCCGAGCCTGTGAACTCGGCGGAGGCGCAAGCCAAGCTTGCGGCGGTGCGCGCTCGAATTGCTGCACTGACCAACCGCCTTGGGCTCGAACTCAAAGAGCGCGATGCGTTGAATGCACGCTTGCGCGAAGCGGACTTGGAGGTCACCGCGAAGCGCCAGCGGCTCGACGGCCTGCATGCAGCGGAACTCGCCGCAGAGCGGCGCCGGAACGAGCTTCGTACCGAACAGATTCGCGATCAGAGCGCGCTTGCGTCCGAGCGCGCCGCTCTCGCCGCGCAAGTGCGAGCGGCCTACATCATCGGCCAACAGGAGCAAATCAGAATCCTGCTGAGCCAAACGAGTCCAAGCCGAGGCCGGCCGCATGCTGACCTTCTACGGATATTTCGCACGCGCGCGCGCCGCGAAAATAGATGAAATCGGCGATCGCGCGGCACGCCTGCAAGAATTGGTCATCGACCTCGAGGCGGCCGCGGCGAAACTCAAATCCCTGGAGGATGAGGCGGCCCGCGAGATGGCCGGGCTCAAGCAAGCGCGCGCGGAGCGGGCCTTGGCGCTTGCCGCGATCAGCAAACAAGTCAGCAGCGGCAACGAAGAGCTGGCACGGCTCAAACGCGAGGAGCAGGCGGTGGAGTCCTTGGTCGCCGATCTCGCGCAAGTGCTGCAGGATTTTCCCGTCGATGCGCAGCAAAGCTTCGATCAGCTGCGCGGCAAGCTGCCATGGCCCGTCGCCGGAAGACTGGCCGCCCGCTATCAGGAGCCGCACGCAGGTGCTGCCCAGGCGGCCATGCGCTGGAATGGCGTGATGATAGAGACCGCGCGCGGTACGAAGGTGCGCGCGCCTTACTTTGGCCGGGTGGTCTATGCCGATTGGCTGCAAGGCTTGGGATTGCTGCTCATCATCGGCCACAGCGGTAATTACATGACGCTGTACGGCCATGCCGAGGTCCTGTACAAATCCGTCGGCGATTGGGTGGCGCCGGGCGATGTGATAGCGGGGATGAGCGACGCCGGCGGCGTACCTCCTCAGCTGTACTTCGAAATACGCGACGGCCGCAAAACGGTGGACCCAAAGATTTGGCTGAGGCGATCGGGGAATCCTTGATAACGCTCAGCGGCCGGTCGCGGCCGCACGTATGCTGCGGCTCCAATGATCAAGAAAGCATGCAACCTCGCATTGTTGGCGGTGGGCATATCGATCGGCCTGTCGCTCGGGGTTGGCGCGCGGCAGTCGGCGGACAAACCGGAGACGCTCGGCGAAGATTTGCCGTGGCAAGACGCTCGCCTGTTGGCCGAAGTGTTGGAGCGCGTGGAGCGCGAGTACGTCAATCCGGTCGACGATCACCAGCTCTTGCAGTCGGCCATACGCGGCATGGTCTCCTCGCTCGATCCTTATTCGGCGTACCTGGACGGCGAGGAATACGACGAGATAAAAATCTCCAGCTCGGGTCAATACTCGGGCGTCGGCATCGAAGTGTCCATGGAAGACGGTCAGGTCGTCGTGGTCGCGCCATTTGACGATTCGCCTGCGGCCGAGGCAGGGATTCGCTCCGGCGATGTCATTGCGACCATCGACGGCGTGGCGGTCAATACCACCACGTTGGCGGATACCATCGGACGCATGCGCGGTAAGGAGGGCACTTCGGTCAAGATCGGCATCATGCGCGAGGGCAGCACGGAGCCTGTGGTATTCACCCTCAAGCGCTCACGTGTCCAACTGCACAGCGTGAAAGCCGAAATGCCCGAAGCCGGCTTTGGTTACGTGCGCATCGCGCAGTTCAGCGAAACCACGGGCGACGAATTGACCAAGGCCTTGCGAGCTTTGCGCAAAAGCAACGGCGCGCCGCTCAAGGGCCTGGTGCTCGACCTGCGAAACAATCCGGGCGGTGTGCTCGAGGCCGCGGTGGCCGTGGCCGACGATTTCCTCGATAGCGGCGTCATCGTCAGCGCCAGGGGCCGCACACCGGAATCGAAATTCGAAATGAGCGCCACACCCGGTGACGAGCTCGATGGCGCGCCGATCGTGGTACTGGTGAACGGCGGTTCGGCGTCCGCGGCGGAAATCGTCGCCGGCGCGCTCAAGGATCACCGCCGGGCAACCCTCATGGGACGTACCACGTTCGGTAAAGGCTCGGTACAAACGGTGATGCCGCTGTCCGGCGACCGGGCCATCAAGCTCACGACGTCTCTTTATTACACGCCTTCCGGCGTGTCGATCAATCACCGCGGCATCGCGCCCGACATCGAGCTCGAGCGCGATCCGAAGCCGCCGGCGGTACCGCCGCCGCCCGATGCGCCCTTGACCCTGCGGGATCCCGAGGTCAAGCGCGCCATCCAGGAACTGAAGGTACCCACCGTCAACGGCCACGGTGCCGTTTCCGCCGCAGCGAGGTTGAACTAGCCTCGTGCGCAGTACGCGATCCATTGAAATTCTCTGTCTGGCCTTGGCCGCCCTGGTGCTCGTCTGGTCGGGAGCGCTGACAACCCAGACGTGGCCGGTTGTCGCGCTGTTGGGGACATTTACAGCCGCAATCATCGCATTCCGGGCCCGGCGCTTCTTCCCCGGCCGCACGCGCACCCGGCTGATGATCGAGTCTTGGTCGATGGTGATATTCATCACCGCCGTGCTGTGGTTCACCGGCAAGAACTCGAGCCCGCTGCTCAATCTGTACCTTCTGCCCATCATCTTGAGTGCGCTGACGCTCGGCCGCATGGTCACGCTGCTGCAGGTCGCGGCGATCGCGGTGTGCCATCTCGTGCTCGCGGCGGCAACGCCCGGGCTCGACGTGATGTCGCTCATGTACGCGAGCCGGGCCGTCGGGCAATTGGCGCCGTTTCTGTTGGTCGCCTATCTCACGACGACGCTGTCCGCGGACATCACCGAAGCGCGCGAGCGCATCGAGAATCTCGCGCAAACCGACTCGTTGACCGGGCTATTCAATTTGCGCATGTTCAACGAGATATGGCAGCGCGAGCACGCCGGCTGCGAACGTGACAAGGGCGTGTATTCGCTGCTGCTGATCGACATGGATAAGCTCAAGGACATCAACGACAGTTTCGGTCACGAGGCCGGCAATAGCGCCATTACCTTGGTAGCCCAGTGCCTGCAGCGGAGCATCCGCGGTACGGACACGGCTGCACGCTTCGCCGGCGACGAGTTCGCGTTATTGCTGCCGGGCGCATCCCCGGAAATTGCGGAGGCGGTCGTCAAGCGCGTCCGACATAACGTCTACAAGACCACGCTCGACCTCCGCTCGCGGATGATTCGCTGCAGCGTCAGCATCGGCGTGGTGAATTACCCGAAAGACGGCCGCGACATGCGTGAGCTGATGAGCATGGCCGATCGCAAGATGTATCGCGACAAGGAATTGCGGCGTGCGCCCGGTACCGAGGCGAAGGGTTGAGTAACCTTCGCTAAATCGTTTGGAGTTTGGCGCGATTGATGGCAAAGTTAGCGTTACGTCACGGCAGGGCGTGATTAACATATGCTTACCTTACTATCTTGAAGTAAAACCTCATAGGAACGTAATGGGATTCATCAATTCGGGGCGGCTCATGCCGGTGGCGGCATTGGCCGGTGCGCTTCTCTGTGTTTCAGCGTTGAACGCGACCGCGAAGCCTGCCGTTACTCCGAAGCTCAAGTCGAGTTCGGTGCTCATCGTCGATCAAAGCGACTCGTCCATCTTGTATTCGCGCAATTCGGACGTGGCGGCACCCATCGCGTCGATCACCAAGTTGATGACGGCCCTGGTCGTGCTCGACGCCCATCAGCCGCTCGATGAGCCCCTTGAGATCACTCAGGCCGAACGAGACCTGCCCAAGAGCAATTTTTCCCGCCTCACGGTAGGCACGGTCCTGACGCGCGGTGACCTCATGCACCTGGCGTTGATGTCGTCCGAAAATCGCGCCGCCCATGCGCTCGGAAGCAACTATCCCGGGCGGGATGGCCGCCATGGTGAGTGCCATGAACGCGAAAGCCGCGGCACTCGGGATGACCAGCGCGCACTTCGTCGACCCGACCGGGTTGTCGAGCGAGAATGTGGCGAGCCCCGAGGACCTATCCAAGCTCGTTATCGCTGCGTCCCGAAATCCCACCATCCGGGAGTTTTCCACGGATCCCAGCTATTCGGTACGTATCCACAGGCGCTTGGTGGCCTACCGCAACACCGATAATCTGGTTGCCAATCCAACCTGGAACATCATCGTTCAGAAGACCGGCTACATCACCGAGGCCGGCAAGTGCCTGGTGATGGAAGCGGTAATCGAAGGTCGAAACGTGGTGATCGTGTTGCTCGATTCGTTGGGCAAGTACACCCGCGTCGCCGACGCCAAACGCGTCAAGAGTTGGATGGAAGCCAGTGCGACCGAGCGCGTCCGGGTGACGATGCGCTGATTCTTTTGGGGCCGGGGGTGCCAGATGCGTGTTCCTTGGCTCATTGTCGGGTGTCTGCTGTGGCTGCTCGCGGGATCTTCGCTCGCCGCGGAACGGACATTGGCCGTGACGATTTATGCCGGCGATCTGGCGCTGATAACGGACGTCCGGCAAATCGATGTCAGAGGCGGCCGCCAGCGCCTCGAATTCCAGGACGTGTCGGCCCAGATTCGACCTGAAACGGTGTCGCTGACTGCCGGCGACATCAGCATCATCGAGCAGAATTTCGATTTCGATCTCCTGACCCCCGCCAAGCTCATGGAAAAGGCCGTGGGACAAGAGATCACCATCGTGCGAGTCAACCCTGCGAGCGGCGCCGAGACACGAGAACAGGCGCAGGTACTCGCTACGAACGGCGGGGTGATCCTGAAGATCGGGCAGCGAATCGAAGTATTGCGCGATGATGGCTTACCGGTCCGGGTGATTTTCGACAAGGTGCCGGAGAATCTTCGCGCCCGTCCCACGCTGTCGGTGACGATCACAGGCGGTCATCCGGGAACTCGGCCGGCATCTTTGAGCTACCTCACCCCCGGTCTTGGTTGGAGGGCAGATTATGTCGCGCTCTACAATGAGGCCGACGGCAAGATAGATGTCCAGGGTTGGGTGACGCTGACCAACTCGACCGGCACCACCTATGACAATGCCCAAACGCTCCTGGTCGCCGGGTCGCCCGCGGAAATCGATGCCTCGCCGAGGCAGCAGAACTGGCATTCCCCCCAGCCCCGAGCCACGTTGCAGGAGGCCGGCACGGAAAGCGGCAGCCGCGAGCGGTTGGGAGACTATTATCTTTACCCGTTGTCCGAACGCACCACGATCGCCAACTTGCAAACCAAGCAGGTGAGCTTCCTCGATGTCCGCGGCGTGCCGGCCGAGCATGGCTACGAATACCGCAATCGCTGGCTAGGGACGACGGAGACGCCGCAAAGCGCCAAAACCATCTACAGCTTTTCAACCGGTGCGCGAGCGGGCCTCGGCGATCAGCTGCCCGCCGGTGTGCTGCGATTCTATCTTCGCGACAAGCGCGGCGACCCCCAGTTCATCGGCGAGAGCCGGATCGACCATACGCCGATGGGATCGACGCTGTCCCTCGCCACCGGCGATGCATTCGACGTAAAAGTACGTTCCGTGGTCGACAAGCGCACGCGCCAGGGAAATTTCGATTGGCAGACCGACATGCGCTATGAATTGACCAACGCTCTTCCGAGGGCCGTCACGGTCAAGTTGCTGCAGGAGGGTCTGCGGGGCGATTCACGTATTACCGCCGAGAGCCAGAAGAGCACGCGGCGCAGCGCCGAAGTCGCCGAGTGGGCCGTCACGGTCCCCGCCAACGGCAAGGCCGAGCTCACGGCCACCTTCGACACGCGCTACTAGGCTTAAGATACGCCATGCGCGGCCGGTGCTTGGTGTGGCTGCTCCTCGCGTGGGGGATTACCGCGAGACCAGGCGCCACGGCCCAGGCGCCGACCCCGGCTGCGGCGCCGCTCGCCGCCGAAGCGCCGCTCGCCGCCGAGGTACTGGCGGGCCCCCCTTCCGATCTCTCGGTTACCGTGTACCGGGCGCCCAGCCGTAGTTCCGGGTCGATCGATCTCGATCGACTGGATGGCTTTGCCTTGGTCAGCGAAACCCGTGCCGTTCGACTGCCGGCGGGCCAGAGCCGCCTGCGCTTCGAAGGCGTGGCCGATGGAATCGAAGCGGCCAGCGCGATCGTGACGGGATTGACCGCGGGGATCATCGAGAAGAACCGGGAGGGAGCATTGCTGAGTCCGAGGGCTCTGCTGGCGGCAGCCGTCGGCAAACCGGTCGTTCTGCTGCGGACCAATTCGAGAACCGGCAAACTCGAGCGGCTGCCCGGCACTATTCTTTCGGACGCGGCGGGCGGGGTGGTATTCGAAACCTCGGCGGGCATCGAGGCGCTGCGTTGTTCGGGCCTACCGGAGACCTTCAGCTTTGCGTCCGCCGCGCATCTGTCGGCGACGCCCACACTGTCGGTGCTGGTACGAAGTCCGAATCCCGTGACCACCACCGTGACGCTGTCCTATCTCGCACGCGGCTTTGATTGGGCCGCGGACTACGTGGCAATCGTGTCAGCCGACGGCAAAACGATGGATCTGGGCGCCTGGGTGACATTGGCCAACGGCAACGGCGTTGGCTTTCCCGCCGCCCACGCGCAAGTGGTTGCGGGCACAGTGCATCGCGAGAGCGGCGATGTCGAACCGATGGATGCCGGCGGTCCGATCCTGGCCCAGTGTTGGCCGCGGGGCTCGACCAGCGATCCTGTGGAATTCCTGCAAATTGCCCTTGCCTCGCCGCTGGGGGCCGATCAAGCGAAGAAGCGCGAGGCCGCTCTTCCCATGGCCATGTCAGCAGCCGCGACGAGAGACATGATGGTCGCCGCACGACGGGTGGAGCAAGAACAACTCGGCGATCTTAAGCTCTATCGCGTGCCCGATCGCACCACCGTCGCCAGCCGTCAATCCAAACAAGTACGCCTGTTGGATCGGATGGCCATTCCCATCACAACGGTATACGGCGCGGATCTATCGACCGGCGACGCTGCCGTCTCGGCGCCGGCAGTCAAATTGCTTCGTACCAAGAACAATTCGGCGAATCATCTCGGTTTACCGCTGCCGTCCGGGAATGTGGCGGTGTTCGCGGTGCATGGGAGCGAGCGATTGCTGGTACATGAATCCGGTATGCGCGACCTCGCCGTCGACGAGGAGGTGGAGGTCGACATGGGTGCGAGTCCGGACGTGCGCTTCACGTCGGTTCGGGAGGTTGATTCCCGATCGCGTCGAAATTTCCCAGCGCGTCGAGATCAGCAATGCGCGCGACGCGGAGATTCAATTCGAACTTAAGGTGCGGCTGCAGGACGGCGCCCGCATCGTTCACGCCGATCACCCGCTGGGGAACAAAAATGGCCGCCCGATTTTTCTGTTGACGATCCCCGCCCATGCAACCGAGACCGTTCGTTACCAGTTGCAGCGTGCTGGTTGACCGTCCGCCGAACGAAGATTTGGGCTAGAATGCTGCGCCGGCCTCATAAAAATCATCGGACCCCACGGATGTTTAGGGGCTCCGAAACGGATACCGGCGCTTTTGCTCGATGCGGGCATTTCTGGGAGAGACCGCTACTTTGAATTCCACGAAGCTCGGCCTGATGGCGTTCCTCTTTACCTTCGGTGCAGCGATGGCGGCGATCTTCATCCGGGGAAAGTTGCCGTCGCACCATGTGGAAGGCGATTCCAAAGACGCCGTCAAACTCGTGTTGGGCCTGATTGCCACGCTTACCGCCATGGTACTCGGCCTGCTGATTTCCTCGTCTCATTCTGCCTACGATGGACAGGAAGCTGAACTGCAGCAAATGAGTGCTCATTTGTTCCAAATCGATCAAATTCTCATACAATTTGGACCCGAGGCGACCGAGCAACGTGCCCTGCTGCGCAAAATCATCGCTTCCGATCTCGCGCGGGTTTGGCCCGGGGACGGTACCGCACCGATCCTCGACCCTCGGCTTTCGCAATTGGACATGCAGAAGCTTTTCGAGGGCATCGCGGGTCTTTCACCGCAAACCGAGATGCAGAAGTACACCCGGAGCCGAGCCTTGGAATTGCTTGCGGGCATCGGAGAAACCCGGCGCCTCCTGATCGAGCAATCACAGGGTGCGCTGTCCTGGCCTTTTCTCATCATTCTCGTATCGTGGCAGACGGTGCTTTTTTTCGGATTCGGCTTGTTCGCGCGCTTGAACGCTACCGTGGTCGTGGCGCTCTTCGTGGGCTCCTTGTCGGTTGCGGGCGCGATTTTCCTCATTCTGGAAATGAACCATCCCTACAGCGGCTGGATGCAAATCTCGAGCGCGCCGATGCGCGATGTTCTCACGCAGATGTCGCGTTAGAGAGTTGCTTATTTTTCGCGCCGATTCGCTGCTCGCATGCGACCGGCATATTAAAAACTATACGTGAAGTGCACGCCCCAGTTGCGAGGTTCACCTAGTTGGGTATAAAGCGCGTTCGCAAAGTCCGGTGGTTGGTCGCCGAAGTAGAATCCGCGCACGCTGTAGTCTTTGTCGAGTAGGTTTCTGCCCCACAAGTACATCTCGTAGCGTGCTGTTTGCCAGCCAACCTTCCCGTTCACGAGACCATAACCTTTGGACCGGGTCCAGTTGGGCGGCAAGTCATAGAAGAACGGGCCCATGCCCGAGAGGTCCAGGCGTGCAAAGGGGCCGCGCGGATCGCGCCATGTGGCGTTGAGCGCAGCTTGCCAAGCCGGCGCATGCGGTAGCGCGCGGTCCGGCAAGACAACGTCGTTTTGCACGAATCCGCGATATAGCGTCTGCAGCAAACCCAATGAACCGCCGAGTTCCAATTTCTGCGCCGCACGCCATGCGAAGCTCGACTCCAACCCGTAGTTGTAGCCGGATTTGGCGTTGCCGGTATAGAAGATGAAGGTGTCGGGATTGTCGGCAACGAGCTGTTCGCCGGTCAGAAGTTGTTCGTTGTGACGCGCCATGTAGAACAACGACGTGTCGATTCGAAGGCTGCCGCCGGCCAATTGCGCTTTGTGGCCGATCTCGTAGTTCAAGTCGTACTCCGGGCCGAACAGGATCTGGTTCGGAGCGAGCCCCTGGCTCAAGTTGAACCCCCCTGCCTTGTAGCCGCGCGAAATCAGCGCATAGAGCTGCTCACCGTTGGCGATCGTGTAATCCAGGGAGGCATGGCCCCCCCAAAGATTATTTTCAGGATCGAACACGTTGCCGACCGTTGGCGAATCGAGATTCGAAGTCGCATCGTCGTAGTGCGTCGTGCGGCGCTCGCCCCGAAGACCGACGGACCAACGCGTGCGAGCTCCGAGATCGCCGTCGAGCTGACCGTAGAACGCACTGTTCAGAGCGTGATACTGGCTTTGCACTACCGTGAGGCTCGAGGAGTTTTGCGATGCATCGAAGGGATCGGCGTAAATTCCGGCGCTCGTGTCGCTCAAACTTTCGCGCAGCTGAAACGCGTAGAGGCCGGCAAGCCAGGACAGGCCGCGATCCGGCGTGTCGCCAAGGCGTATCTCCAAGCTGCGGGTCGAACGGTAACGAATTTGATACTCGGTGTAGTCGTAGGTATAGGGCGCCCACAGAATGGGATTTCCCCAGTCGCCGTCAAAGGAGTAGTTGACCGTCGTATCCGCATAAGTCGCGATCGTGGTCAGCGTGGCGGACGTCATCCCGGTGTAGGTCGCACGCGCTGAAACTCCGGTGGAATATTGGCGGTCGACGCCGGGTTGGTTGGACTCCGTGGTGCGGGTGTTGTCGATCGACCAGGCATCGTAGCCATTGTCGATTTGCACCCGCAGCACCGTAAGATCGACGCGCCATTGATCGTCGGGTTCATATCGCCACTTGCCGCGCGCCGTGAGCTCATTGCGATTGTTGGTATCGCCGGTCGAGGTACGCGTTGTGGTAGAAACCGTCGCTCGTGTATTGCTGTACGGCCAATCTGAAAGCCGAATCGAGCGACGCAACCGGACCCGTCAGCACCGCGCCATAGGAGCGCTCGCCATAATCTCCGGCGTCGAGTTCCGCGCGGCCGCCGAAAGTATCGGAGGGCTCGGCGCCTCTGACGTATATCAATCCGGCGAGGGCGTTCGCTCCGTAGAGCGTGCCTTGGGGGCCATGCAGCACTTCGATGTGATCCACATCGAACAAGGTGCCGCCATCCCGAGTCCGCTGAAATCGATGTCGTCGATCAGAAAACCCACCGACGGATTGGGAGCCCCTTGATATTGCTGCAGCTCGCCGATTCCGCGAATCTGAAAATATCGCGGCAAAGACGTATCGCCGGCCCAATTGAGATTCGGCACCAGCGCCAGGACATCTTCAAAATTCTGCTGCCCCGCATCGTGCAGGGTCGTTGCATTCAGCACTGAGATGCTGCGCCGGCATTTCGGATTCCGGCAGCGCTCGCAAGCGTAGCGGTGACGACGATCTCTTCCAGCTGCGGGTTCGAGTCCGCGTCGGCCGCCGTCGCACGGCGGCGAACCAAAAGGAAATCCCACGATGAGGCACAGGGGACCGAGAAAAATCGACTTCTTACCCACGCTCCCTCCGCCGGTACTAACCGGATCAGGTTCAATGGGTTTACCGGTGCGCGTCCTCGAGGACGCAGCCGGCATCTCAGGCCCTAAAGGCCACCCCAGCTTGTTGTTACTCTAAAGCTTGTTGTTACTCTGAACGATGGCTTGGTTGCTCAATGTCCGCGCGAGTCTCAAGACCGCCCCGATCAAGCCGCCCGCGATCAACACGACGATGGGCAGAAAAGTCATACCGTAGCCGGGGCCGCGCTTTGCGGGATCCTTGACATAGGAGGCGGCATATATCTGGCGGCCGATCAGGTAAACGACCCCGAGGGCCGCCGCCCAGAGCGGGTTGAAATAATGGCTGAACAGATAAATCCCGGGGATGAAGACAATCAACTGCTCCAGGGTATTCTGCTGAACGCGAAAATGCCGCTCGAATATCTCGTTTCCGGTGATCGCCGGCGCCTTCACCCCGTAGCTTGGCCCGCGCGCCGCCGACCTGAAACCGAACACTATGAATTGCAGAAGTGCGAGCGCAGTCACGATATCGACATATGCCATGGATGTTATCCCCCTCTTGTTGGATTCTAGCACTCCGTCGCCGCTCGGTTTCCGCCAAGCTGCCGGCATCGCATGGCATACGAGGCTCGAAATCTGCAATGAGCTTACCCCGCAAGTCAACTCGTACAGGCACCCGAGGCTATGCCCATCTCGTCGAGGTCGACGTTCCGGTAGCGCGGGTTTGGCGCGCCCTGACCGATCCGGCCTGGTTCGCATCTGGTCCGGCCAGGAAGCCGAGATCGATCCGCGCAAAGGCGGTCTGTACCGCGTCGGCAAGCGCCACGACGGCGGTCGCGAAGCGCACATCGATATCTTCGATGTGAATCGGCGCCTGCGGCTGATTTATTTGAACGGCCCGGGTTCGCCGCCCGGCGACAGCGCCGTGGTGGATGATTTCCTGCTCGACGTGCGCAAGGGTGAAGGCACCACCTCGCTGCGCTTGCTGGGTTCGGGAGTTCCCGAGGCGCCCGCCTGGGATCAGGCTTACGTGCGCATGCGGATGGCCTGGGAGCGATTCATGGCACGCATCAAGGTGACCCTCGAAAGTCCGCCGAAACCCAAGAAGCCGCCGGCCGCCGCCCAAGGATCCGCCGCTGCCGGGGCTGGATTACTGATTGCTCGTACCGCTTGGCGCCCGCTATCCTTGAATTCCTCCGCGCGCGGTCGCATAACGCCTGACGGAGGCAACATGCTCGGGTTTTTCATTCGCGCAGCGATCGTTGCGCTCGGTTTATGGTTGGCGACCGCCTGGGTGCCGGGCGTCTCCATCGACAGTCCCGTCCACCTTGATTCTCGCCGGCCTGTTGCTCGGGATCGTCAATTCCATCGTACGGCCCATTGCCATCGTGCTGACCCTGCCGATGACCATCGTCACTCTCGGCCTGTTCCTGCTGGTGATCAACGCCGGAATGGTGGCCCTGGTCGCGTGGATGCTGCCCGGGCATGCAGGTGGCGGCTTTTGGGCCGCATTTTGGACCGCCCTGATCGTGAGCCTGGTGAGCATCGTGGGATCCTGGTTCGTGGGGTCCCAAGGGCAAGTTCGAAGTCATCGTCAAGCGCCGCTGATGCGCCGGCTGTGACGATCACTGCGCCTTCGGTTCGGCGAGCGTCTTTGGATCGGTAATGCTGCCGCCCGGCAGCGTCAGATGCACACGCCGACGATGATGATCACCATGCCGACGAGCTGGAGGTTCGACAGATGCTCGTCGCAGAAACTGCCAGCCGAGAAAGGCGGCGATGGCGGGATTTACATAGCCGTAGGTGCCGATCAGCGCCGGCGCCGCATTGAGGCTGAGCCAGCCATAGGCGGTATAGGCCAGGCAGGAGCTGAAAAAGGTGAGGTAGCACAGAGCCGCGAGGCCCGAAGCGTTGGGATGTCCAATGCGCGGGATCGCCGTGAGCGACGGCCACCGTCAGCAGCATCAGTCCGCCCATGCACATCTGCATGGCCATGAACATCAGCGAACTCAAGTGCGTGTCGATGCTGCGGTAGTACATCGTGCCGATGGCCCAGGCGCAACACGCGGTGAGCGCGCCGAACTGCGCCAGCAGGTTCGACGCGTGAAACGAGCCCTTCGGGATCAGCATGAGGGCTGTGCCCGCGAATCCGATCGACATGCCGAGAACGGCCCACCGCGTCAGCGGATGGCCGCGGCGTCCGAAAATCCCCAAGCCCGCGATCCAAAACGCCGCTGTTCCGTTGAGCAGCGCCGACTGATTGGTCGGGATGTAGTGAATGGCCCAGGTGTTCAGCCCATTGCTGGCGAACACCATGAAGAATCCGGCGATGAGCACGTGGCGCCACTCGGGCAGGCGGTTCGGAAACGGATGGCCGCCCCAGAAATGCGCGAACAACGAGAGCAAGGTGCCGGCGGTGAGAAATCGAATCGGCGGAGAACAGCGCGATGGGAAGATTGTTGACGGCAATTTTCGAGAACAAGAAGCTCGAGCCCCACACCAAATAGATGGTGCCGAGACACAACATGAGCTTCGCCGAATAGCGGGACAGGCTCCTAGGCTCCGGCCTCGCGCTCGACTTCTTCTGCGTCTTGCTTGGCGCGCGCCGCAATCTTATCTTTCAGCAGCAATCCCGCCATGATGATCCCTATTTCGTAGAGCAAGTACATCGGAACCGCCATCGCGCTTTGCGAAACGGCGTCGGGCGGCGTCACGAAGGCCGCAAAAATGAATATTCCGAGCAGCACGAACCCGCGGTTTTTCTTGAGCGTCGCAAGTCTCACGAAGCCGGTCCAGACCAATAACACGGTCGCCACCGGGACTTCGAATGCCAAGCCGAAGGCAAGCAGCAAGATCATGACGAAATCGAGATAACTGCCCATGTCGGTCATCATCTGCACGCCGTTGCGGCGTCGTCGCGACGAAAAAACTCAACATCACCGGAAACACCACGTAATAGGCGAACGCAGCGCCCAAGTAGAACAGCAGGATGCTGGAGATCAGCAGCGGCACGGCCAGTTTCTTCTCGTGCCTGTACAGTCCCGGCGCGACGAACGCCCAGGCTTGATACAGCACGAAGGGCATGGCGATTCCGATCGCGAGGACGAGCGCGAGCTTGAACGGCACGGTGAAAGGAGCCACGACGCTGGTCGCGATCAGTGTGGCTCCCGGCGGCAATTTGTGCTTCAAGGGTTCCGCGACGAACGTGAACAGTTGGTTCATGTAGATCGCGCACGGGAATGAAGCAAATGCCGACCGCCAGCATGGCCTTCAGCAACCGATCGCGCAACTCCAGCAGGTGCGAGATCAGCGTACCTTCGGCGAGCGCCGCCCGGTTCGCCCGCTGGTTCATTCATTGGGTGGTTTGCTGTCGGATCGTCGACCGTATTCGCCGCCGTGCGGTCGGTGGGCGCGGCAGGCGATTGCGGATGCGGCGCCGGCTCGTCAGCCACGCGTCGCCGGCTTGGCTTGTCTGCCGCAGCAACTCTTCGGCATTTACTTCGCGCTCCAGCTGCTCGCTCGAGTTGCCGCGCCATGAAGCGCGCGCGCCCCATCCAATTGCCGACCTGGCGCGCAACTTTGGGAAGCCGCTCCGGACCCAGCACGACGAGTGCTATGGCCGAAGTGAGCAGAATCTCCGAAAATCCGAAATCAAGCATGCCGCATCAGGCATTCGTCTTGGGGGGCGCCTTGACCTCCGCCTCGCGGCGGTCGTTCCCGTCGAAGCGACGCCGGTATCGAAATCGGCATCCTTTTCCTGCTTCAGCTGCTTCACCTTCTCCTCCGACTCGCCGTCGTTCATGGCCTGCTTGAAGCCCTTGACGGCCGCGCCCAGGTCCGAGCCGATCGCTGCGCAGACGCTTGGTGCCGAATATCACCAAGGCGATCGCCAGAATCACCAATAACATTTTTGAATCGAACATGTCGCTTCTCCGAGTCCACGGCAATCTAAGTGAGGGCGCCAATAATACGCCAAAGATATTATGACATTTGACAGCGCGGCCGCTGCGTGTTCGGTCGCATTTGAGATTTTGCTGAAAATCAGCTCTCCAGCCAAAAAGTTACCGGCCCGTCGTTGGTCAGCGACACCTGCATATCGGCACCGAATACGCCGCTGCCTACGGGTGAATGCTGCGCGCGCGCGGCCGCAACCAAGACATCGAAACAATCGGCTGCCCTGCTCCGGCGGCGCGGCGGTCGAGAAGCCCGGGCCGCAGCCCATGACGCGTGTCGGCTGCCAGGGTGAATTGCGGCACCAGCAGCAGATCCCCCTGGATTTGCTGCAAACTGAGGTTCATTTTTCCGGCGCCGTCGCGAAAATCGCGATATTTGAGCATTCGCGCCAGAAGCCGCAGCGCCGCCGCCTCATCGTCGCCGGCCGGACGCCGACCAGCACCAACAGTCCCTGCCCGATCGAGGCTTCGAGCTCGCCCGCGATATGCACTCGCGCCTGGAGTACCCTCTGCAGCAATGCAATCATGCGGATTTTACCACGTCTATTCCCACTTTATACTCGATTTAGCCGGCATCTATGGTTAAAAATGAACACGATCAACTAGATCTTATCAATGTGGATATCATCAAACACATAAATCGCTATTTTCTCCATAAAGTGGGAGTAAAGAGCACCAAAATGGTGAAAACCTCCAATCGGCCCAGCAGCATGGCAGCAGAGCACACCCAGGTCTGAAAATCGCTCAGCACGCCGTAATTGCTGCCGGGTCCCACCAGCCCGAGGCCGGGCCCCGCATTGTTGATGCAGGCGATGATCGACGAGAGCGCCGTCATGAAATCCAAGCCGCTCGCGAGCTGCACGAAAATCAGCGTCACGATGCTCATGAAATAAAGGAAGACGAACGCCAGCACCGCGAACACCACTCGATTGGCGATGACGGTGCCGCCCACCTTGAGCGGCCGCACCATGTTCGGGTGCACCAATTGGTTGAGTTCGCGATGGGCCTGCTTGGCGAGCACCAGGGTGCGGATCATTTTGATGCCGCCGCCGGTGGATCCCGAGCTCGCGACGATGCAGCTCAAGAACATCATCCACATCGGCGCGAAGATCGGCCAGCGCGAATAGTCCTGGGTGTGCAGTCCGCTGTCCGTGGCGATGGACACGAGATTGAAGGTGGTGTTGCGCAGCGCCGTCGGGAAGTCGGCGTAGGTGCCCTTGCAGTACAAGAACAGCGCGAACCCCAATGCAGCTCGCGGCGAGCACGCCGAGAATCGCCTTTGCCTCGGCATCGCGAAAGTAGGCGCGCACGCCGCGCTGGCTCCACGCCAGATAATGCGTCGCGAAATTCAAGCGCGGCGAGCACCTGGAAAGCCGTCAGCACCATCTCGATGGGCAGCGAATTGAAGTGTCCGATGCTCGCGTCGTAGGTCGAAAATCCGCCGAGCGACAGCGCGGAAAATCCGTGACACACCGCATCGAACCAGTTCATGCCCGCAAACCGCAGGCACACGATGCACGCCACCGTGAGCCCGGCGTACACCGCCCACAGCAATTTGGCCGTCTGGCCGATGCGCGGCGTGAGTTTGCTGTCCTTCATCGGCCCGGGCATCTCGGCGCGGTAGATCTGCATGCCGCCGACGCCGAGCATCGGCAGGATGGCGACCGCCAGCACGATGATTCCCATGCCGCCGAGCCAGCTCAGCAGATGCCGCCACAGATTGATGGACCGCGGCAGAAACTCGAGGCCCGAAAGCACCGTCCCGCCGGTGGTGGTCAGCCCGGAAGCGGCTTCGAAATAGGCATCGGTGAAATTGATCGGCAGGTAGTTCCACAGCGGAAAGCCGGCGACCGCGGGCAGCGCGACCCAGGTCAGCGCCACCAGCATCAAGCCGTCGCGGGTCTTCAGTTCGCGCTTGAAGCGGCGCGTCGCCAGCCACAGCAGCGCGCCGAGCAGGAAAGTCGCGAAGCCGGAAATGACGAATGACCAGAGTGCGGGATCGAGTCCCCAGATCGCCATGACCAGCGGCGCGAGCATGGTCACTGCGAACACCATCATCACCATGGCGAACACGTGCGCGACCGGCAGTAGAATGTCTTTCACAAAAAGGAGGCGGAGCCTTGGAAGAGCTTTTCAACGGCTTCGATATGCCGGCGGTCGGTCAGGAACAGGATCAAATGATCGTCGGGCTGCACGGTGGTGTCGTGATGCGCGATGATGACATCCTCGCCGCGCACCACCGCCCCCAAGGTGGTTCCCTCGGGCAGCACGATGTCTTCGATGCGGCGGCCGATCACCTTCGAGCTGTCGGCATCGCCGTGCACGACCACCTCGAGCGCTTCCGCGGCGCCGCGCCGCAGCGAATGCACGCGCACCACGTCGCCCCGGCGCACATGCGCCAGCAGCGAGCCGATGGTGACCGTCTGCGGCGATATTGCGATATCGATCGAGCCGCTTTCGATGAGCTCCGCGTAGGACGGCTTGTTGATCAACGCCATCACCTTGTGAGCACCCAGGCGCTTGGCCAGCATCGCCGATAAGATATTCGCCTCCTCGGAATTCGTCAGAGCGCCGCAAACACATCCGCACTGTCGATATTCTCCTCCAGCAGCAACTCCTCGTCGGCCGCGTCGCCGTGCAGCACGGTGGTGCGGTTCAACAGCTCGGACACCCGCCGCGCGCGCTTGCTGTCGCGCTCGATGAGCTTCACCTGATTCTTGTCTTCCAGTTCGCTCGCCAGCCGGAAGCCGATGTTGCCGCCGCCGGCGATGACGACGCGGCGCGCAGGCGCCTCTTCTCGCCGCATCTCCTTCATGACGACGCGGATATCCTTGCGCGCCGCCAAGAAAAATACCTCATCGCCGTCCTCGATGACCGTGGTCGCCCTCGGGCTTGATGCTTTTGCCCGCGCGGTAGATCGCGGCGACGCGCGCATCGGCCGTCGGAATGTGTTCGCGCAACGTGCGCAGCGCCTGACCCACCAACGGGCCGCCCTGCAGCGCGCGAATCCCGACCAGCCGCACGCGGCCGTCGGCGAAGTCCAGCACCTGCAGCGCGCCGGGATAGCGGATGAGACGCGCGACGTACTCGGTCACCAATTGTTCAGGGCTGATCCATACGTCCACCGCCACGGCGTTCTCGCCGAACAGTTTTTCCCGCTCGGTGTAGTCGGCAGAGCGCACGCGCGCGATCTTTTTCGGCGTGCGGTACAGCGTCCAGGCGATTTGGCAGGCCAGCATGTTGACCTCGTCGCTGTTGGTGAGCGCGACGAGAATGTCGGTGCCGGCGATCCCGGCGGCCTCGAGAATTCGCGGGCTCGCCGCGTTGCCGTTCACCGTGCGGATGTCGAGCCGATCCTGCAGATCGCGCAGGATCTCCTCGTTGAGATCGACGACCGTAACGTCGTTCGCCTCTTCCCGAGAGAGGTGATATGCCGCCGTGCGGCCGACCTGCCCGGCGCCGAAAATGATGATTCTCACAGCGGCGTCACTCTACACGACCTCGAGATTGGCATAGGACAGCATCAGCCACTTCGTGCCCTGCCGTTCGAAATTTACCTGGATTCGTGCCTGCGGGCCGTTGCCCTCGAAATTGAGCACCACGCCGTCGCCGAATTTCGAGTGCCGGACGCGGCTGCCCATGCGCATGCCGGAGTGCGGCGTCTCCTCGAGGCTTTGCGCGCTTGACGAAGGCCGGCCGCGACACTTGCAGGCGCGGCCGGATTTCCTCGACCAGCTCGGCCGGCAGCTCGCTGATGAAGCGCGAGGGCTGGCCGTACTGGTCCACGCCGTAGAGCCGGCGCTGCTCGGCGTAGGTGATGTAAAGCTGGCGCATCGCGCGCGTCGCGCCGACGTAGCACAGCCGCCGCTCCTCCTCGAGCGCCCGCGAGATCCGCGACCGAGCGCTGGTGCGGAAACAAGCCGTCCTCCATGCCGGCGAGAAACACCACGGGAAACTCCAGACCCTTGGCCGAGTGCAGCGTCATCATCTGCACGCAATCGGCGTAGGGATCGGCCTGGCCCTCGCCCGACTCCAGCACCGCGTGCGCGAGGAACGACTCGAGCGGCTGCATGTCCGTTTCGCCCTCCGGCGAGAAGCCGCGCGCGGCGCTGACGAGCTCGAGCAAGATTCTCGACGCGGCCCTCGCCGCGCTCGCCCTTCTCCTTCTTGAAGTGCTCGATCAGCCCGCTCGATCTGAATGACGTGATCGACCTGCTCGTGCAGTTCGAGCCCGCGGACCTCCTGCGGCCGAGCTTGTCGATGGTCTGCAAGAACGCCTGCAGCGCCTGCGCCGCGCGCTGCGGCAGCCCGCTTTGCACGCACATGCCGGGCCGCCATGCCACAGCGAGGTGCCCTTGCGCGCGCGCGGTGTCGCGCAGCTGATCCAGGGTCTTCGCGCCGATGCCGCGGGTCGGCAGATTCACCACGCGCTCGAACGAGGTGTCGTCGGCGCGGCTCGCGACCAGGCGCAGATACGCGAGCGCATCCTTGATCTCCGCGCGCTCGAAGAATCGCAGGCCGCCGTACACGCGATACGGCATGCGCGCGTTCAAGAAGGCCTCTTCGAAGACTCGCGACTGCGCGTTCGAGCGGTACAGCACCGCCACCTCGCGCGGGCGCCGCCGCGCTCCACCCAGTCGCGGATCCGATTCACCACGAAATCGGCCTCGTCGCGCTCGTTGAACGCCGCATACAGCTTGACGCGCTCGCCCGTCCTCGCCGCTGGTCCACAGAGTTCTTGCCGAGACGGCCGGCATTGTTGGCGATCAGCGCGTTGGCCGCTTTCAGAGATCGTGCCGGTCGAGCGGTAGTTCTGCTCGAGCTTGTAGAGCACCGCCTGCGGGTAATCGCGGCGGAACTGGTTGCAGGTTCTCCACCCGCGCGCCGCGCCAGCGATAGATGGATTGATCGTCGTCGCCGACCGCGAACGGCATGCCCGACGGTCCGGCGAGCAGCGTCAGCCATTTGTACTGGATGGCGTTGGTGTCCTGGAACTCGTCCACCAGAACGTGCCGAAAGCGCGTGCGGTAGTGCTGCAGCAGCGCCGGATTGTCGCGCCACAACTCGTAGGCGCGCAGCAGCAGCTCGGCGAAGTCCACCACGCCCGCCGCGCTGGCAGGCCTCTTCGTAGGCCTGATAGATCTTGATCAGCTGACGGCGCGTCGGATCGCCGTCGTCCTTGATGTGCTTGGCGCGCAGGCCCTCGTCCTTCTGGGCGTTGATGAACCAGAGAATCTCGCGCGGCACCCAGCGCGTCTCGTCGAGATCCAGCGCCTTCAGCACTTTGCGCAAGCAGCCGCGCCTGGTCCTCGGAGTCCAGGATCTGGAAGCTCTGCGGCAGGCCGGCCTCGCGCCAATGCAGGCGCAGCAGCCGGTGGGCGAGCCCGTGAAACGTCCCGATCCACAGCGCGCCGCCCGGGATGTCCCAGCAAGGTCTCGATGCGGCTGCGCATTTCGGCGGCGGCCTTGTTGGTGAAGGTCACCGCGAGGATGCTGTGCGGCGAGGCGCCCTCGACCTGGATCAGCCAGGCGACGCGATGCACCAGCACCCGCGTCTTGCCGCTGCCGGCGCCGGCCAGCACCAGGGCCGCGCCCAGCGGCGAGGCCACCGCCTGGCGCTGAGCGTCGTTGAGACCGTCGAGAAGATGAGATACGTCCATAAGGGCGCGGATTGTACTGCAGCTCGCGGCGAGCCGCGACGGACAGGCGTCCTGGACGCGGCCAAGAGCTGTCTGCAGGCGGCTCTTCCTCGGCGAATTCGATCAGCGCCAGGACCAGCGAGAGCACGACGGGACCCGGCGATGATGCCGATGGCGCCGAAGGCCGGAATGCCGCCCAGAACGCCGACGAACACCGCCAGGGCGGAAATTCGCGCCCGCCCGGAGATCAGCATCGGCCGCAACACGTTGTCGACGCCCGCGAGCATGAGTCCCCAGGCCAGCATGAAAATCGCAAAGCCCCAGCGCCCGTCGTAGAAGAGCCAGCCGATGGCCGGCACCCAGACGAATGGCCGCGCCGCCCACGGGCAGCATCGACAGCAGCGCCGCCAGCACGCCGAAGACCACCGGCGAGGGCAGCCCGGCGATGGCGAAGCCGATGCCCACCAGCACCCCCTGCAACAGGGCGGTGATGCGTGGTGCCGAAGACGATGGCGCGCGTGACGCCGCTCAGATCTGCTGGAACAGCCGCTCCTTGCGCGCCTCGTCCAGCGGGATGAGGCCGCGCGCCCGCGCGCACATCGCATCGCCGTCGCGCAGAAAAAAGAACAACAGAGACAACATGATGCCGAACGCCACCAGCGATCCCAGCGCGCCCAGAAAGAACGATCCCGCGACACGCCGGCGGCGCGCTGCAGCAGATCCTGGCGTCGCCGGACACCACCCAGGACTGAATCTGGTCCGCGGAAATGCCCGGCGTGCGCCTGCAGCCAGCTGTTGGCGCGGGCAATCACGGGAAACTGCTGCAGATCCGAGAAGCTCTTGATGTCGAGTTGCTGCGCGCCGCTTTTGCAGCATTCTGCATCAGCGCCGAGATCTGCGCGACGAACTCGACGGACAGTGCGCTGACAGCGGCAGCAAGATGACGACGGGCGCGAGGACCGTCAGCACGCCGGCGGCGCGTCCGCTGCCGTGCAAGCGGCGCCGCAGGCGCAGATTCAAGCGGATACAGCAGGAATGCGAGAAACATGCCGCCCAGGCCATCGCGCCGAAAACGGCTGGAAAATCTAGAACAGCGCATAGCCCAGCAGCGGCCGCGACCACCAGCGCGAACACGCGCGAGTAAAAAGTCGACCGGCTGAGCATGGCGCCATCCTAACACCCGGGCGCAGCCGCATGCCGGCTACAATCGGCGTCGATTCGTGTAGCATCAAGCGCCGCTGATGGGAGACTCTACCGATGACCCAGATATCCGTCAACGACCAGACGCTGACGTCGATGCCGCGCCCGATACGCCGCTGCTCATGGGTGCTTGCGCGATCACCTCGCCATGACCGGAACCAAGTACGGCTGCGGCATGGCGCTGTGCGGTGCGTGCACCGTGCACGTCGACGGCGTCGCGATGCGCTCCTGCGTGCTGCCGCTGCAAGCGCAGTCGAGCGGCAAGCCCATCACCACCATCGAGGGCCTGTCGCAGGACCGCAGCCACGCCGTGCAGCGGGCCTGGATCGAGCTCGACGTGCCGCAATGCGGATACTGCCAATCCGGACAGATCATGTCCGCCGCGGCGCTGCTGCGAAGCAACCCGAATCCGAGCGATGCCGACATCGATGCCGCGCATGGCCGGCAACATCTGCCGCTGCGGCACCTATCCGCGCATTCGCAAGGCGATCCATCGAGCGGCGCAGCTGCTCACGCCCGGCCGAGATCACGACGGCGTGACCGCACGCGACCGATCGCAGCGGCGGCGCGCGACAGCCGTCGGCCGATGCTCGCGGTCGATACGGGCCGCCGCGATTTTTGCAACGCGCGGCCGGGCTCGGCGGCGGCCTGGTGCTCGCGATGACCGTGCCCGCGCTCGGCGGCGGTCGCGAAGCGCCGGCACGCGGCAGCCGGCGGCCAATTGAATGCGTGGCTCAAGATCGGCGCGGACGATTCCATCACCGTCCTCGTGGACCGCTCGGAGATGGGACAGGGCGTCTACACGGCGCTGCCGATGCTGCTGGCCGAGGAGCTCGAGATCGACTTGCCGCGCCATCACGATCGTCGCCGCGCCGGTGGGCGATGCCTATGTCAACGCCGGCAACGGCGGCCAGATCACCGGCACCAGCAACAGCGTGCAGGACGCCTGGGAGAAGCTGCGCACGGCCGGGGCGCACGGCGCGCATGATGCTGATCTGCCGCGGCCGCAACGCATGGCGCATCGACCCGTCGGAATGCCACGCGGTCGAACGGCACGGTCGTGAACGCCCGAGGGCAGAAGCTATCAGCTACGGCCAGCTGGCCGCGGCGGCCGCGAAGCTGCCGGTTCCCAAGGAGGTCAAGCTCAAGCCCAGAGCAGATTTTCGGCTTGATCGGCAAGCCGCAGGCCCGGCTCGACACGCCGGGCAAGGTGGACGGCAGCGCCGAGTTCGGCATCGACGTGAAGCTGCCGGGAATGCTGTATGCCGCGATCGCGCAAAGCCCCGTGTTGGGCGGCAAGGCGCACAGTCGGTCGACTCGCGCCGCCGCGCGAGGCGATGCCCGGAGTGCGCCGGGTGCTGCACGACCGCGAGCGGCGTGGTCGTGGTCGCGGATCATTTCTGGCAGGCGCTGCAAGGCGCGCGACGCCTTGAAGATCACCTGGGATCCGGGCGCCAACGCGCGGCTCGACAATGCCGCGATCCGGCGCGCTGCTGCAGACGCGCGGCCGCCGGAGCCCCGGGCTGCGCGCGCGGCGCCGACGGCGATGCGGCGGCGGCGCTCAAGTCGGCGGCGAAGACCTTTGACGCCGTGTATGAGTTGCCGCTGCTGGCGCATGCGACCATGGAGCCGATGAATTGCACGGCCGACGTCAAGGCGGACCGCTGCGATCTCTACGTCGGGCACGCAGGTGCAGCAGATGGCGCAGGCCGCCGCCGGCCGCCGCGGCTGGACTGCCGGCCAGACCGCGTCAACGTCTATCACCACCTTGCTCGGCGGCGGATTCGGCCGGCGCCTGGAGGTGGATTTCATTCCGGCGGCGGTCGAGGCGTCGAAGGCGGTCGGCGCGCCGGTGAAGCTGATCTGGACTCGCGAAGACGACATGACGCACGACACTCTACCGGCCGCCGGCGCGCGAAGAGGTCAGCGGCCGGCTTCGATGCGCGACGGCCAGCTGACCGCCTGGACAATTGCACATCACCAGCCCGTCGATCACGGCGCGCTTCGATCCGACCAACAAGGACCCGTTCGATTCGGTGGTCGAGTATGCGCACGAACTATCCCTATGCCGTGCCGAACTTCGCACTGACCTATACACGCCAGGAAATCGGCATCGACGTGGGCTACATGCGCTCCGTGAGCCATGCGCCGAACTGCTTCGCGATCGAGAGCTCGATGGACGAGCTCGCGGCCGCGGCTTCCAAGAGTCCCGCTCGACTTCCGGCTCGGAGCTGCTCACCGCGAAGCCGCGGCACGCGCAACGTGCTCAAATTGGCGGCCGCAGCGCGTCGGGCTGGGGCCGCCCGCCCGACGGGCCGCCATCTCGGGATTGCGTTCATGGAGGGCTACACCTCGCACATCGCGCAAGTGGCCGAGATTTCGGTCGAGCGGCGGCGCAGCTCAAGGTTCACAAGATCACCTGCGTCGTCGACTGCGGCCAGATGGTCAATCCGCGCATCGTCGAATCGCAGATCGAGAGCGGCATCGTATTCGGGCTGTCGGCGGCGCTGTGGGGCGACATCACGATCAGCGGCGGCCGGGTGCAGCAGACGAATTTCAACACCTATCGGGTCCTGCGCAGCAACGAGATGCCCGAGCTCGACGTCCACCTCGTCGAGAGCGATGCCGCGCCCGGCGGCATCGGCGAGACCGGCGGTGGCTCCGGTGGCGCCGGCGATCTGCAATGCCATTTTCGCCGCAACCGGCAAGCGGTTGCGCTCCCTGCCGATCGCCGCCCACGCGCTTAGCGCGAGCTGAATCATCTCGAGCGGGACGAGGCCGAGCTAGATAAGCTCGACCTCGACGAAGCAAAACTCATGCGGGTTGGCGTTGATGACGTTGTGAGCGACGCCGGCAGCACGCGCATAAGACGTACCGGCTTCGAGTTGCACCTCCCTCGAACCGGTGGCTTCATCCAATCGCAATACGCCGCTCGTCAGCGGCACGACGACGTAGTCATAGGCGTGCACGTGGTAGCCGGTTTCGGCTCCGGGAGCAAAGCGCCACTCCGTGACGATCACGCGCTCGTTCTTGACCTGTACGGTTGCGATCGCTTTCACGGGTGCAGGCCTCTAAATCTCGAATAGCAGGTAATGATCGAGAATCAGCGCGGCGAATAGCAGCATGAGATAGGTGATGGAGAATCTGAAGGTGAGCATCGGCAGATTCGGCCTTGCTGCGTGGTCCCGGTTGAGCGCGAGCACGTAGTAGAGAAACCGCGCGTTGAGCGCGAGCGCCGCGGCCAGATAAATGAGTCCGCTCATGCCGGTGAGGATCGGCAGCAGCGTGGTCACGCCCAACAAGATGGTGTAGAGCACGATTTGCAGGCGGGTGAACGGAATGCCGTGGGTCACCGGCAGCATGGGAATGCCCACTTTCGCATAGTCGTCGCGCCGCGCAATCGCCAGCGCCCAAAAATGCGGCGGCGTCCAGGTGAAGATGATCAGAAACAGCAGCAACGCGTGCGGGTCGATGGTGTGGGTCACCGCGGCCCAGCCGAGCACCGGCGGCGCCGCGCCCGCGGCACCCCCGATCACGATGTTCTGCGGCGTGGCGCGCTTCAGCCACAGCGTGTACACGATGGCGTAGCCGATCAGTGAGCAGAATGTCAGTGCCGCGGTGAGCGCGCCCACCGTGGACCACAGCACCAGCATGGATGCCAGACCCAAAAGGCTCGCGAACAGCACGCTTGGCGCTTCCGCAAATGGCCCGTCGGCAAGGGCCGGCGCCGAGTGCGCGCCATTTGCTCGTCGATTCGGCGGTCGAGCACATGATTGAATGCGGCGGCGGATCCGGATGCCATCGCGATCCCGAGCGTGCCGAAAATCAGCGCCGGCAGCGGCACCATGCCGGGCGAGGCGAGCACCATGCCGACCACGGCCGTGAACACGATCAACAGGCTCACCTTGGGCTTGGTGAGCTCCAGAAAATCCCGCCATCGGCCGGCGCGCAGCACGGCGAGCGGGGGGTTATCGGGGAGGGTCGGCACGGCGCAAGGGTACCATGGCGGCCGGCGCGGACGGCCCGGGGCCGCTTGGCAACGGCGTCTGGGCATGGCGCTCCGGCCACAGCGCCCGCAGCAAAGTCACCAGGCTGATTACCAGGAATGCGGCGCCGGCATTGTGCAGGGTGGCCAAAGGCAGGGGCACGCCCCAGTGCACGGTCGCCACGCCGATTGAAATCTGCAGCACGACCGCCGCCGCCGTCAAAACACCCGCGTATGCCAGCCGTGTCCCGTGCGACCGCCGCACCACCAGAATCCCAAGGCCGATCAAACTCAAGCCCGTCACGACGGCGCCGAGCCGATGCGTAAAGTGAATGGCGACTCGAGCCGGGTTGGCGAGCACGCCGCCCTCGTAATCGATGTGATGACCGCGCCACAATACGAACGCGTCGCGGTAGTCCATGTGCGGCCACCACGAATGTTGGCAGGTGGGAAAATCCGGACAGGCCACCGCGGCATAGTTGCTGCTGGTCCAGCCTCCGAGGGCGATTTGCAGGACCAGGACGGCGAAGCCGCCCACGGCAAATTTACGCAAGCTGCGTTCGGCCGCCGTCAGCCCGCGCCGCTCCGGATCGAGCGACAACCACCATAGCAGCCCGAGCGTCGAGAGTCCGCCGAGCAGATGCGCCGTCACGATCAGCGGCGTCAGGAGCAATGTCACGGTCAACGCGCCCAGGGCGCCTTGCACGCACACGACGATGAACAACAGAGCGACCGGCAGCAGCGGCTGACCGCGATCCTTCCGGTGCACGAGCGCGAAGACCAACAAGCCGGCGACGATCAGCCCCAACGTGGTGGCGAAGTAGCGGTGAACCATTTCGTGCAGCGCTTTGGCAAACTGATGGGACGTCTGCGGATAGAGGTGCCCGTAGCAGCCCGGCCAATCCGGGCACCCGAGGCCGGCATCGGTGAGCCGCACCCACGCGCCCAGCACGACGACACAGGCGGCCAGCAGCGCGCCGAAGCGAGCCGCGCGTCTAAACCAGAGCAAGGCGTCGTGCATCTTGCATCGGCTAACCCACGTGCGAAAGACCCAGGAGCCGTTTCACGTCCTCGAGCATGCCTTTGGGGTTGGCATCCGGAGCGTACGACATCATGAGATTGCCCAAGGGATCGATGAGATAGATGCGATCGGCGCCGGCCGCGCCAGCGCCGCCGCCATCCGACAACAGCGCGAGCAATGGCGCGGCATCGGCGGTTGCTCGCACCGTGATCAGGTCCGGATGCTGCCCGCGCAGAAAATCCAGGTCGCAGCAAGCGCCCTCTGCGAGGAATACCCGCTGGACGCGATCCATGTCCCGATTCAAAGCGATGCGCACCTGTCGGGTGTTGTAGAGGTCGGTTCGGCACCGCGACGAACAGCTGCCCGGACCCCAATACATCAGAGTCCACTTGCGCCTGAGGAAGTCAGGATCGGTGCGTCCGGAAGCCGGTGACCGAACCGGTGACGGCCGGCAAGCCGACGGCCGGCAGCGGCCGCGGCGGCTCGATCAGGTCGCCGTGATTCACGCGGCCGCCCGGGCGCCAGGACACATGCCCATAATAGAGATAGAACGCGAGGCCGAGCGGCGCGAAAAAGAGCAACGCGAGAGCGATCAGCATTCGCCGCTGGCGGTGCACATGGGCGGCGTCGCGCTCGTTCACTTACGGACGCTCCCGCTTGGGCTCGCGCCGAAAATTGGTCACAACGTAGATCACCGCCAAGGCAGCTGCGAGCGCAAACCACTGCACCGCGTAGGCGACGTGACGCATCGGCGGGAAGCCCGGCGCCGTCCATTGCCGCAGATAGCCATCGGATTCGCCGGCATCCAACAGCACCACTTCCGCCGCGGGGGTCCAAGAGGTCTCGCCGAGGAGCCGCGCCAACTCGGCATGCGTCGGAAAATTAGCCACCACGGGATACGGGGGCGAGAGCACGGCCCGATCACCCATTTGAATGCCGGCGCGCGGCAGATTGTCGGTTCGGCCGCGCAGCTCGCGCTCATCGGGGGCCACGGCAATCGCAGGCCTCTCGGCGCGGCTTGCGCCCACGGGTACCCATCCGCGATTCACCAGGACCCAGCCGCCGCTCTCGAGTGCGAACGGCGTAATCACGAAATACCCGGCGCGTCCCTGCGGCGTTGCTCATGTTGTCGATCAAGACCTGGCGCGTAGGATCGTACTTGCCGCGGCCGTCCACGTGTTGATAGCGCGGCAAGCGATGGGTCGCGGCCTCGATCGCCTGCGTGGCGTCCGTTCCTCGAGAGAAGGCGTCGAACAACGCTTGCTTCTCATCGGCGCGCCGCAGCTGCCAGCGGCCCAACGACAGCAGCATCGCGATCAAGGCAATCGCCAGCAGCGTCGTGAACGGCTTGGGCGCGAAGATGCGGGAACCGATTTTGATGGGCACGATATACTGCTTACGCGATTCTACTGAGGCGGGCGCGTGGAATTTAAATATCTGATCATTGCGATCCTGCTGCTGATCGTGGGCAGCTTGGGCAAGGCCCTGTACCACCTGTCGAGCAACAAACCGGCCGATAGCGGCAAGATGGTCAAGGCCTTGGCCTGGAGAATCGGACTCTCGGTGGGTCTGTTCGTGCTGCTGATCGTCGCTTACTACCTAGGCTGGATCGATCCGCAGCACGCGCGCTAGCGCCCTCGAGTGGCGTCGCCAATCCTCCGTCGCCCGCTTACAACCAGTAGACGAAGATGAACAGCCCGAGCCACACCACGTCGACGAAATGCCAGTACCAGGCCACGGCCTCGAAGGCAAAATGCCGCCGCGGAGTGAAGTGGCCGTTCAGCACCCGGAACCAAATGACGGTCAGCATGATGGCGCCGACGGTCACGTGCAGGCCGTGGAATCCGGTCAACATGAAAAACGTGGAACCGTAAATGCCGGTGCCGAGCTGCAGGCCGAGTTCGGTGTAGGCCTCGTGATATTCCATCGCCTGCAAAGTGACGAAGGTGAAGCCCAGCAAGAATGTCGCAGCCAGGAAGATCTTCAGACGAGTGCGATGCCCCGAGATCAATGCGTGGTGGGCGATCGTCACGGTGACGCTGCTCGTGAGCAGAATGGCGGTGTTGACCGCGGGCAGACCGAGGGCCGGTATGGTGCTGAAAGTGCCGTTGGCGCGAGGACCCAATGAGGCCGGCCCGTTGGTCGGCCACACACCGGTGAAATCCTTCCACAACAAAATATTGTTGAGCACCTTCGTGCCGTCACCTCCCAGCCACGGCACCGACAAGTGGCGCGCGTAGAACAGAGCGCCGAAGAAGGCGGCGAAGAACATCACCTCGGAAAAAATGAACCACATCATGCCCATGCGGAACGAGCGGTCGACCGCCATGTTGTAGATGCCGTGCTGATTTTCGCCGATGACCGTGCCGAACCAACAAAAGAACAAGATCGCCAGCAACACGAACCCCGGAACCAAGGACCACGCCGGCAGCCAGTCATTCAAAGTGGAGATGGCGCCCGCCATGACCGTGAACAGCGAGACCGCGGCAAAGATCGGCCACGGACTGCCGTGGGGAATGTAGTACTTGTCCGCATCCGGAGCGTGCGCTTGCGCCATATTTTAAGTCTCTAAGCGATTAAGAAAAGTTGAGTTTAGCCAATTGGTCACCGGCCTGCTGCGGCTTGTGTCGTATCGAAGAACGTATAGGCCAAGGTGATCCTGTCCACGTTGCTCGGCAATTGCGGGTCGACGATGAACCGCACCGGCATATCGCGCCCTTCCCCGACTTCAAAATGCTGCGGGCTGAAGCAAAAGCACTGGGTCTTGTGAAAATACTTGGCGGCGACGCTCGGCGAAATGCTCGGCACGGCCTGAGCCACCGACGCCCCTTGAGTCAAATTCTTCGCATAAAACTCGGTGTCGTAGAGCTTCCCCGGATGCACGCGAAGCGAGGCAACCTTGGGCCGGAAATCGAAGCTGCCCACCGATGCGGGGTCGGCGACGAACTCGATGGTCACCTCGCGGTTCGGATCGACCGCCTCGCGCACTTGGACACTGCCCGCTTTCGCCTCGGCATTGCCGATTCCGGCCACCCTGCAAAACACGTCGTACAACGGAATCAGCGCCCATCCGAACGCGAAACTTCCGGCCGTCATGATCAGCAAACCGCGCGTCAAGCGGCGATTGGCACGCTTGCGCTCGACGGCATCGAGCCCGGCCGGATTCGGATCAATTGAAGCCATCAGTGATAACTGCGATAGACGGCAAGTGCGATGAAGCCGAAATAAAATGCCAGCGCCACGCCCATGAGCAATAAGGCGCGCGTGCGAATTCGACGCTTCGCCGGCATCTCGATCGAGTTCATTTGATTTCCGGGGCGACCGTGAAGCTGTGATACGGCGGGGGCGAAGGAAGGGTCCATTCCAGCCCCGTCGGGGTCGCATCGTCCCAAACTTCCGCCGTCGCCTTTTTGCCGCCGCGTACGCATTGGATGATCATGATGACGAACAGGATCTGCGACAGACCGAAGACGAAGCCGCCGATGGACGACACCATGTTCCAGTCGGTGAACTGCACGGCATAGTCGGGTATGCGCCGCGGCATGCCGGCCAATCCCAAGAAGTGCTGCGGAAAGAACAGCACGTTGACGAAAATCGCCGACAGCCAGAAATGCGCCTTCGCCAAGCCCATGTTGTACATATGGCCGGTCCACTTGGGAAGCCAGTAGTAAACGGCGGCCATGATGCGCGAATATGGCGCCGGGCACCAATACGTAGTGGAAATGGGCGACGACGAAATAGGTGTTGTTGTATTGGAAATCGACGGGCATCAAGGCAAGCATGAGCCCTGAAAACCCGCCGATCGAGAACAGGAACAAAAAGGCTATCGCAAACAGCATCGGCGGTTCGAAAGACAGCGAACCGCGCCACATGGTCGCCGTCCAGTTGAATACCTTCACGCCGGTTGGGACGGCGATCAGCATGGTCGACATCATGAAGAACAATTGCGCGGCCATCGGGCATGCCGTCGACGAACATGTGGTGGCCCCACACGATGAACGACAAGAATGCGATCGAAGCGATGGCGTATATCATCGAGGTCGCGCCGAACAGGGGTTTGCGCGAGAAGGTCGGCAGGATTTCCGAGATGATGCCGAAGGCCGGCAAAATCATGATGTAGACCTCGGGGTGGCCGAAGAACCAAAAGACATGCTCGAACATCAGCGGGTCGCCGCCGCCGGCGGCATTGAAGAAGCTGGTCTTGAAGAAGTGATCGGTCAGCAGCATGGTCACCGCGCCGGCGAGCACCGGCATGACGGCGATCAGCAGATACGCGGTGATCAGCCAAGACCAGCAGAACAGCGGCATTTTCAGCAAAGTCATGCCGGGAGCCCGCATGTTCATGATGGTCACGATGACGTTGATCGCGCCCATGATCGAAGAGGCGCCCATCAAATGGATGGCGAATATCATCATCGGCACCGAATCCCCGCCCTGCAAGACCAGCGGCGGATACATGGTCCACCCGGCGGCGGGGGCGCCTCCCGGCATCGAAAGCGTGGACAGCAACAGCGTGAAGGCAAACGGCAGAATCCAAAAGCTCAAATTGTTCATGCGCGGCAAAGCCATGTCGGGTGCGCCGATCTGCAGCGGCACCATCCAATTCGCCAGGCCGACGAAGGCCGGCATGACGGCGCCGAAAATCATGACCAGCGCGTGCATGGTGGTCATTTGATTGAACAGCTCAGGATCGACCAACTGCAGGCCGGGCTGGAACAATTCGGCCCGAATCACCATGGCCATGGAGCCGCCGACGAAGAACATGATCAGGCTGAACACCAGATACATGGTCCCGATGTCTTTGTGATTGGTGGCGAATAACCAGCGCTTGATTCCGGTCGGCGCGTGATCGCCGTGGTCGTGGTCGTCCAGATGGGCGCTGTCGTTCGTGGGAGCGTGTGCCATGTGCAATGTCTCTCTATACGTCTTAATTCAAAACTTGGGCTGAGCGGGGTGGATCGACGACCGGCGTCGCCGCTTGTTTGAGAGCCGCCTTCTGTTCCTCGACCCACTTCTTGAAGTCGTCGGGAGTTCGTACATCGACGACTATGGGCATGAATCCGTGATCGCGCCCGCACAGCGCGGCGCACTGGCCGCGATAGACCCCTTCCTTGCCGGGATCGACGCGAAACCACATTTCATTGATGAAGCCCGGTACCGCCGAGCGCTTGAGGCCGAAGTCCGGCACGTACCAGGCGTGAATGACGTCTTGCGAGGTCAGCAGCAGCCGCACCTTGGTGCCGCTCGGTATGACCAACGGCTTGTCGACATCCAGCAGGTAATTCGGCACGGTCTTCGGATCGATTCCAGAATGCAATTGGCGGGCGAAATTCGAATCCTGCTTCAGCGTCGAGAAGAAATTGATCCCCTCGGCCGCATCCATGTACTGGTACTGCCATTTCCATTGGTAGCCGGTCACGCGGATCGGAGAGCCCGGAATCGCGCATGTCCTCCATCTTGAGGATCAAATCGGCGGCCGGGATGGCCATGACCACCAGGATGACCACCGGAACGATGGTCCACATGATCTCCACTTTCGTGCTGTGCACCATGGTGGTGTCGGCGATGGCGCCCTGGGAGTGGCGAAACTTGACCAGCGAGTAAATCATTGCGCCGAACACCACCACCGCGATGGCGACGCAGATCCAGAACGCTTCCATGTGCAGACCATAGATGTCGCGGCTCAAGTCGGTGACGCCCATCGGCAAGTTGTACCCGTTCGAGGTGTTGGTATTGGCTCCGGCCCTTGCGGCCAAACCAACAGCGGCGGCCGCGGCTATAGCTCCGGAAAAGCCTCGCGGCCGGTGAGTGCGGTTGTCCGTCTCGCTTGCACTGGTAACTCTCATCTAATCGCATCCCCTAAAGTTCAATCAATTTCAAGCGGCGGCGACTCGTTCATCCCGCCCACCAATGCACGTAAACGCTTGGCAAGGAGGCATCTATCCTCTTCGGTGAGGAAGCTGCCGACCTCGAACGCCCGCCCGCTACTCTCGATCATCAACCTGCTCGGATACAGGCGCGTACGCGGACTGCGAAGTCTAACCTTCGCCCAATGCCGCGCAAACTCCTGTTTTGCCTCCCCACGCCGTGACCGGGTCACCAGGCTGATTTGCGACTCGGTGATCAGGACGGTTTGCGTGTACAGGCGCCGCCGCATGCTCGCTCGCAAGGCAAGGCCGAGCGCCAGCATTTCCAGCGCCCAGAACGGCAATACCGGCCAAAAACCCAAGAAAACGAAAATCAAGGCAAAGGCAAGTGAAAACAAGCAGGTACAGCCGAAGAAAAGCTTGGCCCCCGCAGGGTTCAGCGAACAATTCGGCTGAAGTTCAATGCGCTGCTCCATGGGTCCTTAGGATAACTCAAGGAACCCAAGCACTTGCAAAAACTCGCCGCCGCCAAGCCGCTTACCGTCAGCGCCGCCGCGTCTTGAGCTGACGTTTCATGTCGTCGAGTGAAACGCTGTCCCCCGAGCCGGCCCGGCGCGCCGGCGAGGCGGGAGCCCACGCCTGACCGAAGACCACTTCGTATGTCGCGGGAAAGCGGCCGTCGCAGCGATGGATTTCATAGGCCGCCCGCATTGCGGCGAATTTGCGGGGACCGGTGAGGCCCTTGAGCCTGCCGGCGGCGGCATTGCGTGCGCCCGTAGCCTTGAGATCCGCGGCCAGTCCGCGCACATCGGTGTAGCTTAAGGTATAGCGCTCCACATCGAGTACCGGCGCGGCGAAACCAGCCCGCACCAAGGCGTCTCCGAGATCATGCATGTCGATGAATTGAATGACCCGGGTATGGGAGTCGACCTCGCCCCAAGCGGTCCGTAACTCCCTCAAAGTGTCGGGACCCAAGCTCGTGAAAGTCAAAAGGCCTCGGGGGCGAAGCACCCGCCGAAATTCCGCGAACACGGCATCCGGATTGGTCCACGGCAGCAGAAAATTGGAGAAGACCAGATCGACGCTGCCCTCCCGAAGCGGCAGGTGCAGAGCGTCCGCACAAACTCTGGCGAAGGGCCGAAACCAGGATTGTTGAGATGCGGCGGTGCGCAGCATGCCGGGCGCCGAGTCCACCGCGAGCACAAAGGCTTTCGGGTAGCGGCGCTTCAGCGCCCGGCTGGCATGCCCGGTGCCCGCTCCGGCGTCGAGGATGCGGCCCGGCGCCAGCGTGGTCAACTCGAGGCGGTCGAGCAATTGGCCACGAACCTCGGCTTGCAGCACCGCGGCGGCATCGTAGGTCGTAGCCGCCCGATCGAAGGAGCGCCGCACCCAGGCCGAATCGAGCGCGTGAGCGGCCGCCTCATCGGGGTTAAGGCGAAGCTCGCTCATTCGATCAACGATGAAACTGGTAGTTGAGGAGAATCCCGATGAACACCGACATACCGAAATAATGATTATTGAGAAATGCCTGGAAACAGGCGCCGCGATCGCGCGCGCGAATCAGCCACAGTTCGTAGATAAAGAATATCGCCCCAGCGATCAATCCGCCGTAATACCAATCTCCCATGTGCAACATGCGGCCGGCGAGATAAAGGGACAGCAAGGTCATCCCTTGCAGCGTCGCGATGATGTGCCGATCCGAATCACCAAACAGGATCGCGGTGGAGCGGACGCCGATTTTAAGGTCATCGTCGCGATCAACCATGGCGTAGATCGTGTCGTACACGGTGACCCACAGCACATTGGCGATCAACAGCAGCCAGGCGACTTGGGGCACATGCTCGAGTTGCGCCTCGAACGCCATTGGTATCCCCCAGCCGAAGGTCACGCCCAAGTAGAGCTGCGGCACGGCCAGGAAGCGCTTGACGAAAGGGTAGCTCACCGCCAGGAACGCTCCCAGTACCGCGAGCAACAGGGTCATTTTGTTCAACTGCAGCGCCAAGACCAACGCCATCAAGGATAGGACGGCGAACAGGATCAGTGCCTCTACAGTCGATATGCGCCCGGCGGCCAGGGGCCGTTCCTGGGTACGCTTCACATGCGGATCGAAGCTGCGATCAGCGTAATCGTTGACCGCGCAGCCGGCCGATCGCATGAGCACCGTTCCCGTCACGAAGATAAGGAACAGATTCGGGCCGGGTTTGCCGCGGCCGGCAATCCACACCGCCCATAAGGTGGGCCACAACAGCAGCCAAATGCCGATGGGCCGGTTCAGCCGCGTCAGCTGTATATAGTCCTGGAAAGTGCCCAGGATTCTGGGCAACTCGTTCGTGGTCCAGGGGTGAAAGCGCACCCGATACACGAACCATCGCCAGCGTTGGGCGATTATTTCCGTCAATTCGAGGCCTGAGCGTGGCAGCGACACTCCCGGCCGGCCTTTAGCAGCGGCCCATTGCGGGCAAGAACACTTCCTGCAGGAGCAGCGGCGCACCGCGCAATTGAATTCGCGAGCGCCGCGCCCACAAGCGCGCGGGCTTCAAATCGGCCTCTCGCAGCGCGCGCGCGGGCAGCGCCCCATCGGCCGGCAATGAGGCGTACTCGTAAGCACTGTGCTCGACGGCCGACAGCTCGCTCAATGTTTCGCCCAGAGAGGCATCGCCCAACTCGGCAAGCCAGGGATGCACGCAGAGGGTGGAGTCCGGAATAATGGTTTGAGTAAACACCCACACCTGATCGGCGCAGCACAATTCGACTTCGCGGAACAATCCGGCGTTGTCGGCCACGTTGAGCCCCACTTTGTGGGCGCTATCGAGCAGCCCGGTCCACTGTCCAATCAACCGAGACTCGAATCGTTCGCCGCACGCTGCCTTCATACGCACTGTGAGGAGGCCTTTGCCGATGAGCCACGGGCGCAACGAAGCATCGACGTTGAATTGGCCAAGCCGTTCCGCAGGCAGCCAGTGATGGGAATCGAGCGGTCGCGCTCTGTTCGGGGTCATATTGTTCATGGGGTCATGTTGTTCATATAGGGCGCCATTCTAACCGACCCGGCCGTATTGCTCTGCATGTCCGACCCAGCGCCGGATCAGCGGCGCCACATGCAAGGACCAATCCCGCAACAAGACTTCCGCGGCAATTTGCACTCGCGGCAACAGATCGGCATCGCGCGTGAGATCGGCCACCCGCATTTGCGCGAGTCCCGTCTGGCGCGTACCGAGCAGTTCTCCGGGTCCGCGAAGCTCGAGGTCGCGGCGTGCTACCTCGAAGCCATCGTTCGTGCGGCGCATGACGGCAAGCCGCTCGCGGGCCATGAGCGACAAGGGCGCCCGATAAAGCAAGAGGCACGAACTCTCGTGTTGCCCGCGACCCACCCGGCCGCGAAGTTGATGTAATTGCGCGAGCCCCATGCGTTCCGCGTTCTCGATAACCATGAGTGTGGCATTTTGGACATCGACCCCCACCTCGATCACGGTGGTTGCAACCAAAAGATGAATTTCCCCGTCCTTGAAGCGGCGCATGGTGCGCTCCTTGGCCGCCGCCGGCATGCGCCCGTGTACCACCGCGACGGTGAGTTCCGGCAACGCGGCGCAGAGCGCGGCGGCCGTTTCCTCCGCCGCCTGATAGGGCATCTCCTCCGATTCGTCGATCAGCGGGCACACCCAATACGCCTGCCGCCCTTCGAGACAGGCTGTGCGGATGCGCAAAACCACTTCGTCGCGGCGTACGTCGGCCAATACCACCGTCTTTACCGGCAGGCGCCCGGGCGGCATTTCATCGATGATCGACACGTCGAGATCCGCATAGGCCGTCATCGCCAACGTACGCGGTATCGGGGTCGCGGTCATGATCAACTGATGCGGCCGGTGGCCGTCCTGCGCGCCCTTTTCGCGTAACGACAGGCGCTGATGCACACCGAATCGATGTTGTTCATCGACGATCACCAGTGCGAGCGCTCCGAAAGCGACGCCTTCTTGAAACAGCGCGTGTGTGCCGACGACTACCGGGGCGAGACCGTCACGAATCCTTTCGAGCACGGCTATGCGCGCCTTGCCGGTTTGCCGACCCGTCAACAGCGCCACCTCGACCCCGAGCGGTTCGAACCAGCGCCGGAAATTCTGCGCATGCTGATCGGCGAGCAGCTCGGTGGGCGCCATGAGCGCGACTTGCCGACCCATCTGCACGGCCTGCGTTGCGGCCAGCGCGGCCACCAGTGTTTTGCCGCAACCCACATCGCCCTGCACCAGGCGCAGCATCGGCTTCGCGAGCTTGAGGTCGCGCTCGATTTCATCGAGCACGCGACGTTGCGCGCGGGTCGGACGGAACGGCAGCGCCGACAGCAAACCTGCTTTGAGCCTGCCGTCGGTGACGAGCGGCCACCCGGGACTCTGTTGTATTCGTTGCCGCAGGAGTTTGAGCGACAGTTGGTGGGCCAACAATTCCTCGAACGCCAGGCGCCGCTGCGCCGGGTGGCGCCACTCGAGCAATAACGCCACCGGTGCGTCCGCCGGCGGGAGGTGCACGTACTGCAAGGCCTCGCGCAATGAGGGCAGCCGTGAATCGGCAAGCACGGGAGCCGGCAGCCAGTCCGTAAGATCGCTTGCCGTGGTCTGATCCAGCGCCGCTCTGACCAACTGCCGCAGTCGTCCCTGGGTTATTCCCTCGGTGAGCGGATAAATCGGGGTGAGGTGATCGTCGGCGATATGCGCGGCGTCTCGGTCGACTCGCCGATATTCCGGATGCACCATTTCAAGTCCCTTCGGGCCGCGGCGCGCCTCGCCGAAGCAGCGTATCCGTACGCCGCGCGCCAGACCGTTCTGCTGCTGCGCGGTGAAATGAAAAAAACGCAGCGTCAAGAAACCAGAGCCGTCTCCGATTCTGCAGAGCATCTGGCGGCGGCCGCGAAAGGAAACCTCCGTGAGGAGTACCTCGCCTTCCACCGCGGCGCGTTCAGCAGGCTGAAGTTCTCCCAAAGGGACCACGCGGGTGCGGTCTTCGTAGCGCAAAGGCAGTAGAAACAACAAATCTTGAGTGGTCTCCACGCCCAAGGCGCGCAGCCGCTCGGCCAGGGCATCGCCTACCCCGCGCAGCACCGTGACCGGTTTCAAGTCGATCACAACGCGACGATGCACTCCACTTCGATCTCGGCACCGCGCGGCAGAGCCGCGACGCCAACGGCAGCGCGTGCCGGGTAGGGCTGGCGAAAGTATTCGGCCATGACCTTGTTGACGAGAGCGAAGTGAGAAAGATCGGTCAGAAACACGGTTGCCTTGACCACGTCATCGAGGCTTGCTCCTGCGGCCACCACAATCGCCTTCAGATTGTCGAACACCTGGCGCACTTGGGTCTCCATGCCGCCGGGTACCAATTCCTTGGTCGCCGGATCCAAGGGAATCTGGCCCGATACCCAGATAGTGTTGCCGACGCGAACGGCTTGCGAATAAATACCGATGGCCGCCGGCGCGTCCGCGGTGGAAATGATCTGCTTGCTCATGATTTAAGCGTTCCCCAAGGTAGGCTTCGGATCGATCGGCCGCGCAATGTCAGGCCAGTGTGCGAAATACGCGCTGCACGTCGGGCATGCGGCGAATGGTGCGGATGACGCTTGCCAAGTGTTTGCGGTCACGTACTTGCAGTTGAAATTTGAGAGAGGAGCTGTTCACGTCGCGCTCTTCCAGAGAGACTTGATCGATATTGGTTTCGGTGCCTGCAATGCTCGAGGCCACCGCCGCCAGCACGCCGACCCGGTTGTTGATCTCCAGTTGGATCTCCGAACTGAACAGGCGGCCGTGCGTCCCCTCCCACGCCACCGACAGCCATTTTTCCGGCTGCTTGCGATACTCGGCGAGATTACCGCAATTCTGCCTGTGGATCATCACGCCGCGGCCCGCGCTCAAGTACGCCATGATGGGATCGTTCGGGATGGGGAAGCAGCAGCGCGCGTAAGTAACCAACAATCCTTCCGTGCCGGCAATCATCAGCGGACCGCCGCTCGAATGACCGCTCTCCCCGCCCTCGCGCGGCGGCTGCAATCGCCGGGCGACCAGGGGCGCCAACCGCTCGCCCAAGCCGATCTTTTCATACAGTTCGTCGGCATCCCTCAAGTTGAGCTCTTTGACGACCACGGCGATGTCTGCGGCCGGAATCTTCTTCAGGCTGAGCGAAAATTCTTCGAGAGCAAGTCCGAGCAAGCGCTTGCCGAGTTCGAGCGCCTCGCCGCGCTTCAAGTTCTTCAAGTACTGGCGGACCGCGGCGCGCGCCTTCGCCGTCACCAAAAAAGTGGACCAGGAGGGGTTCGGCGTCGCGCCCTTCGCGGTGATGATTTCCACGGTTTGTCCGTTGCGCAGCACGGTGCGCAGCGGAACCAGGCGACGATCGACTTTCGCAGCGACGCAGCGGTTGCCGACGTCCGTGTGGATTGCATAAGCGAAATCGACCGTGGTCGCGCCGGTCGGCAAACGCAATATTTTGCCCTTCGGCGTGAACACGTAGACCTTGTCAGGGAAAAGATCGACTTTGACGCTTTCGAGGAACTCCTCGGAACTACCACCCTCTTGAATCTGCACCAAGCTCGCCAACCACTCGCGCGCGCGATCGTGTTCGACGCCGCCGAAGGTATCGCCGCCCGACTTGTATTTCCAATGCGCAGCGATGCCGGACTCGGCGACGCGGTGCATCTGCTCGGAGCGAATCTGGACCTCGATCGGCACGCCGTTGGGGCCGAAAAGGGTTGTGTGCAGAGATTGGTATCCGTTCACGCGTGGAATGGCGATGTAATCCTTGAATCGTCCCGGCATCGGTTTGTAGACGCTGTGCACCAATCCCAGAGCGCGGTAGCAGGTGTCCGCGTTGTCGACAATGATGCGAAACCCGTACACGTCGACCATTTCATTCAGCGAGATGCCTTTGTTCTGCATCTTTTTATAAATGCTGTAGAGATGTTTTTCGCGGCCTTCGACGCCGCCGGCGATCGCTGCCTTTTTCAAGGCGCCCTTGAAGGTCTCGGCAATCTTGCCGATGAATTCCTTTTGATTGCCGCGCGCGCGCTTCAATTCGCGTTCGAGAACCTTGTATCGATAGGGATACAGCGCCCGAAACCCGAGATCTTCGAGTTCGAGTTTGACCGCATACAGACCGAGGCGCTCCGCAATCGGCGCGTAGATCTCCAGCGTCTCGCGGGCGCTGCGCCGCCGTTTGACCGGCGGCATGACGCCGAGCGTGCGCATGTTGTGCATGCGGTCGGCGAGCTTGACCATGATGACGCGGATGTCGCGCACCATGGCTAGCAGCATCTTGCGGAAGCTCTCGGCCTGAGCCTCCTGGCGATTCTTGAACTGAATCTGGTCCAGCTTGCTCACGCCGTCGACGAGTTCCGCGACGACTTGGCCGAAGATCGAGGCAATCTCGGCCTTCGCCGTCGGCGTATCCTCGATCACGTCGTGCAAGATCGCCGCGACCAGGGTGTCGGCATCCAGCCGCAGATCGGCCAGGATGTCGGCGACAGCCACAGGATGGGTGATATAGGGCTCACCCGAGACGCGCTTTTGGCCGTGATGTTTTTCCGCGCCGAAGTCGTACGCTTCGCGTACACGTTCGACCTGAGCGGGCGACAGATAAGCTTCGAGCTTATCTAAGAGCTGACTAATCCCTGTGGTGCGTCTTCCACCGGGTAAGAAACCGAGTATGGAAGACGCATAGTCCATTTCTACTCTGGGGTGGGGGTCAGTCCCCTAAGCCAAGCTGCGGGGCGCGGAAATCGGAGGGCATGTCCAGCTCGCTCACGGGCTGTTGAATAGGCTCCTCCGGTTCCTCGAGCATTTCGAGGGTGATGTTTCCGGCGGCAATCTCGCGCAGCGCAACCACGGTCGGCTTGTCGTTTTCCCATTCCACGGTCGCTTCGGCGCCGTTCGCCAGGCGTCGTGCTCGCTTCGCGGCCAACAACACCAAGTTGAAAAGATTGGGCTCATTCTGCAGGCAGTCTTCGACCGTAATACGCGCCATGGCTTTTGGGATTCCATTAAAGGGGATTGAAATCATAGCAGAAAAAAGCCCATCCGGGCCAGTTACGCCGCCCGCCCCCTTTAGTTCAGGGGGACAGCAATCGGGCCGCCAGGCGCGCAACTTCAGGCCGTCCCGCGGCCATTTGATCGCCGCGTTCGTGAATGATGGCAAGCAAATCCTCGAGAGCTCGATCGAAACCATCGTTGATCACCACGTAGTCGAATTCCGTCCAATGGGCCAGGTCCTTGCCCGCGTCTTGGAGGCGCCGCTCGATCACCGCTTCGGTATCGGTGCTTCTGCCCCGGAGCCTGAGCTCGAGCGCTTGGCGTGTGGGAGGCAGAATAAAAATGCTGCGCGCCTTGGGCAGGCGCGCGCGTACCTGGCGTGCTCCCTGCCAATCGATCTCGAGCAACAGAAGTTCACCCTGCCGCAATGCGTCTTCCACCGCATGCAGACTGGTTCCATACGAATTGTCGAAGACCTGCGCGTGCTCGAGAAATTCGCCGCGCGCGACCATGCTGGCGAATTGCGCATGCGTCACGAAATGGTAGTCGCGCCCATCGACTTCGTTCGCACGTGCCGTACGTGTCGTATACGACACCGAAAAGTGCAGACGCGGCTCTCGTTCCATCAGCGCCTTGACCAGGCTGGTTTTGCCGGCGCCCGACGGCGCCGCAATCACGTACAGGCGCCCGATCTCGACGTTGTCTATGGCCATTGGATCCTGCCTCAGCTGAAATTTACGGCTTGACGTCTGGGGTGCCGACTTTAACGGATCGGACTGCGCGAGAGCAGCACTCTCGTCGCGTTCGGCGAAACCAAGCCAAGCCAAGCCAAGCAAGGCCATTGGGTTTGCCTCATGCCGCCGGATGCCGCATCCTGCTCGCGCGCCTCATGGCGCCCATAAGCCAACGGACAAGACCTCAGGGGACGACACATGAGCAGCCCTGCCAGACCCGCACCGCTCGCCACCACGCCGCGCGTCGAACTGACGCTGCGCGGCTTGGTTCTCGGCGTACTCATCACGCTGGTGTTCACCGCCGCCAACGTCTACTTCGGACTCAAGGCCGGCCTCACCTTCGCCACCTCGATCCCGGCAGCGGTGATTTCCATGGCGGTGCTGCGCGGCTTCAAGGGCATGACCGTCCAGGAAAACAACATCGTGCAGACCGTCGCCTCGGCGGCCGGCACGCTGTCCTCGATCATCTTCGTGCTGCCGGGCCTGGTGATGATCGGCTGGTGGACCGGCTTTCCGTACTGGGTTTCCTGCGCGATCTGCGCCCTGGGCGGGATCCTCGGCGTGATGTATTCGATCCCGCTGCGGCGCGCGCTGGTGACGCAGTCCGATCTGCCCTACCCGGAAGGCGTCGCCTGCGCCGAGGTGCTCAAGGTCGGCGGCGGCGAGCACGCCGATGCCGCGGCGGTCGAGGACAGCCGCGCCGGGCTCGCGGCCGTGGTCTGGGGCGCGATCGTTGCGGCGGCCTTTGCCTGCATCGTGGCCACGCGCATCTTCGCCAGCGACGTGGTGCGGTATTTCCGCCTCGGCGGTGAACGCGGCGGCGTGACCGGCTTCGATTTCTTCCTGTCCTTCGCGCTGTTCGCCGTCGGCCACCTGGTGGGCCTGTGGGTCGGCATCGCGATGTTCGTCGGCGCGCTGATCGGCTGGGCCTGGGGCGTGCCGCACTTCTCGGCACTCGCGGCGAGCACGGAGCCGATGGCGCAGCTGGCCCAGCACACCTGGAGCCACCAGGTGCGTTTCGTCGGCGCCGGCACCATCGGCGTGGCGGCGATATGGACGCTCGCGAAGCTCGTCAAACCGGTGGCCGCCGGCCTGCGCTCGGCCATGGCGGCCTCGCGGGCGCGCGCCGCCGGGAACGCCGCGCTGCTGCCGCGCACCGAGCAGGACATCCCGATCGGCTACGTCGCCCTGGTCTCGCTGGCCTGCATGGTGCCGATCGGCGTGCTGATCGCCAACTTCGCGGCCGGCAGCGGCCTCGGCGGGCATATGCTGGCGGCGGTGGCCGGCGCCCTGGTCTACATCGCGCTGATGAGCTTCTTCGTCTCCGCCGTCTGCGGCTACATGGCCGGGCTCATCGGCTCCTCGAACAGTCCGCTGTCCGGCATCGGCATCCTGGTCGTGATCGGCGCGGCACTGCTGCTCGTGCTCGGCATACGCTCCGGCCTGCCCGCCGGCGGCGATACGGCGCTGGTGGCCTTCGCGCTGTTCGTCACCTCGGTGGTGTTCGCCGTGGCCGCCATCGCCAACAACAACCTGCAGGATCTGAAGACCGGCCAGCTCGTCGATGCCACGCCGTGGAAGCAGCAGGTGGCGCTGGTCATCGGCGTCATCGCCGGCGCCGCGATCATCCCGCCGATCCTCGATCTGCTCAACCATGCCTACGGTTTCGCCGGCGCGCCCGGCCCGCATCACGAGCATCCGTTGCCGGCGCCGCAGGCCGGCCTGATCTCGGCGCTGGCGCAGGGCGTGATCCAGCACAACGTCGACTGGAGTCTGATCCGGATCGGCGCTCTGGTCGGCGTGCTGGTAATCGCCGCCGACGAAACGCTGCGGCGCTTCACCAAATCAGCGCACCTCTCGCCGCTGGCCGTGGGCCTGGGGATCTATCTGCCGACGCAAAGCACGCTGATGGTCGTGGTGGGCGCCATCGTGGGCTGGTACTACGACCGCCGCGCGCAGCGCGCGTCGAACCCCGAGGCCACCAAGCAGCTCGGTGTGCTGCTGGCTTCGGGCATGATCGTCGGCGAGGGCCTCATGGGCGTGCTCATCGCCGCCTTCGTCGCCTTCTCGGGCAAGGATTTTCCGCTGGCCCTGGTCGGCGATGAGTTCGCCGACGACGCCGCGGTATGGATCGGGAGCGGCGTATTCGCGCTGACGGTGTTCCTGTTGTATCGCTGGGCGGCACGGATGCGGCCGTAGACGAGAAGCCTCGTTATCCTTCGCCCGTGTCGGGCTTAATCATCGAGTCCCAGCCCTTTCAAAATTCTGGGCGCATGTTTCTCCACGCGCGCGGTGCGAGTCGCCGATTGTTTCGCCCCGGCGAAATGCAGCAAATAGCCTTTCTGCCTTCCGGGGGTGAGCGCATGAAAGGCTTCGGCCAGTTTGGGGTCATCATCCAAACGCTTTTGAAACTCCTCGGGCACATCGAATTGTGCCACGCCTCTCATCTTGCACCTTGGCGCCGGATTTCTCAACTGCAATGGCCTCTCTGATATAGGCCTTAACCGCCGCTTTCTGCTTGTTGATATCCGCAAGAGAAGCAAACCTGATTTGCCTCGCGGCCTGCACATTCTTGGTTTGCTGAATGAGGATGCCCTTGGGGTCCTTGAGCAAAGCGCCTTTCATGAAAAGCAGAGCGCAATAATCCTTGAAGCCATGGATCAAAACCACGTTGCCGCCGTTTAGATCGTAGCAAGCTTGGCCCCATTTCAGTTCTTCATTGAGGCCCGACGCAAGGCAGAGTTGGCGAAGCGCGGCATATTCAGCGCTCCAGCGTCTTTCCTTGCCATGAACCTTGCTGACGAGTGGATTCATTTTTGCTTTGACCGACTAATGACCCGCAGGGCGGACGATTGGATCTCAAGACGGATTGGCAACACGCAACTGACTCGGGCTATGTCGCCGGTAAGGAACCGACTTCACCCGTTACCGCGAGGCGCGCATCAGCCGCCCTCACCATGGCTGCGAATTTCGGATCATTCCGGAGCGAATCGAGATCCGGATCGGCCTTTGCGTGGTTAAGTAAGCCGAGCGAAATATTTTCGAACACCGGCGCAAGCAATTCTAGTGCAGCCTCCGGCTCCTTCAATTGCGCCGTCACCGTGCAAGCGAAGTTGTAGCGTGACTTTAGATTATCGGGATCAAGCAGCAGTGCGCGTTTCATCCATTCCTTGAACCGCTGGAACTCCCTCAGGGCCGCTAGCGCGGTAGCGCCGTAACCAACTGCCGCAGCATTGCTCGGATCCTGCTTCAATATTGTTTCGGCGCGCGCGAGTGTTATCTCGGCAACGCGCGCGACCGCCTGTGAATCCCCGACGGCGGTGTAGCAAGATATCAACATGGAAGCTGAGTTGACATCCGAGTCGAGCAGGGCCATCGCCTTCTCAAAGTAGCGGGCCGCATCCTCCGGCCGGCTCTGCCGGTACCTCAAATACGCAGCGGATCTGTTGACCTCGTAGGACTCTGGGTCCAGACGTAGGGCTGCGTCTATTTCCGCGGACGCGGCATCATATCGGCCATCTTCTGAGTAGATTCTAGCCTTGACCGCGTGGGCCTCGGCCAGTGTGGGATCTAACGCGAGGGCCCGTTCCGCTGCCGCCCAGCCTGCGTCAAATTTTCGGCCATGCATGAAGCGCAGGATCGTCTGCCCTAGCGCTAAGAGTGCCCAAGCGAGCGCATAGTTGGAATCGATTTCGGTAGCGCGGCCGCACAGCCGGACGATCCCCTCTGCCCGCCGCGCATCACCTTCATGGCCTGTGACGTATAGCTGTCGCGCCATGAGGTAGAGATTGTACGCCTCTATATTGTCGGTACCGCGCCGCTGGATGGCCTGCCTTTCTCCGGGCAGCAGCTTCAACTTCAGGGCCTTGACGATCGCTTCGGAGATTTCGTCCTGGAGTGCAAAGATATCCTTGAGGTCACGGTCATAACGCTCGGCCCATATATGATCATCGGTCGACCCATTCACCAGCTGCGCGGTTATCCGTACTCGGCCGCCGGCTTTGCGCACACTGCCTTCAAGTACGTGATCGACCTTAAGTTCACGAGCGACTCTCGGAATGTCGACGTGCTTGCCCTTGAAGACAAAGGCGCTGTTTCGCGAGGTCACCGCCAGTGTTGAAACCTTGCTCAGGTCCGTGATGATGTCCTCCGTGATTCCGTCGCTGAAGTACTCCTGTTCCGGATCGCCACTCATGTTGGCAAAGGGGAGGACGCAGATCGCCAGACGCGCGTGCCGGGGGGCTGAGACGGACGGCCCTGATGCGGAAATCGCGCCGGACGGCAGCGCGCGCTGCCGAGCAATCAGCGTGCCGAGCGCGCGTATTACTTCTTGGGCTTGAGGGCTGTGCGGATCCTCCCTCCAGTCATCGAAGTCGGTGGTATGAAGCGTGCGCACATCGATCGGCAGATCGGCGCGCTCGAAGCGCACGGGGACCAGTACGCCGCGCTCAGCCCCCTCGCGCGCCTCGCCGCGCACCCAGCGAGACTCCACGGATTTGGGAGTCCAGACCACCAGGATGGCAGCAGCGATTTTTAGTTCTTGGGCGATCTGGCGGTCGAATTCCTGGCCAGGATCGATCGCCGGGTCCCACCAGACCGACCAATCCTGCGCTTCGATCGCTGCCACCAACGGCGCGACGCGCGACTTGTCGCTGCGGGCGTAAGAAACGAAGACATCGGCCATGCGTTTTAGACCCTGCGGCCAGATTGCGCGCCGCAATCGTGGCGCAACGCAATAGACTAACCTCTTTCGCTCAGGCGCAGCAAAACAAGCGCGCCAGCCGCACCTGCGATCGATTGGCGCCGAATCGCAGGATGCGGCCGCCATGCCCGCGATGGGGCCCGAGCCGATCGATTTACTTAAAGTCGCTCGCGAGGGGCACCTCAGGGTTCCGATAAGAGACACCCGATTGTGGCCGACGACGCTGCGAATCGGAATGAAGGCAGGAAAGGCATTCAGCCGCTGTGGCGAACGCTGTGTCCGTCGAGGCACTTGAGAGGAGAGATAGCCGAGGATTCCCTTGGCGCGTTACTAAGGTGCGGATGGCACTAGCAATGGCTAGGATAAACCAACATTTGGGCAAGCCGATTGAAGCGCGAAGTTTTGCGGAGTTCGGGTTGAGGAATCTTGGCCGGGCGGTTGCAGTTAGATCCGTCCTTGAGGCTCTAGCTTAGCTAAGGCAACCTAACGTAGCAGCCTAAGAGGATACTACGTCGGCCTCTGCGAGCCGCCCGCTACGTTGCCGGAAAGTAGACGTTGACGACGGGCGGCATGGGTCGCGATCCGACAGATTGCACGCACGCATGCTCGTTCGGATAATACGGTGTCTTCGACTTTGAACAGTGCCTGATATGACACAACGCGAGTTGGAACCCACTGCAAAGGTGGTCTTCCGCATTGAGGAGGACGACGGCTCCGCAAACGTTGAAACCCTGTGGGCTTTTGATTTGGGTGAGGATAAATATCGGCTAGATAATAGTCGGTTCTATGCGTACTCGGTCTCGGTCGGCGACATCGTATACGCGCCGGTTGATCCAGATGAAGGTCGACCTTCATTTGGTCGAGTGTTAGAAAAATCCGGCAATCGCACTGTACGCGTCATTCTTGATCCACCCCTTGCAGATGGCAATTCCTCAGACGAATTGGTTCGGGAGTTGCTCGATCTCGGATGCTCATACGAAGGCGCGAATCCTGGATACCTTTGCATCGTAGTTCCGCCGGACTCGGATTTTGCGACGGTATGCACTCGATTGACTTCGCGCGAAGTCCGGTGGGAACACGCCGACCCGGAATACAACGAACTCTATCCCGATGAGGCGCAAATGGCGGACGGGGAAGAATCACGCTGATTTGGGTTCACGATAGCGGTCATTTATTGACGACGGCTTGGGGGTCGCGAAACGCACCTTCACCCGAATCTATCGGTAAAACATCGGACCGCTGCTGCATGTCCTTACTGTCAGCGCGCGTGCGCAAGCTCGTCTCGAACAATCTTCCGCACCTGTTCGGCTGTAATGGGCTTTTCAGCGGTGCCTAAGTACCGCGAGAGCGCCTCGTTAATAAGCGTCTGATATCCAATGCCCGTTCGCGCCGACTCGGCCTTGAATGCCGAGACGATCTGATCGTCGATGTAAATGGTGATGCGAGTTTTTCCCTTCGTTGGCACAGCTTGCCCGCGCTGCCCTTTGGAGAAATCGTACTCAGCCTTCATAAACTTTCCGCTCCTTCGTGGTTGCTCGTCGCACGGAGATTAGGCGTTCGCCGTCTTCGCGCTCCGTCCAAACAACCACCAAAATTTCGCCGCCGGCGTTCATCCCGACTGTGATCCAACGAGACTCTCCTGCGGAGGAATCATCCTCCATTGTCAAACCTAGCGGATCGTTCAACACACCTTCCCCCTCAACCAAGGACAGGCCGTGCTTGACGATATTGGCAGCGTCCTTCTCGGGATCGAACTTCGGTCCCATATATGTATTATATATGTATCACGTACATACTTCAAGCTCGCGGACGCGTTGGCCAAGGAGGACAAATGAACGTGGACTTTGAAGGCTCACCGACATCGTTGACGATCATGGCGGTGAGATTCACGTGACACGCTGGCTAGTCCCGAACGGGTGACACCGACAAAAGAGTCGCAATCGTCAACAGTCGGCGGTGATCGGTCAAAAATGGTCGCCGCAAAACGGCCGTTCGCGACGCGCGATCGCTGATCAAGTCAGTCGGTCCTTGGCAGGATTCCCTATTTAGTCGGCTGCGGGATGTACTTGACGTTCACCTTGTCAATCGTCCCGTTGAACTTGAACGGCACCTTTTTGTGATAGTCCAGCGAAACAGGCGAGCCTAAGGCGATGCCGATGTCGAGGCAGTCGTTCGCGGTGAACAGCAAAGCCGCGCTGACTGGAACCACGCCGGTGGCGAAAAGCTTGCCATTGACCTTAAGGGTGACTTTCAGCGGACCACCCGGCTTGGGTTCGACATAAACAGTCTCGACCTCGATCTTCGCTTTGCCGGCGGGGAGCTTCTGCGTCGCGCGGATCTTGGTGCGCATAATGATGAAGAGGTTGTACTCGTAGCAGAGGATCCCATCCTCGACGAACAAGGTAAGTCCGCCGCTGTTCGCACCGAGTTTGTAGAGCACGCCGTTGGCGTTGGCGGGAATGTCGGCCTCGATAGTAACGAGATTCGGTCTGTTGCCCAAGGCTGGTGCGGTGAATTCCGGCATGCGAGTGATGTCGCCACTGAAATTCCATTCCGTTTGGGCAGGCCCCAGGCGCATTTCGGGATGCAGCACCACGACCCACAGACCGCCGCCGATCGGGAGCGCTTTGTTCTTCGTTGCCTCAATCAGGAACAGATCCTTCAACTGCGCGAGCTTTTCGGGCATCTTGGCAGCCAGGTCATTCGCCTGGGACCAGTCTTCCGTCAGATGGTACAGCTCCCAGGCGTCCTTATCTGGCGTCCACTCGCGGATGCCGGGAGGCAGGCCGGGGACCCATGGTGTGCGGGGGCCGAAGGCGCAGGCCATCCAGCCGTCGTGATAGATAGCGCGACTGCCCATGATCTCGAAGTACTGTGTGAGCAGCCGGCCCTCGGCCTTGGCGTCATCGAACGTATACGCGAAGCTCACGCCGTCAATTGGATCCTGCGGCACGCCGCCCACTGTGCGGGGCGGGGTAATACCGAGGATTTCGTAGATGGTAGGGACGATATCGTTGCAGTGGTGAAATTGCGTGCGCGGCGTCGAGTCCGGCTTGATCCTCGCCGGCCAACGTATCGCCATCGGGTTGCGCGTTCCGCCGAAGTGCGAGGCGAGGAGTTTAGTCCCCTTGTAGGGGGTGCTGCCGGCCCACGCCCAGCCGGCGTGATACTGATTGTCGGTCAAGGGAGTTCCGAGCGCATCCAGGCCGCCCAACGCATCGAGCGCCGCGATATGCTGCTTGACCGTCGATCGGGATGCCGTTCTGCGCGAGTAACTCGCTGATGGTGCCGTTCTGGCCCTCGGACGATGAGCCGTTGTCGCCCCACACATAGAAGATCAGCGTGTTCTCACCATAGCCGAGCGCCTCGACCTCGTCGATCAGCCGACCGACCTGGACATCGACATGCTCGGCGTAGCCCGCGGCCACTTCCATCAGGCGGCGCTGGAAGGGCTTCTCATCCTCCGGGATGCTGTCCCAGGCGGCCATGGTCGGATGACGTGGGGTGAGCTGTGCCTCGGCGGGGATCCAGCCCTTCTCCTTGGCGCGGTGGAACACCCGCTCGCGGTACGCATCCCAGCCGTCGTCGAACTTACCCTTATATTTATCAGCCCACTCCTTTGTGACATGGTGCGGGCCGTGGATCGCGCCGCTCGCCCAGTACATGTAGAAGGGCTTGTCGGCCTGGAAAGCCTTGTGCCGGCGCAACCAGCCGATGGCATCGTCGGCCAAGTCTTCGCTCAAGTGATAGCCTTCTTCGGGTGTCCGGGGCGGCAGGACGCTGGTCGTGTTGCGCACCAAATTCGGCTCGTACTGCGAGGCTTCGCCGGCGAGGAATCCGTAGAAATACTCGAACCCCATATTCGTGGGCCAGTTCTCGAACGGACCCGCCGCGGTGGTCTCCATCGCTGGCGTGTTGTGCCACTTACCGAAGGCGCAGGTGCTGTAGCCGTAGTCCTTGAGAACCTCGGCCGCGAGCGCACTGCTTTTCGGGATCGTCCCGGCATAGCCGTCCCAGTCATTGGCGAGCTCCGCGATCTGTCCATTGCCAACGCGGTGATGATTGCGACCGGTGAGCATGGAGGCGCGCGTTGGCGAGCACATAGCGGTGGTGTGGAATCGGTTGTAGGCAATCCCCTCGCCGACAACGCGGTCCATCGCGCGGGTTTGAACTTCGCCTCCGAACGTCGTCGGCAGGCCAGGGCCGGCGTCATCGATCAGCACGATGAGGATATTAGGCGCATCCTCGGGCAGCCGACGCGGCTCGACGCGCCGTTTGTAGACGGATTCCTGCATCGTGCGACCGGCGGTGCTGGCCGATGGCGTGGGCGGAAAGGGGAGTGAATCCGCGGATACGGTTCGATCTTTGGCCATCTTCAATCACCTCATCAGGATGGGACCGCCGCTTAAGGTTTGGCCAATAACCCTACCAAGCGCTGTGAAGTCGGGAACGGTGACCTAAATCCAATTGACTTCACTAACGGTTGACTGCCCAATAGCTGACCGTCGTCAATGACAACAACGGGTCCGATAGGAGACACACGACCCGTTGTCTCTGCGGGGCGAGAGTGCTATTGAAAATCGTCGCGGCCAGCGTTTAAGGTCGCAGTTTGCGACCTCAAAAACCGATCTCCTTCACTTGTGATGCTGGTCACCGCCGATCTATAAGGTTGCAATTTGTAACATTAAAGAACCGATCTCCTCGGCGTTGAGCTGAGACATGAGTCGGTCACAGTGGTGCTTCGTGACGCTACGAGTAGGACCGACGGGATCGCATGGGCGCGACCTTTCGCTCGCCGCGCTCGACGCCGAATACCCAGGGTGCGTTGGTCATCCCCACGGTCGAGCTTGCCCCTCCGCCCCCTGGGCCGCACGACGCCTGCTTGGATACACCGCCTCGCTACAAGCCCGCTCCGCCCAACAAGGCCGCTAGCGGCTAGAGCTCAAATGCGCTCGGTCAAGGGGGCGGTATGCATAAAAAAAGGTGCTGTTTTAGCGCTAAAACGTTTTGACGTCGTGACGCTTTGGCGTCAGAACGTCGCTCTTTCCTAAGAGAGTTCCGACCCGTCGAGGCGCGATCGGCAACAAGCGCCGGTGGCCCGTCGGCAGCGCCTAAATTTGATCGTCAGGGCTGCCTCCGGTACCCTTGCGGGCCCGCCAAGGTTTGGTTTTTGGATTTCGAGTGGAGAGGTGGCCGAGCGGTCGAAGGCACACGCCTGGAAAGTGTGTAACACCTAAAACGCTATTTCCAGCAGGAGCACGGTCCACGTTTCGAGCGCGGCTTCGCGCTCCGCAAAATAATCGTGCGTGTTGTAGACGCCCCGGATGCCGGGCAGTTTGTGGTTGAGGCAACGCTCCGCGACTTCGCTACGAATTCCCAGCGAGGGACAAATGCGTGCGCATGGTGCGCCGTAAGTCGTGAATCGTAAATTCATCCAGGCCGTGATCGGCACGGGCGAGAGCGGCGTTCAAGGTGTCGCTGGAGCCCTTCGGCGTCAGTGCAGCCTGCCTGCCGGCGGCACTCTAGTGTCCCGAGTCATTAATTGATGAACGGTTATTTCTCCCTCGCTGTCCAAGCGTAAACTGGATTTGCGAGGGAGGAACGATGCGACGAGGCCCGAAAAACAGGTACGAGCCGATCATTTTGACGACCGAAGAGAACAATCGCCTGGTTGAGTGGACGCGGCGGCATAAGACCTCGCAGGGGCTCGCGCTGCGGGCGCGGATCGTGCTGGCGTGTCAGCAGAATCGCTCCAATCGCGAGATCGGCAGGCAGTTGCGGGTCACGGCGCAGACGGTGGGCAAATGGCGTGGACGTTTTCTCGATGCCCGGCTCGATGGTCTGCTCGATGAGCCGCGCCCGGGTGCGCCGCGCACCATCAGCGATACGGTGGTCGAGCAAGTGATTACCAGGACCCTGCATGAGAAGCCGCGCGCGGCCACGCACTGGAGCAGCCGTACGATGGCCAAGGCGAGTGGCTTGTCGCAAAGCGCGGTGGTGCGCATCTGGCGAGCCTTTGGTCTGCAGCCGCACCGCGCTGAGACTTTCAAGCTCTCTACCGATCCGCTGTTTATTGAGAAAGTGCGCGACATCGTGGGGCTGTACCTGAACCCACCCGATCGCGCGCTGGTGTTGTGCGTGGACGAGAAGAGCCAAATCCAGGCCCTGGATCGCACGCAGCCGATTTTGCCGATGATGCCCGGTGTGCCGGAACGGCGTACGCATGACTACAGCCGGCATGGCACCACGACGCTGTTTGCGGCGCTCAACATCGCCACCGGCAAAGTCATCGGGGAGCTGCATCGACGGCACCGTTCGCAGGAGTTCTTGCAGTTCCTGCGCACGATTGAAGAGTCAGTGCCGAAGAAACTCGAGGTGCACTTGGTCATGGACAACTACGGTACCCACAAGACTCCGACCGTCAAACGATGGCTCGCTCGCAATCCTCGCTTCCACGTGCACTTCACTCCGACCTCGGCCTCTTGGCTTAATCAAGTCGAGCGCTGGTTCGCCACCTTGACCGAGCGCCAGATCCGTCGTGGCACTCATCGCAGCACCGTTGAATTGGAAAGCGCCATTCGCGACTACCTGTCCGTCAACAACCGCGATCCAAAGCCGTTCGTGTGGACGAAGACAGCGGACCAAATTCTCGAAAGCATCAAGCGCTTTTGCATACGAACTTCTAACTCAGGACACTAGCGGCTCTGCACCTTCTCCTGCAGCCATACCTTGATCAGCGACTGATACGGAACGTCCCTCGCATTGGCGGCCACCTTGATCGCGTCCAGCAGGTGCTGCGGTAGCCGCAGAGAGATGGTCTTCGTCGACGGCTTGAGGTTGGGGAAGGCCGCGGGTCGTGCCTTTCCCCAGTCGAGATACTCCGCGGAATCGTTCACTTCCCAAAACTTTCTCTCAGCCGCTTCGCTTGAAAACTTAGGAATGGTCTTTTGGCGCTTGCTCATAAACTACCCTTTCCTTCCTGGACATGTCCCGAGCCGATATCACTCGGATTGCGGTGCCCCCAAGCCGCAGCGTGAATGTCAGATGCAGACGTCTACCGGCTGCCGTGACACCGAGCGCATGGTGGCGAGGCTCCTCGAGGCTGTGAGGTTCATTATCGAGCAGCAGGAGCTGTGTGGAGAAAAAAACCTCCTCTGCCTCGCCTGCAGAAACCCCGTGACGCTCGTTCTTTCGGGCGTTCCCCGCATCCCAGTCGAACTCAATGATCTTCGATAAGTCGATCAAGGTTGTATATTACCGTAATATACAACTACGGCAAACCGCCCGAATGACAACGGACATTGATGCGGACTTTCCAGAGGACTTAGTTGCATCAATGGATCAATAAATAATGCTCGGATAAATAGTATTATATCGCCTAAATGGAAGCGGACATTAAACCGGACATTGGAGTGGTCGTAGATCGCGAGGAGGCTCCAACACTCATGGAGCCGCTCGTAATTCCCGAGGGCTCTCGTCATCGCGGAGAGCTCACCGACTTGAGCCTGGAACTGGCCGCACGATCCGCCGGATTCCGGCGGAGCCTGCCCGAGGGTGTGCGCACGGCGCTCGCCGACTTAGTGCGTGAAATGAACTGTTACTACAGCAATCTTATCGAAGGGCACGTTACACACCCGGTCGATATCGAGCGGGCGCTAAAGAACGACTACAGCAACGATCCGCACCAACGCGACCTGCAGCTCGAAGCCAAGTCGCATATCGCGGTTCAGAAATGGATTGATGCAGGAGGCATCGCGGGACGCGCAGTCTCACTGCAGGCGATCCGGGAAATTCATAGACGTTTCTGCGAGGGTCTGCCGGAAGATCTTCTATCCGTGGAGAACCCCGATACGGGTGAGCGCATCAGAGTGGTTCCGGGAGAGTTGCGCGACCGGGATGTCAAAGTGGGGCAACACGTCGCGATCAGTCCTGGAGCTGTGCCGCGGTTCCTCGCATCGTACGAGAATGTCTTCGGTCGCATGAAAAAAACCGACACCATCCTTTCATCGGCCGCCGCCCATCATCGACTCCTCTGGATCCACCCGTTTGTGGATGGAAACGGGCGTGTGGCGCGACTAGTCTCGCACGCGAGCCTTCTCGAGACCTTGGATACGGCGGGGATCTGGTCAGTCGCGCGGGGCCTTGCACGCAATGTCACGACCTACAAGGAACATCTGGCCAATTGTGACCTTCCGAGGCGCAACGACCTGGATGGACGCGGCAATCTGAGTGAAGAGGCGCTTGCGGCCTTCAGTCGCTTCTTCCTCGAAACCTGCCTCGACCAGGTGAGCTTCATGGAAAGCCTCGTCCAGCCCGATCGGCTGCGCGCGCGCATTCTCCTGTGGGCCGAGGAGGAGATCCGGTTCGGCAATCTACTGCCCAAGTCCGGAAATATTCTAGAGGCGGTTCTCTATCGCGGCGAGCTGCCTCGCGGCGACGCGGCCGGGATCGTCGGCACCGGGGACCGGCAAGCACGCCGCGTCGTCTCAACCCTCCTCGAAAAGCAAGTACTGACATCCGAAAGTTCGCGGTCGCCGCTGCGCCTGGCGTTTCCCGCGTCACTCGCCCCACGATGGATGCCGGGGTTGTTCCCAGAAAAAACTATAGCGATCGAATGACCAGGCTTCGAGCTGGCATTCGTCGCCTGCGCTAATAAGTTTTCGCTGTTTTCGCCAACCCCCGTCGGCGGCAACCCGATGTTGCAATGATTCTAGCCACGGCTCGGGCGCTGGCGCTCATCGTCGCACTTAGAACGCGGCGGTCCTACAAACGAATCGGTTGAGCCCATCATCGTCGCGTATCGGACCCTCTGCCGCCTGTCGTTAGTAGCGGCTTCGAGACAGAAGATTCAATCGCTTGCATCCGCAATTGACGGTGAACCGAACACTATTCGATGTTCTGCACCTGCTCGCGCATCTGTTCGATCAGCACCTTCATGTCGACCGCGGCGCGCGTGGTTTCGATGTCCTGAGACTTCGAGGACAGCGTGTTGGCCTCGCGATTCAGCTCCTGCATCAGGAAGTCCAGCCGCCGGCCGGCGGGTTCCTGGCCGCCGAAGGTCTTGCGCATTTCGGTCACGTGGCCGCGCAGCCGGTCGATCTCCTCGTCCACGTCCAGCCGTTGCGCCGAGGATGGCGAGTTCCTGTTCAAGCCGCTCGTGGTCCACCTCGCTGACCAGTTGCGCGATGCGCTCGAGCAATTTCGCGCGCATGCGCGCCCGCACCTCCGGCAGCCGCTCCGCGACCCGGGCGGCGAAATCCATCAGGCCCGCACACCGCTGTTCGAGCGCGTCGCGCAGCCGGCCGCCCTCGCTGTCGCGAAAGCGCGCGAGCTCGACCAGGCTTCGCCGAGCAGCGCGTGCGCCGGCGGCGATCATCGGCGCGGTGTCGCGGGTGCCGCTCGCGCACCACGCCCGGCCAGCGCAACAGATCCATGACATCGATGCGCGCCGCTGCGCCCGCCTGCGCCGCCATCTTGCTGCGCCCGCAGCGTCAGCGAGGCCGAGCAGTTCGGCATCGACCTCGAGCGAGCTCGCGACCACAGCCGGGCGAAAATGCAGAGAACAATCGACTTTGCCGCGGCGCACGCAGCCCGCGATGGTCTGGCGGAAGTCCGCTTCGGCAATGCGGAATTCCTCGGGCAGCCGGCAGCCGATTTCCAGAAACCGATGATTGACCGTCTTCATTTCCCAGGCGAGCAGCCCCCAAGGGAACTGGCGCTCGCGTCGCGCAAAGCCGGTCATGCTACGAATCATAGGGGTCTGCGCCAAAATCGGCCATAATCGGCGTTGGAGTCTATCGGAAAGCCTTAGGAGCTGTCATTGCAGATCGAGACCGCGGATGTGAGCCTGATCGGCCATCGCGAAGAAAACCAGGATCGCGTAGCGGTAGCGGCCGCGGAGCAGTGCGGTACTCCTGGTCGTCATCGACGGGATGGGCGGCCATGCGGAAGGAGCGCGCGCCGCCGAGACGGCGCTCGCGACGCTGCTCGAGGCATTCTGGCAGACGCCGCATCCGATCTTCGATCCGCTGGGATTCCTGCATCTGTCGCTCGGTCGAGCGCACGAGGAAGTGGTCAAGCTCGGCGTCGGCTTGGCGTCGAAGCGCGCCCGCGCGCAACCTGCGCGGTGTGCTTGGTGCAGGATGCGGCGGCCTATTGGGCGCACGTGGGCGACAGCCGCGTTTATCAGCTGCGGCAAGCGCAGGTGCTGGAGCGCACGCGCGACCACAGCCACGTCGAGGTGCTGCTGCGCGAGGGCTTGATCACCGAGGCGGAAGTGCACGGCCACCCGATGCGCAACTACGTCGAATGCTGTCTCGGCGGCGACGCGGCGCTGCCCGAAATGAGCATTTCGACGCGCCGGCGTCTCAAAGCGCGGCGACGTGCTTGTTGCTGTGCACCGACGGGCTGTGGGCCAACCTCCACGATCAGGATTTCGTGCGCTTCGCGCAGGCGGCGGGTAAACCCTTGCGAGATTCATTGACGGAGCTCGGGACCCAGGCGGTCGCGGCGTCCGCTCCGTACAGCGACAACACCAGCGCCGCGGCGCTGCGTTGGCGGGCGGCATGAGCCTGCGGCCGAGCGGTCGCGCAGCCCGATGAATTGCGCGCCTTGAGCTTCGTTCGCGGCTACACCGCAGCACGCCGAAGGCTCCGTGTTGGTCGGATTCGGCGCGACGCGGGTGCTGTGCACCGCCAGTATCGAGGACGGCGTGCCGTCGTTCCTGCGCGGCACCGGACAGGGCTGGGTCACCGCCGAATACGGCATGCTGCCGCGGGCCACGCACACCCGCTCGGCGCGCGAGGCCGCGCGCGGCAAGCAAACCGGCCGCACGCAGGAGATTCAACGCCTGATCGGCCGCGCCCTGCGCGCGGTGGTTGATCTGAAGGGATTGGGCGAGCGCACCGTCACCATCGACTGCGACGTGCTGCAGGCCGACGGCGGTACGCGCACGGCAGCGATCACCGGCGGTTTCGTCGCGCTGGCCGACGCCATCGACACGTTGATCAAGAAGCGCGCGCTCAGTCGCGAATCCGTTGCACGGCCAGGTGGCCGCCGTCTCGGTGGGCATCTACCGCGGCGTGCCGGTGCTCGATCTGGACTATGCCGAGGATTCGAACGCGGAAACCGACATGAATGTGGTGATGAACAGCGGCGGCGCTTTCGTCGAGGTGCAGGGCACCGCCGAGGGACACGCGTTCCGGCGCCACGAACTCGATCAGCTGTTGGACCTCGCGACGCGAGGCATCGCGCGATTGCATGAAGCACAGCAGAGCGCCCGCGCCGACGTAGGAAATCTGGTCATCGCAACCGGCAACGCGGGCAAGCTGCGCGAATTTCGCGCCTGGCCTCGCCGGACTGCCGTTCGAAGTCGTCAGCCAGTCGGCGCTCGGGGTGGTCGCCTCCGCCGGAAACGGGATCGAGTTTCTTGGCGAACGCCTTGTTGAAGGCGCGGCATGCGGCGCGCAGTCACGGCGCGGCGGCGATCGCGGATGACTCGGGCTCGAAGTGGACGCGCTCGGCGGCGCACCCGGCATTTATTCGGCTCGCTATGCCGGCGCGGGCGCCGATGACGCCGCGAACAATGCGAAGCTGCATGGCCGCGCTCGCCGGCGTGCCGATGCGCGAGCGCCGCGCTCGCTACCGCTGCGCCCTGGCGTTCGTCGACGGCCCGGAGGATCCCGAGCCGCTGACCGCAGAAGGCGTTTGGGAGGGCTACATCCTCGATGCGCCGCGCGGCTCGGGTGGGTTTGGATACGACCCTTATTTTTGGCTGCCGGAGCTCGAGTTGACCGCGGCGGAACTTTCGCCCGACGAGAAGAATCGGCGCAGCCATCGCGGCGAGGCATTGCGATCGCTGCGCCGGCAACTCGCGTCGCGCGGATGAGCAGCGCCCGCCCGCTGGCTTGCGGCGAACCTCCCGGCGCAGCCGCGCGCCTGAGCCGGCCATACCCCTCGCCTTGTACGTGCACATGCCCTGGTGCGTGCGCAAATGCCCGTATTGCGATTTCAATTCGCACCAGTTGAAATCGCCGGTGCCCTCCGCGAGCTACATCGACGCGTTGATTCGCGATTTCGACACGGAACTGCCCTTTATTGCGGGCCGCAGGATCGACACGGTGTTCTTCGGCGGCGGCACTCCCAGTCTGTTCAAGCCCGATGACTTCGCGCGCTTGCTGCAGGCGCTGCGGCAACGGATTGCCTTCGCAGACGACGCGGAAATTACTCTCGAGGCCAATCCCGGCACCATCGAACGCGGCCGCTTTGCCGGCTATCGCGATGCCGGCATCAATCGAGTGTCGCTCGGCGCCCAAAGCTTTGCGCCGCGGGCGCTCGAACGACTGGGGCGCATTCATAGGGCGGAAGATACGCACCGCGCGGTGGAGGAACTGCGCGCCGCCGGCATCGAGAACTTCAACCTGGATTTGATGTATGCCTTACCGGAGCAAACGCTCGAGGAAGCGCTCTTCGATGTGCGCACGGCCTGTGCGCTCGCAGCCCGCTCACATGTCGTACTACCAGCTCACGCTCGAGCCCGGCACCGTATTTCATGCGCGCCCGCCGCCGTTGCCGGACGAAGACGCCGCGTGGATGATTCAAGTGGAATGCCAGGAATTACTCGCCGCGGAAGGCTTCGAGCAATATGAAGTTTCTGCCTATGCGAAAGGAGGCGCGCGCTGCCGGCACAACCTCAATTACTGGCTGTTCGGCGACTACGTGGGCGTGGGCGCGGGCGCGCACGGTAAGCTCAGCATCGACGTACCTGAGGGAATCTTGCGGACTGCAAAGCCCAAGCAGCCGCGCGAATATCAGGACAGTTTAGCAGCTGCCGCCGACCTCCATCGCTCGAACGGCAATGTCACTCGCCCCCATCGGCGAGCGCAAACAAATCGCTCCGGAGGAGCTGCCGTTTGAATTCATGCTGAATGCTCTGCGGCTCAACGAGGGATTTGCCGTTCGCGATTTTGAGCTTCGTACGGGTCTTGGTGCGGGCACTGTCGAACCCAGGCTCACAGGCGGCCCGAAACCGGGGCCTCATCGAGGTCACGGAGCGCGGTTGGCGGCCGACTGAGCTTGGACGGAGATTCCTAAACGATCTGCAGGCCGGTTTTCTCGCATGAGCTTATGCACACCGGGGTCTGCGCCTCGCACAAAAGGGTACCTACAGCACATTGCGCCAGCATTAGGTCAGATGACGCATCGTAAGCATTTGAAATTGATAGAAAAACTGACTTGTCTATTTTTTGATCAATTTAACATTTATGCGAAATTCGGCTGTGCGAAGCGCGCGCTTTGCGACCCATCCACAGACTTATCCACAGATATTGTGGACAAGATTGCAAGCGTTTGACGGTCAAGGGCTTATGTCGCATCGCCTTGTTGAAGCGGCCGGTTTAAGATATCGTACGCGGCCCTGTTTTTTGGCAGGGTCAACTGGCGTGGCGATGTACTTCTGCGAGGCCTCATCGAGAACCCACCGATTCTGCCGTCAAAAGATACACGAGGTTCCCATGAAAGCCGGCATCCATCCTGAATACAACGACATCACGGTCACTTGCACCTGCGGAAACAAGTTCCAAACCCGCTCGACGATCGGGCAGGACTTGCAGGTGGAAGTCTGCTCGAACTGCCATCCGTTCTACACCGGCAAGCAGAAAATCGTGGATACCGGCGGCCGTGTCGACAAGTTCCGCAAGAAGTACGCGGCCCAGCTGCCGAAAGCCAAGGCGAGTGCTCCGAGCTAGGGATTCCCGAGTTCGTGCGCGCGCAAGCGCCCGCACGGCTTTAAAGTGTCGCGCGGTTTCTTAAGGTGCTCGCTCGGCATCAAGTGCGCGCGCTGTGACACAGCGCTTAGGCGACGGCGACATTTATCTGCAGACTTCAAGTCAGCGCGCAGGGCGTATGCGCTTGATTCCGTTGAACGACCGTGCAAGGCTGCGAGGCCCTAAATCAATGCAAACTCATTCCCGTCGGAAAAGCGCATGAGCACGAAATACCAACTGAAGAATCTCGCCACCGGAAAGACCGCTGAATTCGATGCGATTTCCGGAACCATCGGCCCCGACGTGCTCGATATTTCGCATCTGTACCGGGATTTTGGAGTGTTCACGTATGACCCCGGGTTCATGGCGACGGCCAGCACGGAGAGCAAAATCACCTACATCGACGGCGATGCGGGAGTGCTGCTGTATCGCGGCTATCCGGTCGAACAGCTGGCCGAAAAATCCACCTTCCTGGAAGTCGCCAATCTGCTGATCTACGGCAGCTTGCCGACCAAAGCCGAGCTCGATGCGTTTCAAACGTCGATCATGCGGCACACCATGGTCAACGAGCATTTGCTGCGATTTTTCCAGGGTTTTCACCACGACGCGCATCCCATGGCGATGGTTTCGGCGGTGGTCGCTTCGATGGCGGCTTTCTATCACGACACGACCGATATCAACGATCCGCGTCACCGGGAAATTTTCGCACATCGCATCATCGCGAAACTGCCGACGATTGCCGCTGCCGCCTATAAACACACGCTCGGCCAGCCGTTCATTTATCCGCGCAATGACCTGCGCTACTGCGCCAACATGCTCAATATGTTTTTCGCGGTACCCTGCGAGCCCTACTTGATCGATCCGGTGGCGGCGGACGCACTCGACCTGCTGTTCATCCTGCATGCCGATCACGAGCAAAATGCCAGCACCTCGACTGTGCGCCTGGCCGGCAGCACCGGCGCCAATCCTTATGCGGCGATTTCCGCGGGAGTCTCTGCGCTATGGGGTCCTGCGCACGGCGGAGCGAACGAGGCCGTACTCGACATGCTGGACGGTATTGGCTCGGCGGCAAACATCGATCAGTTTCTGATGCGAGTGAAAGACAAGTCCGACAGCGTGCGTTTGATGGGCTTTGGCCACCGCGTGTACAAGAACTTCGATCCGCGCGCCAAGATCATTCGCGGCATGTGCTATCGCGTGCTGGAAAAAATGGGCAACAGCGACAACCCGCTGTTCGAGCTGGCGCTGAAACTCGAGGAAATCGCTCTCAAAGATGAGTACTTCGTGTCCCGTAAGCTGTATCCGAACGTCGATTTCTACTCAGGGATCATTTATAGCGCCTTGGGAATTCCCCGCTCCATGTTCACGGTCATGTTCGCGATTGCGCGCACCGCCGGCTGGGTCGCGCATTGGCAAGAAATGGTCTCCGATCCGCACATGCGCATCGGTCGACCGCGCCAGCTGTACACCGGGCCCACCAAGAGAGACTACCTGCCGATAGAAAAGCGCTGAACATGCCGGCGCCGATTCACGCTCTATCGCTCGCGCTGGCGGCTGTTCTGATGGCCGCGCACGCCGAGTCGGTCTCTGCCGATGTTTTGCCGGAAAGCAACCCTTGCGCCGCTCCCGCGGGACCTGTGGCACTCGGCAGCGCGCAATGGAACGGCTGGGGCGGTCTGGAAAACACACGCTATCAACCGGAGCCCGCGATACGGGCGACCGACGTACCCAAGCTTGCGCTGAAGTGGGCGTTTGGCTACCAGGGCAGCGTGGTATCCGGTCAACCGACGATCGTCGATGGGCGGGTTTTCGTGACCAGCGCGACGGGACGGGTGTATGCGCTCGATGCAAAGAACGGCTGCACCTATTGGACCTACGACGCCCAGGCCGGCGTTCACACCGCCATCTCGATCGGCGAACTCGCGCAGCAGAAAAGCGCGCCGCGGCAACGCAAATCCAAACACAAGCTCGCTTTGGCGCATCTAGACGTCCAGAAGGCGCCGAGCGCGGTGTTCTTTGGCGACGATAAGGGCGCGGTGTACGCGCTCGACGCCCAAAGAGGCACGTTGCTCTGGAAAACGCAGGTGGAGGGTCATCCGATGGCCCGCATACAGGCTGCGCCGACGCTCTACCAAAACCGGCTATACGTGGCGGTCGCTTCGGACGAACCGAGCGCGGCCGCCCAATTGACCTACTCCTGTTGTACGTTTCGCGGCAGCCTTGCAGCTCTTGATATCGCGAACGGCAATGTCGTGTGGAAAACCTACACGGTGACCGAGGAGCCGCGGCCGTACCGCAAGAGCCCCACAGGCGTTCAAGAATTTGGTCCCGCGGGTGTACCGGTCCTGGCTGCACCGACGATCGACACCGTGCGCGGCCTGGTCTATGTGGCTACCGGCAAATCGTACACCGCGATCGATCAGTCGTTGGCCGGTTCGATCGTTGCATTCGACCTCGCCGACGGGAAGTTGCGTTGGGCCAAACAACCGGCGCGCCAGGAGCAGGGAGCAGCCGAGTTCGACTCATCGCCGATCCTGCGCACCTTGGGCAGCGGCAAGCAGGTCATTCTGGCCGGAGAACGGTCCGGGCTCGTCTACGGTCTCGATCCCGATCGCGCGGGCGAGGTGCTTTGGCAAGCCGACATAGCCGATGGCAAGGCTGTAGGCGGCGTCGAATGGGGGCCGGCCGCGGACCACCACAGCCTGTACGTTGCGCTCTCAGGCCTTACAGCCGAACCTCCCGACATGTCGGGGAGTTTGACTGCGCTCGATATAAAGAACGGCGCGATGCGTTGGCAGACGGGTGCGCCAACGCCGGTTTGCAGTTGGGGGGCCCAGGGTTGTCCGCATGCGCAGGCTCAAGCCGTGACGGTCATTCCCGGAGTCGCGTTCTCCGGGTCGATGGATGGCCATTTGCGTGCGTACTCGACCATCGATGGAAAAATTCTGTGGGATTACGGCACCGCAAGGGATTTTGTGACCGTCAATCGCACCAAAGCGAGCGGCGGATCGTTGGATCGGGGCGGAGCGACGATCGTCAACGGCGTGGTCTACGTCAATTCCGGGTACGCCCAACGCGTTGGCCAACCGGGCAATGTTCTGCTCGCTTTCTCGGTCGACGGCAAATAAGGTAATTACATACATTCCATGACGCGATCCAAATGGCTTTCCGGCTTGAGCCTTTGCTTGAGTCTTGCCGTCCATGCATCCTTAGGCGTAGCTGCCGCGGCTCGTCCATCCGGCAACTTGGCGGCGCCGATCGAGAATTCGGTGGTCAAGGTTTTTGCGACCATGCGCTATCCCGACCCTTTCAAGCCGTGGACTAAACAGGCGCCGAGCGAAGTCACCGCCTCGGGCGTGGTGATCGAAGGTAAGCGCATTTTGACCAACGCGCACGTGGTTCTATATGCGAGCCAGGTGCAAATCCAAGCCAATGCAGCCGGCGACAAGGTGTCGGCGACCGTTGTTGCAGTCGCTCCGGGCATCGATTTGGCCGTTCTCAAGCTCGACGATCCGACGTTTTTCGACACCCATCCTGCGGTGGTGCGCGCCAGCCAGTTGCCGCAGATCAAGGACGCCGTGCTGGCTTACGGCTTCCCAACGGGCGGGACTTCATTGTCCATTACCAAGGGCATCGTTTCGCGAATCGAGTTCGTGCCGTACAACTTTCCCGCCTCCGGGCTGCGCATCCAAGTCGATGCCGCGATCAATCCCGGCAACAGCGGCGGTCCCGCCATCGCCGGCGACAAAATGATCGGACTCGCATTCAGCAAATTGGGCGGAGACACGCAGAACATCGGATACATCATCCCCAATGAAGAAGTGGATCTGTTCCTGAAGGATATCGCCGACGGTCATTACCACGGCAAACCCGCGATGTACGACGAATTGCAGACGCTCGAGAATCCCGCGTTGCGCGATTATTTGAAGCTCGACAAGACCGTTTCAGGAATGGTGGTTCACCGTGCCTACCTGACGGATCCGTCGTATCCGTTGAAGGAGTGGGACGTCATCACTCACATCGGCGACACCCCGATCGACAATCAGGGCATGATCAAGCTCGACAAGGATTTGCGCGTGGGTTTCGGTTATCTGATTCAGCGGCTGGCGAAAAATGGCAAGCTGCCGCTCACAGTGGTGCGCGCGGGGAAAGCTTTGCAGGTCGAGCTGCCGGTGTCCGTAGAGCACCCGACGCTCGTCAGCGATTTGCAGGGCGGCTATCCGTCCTACTTCGTCTATGGGCCTTTGGTATTTTCAACGGCCACGTGGCAGTTTGTATCCAGCATCGGCGGCAATGCCGGCATGATGCGCGTGCTGGGCTTAGTGAAGAGTCCGCTGGTGACGCGCGCCCTGGATCCTCCGGATTCCGATCTCCAAGAACTCGTCGTTATTTCTTCGCCGTTTTTCCCGCACAAGCTCGCCAATGGCTATTCCAATCCCGCCGGATCGGTCGTCTACTCGATCAATGGCACCCGCATCCACAGCTTGCGACACCTGGTGGAGTTATTGCGCGATTTAAAAGGTCCGTTCGTCACCATCGAATTCGATATGAAAGGCGGCGAAGCGCTGGTGTTTGACCGGCAGGCGATGATGGCGGCCACCGACGAAATCTTGACCGACAACGGCGTTCGGGCCCAGGGCTCGCCGGATACTCTCGCCGTGTGGCAAGCGAAGAGCGCGAACTGATCAACTGATCAATGCCGGCGCCTTGTGAGGCGCCGGCGAATCGATTAGCCGCACAGGTGGCGAGAGCTTCTCAGTACCGGTAGGTCATCGTCACGCCGTAGGTGAGCGGCGCATAACCGTGCCCGAAGTAATTGGTGTCGAAGTTGTCAGGTTCCGCCGTGGTCCCATACCCGTTGAGCACGCTCGTCGCAAGATCCCGCGAAACGAATGTCGGCGTGTGGTAGTTGAGCGCGTTCTGGGCGAACAACGACAGATCCAAGCCATCGAACCGCACTCCGGCGCGCACCGAGAGGATCCGTATTTCCGGCAAGCCGGGTAGCGTCGTGTCGCTGTTCGGCGCATTGCTCGGATCGAGGCCCGGTGTGAGACTCCTTTGTGCGGTTGCATACTGGTAGTCGAGGCGCAGATATGGCCTCCTCTCGATGGCATTGAACACGTACTCCAAGTTGGCAGAGATGTTCCAAGGCGAAGCAGGTAGATGGTCGCCGGCGGTGACGAGGTTGACGGCCTCACCCGCGCCGGTCAACGCCTCGGTGCCGTTGTAGTACGAATCGGTATACGCGCCATTGAGGCCGAACGTCAGATCATCCGTCGCCCGCCATGCTATTTCGATGTCCCCGCCCTTGCCGGTGACATTGCCCAGGTTCGGCACGAAACCCAGCCCGCAGGTGAGGTAAACGAACTGCTGGATGTTCTTCCACTGGATATAGTAAATGGAGGCATTGACCTGCAGGCGGTGGTCGAGCATGGTTTGCTTCGAGCCGAGTTCGTATTGCCACAGCGAATCGGAATTGAAGGTGCTCGGGATCGCCGCCGGCAGATTCGCAGTGCAGATCGACGGCAACTGCGCATTGGCACCGCCCGGCCGGAAGCCTTTTGCTGAGCTTATATAGTAAAGACTATCCTGCGAGGGTTGGTAATTCAATACGAACCGCGGCGTGATCGGCTTGTCGCTGCCCGAGGTGGTGCTGTTGACCGTAAGTCCGATGAGCGGTCCGCTTTCATTGGCGACGTTGGTGTAATCGATGTGCGAATAACGCACGCCGGCAGTGAAGTTCAAGGTATCGGTAAACTTGAAATTGGCCTCGCCGAAAACGGCGGCCTGCTTGTCGAGCATGTTGAATACCGGCTGACTATAAATGATGTTACCCGGTACCGGCGGGAGCCCCAGCTGCTCGGCATAGCTGGGATCGTTGATGTACTCGGTGGTGTTCTCGAGCACGTGCGAATAGAACACACCTCCGCTCCAGGTCAATCGGGCGTGAGGGTCGACTGAGCTAGCGCGGATCTCCTGCGTGAAATTGTTCTGGCTGTCGGTGAAGTAAGCGGAGGCGTTGTACTGCGTGGGCGATGCGGTGTTCTGCGCGGTCGGGAACTGGTTGCCGAAGAACACGGTGTTGATCCACTGTGTGTAGTCCGACACTGAATGCTGATTGCGCGAGAAGTACGAGGTGTTCGATACCACGTGAGCGACAGGGGTGTTCCAATCAACTTTAATGGCCCCGAGATACCACGGATCGGTGGTCGGATCCCGCTGCGCATTCCCGTTGTAATAGGTGTTGTCGGACGGGTTCGACATAGAGACCCAATACGCCCCGGTGTCGTTGTAATGCAGGGTCTGCGCGTAGATCGACGGCGACACGGTCAGATTGTCCGTGGGCGTCCATTTGAGCGCGAGGCGCCCCGTCTGGGTGGAATGCCAGTTGGCATTGCTTTCAGTGGTCCCGGCGTAGCTCGCCGGGCCGTCATAGATGAGGCCATAGTAGGGATAGTTGGACGTATACGGCGTGAAAGGGGGCGCGGTGTAGTTGACCCGATCGACCCAGCCGCCATCCTGTCGGTCCGACACGCTGAACCGAAAACCGAGCACGTTCTCGATAATGGGGCCACCGACCGCGAGACCCGCCTCGTAATTTTGGCCGCCACTCTCGATCTGCCCGAATTCGGCTCGCGCGTAGACCTGGTAGGTGGTGAGGCTCGGCTCGGGCGTGATGAAGCGGATGGTGCCGCCCTCGGAGCCGGCGCCGAACAACGTACCCTGGGGACCCTTGAGCACCTCGACGCGCTCCAGATCGAATAGCGCCGGGAACGGATTTACCGTACCGAACTGCAAGTGCCGGGTCTGAATCGGCGTGTCGTCCATGTAAATACCGGTGGTCGAGGCGCCGGCGGTCGAATCGATGCCGCGGATCGAGATGTCGGAATCCTCGTCGTTGTAGTTTCCGCTGTCGCTCATGCCGTTGCGCATGAACGTAACGCCGGGAGTGAGGCGCGATAAGTCGTCGATGGTACGCAGACCCTGCTGGTCAAGCTGTTCCTGGCTGAAGGTGGTGATGCTCATGGGCACGTCCTCCAGCCGCTGCTCGCGCCGCTGCGCGGTGACGACGATTTCATCCAGAGCGCCGGCCGCTGCCGGCGTTGTAGTCGCGTCGGCAGCCATACCCGGCGATGCGGCGATTACGCCCAACAAGGCGGCCGCGGGCAAACCCATCCTAGATGCAGTCGATGTCATTCTTTTTTTTCCTCAATATCAATAACGGTAAGTGGCCGTGAGGCCGATGGTGCGCGGCCGCACGCCGCGCCCGAAGTACAGCTCATCGGTGGTCGGACTCATCCCATTCGCACCCGCGCCCGGCGGCCCCGCGGTCGGCGCGATGTCGCGCGCTTCGAAGATCAGCGGATTCGAGTTCATTACGTTGTTCGCGTACGCCGAAATGTCCAAGCCGTTGAAGCGCAAGCCGGCCCGCAGTGACAGGTTGTTGATGACCGGGAGGCCGGGCAGCGTGTCGTCGAACAGCCCATTGTTGGTGTCCTGCTGCGGTAGCAGGCGGTGCTGCGCTGTCTGATGTTGAAAGTCAGCCCGAAAGTAGGGCTGACGACCGGCCCACTCCGGGAAGTGATATTCCGCGGCGGCCGTGAACGACCAGGGCGCGCCTAAGAGGCCGTCGCCTTCGGTCGCGATCGGACGCGCAGGCGGGACGCCGGTCCCCACGCACGCGCTGCTCGCGCTGTCGTAGACAAGCGAGCCGGCGCAGGAGCTCTTGGTGAGCTGCGCATCGGTGTAGGCGGCCGTCAGGTCCAAGGTCAGTGCGGAAATCGGCCTGTAGATCAGCTCGATATCGCCGCCCTCGCTTTTCGCCTTGCCCAAGTTGGCCGTGAACTGTTCGCCGCAAGCCGGCAGATACACGTTTTGTTGAATGTTGTTCCAATTGATGTAGAACAAGCTCATATCGACTTCGAGCTTATGGTCGAGGAACTGATTCTTGGTGCCGAGCTCATAGCTCCAGAGATTGTCCGAGGCATATTGTCCCGGTACGGCGCTCAAGCCGAGCGCGTTCAAGTTCCCGATACAAATGGTGCCCACGCCGACGTTGAGGCCGCCGGGGCGGAAGCCCTTCGAGGCGCTCGCATAAACCATGTTGTCGCGGTCCGGCTGCCAGCTCAGGACGGCTTTGGGCGTTACCGCGTTTTCATTCGCGCTCGAGGAGGTGCTGATGGTAGTTCCCAAGAAAGGTCCCGTCTCCCACACCGTTCCGGTGTAGTCGATCTTCGACACACGCACTCCGCCCGTCGCCTTGAACGTATCGGTGATCTTGTACGTCAACTCACCGAAGCCCGCGATCTGCTTGTCGATGACCCGATCCGTCGGCCCGTTGTAGATGAGGCCGCCGGGGCACGCGAGCGCGTAGATGCTGGGAACGCAGAGTGAGGTATAGCCCTGCGTGAAGTTGATGATTTCTTGATTAAGCGTCGGGTCGAAGATCTGCTCAGGCACGTTCTCGCTCAGATGTGAGTAGAACACGCCGGCGCTCCACAAGAGCCGGGCGTCCGGATTGCTGGAGGCCAAGCGGATTTCCTCGTATATGTTGCGCTGATTGTCGTGAAATCCCGCCCAGCCGTTGTCGCCGGACTGGGGAAACGTGTTGGGCAGCTGATAAGGCGGCGACGGCGGCTGGGTGTAGTTGACGTTGATGGAGGACCAGGTTGCGCGCAGATACTGCGTGTAATCCGAGGAGCCCGTCTGGTTGCGATTGTAGTACGAGGTGTTCGAGGTCAGCTGTGCGAACCCCAAGTCCCACTTGAGTTTGATCGCGCTCAGCGAAAAGGAATCATCGCTGGGATTGGTGCCGGCATTGCCGTTGCGAAACACGTTGTCGCCCGCGTTTGAGAGCGCCATCCAATAGGCCGACGTGTCGTTGATCAGCAGCCGCTGGTAATAAATCGAGGGAGTGACCTCGAGTACATCGTTGACCTTCCACTTCAAGGCCACGCGCGCGGTCGTTGTCGTCGAGTGGTTGGCGTTGTAGTCGTAGGTGCTGCCATAGACGGGCGTGGGCAACGGCAGCGTGGCGTTCGGGGAGAGCGAGTAATCGGCCTTGTTCACCCAGCCGCCATCTATCCGATACGAAAAACTGGTGCGCAGGCCGAGCACGTCCTCGATGAGCGGGGTGCCCATGGCCACGCCGCCCTCGAAGCTCGGCGCACCGCCGTCGGTGGCCCCTACATCCCCGCGCACATATCCGCTCGATGTCTTGACATCGGGTTCGGGCGTGATGAAGCGCACCGCCCCGCCCTCTGCGCCGGCGCCGAACAGGGTACCTTGCGGACCCCGAAGCACTTCGACGCGGTCGAGGTCAAACAACGCCGGGAACGCGTTGATGGAACCGAAACCGATGTGGCGCGTCTGAATCGGCGTGTCGTCGATGTAAATGCCGGTGGTGCTGGTGCCCGCGGTGGAATCGACACCGCGGATGTTGATGTCGGAGCTCTCGTCGTTGTAGTTGCCGGCCGAACTCATGCCATTGCGCAGAAAACTTACGCCAGGTGAGAGGCGTACCAGGTCATCGATGTCCTTAAGCCCCTGAGAGTCGAGCTTCTCTTGGCTGAAGGCCAGGACGCTGATGGGGACGTCCTGCAGGCGCTCGCTGCGGCGCGTGGCCGTGACCACGATTTCTTCCAGACCAGTGTTGGTAGCTGCTTCGGGCTCCGCCGGCGCCGCGGCAACTAACGGGGAGAACGCCATTGGCGCAGCAATCGCCACCGCCAACACACCGAGCTTTATTGATTCCAAACCCATCCCGCACCCCTTCAGATGTTGCCATTTCCCCACATCGTGGACCCACTATTCTATGGCTCTTCTGGCCATTTCGTTGTGCGTATATGCCGGTCTCCCAAGGAGCTTAATACGCCGCCCGCCGGGTGTTCAAGAAATTTACTAACAATTAAGTATTTCTGCGCGGCAATAACGCCTGGGAACGAGGATGACCAGTTGGCTTAAGGGTTTGCCGCCAGGTTTCGTCGTCGATGCTAGTTCGTTTCGACCAACTCGGAGACCTCCCGGGTATCGGCACGCTTCATCGGCCGCCCGTCCACCGGGGAATAGGGCGACTGGCGGATCCCATCGATGGGGAAGACGGTGGCATCGACCGTTCGGCCTTTGGCTTCGAAGCGCAGCGCAGGATGATTGACGCTGCGTTCGGCGTCCATTTTGACCCGGCGCTCATAGAACTGGTGGGGAACGCCGATTTCCATCAGCCGAATCGCCACGGATTCCGAACGGTCGGCGAATAGATGCAAGTTGATATCGCTGTAGTTGGTCGCTGTGCCTGTGAGCACCGAGCCGACCAAGCGCGGCTGGAACTCCTCCAACAGGCGCATGGTGTCAAGCGCGATGCGCCGTTGCTCCTTGAGGGTGTGGTCATGCGACTCGCGGCCGAACAGACGCTGGTGGGCGCGCAGTGCGGCTTCGATTTCGACATTTTTGGGGAGCACGGCGACGTCGTTCACGCCCAACCGATCGGCGGCTTTGCGCTTGGCCTGCAAAAAATCCTCGATACCGTGCTCGGCCATGATGCGGGCGGCCTCTTGCGCCAACGCGCGGCGCAGATCTTCGGCACGCTGCGAATATTTTTTGGGCATGTGTCTAGAAGAGCGGTTTGTCGCCATCGTTTATCGGGGTCGTGCTATTCGGCCCTTCGAAGGCTTCCGACTTGGGCAAATTGCCTTCGATGAATTTCTCCATGATGGCATTTGGATTGTCGGAACTTGCGAGCAGGCCCGTGACGGGCGAGATGCGCACGCTCACGATGCCGTCAGGCACGGGCACTTTGTGCCGCGGAGTGCCGGCCAGCGCTTCGTGCATGAAGTACACCCAGGTAGGCAGAGCCGCGTGGGCGCCTTGCTCGAGGTCGCCGAGGGAGCGATCCTGGTCGAACCCGGTCCAGACCGTCGCCACGAGATCGCCGTTGAAGCCCGAGAACCACGCATCATGTTGATCGTTGGTGGTACCGGTTTTGCCGGCTATATCGTCGCGCTTCAGCACGAGTGCGCGCTGACCGGTGCCGTGTCGGATGACATCAGCCATCATATCGGCGAGCAGGTAGGCGACTTGGGGGCGGATGATCTGCGGCGCCAGCTTTTTATCCGGCAGCATTGATTTGCCGTCATGCACTCCCTCATCGAGCTGCGAGCTGCGTGCCGATCCTTCGGTGGTTTTGCCGCGGACGGCGGGGGCGGGGTCGCTCGTGCGTCCGCATTCGAAGCAAGCCACGGCCGGATCCGCTTGCGACAATACCTTGCCGCCCGAGTCTTCGATGCGATCGATGTAGTAGGGGGTCACGCGAAAGCCGCCGTTCGCGAACGTGGCGTAACCGGCGACCGCCTGCAGCGGGGTCAATTCGGCCGTGCCTAACGCCAAGGTCAAATCGTCGGGCAATTGCGATTTGTCGAACCCGAAGCGCTGTACATAGTTCCACACATATTGGGCGCCGATCTCACGCATCAGCCGCACCGATACCAGATTGATGGATTTCGCCATCGCCTCGCGCAGCCGAATTGGGCCTTTGAATTGGTTCTCATCTTCCTTCGGCCGCCACGCTTGCTCCATCCCCGTTTCGTCGAGAACGATGGGCGCATCCAGTACGACGCTCGCCGGGGTGTAGCCCTTGTCGAATGCCGCCGAATAGATGAAGGGCTTGAAGGACGACCCCAGCTGGCGCCGCGCCTGCGTCACCCGATTGTATTTGCTCTGGAAAAAATCGAAGCCGCCGACCAGCGCGACCACGGCGCCGTCCTTCGGGTCCATGGCGACGAGAGCGCTCTGCGCCTCCGGGATCTGCACGAATTGCAGCGATTCAGCGCTATTGCCCACGGTATAGATCACATCGCCGCGGCTGAAGATTTCAGCGGCCCCTGTGGGTGCCCGATCGGTCTTCTCGTCCGGCAGTTCGCGCCGCGCCCAGGACATTTTCTCCCAGGGCAGGTTCACGGAGCCCAGTTCTTTCACGTAGATTTTGGCGCTCTTCCCCTCGACTTGTTCGACGATGGCGGGCCTCAGACCGCCCACCACGGGAAACTCTTCGAGTTCAGCTGCGAGGTTTGCGGCGGAGGCGATTTTCGACAAATCCACCTTGGCTGTTGCACCGCGCCAGCCGTGGCGGCGATCGTATTCCAACAAACCGGTGCGCAGCGCCACCGTGGCCGCGGCTTGGAGCCGGGAATCGATGGTGGTGAATACTTGGTAGCCGGCGGTGTAGATGCTGTCGCCGTACTTGGTCTGCATTTCATTGCGGACCATTTCCGCCACATAGGGCGCATCCACTTCGATCGACGGCCCGTGCATCCGCGACTCCATCGGACTGTTTTTTGCCGCTTTCAAACTCGGCAGGAGTGATGTAGTTGAGCTCCAGCATCCGGCCCAATACATGGGCGCGGCGAACCTTCGCAGCCTCGGGATTCGCGACCGGGTTGTACGAGCGAAGGTGCGGTCGGAATGCCCGCGAGCGTCGCCATTTCGGCGATGTTCAGCTGATCCAAGCTCTTGCCGAAGTAGACCTCCGCCGCCGCGCCCACGCCGTAGGCGCGCTGTCCGAGAAAAATCTTGTTCACGTAAAGCGAGAAAATCTCCTCCTTGCTGAATTCGGCCTCCATGAGCAAGGAGATGTAGACCTCGCTCATCTTCCGCTTCATGTCCCGCCTCGGCGTCAGGAACATGTCCCGCGACACTTGCATGGTGATGGTGCTGGCGCCCTGTTTGATGCCGCCGGCTTTGAGATTGGCGAGCGCCGCACGCAAAATACCCTGCCAATCGACACCATGATGGCGAAAGAACCGGTCATCCTCGGTGGCCAGAAATGCCTGAACCAGCTTCGGCGGCAGCTGGTCGTAGCGCACCGGGATGCGCCGCTGCTCGCCGATGGCGGCGATCAGCCGGCCATCGCGGGTGTAAACCCGCAGGGGCACCTGCAGCTGGACCTCGCGCAAGCTGTCGACATCGGGCAGCGCGGGCCTCAAATAGACATAAGCGCAGACATTGGCGAAGGCGATCAGCACGATCGCACCAACCAAGACCACACAAATTCGCGATATGAGAACTAGGTAACGTTTGGTCACAGAAAACAGTTCTAACTTATTGCACCGGCGGACTTGGGCATGCATATTACCGCTGCTTACACGGGCATACTCATCGAAAGATGAGGACGCAAAGCCACCGGTCTACGGGTTTGAAGCCTAGGACAGCGGGGTTGCCAGACCAAGCTTAACCAATCGCCTATACGAGAGCATAGGCGACCAGAGGTCTGAATGGATGACTCGGCGCCTTTCTCGATTTCGCTGCGAACCATTCGTAGTTCGCACTTTGCCATGCCTCGATCTGCTCGGCGGTGATTACCGTGAGTAGCTTCACGTTCTATTTAACAGTTTCTTGCTAAGTTTGCTTGGCATAGCTAATCTCGTACACCGATTTCGACCTCCAAGGTATTGAGCCAAAAAGGAAAATTCTAGTGTGGTCGCTTGGCAAAAGATATCGTCCGCTGTTGGGACTGGACATAACCACCTCGTCGGTGAAGCTGATCGAGCTCACCATGTCGGGGGGGCAATACCGTGTTGAGTCGTATGCGGCGGAGCCGACGCCGCACAACGCCATCAATGAAAAGGCCATCGTCGATGCGGAAGCCGTCGGGGAGGCCATCCGGCGCGCCGTAAAGCGCTCCGGCGCCAAGAGCCGCTTGGCGGCCATCGCGATCACGGCGATGCCGCGATCACCAAAGTCATCCAGATGCCGAAGAACCTGGGTGAGAACGAGCTCGAGGGTCAGGTCGAGATGCAGGCGGACCAGTACATCCCCTTCCCGATGGAAGAGGTTAGCTACGACTATCAAGTCGTGGGTCCGTCCGACAAGGATCCCGACATGCTGGATGTGCTGTTGGTTGCGACGCGTACCGAAAACGTCGAGCAGCGCCAGGCAGCGGTGCAGGCCTCGGGATTGACCGCACACATCGTCGACGTGGAGGCCTTTGCACTGGAAAATGCCTGCGCCTTGATGCGCCACCAGATGCCGGACGGCGGCATGGACCGAACGGTCGCCGTGGTCGACTTCGGCGCCAGCAGCACCACATTCAGCGTGCTGCGCGACATGAAAGTGATTTATACCCGCGATTTCGCCTTCGGGGGTCAGCAGCTCACCGAAGAAATCATGCGCACCTATGGACTGAGCATGGAAGAAGCCGGCCGCGCCAAAAAGGAAGGCGGCCTGCCGAGCAACTATCAGCCCGAGGTGCTCGATCCCTTCATCGACGACATGACCCAGCAGGTCAGCCGTTCGCTGCAATTTTATCTGGCGTCGGGCAGCGGCCGTTCGCAGCCGGACCAGATATTGATTTGCGGCGGCTGCGCCAACATACCGGGCGTCGCAGAAGTCATTTCGAGCCGTGTCGGCGTGCCCGCCGACAAGGGCGATCCTCTCGGCAACATGAAAGTGTCGTCGAAGGCCAAAGCACAGGCCGTCGGCCGAGACGCCACGGCATTACTAACCGCCTGCGGCCTCGCGCTGCGAAGCTTTGACTAAAGAGAAGCCATGCCGCGTATCAACCTACTTCCCTGGCGCGAACAAGAACGCAAAATCCGGCGTCGCGAGTTCGGCGTCGCCGCCGGCGGCGCAGTTTTCGCCGCCGTGATCTTTGCCTTGGGCGGCAAGCTGCTCTACTCGAGCTGGATCGAATCGCAAAACGAAAAAAATAATTTACTGAAAAAGGAAATCGTCAAGCTCGACGCGCAGATTGCCGATATTCAGGATCTCGAGAACCGCAAACAGCGCCTGGTCGCACGCATGGAGATCATCGAGAAGCTGCAGCGCAAGCGCCCTGAGATCGTGCATCAATTCGATGAGCTGGTACGGACCGTGCCGGAGGGCATCTATCTCACGACGATCAAGCAGAACGGCAACAAGCTCGAGATTCACGGCGTCGCCCAGTCGAGCACCCGCGTCTCGACTTTCATGCGCAACATCGATTCGTCGGTGTGGATGGATAACCCGGTGCTCCAAGTGGTCGAGGCTGCGAAGGACTCTCCGACGGGCGGCTCAAGTTTCACGCTGTTTACCGATACGGTCGGGGTGAATCTCGAGGATGGCGGCCAATCAACGGTGAAGAAGGTTGCTGCGAAATGAATCTCTTAGATCAGCTGCGTAGTCTCGATCCCGCGCGATCCCGGCCGCTGGCCGCTGGCGGTTCGCGCCTTCTTCGTCGCGCTGGTATTCGCCATTTGCGCCGGCTTCGCCTGGTACATGCTGGTGTGGAACGAGGACCGTCCGGTATTGCAGAAGGCCGAAGCCGACGAATTAGATTTGCGCAGCCAGTTCGAAAGCAAGCAACAACGGGCCGCCAACCTCGATGCTTACAAAACGCAGCTCGCGGAAATGGAACGCAGCTTCGGCGCCATGCTGCGGCAGTTGCCCGGCAAGACCGAGGTGCCGAACCTGCTGGTGGATATCTCCCAAACTGGACTTGCCGCGGGCCTTCAGGAAAAACTCTTTCAGCCCGGGAGCGAAAAGAGCAACGGCTTTTATGCCGAGCTGCCGATCAAGATCAAGCTGGTGGGTTCGTATCACCAATTCGGCGCCTTTGTCAGCGGCATCGCCGCGTTGCCGCGCATCGTGACGCTGCATGACATCCAGATCACGCCGACCGACAAAAGCAATGGCTACGACAATTTGACCATGGACGTGACCGCGAAGACCTATCGCTACATCGAAGACGAAGGCGGCGGCCACGCGACTGTGAAGAAGAAGACAGGAGGCGCGACGTGAAAAGCATAGCGGCGGCTCGCGTAGTCTGCGCGGCCGTGCTCGCAAGTTGCGTGGCCGCAGGCTGCTCAGGCGGTCAATCCGATCTGCAAAAGTGGATCGCGGACACGAAGAAAAAGCCGGGCGGACGCATCCAAGCGCTGCCCGAAGTAAAGCCCTACGAAAGCTTCGTTTACGGCGCCAGCAACATGCGATCGCCGTTTCAACCCGTGGGTCCGAGCCTTGGCGGCGGCCAAGCCACCTACGCCCGAGTACCCGGCGTAATCGCGAGTTCCTCGAGGGATTTTCGCTCGATACGCTGAAGATGGTGGGCACGTTCAAAGTGGGCAGCAGCTTTTACGGACTCGTGCAATCGAAAGACGGATTGGTGCACAAGGTCCAGCCCGGCAACTACCTCGGGCAGAACGATGGCAAGGTGACAGAAATTACAGGCGGCAAAATTAGTCTCGTCGAAATCATACCTGACGGTCTCGGCGGCTATATCGAGCGACCGGCCTCGTTGGCATTGACTGACTGAAGGCCTTAGGGAGAAGAAAGCATGATCAGATTTCAGAAACGAACGGCGATGATCGGGGCAATGATGCTCGTCGCATTATCGGCGCTTACATTCAAGGCAAACGCCGCCGACGTGCTCAAGCTCGAGGCCATCGACGTTCAAACGTTAGCCGGCCAACAGGTGCAATTGAAGTTGCGCTTGAGCGGCCCGGCGCCCGAGCCGTTGCCGTTCACCATCGACAAACCGGCGCGCATTGCGTTCGACCTGCCGAACACGACGCTTGCGCTGGCGTCGCGGCGTATCGACGTCAAGTCGGGCGGCGTTGATACCGTGCTCGCGGCCGAAGCCAACGGGCGCACCCGCCTGGTCGTCAATGTGGATTCGCTCATGCCCTATACCACCAAGGTGGATGGCAACACCATCATCGTGACCTTGGGCCGCCAGGCCGGCGATGCTTTGGCCAAATCGGCTGGAGGCGCGCACGCGGCCTCTGGACAGGCGGCTCCCCCCGTTGAAAGAGCCATCCGCACCATCGATTTTCGTCGCGGCGCCGATGGTACCGGCCGCGTGATCGTTCAGCTCACGGATCCGCGTACGCCCGTCAATGTGCGCCAGGAAGGCAATCAAGTGGTGGTTGACTTCGCCGGGACACAGATGCCTAAGAATCTCATGCGTCGTTACGACGTCATGGATTTTGCGACGCCGGTTCAGACCGTCGACGCGATACGGGTGGAGGGCAGTTCGCGCCTGGTGATCACTTCTCAGGGCGACTTTGAACAACTCGCCTACCAGTCGGACAACCAGTACACCGTCGAAATCAAGCCGTCGCTCAAGCGCGCCGCCGCCGATGAGAAAAAGGAATACACGGGCGAACGCTTGACCTTGAATTTCCAAGACATCGATGTGCGGTCGGTGTTGCAGTTGCTCGCCGATACCAGCGGACAAAATATCGTCGTCAGCGACTCGGTCACCGGCAATTTGACGCTGCGTCTGCAAAACGTTCCGTGGGATCAGGCTCTGGACATCGTGCTGCGTACCAAGGGCCTCGACAAGCGCCGTCAGGACAATGTGATCATCATCGGTCCGACCGAAGAACTCGCTTCGCGCGAGAAGGCTGAACTCGCCGCCCGCAAAGAGGTACAGGACCTCTCCCCGGTGCGTTCGGAGTTCATGCAGGTCAACTACGCCAAGGTGTCGGATCTCGCCAAGATGATCAAGACCACCAGCGCCAAGGATTCGATGCTGTCGCCGCGCGGCAGCATATCGATCGATGAGCGCACCAACACCTTGTTGGTAAATGACACGGCCGAGAAGCTGGCTGAAATCCGCCGACTGGTGCAGACCTTGGACGTGCCCGTGCGGCAGGTATTGATCGAAGCGCGCATCGTGATCGTGAGCGATACCTTCGAACGCGATTTAGGTGCTCAATTCGGAGTCACCACCGCGCAAACGAACGGCAACAATGGCCTCTTGGCGGTGACTGGCAACGGCACCGGCACGGACACCATGGTGCAGTCGGCGCTCAGCAATCTGGGCAACGGCACCCCCGTCACACCGGTCGCGACCCCTGCCCTCGCCAATCGCTACATGGTCAATCTGCCGGCGGCGACGACGAACGGCAGCATCGGCATCGCGCTGTTGGGCGGCAGCTATCTGGTCGACCTCGCGCTCTCGGCGGCGGAGAACGAAGGCAAGAGCGAAACGATCTCATCGCCGCGCGTCATCACCGCGAACCAGAAGCAAGCGACCATCATGCAAGGTGTCGAGATCCCCTATCAGGAATCGGCCTCGAGCGGCGCCACGACCACCCAGTTCAAGAACGCGGTGCTGTCGCTCAAGGTGACGCCGCTGATCACGCCGGATAATCGCGTGATCCTGGATCTTGACGTCAGCGACGATTCGGTCGGCCAGCAGGTAACGAGCGCGACCGGCGGCAGCGTACCGTCGATCGACACGCGCGAGATCATCACTCAAGTGCTGGTCGGCGACGGACAGACCGTGGTTCTCGGCGGCATATTGGAAACCACCAAGTCGTACCAGGCCAACAAAGTGCCTTGGCTCGGCGATATCCCGATCTTGGGTTATCTATTCAAGAGTACGACCAACACCAACAACAAGACCGAACTCTTGATCTTCATCACGCCAAAAATATTGCGTGAAGGCTCAAATCTCTATTGACGCCGACATTTGTCGAGCGAGGATGAAAGACATGCACAGATTATTGTTGACAGCGTGCGCCAGTATGGCGCTGCTAGTGGGCTGCAGCGGGACCGGTAATCTCGAAAGTGCCGGCGACGCTACTACGGGCGGTAGCGGGACAGGCACAGGTACCGGCACTGGAACGGGAACCGGCACGGGCACCACGACCTATCGCTCGGCAACGGCAGCGGGGCCTGCTTCCAATCGGGCATGATCGGACTCTCCACGCCAACGTTTCGGCCGGCGGCAGCACCAGCCTGTCAGGTCTCCATCGTTGACCAGACCGGGCCCGCTCTACACAACGGCCCACTGTTAATCACGTTCAATTCCACTTGCATCTCCAATGGACTTGCCACGATTGCGGCTTCCGGCGCCACGCTGCTGGAGCTCCGGCGGGTACCGTGACGTCCAGAGCGGAACCGTCGACGCGACCTACACGGCAAAGGGCTGCAGCGGCAGCGGACGTGATCACCGCGAGCGCAACCGTTTCGAACAGCCAAATCTCACGGCGACGGGCACCGTCACCGTGGCGCAGGCCGCGATCGGCTCGATCCCGTTCGATGTCAGCCACGCCGGCCATCGATTGGACTGAAGGGTGGGAGCCAGGGCTCAACGAAACGTCTACGGTGGTGTTCAAAGTCGCTTGACCTCGACCGGTGCTGCGCGGCCGGCGCCACGGTGACATTCAGCCTCAATACAAGCGCCGGCGGCATAACCTGTCGCCCGCCACTGCGGTCTCGGCGCCGACGGGACGGCGCAAACCATCGTGAGCGGCGGTACCGAGCACACCGCGGTCCGCGTGACGGCGAGCATCGCATCGCCGGCACTCAGCACGCAGTCCAACGCGCTGACCGTCATCCACCGGGCTGCCGACGTCGGCGAGCTATCTCGATTTCGGTAGGAGCGCCAAGCTACGGTACGCTGGCTTGTCCGAATGTGGAGAGCTACGGCATCGACCTGGTTGCCGTGCCGGTGACGGTCAGCATGACCGATCGATTCACAACCCGGTGCCTGATGGCACATCGGTCGACTTTCACGACGAACGGCGGCATTCGGCGGTAGCTGTCACGACTCGCGTCTGGTCCGGCGCCTGCGGTCAATTGGGTCAGCAAGACGCCGCACCTGCCAGGCAATCCTGGACGACCGCGCGGAATGCCATCGGCCGACGACCATGCAGTACGCCACCGGTATTGCAACGGCACCACCAACGGACGCAGCGACGATTCTGGTCACCGCTATCGGCGAGGAGAGCTTTCAACGACCAATGGCAGCGGCTATTCGATGCGGCGACACGGTCGCTGGGATGCTAATCCGACAACAATTCACCAGCGGTCCATGCGGCAGCCGAAGCCCTGGCAGGATACTCCGAGCCGTTCCTGAACGAATGGGAACTTTACGACGCGTACGGCACGCCGATCTATTTCCTGGCGAGCCGTTCATCGACTTCAACAATAACGGCAAGTCGGGAAGGCCCTGGCGGGACGTTCAAAGGCTCACTTGCTCGGGCCGCTCGTGCATACTTCGACCATCGGTGGCCATCGGGGTGTACATCTGTCGATCATGTCTGTCCGCCAGCACGCAATGATTACGCGCCAGCGTCCCTCCAGGCGGTCGCGGTGGGACAGCACGCAGCGTTTGACATTCACGGTTGCAGGATTTGAACCAATCAATCCGATGGCCGCGGGCACGACGGTAACCGCTGTCGGCCGATTCGGGCGTGGGACACGCTCCCCGGACCGGGCAGTGGCCTGGACGACTGCGACGCCGTAGTGGAGGCGGGCCGGGTGCCGGCAACCCGGGATCATGACAGTCTGGGCCTGACGCTACAACGGCGGCGGGCATCTGCAGGCAGCGGTAATATCACGATTACCGTGAGCATCGCCCGAGCTCCATAACGGCGACGGTGCTGACGATTCCGGTCACGGTGAGTTGATCCTCGACAGCATCGAGTCGAATGACGCGGCCGCCGTCAGGGCGGCCGCTTTCTTTCTGTCGACTATGATCGCCGACGAATGCTCTCCAAGCACAACATCTTTCTCATCGGACCCATGGGCTCGGGCAAGTCCGCCGTGGGCCGCCATCTTGCGCGCCTGTTCCGACTTCACCTTCCACGACAGCGACGCGGATATCGAGGCCAAAACCGGCGTCGATATCGCGTTTATCTTCGAGAAGGAAGGCGAGGCGGGATTCCGGCTCCGCGAAAAGGAATCCATCGAGCGCTTGACGCGCCTGGACGGCGTCGTCTTGGCCACCGGCGGCGGCGCCGTGATCGAAGCGGACAACCGGCGCGTTCTCGCCGAACGCGGCGCCGTGGTGTACCTCGAGACCTCCATCGACCAGCAGCTCGAGCGAACCCGCCACGGGCGCCACCGGCCTCTGCTGAATGACACCGATCCGGAAGAAAAGCTCAAGGAGCTGATGCTGCGCCGAGCCGCTCTGTATTCAGAGATCGCCGATTTGACCGTCTCGACCGATGGCCGGCGGGTGCAGCTGGTGGCCGAGGAAATTTACCACGTCGCTTCGCCGGGCACACGAGCCTTAAAGCTTCGTATAATCTGCCGGTCCGTGCAAACGCTCCAGGTAGATGTCGGGCATTCGCGTTATCCCATCACGATCGGTTCCGGATTGTTGAGCAATCGCGAACTGATTGAAGCCCAGATTCCCCGGGGCGACCTCATGATCGTCACCAATACCACGGTGGCCCCTCTCTACCTCGCCAAATTGCGCGAATCGCTCGGTGATCGCCGAATTGCCGAATGTATTCTCCCCGACGGCGAGCAGCACAAGACCTTGCAAACCGCGGGTTGGGTGTTCGACGCGATGGTGGGGAAGAAGCTCAATCGCGATGCGATCGTGCTGGCGCTGGGCGGGGGCGTGGTGGGCGACATCGCAGGCTTTGCCGCGGCTTGCTATCAGCGCGGCATCGGCTACGTGCAAATTCCAACGACGCTGCTCGCGCAAGTGGACTCCTCGGTCGGCGGTAAAACCGGCGTCAACCACAGCGGCGGCAAAAACCTCATTGGGGCCTTCCATCAGCCTCTCGCGGTACTATCCGACACGGACACCTTGGCGACTCTGCCCGACCGTGAGCTCGCCGCCGGCATCGCCGAAGTGATCAAGTACGGCTGCATTTGGGATCCGCTGCTGTTCGATTGGCTGGATCTTCACATCGGCAAGCTCGTGGCGCGCGATGCGGACGCACTGATGTACGCGATCGCACGCTCCTGCGAAATCAAGGCAGCCGTGGTCGCGCTCGATGAACGCGAGCAGGGGCTTGCGGGCGATCTTGAATTTCGGCCACACATTTGGCCATGCCATTGAAGCCGCCACCGCCTACGAGAGGTATTTGCACGGCGAAGCGGTGGCTCTCGGCATGCTGATGGCGGCCGATGTTTCCTGCCGGATGGGCTTGATCGACGCCGCTGTCAAGAAGCGGGTGCACGACCTGGTGAGGCGGGCGGGGCTGCCGATCGAGGCGCCGAAAATAGGCGCCGCACGCGCTCTCGCCCTCATGCGGATGGACAAAAAGGTGCTGTCGGGGCGGATACGTTTGGTATTGCTGGAAAGGCTCGGGCGTGCCGTCGTTACGGACCAGTATCCGGAAAGCGTGCTCGAAGCCACCTTGGGCGAGCATTTCGCATGAGCGCTCTTGCCTCGTATGCGGCCCATGAGGACCAATCGCGAGGCCGGCGTTACGCCGAGGCGACACCGCGCTATCGTTCCGAGTATCAGCGCGACCGCGACCGAATCGTTCATTCCACGGCGTTTCGCCGGTTGGTGTACAAGACCCAGGTTTTCGTCAATCACGAAGGCGACCTGTACCGAACCCGATTGACGCATTCGCTCGAAGTCGCACAGATCGCGCGCACCATCGCGCGGACGCTCGACCTCAACGAGGTCTTGTCCGAGGCGATTTGCCTCGCCCACGACTTGGGTCACACGCCGTTCGGGCACGCCGGCCAGGATGCGCTGAACGAATGCATGAGAGATTTCGGCGGATTCGAACACAATCTGCAGTCGCTTCGCGTCGTCGACGAGCTCGAAGAACACTATGCAGAATTCGACGGGCTGAACTTGACCTTCGAATGCCGCGAGGGAATCCTCAAGCATTGCTCGTACAACAACGCGATTCGATTGGGGAAGTGGGCGAGCGCTTCATCAAGCGGCAGCAACCGGGATTGGAGGCGCAGCTCGCCAATTTCGCCGACGAAATCGCCTACAACAATCATGATGTGGACGACGGCATCCGCGCCGGTCTGATCAGCGTCGAGCAACTGCTCGAGGTGCCGCTATTCTTCGAATACCACGCCGAAGTTCGCGAGAAATACCCGAAACTTGCCGGCCGCCGCCTGGTGTACGAGATTTTGCGCCGGATGATCAATCGTCTGGTCACGGATCTGATCGATTCCTCGGCGGCGCGGCTGCGCGCGTCGGGGATCGTCGACTGCAGCCGAGGTCAGGTCGCAGCCGGCGCCCCTGATCGGCTTCAGCGATACCACCCGGGAGCTTAATTCGGGTCTGAAGACGTTTCTGCGCGAGCATGTCTACAAGCACTACAAAGTCAGGCGCATGACGTCCAAGGCGCGGCGCGTCATGACTGCGCTGTTCGACGCCTTTCTCGACGATCTCGGCTTGATGCCGGAGGAGCACCAAGCGACCGCCCGGCGATTGGAATTGGAACTGGGGCCCGCCGGCCGCGCGCGCGCGGTCGCCGACTACATCGCCGGCATGACGGACCGCTATGCCATCCTGGAACACCGCCGGCTGTTTGATCCGAGTGAAAGAACATGAATAGCCCATTGAAGAATGACTTGTTGCTGCGCGCTTTGCTGCGCCAGCCGACGCCCGCGCCGGCCGGTCTGGCTGATGCGCCAGGCGGGGCGCTATCTGCCGGAGTATCGGGCCACGCGTGCGCGGGCGGGCGGTTTCTTGGCGATGTGCACCAATCCCGCTATCGCCTGCGAAGTCACCTTGCAGCCCGTCGAATCGATATCCGCTGGATGCGGCCATTTTGTTCTCCGATATCCTCACGATCCCGCACGCCATGAATTTAGGCTTGCAGTTCGAGACCGGCGAAGGCCCGAAATTCGAGCGTCCGGTACGCTCCGCCGCCGACATCGACAAGCTCGGCGTCCCGACCCCGGCCGCGAGCTCAAGTACGTGATCGACGCGGTCGCGCTGATCCGCCGCGAACTCGGCGGCCGCATTCCGCTGATCGGATTCGCGGGCAGCCCATGGACGGTGGCGACCTACATGGTGGAGGGCGGCGGCAGCAAGACCTTCGGCCTCATCAAACGCATGATGTACGAAAGCCCACGCGATCTACATCGGCTGCTGCGAGTTGCTCGCCCGAGCAACCATTCTGTACCTCAACGCACAAATAGCCGCCGGAGCACAGGCGGTGATGCTGTTCGATACCTGGGGCGGAGTGCTGACGCCGGCGCAGTACGCCGAATTCTCCCTGCGCTACATGGCCGAGATCGTCGGCGCCTTGACGCGCGAGGCGGACGGCCGCCGCGTACCGAATATCGTATTCACCAAGGGCGGCGGCGCGATGCTCGCCAAAATTGCGGCTATCGGCTGCGACGCCGTCGGCGTGGATTGGACCACCGACCTCGCCACGGCGCGGCTCGCCGTCGAAGGCCGGGTCGCGCTGCAAGGCAACTCTGGATCCCTCGGCGCTGTTTGCACCCCCCGAAACGCTGCGTGCCGAAACATTGCGGGTGCTGGAAAGTTTCGGCGCAGGGTCCGGGCATGTGTTCAACTTGGGTCACGGCATCACGCCCGATGTCGATCCCGAGCGGGTGGCCGTGCTCATCGATACGGTGCGCAATTACGCCGTTGAGCTGACGCTTCAAGGCGTTGGCTGGCGCCGGCTGGATGTCAGCCCGCAATTCATCGCGCAGCGCGCGGCGCAAAATCTTGCCCACGTTGGTCTTGGGCAGCTCGGTGCGAAAATACACGTGCTTCGGCACTTTGTAGCCCGTCAAGTTGGCCCGGCAATGCGCGATCAGCGCTTCGGCGGTGAGGCTGGGATCCTTCTTCACCACGAAAATTGCGACCGCCTCGCCGGAACTGCCGTCCGGCTGCGCAACGGCGGCGACCTCCAGCACTCCCGGATGTTCGGCGACGACGCTTTCGACCTCGTTCGGATATACGTTGAAGCCGGAGACCAGAATCATGTCCTTCTTGCGGTCCTCGATGAACACGTAGCCTGCGGCGTCGATGCGGCCGATGTCGCCGGTTCGCAACCAGTCGCCGAACATCACCTTCTCGGTCTCGTCCGGCCGGTTCCAGTAGCCGCGCATCAACTGCGGTCCGAACACGCATATTTCGCCCGACGGCATTGACCGCCACCTCGACGCCGTCGTCGTCGCGGATCGAGACATCGGTCGAGGGGATGGGCAAGCCGATCGAGCCGTTGAAATCCACACCCATCGGATTGATGCAGGCTGCAGGCGCCGTCTCGGTCAATCCCCACGCTTGGGTGAGGACATTGCCCGTCACCTTTTTCCAGCGCGCGGCGACCGCCGCCTGCACCGCCATGCCGCCGCCGAGAGTGATGCGCAGGGCGCTGAAATCCACCGTCTCGAAACCCGGAGTATGCAGCAGCGCGTTGAACAGCGTATTGACGCCGCTGATGAAAAAGAATTTGTATTTCTTCAGTTCCGCCACGAACCCCGGGAAATCCCGCGGGTTGGTGATCAACACGTTTTGCGCGCCTAAGCGCAGAAACAGCAGGCAGTTCGCCATCAGCGAAAAGATGTGATAAAGCGGCAACGCAGTGATGACGATGCGGTGCGCCTTGGCCTGTAGCGCCGGCCTGATCCAGGCGCTCGCCTGCAGCACGTTCGCCACCATATTGCGATGGGTGAGGATCGCGGCCTTGGCAATGCCGGTGGTGCCGCCGGTATACTGCAGGAATGCGATGTCTTCCGGGCCGAGCGTCACGGGCTCAGGTTTCTTCCCGAGTCCCGCCGAGAGCGCGCTCTTGAAGGTTATCGCGCCGGGCATGCTCCATGCCGGTATCTGCTTGCGCACGTGGCGCAGCACGAAATTCACGATCATGCCGCGCGGCATACCCAAAAGATCGCCGACCCGCGTCACCAACACGTTTTTGAGCTCGGTGCGCGGCAACACCTGCTGCAGTACGTGCGCAAAATTCTCGACGATGACGATCGCCTTCGCGCCGGAGTCCTTGAGCTGGTGTTCGAGCTCTCGCGCGGTGTACAGAGGATTGGTGTTCACGACCACCATCCCGGCGCGCAGCACGCCGAACAGCGCGATCGGGTATTGCAGGATGTTGGGCATCATCAAGGCGACGCGGTCGCCCGGCGCGAGACCGGATTTCTTCTGCAGCCAGGCCGCAAATGCGCGGCTCAGCTCGTCGAGCTGTGCGTAAGTCAGGGTCGCGCCCATGTTGGTGAACGCCGGCATGTTGCCATAGGCGGCAAACGGCTTCCTCGAACATCTCCTTCAGCGAGGCATACTCGTCGGGATCGATGTCGGTGGGCACACCGGCCGGATACTGCTTCAGCCAGGTACGATCCACCTAGGTCGACTCCTCGATTTTTGTCCCGCGTGTATAGCACCGGTTCAAGACGCCAGCAACGTCGTCGCGTCGAACGGAGTATGCTTGGACGCATGAGGAAATCATCCGGGCGACGATCATGAAAATTTTCGTGGAGCCTCGTGGCATCTGCCGGGCTTGCGCGGTTGCGTCCACGGCTACGGCGGTGCCTGTTCGATCGCGCCGGTCAAGCATACATTGACCGGGCGCGTGCACTTCCGCACCTATCCTGCCGCGGACGGAATCGACAACGTGCCCGTGCTGGTTCTCGATCACACGGCATATATATATTCGCCGGCGCAAAGCTTCCTATGCTTGTCGGCCGACGAACTGCAACTCGTGGGAGTCGCCGAGTTCCCGCAGAACGTCGTCGAGAATTCCCATGTCATCGTGGACGGCAGCTTGTCGGCAGCAGTGTCGAGCAACGAATACACGCGCTTCCTGATGAATGTCATGACGCTATTGCCCGATACTACAGACCGCTAGATCCCACCGAGGAGAAACTTCGATGAAAATGCACCATCTTGCGACCGGCATTGCGGCGCCGTTGCTCATGCTTCGCCGCGGCGCTGTCCTGTCACGCTCAAGACTCGACCGGACCAACGACCTGCACGGACGGCACCACCTCGACGGCTACCGGCCGTGGTGCCTGCAGCGGTCATGGCGGCGTGCAAAAAGCGGCGAAGTCGGGCGCGGCCGCAAGCACCACGGCGACTGCCCCTGCGGCGAGTGCGCCGGCAGCGGCTCCCGCGGCGCCGTCCGCATGCACCGGCTCAGCGCGCCAACGACCTGCACCGACGGGACCACTTCGACCGCTACCGGCCGCGGCGCCTGCAGCGGCCACGGCGGCGTGCAAAAGGCGGCCAAGGCGGCGCGGCCGCAGGCGCCACGGCGACTGCCCCTGCAGCGAGTGCGCCGGCAGCGGCCACCCCGGCGCCGGCAGCACCTCCAAGTCGGCTACCACGGCGCCAAAGACCACTGTTGCGAAGTCGGCACCGGCCGCCGCGACGGCGCGCTCCGGCAATACCGACCCCACCGGCGCCACGGCCAAGTGCAAGGACGGGACCTATTCGAAGTCCAAGCATCACATCGGGACCTGCTCGAAGCACGGCGGCGTCGACAGTGGTTGGACGGCAGCCAGTGGCGTCCCGCGATCTAGGGACGCTGCGGCTACCGGCCGCGGCGGCGGATCATCGCCTCATTGTAACAGCGGCTTCAGCGCCGGCCAAACATTGTCGAGGAATTTGGGTTGGCCGAGCTCGTTGGGATGCATGCCGTCCGCCTGCATGAGAGCGGGATCGAGGGCGATGTCGGTCAGCAGGAAGGGCACCAAGGGCACCTTCTTTTCGCGTGCCACTTCCGCGATAGACCTGAGTGAATTTTGCAGTGTATTCCGGACCATAGTTGGGCGGTATGCGCATTCCCAGCAACAGGACCTTCGCCCCCGCGCGCTGTCGACAGATCCACCATGCGCGCGAGATTGGCGCGCATCTGCGCGATGGGCAAGGCACGCAAGCCGTCGTTGCCGCCCAATTCGAGAATCACGATTGCGGGCGGTGCAGCTCGAGCGCGCGCGGCAGCCGCGCGAGGCCCCCCGCGGTGGTTTCGCCGCTGACGCTGGCGTTGACGACCTGGTAACCGTACCCTTGCTCCTTGAGCTTCTCCCGCAGCATCGCCACCCAGCCCTGGTCGATGCGAGCCAATCCGTAGCCGGCACTGATGCTGTCGCCGAATACGAGGATCGCCGGCGCATCGGCGTGGGCCGGGACTGCCGCAAAACTCAAGACCAAAAGGACCAAAAGCCGACTCACGGGCGCTCCCGATGCAAGATCAAATCGTTCTCGAAGCCAGAAATGTTTCCAAGACCGTGGCGAGCCCCGAGGGCCCGCTGACCATTCTCGCCGATGTGAGCCTCAGTGTGCGAACCGGCGAGACGCTGGCCATCGTGGGCGCCTCGGGAGCCGGCAAATCCACGTTGCTGGCGCTGCTCGCGGGGCTCGACTCTCCGAGCACCGGACGGGTGCTGGATCGCGGGCGCCGATCTGACCGGGCTCGATGAGGACGGCCGCGCGCGATCCGCGGCCGGCACGTCGGCTTCGTGTTTCAGTCCTTTCACCTGATTCCGTCGCTCACCGCCGATCGAAAACGTCATGCTGCCGCTCGAACTCGCGCGCCGCCGCGATGCCCGGCAGGCGGCGGGCGCAGGCGCTCGGACAGGTTGGGCTGACGCCGCGCGCCGCGCACTACCCGAAACAACTCTCCGGCGGCGAACAGCAGCGCGTCGCCATCGCGCGCGCCTTCGTGACCCATCCCGCGGTGCTGTTCGCGGACGAGCCCACCGGCAATCTCGATACGTCACACGGGCAACGCGTCACCGACCTTCTGTTCGAGCTCAACCGCAGCATCGGCAGCACCTTGATCCTGGTGACGCACGACCGCGCGCTGGCGCGGCGCTGCGGCCGGAAGCTGGAGATCGACGCCGGCCATGCGGTGAGCTGGACAGGCTCCTGATGCACAGCCCGCGCTTCGCCTGCGCAATCTCTGGCGCGACCTCAAGTCCGGCGAATTGTCCGTACTGCTGCTGGCGATGTCCGTGGCGGTGCTCTCCTTGACGGCGGTCGGCTTCTTCACCAGCCGCATTTCGCAGGGCGTGCGCGCGCAAGCCGCCGAAGTGTTGGCGGCCGATCTGCGCCTGGAGTCCCCCCAGCCCATCCCTCGCGGTATTTTTCGCCAAAGCCGGAAGCTCGGTCTGAAGAGCGCGCAACTGTTGACGTTCCCGACGGCGATCTTCAACGGCGATGCGAGCCAGCTCGCGGCGCTGAATGCGGTGACTCCGCTTACCCGCTGCGCGGCCACGTGCGCATCGCGGACGCGCCCTTCGGCGTGCCCGCGTCACCGATCGGAATTCCCGGCCGCGGCGAGGTGTGGGTCGACGCGCGCATCATCGCGCAATTGAAGATCTCGCTGGGCGCGGAGCTGCGCATCGGCGCGGCCGTTTCGAGTCACGCGAAGTGCTCGACTACCGGCCCGATCAGGGCACGGGCTTCGTCAACCTCGCGCCCGCCGCGCTGATCAATTACGCAGGACCTCGGGGCGACCCGGCTGATTCAGCCTGGCAGCCGCGTGACCTATGCCGCGTTGTTCGCCGGCGCTCCGTCGGCCGTGGCTGAGTTTCGCGACTACTGTGATCGCACCAAGGCGCCGGGCGAGCGCTTGCGGGAGGTCGACGAATCCAGCCGGCAACTGAACTCTGCCATCGACCGCGCGAGCCGCTTCTTGAATCTGGCCAGCCTCGCCTCGGTGCTGCTGGCCGCGGTGGCGGTCGCCATGGGCGCGCGCCGCTACGCGAAGCGCCACATCGATACGGTCGCGCTTGATGAAGTGCATGGGTGCATCGCAGAGCTTCGTGCTGGCCATTTCCGTCATCGAATTTCGCTGCTGGCGCCGGCTCGCGGTCGCGCTCGGCGCCTTGCTGGGCTATCTTGCGCAATTGGGGCTCGCGTGGCTGCTGCGCGATCTGATCCGGACCGAACTGCCGCCCGCCTCGCTCGCGCCGCTTCCGATCGCGCTCGTCACGGTTATGGCCATGCTGATCGGCTTCGCGCTGCCGCCGCTGCTGCAATTGAAAAATACGCCCCCGGCGCGCGTGCTGCGGAAAACGGTCACCGCTCCGCCCGCTGCGCTTCGGCCTCTCCTATGTGTTCGCGCTCGCCGCCCTGTTTGCGATTCTGTGGAGCCTGGTGCGCGACACGGAACTCGTGGCGAGCGTGCTTGCCGGAGTGCTCGGCGTCGGGTTGGTGCTGACGCTGGCGGGCTATGGATTGGTGCGCCTCACCGGCTCGGCTGCGCGGCGGCGTGGGGGTCGCATGGCGTTACGGCCTCGCGAACGTCTCGCGCCGCGGCGGCGGAAGCGTCGTGCAAATCGTCGCGTTCGGCTTGGGACTTATGATGCTGCTGCTGCTCGCGGTGGTGCGCAGCGACCTGCTCGCCGACTGGCGCCGCAGTCTGCCGAGCGACGTGCCCAACAACTTCCTGATCAATATCCGCCCCGAAGAGCGCCAACCCTTGGGGGACTTCTTGAAGTCGCACGGGTTCGGGGAGCCGCAAATGTACCCCATGGTGCGTGCCCGCATGACGGCGATCAACTCAAAGCCGAGCGAATCGCTCACGCTGAAGGGCGACAGCGCGCGCGGCTATATCGAGCGCGAGCAGAATTTGACCTGGGCGGCTCGGCTCATGGACGACAATCAATTGATCGCCGGACGCTGGTGGACGCCCGCGGAATTCGGCAAGCCGTTGGTGTCCATTTCGTCGGAGTATCAAGAGGCGCTGCAGCTCAAACTCGGCGATCGATTGAGTTTCGACATCGCGGGCGAACCCCTCACGGTCGAAGTCGCCAGCATCCGCAAGGTGCGCTGGGACAGCTTCCGGCCGAATTTCTTCCTGGTTTTCCCGCCGAATTTGTTGGATGGCGCCGCCGGCACCTACATGACCAGCGTGTATCTCACGCCCGCGCAGCGCCCGGCATTGGCCGATCTGGTGAGCCAATTCCCCACCGTCTCGGTATTCGACGTCGACGCCATCCTGAAACAGATTCGCGACATCATGGACCGCGCGTCGCTCGCGGTGCAGTACGTCTTTCTGTTCACTTTGGCGGCCGGCATCGTCGTGCTGCTCGCCGCGGTGCAATCGACACGCGATGAGCGGCGCTATGAAAGTGCGATGCTGCGCACCTTGGGGGCGAGCCGAAGGACGGTACTTCAGGGCGTGGCGGCCGAATTCTCGGCATTGGGGTTTCTCTCCGGCACCTTGGCAGCCTTCGGCGCGAACGCCGTGGGTTGGGTGCTGGCGCGCCGGCTGTTCTCGCTGCAGTTCACACCCGACCCATGGGTGTGGGTGCTCGGCTTGGTGTGCGGAACGATTCTGGTGGGCGTGAGCGGGACGCTCGCCACGCGGCGCGTCGTGAATACGCCGCCCATCGTCACGTTGCGCGACGACTGAGCTTAAGTGTCAATGCACTTCGAGGAGCAGCCAACCGATGGGGGTCGGGACGTCGATCTGCTCTTGGGCGGTGCGCTCAACCGCACGCTGCCGTCCCGACACGACCTGGGGCCGGAGCGGCAGCGCTTCAATGCGTATCGTGTACACACCGGTCGAGAGCCCGGTGGTATTGAATGTCATCAGCAATTCGTTGTTCGAATCCTTCAGTACATTGTTCAGGATCAAGGCGCGCCCCTGATCCTGCTTGTCGACGACCAAGCGGAATTGATTCAACTTCGCCGTGTAGCTCATGTCGATGTGTATGTCCATGAGCTGGGGCGCGGCGCTGTTGACGACGATTCGCGCCTGGTCGAGCCCGGGAGCATGGTCCGGCGACACGTGCAGGTCGGTATGCGTTGCGGGTTGCACCAGCGATCCCTGGTGCATGCGCACCTTGGTATCTTCCAATTCACCGCGAAGCCGCGTGTACTTTCCCATCAACATCCAAAACGCCACGAGACATACGAGCGCCGCCACACCTAGACCGATCAGTAGGTAGGGAGTCTTCCACCATGGCCCCTTTGGTTCGCGCAAGTCCTGCAATTGACCGCTGGCTTCCAGCAGCTTGAGGCTCGCCTGTGCGCGCTCCGATAGCTTGAGGTCGTTCAAATAATGGGGATGCGCGCGGCACCAGTTCTCCAGATCGCGCGCCCCTCTGAACGGCAGTTTGTTGTCCAGATAGCGCTCGACGAGCTTGTGCTCTTCGATAAATTTGGCATCGAAGCGCAGCGGCGGCGCGGCTTTCAAATTTGCGGGTGCAATGGTTCGAGCGTTCATGTCCGGGCAATCCTTTCGATCACCATGTTGCCTCAGTCGGACGGCCGGAATATGTGAAATATTCGGCAAAACAGGGGCGAAAAGCTGGATATTCATCGCAGTTACGCCATAAAAGGCCCCTCGGCTACGCCATGGCCTGCGCCGCGCCCATGAGGGCCAACAAGTGACGGCCGTCCAAATCCGCCAACGCAGCTTCACGCTGCGCGGAGTCGAGGCGCCGCCAATCGATTTTGCCGCGGCCGATCCGCCGCAGCGCCGTGTCATTCGTGCGAGTGAGGCGATCGCGCTTCGCTACGAAGCGGCGCGTCAACTCGCGGGTGCTGCCACGTTGCATCAGATCGATGATGGCGCGAATGACCGCCGGGTTGTTCGCGAGATTGCCGTGCGACTCGTCGACGAAATAAGTCTTGAGCCGGGGCACCGATGCCATGGCCACGGGCACCGTGCCATCGCCGTTCACACTCGAGCCGTACTCAAAGCCCCTCGACTGCCGTCGGACGGTGACCACCGTTTCGCGGTTGATGCCGACGATATGCGTCATCCGAGCATCCGGCGCCGCCAAACGCTCACGAGCTGCCGCCGCTTGCCGGAGGAGCTTAGTGTGGGGCTTTGGATCCTTGCCCGGCCAGGAACGGGGATCGAGTAAATCGAGCATCGAGCGCCCTTGGCTGGCCGGCAGCATGTGGTAGAGGCCGGGAAACGTGCAAAATACCTGCGCCGCCAAATGCTCGGGCGAATGTCGACGATCCAGCCGCGCTAGTTTTCTCACGAAGGGATAGGTGCCGCGCAGGGCTTGCACCGGAGCGAATGACCCGCGATTAGGCGTGCCCAACATGATCAGCTTGACGACGTCGCGCTTCGGCAACTGGTTCGTGGCGATGCGCGCAATCAACCCGCCCATGCTGTGGGCGATCAAAACGACGGGCTTGCCCCCCGTGGCTATGTAGGCGGCGAGAGCCGCTCCGAGTTCGTCGATCCCAAGGCGCCAGTCGTAGGGAAAGAACTTCGCGTCGAAGCCTTCTATCTCGAGCTTCAGCTTGAGCTTTGCATAGGAGAAGAGCAGCACACCCATGGGCCTTATCGATTTGACCGAAGGCAGTATCAGGTCCTTCAGCCGGCCCGCCGCGATGCAGAGCGGATCGATCCACAACAGCTTGGCTGCCCCGCCTCGGCGCGTACCGCGCTCGGTTGAGCAAAGTCTGGAACCCATCATGCCGGGGACGATCAGGACCCGCGGGCCGCCGGAGCACTTGACCCGCTTCGCGGTTGCGGCCAGCGCGGACAATTCCTCATAAGCAGCGGTACCGAAGTACTCGCGCAGACTGTCGCGGTGCTGCCCTTTGGCGAGCGCGCCAAGCACCAGGGTATCTTTCGCACGCAATGCCCAATCCAGTTGCTCGGCAGCACGCCGGTTCTGACGGGGTATTTTTGCTTGGCTCTGCCGCATGGAGATTCGTCTCAGCTTCTGTCGGACATGACGTTGCCCACTACATCACACACGGCGCCGATGGCCTGTGCGCGTGTGCTCGATTTACGCCATACCGCGCCGACGGTGCGTGTCGGCGCCGGCTTGGTGAATTGCCGTACCGTGAGCCCGCGCTGCGAACCGAACGGCGATTCGACCGCCAATTCAGGCAGCAAGGTAATGCCGAGGCCGGCGACCACCATCTGGCGCAAGGTTTCGAGGCTGGTGGCGCGAAAATCCTCCGCCTCGCGGACATCCACGCGGCTGCACACCTCGAGAGCCTGATCGCGCAGGCAATGGCCGTCCTCCAGCAGCAACAAAGTTTGTCCTTTGAGGTCCTGAATCTTGATGGTCTCTTTCATCGACAAGGGGTGACTCTGCGGCAACGCCACGGTAAACGCCTCCCGATAGAGTTCGCGCGATTCGAGGCCGTCCTGCGCCGCCGGCAGCGCAATAATCCCCATATCGATTTCGCCGCCGCGTAAGCGACTCAGCAACGCTTCGGTCTGGTGTTCGTAAAGCATGAGGCCGAGCTTCGGCAGGGCCTTGCGAATCTTCTGCATGACGCGGGGCAACAAATAAGGTCCGATCGTCGGGATCAGGGCCATCTTGAGCTTACCGGCAAGGGGATCCGTATTATTGCGAGCGAGCGCGATGATCTCCTCTCCTTCGGTCACCATGCGTCGCGCACGAGCCACGACCTGCTTTCCCACCTCGGTGAGCTGCACGTTCTTCGGCTGGCGCTCGATGAGCTTAACGCCCAGGAACTCCTCTAACTTCTTGAGCTGCGCGGACAGCGTCGGCTGACTCACAAACGTCCGTTCTGCGGCCCGGCCGAAATGCCCCGTGTCGGCGAGTGCCACCAGATATTTAAGATCCTTGAGATTCATAGCCTCGCACCCACATCGTTACGATAGGCACAGTCTATCAAATTGATGAATTTAATCAATTTGGTTAATCGCCGTATCGATGGCAGTCTGACGGCCTGAGCTTCGCAATCAAACTACTGAGGAATGTTTCATGTCATTGATCAACACGGAAATCAAACCGTTCAAGGCAACGGCGTATCACAACGGCGAGTTCGTCGCGGTGTCGAACGAGGACTTCACGGGCAAATGGTCCGTCGTCGTGTTCTATCCCGCCGATTTCACTTTTGTCTGCCCCACGGAGCTCGGCGACCTGGCCGACAACTACGATGCGTTCAAGAAGTTGGGCGTCGAGATATACGGCGTATCGACCGACACGCACTTCACGCACAAGGCGTGGCACGACACCTCCGAGACGATCCGGAAGGTTCAATATCCGCTCATCGGCGACCCAACTCAGACACTGGCCCGCAATTTCGAAGTTTTGATCGAGGAAGAAGGGCTCGCGTATCGCGGCACGTTCGTCATCGACCCGGCGGGACGCATCAAGATCATCGAAATCAACGACAACGGCATTGGCCGCGATGCCAAAGAGTTGCTGCGCAAGGTACAAGCCGCGCAGTACGTCGCCTCGCATCCAGGTGAGGTATGTCCGGCGAAATGGTCCCCGGGTTCAAAAACCTTGTCGCCCTCCTTGGATTTGGTCGGAAAGATTTGATCGCAAGCGTTGACCGCAAAGTGACCTATGTTGGATGAGAACCTCAAAACACAGTTAAAAGCTTACCTCGACCGGCTATCGCAGCCGGTCGAGATCGTAGCTTCGGTGGATGCGGGCGACACCTCGCGCGACATGCTCGCTTTATTGGACGACATAGTCTCCGTGTCGCCTCGCATCACGTTGGATCCGCAGCGCGACGACACGCAGGTGAAGCCTTCATTCGCGCTGCGCCGTCCGGGGGCCGTGCCTCACGTGCGTTTCGCAGGGCTGCCGATGGGCCATGAGTTCACTTCTTTGGTGCTCGCGTTGCTGCAGGCCGGTGGTCATCCGCCGAAGGTGGAACCCGACGTGCTTGCGCAGGTGCGGGAACTTGATGGCGAATTCAATTTCGAGACTTTCGTTTCCTTGAGCTGTCAGAGCTGCCCGGAAGTGGTTCAGGCGCTGAATGTGATGGCGGTGTCGAATCCGAAGGTGCGGCATACAATGTTCGACGGCGCGTCGTTCCAGGAAGAGGTCGAGCGGCGCCAGATCCAGAGCGTGCCCGCAGTGTTCCTCAACGGCCAACCGTTCGGTCAGGGCCGTATGAGTCTCGAGGAGATTCTGGCTAAGCTCGATGCACGGGGGCCTTTGCGCGAGGCCGAGCGATTGAATGCGGCGGCGCCGTACGACGTGCTCGTTGTCGGCGGCGGCCCGGCAGGCGCGGCGGCCGCAATCTACGCGGCACGCAAGGGCATCCGCACCGGCATCGTCGCCGAACGTCTCGGAGGACAGTTGCTGGATACCGTCGGCATCGAGAACTTCATTTCCGTCAAGGAGACCGAGGGGCAGAAGTTGGCCGCCGGGCTCGAGCAGCATGTGACCACCTACGACGTCGATGTGATGAACTTGCAACGCGCCGCTTCCCTGATACCGGGGGAAACTCTCAAGGTCGGCCTCGCGGGCGGCGCGACGCTCAAGGCCAAGTCGGTAATCATCGCCACCGGCGCGCGCTGGCGCGAAATCAACGTACCTGGCGAGCGTGAATACCGTAACCGCGGCGTCGCCTATTGTCCGCATTGCGACGGCCCGCTGTTCAAGGGCAAGCGGGTAGCCGTCATCGGCGGCGGCAATTCCGGAGTGGAGGCTGCTCTCGACCTTGCGGGTTTGGCGAGTCACGTCACGGTGATCGAGTACGAGTCGCACCTGCGCGCCGACGCGGTCCTCAAGAGCAAACTCAAGAGTTTGCCCAATATCACCGTGCTCACGGGTGCAGAGACGACCAAGGTTATCGGCGATGGGCAACGAGTCACCGGGCTGACCTATAAGGATCGGCAGAGCGGCGCCGCGCACACCGTGGCACTCGCCGGGGTCTTCGTGCAAATCGGACTGGTGCCCAACACCGACTGGCTGAAGGGCACTCTCAAGCTCTCGTCGCGCGGTGAGATCGAGGTCGATGCGCGGGGCCAAACGTCGGTGCCCGGTGTCTTCGCGGCCGGCGATTGCACCATCGTGCCTTACAAACAAATCGTGATTGCCATGGGCGAGGGGGCGAAGGCATCGCTCAGTGCATTCGATCATCTCATTCGCTCGCCGGTGTCCGTGGCCGCTTGAACGGCGGTGACGGCCCCGGCGCGGTCGCGCGGTCGCGCCGGCGCGTATACTCGGGGCGCAGTCAAGCTTCCGAGCGCCGCCATGTCTTCAGTTGCACCGCCCACAAGATTCTCCTCCGGCGTCGTGGTCGTGAGCGTGGTCGACCGAAAACTCAAGTTTCTGTTGTTGCGCGCCTATCGCAACTGGGATTTCCCGAAGGGCCTCGTTGAGGCTGGCGAGGAACCCATTGAAGCCGCGATCCGCGAGGTGCGCGAAGAAACCACCCTGGAGGACATATCCTTCGACTGGGGCATGGTGTTCATGGACACCGGGCCTTACAACAAAGGCAAGATTTCCCGCTACTACATCGCACGCAGCAACGAGACGCAAGGTGCTGCTGCCGGTGAATCCGGAACTCGGCGTTCCCGAGCATCATGAAGCGCGATGGGTGGATTATCAGAAGGCGCTGACCATGGTGTCGCCGCGCCTGTTGCCGGTGGTCCGTTGGGCCTACGGCATCATCAATCACGACACGCACATCGGCCGAGGCTGCTCCGCCCGCCAATCGAACCTAGCCGAGAGTCACGGTGCCGCCGCCGATCTCGATCACATCGCCGCCGACTTCGATCCGCCGCTGCGTGTCGATCTCAAGATACAGCGACGAAGGACGGCCGACGAATTCGCCTTGGGAGATTTGCACCCGCGCCGGCAGCGGCCGGTTCATCGCCAGGCACCAACCGCCGAAATTGGCCGTTGCGGAGCCGGTCGCGGGATCTTCGAGCATGGCTCCGTTCTGCGGGAAAAAGAAGCGCGCCAGCGTCCGCCCGGCACCGGTCTCGGCGAATACATACGCCATGCCGATGCCGTCCTCGCTTTGAATGTCGGCGAATGCGGCCGGCTGCGGCGAGACGCGCCGCACGGCCTCACTGGACTTGAGTGGCACGATCAATTGTTCCTTGCCGGCCTTGACCCACAGCGGTCTATCGCCAATGTCGTGCTCTTCGAGTCCGAGCGCCTGTGCCAGCACGGAGCGCGAAACCTCGAGCTCCCTGAAGCTCGAGCCGGGCGCCGTCAAGGTCCAGCGGTTCTCGCGGGCGGCTACCGCGATCAATCCCGCCCCCATTTCCAGCCGCAATACATCGCCGCCAAGCTTCAGCGAGCGGCACACGTGCGCCGTCCCCAAAGTGGGGTGGCCGGCGAAGGGCATCTCGTAGCTTGGCGTGAAAATGCGAACCTTGGCATTGGCCTGCGAGGAGGGCAGGATGAACGTCGTCTCCGACAAATTGAATTGCCGCGCCAGCGCCTGCATGGTTCGGGAGTCGAAGGCGGCGCCGTCCTCGAAGACGCACAAAGGATTGCCGGTCAACGCGCCTTGGCCGTGAGTGAATACATTGACGATGCGGAATCGGTGGGTCGGCATGATCTAGCGGAAGTATACGTGCGACCGACAGTCGGCCGCACGCACCTTCCCTTGGGGCCCCGCAGTGAGCGACTTTGAGCCTACGGCCGCACCACCACACCGGCGCCGGCGCCACCACGGCAACCCGCGGGCCGTAATAGCCACGGTGGTAACCGTACGGGGCAACCACGCATCCTGACATCGCCACTAGACTGAACGGAATCAACAGCATAAATAACCGTTTCATGACCTGTCTCCTGAAGAATTCTGCGCCTCATAGAGGACAACGCTGAGGGTGGGCGGGGATGACAGCATGAACAAACCTTAAGCCGCCCGCGGGGCCGGGCGGCGAACGTCGCCGGCATAAGTTATGTCGCGCAGCGAACGAGAGGTCCTTGAAGCCGCAGCGGCGGCTTTAGGCCAAGGTGTGAAACACTTTTTGAACGTCGTCGTCCTGTTCGAGCTTGTCGATCAGGGCCAGGACCTCGGCCGCCTGGTCTTCCGGCAGCTCGGTCGGGACGGAGCAGATGTATTCGTGCTCGGCGGATAAGGGCGTGATGCGCCGCGCTTCGAGCGCCTCCTGCAGTTTGCCGAAATCGTTGAAAGCACAGCGGATCACCAATTGCGGTTCGCCCTTGTCGCCGGTGCTTTCGCCCATCTCCTCGAGCCCGTAGTCGATGAGATCGAGTTCGAGTTCATCCTGGTCCTTCACGCTCGCGGGATCCAAGCGAAACACTCCCATTTTCTTGAATAGAAAACTGACGCTGCCGGTGGTGCCAAGATTGCCCGCGCCCTTGCGAAGATGTTGCGCAAGCTCCCCACGGTGCGGGTCGGATTGTCGGTAGCGGTTTCGACCAGAAGCGCGACGCCGTGCGGCGCGTATCCCTCATAGAGGATTTCCTGATAATTGGCGGCTTCCTTGCCCGAGGCCCGGCGGATCGCCGCATCGGTCTTGTCCTTCGGCATGTTGACGGCGCGCGCGTTTTGCAGCACGCGCCGCAGCGTGGGATTCGACGCCGGGTCCGGGCCGCCCGCGTGGACGGCGATGGCAATGTCCTTGGCGACCCGGGTGAACTGCTTGGCCATGCGGTTCCAACGCGCGAACATCGCGTGTTTTCTGACTTCGAATATGCGTCCCATGATTTATCGTCCTGCGCGTTAGTTACGGTCCCCTTCAGCACGCGCATGGTAGCAATACCCGGTCAAACCGCTAGACTTGCGGCTACTTCGTCAAGGCGTCTCCCATGAGTGCAGTACCAGCGGGCGAATCCCTCGATTCCGTGAGCTTCCGTGATCTCGGGCTGTCCGAGCCCGTGCTCGAGGCGCTCGCCGACGTGGGCTACGAATCCCCTCGCCCATCCAGGCCGCCACTATTCCGGTATTGCTATCCGGCGCCGATATGCTCGGCCAAGCGCAGACCGGCACCGGCAAGACCGCCGCATTCGCGTTGCCGGCGCTCTCGCGCATCGATCTGTCCGGCTCACGAGCCGCAGGTGCTGGTGCTGGTACCCGACCCGCGAGCTCGCCTTGCAGGTGGCCGAGGCGTTTCAGCGCTATGCCGCGCATCTGAAGGGCTTTCACGTTCTGCCGATCTATGGCGGCCAGAGCTATCAGCCGCAGCTCAATGCCCTGCGGCGCGGCGTGCATGTGGTGGTCGGGACGCCCGGGCGCGTCATCGATCACATGAACCGCGGCACCTTGAAGCTCACCGGATCTGACGCTGTTGGTGCTCGATGAGGCCGACGAGATGCTGCGCATGGGCTTCGTCGATGCGGTGGAGAGCATTCTCGAGCAAACGCCGCCGAAGCGTCAGGTGACCCTATT
>CAWAMT010000010.1:0-45907 GCA_963783185.1 uncultured Gammaproteobacteria bacterium | reverse complement strand
CCCCCCCCCCCCCCCCCCTCTCTCCTCTCTCTCCTCTCTCTCTCTCTCTCTCTCTCTCTCTCTCTCTCTCTCCTCTCTCTCTCTCTCTCTCTCTCTCTCTCTCTCCTCTCTCTCTCTCCTCTCTCTCTCTCTCCTCTCTCTCCTCTCTCTCTCTCTCTCTCTCTCTCTCTCTCCTTCCTCTCTCTCTCTCTCTCTCTCTCTCTCTCTCTCTCCTCTCTCTCTCTCTCTCTCTCTCTCTCTCTCTCTCCTCTCTTCTCTCCTCCTTCTCTCTCCTCTCTCTCCTCTCTCTCTCTCTCTCTCTCCTCTCTCCTCTCTCTCTCTCTCTCTCCTCTCTCCTCCCTCCTCCCCCCCTCCTCTCCTCCCTTGCGACTGCTCATCAGGCCGCGAGCTTAGCTAAATCAAAGGGTTGAAGCTACCAATTAATGTCTGATTGACGTCGCGGGGCCTCCTATCAGGCCGCCGTCGAGGTCATCGTACGCGCGAGCAGCGTCGTGCAGATCGACGATGCGCGCCCCGACGGACCGCCCGTCGATGAGCAGTTCCCCGATGGCGATGGGGAGCTTGAAGCGCCGCGGCCCGGCGCTTCCGGGATTGACGAAAAGCACCCCGCCGCGCCGCTCGAGCATTGGCCTATGCGAATGCCCTGACACGATCACCTGCACTCCCGCCGCCGCCGGGTTGATACGAAGTTCGGCGAGGTTGTGAATCGCATACACGCGGACTTCGCCGACGTCGAGCATTCGGCTTCAGGAAATTGCGCTGCCCAAGGCTCCGAATCGTTGTTGCCGCGGACGACGCTCACCGGCTGCGATGCGCACAACTCGTCGAGAATCCGCGGTCGCCGAGATCGCCCGCATGCACGATGTGGTCGGAACCCTGCAAAAACTCCCACGCCGCAGGCCGCAGCAGACCATGCGTGTCGGCAATCAGGCCGACACGGATCTTCTTACCGCGCGCCACCGGGTCGCCGTGAGCTAACATGACGTTTTGACGTCACGTCGCTTTGACGTCACCCAAAAAAACACATGCTGGGCGGCGCCCGCCCACCCGCGAGCACGCTCAGAAGCCTGCGCTCATGGGACGCGCCTAATGCTCCCAGTGACCCGAGTAATAGTGCCAATGCTCACCGTGCTGCTCCCAACGATCGGGAACCCAGTGATAGCCGTGGCGCTCGCGCATCCACCGCCCGGAAACCCACACGTGCTCATGCCCGCGCCACGCCCAATAGCCGGGCGCCCAAACGTACCCTGCCCGAGGCGCCGGCATCGACTTCCACTCGCGGCGCCGGAGGCGCGACGATGATATCGATTCCGACGGCCGCTGATGCGGCTAGGGGAACAAGCACCCAGCTGCCGGCCATGCACAGACTCAACAATAATGCTTTTCGCATATTTTTCACTAACTCTCCATTCGCCGAGACTCGATGCTATAACGATAGCGCTTCATCGCTCGGTTGACTGCCCGGTCCCTGTCTGTAGGACGTGCGCCGCATTTCCTGCGCCTGCCCTCAGTCGGCTTCCCGCTCCGACGAGTATGGCGTGATCGCCTCTGCCTTGAGCGTCGGCAGCGTCTTGACGCTGCGGATCACTTCGAGCCGCGCCGCAACGACCGCAAGCAGCAATGCGGTTGCCCCGGCAAACCCGAGGGCTGCGCGCAGCCCGAGATGCTCTCCGAGCCAGCCGCCCAACAGCGCACCGGGTCCCGCGGGCAGCAGAATCAGCCAGCGCATCGTGCTGGTCATGCGACCCAGCATCGGTCCCGGCGTGACGGATTGGCGCAGAGACAGGAAATTGATGAAAATGAACACCGCGCCCATGCCGTACGAGAGCAGCATGATTGCGTAGGCGGCGACGCCGAACCGGTTCAGCGGCGCAACCGACAGCAACAGCCAGCCTGCGGCGCAGATCGCAAAGCCGAGCACCAGCGTGGGCCGGGACCCAGCCGGCGCACCACCGGATAGCCAATCACGCTGGCGGCGACCGTGCCGACCCCGAGCGCGACGTAGCTCAACCCGACGCCGCGCGCTCGTCAAGCCCAACTGCCGCGTGGCGAACAGAATCTGCACCACCATCGCCGCCTGATTGCACATCTGCCATACACCGACGCAGCTCGCCATGGTGACCAGCAGCCGGTGGCTGCGCACAAAATTCAGCCCCTCGCGCATGGCAGGCCAAAAAGCAGCGTTGGCCGCACTCGGCGTCTCCTTGACCGGCACGCCGCGCAGAATGGACGCGGAGACCAACAGCAACACGGCGTCGGCCAGCAGCGCGACCGGCGCTCCGGTCAGCTTGATCAATGCGCCCGCCGCCCCGGGCCCGGTCACCTCGGCGGTAGAGGTTGCGAGCGCGTTCTTCGCGTGGGCCTCGACCAATCGTTCGCGCGGCACGATCTGAGTGAGAACGATTTGCGCGGCGCTTCCTGCCGTGGTGTTCGACCGCGCCGATCAAGAAATCCACGAAGTAAAGCCACTGCATCGACAGCCAACCGAGCCACCAGGCGAGCGGCACCGTCGCCACGGTCAGCGCAATCGACAGCTCCCCGACCACGTAGACCGGCAATTTGCGCACTCGATCGAGCCACACGCCTGCGGGCAAAGAAAACAGAACAAACGGACACAGTCTCCGCGGCGGTGAGGACGCCCATCTGCGTCGGCGAGGCGTGCAGCAACACGGCGGCCGACAGCGGCAGAGCGAGCAATGTCACCTGCCCGCCGAAGGAGGAGATGAGGATCGAAGTCCACAGGCGCCGATAGGTCGCATCGCGCAACAAATCGGTCGGGCCGAGCGCAAAGCGCTGCAGCCACCGCACGGGCAGCAAAGTTCGAAGAGATGGTGTTTTCATGGCGAAGCCACCGTTGGGCGGCGCACCCAGAAGCATAGCGGAGCGGCAAGCTCAACGGCGGTCAATGCGGCCCATTGAGGCGCGTCGAGTCCAGCCGGTGGCAACGTGCGAGGAGGACTGTTCACCGGGCACTGCGCTGCCGTCCTTGGGCTTCATCGCGGCCGGAGCGATCGCGTGCTCCTCGGCGATGCTGCCAGCGAAGGCAACTCATCGAGCTGACTCGGCCTCATCACAGATCCAATCGCTCGGCGGGCGGCAACGGCTGATCCGTCAGCATCGCGAGCAGGCTGGCGTTGGTCGCCCGAACGGCGTCGAACGGGTCCCGTGACGCGAACCGCGCACCACGACGAAATCGGCGCCGAGCCGCTCTGCCAGCACGCGCTTTTCCTCCAGCGGCGTGAAATCGTTTTCCGCGGCAATCACCAGCGCCTTGGATCTGAGACGGTGAAGCCGATCGATCGCGCTCCACCGCAACAACGCGCGTCCGGTCAGCAGGTAATTGCTAGCGGGCACCGCGCTCACCACAGCAGCCGCCCGTTCGCGCAGCGATGCTGCCACGGCATCGGAAACAACCGGTTCGCGGCGAATCGCGCCGCCACGCCGCATGCCAATGATCGGTACCAAGAGCATGGACAGGCTCGCCTCCAACCATTTGCGCCAATGATCAAGCCGATAGGTTGCCAAACTGTTGATCAGCGCGAGGCGGCGCACGTCGTCAGGACGCTGGAGTGCCATCTCGAGGCCCACCGCGCCGCCGAGTGAAAATCCGACGATGTTGACGCGGGATGCGCCCAGATGATCGAGCAGAGCCCATAGCGATGCAGCAAATCCAGCAATACTGTAGTCATCGCGAAGCGGTGCGCTATGCCCGCTGCCCGGCAGATCGGGCACGATGATTCGAAATCGCCCCTCGAGAGCGCGCACCTGCAGCGCCCAGTCAGCGCCGCTCGATCCGAGACCGTGAATCAACACCAAGGGCTCGCCCCGGCCGCGTTCGAGGTAGTGTAGCGATCGACCGTCATCCATATATAAAGGCATTTTTCCCGCCCCATCACAGCAATATCGCGCTGTGGACTACGATATGGTTTTAACGTCTGACGGGGAAAAGCGTTGAACGTGACCCAATAGATTCGGAGCCGAGATTTCTCCGATTCGGCTGTAGGACAACCGGCGCGCTATACTCGAGTGCATGTTGATCAGCAACTTATACGTGGAGAAGTAGGTGCCGCAAACCTCTCGCGCCGTCATCTGCCGCGAGGTGGGAAAGCCGGTGGTCGTGGAGCGCATCACGGTGGATTCGCCCCGGCGTGGCGAAGTGATGGTCAAGCTCGCTGCATGCGGCGTTTGCCACTCGGACCTGTCGGCGACCAACGGCACGATCCCGCTGAAGCTCCCGCTGATTCTGGGTCACGAGGCGGCCGGCGAAGTGGTCGAGATCGGCGCAGACGTCGTCGGCTTGGCGCCGGGTGACCATGTGGTCTCATCGTTTATTTACATGTGCGGAACCTGCCGCTTCTGTTCCATGGGACGGCCCGTGCTGTGTCTCGAGCAGGGTAAGGCACTCACGAGTTTGCCTGACGGCACGTTGCGCACTCACGATGAAGAGGGCGGCGTGCTCAACATATTCTCCGGCTGCGGCGTCATGGCGGAGTACGCCACGCTATCGGTCGACAACGTGGTCAAGATCGATCGCACCATCCCGCTCGATCGCGCGGCACTCGTAGGCTGCGCGGTGACCACCGGAGTCGGCGCCGTATTCAACACGGCGCGCGTCGTCCCGGGATCCAGTGTCGCGGTATTTGGCTGCGGCGGGATCGGCCTCAACGTCATCCAAGGGGCGCATATTGCCGGCGCCGCCCGCATCGTCGCTATCGATACTCTGCCGGCAAAACTCGAGATGGCGAAACAGTTTGGCGCAACCGACACGCTGCTCGCGAAACCCGGGGAAGATCTGGTCAAGCCTCTCAAGTCGCTGACCGGAGGCGGGCCGGATTATGCTTTCGAGTGCGTGGGCAGCGGCGAACTCGCAGCGCTTAGCTTTCGAGCCATCGCGCGGGGCGGGATCGCCGTCGTGGTAGGAGTCGCGAAGCCGAGCGATTCCACCTCGTTGCGAACCATGACGCTGCCCTTCGAGGAAAAGACACTCACCGGGAGCTATTTTGGATCGTGCGTACCGCGCATCGATTTCCCGCGGATGCTCGAGCTTTACAAGGCCGGGCGGCTCAAGCTCGATGAGCTGATTACGCATCGCTACAAGATCGGAGAGGCGGCCCAGGCATTTGCCGATCTTGAATCCGGCAAGAACGCGCGCGGCATCATCGAGTTCTAAATGAGATTCGGGCTCTTTTAGAACCGGACGTTATCCCGGCCCTTGGTACCGAGCATCGCTCGAGCTTCGGACGGGGTCGCAATTTCCAGGCTCAGCTCTTCGAGAATTCGACGGATCTTTGCCACCTGTTCCGCGTTCGAGGTCGCGAGTTTGCCTTTACCTGCAAATAGACTGTCTTCCAGTCCGACGCGCACGTTGCCCCCGATAATGGCGCTCAAGGTGACGAAAGGCAGCTGATGCCGCCCGGCGGCGAGCACCGACAAATAGTAATCGTTTCCGAACAGGCGATCCGCTATCGCGCGCATGTGCAGCAGGTTCTCGTGATCCGCGCCCACACCACCCATGATTCCGAAGATGCACTGCACGAAGAACGGCGGCTTCACCAGCCCGCGGTCCGCGAAGTGAGCCAGATTGTACAAATGACCCACGTCGTAGCATTCGAATTCGAAGCGAGTGCCCAACGCGCCCAACTCGCGCATGCCGCGTTCGATCTGTGTAAAAGTATTCGACAGGATGAGATCTTTGGAGGCCTCCAGATAGGGCCGCTCCCAGCTGAAGCGCCAGTCGGTACGCTTTTCCGCAGCCGCGGATATGTTGAAATTAAAAGAGCCCATGTTCATGGACGCAATTTCCGGCGCGACCCTAAGCGCCGGCGCAAGGCGCTGATCGAGCGTCATTCCGAGACCGCCGCCCGTCGTGATGTTCAAAATGGCGTCTGTTTGCCGTTTGATCTGCGGCAGGAACTCTAAAAATCTCTCCGGCGTCTGATCAGGTTTTCCGGTCTCCGGATCGCGCGCGTGCAGATGAATGACGGCCGCTCCCGCTTCGGCGGCTTCCACCGACTGGGCGGCGATTTGCGCAGGCGTGATCGGCAAATACGGCGACATCGAGGGCGTGTGTATGCCTCCGGTAATCGCACAGGTAATAATCACTTTATCGGCGCGCTTCATAATTTAAATCCCCCGTCGGTAACACGGCGATAGGATAGAGTTCTTCTCAAGTGTACCAAATTGCCCGCGGCAATCTTAGCTTGCCAGACGTTCAGTCCCCCGCTTGAGCGTATAATTCGGCATACTCGGCGCGGATGTCTTCTTGTTCAGCTTGCCGACGCTGGTCCTCGGGATGCTGTCCACGAACAGGACCTGATCCGGCAGCTGCCACTTGGCAAATGTCCTCGGAGAGGTGCTGTGCAGTTGTTCTGCGTCACTTGATGGCCCGGCTTCAGAACCACCAACGCGAGCGGGCGTTCCTGCCACTTCGGGTGCGGTATGCCGACCACAGCCGCCTCGCGTATGGCCGGATGCCCCAGGAGCGCGTTCTCCATGTCGATTGAGGAGATCCACTCCCCGCCGCTCTTGATGACGTCCTTGATGCGATCGCATGAGCTTGAGGTAGCCGTTCTGATCGATCATTCCGACATCACCGGAGCGCCAGTAGCCGTCGATGAACCTGTCTGCCGCATCCGGCATTTCGTAATATTCGGTCGTAATCCAAGGACCACGCATGCAAATCTCACCAATCGACTGGCCGTCGTGGGGCAATTCCTGATCGTCCGGTCCCAGAATCTTGATGTCTACGCCGGCGAGCGGCAGACCCTGGCTGCGCCTTAGATTCCACTGCGCGCTGGAGATCATCCGATCCTTCAGCGTTGGCTTGAGACGATTCATGGTGACCGCAGGACTGGTCTCGGTGCCTCCATAGGCGTGAACTATCTCGGCGCCCGCGGCTTCGTGGAATCCGATCATCAAGGACAGGGGTGGTTCGGAGGCGCCGCAGAGTATCCGCAATCCACGGAGATCGGGTCTTACGGGAAGAGTTTCGATGTAGCGCAGCATTGGCGACAGAATCGTGGACGTCCCGTTGGTAACTGAGACTCGCTCCGCAATGATCGCATCAACCAGCGGAGCCGTGTCCTCCATGGAGTAGCGGCCGGGCAGCACGATCTTGTTCGCCATCAGGGTCGCCGCCTGCGGCATTCCCCAACCTTGCGCGTGAAACATCGGAGCGATAAGCATCGTGCAGTCATCAAGCGTCATACCGAGATTGGCAACGACGGCGGTCGAGTGCAGATAAATGGAGCGGTGCGAATAATAAACGCCTTTTGGCCTGCCGGTCGTGCCGGTGGTATAGCAGGCCGCGTACGCGGAACGTTCGTCGATCATCGGCCAGTCGAAGGTAGGCGTGGCGGCGGCGAGCAAGGCTTTCGTGATGATGCCAGTGCGGCAGCGTCGTACCTGATTTCAGCCGACGGTTTGTCCGTCATGACAATCCAGCCCCGGACATCGGGCACAAGTGGAGCAATCGCCTCGGCCAGCGGCAGAAGCGACTCGTCGACACATATGAACGCCGCGTGGCTGTGATCGACGATGTAACCCAAGTCCTCCGCGCCAAGGCGCAAATTCAGTTGCAGCATGACCGCGCCCGAGCCCAGGGATGGCGTAATAGAGCTCGAAATAACGGTGGCTATTCCAGTCCAATACGCCCACCCGGTCTCCCGGACCGATGCCGAGCCCAGCGAAGGGCATTGGCGGCGCGGCAAGTGCGCGCATAGCAGTCACCATAGGTGTACCGGGCCCAGCCGCCGGCTCGCCGTTCGATAGACGATTTGCTGCTCCGCATAGGTTCGCGCGGCGTGCCGAATCAGCGTCGTCGTGTTCAGTTGGTAGTCATCGTCCATCGTGGACGGACATCCCTTGATCACTTTCATGTTGCGTACCCCGCGGCGAGCACCCGTTCGAGGCGCCGCTTAAACAGCAGCGCGAGGATGCCGCCCGTGGCGGCGATGGCCGCGTGCAGCGCCCAAAACTCGAGCGGAGTCATGCTTTCGTAGAGACTGCCGAGCCATCCTATTGTGAGATTGGAGAGAAACAAGCTTAAGAATGCAGTGCCCATCATCGTGGCGCGCAGCCGCGGCGGCGCTGCGCGCGACACGAGCGCAAGCAGTGTCGGCCATTGGTAGACAAACGCAATTCCGAGCAGCACGTCGTAGAGGATCGGCGCGAAAATTGAGGCCTTGCTGGCGGCACAGCTGGCCGCCAGCAGCAAGTTCGCGGCGCAGGCGATCCAAGCACCAATTGCGATCTTATCGATCTCGCCCGGCGCGCGGCCTCGCGCCGCCTGCCGGCGCCAAAACGCGAGCAGGAAAGGGACTGCGAGGATGCTGGCCAACGGATCGATGGAACTGAACCAGGCGGCCGGCATGTGAAACCCAAGCAAATTCAGATCGACGCTTCGATCGATCCAGATCAACCCGATGTTCGTATTCTGCAGATATGCAATCATTTGGAACATGGTGATCGCCATCGCCACGAATAGCGCGCCTACGATTCGCCATTGCGCCCGATCGAGCGGAGCGGCGACCGCGACGATGGGGCGAGCGCGCATGGCATCCGCCAACTCTCGGTAGCCCGCGAGATAGGTCGCAAGGCCGATGAGCATCAGAAGTCCCGCGAGGCCAAAGCCCGCGTGCCAGCCATACTGTTGCGCAAGCAGGCCGCACAGCAGCGGGCCGATCACCGCACCGCAATTGATGCCAATCGAGAAGATTGAGAATCCACGGCTGCGCCCTGCACTATCACTTTCCGCGTATAGACTGCCAACCTGAGTGGAAATATTGCCCTTGAGAAAACCGCAGCCCACGATCAACAAGAGCAGCGCCAGCAGGAAGGAAGCATCGAACGCCATCGCAATGTGACCGGCGCTCATCAGTACGGCACCCAGTACAACGGCATTGCGTTGGCCGATCCACCTGTCCGCCACCCATCCCCCTAGCACCGGGGTGAAATAGACGAAACCCGTGTACAGGCCGAATATTTGAGACGCCAGCGCCAGCGTACTCATCGGTCCGAGCAGAGTTTCCATGCCGGTTCGAAACGCGGTGAATCCCGAAACATGCTCGACGTGGCCGGGCATCAGCAGCGACTCGCTCATATATAAGACCAGGAGCGCAGTCATACCGTAATAGGAGAATCGTTCCCACGCCTCGGTGAATGCGAGGTAGCCGAGCGCCCGAGGTTCGCCGAAAAATGTGCGCTCGCGAACCGCTTGTATTGGCGGCAATACGCCGTCGAGCATGGTCATGGCTGTAGTCTAGCGAAGTCGGTAAGCTATAGCTGCAGCACGCAGCACAACTTCAAGGTGAATCGGATGGGAGAAGAAAGGGTCGGCAGTTCGATGACGCGACGCCGGCTGCTTTCTCTGATCGGTTCGAGCGCGGGCGGCGCGGCGATGTATCAGGCGATGAACAGTCTGGGCTTCGCGGCCGATTCAAGTTTCAAGGGGCCGATCGAGTTGAGCGGTGCGCCAACAGGAGCTTCGGTGCTCGTGCTCGGAGCCGGCCTCGCCGGCATGGTCGCCGCCTACGAGCTGCGTAAAGCGGGATACAAGGTTCAGGTGCTCGAATACAACGCCCGTGCCGGCGGCCGCAACTGGACCGTGCGCGGCGGCGACCGGTACACCGAATTGGGCGGATACACCCAGCAATGCCGGTTCGATCCGGGGCTCTACATGAATCCCGGCCCGTGGCGTCTGCCCTACCACCATCGCGCGATGCTAAGTTACTGCAAGCTCTTGGGTGTGCCGCTCGAGTCTTTCGTACAGGTGAACAACAACGCGTATCTTCACAACAGCAAGGCATTCGGCGGCAAGCCGCAGCGCTTCCGCACCGTCAAGGCGGACTATCACGGTCATGTCGCGGAACTCCTGGCCAAGGCGGCACAGAGCAAGCAATTGGACGCCGAGCTGACGGTTGAGGATCTTGAAAAGTTGCTGGCATCTTTACGGACCTGGGGCGCGCTCGACAAAAACTATGCCTATATCAAGGGCTGGGGCAGCAGCGAGCGGCGAGGTTTTGACCAAGATCCCGGAGGCGGTCTTAAAGGCCGGCCCGTGTTCTCGGAGCCGACACGGCTTCGCGATTTGCTCGATTCCGGGTTATGGCAGGCGCTGCCATTGGCCGACATGTACGACATGCAAACCACGATGTTCCAACCTGTTGGCGGCATGGGCGTCATCGGTCAGGCCTTCGCTCGCGAACTCGGGGGGCTGATCCGCTACAACGCCAAGGTGATCGACATCCACCAGGACGAGCGCGGCGTCATCGCCACTTTCGAAGACACCGGTGCGGCCATGAGCCGGCATACCGTTCATGCCGACTGGTGCGTGTGCACCATACCGCTGTCGATCCTGGGCCAAATTCCGATGAACGTTGACCGGCCGCTGGCCGACGCGATCGCCGCCGTCTCTTACGCTGCCTCGGTAAAGGTGGGCCTGCAATTCAAGCGTCGATTCTGGGAACAGGACGAACAAATCTACGGCGGCATCACCTATACGGACCTGCCGATCAGCAATATCTCGTATCCCAGCACCGGCTATTTCGATGGCGGCAAAGCCGTGCTGCTGGGGGCCTATATATGGGGTCTCGATGCGGCGGAATTTACCGCAATGAAGCCGGAGGAGCGGGTCGCCAAAGCGGTGGAATACGGCAGCCGAATTCATCCACAGTATCCTGACGAATTTGACAGCGGCATGGCGGTCGCCTGGCATCGCTCGCCCTTTACGTTGGGCTGTTTCGCCATGTGGACCGAGGAGGCGCGCGCCGAACACTATGACAATTTATGCCGATTCGATGGGCGGATCGTATTGGCGGGCGAACACGCATCCTACCTGCCCGCCTGGCAGGAAGGAGCGGTCACCTCGGCCCTGGATGCGATCGAGAGGCTCCACCGGCGCGCGCTCGCAGCAGGAGCGCCCGCGTGAATGTGAACAAAGAATTTCACATGTCCCGGCTCATTGCGGCGACACTGACACTCCTTGCGGCTGCCGCCGCACCCGTGCGGGCCGAGGGCACTGGAATGTTCGGCGCAACGACGCTCGACACCACCGCCGGGGTTCAGATCTATCGGCAGATTTGCCAGGGTTGCCACATGCCGGAAGGTCAGGGTGCGATTGGAGCGGGAAAGTATCCGGCGCTCGCACGGGACAAGGCGCTGGCGTCGCGCCAATACATGGCGTCGACCATACTGGAAGGGCGCCGCAATATGCCGGCGTTTGCAAAAAAAGACGCCGGCGGCTTTTTCTTCACTGCCCCTTCGCTCACCGATGAACAAGTAGCGGCCGTAATCAACTACGTTCGTACCCATTTCGGCAATCATTACAAAGATCTCATCACAGCGTCGGAGGTCAAGGCGCTGCATCACTCTCACTGATCCAAAGGGAACCCCATGCTCAAGCTCACTCGAATTTCATTGCCGCTCCTGTTGCTGCCCTCGCTCCAATTGCTGCCCTCGCTCGTGTTGGCGCAGGACGTGATTCGCCACAAGCTGCCGAACGGCAGCACTTTTCCGATTTCCGCCGCCGTGGAAGTACCCGCCGGAAAGACCATCGTGTACCTGAGCGGTATGGTGCCGCCCGTTGTCGACCCCAAGGCGGCCAAGGACAGCGTCGCTGCCTACGGGGATACCAAGGTGCAAACAATCGGAGCGCTCACCGCAATTCAGACCGCGCTCGAGAAGCTGCACTTGACCATGGGCGATGTCGTCAAAATGCAAGCCTTTCTGGTCGGTGACCAGACCAAGGGCGGCAAAATGGACTTCGATGGTTTCATGCAGGGTTATACCCAATTCTTCGGAACGCCCGCTCAACCCCAGCTACCGGTACGTTCAGCGATGCAAGTGGCGGCGCTCGCCAACCCCGGTTTTTTGGTGGAAATCGAAGTGACGGCAGTTCGTCCGTGAGGCCTCCGTGCAGGGAAATTCCGACACGTTCTTCATGGGCTGCTGGGGCAACCGCAACTGATCACTGCGCGCGGTGATGCGCCTCGCCGATTTACCTTTACGTGCCACCGGGTCACGAAAAGCACTGGAGCAAGAGGTGGGCCCTCACTTGTCAAACAGGGCCGTATAGCGCCGCTGCATTTCCTCCGTCGTGACGGCCTCGATTTGGCCGCCGAGCAACCACTCGTGGCCGAACGGATCGCGAACGGTCCCGGACCGTTCGCCATAAAACTGATCCTGAAGCGGTCTGACGATGGTGGCTCCCGCACTGATGGCCTGTGCGTAAGCCTCATCGACATCGCCGACATGCAGATGTATTGAGAATGTGGTCCCACCGAGAGAACGCGGCCCGCAAATCCCTCTTTCAGGAAATTCGTCGGCCAACATGACGGTGGTGGGCCCGATCTTGATCTCCGCGTGACCGATGCGGCCATTCGGCTCGGTCAAGCGAAACTGTTCCTTGGCGTCAAATGCGCGCGAGTAGAAGCCGATGGCCTCGGCTGCGTCGTGAACGCGCAAATAGGGATAGACTTCTTGAATATCCATCAGCTCGCCCTCCTCCGTTGAAAATCCGCTGCAAACGCGAAGGTCCGCACAACGCAACTCTTATAGGCATTGTCAGGCGTGGCGTCACGCCGGTCTTGAATATTTCTTACCTATGGAACGTGCCGCGAGTGCGATGATGCAGAATGCTGGTTGAATCGCGAGGCCGATATTGAGTAGGGGTGATGCCCGAGAACTCGCGAAATTCCCGCGTCAGATGCGCTTGGTCGGAGTAACCGGCCGAGACCGCGAGATCGGCGAGGCTCCTCGAGGCGCCGCTGGCAAGGCCCTGCAAAGCGGTGGTGAATCGCTTGACCCGATAGTAGTGCTTCGGCGTCAAGCCGACTGCGGCGCGAAACAACGCGATGAAGTGGCGCGAACTGTACCCGGTCTGCCTCTGGATCTCCCCGACGCTCGAAGATCCCCATCCGCCGGTTCGGCACGCGAGGGCTTGAGCGATGGCGGGATGCATCAGCAAAGGGCGACGGAGTCGGGCGCTCGAGTTCCCCCTCCATCACGCGGAAGGCGGCGGATGGATCCGGCGCCGCCAGCAACTTTTCGCGCAACTCGCTAGCCCGGGCACCCCACAAGGCATCGGCGGGCACGTGACGATCCGTGAGTTCTGTAACGGGGAGACCCAAAATGTTGCCGGCCGCGCCGGGACGAAAGGAGACGCCGACGATCGTGCCCGTTGGTTTCGGTCCGGACCTGTAGTAGGTCCATTGAGGTCCATGCACGATACCGCCCGACCAGGCGAGGGAATCCCGTGACGAAGAACTTGGCATGCAAAGGATCGGCGCATCGTGCAGCGCGAAGATCATTTGGACGCTTCCGGACGGGAGCATGTGCTCTCCAAACACCTCTGCCCGGTCACGCTGCGACCACCAAAAGCAATCGACGTAGCGGTCGAGCGGAGCAGGCGGACGGTAGCGAATCAGCGCCATGGCCAAAGCCTACCTCGTATCGATGCCTGCCGCCACGACTGCACACGGGTGGACGCCGAAGCCGCCGGGCCGCAGATGTTATTCCTACAAAACCGACCGTTCCGCCTCCTTGAGTTCAGATCGTGCGGGCTTGTCGGAGTGGGCACAGACTCTTAGCAACTCGCGAAAATATTTTTGACTCGTGTCGCGGTTCCCGCTGAGCTGCGCCGCATGCGCCGCCCCGTATAGTGAGTTGAAGCGTCCCGGCTCTTTCTTGAGTGTCGCCTCAAATTGCTCTAGCGCTTTGGCAGGCTGATTCATTGCCAGCAGCATCTGTCCCAACAGCTCCCGCGCCGGAGACAATGGCCCCGGTGTTATCACACTTTTTTCCGTCCTCTCTTCCAATTCCGCCGCTGACTCCATCTGCCGCAGTGCTTCCTCTCTGGCACCCGTTGCCAGCGTTGACCACGCCGCGACGGCAAGCGCCTGGATTTCTACCTGCCGCGCCCAATACGCTTCGTTGGCCCTCAAAAGTCGCTCCCGAATCAGCTTCAACGCGGTGGACGCCTCCATAGCGGCCCCCGTGTGTCCGAGTCGCGCTGCGCCAAGCCCTCTAGCGAACCAGGTTATGGCATCGGTAAAAGGAAACGGAGTCTCTCGCACCGCAAGCTGTTCCGCTTGCTGCCAGTCTCCTCGCTCCAGTGCGTATCGTGCAGGAATCGCCGCGAGCGCAAAATATCCCGCCGAGGGCGGCCCGGCGCCAATCAGCACCGCCTTCGGATCGAAGCGCGATGCCATTTCCGGCACAGATCTTACTATTCGTCCCGCCGCCTCATCCTGCCCCGTTTGCAAGTAAGCGTAAGTTTCGTAGTCGCTGGCATGCAGCTCTTCTGCCGTCTGTCCCTGGCGCCGAGCTGCGGCCACGGCCGCCACATTGCTATCAATGGACGCTTGCCAATAGCCTAAGCGGGTAAATGTATGTGACGGCATGTGCAGCGCATGAGGTGCATCGGGAGCAATATCGGAATATCGTCGCGCCGCGATAAGCGCCCGCCCCGCGAGCGGCGGCACGTCGTACGCATGGATAATGTAGTGTGCCAACCCGGGATGCGTCGGCTCCTGCTCAAACAATTTCTCGAGAATTGCCCCCGCCTCGAGCTGGTCTGTGTAGGTCTTGTCCGCGGGATCCGCGGTAACGGCGAGCGCCAAGGCGTAAAAGATCTTCGCCTCATGGTCCTCCGGATACTTCGCCGCCAAATCTCGCATGGTATTGCGATAGGCGAGCAAGCGCGCTGGCTGCGGCGTGCTTTCGAATTTCCGGTATAGATTGTTAACGGCCGTAAGATAGGCGCGTTCGCGCTCCGTCTTCGCACCGAGCCTCTCGCCGCGTTTGGCGCTTTCGCGCCCCAGTTGCAATAAGCGCTTGTCGATGTTTCCGGGAGCGAAAGGATTTCCCCAATCGCTCAGTGCGATTCCCCAGTAGGCGATTGCGCACGACCCGTCTCTTGCCAAGGCCCCTTTAAAACCATCAATCGCGCGGCTGAATTGGAAGGAATGCAGCAGCGCTACCGCGCGGTCAATCTCATTCTGTGCCGCGCCATTGCAGGATGTAGCAAAGTGAACTGATCCGAGCTTCTCACCAGTTCCATGCTGAGGCTCCTTCGCCAAGCTGTGCGAGGCCGCGAGAACCAGCAGGATGGCTGCGATGAGTCTCATCCTTTAGTTATTTTGGCTGGCGAGGTTAATCAGCACCTCGTCGTAGTTTTTCGCCCCGCGCACGATTCCTTCCTCAAATTTTAAATTCCATCGAGTACGCCACAAGAGCCCTCTCAGCGCACTGTCGGCAGCCGCCGCCGCGTCCGCAACTACGTCGGCTTGCTCTCGGTTCATTACCCAAATGTCTGCCGTCTCGCCCGGGATCTCGACGCACTGTTCGAGCGCGATCGCAATGAGAAGGCCGATCGTAATAGTTGAGATATGGATGAAGAAATCTCTCCAAGTACGGACGGCGGCGTGGGGTGCGTGAACATCGGGCATGGGCACTGAGATCTCCGGCGTGGATGGCTTTCCCTAGCCTACCCTAACTAGCATGCGACCTGACGCACACGATGGCTCCGTTCCAGGGATGACCAGCGAACCAACCTCCGACCCGGCCTTCGCCCTCAGTGTCGCGGCTACTTACCGACTTCCCTTCGAATATCAAAACATGTTCACCGTCTCTATCCCCTGGCGTGGAGGTCCAGAATCCAAAAAGGCTCAAAATATCTTCGTTGGTTGCCAGTCCACCGTCGAGGTGCACCGTCGCCGCGCCCGTCGCGAAGTGATAAATCCGCAGGAATTCGACCTTGGTCGGTAGGCGCCAATCCGTATATCCGAGTGTACGCAGCGAGGCACAGTAGCGCGCCGCGCGTGTAAAGTTCGCGTGCGCATACTCCGCAAGACGGCTATTTTTTGCCCACATGAGATCCGTTTCTGGTTCGACCCAAGTCAATTTGTCGGCAAGTCGCTGACGGTCATCCTCAATCTGCGCCTTTGAAACGGCTTGGCTCGGACTATTTGAGGCGTTAGATTTGGGCAGCGCCGAATCTCCAGATTCGGCGAGCAACGCCTGTCGACGGAGTTCCCGAAGTGCATGCTGGTTCGAATCCGGAGCCCGATCGATGGCCTTACTCAATGCATCCGCGGCGTCTTCGTAGCGCTTCAGATTCAGCAGCGCGCCGCCCTCGAGAGCATAGCCCTCCCACCGATCGGTTCGGCTCTTGATTGCCGCCCCGCCTGAACTAAGGGCTTGATCGGTACGACCGGCCTGCAGTTGTTCATTACCTTGCTGTATGAGAACGTCATAGTTCGATTCGGCCTGCGTGCCGGAATGCGAGGCACTCGCGATCAGCAAAAGAGACAGATAGAACGAGCGGAAGGACAGTTTATTCACGCGCTTCCCTCGGCGCGCATGTTCACGCCGGAGTAGCGACTGGAAGCTGCGCCTCGGGGACCCACCAGCCATGAACTTGAGCGACGGCGCGCATCGGTAGCCGAACAATTGCAACCGGTCCGTCCGCCAAGTGCTCGGCATCGAGAATCACAAGATCAGCGCGGCCGTTCTCCTGTTGACGCGTCGCGACCCCCATCAAGTATCCGGCACCCTCGGCGGCGCCGGCGCTTCTCGGTGCAAAGCAGCACTCGGCGAGAGCGGTCCCGAGACCGGCGTTGTACAGCGTTGCGCTTCGATTCTGATGGTCAAAGCGCGCGTAGCAGGCCGCCGCCGTTCGCGGGTCGCGCGCCGACGGGTCGGGACACGGCAGGAATCCAATGCGGTAGGGCATCGTATGGTATCGATCGTCCTGGCGGGGCAGACCGCCGACATGGGGATACATCTCCTCCATGCCGAAAGCCGTTGGCTCACGCCCGGCTAGATCGACACTAAGCCGCGTAATGCGGCTTGCACCGGCAATCGGATCCCAGCGCGATCCATCACGCATTGGCACAAACGGAAAAGGATTGGACATCGACATCTCGACATCGACAATGAGTTTCTCGCCATCGTCGAACGCCCCCATGACATGGGTGGCGCTTCGCGTCGGTCCCCGAATCCAGCGTATGTCCCGGCCATCGCCGCCACGGCGTAAGAAGCCGAGATAAGTGGGAAGAGTGCCATCCCAGGACCAGTGGATCCCTCCGCGCTGCATTTGCGCTTCATCAAACGCGAGCGGGATGACGTAGAACACGATGTGTTTCTCTGTGAGGGCAAAATCGTGGAGCAGTCCCACATACGGCACCTGAATCTTCGCATTCCAGATCACGCTGCCCTGCTGGGTGATCTCGAACATCGATACGACGTTGCTACCAAAACCCTCGGCCTCGTAGCCGAATGCCACCAAGTTGCCGGTCACTGGGTCGCGCTTAGGATGGGCCGTGAACGTCTTGCTCGGCAGCTTCCCCTCGAAGGTGTAGTTAGGCACCACCGTGTCGAGCGTCAGCAGATCGAGCGCGGAAGGCGGGCCGTCTTCCTTGAGCGCCAGCAGCAAGTTGCCGTGATTGATGACGTGCGTGTTGGCGGTGCTGCGGCTCAGGCCCTTGACGCTGGGGTCATCCTGCGAGGGATTGCGATAAATCGGAAAGAGCACGCGGCGGGCCCGATCCTGCGCGAGGTAGCGTTCATTGCGAACGAACCGACTGCGGTAATCGACGCGACCATTATGAATCCTGAACATGCTCACATGGCCTTCGCCGTCGAACGGAATGTTGCGCGGATGCAGCGGATACTGCGGGTCAGGGCCGGTGCGGTAAAACGCACCGTTGAGGTCGGCCGGGACCCTGCCCTCGATCTGGCAATCGTGCACGTCGGCTTCGAAGCCGGTTGCCTTGAATAACTCAGGCGCGTCCACGAGGCGGGACGGAGTAGCGGGCGGTTGCGCTGCGGGTGGTGATGTCATGTCGATTGCGTCTCCTCGAGCATCGACTATATGCGCGGCCTGGGAAAGCTTCAACGCGCAAGCAATTTGAGAAAAGCTGAACAAAGCAACTCAAAGCTCTGTCCGCCTGCCGCCGGCTGCGCTATAACTAGCGTTCGCGGAAACACTGGGGGAGGCATTTTATGTTCAGCGTAAGCCGGACAGGGATCTTGACTCTGGGTTGTTGTCTGCTATTGAGCGCTTGCGGGGGTGGTAAACCGGCATCGGAGGCCCACCCGGGCGCCACTGCCGATGCCGCGAAGGTGCTGAACCTCTATATCTGGTCCGATTATCTTGCGCCGAAAACGCTGTCGAGGTTCGAGAAGCTGACGGGTATCAAGGTAAACGCCACCTACTACGACACTAATGAAGCGTTGGACGCCAAGCTGCTTGCGGGCGGCGGCGGCTACGACATCGTCATGCCCACGGCATCGTACTTCGAAAGACAGATCAAGGCGGGTGTGTATCTGCCGCTCGACAAGTCAAAGCTGCCGAACCTCAAGAATATGGACCCGCAGCTCATGGCGAAGGTCGCTTCTCACGATCCCGGCAATGCTCACGGCGTCATATATATGTGGGGCACCAACGGCATCGGCTACAACGAAAAAAAGGTCAAGGAACTTCTGCCCGACGCGCCGCTTGACAGCTGGCGATTGGTGTTTGACCCCAAGGTGGCATCGAAATTGTCGAAGTGCGGCATTAGCGTGCTCAACTCGCCGGCCGAGATGATGCGCGCCGTCTTCAGTTACTTGGGCAAGGATCCAAACTCGCAAAATCCGGAGGATTTGGCGCAAGGTGAAGCAGTGCTGATGAAAGTGCGGCCCTACATCCGCAGTATCAATTCCTCCGAGTATATCGACGCGCTCGCCAACGGCGACCTGTGCGTAGCGGTGGCCTACAACGGTGATGTCATGCAGGCGCGGGACCGCGCGCAAGATGCGAACAAGGGCATCGAAATCAAGTACAGCATACCGACCGAAGGTACGATTCTCTGGTTCGATATGCTGGCTATCCCCAAAGACGCGCCGCATCCCGAGAACGCCTACGCCTTCATCAATTTCATCATGATGCCCGAGGTCATCACCGAAATTACCAACTTCAAAGGGTACGCCAACGCCAACGCCATGGCGCAACCGCTGCCGTCCGTCAAGAATGATCCGGGAATTTACCCAACGCCGGAAATGCTGCCGAAGCTCTCGCCGCAATTGGCGGATTCGGCCGATCAAACCCGCGCCATTACCCAGGTTTGGGAGAAATTCAAGACGGGTAAATGAGCGAGTAGCTCGCGTACCGGCAGTGCCGAAATCCTGCCATTCTAAATTTGGTGGTGCCCTCGCCCGGACTCGAACCGGGATGGCTGTTAACCGACGGATTTTAAGTCCGTTGCGTCTACCGATTCCGCCACGAGGGCTTGGACAAAGTGTAGCAGAGCTCTTCTTAGAACGCGAGGCGCTCGGCGGCGGGCACGCACCAAATATCCAGCGGCGCGCTCCGCCCGCGCAATTCGAACTGGGCAGTTGCAGGAACGGGATCGATTTTGGATTCGGCGACCGCCTTGCCGTGTGCTTCGCGTCGAGCGCAGCGGCAACGGTACACGACAGCAATACTTCGCCCGCGCGCGCGCGGCTGCAGAGCCGCGCGGCAACGTTGACGGTATCGCCGACCAGCGTGGTGTGTCGTTGTCCGGGCGGTCCGAATAATCCCGAGCGCCACCTCGCCCAGATGCAGTCCCGACACCAATGCCGGTCTCAATCGACAGGTCACGGCGCCAACGCTCGGCAATCGTCGCGAAATTCTGCAGCATCACGTGGCCGGCGGCTAGCGCCGACGCGGGCGCCATCCTGCGTTGGGTCGTTCACGCCGAAACCGGCCATCATGCCGTCGCCCGCCATATGAAAGATCTGGCCGCCATGCAGCGCCGGTCGCGCCGGAGAGAACGCCAAAAAACTCATCCAGCATGGGCACGATGCTGTGCCGGCGCGAGCCGCTCCGCCAAACCGGTGTAACCTCGAAATCCGCGAACAACACAGTCACGCGAGTGGTCTTCGCCACCCGCGCGCGCACGACGCGCGTCACCGTCATCGCTCCGCTAGCCCGAATCTTGGCGCGGATCTGTCATGCCGGGCGAGTCGCCATCACAATGCGGCTGGCCGCATCAATAGTGCCGAAGTCAATCGGATCGAACAAACGGGACATCTTCGGGAGGTTTCTTTGCTTTAGTTCGTCGGCTTTACCGAGCCGGAGTATGCACTATCATTCGTTACAGCGCAGCCGTCGCAGATCAAACCGTCGTCCGTTTGGGAATCTCAACGCCGCGAACTACGGCCGGACGTGCGAGGAAAACCGCAAGCGTGCGGCGCACGTTAGGATAATCCCCGATGCCCACGAGATCCCCGGCTCCGTAAAAACCAATCAGCGTGTTGATCCAAGGAAAGATCGCCATATCGGCGATCGAGTAGTCATGCCCCGCGATCCAGCTTCGTCTCCGCGAGACGCCGATCGATCACGCCGAGGAGACGCTTTGCTTCGGCGACGTATCGGTCGCGCGGCCGCTTGTCCTCATAATCCTTCCGGCAAATTTCGTAAAAAAACCGACCTGTCCAAACATCGGACCCACGCCGCCCATTTGGAACATCAACCATTGGATCGTTTCATAGCGGCCGGCGGGATCGTCCGGGATGAATCGCCGGGATTTGTCGGCCAGATAAAGAAGTATCGCACCGGATTCGAACAACGGGAGCGGCGCGCCGCCCGGGCCGTTTGGGTCGATGATCGCCGGAATTTTATTGTTGGGATTAAGCGATAGGAATTCCGGCAGACAACTGTTCATCGGCATCGAACCGAACCAGATGCGGCTCGTAAGGCAAGCCCGTCTCCTCGAGCATGACTGCGACCTTGATGCCGTTGGGAGTCGGCAAGGAATACAGTTGAATGCGATCAGGATGCTCCGCGGGCCATTTTTTCGTGATCGGAAAATCGGCGAGAACAGTCATGGTGAATCTCCCACTGCCGAGAAATTGATGGAACCGCGTAGAGTTCGCTCAAAAGGGATAATTGAGGCCCGTGAATACCGCCGGCCCCTCGCTGCCATAGCCGATATCGACATAGCCGACTACAAAAGGCCGTGCGATACCTCGGAACCCCACGCCGCACACTGTGTGCAGCTGATCAAATGGAATCGTACCCGTTCGCGAAAAAACCCGGCCCACGTCGATGAATGGGGTGAATTCCAAGTCGACCGACGTCGAGACGGCTTTGATGCTCATCACTTTTTGCCGCAGTTCGAGCGTGCTGGAGAACGAATCGCGATCGTAAAAGCGGCCTTCGCCGAAGCCGCGCAGAGGCTGCTCGCCGCCCACGACGCTTTCACCTCCGCCCAGACTGCTGAGCGCCCAGAAGGGTACGTCGTGCGCAGTCGGGAGGTAGCGCAGCGCCATATGCGCGGCCAGGATGGTTTGCGACGCGAGCGGCCAAAAGGCTCGTCCGTCCACCCCGGCCTCGCTGTACATTGAATCGTTGAACGCACCGTTTCTGCTGGCAAGGCCGCCGTAGGCGACCAAATTCCAGCCTTTCGTAGGTACGGTAAGGTCATCCCGGCTGTCATACACGATGGCCAAGCGATTGAGCAGTTGCCGGTTGGTGCCCACGCCCAGTATCGGGCCGAAAAAGCTTTCGGTCGAGGGAATGCCTGCCAACGTTCCCGGCAGCACGTCCACGTCTTTGAAGCGGCCCGTGTACTGCAGCTGCCACAAGTGCGACAGGTTGAGGCCGACCTGAATCTGCGCCAGTTCCTGCTGATTGGTATAATTAGTCTCCGAACTCTCCGGAGATTCGTTGCCGATGCCGTAGAAACGCGGCGTACCGTCGACATCGTAGATCAGGCTGGTGTTGAACGACCACGGGCGTCATGCGCACGTCCGCTCTGATACTCGGCATCGAATTCGCGCTCGACGCGCTCCTTGATGCCTCCGACCAGCGACCATTGTTCGTCCTCCGAGTCGTACCCGAACACACGGCCGTGCGCACCATACCCGAAATGTTGGTTGTACAGAACATCGGGCGCGATGATGCGCCGAATGTCGTGATTGTCGTCCGTCTGGATCCATGTCGGAATCAACCCGATGGTCGTACCATTGTTCGGGTTGACCGCGATCTCAGGCACCGGAATGAAAGGCGCGGTCTCGGGATTGAACCAACGCGATAGTCCGGAAGGCGGTGACGCGGGCAACGGCACGCTTGATTGCTGCGGCTGATCCGCCGCGCTGTCCGACCGGCACGGCGCCGCGATTAGCAGCGCGGCAACGCTGCACGCGAACAGCATCCATGAGCTAGGCGCCTGACGGCTCACACACGCAACCGCGAATTCATGTACCCACTCCTGACAGCGGTTGCAGCTGCGGCACCACTTCTGTGGTTGCGCGGGCAACGTCAGCGACGAAATCGATTTCGATCCACGGCGCTCCCGTGACATCGACGACCTCGAAGATCTGGCTGCGTTCCCTGAGCAGATCTCGCACCGCTTCCTCATGCGGCATCTCGAGGCTGCCGCGCGCGACATAACCTGCGACCAACGCCGCCAGTCGGCGCGCGCCGGTCTGGTCGAAGCGGAAGAATCCGACCGATTCGCCGATGGTGTCATAGTGCAGGTCGGGCTCGAGCCGCTTGCGCAATTCGATCGGCACGCCGTCGCGGACGCAAAGTTTCACAGGTTCTTCGCCCGCCTCAAATTCGCGGTCGATCAATACTCGGTTGACCGGGCGCTGCCCTGCAACCAGAGCGTTCATGATGCGCGCGTCATAGAGTACGTCGCCGTCCATCAGCAGCACCTCTCCCCCGCGCGTCATCGCATCGGCGACGGTATGGACCGTCAACACGCTCCCGAGGTCGAAGCGCTGGTTCAACACGATCTCCGGACGCGGTTTCCAGTCCAGACGATCGAGTTCGTCCTCGACGAGCTCGTGGCGAAATCCAAGGCCCAGGACGATTTCATCGACGTCGACGCTTCGGAGCAAACGCAAATGCCTTTCGAGCAGGCTCATCCCGCCGAATCGCAGCAAACATTTGGGCAGCTGCTGGTCTTCGGGTTGTTGAAGACGCAGGCCGCGACCCGCGGCAAGTATAATGGCGCGCATTTAAATCCCGATGAAATTGACATGTGAGTTCCAGCTTCGTCGCGACTGCCCTTAGGACGCATGAGCCGACGACATGGCTTCCCGAGGTCTCACATTCGCTTGACAGGCTTTACGTTCCGCATGCCCTGCGGAAGGTCTTTTGCGACAGCCATATTATATGACTCACCGGCGGCATGCGCCACCGCGGCGTAGGCAGGATCACCGGCGACGACCCGGCAACCAACCGCAGCGCGGCCCGGTAATTTTTTCAACGGGGCATCGCGCGAGCGGCCCTTTCAGAAAAGTGTAGATACAACAGCCCCGGCAATCCCAGCAGAAGCTCGCGAGCGCGTTTGGCCAGCGACAACGCAAGGCCCGCTTCCGCAGTCAAGCCTACCAACGGCGCCAGCAACATATAACCGCCCTCCTGCACTCCGAGCGCACCGGGAATGGCGAACGCGGCGCCGCGAATCGCCTGCCCGAGGCTCTCGAGCAATAGCGCATCGCTCCAGTTGACCGGGGACTTGAGCAATTGAAGGATCAGATATACCTCACCGGTTCCGACCAACCAGCCCACCAAGCTCAAGGCGAAGCTCGCCGCCACCGCCCCCACTCGGCCGTAAGCCGCCTGCACCGAATGGTCGATCGCTTCGGCGTGGTTCGTCCACAAGGACCAATCGCGCTTGCCGGAAAAGCGCGTGGCGGTGCGCATCAATTTGCCGAAAAGACCGCGTCGTTGAAGAAGGTAGAACCCGCCCAACTGCACAGCCAACAGACCGCTCGCGATCAACGACGAGGTACGCAGGGCATTTTCCGAGCTGCGGCCGGCATGCGCCCCCAACAGGCTTACACCGATCAGGGCAAAGCCGATCTGCGCAAAGGTCTGCAGAGTCGTGCTGACGATGATCACGGCGGCGGCATTTGGAACGCTCATCCCGCGCAGCGCAAGATGACGGGCCATGAGCACCGGGCCGCCAATCTGCCCGGCCGGCATCAAGCTGTTCGCCGATTCGCCCACCCACCGCGCGAGCAGCGCGTCGCGCAGTGATCCCTCCTTCGGCGCACCATCGAAGAGTACTCGGATGGCGGCTCGCGTCGAGCACGAGCGGCAAGAGGTGAAACAGCGCAACGAAAATTAGCCCCCAACCGGCCACCGCCAAGGTTGCAACTACCGTCGGGAAGCCCCTGCGAAGCAAGCACCCATATGAACATCAGCGCACCCGCCGACAGAAGCCAGCTCGCCGCACGATTCATGGAGTTCTGGGACGTTCTTGCGCGGGCCGCCGAAACACCTGACGAAAACCGAAATACGCAACGGCATCCTTCATATTGGAAATTAATCGCCAGCCAAGGCGCATCCTCGGATCTGTCACGTATTCGAAGGTCAGCGACACGCGCATTTCGCCTGCGACGAGCGGCGTGATGCGGTGACGCAATTTGTCGCCATCGAAAAACACCAAGCCGCCCGGCGGAATCTTGCAGCGAACCCGGCACCGCGGCCGCGCCCGGCTCGCGCGTGTGCAATTCGATAGTCGAGGCGGCAGGATGACTCGTCGATGACGCCGAACAGCAGCGTGTAGCGCCGGCCGGCATAGTAGGAGGTATCGTAGTGCCAGCCGATGTGGTCGCCCGGCCGCGTGTAGAAATACAGCGCGTAGGCGTGCGGGTCTTCGGCCGGCGACAGCTGCAGCCGCTCGCCCGCGATCTGTCCCAACCAGTCGATCAGCGCCGGCGAGCGATAAAGCTCGGCGATGAAGGGCGCCAACCGATCGATGGCGTGGCGGCTGACGCTGCCACCCTGCTTGTGGCCCGGCAAGTAATTGCGGTTGACGGACGGCGTGACGGCAGCTACCGCGGCCACCAATTGCGCCGTGACCTCGGCCGGCAGAAAATCCCTTATAAAAGAAAATGCGCCCTGCGCTAACAAATTCGCGGCGCAACGATTGCACGTCGAGGTCGGCCTAAACGCGCAGCCACCGCCCGCTTCGGCGCTCATCTCCCGCCACAGACTACCCGGACATCGACTGAGACGCCGCCAACTGCAACCGATGCATTGCACGCCTGTAATCGATCGATACCCAGATGGCGAACAACGGAGCGCATATCGAGGCGCTCATCAAAAACGGCATCACGCAATCGCATAAGGTCACGAGCGGCAGCAGATACAGCACGTCCTCTGTCTCGAAGCCGCCCAGCGAGGCTTGCCGGGTTCCGACCTTTCCGACCTTGTCCTCGATACGCATGCGCAGGAAGAAGATCAAGGCGATCGCGATTCCGGCGATCGCGCCGAGAACAACCGGCGGCAAACCCAGCGCAACGTCGGTCTTGGCGCCGACCCCCACGCCGATGGCGACGAACAGCAATATGGTCACTGCGGCATCGCTCGCCAGGTCATAAATATGCCCGTATCCGGCTCGCTCTTGCCGCTCATGCGCGCCAGCTCGCCGTCGGTGTGATCGAGAAAATTCGACAGCACCAGCAGCAGCGCGGCAAGATTCGACCAGCCGTAGGTTCCGGGCAAAAAGGCCGCAGCGGCAGCGAGTCCGACCGCAATTCGAAGCGTCGTCAAATGGTTCGGGCGTGACCCAACTGTCCTTCAGCGGGGCGATCAGGCGGCGCGCGAGCCGTGCGTCCCAGGGACCTTGACGAGCGGCACCGGCGCAATTGGCGGATTCCGGCTCGGAATTGGCGGGTCGATTCAACAAGAGGTCTCCTTACTGTACTGAAAGTTTCGTCGTCATTTTTTCACTGTGGGGCCGCCGCATCGCGCCAACACGCCGCGCAGGTCGCGTAGCGGCGGGAACACTTCGTTGTTCCAGTCCGCGCCCTGCGCGTCGTAGGCCCTCTGCTCGTACTCCACGATCTCCTTGTCCTCGCGGAAAATGTTCTCGGTGAACCAGATCGACGAACGGCCACACCGCATGGATGAGGCCCGGTATCGCGCGGCTTCTTGACCGACAGATAACCGTAGGTGCGGTTGGTGCGTCTGTTCGGCATCGAGCGGCGTGTAGCCAAGCCACACGTCCAGCACCGGATCGTTGGTCTCCTGGATGTCTCGTCCCACCCAGACCCTCAGGCTTTGGGTCGGGTAGTCGGTGCGGATGCGCATGTGGTCGGAGAAGTCCTTCTTCGCCTCGCCGCGCTTGCGCATCAGGTCGACGATCACCTGTTCGCCCACCGAGGATTTCCCTTCGGTGCGGCTGAAGCTGTATTCCACCTGCGCCCAGTCCTCGCCGTGTTGCCGGCCCAGGCAGCGCGCCCTGATCGAGCCCATCTGCTTGCGGTGCATGAACTGATGGTTCATGTCGAACAGGTTTTCGTGCATGAACGTGTAGTGGCAGGCCACCTCGCGGTTCAGCCGGCGGGTCTTGTAGTCCGGCGCTGCGACGAGCCCAGCCCGGTCGGGCAAGCGCTCTTGCGCCAAGGCGGGATCGCCCGGAAATACGAAGATCAGGCCGTCCATCTTCGCGCGCCGGGTAGCTCTTCACCCCGTTGGGCAGCCGCTCCTTACCGAGATACGGCACGCTCACGCACTTGCCGGTCTGCGTCGTAGGTCCAGCCGTGATAGTGGCACTTGAGTCTCATCGCCGCTCACCACGCCCAAGTGCAGCGGCACCTGACGGTGGGCGCAGCGATCCTCGAGGCGAACACCTGCCCGCTCGCGCCGCGATAGAGCACGATCGGCTGGCCGGCGAAACGCCGGCCGAGCGCCTTGCCCGCCTTGAGTTCATCGGACCACGCCACGGGATACCAATAATCCGGATGCGCGCCGACCCGCCGCAAATCGAATGCGTTGGGCGAATTCGCCGCCCTCAGAGTAACAATGCTTTGACCTTCTTCCGACATCACACGTTCCCCTACGAGCGTCTCAAAGCGATACAGTACCGCCCCGATCTGCCTATTAGGTCAATTGTAATGGACCGTCGCGATTTTTTCCTCGCAGGCACCGCGGCTACGCTGGCGGCCGCGGCCCAACCGCTCCGCGGCGCTCCGGCGGCGGCAAATGCGCCGGCCAATGCTCCGGCCGGAGGCACCGGGCAACTCGGTATTGCAGATCTCTCGGCCTCGATGGCCGATGGGCACCTGACCGCACGGCAGGCAACGCAAACATACCTTGAGCGGATCGAAGCGCTGGACCGCCGAGGGCCCCGCCTTTATGCCGTTCTCGAGATCAATCCGCACGCCTTGGAAATAGCGGCCGCGTTGGATGAGGAGCGGCGCGCTAAGGGACCGCGGGGACCGCTTCACGGGGTGCCGATCTTGATCAAGGATAACATCGAGACGGCTGATCGCATGATGACGACGGCGGGATCGCTCGCCCTCGAGGGTTGGTACGCGCCAGAAGACGCCCCCTTGGCGGCACGTCTGCGCGCCGCAGGCGCCGTGATCTTGGGCAAGACCAATTTGAGCGAGTGGGCAAATTTTCGCTCCACGCATTCCAGCAGCGGCTGGAGCGGCCGCGGCGGCCAGACTCGCAATCCACATGTACTGAACCGTTCGCCATCAGGCTCGAGTTCAGGCTCCGGCACGGGGGTCGCTGCGGATTTGTGCGCGGCCGCAGTGGGCAGCGAGACCGACGGCTCAATCGTCAGTCCCGCCTCGATCAATGGCATCGTGGGGATCAAACCCACGGTGGGGCTCGTCAGCCGGCGCGGAATCGTGCCCATTTCTCACAGCCAAGACACCGCGGGTCCCCTCGCACGTTCCGTGAGCGACGCGGCGCTGCTATTGAGCATCATGTCCGGTCCGGACCCCGCGGACGCGGCGAGCGCGGCGGCACTCGACCGCTTCGAAAGCGATTACCGACGTTTCTTGGATTCGGACGGCTTGCGCGGCGCTCGTCTCGGCATCGCGCGCCGTTTTTTCGCCGACAATGCACCCATGAACGGATTCCTCGACCGTTGTGTCGCGATGCTCGCTGCGGCAGGAGCCACCATCGTCGATCCGGCGGATTTACCGATGCATGGCGCCTGGGTCGAGCCCGAGCTAGAAGTCCTGTTGTATGAATTCAAGAGCGACTTGAACACTTATCTCGCACGGTTGCCGAGCCGCTTTCAGGTGCGCACGCTGTCCGATTTGATCCGCTTCAACACCGACAACGCATCGCGCGAGCTGTCGCTGTTCGACCAGGAATTGCTCCGGCAAGCCGAGACCAAAGGCAGCCTGGACGAGGAGCCCTACCTCAAGGCTCGCGAGGCTTGCCTCACCGCGACGCGCACGAAGGGGATCGATGCCGTGCTCGCCGAGCATCGCCTCGACGCTCTAGTGTCATTGACCTCGGGCCCCGCCTGGCTGATCGACTCGGTGAACGGGGATTTCGATACGGGCGGCTGCTCGTCGCCCGCCGCGATCGCGGGTTATCCCCACATCAGCGTGCCAGCCGGTCTTCACCGGGGTCTGCCGATCGGGCTATCATTCTTTGGTGCTGCGTGGAGCGAACCCACGCTGCTCAAGCTCGCCTCGGGCTTCGAACACGTCGCGGCACCGCGACCGCTGCCCAATTATTTACCGAACGTGTGAGTTTTGCGGGACACAGGGGGCCAAGGAGGCGCAATAACAATGACGACACTTGACCCGCGAATTGCCGTTCGCCAGATTTCCCACGTAGCACCCGGCTCTTTGGTGCAGCTGGGAGGCATGCGGGGATTTTGCGTCCGCAGTCCACGCGACCCAACCGAAACTCGATCCATCGTGATGTACGACACTCAGAGGGCGTGCTTTCTACATCGAGTCACGCCGGCAGCGGTGATCGATTTCGGCGTCGACTGGATCATCGTGCCCGATCTAAAGAACGTAGCGGAGAATCCCCTGCCGAGTTCGGAGGCGAGCAGCGAGCTCTGGCTCCTTGGGGACTCTCCCTCGCTCGTATTCCGTGCCGGCGATAATGGACTGCGGTTGCTCGACCTGAAAACAGGCACGATTGAGCCCTTGCAACGGGGAGCCGGCATGACGGCATTTCGCTCCTGGAGGGTCGGCGTCAATACGTCGGTCGCGGGCTTCATGCCGTTGCTCGAGATCGGACCTCGTCTAACCCTGCCCTTCGAGCGTGACGAAGAGCTGTCTCAGCCTTACGAGGACTGATTCGCCAATTTCCCCCGAAGTCGTTTCTGCAGCGCTTTGCCGCTCGCAACTTGCATATTTGCCGATCATCCTCGCTGGGACCTAGGTCCAATGGCTTAGGTAATGCCCTGGAAGCACGATCCTGCAAGCGCCAACGTCCCCGACGGAGTGGTGTCCCACCCTCGCCACGCTCAGAGATGGCAGCCATTCTCAAACGTCGGTTGTGCTCGATGGGCCTGCGGCCCGGCGGTTTCCTCGAGCTTCCGTGCGATAGCAGCTTTTAGACTGCCATCCACAATTCCGGCGCCGTTATTGAACCACGACATGACGAATCGCAAGGAGACCCAAGAAATGGCAAGTCCAAAGAAACCCAACATCCTGGTGATCTGGGGTGATGACATCGGCATCTCGAATCTGAGCTGCTATTCCAGCGGTCTCATGGGCTATCAGACGCCCAATATCGACCGCATTGCCAAGGAAGGCATGCGATTCACCGATTCGTACGGTGAGCAGAGCTGCACGGCGGGTCGCTCGTCGTTCGTCACCGGTCAGAGCGTCTACCGTACCGGATTGTCAAAGGTCGGCATTCCGGGCGCACCGATCGGTATGAACGATAAAATTGTGACGATTGCGGGCTGCTTGAAGAACCAGGGCTACGCGACCGGTCAATTCGGCAAGAATCATCTCGGCGATTTGAATCACATGTTGCCCACCAACCATGGCTTCGACGAGTTCCTCGGCAATCTTTACCACTTGAATGCCCAGGAAGAGCCGGAGATGTATGACTATCCGGATGAAAAGGACTTTCCGAATTTCAAGAAGAATTTCGGGCCGCGCGGCGTACTCCATTCGTGGGCGACCGACAAGGACGATCCCACGGTGGATCCGCGATGGGGCAAAGTGGGCAAACAAAAAATTGAGGACACGGGCCCACTGACGACTAAGCGCATGGAGACTTGCGATGACGAGTTCGTGGCCGCGGCACAAGACTTCATCAAACGGCAGAAGGATGCGGACAAGCCGTTTTTCGTTTGGCTCAATTTCACTCACATGCATCTGTACACCCATACGAAGAAGGAAAGCCTGGGCCAGGCCGGGCGCTGGCAATCGCCCTATCACGACACGATGATCGACCACGACAAGAATGTGGGACAAATACTCGATTATCTCGACAAGCTTGGCATAGCGGACGATACCTTCGTCTTGTACTCGACTGACAATGGCCCGCATCGCAACTCGTGGCCGGACGGCGGAACGACGCCGTTTCGAAGTGAAAAAGACACCAACTGGGAGGGCGCGTTTCGAATTCCGCTGCTCGCGAAGTGGCCGGGCCATATCAAGCCGGGCACGGTCTCTAACGAAATCGTCCAACATCACGATTGGTTTCCGACGTTCCTCGCGATGGCGGGCGATCCGGATGTGTGCGAGAAGCTGAAGAAGGGTTATCAAGCCATCGGACGCACCTACAAGAATCACATCGACGGCTACAATCTGGTGCCCTACCTCACCGGAAAAGAGAAGAAGAGTCCACGGCAGCTGTTTGTTTACCTGTCGGACGACGGCGACGTACTGGGTCTTCGCTTCGATAACTGGAAAGCAGTGTTCATTGAGCAGCGCTGCAGGGGCACGCTGGCGCTATGGGGTGAGCCGTTCACCAAACTTCGCCTGCCCAAGCTGTTCAACTTGCGCACCGATCCATTCGAATACGCCGATGTGACCTCCAATACGTATTATGAGTGGTTCATCCGACATGTCTTTGTCATCTATGCAATCACCGCAATCGCGGGAAAGTGGGCAGAGACGTTCAAGGATTTTCCGCCGATCCAAAAGCCCAATACCTTTACGCTCGATGACGCCCTGAAATCGATGTCCGAAGCCGCGTCTGGCGGCTAGTAACCGGCATGGTCGGCCGGCAATCGCCGGTCGACCGTGCCGCATGGAGATCACATGGAAAGTGAATTTGCAGCTCCTTCACGGAAACGGGGGGAGTCTCAACGGCGGCAAAACCGCCTCCATCGAGCTCCAAGCGGCGCCTTGGAAATCCCCGTCCGCGGACACCGGCAAAGAAAACAGCGAACGGCGATAGCGTTATGATGAACGACATCAACGATGTGGTCATTCTCACGGCGCGTATTTATCTAGCGACGCTCTTTTTGATCTTCGGCTGGAGAAAGCTAAGGGACTATTCCGGCACCGTCAGTCAGATGGTGCAGGATCGCGCTCCGATGCCGGTACTGGCCGCTGCCGTAGCGATCTTCATGGAGCTTCCGGTTGCGTTCGCGGTGGCTATTGGCGCGTTCACTCGTACTTCGGCTGCACTCATGGCTCTATACACGCTGGGAACTTCGCTAATTGAGCATCGCTATTGGACAACGTCAGGCGCGGGTCGACTCGACAGCATGGAGAGCTTTTACAAAAACCTCAGCATCATGGGAGGTTTCTTGCTGTTGTACATTACGGGTGCGGGAAAATATTCGATCGATGTATTGTGCGGCATCGCCGCGCCATGACCTGCGCGCTATTGGCTGTTGGGGCATCATAGTCGTCTCGGCCGGCGCCGGGCCGTACAGCCTCGACGGCCTGATTCTGGGTCTGATGAATGAGCACGCCGCGTGACACCGCGTGGAGCGATGGAGGCTAAGGTCGGAATCGAACCGGCGTACACGGCTTTGCAGGCCGCTGCATGACCACTCTGCCACTTAGCCTAACGTCAAAAATAACAAACCCCGGACCGGCCGGGGTTCAGACAACTGGATGCGGGACGCCTAACTCATTGGTTTCCCAACCAATTCAATATATTAGCAGTTCGATCTACCACACACAAGATAAGCTAATAAGAGCAAACAAGAGCGCTCGTCACGCCGCGAGAGCATTAACTTTTCTCCAAACCTAAGGTGTGGGGTCGGTAACCGTAACCACCAGGGATCCTGTCGCCTGCGACGTCGCATCGGTTGCAGTGATGGTCGCGGTCCCCGCGGCGACTGCAGTCAGTGTCCCCCCAACGACGGTCGCCACGCCCGGATTCGACGACGTCCATACCAGATTCAACGTCGGCGGCGTCGATTCCGGAGGAAAGCAGCAACCCGGATCGGGCATGACAGTGACGGTTGCGGTGGCGCCTACTGTAAACGACGTGGGCACTCCGCCAAGGTCCAACTTAATGACATACACGTCGAGCTGGGCCGTGTTGTCGGCGACGCGGATCGTCCCGCTGCGGGTGTACGCGGCGTAATTAGCATCTCCGGAGTAGACGGCTTGAATGGTTGTGTGACCGAATGGCGGCGCGGCAATATTGCAGACCCCAGCCGCCGTGCTGTCCAATGTGGCCGTGCACGATGTCTGATTGCCGTTTTCGGCGTAGACGGTGACGGTCCCGGTAGGCAACGGCGCTGCGGCATTGACAGGTAAGGCACTGACCGAAAAACTAAAGTTCAGTCCGCTCGCCGTGCTCGCCGGATTGGGAGATTCGGCGAGGCTCAGCAGGTCTTGAGCAAGTGCCACATCTAACGATTGAGAGACCACGGAACCGGCTGGAAAATTGCCGTCACCCTCATATTGGTACGTCAGAGAACGTGTGCCCACGGTCGACGGTGTGAGCGTGCAGTAGCCGTTGCCCGTGCTGTCGATGACCGCCTGGCAGGTGGCGCCATCCAGACCGACCCGCACGACGCCGCTGGGTGTCGCGGAAGGACCGCCCGGCAACGCAACCACGCTGGCCGCGACCGTCAACGGCGAGAACACGACCGCGGATGAGTTAGGCGCGGCCGCTACTGTCGGCTGAACACCGCAGTAGCCGTTGATCGGCTGCGGCCCGCTCGCCGCCAGGGTGCCGACGACCGGCGCGGGAAGGGGCGAGTCGACATTGCTGAGGAGTTCGCGGACGGCGGTCGCCTGCCCTTCTAAGTCGCCGATCGATCCGCCGCAATACGGCGGGTCCGCGGTGGCGGCCAACGTCGTCAGTTGACCGCTGTAGCGATCCCCGATTTTCGTATCTACGGTCGCGAGATTCACGAGATTGAGCAGTTGGAGGGATGCACTCAAATCGATGCCGGTAAATAAGCTGTCGCCCAAAATGCTCGAAACCGGCGTAGCGGGATTGGTAGAGGCCGTCGCACCGCTGAAGGCAAAGCTGTCGGTCCCGCTTCCCGGTTGCACACTCGTGCTCAATCCACCGTCGCTCGCAATGACCACCGTCGTTGTGGCCGATCCTTGGAAGGTCGTATCGAAATTAATTCCGTAGTTCAGGGAAGGTAGCGCAACGATGGAGACCGGCAGATCGATGAACGCGGCCGATGCCGCGATAAGGTTCGACTGCGCATCGACGACCGCCAAGGGTATGGGGATGCGATAGTGGCCGGCTTGGGCAGACACGAGGGGAGCGACCGTCGATGCCGACACGCTGGCGCTCGCTTGGGAGCTGGCGTTGATAACAATCGACGAATTGGTGAATCCCGCGCTTTTTGAATAATGAATGTTGACCGTGGCCTGCAGCGTCACCGCGCCGCTGCCGCTGATCGTCACGGAATCTTCATTCAGAGACAGAGGAACGGGAACCGCGGTCGCCGCCTCCGGCCGCGATTCCAATGAGAGCCGCATATTTTTTACGGACTGCGCTCGTGCCGCTGCCGATTGCGAGACCATTTGGCTCGCATCCAGAGTGTAGGTGCCGGTAATATCGAGCTGATCGAATACTGCGTCCAGACTAGGCGCTTCGACGGTGATGACTTGGGTAGAGTCAGGATTCAGCGGGGAGGAAGGCGGCCCGTACGCTTCGTCCGTAGCCTTATAAGCGAAGCCTCCCAGGATAAAAATCTGGCCGGCGGAAACTGAGACACAGCAATTTAAAGTGACGGACGTTGCACTCTGACTAGTTACATCCCCGCTCGAAGTACTGTTGGGCGGGCCCGGACCGTTCACCACTACGACGCCGGCTGCCAACGTGCCGATCGGAGCCGCGGGCGCCAGCGTCGAGGAAACGCCCACCGTGACCGATGCCGACACGCTGCCGCCCAGACCCGTGCAGACGAGCGTGTAGACCGTTTGTGTCGTGATCGGCCCGACTTGGCTGCTGCCCGATCCCTCTTCGGTGCCGGACCAGCCATCCATCGCAGCGCAGGAGGTTGCGTTGCTGCTGGTCCACGTGAGCGTGTCCATGCCGGCCTTTGCGACGACCGCCTCGGCCGCATTGAGCGTCAGCGTGGGCATCGGCGCCGGCATCACCGTAACCGTGATCGACGCGGCGGTCGTGCCGCCCGCGCCGGTGCAGGTCAGTGAGAATGTCGTGGTGCTCGCGAGATCGTCGAATGTTTTGGTTCCGGAAAGGGGTTCCGAGCCCGCCCAATCGAGCGCTTGATTGTTGGCCGAGACGCATGAAGTCGCATTGGTGGACGACCATGTTAGATCGAGCGGGACGCCTAATTCGATGGTCGTCGCGTTTGCCTTCAGAGAAACCGTCGGCTTGGCGGGCGATAAATCACCACCTCCGCCCCCGCACCCCGATAGTGCGAGGAGCACTATGCCGGCGACGGCCGCCGTCCATCTCGTGACTTTCATTGGTATCCGGCCGACCGTCTGCATATCGCCGACAGGCGCCAATATGCGCTTGAAACTGGCGCAAGCCAATAGCCCAATGAGCTACCAATGCTCGCTGAGCATTGCGTATCATTATGTCTAAGGGCGCAAGTCGATGCGCACCACACTTACGTTGTGGGCCGATACGGCTTTCACCGACGTCTTAAAACTAGGAGCCGAAGCTATGACCGATGTGCCCGCGTACACTCCACCCAAGATCTGGACCTGGGACAAACAGAACGGTGGCGCCTTCGCCCACATCAACCGTCCGATCGCCGGACCGACGCACGAGAAAGTGCTGCCTGTGGGGCGCCATCCGCTCCAGCTCTATTCGCTGGCGACGCCCAATGGTGTGAAGGTGACGGTGATGCTGGAGGAGCTGCTGGCGCTCGGGCACGCGGGCGCGGAGTACGACGCGTGGCTCATCAAGATTACTGAGGGGGACCAGTTCGGCTCCGGTTTCGTAGCCGTAAATCCCAACTCCAAGATTCCGGCCTTGCTTGACCGCAGCGGGCCCACGCCCATCCGCGTTTTCGAGTCAGGCGCAATTCTCATTCACTTGGCCGAGAAATTCGACGCCTTCCTGCCCACCGAGCGGGCAGCGCGAGCCGAGTGCCTGTCGTGGCTCATGTGGCAGATGGGTTCAGCGCCGTATGTGGGCGGCGGCTTCGGTCATTTTTATGCTTATGCGCCCTTCAAGATTGAATACGCGATCGATCGCTTCGCGATGGAGGTGAAGCGAGAGCTGGATGTGTTGGACCGCCGGCTGGCGGAGAGCGAGTACGTGGCCGGCCCTGAGTACACTATCGCCGACATGGCGATTTTCCCCTGGTATGGCAATGTCGCCACGGGCGAGGCCTACTCGGCGGGTGAGTTTCTACAAGTGGCCGAGTACAAGAACGTGCAGCGCTGGACCGCTTTGATCGGCGCGCGCCCCGCGGTAAAGCGCGGACGAATGGTGAACCGAATCTTTGGCGATCCCGCGGGCCAGCTGCGCGAGCGGCACGAGGCGAGCGACTTCGACACCAAGACTGAGGACAAGGTCGCCGCGGGCTAGGAGAACGACATGTTGGCTCTGTACAGCTTCGGGCCGGGCGCTAATTCCATGAAGCCGCTGCTCACTCTTTACGAAAAGGGGCTCGATTTCACGAGCCGCTTCCTGAATCCGGCGACGTTCGAGCATCACTCGGAGTGGTTCAAGAAGATCAACCCGAGTGGCCAGGTGCCCGTGCTCGATCACGACGGCAAGATCATCACCGAATCTACGGTGATCTGCGAATACCTGGAGGACGAGTTTCCCCGCGAACTCCCCTTGCGTCCGGCCGACCCCTACCATCGCGCGCAGATGCGCGTATGGACGAAGTGGGTGGACGAGTACTTCTGCTGGTGCGTCTCGACGATCGGCTGGCATCGCAGGGTCGGCGGCATGGTGCGTCACCTCGGCGACGCGGAATTCGAGAAGATGGTCGAGCGCGTTCCGTTGAAGGAGCAACAGGTCAAATGGCGCCGCGCGCGCGCAGGTTTCCCGCAGGAACTGCTCGACGAGGAAATGCGCAAGATCGCCTATTCTGTCAAGAAGCTGGAGGCGCGTCTCGCGGTGAGCCCGTGGCTCGCGGGCGAGCAATATACGCTCGCCGACATCTGCAACTTCGCGATCGCCAACGGCATGCAGAACGGCTTCGCCGATCTCGTGAACGAGAAGGATACGCCTCACCTCGTAGCCTGGATCAGCCGGATCAACGATCGGCGCGCGTGCCAGCTGATGTTCGCGAAGCAACCGTCGGAGTGGGCCGACCGCCGTGTTGAAGAGGAGGCCCGGCGTGCGGCCGAACTTGCTTCTAAAACCCCAGCAAGTCGTTGACGACAAACACCGGACGAGGTCTTCGGCGACCGAGAAAAATTGCTCAGGAAGGTCCGAGGGGGCCCGCTTCTGGCACTGCTGCGAGGCAAGAATTAATCCGCGGGCCAAGCCGCGAGCGCAGCGCGGGCATTGGCCTTACTGGACTGCCAAAATCTCGGCCAGTCATCGACGGCCAAATATTGGAGCGGGAAACGAGGCTCGAACTCGCGACCTCAACCTTGGCAAGGTTGCGCTCTACCAACTGAGCTATTCCCGCCCTAAACAGACGCGCAATTGTAGGGCTGTATTGCCGGGAGTCAAGAACAACAGGCGGCATAACGTCGCTAAAGCCTTGAACTGGACGGCAATTCCGCTCCTGCCGTTCAAAGTCTGGAACTGCCGCGCAGTTCCGGCCACGCCAGCCGCAGGTACAAAATCATGGACCAGAGCGTCAGTATCGCGGCGATCCCAGTCAAACCCAAGCCGAGTTTGTATATCGGGATGCCGAAAAGATCGCGCCGAAACAGCAGGAAGGACAAGCCGACGATTTGCATGATCGTCTTGTACTTTCCCCACACGGACACCTTGATGCGGCCGCGCGCGCCGATCTCTGCCATCCATTCACGCAGCGCCGACACCGCGATCTCCCGGCCGATGATGACAATGGCGACGATCACGAGAAACGAGCGCCGTGGATCGGCACTGACGATCAACACCAGCGCCGTTGCCACGATCAATTTATCGGCGACAGGGTCCAAAAACGCGCCGAGCCTCGATGTTTGGCCCAACTTTCGCGCGTAGTAGCCGTCCAAACTATCGGTAATTCCGGCCAAGGCAAAGGCGGCGCAGCAGGCTGGATCCTTCCACCAGTAGGGCAAGTAGAACAGCGCGAGAATTGCCGGAATCATCGAAATACGCATCCACGTCAGCGTATTCGGAACGTTCCAATACCAGTGGCGCTCACTGCCCGGGGTGGAGGTGCTCATAAATTACCTCGGCGAGATCCCGTCCGAGGCCGTGAATTTGTACGAAATCGTCAATGCCGGCACGCAAAATCCCTTGCAATCCGCCGAATTGCTTCAGCAGCTCGCGTCGTTTTACCGGCCCCAAGCCGGGAATGGTTTCGAGTATAGACTGGCTATGACGTTTAGCGCGCTTGCGCCTGTGTCCCGCGATTGCGAATCGATGCGCTTCATCGCGCACCCGCTGAATCAAATGCAGGGCACTTGAGTCCGGCGCCAGTATAATCGGCGTGTCATGGTCCAACAAGAATAGCTGCTCCTGTCCCGGGCGGCGATCCGCCCCCTTGGCGACACCGATCAAGGTGATCCCCCCGACGCCAAGCTCCGTGAGCACCCTGGCGGCTTCGGCGAGCTGCCCTTTCCCGCCGTCGATCAGCAATAGATCTGGAGCAGTCACCTCACCGTCGCGCACCCGCTTGTAGCGCCGCGTCAGCGCCTGGTACATCGCGGCATAGTCATCGCCGGGTTGGATACCGGTGATATTGAAACGGCGATAGTCGCTTTTGACGGGCCCTTCCAGGGAGAACACCACGCACGAGGCCACCGTGTCGGTCCCAGCGGTGTGGCTAATGTCGAAACATTCGATGCGACTCGGCGTCTCGTCGAGATTGAACGCCTCGCGTATGTCCTCCAAGCTCGACTCGATGCCGGTGCGCGCGAGTCCGCGCATTTTCAATGCCTGCGCGGCGTTGTTATGCATCATCTCGAGCCAGCGCGCCCGAATGCCGCGGACCGAGGAGGTTATGCGCACCTTGTGGGATGCTCGCTCTGCCAGCGTTGCCTCGAGCAGCTGCATCTCATCGAAATCACGCTCGACGATAATTTCCGCTGGCGCCTCGCGCTCCAAGTAGTACTGCGCGACGAACGCCGCGAGAACTTCCGGCAATTCGGCCAGGGCGGCCTTTGGAAAAAAAGTCGTGCTGCCGAGGCTCCGTCCGCCGCGCACAAACATCAGTGCAACGCAGTACTCGCCGTTGCCGTGCAGCGATGGCGATCACATCGGCATCGTGGTCGATGTCGGCGGTCACGATTTGTTGTGCCTGGATGGCCTTGAGACTGGCCAATTGGTCGCGCGCCCGGGCTGCCTCTTCGAAGTTCAACTCCTGAGCGGCGGCTTCCATTCTCCGCCCGAGCTCCAACTGAACCTCGTCGTTGCGCCCTTCCAGCACTTTGATCGCCGCACCCACGTCGCGGGCATATTCCTCTTTGCCGATGAGCCCGACACACGGCGCCGTGCAGCGCTGGATTTGATATTGCAGACAAGGCCGCGAACGATTGGCGAAATAGGTGTCATCGCAGTTGCGAAGCCGAAATAACTTCTGCAGTTGTTGCAAACTTTCCCGTACCGCGCCGGCGGACGGATATGGCCCAAAAAAACGGCCGGGTTCTTTGCGCGAGCCGCGATAAAAGCTGAGCCGTGGAAATTCATGTCCGGTTTCGAAGTGCAGGAAGGGAAAACTCTTGTCGTCTCGCAGCACGACGTTGAACCGCGGACGGTGCTTCTTGATGAGATTGAATTCGAGCAGCAGCGCCTCGGTATCCGAGTTCGTGATGGTGACTTCCATGTTGACGGTCTTCGCGACCAGCGCCTGTACCTTCGGCTGAACATTGCTTGGCTGGAAGTACGAGCCCACTCGGCTCTTGAGGTTGCGTGCTTTTCCGACATAGAGAATCGTTCCGGCGGCGTCCAGCATGCGGTAAACGCCCGGGCGGCTCGGCAGGGAGTCGACGAAGGACTTCGCATCGAATGGATGCGTCGACGAGTCGAGGTTAGGGTGCAGATCCGTGTTCATCGCGGCCGGGCGCGCCCTCGTTGACGAGCACGAGCGCCCTTTTGATTATGGCTTCGAACATGGAGGTGGTGAGACGGCGCGTCTGCGTGTTGTAGCGACTGCAATGATAAGAATTCAGCAACACCCTTCCCCCGCTCAAGCGATGCTCCGCCGCATGCGCAAATCGGAATTGACCGCTGGAGAGATCGCAGGCACGGATCACCGCCGCATGCGCAATGGCGCCCAGCGCCAGGATAACGCGGGTGTTCGCTTTTTGCGCCAACTCCTCCCGCAGAAAATCGTTGCATGCTTTGATTTCCAGCGGCAACGGCTTATTGGCCGGCGGCAGGCATTTCACCGAATTTGTGATGCAGGCGTCCATGAGCGTCAAACCGTCGTCGGCAGCGGTCGACGTGGGAGCACTGGCCAAACCGAATTTATGCAACGTGCCATACAAGAGAATGCCCGCATGATCCCCGGTAAAGGGTCGGCCCGTTCGATTTGCGCCGTGCATTCCGGGCGCCAGACCGACGATCAGCAGCCGAGCATCAGGATCCCCGAACGGCGGCACCGGCTTGCAATAATAATCGGGTTGTTGGTGATGAACGAGGTCGAGAAATGACGCGAGACGCGGACAACGCCGGCAATTAGGATCGAATATGCTGTTCATTGCAGACTGGTTGGGAACCGCCGCCGGAACATCCCCATAGCGGGATGCCTCCAAAAAAACGGGCTACGCGGATCTCCGCGTAGCCCGCCGTCGATCGCGCCTGGAATTTGGACTAACCCGAGCGCAACCCAACCTTCGCCACTGTGCGTCGCCGACGTTACCTTGGACCGCGTCGGCCACAAAGATTCCTCGCATTCGGCCAAATAATTACGTGCGGTCCGTGCAGTTTCTAGCCCCATTGGACGGGGCCGCAGACTTACCGCGCGCTCAAATTTCAAGGGCGGGAAAGGTTGCGGGGCAGAATAGCATCTGCGCGCACGAGGCAACCGGAGTTTTTCAAAAAACGCAGCGGTTTTCCTAGGTACATATCTAGATAATTAATCGTATCCTATTGATAATCAGTGTAGTAAATTTCAAGACTCTCAGGACCCAAGCGTATTTAGGGGTTTCCCCGACCCCCTTTTGACTCCCGCGCGGCGCGCAATCAGCATTGCCAACTCCAGCGCCTGCTCGGCATTCAGGCGCGGATCCACTTGCGACCTATAGGCGCGCGCCAGATCGGCCTCCGCAAGACCCCGCGCGCCGCCGATGCACTCGGTGACATCCTCGCCGGTGAGTTCGATGTGCACGCCGCCCAGCATCGATCCCTCTTCCTCGTGGATGCGAAACGCCGCCTCGACTTCGCCCAGTATGTTGTCGAAGCGGCGCGTCTTCATGCCGCCCGCCGTGGTCTCGGTATTGCCGTGCATCGGGATCGCACACCCAGAGCACCTGCGAGCCCGTGGCCCGCACGGCCTCGAATCATGTCGGGCAACCGCTGTTCAATATCCTTGATGCCGAATCGATGAATGAATGTCAGGCGGCCCGGCTGGTTCTGCGGGTTCAGCACCTGAACGAGTTCCTGCAGCCATTCGGCGCTCATGGCGGCGCCCACTTTCACGCCGATGGGATTGGAGATCCCGCGAAAATACTCGATGTGCGCGCCGTCGATGTTGGCGGTGCGCATCCCGACCCACGGCATGTGGGTCGACAAGTTGTACCATCGCTTCTGGCGCTCGATGTAGCGCGTCTGCGCCTGCTCAGACAACAGATGCAGCCCTTCGTGGCTGGTGTAGAAGTCCACGCGTGTCGCCGCGTGCACGCGCTGTCCGCTCATGGATTCGAAGAAATCCATCGATTCGGCAATCGAATCGACGATCTTTTGATAGGCATCGCGCAGCGGCGCGTGGCGCAAGAAAGCCCAGATCCCAGTATTCCGGGTGATGCAGATCGGCAAACCCGCCGTCGATCAGCGCGCGCACGAAATTCAAGGTCAGCGAAGCGCGCTCGTAGCCGCGCAGCAGCAGCTCCGGATCCGGCTCGCGCTCCGCGGCGGTGAAGCCCGGACGATTGACATTATCGCCGCGATAGGACGGCAGAGTCACGCCGTCGCGAGTTTCGGTGTCCGCCGAACGGGGCTTGGCGTACTGTCCGGCGAACCGGCCGACGCGAATGATGGGTTTCTTCAAACCCTGCAGCAGCACCAGGCTCATCTGCAGCAGAATCTTCAAACGCCTGGCGATGTTGTCCGATTCGCAGTCCTCGAAGCTCTCGGCGCAATCGCCGCCCTGCAGCAGGAACTGCTCGCCGCGCTGCGCCTGGGCCAGCTTGGCGCGCAGCGCCTCGATTTCCCAGGAGACGACCAGTGGCGGCAGCCGGCTCAAAGCGGCAACGGTGCGCTCCAACGCCAGCGGGTCGGCGTATTTCGGCTGCTGGGTGGCGGGGCGGCTGTGCCAGCTCGCCGGATGCCAGTTCGTCAATACGGGGGCGTTGGACATCGGCTGGATGCTAGCATCCCCGTAGTCTGCGCAAAATGCGGCCCCCTTACCTAATGGCGTCGTCTGCGCCGAAATGCAGAATGCCGACCCATGTCAAAAATCCCCGAGACCTTGCTGGCGCTCGAGCTCGCGACATCAACCCCGGGATCTGGTCCGGCAGCCACGGCTGGAGCACGCAGACTCAAGGCCGTTGATCGACTCGATCAATCCCGCCACTGGCGATCGGCTGGCGCAGGTGCGCGGCGCCACGCCGGATGACTACGAACGTGTCATGGCCGCGGCGGTCGCCGCCGCGCATGCGTGGCGGCGGGTGCCGGCGCCGAAGCGCGGCGAAGCGGTACGCCTGTTGGCGAGGAACTGCGCCTTTACAAAGACGCGCTGGGCAGCCTGGTGTCTCTGGAAAACGGCAAGATCAAGGCTGAGGGCGACGGCGAAGTCCAAGAAATGATCGATATCGCCGATTTCGCGGTCGGCCAGTCGCGCATGCTGTACGGCTCGACCATGCACTCGGAACGCGCCGCAGCACCGCATGTACGAGCAATGGCATCCGCTCGGCGTGGTTGGCGTGATTTCAGCGTTCAATTTTCCGGTGGCGGTGTGGTCCTGGAACGCATTCCTCGCCGCGATCACCGGCAATGCCACGGTTTGGAAACCATCGCCGAAGACCGCGCTGTGCGCACTCGCCGTGCAGCATATCTGCAACCGCGTGCTGGAACGGCACTCGCTCCCCGCCGATATTCCAGATCTTCATCGACGCGGGCACCGAACTCGCCGGCCGATTCGTCGATGACCGGCGCGTCGCCCTGGTCTCGTTCACCGGCTCGACGCATGTGGGACGGCAGATCGGCGTGCGGGTCGCCGAGCGGCTCGGCAAGTGTCTGCTCGAGCTCGGCGGCAACAACGCCATCATCGTCGATGAAACCGCCAATCTCGATCTCGCGGTGCCGGCGATCGTCTTCGGCGCGGTGGGAACCGCCGGCCAGCGCTGCACCACCACGCGGCGCGTGCTGGTGCATCGCTCGCGTGCCGCCGAACTCGAACGGCGGCTGATCGCCGCGTACGGCCAGGTGCGCATCGGCGATCCTCTCGATCCCGACACGCTCATGGGGCCGTTGATCGATGCCGGCGCGGTGGCGCGCTATCTCGGCCGCCATCGCGGCCGCGCAGCCCAGGGCGGGGAACTGCTGTGCGGCGGCAAAGCGTTGCAGCGGCCCGGAAATTTCGTCGAGCCGGCACATCGTGCGCGCCTCGGCCGACATGCCGATGGTGCGCACCGAAACCTTCGCGCCGATCCTGTATCTGCATGGGCTACGACACCCTCGATGAGGCCATCGCGCTGCAAAACTCCGTGCCCTACGGGCTGTCGTCGGCGGTATTCACCGACCGGCTGCAGGCGGCGGAGCGGTTCCTGTCCGCCGAGGGCAGCGACTGCGGCATCGCCAACGTCAACCTGGGCACCTCCGGCGCCGAGATCGGCGGCGCCTTCGGCGGCGAGAAGGATACGGGCGGCGGACGCGAGGCGGGTTCGGATTCCTGGAAGGCCTACATGCGGCGCCAGACGAACACCATCAACTGGAGCTCGCAGCTGCCGCTGGCGCAAGGCATTCGCTTCAACGTGTAGCATCTAGCGGCCGATGCCAGGCATCCTGCGATCTCTGGCGCGCAGCTCCAAGCGCGCCGCGGACACCGGACCGAGGTCTTCAGTTCCTGCGCATACAGCGAGACGCGGTACTCCTCGATCCAGAACCGCAACTCATCGAGCTGCGGCGAGCCAGCGCAGCTCCGCGCCGAGCTGCTTTTCGAGCGCCTGGTGACGCAGCGCCCATTCGCGCAGCTCGCGCACAATCTGCGGCGGCTCGCTGCCGCGGACCGCGTTGCGCTGCCAGCGCCGCTCCTCCGCTTTCAAGTAGCGCGGTAATTGGCGCAACCAGTCCGGCGACATCGACTTGCAGAGCTCGCGGCATTCAATAATTGCCGCAGATGCGCATGGGTCTCCTCGGCGGCTGCGCCGTGAGATGCGCGCTCGCGGATCATCGAGCAGCCGGCGCACCGCGCGCGCCTCGGCGAACCAGTCCGCAGCGATCGCGGCGATTTGCTCGAGGCTTGGTACAGTTGCGCGCGCGCCCGATCCACCGCGCTTCGAACTGCGGCCGCGTGCGCGGCGCGATCGGTCGCTCGAAACAGGCCATGCGAAACGCCAGCTGCAGCAGCAATCGATCAGATTCTCGCTGCTGAGATAGGACTGCGGCGAGCAGCAGCAGCCGAGATCGGCGGCGACTCTTGCCAAGATCGCGCGCCTGGCGCTCCAGCATGGCCCGCGCGAGATGCACGGCGCCCTGCCGCCAGGCCGCTGCGCCTCGGCGGCGGACCACTCGTACCGCACCTCGAGCCGCTGCGCCGCTGCGCGGCGCGGGAATACCACGAATCGTTCCCTGCGCGAGCTCCAGGCGGCGGTCTCCGGCAGCAATCTCGAGCTCGAAGCGGCGCCAGGGCCGAGGGAGTAAGCGCGCCGCGAGCACGGTCGAGTTCCGCGCGGGCCGCGGGCGCGCAGCGGCGGCGCAAGTCGGCGAGGCCGGCGCCCGGCGCGAGTTCCTTGCCGTTCTTCGATGACGGCCAGCTGCGGCGTCAAATGCGCGGGCACTCGCGCGAGATCGAATCGGATCAAAGCCGTCCGGAACGCCGCGCGCTTCCCTGAGCCAGGCGCGAAGCCGCTCGCGTAGCTCGCTGGGGCTCGCCGCATGCGGACGAGAAGCTCTGCTGCGGTGTCGCGCCGATCGGAATCAAGCTGCGCCGCGCATCCTTCGGCAGTGATCGCAGCAGCGCCTCGATGCGCGGCTCGCCAGGCCCGGCACCGCGGCATCCACGGCGGCGCGCGTCAACGTCGGCAGCGCCAGCAGCGGCAGATTCAAGCGTGGCACCGTCGCCCGCCTCGCCGGGCGCGAAGCGATACTCGACCGGCAGCGGTCAAGTGCATTCATCGGCTGCGGTCTCCGGAAATTGCGCCAGCACCTCGGTCGGGTGCGCGCGCGAATATCTGCTCTGGCTCCCAGCTCGAGCGCCTGCGCGCTGCGCCGTCGGAAAGTGCCGCGTGAAATTTTCGAGCGTCGCGGCGCTCGATACCTGCCGCGGCAGCGCCCGGTCGTAGAACTCGACGAACACTTCGGCGCGCGCAGCAGATCCGCGTACGCGCAGCCGTTCCTCCATGCTTGAGCGCCGCGCGCATGGCCGCATCGTTGGCCAGCAGCCAATCGGGCCGGCGCTGCAAGCGCTGATAGACCAACGCCTCGCGCGCAAATATCCGCCGCGACTCCTCCGGCGCGATGCGGCCGTAGTTCACCATCCGGTTGGCGCTCAAGGTCAGACCCAGAAAACTCACGCGCTCGCGCGCGACCACCTCTTCGCGCTCCTCGTCCCAATCAGGCTCGAGATATTCGCGCTTGACAGATGCGCGCGGCGGCCTCGATCCACATGCGGCTCGATTTCCGCGACGCGGCGCGCGAACACCCGCGAGGTCTCGACGATGTTCGCGGCCATCACCCAGCGCGGCCGCGGCGCCGCAGCGGCGAACCCGGAAAATATGGAAATGCACGCCACGCGTGCCGAGATACACGCCCTCCTCCCCGCGCACGCCCACCATGGTGCAAAAGCCGGCCAGCAAGCGCGCGATGCACGCCGGCTGTAGCTCGCCGCTCTGGCGCTGCGCCACGATGCCCAATGTCGCGCGGCGCGATCTGCGACCTGGCGCGTAGACGTCGTCCCATTCGGACAGGCGCAGCAGCGACAACCGCCGCTCCTTGCACCAGCGCCGCAATTCGCGCCGCGGTCCCTCGCGCGCCTCCGGTACGCGCGCCAGAGCTTGACCAGCGAAGAGAATTCCGACTTGGTGTCTTCGAAGCGCGACTGCAGCGGAATCCTCGGCCGTGCCGCATTCTCCGCGTGCGATGCGCGGATCCGGTACGCTCAAACCCGCGACGATCGCCAGCAACTCGCTCTCGGCGCGGAAGCGCTTGCTCTCGAGCAGCGCGCGGCGAGGCGCGGATCCAACGGCAGGCGCGCCATGTCGCGGCCGCGGCGCGTGATGCGCCGCTCGCATCCAGCGCCTGCACTCCTGGAGCAGCCGGTAGCCGTCGTTGAGCGCGCGCGAATCGGGCGGGTCGATGAAGGGAAAACTCTCCGCCTCGCCC
>CAWAMT010000009.1:0-203204 GCA_963783185.1 uncultured Gammaproteobacteria bacterium | reverse complement strand
TTCCGCAACGCCCTGGAGCATCAGCGCGCGGCGCACCGCCTGAGCTCGGCGCTCGCCCAAGCCGATGTTGTACTCGCGCGTCCCGCGTTCGTCGGTGTTGCCCTCGAGCTTCAACTTGAGGTTCGGATGGGCGGTCAAGTTGCGCGATTGCGCGGCGATGATCTCGGCGAATTCAGGCTTGATATCCGATTTGTCGAAATCGAAATAGATGACGTTGCGCCCCGAGGCACCGGCGCCGCCCGCGCCCTGCCCTGAGGTCCCGGCGTCGCCCCCGAGCGGAGTGGTGCTGGTCGAGGCCCCCTGCCCCGCCGCCGTGCCGGAGCCCGGTACTTGCGTACCTGCGGTCGGCGGTTCGACGGTCGTGGCCTTCTTGGGACACCCGGCGAGAAGCGCGGCCGCGGCCAACAAACAGGCAATCGATACTATTCTTTTCATTGAGTTTTCCATCCGATGTCTAACGTTAGATTCAAGCGTACCGACGAAACATAGAATTGTGTAATTTGTTTGGCATCGTGCGCGTCAAAACGGCGACCAAGCGGGCTCTTGCACCTCGCCCTCGCTCGACACCAATCGCTCCTGCACCCGGCCGTCGGCACTGACGAGCGCCAACACGCCGCGCCCGCGATCGCGGCTCGCATAGATGATCATGGCACCGTTCGGCGCATAGCTCGGCGATACGTCGAAGCGTCCCTTGGTCAGCACCTGCACGTCGCCGCGTCCTTTGAGGTCCATCGCCGCGATGCGATACGCACCGTCCTCCTGAGTGACGAAGGCGAGATGCGACTCATCCGGCGAAAGCCTGGGCCGCGCGTTGTAATTCCCCTGGAACGTCAGACGTCGCGGATGATCGCCCGGTTGAATGCCGACGCGATAGATCTGCGGACCACCCGCACGGTCGGAGGTGAAATACAGGCTCTGTCCATCCTTGGACCACTGCGGCTCGGTATCGATGCCGGGATCGTCGGTAATGCGAGTGAGCGCCTCCGTGGTCAGATCGAGCACGTAGATATCCAGATTGCCGTCGCGGGTCGACAGGGTCAACGCCAGCTTCTTGCCGTCCGGCGACAAGGCCGGCGCCTGATTGACGCCGGCGCGCGCAGAGACGCGCCTGCCGCTCGCCGCGTCTTCAGCACTTGCACATAGACCGAGGGCAGCCGGTCCTCGAACGAGACGTAGGCCAGGCTTTGGCCGTCGGGCGACCAGGCCGGAGACATCAGAGGTTCGTTCGATTGCATGACGACGCGCGGATTCTCGCCGTCCGCATCGGCGACGATGAGCCGGTAGTGTCTGTTCGGCAACGAGCCGAGCACCGAAACATAGGCAATCCGAGTGGCGAAGGCGCCGCGGATCCCGAGTAATCTTATCGAACACCATGTCGGCGACCTGATGGCTCGCGAGCCGCAGCCCGGCGCGATTTGCGCTGATCTGGTAGCCCAACAGGCGCTGCCGGTTGAGTGCGTTATAGAGTTCGAAGCTGATGTTGAAGCGATCTTGGCCCCTGCGGCTGCACTTGCCCGACCAAGATGTAGTCGTTGCCGAGCCGGCGCCAATCGTCGAAGCTGATGCTCGCGCCGGTGTGCGGCTGCTCGATCATGTCCTTGCGATCCATGGACTTGAAGCGGCCGCTGCGCGCCAGATCGTCGCTCACGACTTGCGCGACATCGAATGAGTCCGCGGCAGCCTCCGCCGCCGTGAACGGCACGATCGCGATGGGAATGGCGTCGTCCTGTCCGCGCGTCACTTCGACGACGAGATTCGCCACGGCTGCGCGGGACAGAACGATCACCAGACCGAAGAAGGCGAGACCAGAAAGCGTTTTATTCATCGGGCTTGAACCTGAATGCGAAATTTCGTTGGAACAGCGCCGGATCGGGCGGCTCGGGTAACGGCGAAGCGCGATACACGGCATTTTCGATCGACTGGCGCACCGCCGCATCCCCATTGCATTGCGTGACACGCGCACTCGTGACTTCGCCGCCCGGGCACCTGAGTCACTTCGACCAGACAATCGACGCCGACGCGCGCCGAGGGCGGCTTGATCCACGCGTGCTGGATCCGATTGCGCAGACTTGCCGACGTAGCGATCCCGCAACGGGCTCGCTTCGACCGCACTCACGTGCTCTTCCTCGGCCAATTGCCGGCGCAATTCCGCTTCGCGTTCCTGGCGCGCCCGCTCATCGGCGCGCGTTTGGCCTCCGCCGCCTGCTTGGCCTCCGCGGCCTGTTTCGCTTCGGCGGCCTGCTTAGCCTCCGCGGCCTGCTTGGCTTCGGCGGCTTGTTTGGCCTCCGCGTGCCTTTCTGGCCTCTTCGCCTCGCTCGGCAGATCCGAACTGCAGCGCGCGGCTTTGGCTCGGCCGCGGCGGCCTTCGCCTGCATCGGCAGCCTTGGCCTCCATCGACAGCCTGGGCCTGTCCGCCTGCGCGGCGGCAGCGGCGGCTCTCGGCATCGGCAGCGGCGCGAGCCCGCTGCGCCTCCTGCGGCGGCGTGCTCCGCTTGCGCGCGCTGGGCCGCATGCAACACTTGCGAGTCAACGACCACCGCATTGATCGGCCACGGGTTGCGGGCTGGTGGGCGTGCGCTGGCGGACATCATGGTCATGAGCACCAACGCCGCCGCCAGTGCCCCGTGAAGCAGCACGGACGCCAATACCGGCCAGGAATGTTCGCGCAATGTGCCCTGCATTCAGCGCGCGCCGTTGCCGGCTCCATGGCTCTCTCCCTGCTGCGCGGCACGGGACCCTCGGGATCGGTCAAGAGTCCCACCTTGTCGGCGCCCGCGCGTTGCAGAAGCACCATGGCGTGCGCAACGCTGCCATAGGGTACCGTCGTATCGGCTTTGACCAGCACGGGGGTTTGCGGATCGCGGCGCAGGAGTGCCGCGGTACGGGCGCTCACGGTCGCTTCAGTCGCCGGTTTGTCGGGGTTCGGCCCGAAATTGATGTAGAGGCGTCCGCGCGCGTCGATGGTCACGATCAAGCGGCTCGTGCTTCTGCAGGAATGCGGGGTCGATCGGGCTGCGCCCCGGCGTTCGGCAAATCGACTTTGATGCCTTCCTTGAGCAGCGGCGCGGTGATCATGAATATGATCAGCAGCACCAGCATCACGTCGATGTAGGGCACGACGTTGATCTCTCCCATCAATTTGCGACGACGCAGCGGTGCGGGCATGGATTTCAGGCCTGCGCGCCGGGCCGGCCCGTGGCGCTGAAGAATCGTCGAAAACTCTTCGACGAACGTGTCGAAACGAAGTTCCAAGCGGCTCACTTGATCGGCAAATCGGTTGTAGGCGATCACCGCCGGAATCGCCGCAAACAGCCCGACGGCCGTCGTGACCAAGGCTTCGGCGATCCCCGGCGCCACCGCCGCGAGCGTCGCCTGCTGCACGTTGCCCAGATTGTGGAAGGCACTCATGATTCCCCACACGGTGCCGAACAGTCCCACGTAAGGGCTGGTGGACCCCACGGTGGCGAGCGTCGCGAGATTGCGTTCCAGACGGTCGAGCTCGCGCATCTGCGCGACGCGCATCGCACGGCGCGCGCCCTCGAGCAGCAGATCGGCCGGTGTGCCCTGCTGGCGCAGCCGGCTGAATTCGCCGAAACCCGACTCGAAAATGCTCTGCAGGCCGGTGCCCGCGCGTCCCTTGGTTTCGATGTTGCGGTACAGAGTCGCCAGATCGCCGCCCGACCAAAACTGCGTATCGAACTGATCGGCACCGCGCCGCGATTGCGAGATCACCCGGCTCTTGCGGAATATGATGGCCCAAGACGCGATCGATGCCGCCAGGAGCAAGAAAACGACCGCCTGGACGATGGGACTCGCATCGAGCACCATGGTCCAAACCGACAAGTCATTGGGCATTACGCCACTCCGTGAATAGATCCTTGGGGATGGCACGCGGTTTCAACGTGCCGGAATCGAGACAGGCGACGCGAGCGGTCGCGTCGATGAGCTTGCACGTCGCCGCGCCATATCGCTTGCTTGAACAAAATTGTCGCACCGCTTAAGGCGTCAAGCTCGGCGGTGACGAGAACTTCATCATTGAGAATCGCCGGCCGCAGAAAATCCACCGACGACGTTGACGACCGCGAATTGCAGCTGCCGCTCCGACCGCAATCGCAGCTGATCGACCCCCAAAGCCCGCAACCACTCGGTGCGGCAGCGCTCCATGAACTTCAGATAATTGGCGTAATACACGACGCCGCCCGCGTCGGTGTCCTCCCAGTAGATCGTGCAGGTGCACTGCAGAAACTCGGCGCCGCCATTATCGACACGTCCCGGAACAGCGGCAGATTGGGATCCCGCTCGATGGTCGGGGCCGCCAGCCCGAAATGCGCATAGGCGCTGCGCGTGGCGACGCGGCCGCGCGCCGTGCGCATCAAGAAACCCTGCTGGATCAGAAATGGCTCGATCACGTCCTCGATGGTGCCGCGCTCCTCGCTCATCGCCGCCGCCAGGCTGTCGACGCCGACGGGGCCGCCCTCGAATTTCTCGATCACCGTCAGCAATAGTTTGCGGTCCAACATGTCGAACCCTTGCGGATCCACCTCCAGCATGTCGAGCGCCGCCAGCGCCACCTCGCCGCTGATGAGGCCTGCGGCCTTGACCTCGGCAAAATCGCGCACCCGGCGCAACAAGCGATTCGCGATGCGCGGCGTGCCGCGCGAACGCTCGGCGATGCGGTCCGCGCCATCCGGTTGCAGGCGCAGCTTCAAGATCGAGGCGCTGCGGATCACGATTTGAGTCAATTCCTCGGTGGAATAGAATTCCAGCCGCTGCACGATTCCGAATCGATCGCGCAGCGGCGAGGTGAGCAGGCCCGCGCGGGTGGTGGCGCCGACCAGCGTGAACGGCGGCAGATCGAGCTTGATCGACCTCGCGCCGGGCCCCTCGCCGATCATCAGATCGAGCTGCGAATCCTCCATGGCCGGATACAAAACCTCCTCGACCACGGGACTCAGGCGATGGATCTCGTCCACGAACAGCACATCGCGCGGTTCGAGATTGGTCAGCAAGGCGGCCAAATCGCCCGGACGCTCGAGCACCGGGCCCGAGGTCTGCCGCAGATTCACCTTGAGCTCATTGGCGATGATGTTGGCGAGCGTGGTCTTGCCGAGACCCGGCGGTCCGAAAATCAGCACGTGGTCCAGGGCTTCGCCGCGCATGCGCGCAGCTTGAATGAAGATATCCATCTGAGTCTTTACATTGGGCTGCCCCACATAGTCGGCGAGGCGTTTTCGGCCGCACGGCACGATCGACGACCTCGTCGTCACGGCCACCCGTGCCGGCAATGATTCGATCCTGTTCGATTCCCATGCTGATCCTAGCCTTCGCCGCGGATTTGAGCGCGCGGCGAATGATTTCCGTGGTCGACAACCCGGGCTCGTCCGCCGCCTTCAAGAGCCGCGTCACTTCGGGCGGCTTGTAGCCGAGCGCGATCAGCGCACTGAAGGCTTCGCTTTGCGGCGTCATCGCCGCCGCGCGGCGCCGAGTGCACTGTCCTTCCCCGAGGCGGGAACCGTCAACTTTTGTACGCTGTCGCGCATCTCGATGATCACCCGTTCGGCGGTCTTACGGCCGATGCCCGGAATTCGCGTGAGCATGGCGACGTCCTCCGCTTCGATGATGCGCAAAAAATCATCGACGCTCGCGCCCGACAAGATCCCCAACGCGATTTTCGGGCCGACGCCGGACACCTTGAGCAGGCCGCGAAACAAGCGCCGCTCGCTGTCGGTACCGAAACCGAACAAAATATGCGCGTCCTCCCGCACCACCAAATGAGTAAACAGCGCCACCGGCTCGCCCGCGGCCGGCAAGCCATAGAAGGTCGACATCGGCGCTTCCAGCTCATAGCCGACGCCGTTGACGTCAACCATCAAAGAGGGCGGTTGCTTCAGGGCCAAGCGGCCCTTGAGAAACCCGATCATCCGCGGCTCGCCGCCAGCTCGAGCGAGGCGCGCACCCGGCCCCGCAGCGCGTGGCAAACCGCGGCCGCCAAGGCGTCCGCGGCATCCGCCGCAAGCGGGCCCTCGAGCTTCAGGATGCTCCTCATCATGAGCTGCACTTGCGCCTTCTCGGCGCTGCCCGATCCGACCACCGCCTGTTTGATTTGGCGCGTCGCGTACTCGAACACTTCGGCATTCGCATCGACGGTTCCGCAAATCGCGGCACCGCGCGCCTGACCGAGCTTCAGCGCGCTGTCCGGATTTCGATTGACGAATACCCGCTCGATGGCGATTTCCTGCGGCTGGTATTGCGCCACGATGGTCCGCACGCAGCGAAATATCTCGCACAGTCGCGCCGCAAATTCGCCCTGCGGAGTGCGGATGACGCCGCTCGCCACATAAACCAATCGCGGCCCGGTCGCGTCCAACACGCCAAACCCGGTGCACTGCGACCCCGGATCGATCCCGAGCACGCGCACTCGTCGCGATCTTAAGCGCCAAGCGTCTCGCCCACGGCAGCGCGAAACAGGGCCTTCATCATTGGAACTGGCATGGCCGAGTATGATACCGGCAATGGCCGCTTAAACCCACCAACCTTAGCCTTAAGACCATGGAAACCACCGCGCCGATCCGCACTGCGAGCTCGAGGCTGGAGGCGAGCTTTGCCGCCGTGCGCGCGCTCGATCTGCCCGCCGCGGCCGAGCCCGTACGCGCGGCGCCGCGCTCGACGTGGCCGAGATCGTGCGCACGCTCGATGCCGACGAGGACGTGGTCGTCGCCGCGATGTTGCAGCCGCTGCTCGATGAGGAGCTGCTCGACCGAGAGACCGCCGCGCAAGCGCTTCGGCGAGGAGGCGCCTCGATTGGCGCGCGGCCTTGAGCTCAGTTGGGCCAGTTCGGCTTGCCCGCCGATTGGACACCGGAGCGGGGCCTGGAGTCCGCTCAGGCGGAGGCGCTGCGCAAGATGCTGGTCGCGGTCATCGGCGATGTGCGCTTGGTGGTGGTGAGGCTCGCCGAGCAACTGCAGAAAATGCGCTCCGCCAAGTCGGCGGATGCGGCGCTGCAAGCGCAAGTTGGCGATCGAGACGCGCGAAGTCTACGCGCCGCTCGCCAACCGGCTCGGCGTGTGGCAGGTGAAGTGGGAACTGGAGGATTTGGCGTTTCGCTACCTGCAGCCGGCCGAGTACAAGCACATCGCGGCGGCGCTGAAGGTGCGCCGCTCCGAGCGCGAACGCTACATCGAGGAGCTGAAAGAGTCTGTTGCAGCGCGAATTGCACGCGGCCGGCATCGAGGCCAAGATCGAGGGCCGGCCCAAGCACATCTACAGCATCTGGCGCAAGATGCAGGCCAAGCAGCTTGCCTTCGATCAGCTCATGGACATCCGTGCGGCGCGGGTGCTGGTGAACAGCGTCGCCGAATGCTATGCGGCGCTCGGCATCGTGCACTCGCTCTGGCATTTCATCCCCGGCGAGTTCGACGACTACATCGCGACCCCGAAGGACAATCTCTACCGCTCGATCCACACGGCCGTCATCGGACCCGGCGGCGCAGCCGGTCGAGATTCAAATCCGCACGCACGAAATGCACGCGAATTCCGAGCGCGGCGTGGCCGCGCACTGGCGCTACAAGGAGGGCGGCCGCAGCGATCAGGCGTACGAGCGCAAGATCAACCAACTGCGCGCGCTGCTTGGCGCCCGCCGAGGGCGGCGACAGCGCGCACGACTTCCTCGACCGGATGCGCGTCGATCTGTTCCAGGACCGCATCTACGTGCTGTCGCCGAAGGGCGAGATCGTCGACGTGCCCGTCGGCGGCACGCCGCTGGACTTCGCCTACCAGGTGCACACGGATCTGGGGCATCGAACCCGCGGCGCCAAGGTCAATGGCCGCATGGTGGGGCTCGATTACCAGCTCAAGAACAGCGAAACGGTCGAGATCATCGCCGCGAAAGCGCCGCAGCCGTCGCGCGACTGGCTGTCGCCCAGTCGGGCTTCCTCGCGAGCCCGCGCCACCGCAACAAGGTGCGGGCGTGGTTTCGCAAGCAGAACGAATCGCAGAACAAGCTCGAGGGCCGGGCGATGCTCGATCGCGAGATCCAGCGGCTGGGCGTCCACAGCCCGCCCATGCCGGAGCTGTTGAGCGAGCTCAAGTTGGCGAGCACCGAGGCGCTTCACGAGGCTCTGGGACTCGGCGAGGTGAGCGCCGCCCAAGTCGCGGGCGCGATCCAGCGCCTGCTGCATCGCGCGCGACGCGCGCCGCCTGAGCTCATCCGAGCGCGTGCACCGGCGAACGCGCAAACCGGAACTCGAAGTCCAGGGTATCGGCGATCTGCTGTCGACCTATGCGCGATGCTGCAAGCCCGTGCCGCCGGAGCCGATCGTCGGCTACATCACCGTGGGCCGCGGAGTGAGCATTCACAGCCAATCCTGCGCCAACCTTGCGCGGCTCGGCGTCAAAGCGCCGGCGCGGATTCTCCCCGTCGCGTGGGGCACGCTCGCGGCCGGTGAGTTTCCGGTGGACATCGAGGTGCAGGCATTCGATCGTCGCGGGCTGGTGCGCGACGTGAGCGCGGCCCTCGCCGACGAAAAAATCAGCATCCGCAGCATGAACACTCTGACGGACAGGCGCGACCACGTTGCCCACATGCAAATCGGCATTCTGATCACCGGCCTGCCGCAGCTGTCGCGAGTGCTGGCGCGCATCGCGCAGCTCCCGAACATCGTCAGCGCCAGGCGAAAAAAATAACGCTCGATGCAGCCCGGTTCTAATGACCGCCTAGATTGCTGGTGCGGCGAATGAATGCCGCCACGTTGTCGTGCAGCATCTTGAGCGAGGAATCCTTGGCATAGACCATGTGCCCGGAATCGTAGAATTTGTACTCGATGTTGGCCTGCAGGTGGGCGGGAATCGGCAGGTGATGCATCTCATAGATGCCCTGATAGAACGGCGTCGCCAGATCGAAATACCCCGCGTTCATCTGGATCTTCAGATTGGGGTTGATCTTCATCGCATTGGCGAGATCCGGCATGACATTGGTGCCCTGCTCGGAGGACGGCCGGCGGCTGGTTCTGGCCCGGCAGCTGGTGCACGAGTTCCAGGCCTGTAGATCGCGATGCTCGGCTTGAAGCTCTTGCCCTCGCCGTAGTGCAGATTCCTTGCGCGCATAGTCGTTGAATGCAGAGACGTAGGCGGAGCTCAACGCCGTGGATTGTGGATCGTAGTTCGCGCGCTGGCTCAAGGGATCGAGTCGGGGCCGGTGAAGCGCGAATCGAGCCGCCCCGTGGTCATGCCGTCATCGCCCTTCAGAGTCTTGCGGAATTCCCCGCCGTCGATGCGCAGTTCCGCCTTTAGTATGTACTCGACGGGAAGCCCCGTGTACTGGTGCAGCTTCTCGGCCACGTCGCCGCGCTCGGCCGCGCTCAGGTCGGAGCCCGCCGCGAGCGCGCGCGCATAGTCCCCCATGGCGAACTGCTCGACCTCGGCGAGGAGCGCCTCGAAGTTCCGATGCTCGGCCGGCAGCTTGTGGTGATACCAGGCGGTGGCGGCGTAGGTTGGCAGGACCGTCTGGTACGGAAGATCGATGCCCGGATTGCCGGTCGGCCGGTCAGGGCTGAGATCGAAACTCAGGATTTGGGATAACAGGATCACGCCGTTGAAATCGATCGAGCGTTCCGCTTCCAGCTGATTGATCGAGCATCGCCGATCGCGGGGGTTCCGTAGCTCTCGCCGAACAGATATTTCGGCGAATTCCAGCGGCCGTACTTCGAGAGAAACTGCGAGATGAATTCGGCGAAGGCGTAGGCGTCCTGATCGACGCCGAAAAGGCCTTCTCCTTGTCCTTGCCGGCGATGCGGCTGAAGCCCGTGCCCGGAGCATCGATGAATACGAGGTCGGTGGCATCGAGCAGGCTCGCGCCGTTGTTGACCAGGGAATAAGGCGCGGCCGGCGTGTGGGCGTCGGTCGACGTGACGATGCGGCGCGGCCCGAAGGCGCCGATGTGCAGCCACAGAGTAGCCGAGCCAGGTCCGCCGTTGTAGAGAAAGGTCACGGGCCGGGGGCCGCCGCCGGTTTTGAAATAGGCGACGTAAAATATCGAAGCTTCGGCCGTGGGGTTCTTATCGCCGTCGGAGGGCGGCGGTGAATTCTCCTTCTCTGTCTTTGGATCGCGCGGCACGTCGTCCCAGTCCTTCGGATGCACGATGAGCGTGCCCGCAATCGCCTGGTAGGGAATGACCTGGCCTCCGACGGTCACGCTGCCGGTGCTGATCTTCGCTTCGGGCTTGAAGGGCTCGAACTTGCCCGCTTGAGGCTGCTCGGAATCGTCCTGATTTTTCTCCGGGGCGTCCCCGGCACGGGGCGGAGCAGCGGATACAGCGGCCGCCAGCGCCAGAGCGGCCGCGCAGCAAAACCCTAACTTGAAAACATCTCTGATAACTGTCACGAGGACCCCATGATTTTGTAAGATCGCCGCCTCTTCGGTGCGGCGCCGGTCGATGCCGCGGGCATTATACGGGTAGACTATTCGCGACTGGTACCCATCAACGCAAGAGGAATTGAGCGCCCATGGGAAATCACTGGATTCGCTGCAGAGTCGGACTAGGACTCACTCTTTTCCTCGCGAGCGGTTTCATTGCACACGCGGCGGACGCCGGCGCACCGGCGTCGCGGCAATCATCGGTCACCGACACTTACTTCGATGTCGTGGTCACCGACCCGTATCGCTGGCTGGAAAACGTCGACGATCCACAAGTCACGCGATGGAGCGAGGCACAGGATCAGCGCAGCCGTCAATATCTCGACGGCTTAACCCAGCGCGCGGCGATCTTCAAGCAGCTATACGCACAGATCTCCGCCACGTCGAGTTCCTATTCCGAGTTGCGTACGGCCGGTTCGGAGGTGTTCGCCCTCTACACCGAACCACCGAAGCAGCAGCCAATGATCGCCGTACTCACCGACGCGCTCGATAAATCCGGCGCACGCGTCATCGTCGATCCGAACGCGCTCGATCCCAAAGGCACTACCGCCATCGATTGGTTCGTGCCGTCGCCCGACGGCAAGCTCGTGGCCGTCTCGATGTCAGAGAACGGCAGCGAAGCGGGCACGCTGCACTTGTTCGAGGCGGCCTCCGGCACGCAGTTGGCGGAGCGCATCCCGCGAGTGCAATACCCCACCGGCGGCGGAAGCGTTGCGTGGCGCGCCGACGGTAAAGGTTTCTGGTACACGCGCTACCCCGGGACCGAGCGGCCGGCCGACCAGCGGCGCTTCTTTCAGCAGGTTTATTTTCATCGCCTCGGCGACGATCCGGCCAAGGACGCCTATGTCATGGGCAAGGATTTCCCGAAAGTCGCGGAAATCTACTTGGATAACCGTTTCGACCCCGGTCTCACGGTGGTCTCGGTGGCGAACGGCGATGGCGGGGAATTCGCCCACTATGTCATCGATTCCAACGGCACGATCCGGCAGATCACTCATTTCGCCGACAAGATCGTTTCAACCACCGCCGGTCCCGATCACTCGCTGTACCTGATATCGCGCAAGGACTCTCCTCGCGGCAAGTTGCTGAAGCTCGCGCCGGGCGTCTCAGATCTCTCGCGCGCCACCGTCATCGTCCCGCAATCCGATGCGGTCCTGCAGGGTCGCGGCGAATTCGGCGGCGAGCCTGTGGTCATCACGTCGGGCGCGCTCTACCTGCGCCAAATCATCGGCGGCCCATCGAGGGTCGCCATCTACGATCACGCCGGGAAACCGCACGGAGCGCTTCCGCTGCCGGCTGTTGCCGCGGTCGCCGAGGTGGAACCCTTAAGCGACGGCACGCTGCTCTATTCCGTGGAAACCTATCTCAGGCCGCCCTATTATTTGCGCTACGACGCGCACACGTCGCAAGCGGCCGATACCCCGCTTGCCGAAACGAGCCCCATATCCTTCGCCGATGCCGAGGTAGTTAGAGAGTTCGCTACTTCCAAGGACGGCACTTCCATTCCGCTCAATATCGTCCGCCGCAAAGGAGCTGCGCCCACGGGCACCACGCCCCTTCTATTGACGGGCTATGGCGGCTATGACTTGAGTCTCACCCCGAAATTCATCGGAGCGACCAAGCGGCTTTGGCTCGACGGCGGCGGGGTCTTCGTCATTGCCAACTTGCGCGGCGGCGGCGAATTCGGCGAAATGTGGCACCAACAGGGCGCACTCACTCACAAGCAAAACGTGTTCGACGACTTCATCGCGTCGGCGCAGTACCTGATCGCTCACCACGACACGAGCCCTCAGCATCTCGCGATCATCGGAGGCAGCAATGGAGGCTTGTTGATGGGAGCCGCATTCACCCAACATCCGGAACTGTTTCGCGCGGTCGTCTCCGCGGTCGGCATCTACGATATGTTGCGGGTGGAATTGGATCCCAATGGCTTGTTCAATACCACGGAGTTCGGCTCGGTCAAGAACCCGGATCAGTTCAAGGCGCTCTACGCCTATTCACCCTATCATCACGTGCTGGATGGCACGGCGTATCCGGCCATATTCATGTACACGGGAGCCACCGATGGCCGCGTGAACCCCGCGCACTCCCGTAAGATGATTGCGCGCTTGCAAGCGGCGACAGAATCCGGCCGCCCCATTTACCTCAGCATCAATTCGCATGCCGGGCATGGCATCGGCAGTGCGCTGTCGATTCGGGTGAATCAGGCGGCCGATGTTTACAGTTTCTTGTTCGATCAGCTCGGAATGAAGCTGCCGTAACAACGCGAAACGCTGCCCGGGAGCCCTCAACGGTTGACGGCGTCGATGGATTTCTTATCGGCGGCCAGCGCCGCCTCATGGATGGCCTCGGACAGCGTGGGATGCGCATGGATCGTGCGCTGGAGGTCCTCGGTGCTCGCCGAGTATTCCATCGCGAGCACGGCCTCGGCGATCAGTTCGCCCGCCATGGGACCGATCACGTGCACACCCAAGATTTCATCGTCGTCCTTCGCTGAGACGATTTTCGCCATCCCTTGCGCCGCCTCCATGGCGCGCGCCCGGCCGCTCGCGGCAAACGGGAAGGCCCCCACCTTGTACGGTCGAGCGCTCGCCTTGACCTGTTCCTCGGTTTGCCCCACCCAGGCGATTTCCGGCGCGGTGTAGATCACCGAAGGAATCACCTTGTAATTCACCTCTCCATAATGGCCGGCAATCAGATCGGCCACCATGATGCCTTCCTCCTTGCCCTTGTGCGCCAACATCGGTCCACGCACCACGTCGCCGACGGCCCAGACGTTAGCGGCGTTCGTGCGGCAATGTTCGTCCACCTGTATGAATCCGCGCTGATCGAGTTCGACGCCGGTGCCGTCGGCCAATAAATTCTCCGTGAAAGGCCTCCTCCCCACCGCGACAACGAGTTTATCGACGGTCAGCGTGTGTTCGCCATCCGCGTCCGAATAGATCACCTCGACGGCCCCGCCCGCCACTGAGGCGCGCATTACCTTGGCCCCGAGTTTAATATTGAGACCCTGCTTCTTGAACTGCCGCTGCGCTTCCTTCGCAATGGTTTGATCCACCATGGGCAGCAGTTGTTCCAGAGCTTCGAGCACCGTAACCTCGCTCCCTAAACGCCGCCAAACACTGCCGAGTTCGAGTCCGATGACACCGGCCCCGATGACCACGAGCCGCGCGGGCACCGCAGAGAATTCCAGTGCATTCCAGGAATCGACGATGTACTTCCCGTCATGCGGCACCGTGTTGAGCCGAATGGGCGTTGAACCCGACGCCAAAATGACGTCCTTGGCCTGCAACGTCCTCTCGGTGCCGTCGGCGCCGGTCACGAGCACCTTGTTCCCGGGCAGCAGGCGGCCATGTCCCTGAATTCCGGTCACGCCGTTCGCCTTGAACAACGCCGTGATACCTCCGGTCATCGTCTTGACGATCGATGCCCGCCGCTTCTGCATCGTACCGAGGTCGAGCGTGATGTCGCCGAACTTGATGCCATGGGTCGAGAATTCCTCCCGGGCTCGCTGGTACAGCTCCGAGGATTCGAGCAAGGCCTTCGATGGAATGCAGCCGGCGTTCAAGCAGGTGCCCCCGAAAGCATAGCTGCCGTCGGAATTCTTCCATTCGTCCACGCAGGCGACTTTCAGTTTGTTCTGTCCGGCACGAATGGCTGCGGGATAGCCCGCGGGACCCGCGCCGATCACAACCACGTCGAAGGCGTCGCTCATATGCCGAGCACCATCCGCGCCGGGTCCTCCAAACACTGCTTGACCGTCACCAGAAACTGAACCGCTTCCCGTCCATCGATGATGCGGTGATCATAGGTCAACGCGACGTACATCATCGGACGCACGACGACCTGACCCTCGATCACGACCGCGCGATCCTGAATTTTGTGCATTCCAAGAATGGCGCTCTGAGGAGAGTTGACGATGGGCGTCGACAACAACGATCCGAACACACCCCCGTTGGTGATGGTAAAGGTGCCGCCGGTCAACTCCTCGATGGTGATGGTCCCGGCCCGAGCTTTCCCGGCGAAATTCGCGATCGATTTCTCAGTCTCCGCGAAGCTCAACTGATCCGCGTCGCGCAATACGGGGACGATCAATCCGCGATCGGTCGAGACGGCGACGCCGATGTCGAAGTATTCGTGATAGACGATATCGTTTCCTTCGACGGAGGCGTTCACAGAGGGGAATTTTTTCAGCGCCTCGACGCAGGCTTTCGCAAAGAACGACATGAATCCGAGCTTCACCCCATATTGCTTTTCGAACGCCTCCTTGTACCGAGCGCGAAGTTCGCTGACCGCCAGCAAATCCACCTCATTGAACGATGTCAGCAAGGCTTGCGTGGCCTGCGCATGGACCATGCGTTCGGCGATGCGCGCCCGCAGCCGGGTCATGGGCACGCGTTGTTCCGCGCGCGTCCCGCGCGTGCGCGGGGCAGCCGGCGTCGACGGTGCGGGCTCCTTCGCAGCCGGCGGCGACGCCGCGGGGGCATCCTTGGTCGAGAGGTAATTCACCACGTCGGACTTCGAGACACGGCCGTCGCGGCCGGACCCGGTCACCGCCTTGAGATCCACCTGGTTCTCCTCGGCGACCCTTTTTGCCGCAGGACTCAATTTGGCCGCATTGGCGACCGGGGCAGGTTTCACCGCATCCTTAGCGCTAGCCGTCGCCCCGCTCGAAGTCGACATTATGGCGGGCGCGCTCGCGCCAGGCGCTGCGGCGGTTGCGCCCTCCTCGATCAACGCCAGTATTTGTCCGCTGGTCACGGTCGCGCCGTCAGTGAGCTTGATTTCCTTGAGTACGCCCCCGATAGGCGCCGGCACCTCGAGCACGACTTTGTCCGTCTCGAGGTCAACCAGATTTTCGTCGCGCGCGACGGCATCGCCGGGTTTCTTATGCCACGCAACGAGCGTAGCGTCGGCCACCGACTCCGGCAGCTGAGGCACGCGAACTTCGATGGTCATCAAGAACCCGTCCTAGTGTGAGCCGCGGGGAGGCGCATCGTTTGCCGTGAAGTCTCTTCGGGCGGCACGCCTTGCAGCGCCGCGGTGACCAGATTTTTCTGCTGCTGTTCGTGCAGCGCCAAAATGCCCGTGGCCGGAGCCGCCGCCCCGGCGCGGCCGGCATACAGAAGCTCGTGTTTCGCACTCAGCGGCGACTGCAGACGGTGTCGAATCTGATACCAGCCGCCTTGGTTTTGCGGCTCCTCCTGGCACCAAACGATTTCATACGCGTTCGAGTATTTGCGAATGATGGCTTCGTATTCTTCCGAGGGAAACGGATAGAGCTGCTCGAGGCGCACGATCGCTACCGATTCGACCTTCGCCTCGCGGCGCGCTTTCAACAGGTCGAAATACACTTTGCCGCTGCACAGTACGATGCGCGTGACCGCCGAGGTTCTAAGATCGTCGATTTCATCGATCACCGGCGGAAGCCCCCGCTCGCGAGTTCCTCCAATCGAGACACCGACAGCGGATGACGCAGCAGGCTCTTCGGCGTCATGATGATCAGCGGCTTGCGCAAAGGGCGCACCATTTGGCGCCGCAGCATGTGAAACATTTGCGCGGGCGTCGAGGGCACGCACACCTGGATGTTGTACTCCGCGCACAGCTGCAAGAAGCGCTCGAGGCGAGCCGAGGAATGCTCCGGACCTTGTCCTTCGTAGCCATGCGGCAGGAACAGCGTGAGTCCGGAAAGCCGGCCCCACTTCGCCTCACCCGAACTGATGAATTGATCGATGATCACCTGTGCGCCGTTGCAGAAGTCGCCGAACTGGCTTTCCCAGATCGTCAGGCAGTGCGGCTCGGTGGTGGAGAAGCCGTACTCGAATCCCATCACCGCCTCTTCGGACAGCACCGAATCGATTACCGTGAACGTCGGCTGATTGGTGGCCAAGTGCTGCAGCGGGATGTAATTGCGTCCGGTCGCTTGGTCATGCAGGACCGCATGGCGATGAAAGAACGTGCCGCGGCCGCTATCCTGCCCGGTCAGGCGAACCTGATAACCCTCTTGAATCAGGCTGGCATAAGCCAGATTCTCCGCGCAACCCCAGTCGAGCGCGAGATCGCCTGCCACCATGCGCTCGCGCGCCTGCATGATGGCGAGCACCCGCGGATGCAAACTCCAGTCCGCGGGATAGGTCGTGATAGCTTTACCGAGTGCACGCAATCGGCCCATGTCGACCGCGGTTCTTACCGGTTCCGACCAATCGGCGCCCAAATACTCGCTCCAATCGACGGTGTATTTGTTGCCGATCAGACCGAGCGCGGCGCGGGCCTGGGGCTTGCCCTCGTCCAAACCGTTGCGGTACTGGTCCATCATCGCCGCCGCATCGGCGGCCGTCAGCACGCCCTCCGCCGCGAGTTTGTCCGCGTACAGCTGCCGTACGGTCGGCTTCTTGCGGATGATCTGATACATCAGCGGCTGCGTCGCGGCCGGCTCGTCCGCCTCGTTATGGCCATGCCGGCGATAGCACACGAGATCGATGACGCACGTCCTTGTGAAACTTCATTCGATACTCGAGGGCGAACCGCGTCACGAAGCACACCGCTTCGGGATCGTCCGCATTGACGTGAAAGATCGGCGCTTCGACCATTTTGGCGACGTCGGAACAGTACAAGGTCGAACGCGCGTCGCGCGGATCGCTGGTGGTGAAACCGACCTGATTGTTGATGATGACGTGGAACGAACCGCCCGTGTAAAAACCGCGCGCCTGCGATAGCTGCAGGGTCTCCATGATGACGCCTTGACCGGCAAATGCCGCGTCCCCGTGGATTTGCACCGCCATCACGTTGTCGCCCTCGGACATCGCCGCAGCGTTCCTGCCGCGCACGCACCGAACCCTCGACCACGGCGTTGACGACCTCGAGGTGCGAGGGATTGAACGCCAGGGCGACGTGCACGTTGCCGGAGGCGCGTCTTGAGGTCGGCGGAAAATCCCTTGTGATACTTGACGTCGCCCGACCCGCGCAATTTGGCGAGGTCGTATTGCCCCTCGAACTCGCTGAACAAGTCTTTCGGCGATTTTCCGAGCAGGTTGACCAACACGTTGAGCCGGCCGCGATGCGCCATGCCGATGATGGTCTCTTCGATGCCGGCCTTACCGCCCTGCTGCACCAGATAGTCGAGCAGCGGTATGAGGCTGTCGCCGCCCTCCAGCGAGAAGCGCTTCTGGCCCACGTATTTGGTGTGCAGATAGCGCTCGAGCCCTTCGGCCGCCGTGAGCTGCCAGAGGATGTTTTTCTTCTCCTCGGCGCTGAAGCGGCGTTGCATTCGCGCCGACTGAAAATTGTCCTGCAGCCAGAGCCGCTCGTCGGTGTCGGACACGTGCGCGAATTCGGCGCCGATGGTGTCGGTGTAGATGATATTGCAGCGTCGCGAGAATATCCTTGAGCTTGCTGCGTCCCGGGAGGGCGGCATTGCGGCTGCCGGTAAAGAACTCGGTGTCGAGATCCGCGTCCGACAGGCCGAAATACTCCAGATCGAGCACGTACGGCTTGGCGCGCTGCTGCAGCCCGAGCGGATCCAAATTAGCAATCAAGTGGCCGCGATTCGCATAGACCTGAATCAGCCGCGACACCGCGCCTTGCTTTGCGCTCGCCAGGTCGGAAACGTTGGGCGGACCCAGGGATTCGCGGCAGCCGGCAGCTTCGCTTGCAGCCGCTCGCGGACCTCGCGATGTGGCGCTGTCGCTCGGCGCGATCCCGCTTGGAAAGTCCTGAAGTACTCGCGCCCAGCTCGCATCGACCGCGCTGGGGTCCTTCAGAAATTGCTCGTAGAGATCTTCGATGAAATCGGCGTTTCCGCCGTACAGAGCCGTAGTCGCCAATTGGTCCGCAAGTGATTCGCTCATGAGTGCATCGAAGGGGTGAAAACCTCAAGGACATCAAGGTGATGAGAAAGAAAAGACCACTCGGTGACAGGGCGTTAGTCTAGCCCAATGCGACAGAATATGGAATGTGACGCAGGCCGCCAAAATCAGAAGATCTGTACGTCTCTCAAGGTATGAAGCATCGAAAACTCATAACCGATCAGAAGCACATAGGCCAGCAGGACGCCATACAGCACCATCTCGACTCGCACCACGCGCATAAACCGATAACGCGCGAGGAACACCATCAGCATGACGCTGACCCCGGTCATCGCCATTTTCAGCGACGCGAACAGGGCGACGTTTCCGGAAACGAGCGCCGCCATGAACGGGTTCACCTCGATGGCGCCGTCGAGAGAGCAGCGTCACCGTCATCAATGCGTCCGCGACGTTCAAAATCAAGATGCCGATCGAAACGGCCAGCAGGTGAGCTCCATGCCAATCCAAGGAGTGAAACCGAGAATCATCGAGGCGGCGCGGCGGGTCGCCGCCGGCGCGGATTGAAACTGCCGTAGAGCACCGACCACCAGATGCGCCGCCGCCGGTCGGCTCGACTGCGCCGCTCGTCCGGCGCGGCGCGCGGTCAAGGCCTTGCAATTGGCGCGAGGCCCAATCCTCGGTCGGCGGTCGAATGGCTCTGGTCATCGCGACACTATCCAGACCCGGAGGGGCCTTCGGCAAGCTCGATGCGTCATAATCCGCCCGCGTGCGGTATTTTCCCGGCGCGAGTAATTCTGTTCTAGGCGGCCTGACCATCTGGGCCACGAAATCGCTGACCGGCATCGCCGCAGCGCGGCCCGGTCCGCAAACATCTTTTTGATGGCCTCGGTCTGTTTGGCGCCAAAGTGCGCCGCGACGCTGGCTTCGAACTTCTTGACCAGCACCGGCATCCCTTCGGCGCGGCGCTTGCGATGACCGATGGGGTAGTTGACCTCGACGCGGGGGCTCGCCGTGCCGTCTTTGAAAAATACCTGCACGGCGTTGCCGATATAGCGCTTGTCCGGTGCATAGTACTCTTCCGTGAACTTGGGGTTCTCCTTGACCTGCATCTTGGCGCGCAGCGCATCGACGCGCGGATCCTCGGCGATCTGATCTTCGTAATCCGACGCCGTGAGCCTGCCGAACAAAGCGGGATGGCCACCATGTATTGTATGCAATGGTCGCGATCCGCCGGATTCGCGAGCGGTCCCGTTTTATCGATGATGCGCACGCCGGGCTCCTGCGTCTCGATCGTCACGCGCTCGATTTCCCCGAGCTTGTCGCTGGATCTGCCGCGTGCAGAGTCATCGCCGCTTCGACCGCGGTTTGGGCATGAAATTCGGCCGGATACGAAATCTTGAACAGCACGTTTTCCATCACGTAGCTGCCGAACGGCTTGCGGCAGCGCCAACGGCTTGGATTTGAACAGCACATCCTGAAAACCCCAGGTCTTGGCAGAGAGCGCAGACGGATAGCCCATCTCTCCCTTCAGCGCGAACAACGCGTGGCGCACCGCGCGGCTGGTCGCGTCGCCGGCGGCCCAGCTCTTGCGCGAGCCGGTGTTGGGCGCGTGTCGGTACGTGCGCAGCGCGCCGCCGTCGATCCACGCATTGGATACGGCGTTGATGATCTGCTCGCGGCTCCCGCCCATCAGCGCGGTTACCACGGCGGTCGAGGCAACGCGCACGAGCAGCACATGATCGAGCCCGACCCGATTGAAGCTGTTTTCCAACGCGAGGACGCCCTGGATCTCGTGCGCCTTGATCATGCCGGTAAGGACGTCGCGCACCTTCAGCGGCTTTGCCGCTGCGCGACAGGTAGTCGGCGACGGCGAGGATCGCCGCCCAAATTATCGGAAGGATGACCCCATTCGGCGGCAAGCCAGGTATCGTTGAAATCCAGCCAACGAATCATCGCGCCGATATTGAATGCCGCATTGATGGGATCGAGTTCATAGGAAGTGCCGGGAACGCGCGCGCCGCCCGCGAGCGTAGCGCCCGGCACGACCGGACCCATGAGCTTGGTGCACGCCGGGTACTTCAGCGCCTGAAAACCGCAGGCCAGAGTATCCATCAGGCAGTAGCCTGCGGTCTCGTAGGCCAACTCGCTCTTGATCTCATAGCTCAAGGCATAGTCGGCGATAGCGGCGAGTAAGGGATCGGGCGCGGGACGCTGCGCCGATTTGATATCGTGTGACATGGAAGCCTTTTTCGTTATCCTTTATGGGCGCTCGGCCGAGGGGACGGAACTTGAGGTCCTCGGGTCCGATGTAATTCGCGCTCGGGCGGATGATCTTGCCGTCGATGCGCTGTTCGATGATGTGCGCGGCCCACCCCGAGGTGCGGCTGATGACGAACAACGGCGTGAACATCGCAGTCGGCACGCCCATGAGATGGTAGGACACGGCGGAGAACCAATCGAGATTCGCAAACATGTTCTTGATCTCCTTCATGACGGTCTCGATCCGCTCGGCGATCGCAAAACCCTAAAGGATCGTTGGCCGCGAGGGCCAATGCACGCGCGACTTCCTTGATGACCTGATTGCGCGGATCTGAAATCGTGTACACCGGATGGCCGAAGCCGATGATGACTTCTTTGTCGGCAACCCGCCGTCTGATGTCGGCTCTGCGGCCGCATCCGGCGTGGCATATCGATTCTGGATCTCGAAAGCGGCCTCGTTTGCGCCGCCGTGTTTCGGTCCGCGCAGCGCCCCGATGGCGCCCGTGATGCAGGAATATAGATCCGATCCGGTGCCCGCGATGACCCGGGCCGTGAACGTCGAGGCATTGAATTCGTGCTCGGCATAGAGATTGAGCGAGGTGTGCATGGCGCGCACCCATTGTGCCGAAGGTTTTCGGCCATGCAGCAGATGCAGGAAATGCGCGCCGATCGAATCATCGTCCGTCTGCACCTCGATGCGCCGCCGATTGGCCGCAAAGTGGTACCAATAGCACAGCATCGATCCCAAGCACGCCAAGAGCCGATCGGCGAGATCGCGCGCTCCCTCGTTCGGGTGAGCGGCGGCTTCCGGCACGCAGCAGCCGAGCGCCGACACACCGGTTCGCAGCACATCCATCGGATGGCTGGCGGCGGGCAGTTGTTCCAGGACGGTAAGCACCGGGGGCGGCAGCTCTCGCAACGCCTTCAGCTTGGCTTTGTACGCCGTCAACTCCGCCCGATTCGGCAGCTTTTCGTGAACCAGAAGATAGGCGATCTCCTCGAACTCGCTTTCAGTGGCCACATCGAGAATGTCGTAGCCGCGATAGTGCAGATCGTTGCCGGTTTTCCCGACGGTGCAGAATGCGGTGTTCCCGGCAGTGACGCCCGATAAGGCGACGGATTTCTTGGGTTTGAAGCCGGCCCCCTGAATTTCGGTCATTTTTCCTTCCCCTCCGCAAATAACTCATCCAGTTTTGCTTCGTACGCGTGATAGTCGAGATAGCCGTATAGATCGGCGCGGCTTTGCATGCGATCCAGTACATTTTTTTGCGTGCCATCGCGGCGAATGGCTTGGTACGTCGCGAGCGCGGCGGCGTTCATCGCCCGATAAGCGGAGCAGCAATAAAGAACGATGTCGACGCCCACGGAGCCCAATTCCTCTCGCGAGTACAAAGGCGTTTGGCCGAATTCGGTGATATTGGCGAGAATCGGTACCTTCACCGCGTCCTTGAATCGCCGGTACATCGCAAGCTCGGTGATAGCCTCGGGAAACACCATATCCGCGCCCGCCTCCACACAGGCGACGGCGCGCTCGATGGCGCTGTCCATCCCCTCCACCGCGAGCGCATCGGTGCGCGCCATGATGACGAACTGCGCATCGGTGCGCGCGTCCACCGCCGCCTTGACGCGGTCAACCATTTCCTGCTGCGACACCACCTCTTTGCCGGGGCGGTGGCCGCAGCGCTTGGCTTGCACCTGATCTTCGATATGCAGTCCCGCGGCGCCGAACTTGATGAAGGACTTCACGGTGCGGGCGATATTGAACGCCCCGCCCCACCCGGTATCCGCATCTACCAACAGCGGCAAGGAACAGGCGTCGGTGATGCGCCGAACGTCGATGAGCACATCGTCCATCGTGCTGATTCCCAAATCCGGCACGCCCAGGGAATTCGCGGCAACCCCGCCGCCCGAAAGATAGAGAGCCTTGAAACCGCTGGCAGCGGCCATGCGCGCGGCGTAGGCATTGATCGCACCGACCACTTGCAGCGGCCGTTCTTCGGCGACCGCGGCGCGCAATCGCTCACCGGGCGACTTCAAGGCTCCCGACACATTTTCATTCGCCATAGGCTCGAATCCTCGATGGGAAAACTATAGAGGCAACCGAATACCGCCCGAATGACCAAATCAATCAAAGACTTTGAGCGAAATTGCAACATCGCCGAACGCCTGGATCTCGCGTCGGAACGCCGGTCCGATGCTCAACCCTGCGAACCGCGGCGAAACTCCCCCGGCGAGGCGCCGGTCCATTTCTGGAAAGCGCGGTGAAAGGCGCTACGTTCGGAGAATCCCAATTCCATGGCGATCTCCATGACGCTGCGGTCGGAATGACTCAAGTAGCGGATGGCCAGATCGCGCCGCAATTGGTCCTTGATGGCTTGATAGGAGGAGCCCTCCTCGTGCAGACGGCGGCGCAGGGTGGCGGCCGTCATGTTCAGCTCGGCCGCCAGCGTATCGAAGTCTGGAACTTCTCCCGGCAGCCGTTGCCGCAGACGGCGGCGGATACGCGCGCTCAGGCTGCTGCCGTTCTTGTATTTCGTGACGATATTCTCCGGGGCCGTTCGCACGAACTCCTTGACCGTACGTTCATTTTGCACGACCGGTAGATCCAGATAGTCCGCGTCGAACACGATGGCGGTCTGCGGCATCTCGAATGTCAGATCGGTGCAATACATCAACCGATATTCGCCGCTGTGCCCCGGTTCGGGGTAGTTGAACTCTGCCCGTAGAATCGGGATCCGCCGCCCCACCAGCCAGCACGCGACGCCGTGCAGCAGGATGAGGAGCACTTCATACGCAAACGGACGGCGCGGTCTACCCGCGTTTCGTTCACGCAGCGTGACTTTCGCCTCGGTCGAGTCGCGCAGCAATGCCCCCGAAATGTCATCCAAGATCAATCCGTAGAAGCGCAAACACCGATTCAGAGCCTGCCCGAGCGTTTTGCAGCTCACGGCCGAGCGACACAACATGGCGAAGCTGCCGGCCTTCATGCGCCGCGAATCCTGACCGAAAAACTCATCGTCCAACGTCAACGCCACGAGTCGCCACAGCTTCCCATAGTGCTCGGCCGAGACGCGCGCCTGTGGGCTTTTGAGCAGGCTCGGGGACAGGCCGACTCTTACCAGCAAGTCATCCGCATCCAGGTGGCGGGCGCGAACCGCTTCCAGCGCCGCCGCAACGAAGCAGATGGCGACGGTTCCCGGCTCCGCTCGGGCGGTCGAGGGGGCGGCTTTCGCGTTCACGTCGGCCGTTGACTGTTGCATTTTTGGTTACGCATTTCGAGTGGATTGGGCACCAGCCGTGCCGCATATAGGCTCGCTAGTTTACGCGATGGCGGCGCCCTAAGGGAGGCGCCCGGACGCCGGTCAGGCTAAACTAGTGCCTTCAGACAAGGGGAACTTTCATGACAACCCAACCCGCGGTGCTGGCCGACGAAACGCCCACCGTCAAAATGCTGCTCGACGGCAAGTTCATCGAATCGCAAACCAGCGAGTGGCAGGACGTGGTCAACCCGGCCACGCAGCAGGTATTGGCGCAAGTACCGTTCGCCACCGATGCGGAGATCAACGCCGCGGTGACCGCCGCGAAAGCCGCTTTCAAGACCTGGAAAAATACGCCGCTCGCGGCTCGCGCGCGCATCATGCTCAAGCTTCAAGCGCTGATCCGTGAGCACATGAGCCGGATCGCGCACACGTTAAGCGCCGAACAGGGCAAAACCCTGGCGGACGCCGAGGGCGATGTGTTCCGCGGCCTCGAGGTGGTCGAGCATGCCTGCTCGATCGGCACGCTGCAGCTCGGCGAGTACGCGGAAAACGTTGCGGGCGGCGTCGACACCTACACGATTCGTCAGCCGATCGGCGTGTGTGCAGGCATTACACCGTTCAATTTTCCCGCAATGATCCCGCTGTGGATGTTTCCGATGGCCATCGTCTGCGGCAACACCTTCGTGCTCAAGCCCTCCGAGCAGGACCCGATGACGCCGATGCTGCTGGCCGAACTGGCGTTGCAAGCGGGAGTACCGCCGGGGGTGCTGAACATCATTCATGGCGGCAAGCGCGCAGTCGACGCCCTGTGCACTCACCCGGATATCGCTGCGGTGTCCTTCGTCGGTTCAACCGCCGTCGGAACGCATGTGTATCACCTCGCTTCGCAGCACGGCAAGCGGGTGCAATGCATGATGGGCGCCAAGAATCACGCGGTGGTACTGCCCGATGCCAACAAGGAGCAATCGCTCAATGCGCTGGTGGGGGCGACCTTTGGTGCCGCGGGGCAACGCTGCATGGCGACCTCGGTCACGGTACTCGTCGGCGAGGCGCAGAAGTGGATACCCGATATCGTTGCGAAGGCGAAGACTCTCAAGGTCAACGCCGGAATCGAAAAAGGCGCCGATTTGGGTCCCGTCGTCTCGAAGAGCGCCAAGCAGCGCATCTTAGGGCTGATCGAGGACGGGATCAAAGAGGGCGCGAAGCTCGAAATGGACGGCCGCGAGATCAAAGTGACCGGCTACGAAAAGGGCAACTTCATCGGACCGACCATTTTTTCCGCGGTGCGCCCGAGCATGAAGATCTACACGACGGAAATCTTCGGGCCCGTGATGGTCATCGTCGGCGTGAATACCTTGGACGAGGCCATCACGCTGATCAACGAAAACCCGTTCGGCAACGGCACCGGCATCTTCACGCAAAGCGGCGCGGCCGCCCGTAAGTTCCAAAACGAGATCGATGTCGGTCAGGTGGGCATCAACGTACCGATTCCGGTTCCCGTGCCGTTCTTCAGCTTCACCGGATCGCGAGGCTCGAAGCTCGGCGATCTCGGGCCCTACGGCAAGCAGGTGGTTCAGTTCTACACTCAGACGAAGACCATCACCACGCGTTGGTTCGATGACAACAGCGTCTCGACGGGCGTGAATACGACGATCAGTTTGAAGTGAAAATCGGTCATACACTGGCGGTCGTCACCGGCGGAGCCTCCGGATTGGGGCGCGCCGCCGCCGAGAGGGTCATCGCCGCGAGGCGGCAGAGCCGCCATTCTCGACTTGCAGGAGGAAGCCGGCCACAGCGTCGCAAAATCCATCGGCGCGTCCTTCTTCAAGTGCGATGTCGGCATCGAATCTCAGGTCATCGCGGCAATGAACGGCCGCTCGCCAGACGCATGAACGGCATCAATCTGCTCGTCAATTGCGCGGGTGTCGGCGGCGCCGGAAAGCTGGTGGGCAAGGAAGGTCCGATGACCGGCGAATATTTCGAAAAAGTGGTACGGGTGAATCTCATCGGTACTTTCCTCTGCGACAAGACCGCGGCGGCGATCATGCGCGACAATGTTCCCAACGAGGAGGGTGAACGCGGCGTGTTGATCCACACCGCCTCGGTCGCCGCGTTCGAAGGTCAAATCGGCCAGGTAGCCTATTCAGCGACCAAGGCCGGTATCGTCGGCATGACCTTGCCCATCGCCCGTGAGCTGGCGTCCGTCGGCATTCGCTGCGTGACCATTGCCCCGGGGATTTTCATGACTCCGATGTTGGCGAGTTTGTCGAAGGAGGTTCAAGCCTCCCTCGGATCGCAGGTCCCGTTCCCGCCGCGCTTGGGAAAACCCGAGGAATTCGCCCAATTGGTCCAATCCATCGTGGAGATTCCGACGTTGAACGGCGAAGTGATCCGCTTGGACGGCGCCCTGCGGATGCAGCCGCGCTAGGCGGCTTGGTGCTAGGCGGCGTGACGCTCGGCCCAGCGGCCCAGCACGGCGTGCAGCGCGGCTAAGCCGTCGGTCAAGGCGGCGGGACCGGGCTGCAGGATCAGCGGCGACTTGATCTCGTGCAGTTCGCCGTCGCGCACGGCAGGAACCGCATCCCAGCCGGACCGGGAGGCGACTCGTTCCGGACGAAAACGCTTGCCGCACCAGGAGCCCAAAATGATATCCGGTGCGCGGCGCACGACCTCGTCGGGATCGCTCAAAATGCGATCCTTGCCGAGCGAACAGACGGCACGTTCGGGAAACACATCATCGCCGCCGGCAATGCCGATGAGTTCGCTGACCCAGCGAATGCCCGTGATCAGCGGCTCATCCCATTCCTCGAAATAAACCCGAGGACGACGGGAGAGCATCGCGGACTTGAGGCGTATGAGTTCGACATGCCGCTCGAGTTCCAGCGCATAACGTTCGGCACGGTCGGCGGCGCCGACCAAGGCGCCCAGCCGGCGCACATAGCCCAAGATGCCCTCGACGGAGCGATGATTGCTGATCCAGACTTCGACGCCGGCCTTGATCAGATCCCGGGCGATATCCGCTTGAATATCGGAAAATCCGACCACGAAATCCGGCTCGAGAGCCAGAATGCGATCGAGCTTCGCACTGGTGAAGGCGGAGACCCTGGGTTTCTCGCGGCGCGCCCGCGCCGGCCGTACGGTGAAGCCGGAGATGCCGACGATTCGGTCTTGCTCACCCAGCGCGTAGAGAACTTCCGTAGGCTCTTCGGTAAGGCAAATGATGCGCTGGGGATAGCGGGAGTCCATGCGGATCTTAGAGCACACCCTCGTCGAGCGCGGCCGCGGCGCCTTGCGTGATGGCATGCGCCAATCCGGGCGCTTGCGACAGCACATAGTCCCCGTAGAAGCGGGCGGTCGCGAGCTTCGCCTGATAAAAGTCATGACCGAGGTTGCCCGGCCCAGATTGGGTGAGGCGCTGCTGCGCAATGAGCGCCGAGCGCAACATCTGCCAGCCCCCCGCGACGATGCCGAACAGCTTGAGCAATGGCACGGCACCGAGAGCGACGCCGCGTGGATCGCTCCCATAATTGGTCACGACATAGTGGATCGAGCGCTCCAACGCGTCGATGCCTGCTGAGAACACCGGCGCCGCTCCAGACAGGCTCGGCGTCTTCGCCAGTGCGTCCGCCACTCTACGCATCTCGCCGATGACCGATTGCGCCGTGCGGCCGCCGTCGCGCGCCAATTTGCGGCCGATCAGATCGTTCGCTTGAATCCCGGTGGTGCCTTCATAGATCGGCGTGATGCGCGCATCGCGAAGGTACTGCGCCACCCCGGTCTCCTCGATGAATCCCATGCCGCCATGGACCTGGATTCCCACCGACGCGAGCTCGACTGAGTTTTCCGTGCACCACCCCTTGACCACGGGAATCATCAGATCGGCGAAAGCCTGATGGCGCCGGCGCTCATCATCGTTCGGATGCAGGCGAGCGGCATCGAGCGACACCGCGACGACGCTTGCCAGCGCGCGCATCGCCTCGGTTTGAGATTTCAGCAGCATCAACATGCGGCGCACGTCCGGATGATGGCTGATCGGGACGCGAACATGCCCGGGTTCGCCGATCGCGGTGCCTTGAATGCGCTCGTGCGCAAAGGCGAGCGCACTCTGAAACGCTCGTTCCGACAAGCCGATACCCTCGAGGCCCACGGCGTATCGCGCCGCGTTCATCATGATGAACATGTATTCCAATCCGCGGTTTTCTTCGCCGACGAGTTCGCCGATCGCATCGCCATTCTGCCCAAAGGCGAGTGCACAGGTGGGGCTTGCGTGGATGCCGAGCTTGTGTTCAACGGATACGCAGCGCACGTCGTTGCGTGCGCCCAAGGAGCCATCGGCATGAACCAAGAACTTCGGTACCAAGAAGAGCGAAATGCCCTTGACGCCTTCCGGCGCGCCCGCCACCCGGGCCAGCACCATGTGGACGATGTTCTCGGTCAGATCGTGCTCGCCGTAGGTGATAAAAATTTTCTGACCCACCAGTCGGTAACGGCCGCCGCCGATCGGTTCGGCGCGCGTGCGCACCGCAGCCAGATCGGATCCGGCTTGAGGTTCCGTCAGATTCATCGTGCCGGTCCATTCACCGGTAACCATCTTGGGCAAATAAGTCTGCTTGAGCTTCTCCGAACCGCGTAGCTCGATTGCCTCGATGGCGCCGTGCGTGAGCATCGGACACAGCGTAAAGGCCATGTTGGCGCCGTTCCACATCTCCTCGACCAGCGCCGATAGCGGGCGCGGCAAGTTCTGACCGCCGAAGCCGGGCGTACAGGACAGTGCATTCCAACCGCCGGCGACAAATTGCGCGTAGGCCTCCTTCCAACCCTTCGCGGTGAAGACCTGCGTGTCCTGCCATCGCACGCCTTCAAGATCGCCGCTGCGATTGAGCGGTGAGAGCACGCCGCCGGCAAACTTGGCAGCCTCCTCGAGCACCGCCTCCGCCAAGTCCGGCGACACATCCTCAAACCCGGGTAGGAGAGCGAGGAGTTTTAAATCCACCAACTCGCGAAACACGAACTGCATATCCGACAACGGTGCCTGATACTCACGCATAGCTGAAAAAGCCCTGTCCGCTCTTGCGTCCGAGCCGGCCGGCCGCAACCATTTCACGCAGTAACGGCGCCGGACGATACTTAGGGTCGCCGTAGTCGCGCTGGAATACCTCCATGATCGACAGCAACGTGTCGAGACCAATGAGGTCGGCCAACGCCAGCGGGCCGATCGGATGATTGCATCCGAGCTTCATGCCTTCATCGATGTGCGCGGCACTTGCGATGCCTTCCTGCAGTGCGAAGATCGCCTCGTTGAGCATCGGACACAGTATGCGATTGACGGCAAAACCCGGCGAGTTCTTGGCATCGATCGCGGTCTTGCCGATCGACCGGATGAATTCGGCGGCGCGCGCATGCGTCTCGTCGGAGGTCCGCAGCCCGCGGATCAATTCCACCAGCGCCATCACCGGCACCGGATTGAAAAAATGCATGCCGACAACACGATCCGGCCGCTTGGTCGCCGCCGCCAGCGCGGTGATCGAGATCGAGGAGGTATTGGTTGCAAGGACGGCCTCTGCCCGCATGCTCGCGTCGGCCTGCTGCATGATTCGGCGCTTGACGTCGAGATTCTCGGTGGCCGCTTCAATCACGAGATCGACCGCGGCGAGTTGCGAGTATTGGGTGCTGCCGCGGATCCGTGAGCGCACGGCGGCATGCTGCTCGGCGCTGAGCTTGTCTTTTTTTACCAGCCGGTCGAGGCTCGCGCTGATGGAGGCCGCGCCGCGATCGAGCGCGGCATCCGACACGTCCACCATCAGTACTTCAAGGCCTGCGGCGGAGCTGATCTGCGCGATGCCGGCACCCATGGTACCGGCGCCGATGATCCCGATCTTCGAGAGGGTCATATGAGTTCCACTACATGTTGCGGCGGTAGCGGCCGCCGACTTCGTACAGGGTATTCGTGATTTGACCGAGCGAGCTGTCGCGCACCGCATCCATCAATACGTCGAACGTATTGCCGTTCGCGATCACCGTGCGGCGCAGACGCTCGAGCGTCTGCGGCGCGCTGTGCGAATTGCGCTCCTTGAACTGCGCTAGGCGTGTGAGCTGCGACTGCTTCTCGGCATCGCTCGAGCGCGCGAGTTCGATCGTCTCCGGCACCGTGTCGCCGCGCGGGCTGCGAAACGTATTGACGCCGATGATGGGATAGGACCCATCGTGCTTCTTGTGTTCGTACGATAGCGACTCATCCTGAATCTTGCCGCGCTGATATCCGGTTTCCATGGCACCGAGCACGCCGCCGCGGCTCGCAATGGCGTCGAATTCCTTCAACACCGCCTCCTCGACCAAGTCCGTCAGCTCATCGATGATGAAGCTCCCTTGGTTGGGGTTCTCGTTCCTGGCCAAGCCCCACTCGCGATTGATGATGAGCTGGATCGCCATGGCGCGCCGTACGCTCTCTTCGGTGGGCGTGGTGATCGCCTCGTCATAGGCGTTGGTGTGCAGGCTGTTGCAGTTGTCATAGATCGCACACAGTGCCTGCAGGGTGGTGCGGATGTCGTTGAATGCCATCTCCTGGGCGTGCAATGATCGCCCGGAAGTTTGCACGTGATACTTGAGCTTCTGGCTTCGCTCATTCGCACCGTACTTGTTCTTCATGGCGACCGCCCAGATGCGGCGCGCGACTCGGCCGATCACCGAGTATTCCGGATCCATGCCGTTCGAGAAGAAGAACGAGAGATTCGGCGCGAAGTCATCGATATGCATGCCGCGCGCCAAGTACGACTCGACATAGGTAAAGCCGTTGGCGAGGGTGAAGGCGAGCTGGGAGATCGGATTCGCGCCGGCTTCGGCGATGTGATAGCCGGAGATCGATACCGAGTAGAAGTTCTGCACCCGGTGATGCACGAAATACTCCTGGATATCGCCCATCATCTTGAGTGCGAATTCGGTGGAGAAGATACAGGTGTTCTGACCCTGGTCTTCTTTCAATATGTCCGCCTGCACGGTGCCGCGCACCATCGACAGCGTCCAAGCCTTGATTTTCTGGTGCTCATCTTCGGTGGCCTCGCGGCCGTTTTGCTGCTGGAACTTCTCGAGCTGCTGATCGATGGCGGTGTTCATGAACATCGCAAGAATAATCGGTGCCGGCCCGTTTATAGTCATCGACACCGAGGTCGTGGGCGAGCACAGATCGAAGCCTGAATAGAGCTCTTTCATGTCATCCAGCGTGGCGATCGATACGCCCGAATTGCCGACCTTGCCGTAGATGTCCGGGCGCGGGTCAGGATCGGAGCCGTACAGCGTCACCGAATCAAAGGCGGTCGATAGGCGGTGTGCCGCCAGTCCTTCCGAGACGCGTTTGAAGCGCTGGTTGGTGCGGAACGCATCGCCCTCGCCGGCGAACATGCGCGTCGGGTCCTCACCCTCGCGTTTGAATGCGAACACGCCGGCGGTGAACGGGAATGAACCGGGGACATTTTCCTTCATCAGGAATCGCAAGATTTCTCCTTCGTCGTCGAACCGCGGCAGAGCTACCTTGCGAATCTTGGTGCCGGACAGCGATTCGTGAGTGAGGCCGGTGCGAATCTCCTTGTCGCGGATCTTCACCACGTACTCGTCCTGGGCGTACAGTTCTTGGGTCTTCGGCCACTGTTCCAAAAGCTTGGCCGCCGCCGCGGTAAGTTCGCCGCTCTTGTCCGAGATCAGCTCGTCGAAGTCGGCGGCCGCCTTGCCGGATTTCTCGAACAGGGTCTTGGCGGTTTTCAGCGCCTGGCGCTCGCGGGCGGTGCGGGTTTGAGTCAAGATTTGTCTATGAAATTCACGCACCGTCCCGCTGATCTCGGCAAGGTAGCGCACGCGCTCGGGGGGTACGATGGCGCGGCCGAGGGAGGAGGCTTTTACTTCGGTTCTCGGTAGCTTGCCGGGTTTCACTTTCAACCCATGTTCCTGCAGCCGCGGCACGATCGCCTGGTACAGCGCCGTCATCCCGTCGTCATTGAAGCGCGAAGCCATGGTGCCGAACACCGGCATGGTATCGGGCGACTTATTGAACTGGCTGCGGTTGCGCTGGTATTGCTTGCGCACATCGCGCAGCGCATCTTCGGCGCCCTTGCGGTCGAATTTATTGATGGCGACGTAGTCGGCGAAATCGAGCATGTCGATCTTTTCCAACTGAGAAGCAGCGCCGAACTCCGGGGTCATGACGTAGAGCGAAGTATCGACCAGCGGCACGATGGCGGACTCGCCCTGCCCGATACCGGAGGTTTCAACCACGATCAGGTCGAATCCGCTGAGCTTGCACGCCGCCAGCACTTCGGGCAGCGCCGCGGACAACTCGGTGCCGGTGTCGCGCGTGGCCAGCGATCGCATGAAAATCCTATCCGACTCGATCGAATTCATGCGAATGCGATCGCCGAGCAGCGCGCCGCCGGTGCGCTTGCGCGACGGGTCGATCGAAATGACGGCCACTCGAACCCGATCCTCCTGATCCAGCCGCAGACGCAAGATCAGCTCATCCGTGAGCGAGGATTTGCCGGCGCCGCCGGTACCGGTGATGCCCAATACGGGGGTTTTTATGCCGGCGGCGGCCTGCAGCATGGCTTGACGTACGCGCATGGGGTAGGCACGATTTTCGACCGCCGTGATGATCCTGGCGAGCCGCCGGCGATCGCCGGAGCGCAGCGCCTCCAGGGCATCCGTCTCCGGCGGAGCGAATGCGGACAGATCGTAATCGCTCAAGCGGATGACATCGTCGATCATGCCCTGCAGACCCATCGCTGCCCCATCCTGGGGGGAATATAGGCGCGTCACGCCATAGTCGATGAGCTCGCGGATTTCGGCGGCCATGATCACGCCGCCCCCTCCTCCGAACACCTTGATGTTATCGCCGCCGTTCTGGCGCAGCAGATCTATCATGTATTTGAAGAACTCGACATGGCCCCCTTGGTAGGAAGTGATGGCCACGCCCTGTACATCCTCCTGCAAGGCAGCGTTGACGATCTCTTGCACCGAGCGGTTGTGGCCCAGGTGGATCACTTCGGCGCCGGATGCCTGCAGGATGCGGCGCATGATGTTGACCGAGGCATCGTGACCGTCGAACAGCGATGTCGCGGTGATGAACCGTACCTTGTTCTTTGGCAAGTAAGGAGCGGGCTTCGCGGCGATGGAGACGGCGTTCATAGAGTCTGCTCCTCTTTAGACGGCGCGGAGCGCCTTGCGCGCCGCGGTCGGGATACGGGGGTCATCGGTCGAGCGGCCTCGGTTCGCGGCGCGAGACCAAAGTTGAAAATGCGCACGAAGGCTTCGGCAATTTCGGCGGGCGTCATCGATTGGTTCTCGCGATACCAGTGAGCAATCCAATTGAGCGCGCCGGCCAGCGCGAACGCCGTCATCTTGGCGTCGCCGGTCTCGATGGACCCATCGCGAACGCCATCCTCCAACAGCCTGCGGATACCTTGATCGATCTCTGATTTCAGCTTCTTGATGTGCGCAATCGACGCGGGTGCCAACCCCAAATCCTCCGCGCGCACCATGCACCAGCCGTACTCAGAGGCGATCGCCTGCGCATAGTGACGGATCATGTCGTTGAACCGCTCGCGGGCGGTCATGCCGGTCGGCGGCGGCCGGCGAAACGGTTCGAGCACCCGCTCGAGGCCGGTCAAAATACACTCGAGCAACAATTGCTCCTTGTTGGCGACGTAATAATAAATCGTCGGTTTGGTGACGTTCAGTGCCGCCGCAATCTCATCGATCGAGGTGTTGTAATAGCCGCGAGCATTGAACGCGCGCGCCGCCGCACGGATGACGGCCTCGCGCTTGACACGACGGTTGTGCTCCCGGGCCCGGCGCACCGGCCAAGGCGAAGCTTCCGCGTCGTCGTCGTACCCCGAGGGTGCCAAGCCGTGCTTGTCTGCTGCCTTCATATGGAGTCCTGCTGCGCGCCGACGGGCGCTGGAACCGCCAGGTATTATACTTTTGAGTAGATTCTACCGTCAAGTAGGTTCATACGGTAGAGTAGCATCCGGTTACAAGTACCTTGGTGCACGCTTCTCGAGAAATGCGGCAATACCCTCCCGTCCTTCGGCAGCCATGCCGCGCGCAGAAATCGAGCGGCTTTCGCGCGCGAGTTGTGTTTCCAATCCCGGCTCCGCATCGGATAACAGGCGCTTGACGGCACCAAAGGCACCGACGGCGCCCTGAGCCATCCGTGCGGCGAGCGCGGCAGCCGTCGGGAGGAGATCTTCGTCCTCGACGACTTGATTGACGAGTCCCCAGTCGAGCGCCTGCTCGGCAGTGAGTACACGATTCGTCAGCAGCAATTCCATGGCGCGTTTGTAGCCAACCGCACGCGGCAGCAAAAAGGTACAGCTAGCGTCCGGACTTAAGCCCACCGCCGTATAGGCCGGCGCAAATTTCGCGCTCCTCGCGGCAATGGCGAGATCTGCGGCGAGCACCAGGCCCAAGCCGCCGCCCGCCGCCGTCCCATTGACGGCGGCTATAACCGGCGCATCCAGACGCGCGAGGTGCGCCATGCCGGCATGCAGATTCGTCGTAAGTTCGGTCAAGTACGCACCGGCATCGCCGCCCGCTGCCATCATTCCCTTAAGATCGCCGCCAAAACAAAAGTTCTTGCCCTCTCCGGTCAGCAACACCGCGCGCGCTTCGGGTGCCGCTCCGATGGCCAATGCCGCGGCCAGAAACTCGCGGCCGAATTGCAAGATTCATCTGGTTCGCGGCCTGCGCACGCGCGAGCGTCAGATAGGCCACGTGGTCGCGAATCTCGAGCCTTACGGTCGGCACCGGGTCATTCATGGGGTTCTAGCCTCTTTGGCATGGCGCCTCTCGTTTCAGCTACCTTTGAGAATGCGTGATGTTACGCGCTCTCTAGACTCAGCCGTAGCCCCCACCGCCGGGCGTGCTGATCACAAATACATCGCCCGGCGCCATTTGCGCCTGGCCGATGGCCCCTAAATCCTCGACGCCTCCGTCGGCGCGCTCGATGCAATTCTTACCGCAGGCGCCGGAACCGCCTCCTGCCATTCCGAAGGCACCGCTTTTGCGGCCGTTGCTCAAGATCGAGGCCGTCATCGACTGCAAGAAGCGAATTCGCCGCACCCCGCCGTTGCCGCCGCGCCAGCGCCCGGAACCACCCGAATCGGGGCGAATTTCATACGAATCTAAGCGAACCGGAAAACGAAACTCCAGTATTTCCGGATCGGTGAGCCGCGAGTTGGTCATGTGCGTCTGCACCACGCTCGTGCCGGCAAATCCAGGTCCCGCGCCGGAACCGCCCGCGACAGTCTCGTAGTACTGATACTGCGCGTTGCCGAACGTGAAGTTGTTCATGGTGCATTGGCTCGCGGCCATCACACCCAGAGCACCGTACAGCGCATTGGTGACGCAGGTCGAAGTTTCCACGTTCCCCGCCACCACCGCGGCCGGCGGCCGCGGGTTCAACATGCAACCTTCGGGAACGATGATGCTGAGCGGCTTCAGGCAGCCTGCGTTCAAAGGAATCTCATCGTCCACCAAGGTGCGGAACACGTAGAGCACGGCGGCCACCGTGATCGACCGAGGTGCATTGAAATTGTTCGGCAATTGATCGCTGGTGCCGGTGAAATCGATGCAGGCACTGCGCTCCTCGGCATCGACCGTGACCCGGACATGGATCCGCGCGCCGTTATCCAAGCGGCAGGGTGAATTCGCCGTCGGTGAGGGACGTGATCGCTCGCCGCACGCATTCTTCGGCATTGTCCTGCACGAAGCGCATATAGCGAGCCACGGTTTCGCCGCCGTATTGTTCGACCATGTGCTCGAGTTCCTGCACCCCCTTTTCGTTGGCGGCTATTTGCGCACGCAAGTCGGCGAGATTCTGCGAGGGGTTGCGCGCCGGATACGGGCCGCGCCGGAGCACATCGAGCAAAGCGGTTTCGCGCAGCGCTCCCGCTTCGACCAGCTTGAAATTGTCGATGAGCACGCCTTCTTGATCATGGAAGTCGAGAACGGCGGCATCGAACCCGGGGTGATGCCGCCGACGTCGGCGTGATGACCGCGAGAAGCCACGAAAAAACGGGCGCATCGGGGTTCAGAAATACCGGAGTGACCACGGTGACATCGGGCAGGTGCGTCCCGCCGTGATATGGATCATTGAGTACATAGACATCTCCCGCCTGAGGCCGGGGTTTCGAAGCACGACCGCGCGGATCGACTCGCTCATCGAACCCAAGTGCACCGGCATGTGCGGTGCGTTGGCGATGAGCGCGCCCGCGGCATCGAATATCGCGCAGCTGAAATCGAGCCGCTCCTTGATGTTGACCGAGTACGCCGTGTTCTGCAGACGCAAACCCATTTGTTCGGCGATATTCATGAACAAATTATTGAATACCTCGAGCATCACGGGATCGGCTGCGGGTCCCTACCGCCATCGTCGCCGGCCGCGGACAAGCGCGGCGCAGCTCCAAATTTCGCGCGCTCGTGACACTCGCCCGCCAGCCAGGCTCGATCACGATGGTTGCATTGGCGTCGGCGATGATCGCCGGCCCGTCAAGTGCGGCGCCGGGCTCGAGTCGGTCGCCGGCAACGAGGCGCGCAGAACGCCAGCCGGCCGGCTGGTGATCGGCCGGACAATACATGGATATTTCGACGCCGGCCCCGGACACGCCGACGGACAGCGGCCATCGGGGCCGACACCAAAGCTGACGCCAAGTTTTCGCCCAAGCTTTCGTCGAGGCTCTCCCGCGGCTATCGCCGGGCTTCCCGGCGCCGATGCATTCCACCGACACGCTCTCGATGACCAAGCCGAGCTGCGGCATCAAAAAAGCGAAGCGCCGGCGATAGGCGCGCTCGAACTGCGCGCGAAGTCCGGCAGGATCCGAACCTGCCGCTGCGGAATCGGCCGGCGATAATTCGCAGGGCAGCGCGGTATCGGTGCCTTGATAGCGCAGGTACACGCGAGCCATGCTGCGTACGCGTTCCGCCGCCACGCCTTGATCTCCAGTTCCTTGCCGGCCTCCGCCGTCAAGCGCGCGGCCAGTTCGCGCGCCTCGGCCACGGCCTCCTCATCGAGCACCCGCTCGAGTGCCGCCCCGCGCATCGCGATCTGATCGGCCAGACCCATGCCGTAGGCGGAAAGCACACCTGCCAGCGGGTGGCAGAATATATGTTCCATCCCCAGCGCATCCGCGACCAGACACGCATGTTGGCCGCCCGCACCGCCGAAACATTGCAGCGTGTAGCGCGTGACGTCGTAGCCGCGCGCCACGGAGATGCGCTTCACCGCATTGGCCATGCTGCCCACCGCGATCTTAAGCGCGCCGGCAGCCGCCTCTTCGCGACTTATCGTGCCTCCGGCGCTCCTCGACATCCGTTGCGCCAATTCGGCGAAGCGCTGCTCCACGACGGCGCGATCCAGCGATTGATCGCGCATTTTCCCCGAAGACTCGCGGAAAGAACTGCGGCTGAATGCGCCCTAGCATCAGGTTCGCATCGGTGATCGTCAGCGGACCGCCACGCCGATAGCACGCGGGACCTGGATTGGCGCCGGCCGATTCCGGTCCCACGCGCAGCCGCGCCCCGTCGAAACGAATGATGGAACCGCCGCCGGCCGCGATGCTGTGAATGCTCATCATGGGCGCGCGTATACGCACGCCCGCCGACCTCGGTGTCGAACGCGCGCTCGTACTCGCCGGCGTAGTGGCTCACGTCCGTGGAGGTTCCCCCCATGTCGAATCCGATCAGACGCTCGTGCCCTGCGGCACGCGCGCTCTGCACCATTCCGATGATGCCGCCCGCCGGACCGGACAGGATGGCGTCCTTGCCTTGAAAGCGTCGAGCCTCGGTCAAGCCGCCGGAACTTTGCATGAACAGCAAGCGGACTCCCGGCATCTCGTCGGCCAGCTGGTCCACATAACGGCGCAGGATCGGCGAGAGGTAGGCGTCGACCACGGTGGTGTCGCCGCGCGGTATGAGCTTCATCAAAGGGCTCACCTCATGCGAGGCGGAAATCTGGTGAAGCCGATGGCCCGCGCCGCCGCCGCCGCCTCGATCTCATGAACCGGGGCGCGATAGGCGTGCATCAATACGATGGCGCAGGCTCGAATGCCGGCATCGTAGGCCATCTGCAATCGCAGGCGGAGTGCGATGGCATCAAGCGCGAGGATGACATCGCCGCGCGGCATCGATGCGTTCATCGGCCTCGATCACCTCTTCGTACAGTAGTTCAGGCAGCACGATGTGGCGTTCGAACAGACGGGGCCGCGCCTGAGTCGCAATCCGCAGGGCATCGCGAAAGCCGCGGGTCGTTACCAGCACGGTACGTTCGCCGCGACGTTCGAGCAGCGCGTTGGTGGCGACGGTGGTTCCCATCTTCACGGATTCAACCAGCGCCGGGGTGATGAGCTCCTCGGCCGCGAGCCCCAACAGTCGACGGATGCCCTCGACCGCGGCGTCGCGATATTGCTCCTGATTCTCCGACAATAATTTCAGCGTCCGGAGCTCCCCTTCCGGCGCACGCCCCACGATATCGGTGAACGTGCCGCCGCGGTCGATCCAGAACTGCCAGCGGCCGCTCGTCACGCCGTCCACGCTCACACTGGCCTCGGTCAAACCGGCCTCGTCAAACCGGCCGAGCTCAAATTGCGGCCGCGCGTTTCGGGCAACGCCCATGCGGCTATCACGACCAGGACGTAGGCCGTTGCCGTCACTGCGCCGATGCCGACCCCGAGCGAGGAGTGAGCGCTCCAGGCACCGATGAGCGCCGGACAAAAGGCGCTCACCGCACGGCCGAAGCTATAGCAAAAGCCTTGTCCTGATCCGCGCACCGCGCTCGGGTAAAGCTCCGCCAAAAATGCCCCCATGCCGGAAAAAATCCCCGACAGAAAAAATCCCAAAGGAAATCCGAGTACGAGCATCTCGCCGTCGGTAATCGGCATCCATGTGTACGCCAGAATCAGCAACGCTCCGCACACGGCGTAGAGCATGAAGCAGCGGCGCCGTCCCAGCGCATCCGAGAGCCACGCACCGGTTAGATAGCCGGCGAATGACCCGGCGATGAGCACCAACAAGTAGCTGGAGCGTGCCGACCACCGACAGATGACGCTCGATCTTCAGGTAGGTGGGCAACCAAGTCGTCACCGAGTAGTACGCGCCGAGCATTCCGCAACACAACAGGCTGGCGAGTGCCGTGGTCTGGCGCAGCGGCCGCCGAAAGATGTCGAGAGGGTGAGCGAGGCGCGCCGCCCGCACTCGGCTCGCGCCGCAGGGCCAAGTAGAGCGTCGATTCCTCGACATGGCGCCGAATGTAAACGATGAGAAGCGCCGGCGCGATGCCTATCCAAAACAAGATCTTCCAAGCGAGCTCGGGCGGGTACCAGCGCGTAGACCGCCCAAAACGCCACGGCCGCGGCGGCCCATCCGACCGCCCAGCTGCTTTGTACCAGGCCCGTGGCCTTGCCGCGATGTTGCGCCTCGATGGTTTCGGCGATCAACACCGACCCCACGGCCCACTCACCGCCGAAGCCGAACCCCTGCATGGCTCGTGCGAACAGCAGTTGCGGGTATGAGTGCGTGAAACCGCTGAGAAACGTGAATGCCGCAAACCACACCACCGTCAATTGCAAAATGCGCACTCGGCCGAAGCGATCCGCGAGCACGCCCGCGCCCCATCCGCCTGCAGCGGACGTCAGGAGCGCGCCGGTCGCAATAAATCCCGCCTGGGCATTCGTCATGTGCCAAACGGCCAGCAGCGTCGGAATGACGAACGTGTAGATCATGAAGTCGAAGCCGTCGAGTCCGTATCCCAAGAACCCGGCGAGCAGGGTGCGCCGCTCGCTGCGCGTGGTCAGTTTTAGCCACATATTGGAATTGCGCTAGGGCCGGGTGCGTAAGCGCAGGCTCTCCCAGCTGGCATCGGCCATCCAGCCGCCGTCGATGGGAAGGCTCACGCCGTTGATGAATCCGCCCCGCTCGTCGTTCAAAAGAAAAGCGATGGCCTCTGCGACATCCTCCGCACGGGCGAAGCGCGCCATCGGCACTCGATTGACGATATCCCCATCGGAATACGCGCCGCTCCCCTGGTCCGCCTCATCCATCTCGGTCTTGATCCAACCAGGACATACCGCGTTGACTCTGACGCCGCGCGCACCCCACTCTGCCGCCAATGTCTTGGTCAGTCCGATTAGACCATGCTTCGACGCGTTGTACGCGCTGCGATGACTGACTGCGGCAAGCCCTGCGACCGACGCCACATTGACGATGCTGCCACGGCCGCGACTCAGCATCTGAGCACCCAAGTACTTGCACAACAGGAACGGGCCGAACAGATTGATGTTCATGACCCGCTGCCACTGTGCGGCTGTGGTGTGCTCAGCCGGTGCGATGAGGCTGACCCCGGCATTATTTACCAACGCGTCGAGCGCGCCATACTCTTTGGCGACCCACTGACTGAGCTCGAGCACAAAGGTCTCGGAGGAGACATCACCGCACCAACCAGCGGCCTCGGCGCCGGCACTGCGCAGCCGCTCGACGCGTTCCTCGATCGATTGGATGTCCACCAGGATCACCCGGTATTGACGCTGCGCCAACAACGAGGCGGTGGCGAGCCCAACGCCCTGCGCTGAGCCGGTAACAAGCACCGTTTTCAAATTGAACTCCTAGGATGCCGCCGCCTCGCTTGGCGCGAGCGGTGGTGCGGCGGCCTCGTTCATGGCGGCAACTTGGATACCGAGCCATGCGAGCGCGCTGGCGATCGCGAACCCAACGCCTATGATGAACGCGGTGTGCCATGCGTGTTCGCCGGAAAAATAAGCGACTATCGGTATGCTGATGATGCCGCCCAGGTTGCCGCCCGTGTTCATGAACCCGCAAACCGCCATGGTGTCTCCTCGACCGACGGTCATTGCGGCTCCCCAGAACGCGCCTTCGGTCAGTTCAACCGATCCGAAACACGTGGCGAGCGCAGCCACCGCCCAATAGGGATTCGTCGCGTAGACCGCGAATAAGAGCAACACTGCGGCCGCGGGCATGGCCACCAGGGGTACGATGCGATAGCCCCAGCGGTTGCCGAAGCGCTGCGTCAACATGCTGGTCGCCAAACCCCCGACCCCGGCACCGAGCGCCGCGGCGAGCGGCGGAGCGGTGGCGAGCCAGCCGCTCTCGAGCAATGAGAATTTGCGTTCCTGAACCAAGTACAAAAATACCCAGTTGGAAAGCAAATAGAATGTGTAATTCATGCACATGTAGGAAATGAACAACAGCAAGACATTCCTATGCCTGACGAGGCCGAGCAGCTGCTTGATGCTGATCGAGGAATGAACCTTCGGTTGATTGCCGATCTCGGCGAGTTCCTCTTGAGACACCGACGGATGTTCGCGCGGCGTATCGCGCCCATACCAGGCCCATAAAGCAATCAGACCCAAGGCCGGCAAACTCGCCCAAACCAACGCGCGTTGCCAGCCCAAGCTTTTCATCAGATTCGCAATGAGCGGCGGCGTCAGGGCCGAGCCAAAGTTCAGTCCCATTGTTTGGAAGCCTTGAACGAACGCCCAGCGCTTGGGCGGAAACCAGGCCTCGAACACTCCCGCCGATACCGGGAAGATGGCTCCTTGGGAACACCCGAGCAGGAGCTGCACGCCGAACAATGCCACGAACAACCCGCGTCCGCTAAAAAACTCGGGCGCGATCGGCGTCGCAATGGTCGCCGCAAACGCCGTCAGCCCGATGATCACGAAGGTGCGGCGCGCTCCCAATCGTTGCCCGAAAATACCGCCCGGCATCTGAAAAAGGGCGTAACCCAAGACGAATGCCTGTTCGAGCCAGCCGATTTGAAGCTGGGTCAAGCCAAGCTCCGGCATCATTCGTTCGGCAGCCACCGTGATGGTCTTTTGCTGCACGTAGGCCAGCAGGCCAAAACCAAATAGAAAGGAAAAAATTCGCCAGCGGATACGGATCGCTTGGCCCCTAACGGCGGAACTCGTCACAATGATTCAACCATCAAGATTTGTTCCGCTCCTGCAGCCAATCGAGACACCATTGAAACGCCTCGCCCAAGGAGGTCGCGGACTTATCCGCGCCTTCTATACTGTCGATAGCGGAGTCCGGCTGCAATGGCATTCCCGGCAGAAACACCGTCACCAGACGCGCCTCGGGGAAACGGCGGCGTATTTCCAGGGCCGCCGACTCGGCACGCTGCCGCTCTTCGCCGGGGAATGCGCTGAGCAGGTAAACCACCGACACACTCCCGGGCGACGCTTCCGGCGGCGGAACCTGAAGCAAATCATCAAGCGATAGATGCCGTGCATCGAGTTGCCTCTCGCGCAGGATGCGGACCAACAATTCCGTCGCCAAGTCATCGAGGATCGATCCCAAGCTCACACAGAGCATCACGGATCCCGGCGGGACGATCAAAGGTCCCTGCCAACGGCCGGTCAATTGCTCACGCTGTTGACGCAACTGTCGACCCGCGCTGGTGTGATCGAGCACGGATATGGCGTTGCGGCGCCGCGTGAATCCACGGCCCGCGCCGCCGATCGCTGCGATGACGGAAACAATGGTGCTGCGGACTTTCAATTGCTGCTCGATCCGGATGGCGCCGCGTTCGAGATCGAGGGCCGCCAAGCGCAGCGCCGGCATCACGACCAAGTCGCAATACGCGGCGAGGGAATTGTGCTTGAGAAACACCCGGGCGCTCCCGATGAGCTCATCGGAATCCGCGGAGAGCGCGCGCTGGTAAAATCGCTCCGGCATGGTCAGAGCTTGAGTGTCGCCCAACAGGATGTCCAACAGGCTCAGCGCTTTGATGTGACGGCCCGCGACCACCAAGCATAGAGTCAAAGGAGTCGAGACGATGAGCCCCACCGGGCCCCACAACCAACTCCAGAATATTGCCGCCACCACCACCGACAAAGGGGACAGTCCCGTCGTATGCCCATACAACTGAGGCTCGATGAGCTGGGCCGCAATAAGTTCGATGGTCACGAACAGGCTCAAGGTATAGATCGCAAGCGACCATCCGGGAACGACGGCTGCCGCCAGCAACGCTGAGAATAGCGCGGCGATCCATATCCCGATGTAAGGAACGAATCGCAGCGCGGCGGCGAACGCGCCCCACAACAATGCATGCGGCAAACCGATGATGGTCAGTCCGATCCACAGCGCGACGCCCACCCCAAGATTGACCGCGAACTGGGAGACGAAGAATCTCGACAAACGTTCGCCGGCATCGTTGAGCGCGAGCGTCGTCGCCCGAAGATCGGTTCCGCCGGCGATCCGAATGAATCGGTCGCGCACCGACTCGTGCTCGAGCAGCACGAACACCAGAACCACGAGCACGATGCCCGCGGTCTCGAGGGGCACCCACACCGAACCTACTACTTTTTCCATGACCTGCAGAGGACTCAACGGCGGCTGGTGCAACTCCACGGGTATCGGCGCGGCCGGCACGGCGGCGGTCGACAGAGGTGTGCCTTTCGAAGATGCACTCGGAGACGAGCCGCTCGGCGCGGACACGCTCGACGTCGGCGGACCCGGCGTTGGCGCGCAAGGCGGCGTGACCCGCGCAGCGTGCTCGTCGTGCTCGTCATGCTCGGCGATGATCCGTTCCGCCTGTCCGGTCAACGCGGTCAATCGATCGACGGTCATTTCGTTGAGCGTCGCCAATTTGTAACGGATCGTTTTCTCGTATAGCGGCAGGCCCGTGGCCATGCGTGCCACTTGCACGCCGATCATGGCCGCGACCGACGCGCACGATAGGGTCAGAACCAGCACGGCGGCGAGCACGGACGCGGTTCGACCAATACCTAAGTGCCGCAGCGCTCGCACCAAGGGAGACAACAGCAGACTTAAGATGACGGCGAGCGTAATCGGCAACAGCACATCGCGTGCGAAATACAGGATCGCCAAGATCGTGCCGGTGGCAACGATGCCGATGGCACGATCACGCAAAGAAGCGAGTGGCGCCGGGCCGATCACTGGCCCGCCGGTGCGTCCGGATTGGGCTTTGTCGGTGCTTTCTTTCTATGCAAACCCGCATCCTCGAGCAAGAGCTTACGGACGTAAAGAAAACGGATGGTTGAGTACTCGAACGGCGACCCCGTTGCGTAATATCGAAAATTGGTGTTGGCTCGTTGATCCACGGCGTTGAGGATCCCCAAGCCCCAGGACTTATCGCCGCGATACAAATCCACCACGTTGATGGCGTACGAGGTGCCGTAGTCGGTGGCGAGCCCGATGCCCTCACGCAATGTCGACGGGCCGAAAAACGGAATGACCAGATACGGACCGGGATGCATGCCCCACTTGGCGAGCGTGGTGCCGAACCCGGTCGGCGAATTCGCCAGGTGCAGCTTGGTGGCGACGTCGAACAATCCGCCGATACCGATGGTGCTGTTGATCACGAATCGGCCTAGGCTGCGCACTCCGCGGCCCAACCTCCCCTGCAATGTGTAATTGATGACGCTGTCGATTTCGGACAGATTGCCGAAGAAATTATGCACGCCGGAGCGAAGCGGCGACGGCAGCCGACGATAGCCGTTGGCGACGGGCAGGAATACCGCTTCGTCGAAGCGCGCGTTGAATCGATAAGTGGCGCGGTTGAGGCGCGCCCAGGGGTCGTAGGTATCCATGGAGGGAGCATCGGCCGCGGTCACCAGTGGCACATTATCGGTGCCGCCGGGTTTAGGAGTCCTGGCGGCATCCGCCTCCTCGCCACGCGTCTCCGATGTGGCGGCAACCGCCGAAACAGCGATCAGCTGTTGCGCTTTTGCGATGTTCGCGGCGTTGTCGGCCGCGGGCGTTTCGGGCGGCCAGCTGCGGATGGTTACATTCTGCGAGGCGCAGCCGCTCGCGCCCATGATCAATAACAAAATGAGCCCGTTTGGCTTCACGGCGTGCCTTCCTTCCAGTTCCCGCTCAGCATGTCGAGCATGTCGGCAACTTGTTGGCGATCGCCGAGATTGCCTAAATGACCACCGTGATTGTAAACCTGGATCCGCCGGCCGAGCGTAGTTTTCAGCCACGTCAATTCGGATTGATCGAGAATGAGATCGTCGCTGTTGGTCTGCGCGTAGTAGTCCGCATTGCCGCGCAGCGCATCTCCGATCACGTCGAGCCGATTCTGCGCAATCAGCGAATCCACCGTCGAATGCGGTACTCGCTTCAAATAGTACGGCGCGAAAACTCGGGTGAAATAATCCGAAAATGGCATCCCGCGCAGAGTCCGTGCGGTTACCTCCAGCGAGTCGCCCACTTTGGGAGGATGCTGCGGATCTACCACCACGCCCGTTCCCGCGTACAGGTCGCCGGCGAAGAAGACATTGGACAAGGCGATGCGAAAGGCCAGTGCGATGGCCGCGGAGAACTCCGCATCGGTCTTCAATACCGATGCGGCGGCGCCCAGCAAGAAGTCTTCGTCGATTTCCACCCGATCCGAGGCGCGGTACAAATTGGCGAGCTGCGCGTACAGCTGCTGATAGAACCGTTCGATCCCCGCGTCCCCGTTGCCGAGCGTAATCGCGAACAGCTTGTCGAGGCGACCCACGGATGCAAACAAGCTGACGGGCGGGTTGATCATGACTGCCCGGTGAATGTTGAGCTTATGTTCGGTGGCATCGATGGATTTGACGATGGCCGCGTTGGCGCCCCCTAGGCTGTAACCCAAAATATCGATGTCGGTTATCCGCACTTTGCGAGGCAGGTGGGCGATGATCTCGACTATCGATGCATACAGATCGTGTCCGTCCTGCAAAAGATCGCCGGCGACCCCTGTGCTCGAGGCGGAGACGATGAAACCCGGGAAAGTCGGCGACGGCATGGTGAGGACGTGATAGCCGGCGCGGTAGAGTACGGCGCGCAGAATGGACAGCTTCGCCGTGTTCGCGTCGCTTCCGGTGCCCGCAATGACAATCGCAAGCGGCGCCGGCTTGTCCTGCGCCGAAAACCACACCCGCAGCCTGCGGTCGAACCAAAAGACAGCCGGCACCGGGCGAGCCCAGGGTAAGGCGAGGTCTATCTCTGTGAGCGGCACGGTCTGCGGCAGCGGCGCCAGATCCTGCGGCGGCGTGCCGAACACTGTCGCGCGCAACGCCGCCGAATCGGCGAGACCCGTGGCCGGTCCCGGCGCCGGCGGCGCGTTGGATGGGCGTCGCATCGGCAAGTGCGACCGGCGAGACGAATGAGGCGATCAGGGCAAGAACGACGAGGCAATGCTTCATCGTTTGCTTTATAGCGGATTCGCCGGCCCGCTGCTTGATCAGCTTTCGACCGGCACCGCGTTTTTAGTGAAGGTTTACCGCCGTGTAGCGGCCAAAACGCGCCGCCGGCATGCACTGTAAGAAGTACAAACCGGCGGCGTTCTCAAAGTTATCAGCCCAATTCCACCGGTACGAAGATTCGGGCGTCACCGCGTTGAATCAACAAAGCGACGTGCTTGTCATGGTCGTGCACGAGATTGCGCAACTGCGTGACGCTCTGCACCGGCGTACCGTCCACCGAAAGGACCACGTCGCCATGCTGGATACCTGCTTCAGCTGCCCGCCCGCTCGCCTGTTCAACGACCAAACCACCGGACACGCCCACCTGCTCGCGCTCTTCGGGCGTTAGCGGCCGCAATGTCATCCCGAGGTGCGTTGCATCCGGCGCGGCCTCGCCGTTCTGCGCGACGGTCGCCGCCGATGCGGAACCGATGGTCGCGGACACGGTGATGGGCTTGCCGTTGCGCATCACTTCAAGCGTTGCTTTCTGGCCAGGCGCCGAGCCGCTGACCTGCACCGATAGCTGGCCGGCATCGGCAATTGGGGCGTCGTTGTATTTGAGGATCACGTCTCCGGCCAAGAGTCCCGCACGAGCGGCGGCGCTGTCGGGCTCGACCTTGGCAACCAGAGCGCCGGCCGGCGTGCTCAAATTAAACGACTGAGCGAGCGACTGATCGACGTTTTGAATCTCGACTCCAAGCCGCCCGTGCTCGACTTTGCCGGTCTTGACGATCTGCTGCTCCACGCCTTGCGCGAGATTGATGGGAATGGCAAAGGAGACGCCTTGGTAGCCGCCAGAATTGGTGTAGATCTGCGAGTTGATTCCGACGACAGCACCATTCGCGTCGAACAAAGGTCCACCGGAATTGCCGGGATTGACCGCGGCATCCGTCTGGATGAAGGGCACCGCCCCATCGCCGGGAAGCGAACGGCCGGTCGCACTCACGATGCCTGCGGTCGCCGTCTCCTCGAGACCGAACGGTGCTCCGATCGCAAGCACGTAGTCGCCCACGCCTAATTGGTCGGAATTTCCAATCCTCACGAACGGCAGGGAATGAGCGTCGATCTTGAGCACCGCGATATCGCTGGCTTTGTCCGAGCCCAACACTTTCGCCTTGAATTCCCGATGATCGATCAGCTTCACCGTCACCTCTTTTGCGCCTTCGACGACATGGGCATTCGTCAGGACGAGGCCGTCTGAACTCACGATGAAACCCGACCCTTGCGCATGCATGGGCACATGACCCTGTTGTCTCGGCATCTGCCGGAAGAACTGCGAGAGGGGATTGTCCCCATCGTCATTGCCATTTGGATTTCCGCCAAATGATTGGTCGGATGACACCTTCATTTCGCCCGCCGTGGTAATGCCGACCACCGCGTCGCGATTTTGCGCGACGATCGCGCGGTAATTTGGCGCGGTCCCGAGTGGAACCGGAGCCGGAGACATCGGCGCCGAGGCGGCGACCGCGGCACTAGATACGCTGCCGGCCTGCGCCGTTCGCGAGACGCCCGGCGCCAACCAGACCGTAACCGCAGCGATTGCAAATACGGCCGATGCCGCACCGGCAATTTGACTGGCGTGGATTTTCATCGAAACTCTCCTTGAGGAAAAATGGCCCTGTGGGGCACCTGCGGCCATCCTCGCTCCTCCCGCTTAAGCGAATCTTAAGCCGGCTGCGGAAAGCGGACTTGCACCTGCAATCCCCCGCCCGGAGCATCATCGAGAGTGACTCGAGCGCGGTGCCGATCGGCGATCGCTTTCACGATGGCGAGTCCCAACCCGCTGCCGCCTTGCGGTGCGCTGACGCGGCGATAGAAGCGGTCAAAGGCGCGCTCCCGGTCCGACACCGGGATGCCGGGTCCGGAATCCGTCACCTCGAGTACCGCACCCTCGGCGCTCTGCTTGATCCGCACTTGGACGCGCCCGCCCGCCGGCGTATATCGCACTGCATTGTCGACTAGGTTTCGCACCAGGGTACGCAGGGCTTCGCGGTCACCCATCACCACGGTATTCGGATCGGCTTCGAGTCCAAGGTCGATATGCCGCGCCAACGCCAATGTGTGAGTATCCGCGATACCGTCGGCGGCGGCGGCCTCGAGCTCAATCCTCGACAGCTCATCGCGATCCTCGCGCGGCTCGTTGCGCGCCAGGGTGAGCAGTTGCTCGACCAAGCGTATCGCGCGTTCAACCGCCGCGCCCAAATTGGTGCGCGCCTCGAGGCGCGCTGACTCGTCCGGCGCCCGATCGAGCAGCTGCAAGTCGAGACGAACCGCGGTCAGCGGTGAACGCAGCTCATGAGCGGCATCGGCAATGAAGGCGCGCTGCGTCTGAAATGCCGCATGCAAGCGCGTCAGCAAGCGATTCAGTTCCTGGACCAGGGGCGCGATCTCCCGCGGCAATCTCATCGCGGCGATGGGCGTCAAACTGTGCACGTTGCGCCGCTGAACCTCGATGGCCACGCGCCGCAGCGGCAACAAACCGTTCCTGACGACGACGACGATCGCAACTCCCAGCACCGGAATCAGCAATAACAGCGGTATCACGACGCGCAGCGCGGCGCCGCGCGCGAGTTCCTCGCGCACCCGTACGGGTTGCGCGATCTGAATCACGCCGTCAATCGTCTGCAAGCCGTAGGTGCGCCACGGCTGACCACCCACGCGCACATTCGCGTAACCCAGCGCGGTTTGATCGATCAACGGCAGTCCCGGGCGCGAGAGATACACGCGCGCGCCATACAAATCCCAAATCTGTATGACAAAGTCCGCGTCGGCCGCATCCGGAGGCAGCTCGAGGCGCGGCGCCATGGATACCTGACTACGCAGCGACAACGCCATCTGGCGCAGCTGGTAGTCGAAGAGAGTTGAAGTCTCCGCGAGCACACGCCGATAGGTGAGCGTTCCGGATAGCAGCGAACTTGCGGCCACGAGGGCCAGCAGCGCGATCAGCAGTCTTGTGCGGATGGAAGTCATTCTCGGGGAATGAAATAGCCGACGCCGCGCAGCGTACGGATAGTGTCGCTGCCCAGTTTGCGGCGCAGCCCGTGAATGTAGACCTCGACGGCATTGCTTTCGATCGGGTCCCTCCACCCGTAGAGCCGATCCTCGAGTTGCGCGCGCGACAGCACGGCGCCGGGGCGTTGCAGCAGCGCTTCGAGCACCGAAAACTCATGCGCCGACAAAGGCACCGGGATCCCGTCGCGTTCAACCTCATGCGTGACGGGATTCAGAGCAATTCCGCGATGCTTGATGGAAGGATCTCCCCGGCCGGCCGCGCGACGCAGCACCGATCGCATCCGCGCGCTGATCTCGTCCAGATCGAACGGTTTTATGATATAGTCGTCGGCGCCGGCATCGAGCCCCTCAACGCGGTTCTGAATATCATCCCGCGCGGTAACGATGATGACGGGGGTCGAGTCGCCTCGCTTGCGCAGCTCGCGCAACACCTCGAGCCCATCGCGTTCCGGCAAGCCGAGGTCCAGCAGCACGAGATCAAAGCTCGAGGTGCGCAGCGCCTCGGCGGCGCTGCGGCCGTCGCTCATGGCGTCTACCGCATAGCCATCCTGCCGCAAAGCGGTTTGCAGACCGTCGGCGATCATTCGGTCATCTTCGACAAGCAGCACCCGCATGATAAGTTCCGATCCTCAAGCACTCGAGGGTCTTCGAGCCAGCTCCAGCGCCTTCACCTCGTGGTCCGTGAATCGCGCATCATAGATCGACCGCGCATCGATACTACGGGCGACGACCGTCGCGGTTACCACGGCCAACAGCGCCGGCACGATGAACGACCGGTCACGGCCGGTTAACTCCATGACCAGCACCACCGATGAAATAGGTCCGCGCGTCGTCGCGGCGAGCACGGCGGTCGCCCCGATGATGGCAAAGAACCCGAGCGGCACTCCCGGCCACATCCAAGACCATCCCGCTCCCAGTACCCCGCCGAGCAGCGCTCCCATCGCGAGCGACGGGGTGAACAATCCCCCCGGCACGCCGCTGCCCAGGCAAATCACGGTGGCCAAGGGCTTCAACACGAACAGCGTCAGCAACAACACGGGCGGCACCTGGCTCTTGAAGGCGAGCTCCGCGAGGTCCTTGCCGTTCCCCAGCAATTGTGGAAACTCGATCGACAGCGCCCCGAGCAACAGAAGCGCGCCCGACGGCGCGAGCAGCCGCCGCCAACCCGTCGGTTTATTTCGATCGCCCCACGCAATGATTCGCACGAAACCGACTGACACCCATCCGGCGACGGGCCCCGCGGCGATGGCCCAACAAACGACCGATGCGGACAACGAAAAAGGGGGAATGACGTACGTGGGCGCGTCGGGTAGGGCAGCCCAAGAGACCAAGGTGGCGATGGTTGAGGCGAGCAATGCCGGCAAAATCAAACGTAGGGCGAGGACACCGCGCAGCACTTCGAGGGCAAAAAGCGCGCCGCCCAGCGGTACGCCGTAAGCCGCCGCCATGCCGGCCCCGGCGCCGCACGCCACCAGCAGCCGACGCTGTTCATCCGACAAACGGGCCCTATCACAAAGCGCGTTGGCGATCACGGCCCCAGCCTGCTTGGGCGCACCCTCGCGGCCGAGCGAAGCGCCCATGCCGACGACCACCACCGAAAGCACCGCGCTCCCCAAGGTGCGCAGAGGCGGCAGTCGGCCCGCAAAGTTCGCCAAGGCCTCGGTGATGTCGATGCTGTTGCTGCTCGATAGCCGCCTCAACACGATTTGACCAAGTCCGGTCAGAACGCCGGCCCCCAGCAGGATTAGCACGTGATGCCACCAGACCGCGCGTGCCGCCGCATCGAGTAAATCGGGCCCCGGCCAGAAAAGCTGCTGCACAAAGAACAGCAGCCGCGTAAGGACTGCCGCGGCGATGCCGGCGCCGACGCCGGACAGCAACACCGCCGCCCAAAAATACGCGGCTTTCGGGCTGGTGAGCGTGGGCGGAATACTCGACGCATCGGATTCTGAGGGCATCGATTCACCAGGGATCAAGTGTAGGACCGACCGTCACGGACCCAGCCATAGAATATGCGGGCGCGCGGCTTCAGAAGGACTTCTTCCAATCCTTTCCCTCGCGGCCGAGGAAATCGCTGCTCAATTTCCAAACCAGAATTCTCGTGGTTCCTTCGCCGTCGATATAGCCTGAGGCCGGAACGGCGCGAAACACGTACTTGCCGATCGCGATACCGCCCGGGATGCTGCGGCTATCCGCCCGGCCGCCTTTTTTAAACTCACTGAACTGCAGCGGTACGTTCGAGCGCATATACCAGTAGTCCTCATCCTCCCCTTCGAGAATATAGATCCCAGCGGGAAAACGTAAACCGTGGGTAGGCGGCGAAGCGTCGAACCACTCCATCGCGTTTATGACGGTGAGAGTTTTGGTCTTGTCCTGCTCCAAATGAACGGTGCGGTGCTCATTGATCTGCGGGTTGATATTAAGACCGCCGCAAGCGCACAGGCACGCCGTCGAGGCGGCAAATGCCGATATCGATAAAAGGGTCCCTTTGAACAGGAATTTCAACTTCACACTCCCGAGTTAAGATTGCACGGCACCCGCAAAAAACCCCGAAAGCGCGCCCTTCCGCCGCGTGTCGGCGGGATCGAAAGCGAGTATCGGGGAAATCGTTCGAGAAAACACCTGATGGCGGTGGTCGCTTCGAGCCGGGCGACGGCGACGCCGGCACATTGGTGAATTCCGCTGCCGAAGGCCAAATGACGATTGGGCGAACGCGATATGACGAGCTTATCGGGATCGGCAAATTCGCGGGGGTCTCGATTGGCAGCGCCGATGCACAGCGTGATTTGCGTTCCGGCCGGCATCGCCACGCCGCCAAGTTCGACGGAGTTCACCGTAATACGATTGCCGAGCTGATTGGGGCTTTCATAGCGCAGAAATTCCTCGACCGCGGTTTTGATCAAGTCCGGCTCGGCAAGCAGCAACTCGCGCTGGTCGGGGTGTTCGGCAAGCGCGACGAGTCCGTTGCCGATCAGATTCGTGGTCGTCTCATGCCCGGCATTCAACAGAAAAATGCAGTTTTGAATGAGCTCCGCCCGGGTCAGCCGATAGCCTTCGAATTCGCCGTGCAGAAGCCTCGATATCAAGTCAGCCCCTGCTCCCCCGGGTTCCTCGCGCCGCTGCTCGATCAGTTCGTCTAAAAACGCTTCGAACTCTTTCACCGCATCGTTGCCGCGTTTTGCAGCTTCGGGAGTCAAACGCGGCTCGAGCGCACCCAGGATGGCGAGAGACCAGTGACGCAGCGGCGAACGCTCATTTCGAGGCACACCCAACAAGTTGCCGATCACCTCAATCGGAATAGCGGCGGCAAACTCCTCGATGAGATCGACCGACTCTCTGCCCGCCATGTCATCGATCAAGCGATCGACCAACGCCTCGAGATCCGGCTGGATCTCGGCGATGGCGCGCGGCGTCAGAGCTCCATTGATGAGCCGGCGCACACGCGTATGCAGGGGTGGATCGTTGAACACCAAGCTCGTCGTATGGTGTTCGAACAGCGGCGCCGCGCCGAATTTGTCGCCAAATTCCCGCTTTTTGTCCGAGCTGAAGAGCTTGGGGTTCTTGTAGACGAACTGCACGTCGTCATAACGCGTGAGAAAATAGCTGCCATCCGGCAACCGTTTGACCGGCGAATCCGCCTGCAGCTTCGCATAGTAGGGAAACGGATTTTCGTAGAAATCCGGCGGCAAGCTGCGCAAGTCGAAGCTGCCATTGTCCTGCGGGAGCGCATCGGAGCGGTCGTTGGTCACGGATACATGATATCTCGCAACTCGCCGCTTCGTTAGCCGGGGCGGGTGGCCGGAGCCGAGCCCCTAGTCGAACCGGTTCCCTAGTTGAACCTGACGAACTCGAAGTTCTCCGGCTGCTTGTTGATGGGGCGCGCGGGCGGGGATATCCAATTGGCGTACGCACCGCGAGCGGCAACGCGGCCCATCAACGAAGCGACGAAAGCCCGGTCCTCATCCGAGGCAAGCCAGTCGCGCTCATTCGCGGCCCACTCGGCTTCACTGACGACGCGCCCATCGGGAGCGACCTTGAGCCCCGCCAAGGGGCCGATCCTACGGTTGAACGCCTTGTGCGGGACGGTCAGCGCAAACGGGATGCCCGCCTTTTGAATGATACGATTCCAGCGCCCAACGCCGGCGACGGAATCCTTGATGTAGTCGTCGCGAAGCTTCTCGTTGAGCGCGTTGAGCGCCGGGGCCTCGCCGGACGCAAGGCGTCCGTCGACGACTTGCAATACGGGATACATCATGTCTCGCAGCAGATGATCGTCATCGAATTTCGATTCTTCGTAGCGTCCCTTGAGCCCGCTCGAGTAAAACGTGGCGGCATTCGAGGACACATCGGCTCCGAATAGATCGATGGTCACGCTATAGTGAAAATTGAGGTAGCGCTGAATCGTAGGCAAATCGATCACGCCGAGCGCCCGTAGCCGGGTGGGATCATCGGTCTTGTGCTGAGCCATGACTTCGCAGGTGCGCTGGATCACCCGGCCTACGCCGGACTCACCGACATACATGTGATGCGCTTCCTCCATCAGCATGAAGCGCGTGGTCCGCGCCAAGGGGTCGAAGCCCGATTCGGCCAGGGCACAGAGCTGAAACTTTCCGTCGCGATCAGTGAAATAGGTGAACATGAAGAAGGCCAGCCAGTCGGGGGTCTTTTCATTGAAAGCACCCAAAATCCGCGGATTGTCGTTGTCGCCCGAACGACGCTGCAGCAACGCCTCGGCTTCCTCGCGACCGTCACGTCCGAAATACCGGTGCAACAGATAGACCATCGCCCAAAGATGACGTCCCTCCTCGACGTTGACCTGAAACAAATTGCGCAAGTCGTACAACGACGGACAGGTGAGCCCGAGATGACGCTGCTGCTCGACCGATGCCGGTTCCGTATCGCCTTGAGTCACGATGATTCGCCGTAGATTGGCTCGATGTTCACCCGGAACGTCCTGCCAGGCAGCCTCTCCCTTGTGATCCCCGAAATTGACCTTGCGCTCGCCATCGGCGGGCGACAGAAATATGCCCCACCGATAGTCGGGCATCTTGACGTAGTCGAAATGCGCCCAGCCGCTCGGATGAACGCTGACCGCGGTGCGTAGATAAACGTCCGTGCTGTGCGAGCCCTCAGGACCCATGTCCATCCACCACTTGAGAAACTCCGGCTGCCAGTGTTCGAGCGCACGCTGCAGCGCTTTGTCGCTTGCCAGATCGACATTGTTGGGAATCTTATCGGCGTAGTTGATGCTCATATGTTCGATCCCTAGATGCGATCCCGATTGAATTTAGCTTTGCGGCCGGTGCCGAAGACCTTGAGGGCGCCGGTCTCGCCCACTGCGTTCGGCCGGATGAAAATCCAGTTCTGCCAGGCCGACAGTCGCCCGAATACTCGTGTCTCCAGAGTTTCCCCGGGACCGAAACGCAAATTCGCCTCCAAGCCCGACAAGGCATCGGGGGAAAGTGCGCCGCGCTCTTCGAGTGCAATGCGAATCTCATCATCCCAATCAAGTGCATCAGGCCCCGAGGTGACGAGTCCTAGGGATTGCGCCGCTGCGCATTCGAGGCGCAATTCCACGGCAGAACGCACTTTGGCGATGAGTTCCGCGTCGCCATAAAAGCGCGCATCGATTCGCGACCGTCCATGCACAGCCGGCAAAAGCCCGAAATTCGCCTGCGACATCGCAATCACGGGGCCACCCTGCTCCGCGCCCTGGTTCAACATATAAGTGCGATCCGCCGCGAGCGCGAGCTCGAGCAAAGTACCGGCAAAGCAGCTATCAGGTTCAATCAAAGCAATGAGAGAACGCGCGGAGACGTCCAGGCGCGCGAAGGTCCGGCGCAGTTGACCGATGACCTCGCGTACGAACCAGTGCGCGCGGTGTTCGAGAAGGAAACGATCGACGGCAAGCACATGCTCCGCACGCCCCAGCGTCTTCAGCACCCAGACGCCGTAGTCCAGATAATTCGCTCGCAGGTTCAAGATGGCATCATCGAGCTCCCGGGCCATTTTAAGCGGCCACCACTGCGCTCCGGCGGCGAGCGCGTCCTCGACCGACAGCGGTGCGGCAGAATCGGGTGCCGTGACGATGAGTTCCGCACGCCGCGTCGAGGGGTCCAGCCGAACGTCGACAAAGCGATAATGCAAGCCGCGCGCATCGATCACCCGGTCGAGCGGCGCTAGCCGCACGCCGTCGGCCGTTTGCGGCCGGTCGCTCGCGCCGGCGAGGGCAAGCGCCCGCTGCTCGACGTAATCGCGGAAATTCTGCGGCTTCACGACCGCATCGACGAGCGCCCAGTCGCGCGCTCGCTGACCACGCACCCCCTCGACCGTCGTACAAAACACGTCCGCGCGATCACGTCGTACATGCCGCTTATCCGTGAGCCGTGTAAGGCCGCCGGTGCCGGGCAATACGCCGAGCAACGGCACCTCCGGTAAGCTCACGGCGGAGGATCGGTCATCCACCAGAACGATTTCATCGCACGCGAGCGCCAACTCGTAGCCGCCCCCCGCCGTCGTACCATTGCAAGCGGCGATGAATTTGATGCCGGAGTGCGCGCTCGAGTCCTCCATGCCGTTGCGAGTCTCGTTGGTAAACTTGCAGAAATTCACCTTCCAGGCATGGCTCGAGAGTCCGAGCATGAAAATATTTGCTCCCGAACAAAAAATCCGCTCTTTGCCGCTGGTCAGGATGACCGAACGCACTTGCGGATGTTCGAATCGGATGCGCTGAAGCGCGTCGTACAACTCGATGTCGACGCCAAGATCATAGGAGTTGAGCTTAAGGCGGTAGCCCGGACGAATGCCCTCTTCCTCATTGACGTCCATCGTCAACGTCGCTACTGGAGCTGTCACCGACAGGCGCCAATGCCGGTACCGGGACGGATCCGTCTCGAAGTTGACAGGCACCACGGGCGGCTCAGCCATCGTCGTTGCAGGGTCCGCCATGGGGAAGTTCACTCTGTCTACGGGTGCAATATATTGCATTATCGGTGATTGCCGTGCGCCAGTCAACCCTAAATCACTTACAATCGCCGCAACAATAATGCATTATAGTGCTCTTACGCGATGTGCAATATGTGGGGGCGTAATGGCAACAAGCGATCTGGCGCACATCGATGCGACGGTAAGTCCTCCCGTGCTGCGCATTCCGGAACGATTCAATGCCGCGCACGACCTCTTGGAGCGCAACCTCCGTGCCGGCCGTGCAGAGAAACTGGCTTACATCGATGATGCGGGCCGCTACACCTACCGCGAGCTCGCCGCGAGGGTGAATCGGTTCGCTGCCTCATTGCGCCTATTAGGCATTCACATGGAGCAGCGCGTTTTGCTCTGCCTCAAGGATAGTATCGATTTTCCGACCGCGTTCTTGGGCGCGATCAAGGCGGGGATCGTCCCTGTACCTGTGAACACGATGCTGTCGTCGGCCGACTACGCTTACCTGCTGCGTGACAGCCGTGCGTCGATGCTCGTCGTCTCAGTAGAACTGCTGCCGCAGTTTCGGCCCATTCTGGCTGATTGTCCCTTCCTCAAGCACATCTGGGTATCCGGCGCTGCTGCGCCCGGTACCCGCTCCCTCGAGGACGTGCTCGCCGCAGCAAACCCAGAATTTGAAGCGGCCCCGACGCTGCGCGACGAGCCCTGCTTCTGGCTCTATTCGTCCGGATCCACGGGAGCCTCCAAGGGAACGGTGCATGTGCATTCGAGCCTCATCGAGACTGCGGCGCTGTATGCGCAGGCCACCCTTGGATTGAAGGAGAGCGACGTGGTGCTCTCGGCGGCGAAATTGTTTTTCGCCTACGGGCTTGGCAATTCACTGACATTTCCGTTGGCGGTCGGCGCCACCGCGGTGTTGATGGCAGAACGGGCCACCCCCGCCTCCATCATGGTGCGGCTGCGCGCGCATCGTCCAACCGTTTTCTCGGGAGTGCCGACGTTGTACGCCTCGCTGCTCGCGAGCGCGGAGCTTCCGACGGCGAGCGAGTCTTCCTTGCGTTTGTGCAATTCCGCGGGTGAAGCGCTGCCCGAGGACGTCGCCCGGCGCTGGCGAGCGCATACCGGCGTCGACATCGTGGATGGGATCGGATCTACGGAAATGCTGCACATCTTCATCTCCAACCGTCCTGAGCGAATCCGCTACGGCACCCTCGGGATACCGGTGCCGGGATACGAGGTCAAGATCGTCGACGAGAACGACCTCCCGGTCGCTCCCGGTCAGATCGGCGATCTTCTGGTGCGTGGCTCGACCAGCGCAAAGTTCTACTGGAATCAACACCAACGCAGCCGCTCCACCTTCGTGGGATTTTGGACTCGCACCGGTGATCGTTTCCGCGTCGATGAGCAAGGCGACTATATTTATGCCGGCCGCGCGGACGACATGCTCAAAGTGGGAGGCATCTACGTCTCGCCGATCGAAGTCGAATCTGCACTCATCGCGCATCCGGCGGTGCACGAGGCCGCGGTGATCGGGCAAGAAGACGCCGATCATCTGATCAAGCCGATGGCCTACATCGTGCTCACGAGCGGTTTTGAGGCCTCGGATGCGCTGGCTGCGGAATTGAAGTCCTTCGTCAAGTCCCGCCTCGCGCCTTACAAGTATCCGCGCCGAATTGAATTCGTCGCCGACCTTCCGAAGACCGCGACCGGGAAAATCCAGCGGTTCAAGCTGCGTGCATGCAAACCGACACCTTAAATTTCGGCGACCGCCAAATCGAGTATCGGTTCGCGGTGCCGTCCTGCGCATCAGGTACTGATATCGTGATGCTGCACGAGGGCTTAGGATCGACGTCGATGTGGAGGGATTTTCCCGACCGAATCGCCGAGGCCACCGGCAGTCGCGCCCTGGTCTATTCACGCCACGGTTACGGCCGCTCCTCTGCGCTCACTCGACCGCGCGACGTTGACTACATGCATGATGAGGCGAGCGTTTGGCTGCCCGCCATCCTCGAACGCCTCGACATCCGACGTCCAATTCTCTTCGGCCACAGCGACGGCGCATCCATCGCGTTGATTCACGCGGCGCAACCGCAAAGCGATATCGCAGCGGTGATCGCGATGGCTCCGCATGTGAAAGTGGAAGACATCACGATTCGCAGCATCGCACAGGCCAAGACCGCTTATGAGAGTACGGACCTGCGGGAGCGTTTGAGTCGCTACCATGCGAATGTCGACTCGGCCTTCTGGGGCTGGAATCGCATCTGGCTCGATTCCGAATTCCGTCTTTGGAACATCGAGGCGTTGCTGCCGCACATTCGCTGTCCCATCCTCGCCGTTCAAGGCGAAGACGATGAATACGGCACGATGGAACAAATCGCCAGCATCGGCCGCGCCGCTGGCAACGCCCGGTTACTCGCCCTTCCGGCGTGCCGGCATTCGCCCCATCGAGATCGGCCCGAGTCCGTGCTCGAGGCAACCCGGACATTCATCGCCGCCGCGTGCCGCTGAAACCGCATGCCCCAACCAACCAAATCGCCAACCAGACGCCGCAGCCCCGGGCCGCAAGACGCCGCATATTTGCGACGTCTCGCCGTCAAGATTCGCTATGCGCGCGCTCAGCGCGGCATGACGCGCAACACGCTTGCAGCCGATTCCGGAGTGTCCTTGCGGTTTCTGGCGCAGCTCGAAAGCGGTCAGGGAAATCCCTCGATCTTGGTACTCCGGCGTATCGCAGCGGCGATGGGCTTCTCTCCCGACGCTTTACTCTCCGAGGAGCCGATGCACCGCGTCGAGGAGACCTTGACAACGCAGATCTTGCAACGACTCTCCGACGAGGATTTATCACGAGCGCGTCAATTACTCATCCAGCATTTCGGCCACGGTGGCGAGGCCCAGACCCAAGCGTCGTACATCACGCTGATCGGATTGCGCGGCGCCGGCAAGACTACGCTCGGCCAGCGCCTCGCCCGTCATCGCGATGTGCCGTTCTTCGAACTCGATCGCGAGGTCGAGCGCGAATATGGCGCCACCATCGGAGAAATCCTGCAGTTGCACGGCCAACCGGGATATCGGCGATTCGAGCGCGAGATACTGCAAGCGGTATTGTCGAACAATCCGGCCGCCGTGATCGAAACCGGCGGCGGGCTCGCGGCGGATCCCGAGACGCTGCCTCTATTGCTTGAGGGCTCGTTAGCAGTGTGGGTGCGCGCCTCGCCAGAAGAGCACATGCAGCGGGTGATCGACCAAGGCGATCTGCGCCCGATGGCGCGCAGCCGCGAAGCGATGCGCGAGTTGAAAGACATTCTAACAGCGCGCGAGCCATTCTATAGACAGGCGCAGTTGCACTTGAATACCTCCGGGAAATCGGCGGATCAGAGCTTCGAGGAATTGCTCGAGATGCTCGAGCGCCGACGATAGGTATATCGTCCAATAGGACCGCAATCCGCATTATGAATACGATGCGGACCGATGACGGCCGATCCCAAGCTCGAACTCGAAAAAGCGGACGGCCAAAGCAGTCTGCTGACGCTTGCGCTTCTGACTCTCATTGTCGGCGCGGGCTCGGGGCTCATTGGGGCATTCTTCCGTCTTGCCCTCGAGCAAGGCGATAATCTACGCAATGCGCTGATTGCCTGGGCGCACGGCGAGCAATTCTGGGGGTTCCTATTCATCGTCGCCGCTAGTGCGGCTACGGTTGGGGCTGCTGCCTGGTTGGTCTGCCGATTCTCGCCGGCGGCATCGGGGAGTGGAATCCCCCACGTCGAGGCCGTGCTGCGCGGGGAGTTGCCGGAGGTGCGGTTTGGCCTGATCCTGGTCAAGTTCGTCGGCGGACTGCTCGCGATCGGCTCGGGACTTGCGCTCGGCCGCGAGGGGCCGAGCGTGCAGATGGGAGGGAACATCGGCGATCACGTCGGGCGCCTGTTCCGGCGCAATTTGCCGGACTGCCGTGTTCTGCTTGCCGCCGGTGCCGGCGCTGGTCTCGCCACGGCCTTCAATGCGCCGATCGCCGGCGCCATTTTTGTGCTCGAGGAATTGGTGCAGCAGTTCGAGACGCGGATCGCCATCGCCGCGCTCGGAGCTTCCGCGACTGCCATCGCCGTGGCGCGCATCTTCCTCGGCGATGCGCCGGACTTTCACGTAGGAGTTTTGGCCTACGCGGGAGCCGAGACGAGGCCGCTCTATTTCGTGTTGGGTGCGATCGCAGGAGTTTTTGGCGTTTTCTACAATCGCGCCTTGCTCGGCACCATTGCGGCGTCGGACCGGCTGGACCGGTGGCCGGTGCCGCTGCGCGCTGCGCTCATCGGTGCGGCAGTCGGAATGCTGGCTTGGTTCGCACCGACTCTGGTCGGGGGCGGCGATGCGATTACTCAGAGCGCGCTGACCGGTGCTGGTGCATTGGCTCTCGTTCCCGTGATTTTTCTGCTGCGTTTTGCGCTCGCTACAGTGTCTTACGCCGCGCGCACACCGGGCGGTCTGTTTGCTCCTCTTCTGGTCCTGGGCGCGCAAATCGGTCTGATGTTCGGCGCCGGTTGCCGAGCGTTATTTCCCGCCCTTCACATCCAACCGGAAGGGTTCGCCGTGGCTGGAATGGCGGCGTTTTTCACGGGCGTCGTGCGTGCTCCGATCACCGGCATCGTGCTGGTCGTCGAGATGACCGCGAGCGAGCGCATGTTGCTGCCGATGTTGGGCGCGTGCTTTATGGCGATGCTGGTGCCAACCCTGCTCCACGACCCGCCGATCTACGAATCACTGGGCGCCAACCTGCTGCGGCAGCACCGTATCAAGCCGAGGTCCGCTGCACAGGACTGACATGGATTCCAGCTCGGACCAAGACCCGAAACACCTGCGGCGCCTGCACACGCGGCGTTCCGCCGAGGACGCTGCGGCGCTCGACGGCACGTATTTGTTGATGAACGCTGCAGCGACGCTGATCGCGGGATTCGGACTGTTCGAAGACTCGCCTGCCGTTATCATCGGAGCGATGCTGATCGCGGCGTTGCTCGGCCCAATTCAGGGCATCGCTATGGCGCTGGCGGAAGCCGATCTTAAATTATTGCGAGTTGCGCTGACGGCCGAGATCGTCGGGGCCTCTTTAGTTCTGGTTCTTGGTATCGCGTTGGGGACGATCGATCGTACGTCGCCGTTGGGTCACGAGATCCTCTCGCGCACGGCTCCGAACATTCTCGATCTGCTGATTGGACTGGTGGGCGGAGCCGCCGCGAGCTTCGCCGCCGCGACGCCTCGTTTGGGAGCGTTGGCGGTGGGTGTCGCCATTGCGACGGCACTGGTGCCCCCCCTGACAAGCTGCGGCATCCTGATCGCGCGTGGTCTGCCCGCCCTCGCCGTCGGCGCATTTCTATTGTTCTTGGCCAACTTCGTCGCCATCACGTTCTCCGCCATGGTGGTGTTCATGATCTTGGGGCATCGCGCGGCGATCGCGGGACCCACCGGCGCCGGAAAAGCCGGCGCGGCGATTTCACGGCTGGTATGCCTCGGGATACTGTTGGTCCTCGGCTTCCATCTGTTCAACGTGTTCCAGCGCACCTTTGGAGAGGCAACTCTGCGCTCCAAAACGCGGCAGGTCGTGCTACAAGAATTGCAGCGATTTCCGGGATCGAGCCTCGTCGATCTCACCCTCCAAGATCGAGTCGGTCTTACATCGGTGTTTGTGGTCGTCAAGGCGCCGCATCCATTCACCGCCGCGGAAGTTGGCCATATCAATGACTTGCTCAACGCCGTGTTTGGCGAGCCGGTCGACTTGCACATGCAAGCCGAAACGGTGGTGGAATCGACTCGCAACGGCGCAGTACCCTCCGACGTACCGCAGCCAAACTTGTAACTAGAGGCCTAGCGCTTTTTTCTCATAGGCCGCAACTGCATCGGGAAGATCGAAGAACATGCGTTCTGTTCCCAGGGTCCGCCCCAGCGGTGAGCGTGTGATCACTTTGAAAACTTCCGGATTGAGAGCGGCCAGCCAGAGCGAGATTCCGCCCTCGCGAAGTTTTTCCTCCGCGCCGGTCAAGATCTGCAGCGCCGTGTACTCGACGTCCGGAATGGCGCTGCATTCCAGAATCACCACCTTCGGGTGCGCCGCATCGACCAGTGCCCTGAGTGGCTCGCGCGCGCGCGGTACGCTGGCAAAGGTCATGCGGCCCTCGGTCCGGATGATGAGCAGGCCCGGGATACTTTCATCTCCCGGATGATCTACCGAGTGCGGACGGAACACGTGAGTGCCCGGCTTGCGTTTCACGACGTAAACCAGAGGATGGTTCGCTTGATAAAAGAGTGTAAGCACCGAGATTGCGATCGCAACCAAGATGCCCTGGAGGGTTCCGAGCAGCACGACGCCGGCGCACGCCGCCAGGGCCCATAGAAATTCCGTGCGCCGCACGCGCAGGATGGAGCGAAAATCCGCGACCCCGAGCAACGGCAGCGTAGTGACAACCACGACGGCAGCCAAGGTGGCCTGCGGCAGCAAGCTGATGAGGGGCGACAGAAACAAGAGCGTCGCGACCACGATTGCCACGGTCACCAGCGCTGATACCTGGGTGCGGGCTCCGGCCCGAAAGTTCACCGCCGTCTGGGAGAATCCCCCACCTGCGGGAAAGCTTTGGAACAAACTCCCGGCCAAATTGGCCGCGCCCAACGCGAGCAATTCCCGGTCAGGTGCGGGAGGAGGCTCCTCATGACGGGCGAACGCACGGCCGGCGGCGATCGACTCGGTGAAGGACATGAGCGCAATACCAAGGGCACCCGGCCACAGGGCCTTTAAGAGCAGCAGGTCCGGAAGCGCCGGACGGGGAATTCCTACCGGGATTGGGCCGGTCAGTGCGACGCCGGCGCTCTTGAGACCTAAGAATGCGGCGGCCGCGACACCCAAAACCACGGCCACCAGCGGGGCAGGTGCGTGCGGGCGATATCGCCCTAACCCGAAAAGAATCGCCAACGTAACGGCAGCCAGAATCAACGTGGTTTCGCGAGTCTCGGGTACATGCTCCAGAATCGAAAGGATCTTGCGGAAGAAATGTCCCGCATCGATGTGCACCCCCAGGAGCTTCGGCACCTGATCTACCACGATCACAAGAGCAATTCCCGCCTTGAAGCCGGTCAGGACCGGATCAGAAATAAAATTGGCCAAAAAACCCAAACGCAGCAAGCCCGCCACGACCAGAACCCCGCCCACCAGCAGGGTCAGCGTGCAGGCGGCTGCCAGGAGCTGCGCCGGGTCTCCGCCGGGCACAACGAGCGCCAATTGGGTTGCCGTCAGGACGGCAATGGTGCTCGTGCTGCTCACGCTCAACGATCGTGACGATCCAAGCAGCGCGTAGATCAACATCGGAACGAGGGCCACGTATAGGCCGGCTTGCACCGGCAGTCCGGCGATGGTCGCGTAGGCCATGGATTTCGGAATGGCCACTGCCGCTGTCGTCACGCCGGCCACGGCATCAATTCTCAACCACTCCTTCCGATACCCCGACAGCAAGCTGATCACCGGCATACTTCTCCTCGACAAATAGCGACCAGGTTAAGGATAGACACAGACATGACGCAAGCCATTGGCAATTGGTCTCATCAAGCAGCAGCCGACAACAGCTCGTGGTGGAGCAAAAGGTGTTCGCGCACGGCTTCTGCGAATCCGAGCTCATCGTGCTCGGTCATCGGCATGGACAGGCAAATGAAACCTCGTTGGGCAACGTAATATCCGCGCAACATCATTTCCAATTGAAACAAACGACGCAGCGAACTGTCGGCGGGTTCGACGTCTGCCGCGTTCCTTATCGCTCTTTTATGCCAATGAAGGTTGAGAATTCCGCCCACGCCTGTCGCCTGCATGGCCACGCCGAGAGCTTCCCCGAGCTGCCCCAGCACCGTGCGCAGCCGATCGCCCCGTCTATTCAATTCCATGCATGCTTGAGGCGTATAGACATCACGAACCGCAACGATCCCGGCGCTCATGGTAACGACGTTATTATTGAATGTGCCTCCTTGGGACAACAATCCGCCGCAGGTCACGTCGAGATGGCGCATGATCTCGCGCGAGCCGCCAAATGCTCCGAAGGCAAAACCGCCGCCCCAAAATTTGCCCAGTGTCGTAAGATCCGGCGCGAGGTTGTGAACACCTTGCAGTCCGCCGGGCGCAAGCCGCGATGTCATCACTTCATCGAAAATCAGCAAAGCGCCGATCCGCAATGTTTCCTCGCGTAGCATCGCAAGGAAATCATGAGTTCCGGGAATTGAGCCCGCAGCGCCCATCATGGGTTCCACAATTACGGCTGCGATCGAACTGCCATGAGCCCCGAGTGCCGCTCGCGTTCCCTCAACGTCGTTGTAGGTTGCTTTGACGATCTCGAACGGCACACTGAGCGCGGGATCAGCTTCACCCCAGATCATGAATCCGCCGTGATAGCACCCCTTGAAGATCATTATTTTGGGACGATGGGTTGCGTGACGTGCGAGCAAAGTGCTGAAAAGACAGGCCTCGGAACCCGAGTTGCAAAATCGAACCTGCTGCATCGAGGGGATGCGCTGGGAGATGAGTTCCGCTAATTCGACTTCCTTGGTGTTTACGCCGCTCAAATGCACCCCGCTTTCGAGCGCTTCCCGCGCCGCTCGCTGAACCGGCTCGCACGTATGGCCGAGTAAGCCGGCAGCGTAGTCGCCCACCAGATTGAGATAGACATGGCCGTCGAGGTCTGTGACGCGCGTGCCCTCGCCTCGCACGATAGTCACTGGAAATGGCGGGTAGTACAGCGTCTGCCGGGAATGTCCAGCGGGCAACACCCGGCAGGCCCGCTCGTGGCGAGCGCGACTCGCTGGGTTCGCCGCCGCGAAGCGCGCCTCCAAAGATCGGATGATCTCCGGCAAATCTGTAGCGACGGATGAATTCGCGTTCACTTTGGAGCTCCCAGGATCTACCTGCGCGGCACGGCGCGGTAGCCGAGGCGCCTTGTAAGGTTACCAGAAGCTCACATTGCTCGGAGACCGGGCCTCTATAGGTAATCGGCTGATGGGCTCCCCCCGCCTTCGCCCGATTGTGCTCGAGCACGCCGTCCCAATCTTATCCGCGCACCATTTCATCGGCTGCGCATGGGCAACTGGATTTATGATCGCGCTGCACGAAAATTCTGCCGGTTTGGGCTCGCGCTCTGCGAGCGCTCGTTCCGCGGTGGAGGGCATCGCGCACTTTGCATCGCTTCGGTCGACAAAGCCGAGCGCGATGGCGTCCGTTTCCGCGCACTTGAACGCAGGGGTCGCCATATTGATGGACGAGAGGCAGCCGCGCGGAGCGCCGGGGCCACTCCCGGTCAATCTCGCGGAACGCACGCGAGCCGGACATCAGCGCCGAGCAGCAATCAACAAGGTGCACCCTACAAATACTTTGGTTCCTCCCCTGTTCGCTATTCGGACCCCGGACTGACCGTTCACCGTATCCTGTATCTTGCTAACTCTGTGAACTCGAGCAAGGGCGTTGCCGCTCAAAAGGTCTACGGTAGGAGCCGTATTAACCGGCTGTGCGAGGCACTTATGTTACGCATTATCGTCGCTGGAGCCCTACTCCTTGTCGCTTGGTACTTCATTCCGGCCGTGTTGTTGTGGCCGGCTTCCTACATAGTCGCTACCTGGCTGGTAATTCAAGAAGTTATTGCGCCGCGCGCCCCTGCGCTGCTCGAAGCGTGGGACAATTGGTATTACTTGCTCTACAGCAAAATTACGTCACGTCGTCCGAGTAAATCCTTCGCTTCCGACCAACCCGACTCGGCATAACTCTCGACTGCGCTAGACGCAGCATTCGCTCCATCGGAGATATCCTCATCCGCCGACGGCGGCGGATTGACCATAAGATCTCATCCGGCCTGAGCTATTGGAAATACGACGAGAAATGTCGCGCCTCCGTCGGGATTGTTCGCTACCGTCAAGGTTCCGTGGTGGGCGGCCACAATCGACTGACAAATCGACAGTCCGATGCCCATACCCGATGACTTCCCGCTCCAAAATGGTTCGAATATGTTTTTCAGGTCCTTGGGTGCTATGCCGGGGCCGTGATCCGTCACTCGCAGTCGAATTGCGGCATCAGTTGCGTCCGTGCCGATGATTAGACGTCGCATGACGATAGGGGTATCGCGCATGGCATCGGCGGCGTTCATCATCAAGTTGAGCAAGACTTGCTGCAGCTGAATCTGGTCGCCGTCGAAGACATGAAGCCCTTCGGCCAATTGGGTGGTAACGGTAATCCGGTCGGTCATCAGGTTTGAGCGAAGCAGATCCAAGGCTTCGATTATTAGAGCGTTGAGATCGACCCGCTGTATCTGCACTTCTCCGCGCTTGAACAACGCGCCCAGCCGGCGTATGACGGCCGCCGCACGCTGATCCTGGCTGACGATGTCGTCGCAGATTTGCTTGACCTCTTCCACATCGACGTGCTCGTGTCTCAGCATCATCTGTGCGGCTTCGGCGTTGGCAAGTATCGCGGCGAGCGGCTGATTTAGCTGATGTGCGATCGACGCGGACATTTGTCCCAACATCGACACACGCGCCAAGTGCTGAAGCGCGTTACGATCCCGCATCGCCTGAAGTTGCGCCAGTTTGCGCTCCGTAATGTCGAGCACAATGCCGAGCCATTGGCCGGAATTGCCCTGATCGGGCCGCCCGCGTATTGCGATCCAGCGCACGTCGCCGTCCACGGAGATCGTCCGGTATTCCAAATCGAGCTCTCGGTTTTCATTGAGAGCTTTCTGCACCGTTCGGTTCACCTCTTCTCGATCAGAGGCGTGCGCCTCTGCAAGGGCATCAGGGAATTTCGTCGCGGTGTGACCGGCTGACTGGAAGGGTGCCTGTGGGGGCGCGACCGAAACCCGATCTTCTGCCGCGTTCCAGCTCCACATCGCCAGCTTCGCGGCTCGTGCCGCGATGCCCATGCGCTGTTCGCTGGCCTTGAGCGCTGCCGAGGTCCGCGTAAGCGATTGCCGTTCGCTCAGCAGGCGGATCGACAGGGCAGCGAGCAAAAGAAGGGCACTCCCCGCCGCGATGGTCTCTTTGCGATAGGCATCCCAGAGGCTGGGAGCGCAACGATCTCAGGCGCCAGCGGCAGGTATTTGTCGTGCAGATAGGTAGAGATCGTCCGCTCATATTCGGGAGATCCTCCGAAGTGTGGGTGATCAAGGTGCTCATCGAATAATTCCACTCCGCCATCTCCAGGATTTGCGATGGCCGAGCGAAGCCCGCGATCGCCCTCGATATTCGCGGGCAAGAACCGGTCATCTGAGTAAAGTACGACAACCGTGTGGGTCGTTCCGGCGTCCGCGGAGACGCTCGGCAGCAACGAGAGTGTGGCGCAGAACAAGGCTAACAAGCGCTTCGCGCCTTTAGGCATACTGAGGATCACCGAGCCGGCTGGGCTCGCGCGTCAATTGGCAAGTAAGTGTCGAAGACGGCGCACCGCGATATCCTTCGACCGGCTCGAGCTGTTGGCCGGATTCTTCGAAGCGGCTGACGAAAGAGCGCACTGATCGACAATACGGCGCGGGTGCAATTGGCGGCTATTGGCCTTAAGTCTTGGGCGCCGTAGATGGCGACAAATCAGAACTTGTAGCGGACGCCGATGGTGGGGTTGATGTTGGTCGTGTAGAGGTAGCCGCTGGCCACGCCATCGTGCACGCCGCTGTACATGGCGCCGAGGTAAGCGTCGAAGTGCTTGTTGAATCGGTAGTCGGCGTCGAAGGAAAAGGCCTCGAAGTTGCCGCTGCAAGTGCTGTGCGCGGACGTCGAGCAACCCGCCTGCTTTCCGGTGCCGTAGGCATTCTGCTGATAGCCGTAGTACGCGGCGGTCAGATCGAGGTTGCGGAATGACGGTGTAGCGAACGCCGGTCCAATACACCTGCACGGTCTTCGAATTGTCGTAGGCATTGTTGGTGACGAAAGCCAGAACGTAACCGCCGATGTCGTTGAACCCGGCGCTGAGCGGAGTCGTTCGGATTGGCATACTTGATGTGCATGTAGCCGGCAAAGAATTTGAGCGGATCGAAGTTGTACAACGCCATGAGCGAATACGTCGTATTGTCCGAGATGGTCGCCGCCAGAGAATTCGATACCGAATACCCCAACGCCGGAAGCTCGGCGACTTGAGCGGCGGTCAAGGAAGTTGCCGTGATGGCGCTGTTGACCTTCGAATAATAGGCATCGACCGATGCGCCCGCGTATTCACCGCCGATATCCGCCTGGAAGGCGGTGTTGGCCGCCCCGTTGGATCCGTTGAACTTGTACAGGGCGGCGAGGTGCACCAGATCGTTGAAGCTCACATAGTACTTCGCCGTCGAATCGAGCCGGTTATCTTCGCTGCTGCCGCCGCCGGAATACGTGTTTGACGCACCGAGCAGGCCGAATGCCGTGGCGTTGTAATTGGGGTCGTACTTGATGGTGCCTTCCGAGAGCAGCGTTACCTGACGACCGAAGGTGAGGGTACCGAACCGCGCCGATTTGAGCCCGACATAGGCGGTCTGGAAGGCCTGACCGGCCGAACTGCCATCGACACCGATGCTTTGGGCGCCCAGGGCTCGACCGTTGTTCACCGCCAGCGACTTCAGAGAATCGGCGATTTCGCCGGACTGGGGGTTGAAAAAGGTCTCCACCTGGAATACGGCCGACCAATCGTCGTACAGAGGCTCGATGCCCTGCAGACCGACTCGCGACTGGCCCATGTTGCTGGGCGTGAGACCGGTCACCGACTGGCAGCCGTTCTGCCGCACGATGTTCCCACTGGCGGCCGGACGGTAGGGAGTGAACGGCGCACTGTGGGTATCGTATTGGAGACCGATATCGATGACGCCGTACAGCGTGATGCCGTGCCATGTCAGGCTGTCATCGCCGGTGATGCCCGGTCCGGTCTTCTGCTGCGCGAGCGCGGGGACCGAAGCGGTCATGGCACTCGAACAACACCATCCGCACCACCCGAGCCTCAGATCGCTCGACCCATGGAAGAAGGATTAAACGCTGGAGCGCGGCGCAATTACGTCCTCGCCGGTCGCGTTCCATTCGTGTGATTCATTAGTTTTCCCTTTCCCTCATCAGGTGTATTCTTAAATACCTATTAATGCGATAGGAATTGTATGAATTCGCACGCAACCTGGCAAATACTGAATTGAACCTACGTAATGCCGAACCGCATAAGGCAGCTGAAGAAGAAGGACTGCTCCCCATGCTCTCGCAAAAAACCCGTTATGCGCTGAAGGCTTTGCTGGAACTTGCCGCACTTCCCGCCGGCGCCACGTTATCGTCGGCGGCGATCTCTGCGCGGCGTAACATTCCCGATGAATTCCTGGAAGCCATTCTGGTCGAATTGAAACGCGACGGCTTGGTTCGCGGTCAGCGCGGGCGAAATGGCGGATATCAGCTTGCGCGAAGCGCCGAAGACATCTCTTTCGGCACTGTGGTGCGGCTGATGGAAGGCCCGCTGGCCTTGCTTCCCTGCGTCAGCGTGACGCAATACCGCCGGTGCGCGGACTGCGCTGACGAACGGACCTGCGAGCTGAAGAAAATCTTTCGCGTCCTGCGCGACAGCACTGCAGCGATTCTCGATGGATGGACGCTGGCCGATGCGCGCGGCAAGACCGGCCCGACGGAAACTCGCCTCGGCGCGTCGGCGGCGAAGAAATCCAGCCGGCGATTATCCGCGAAGGAGACATCGCGCAAGAAGGCTGCGGCAAGGGAAAGGCACTGAGGCGGCGCCACGGCGGCGCTACTCAAGCAGCTGCATCGTCAGGCGTCGCACGGACGGCGTCCTCAGGGTATACGTGGAAGCGTCTGAAGCGTAAACCCACCCTTTTACCGGCCTCAAAGCGCTCCGCCTCGTAGCGCTCGCGGCTGATTTCCGCCTCGAGCGGTTCGTTGGCGGGCTGACCCTCCGCACACAGCTCCACCCGCACGATCGGCCCGATCACGCGTACGGCAAGCACGGTCGCCGACCAGCCGGCCGCCTGCGGCCCAATCTCAATCTCGTGGGGTCGGATGAGCGCGACTTTCGCTCGCCGTCCGCGGCCGCGGCGGCATCCTCGGAGATATCGAGCGGCCCCACATAGGCGCGGCCCTGGCGTCACTGCACCGGCAGCTCATTGACCTGCCCGAGGAAGCGATGCACGAAGGCGGAGGCCGGCAGATCATAGATCTCGCCGGGAACACCGCTCTGTTCGATTCGGCCTCGATTGAGCACGACGATGGTGTCCGCGACCTCGATCGCTTCCTGCTGATCATGCGTCACGAATATGCTCGTGAAATGCAATTCGTCGTGCAGGCGCCGCAGCCAGCGGCGCAGTTCATGGCGCACTTGGCTGTCGAGGGCGCCGAAAGGCTCATCCAACAGCAGCACATCGGGATCGACGGCGAGCGCGCGCGCCAGCGCCACGCGCTGCCTCTGGCCGCCCGAAAGCTGCGCGGGATAGCGGTCGCCCGCCCAGCCGAGCTGCACCAGCTCGAGCAGCGAATGCACCTTCTTGCGGATTTCTGCGCCGGCTGGCCGCTCGCGGCGCGGCTTGACTTTGAGTCCGAAGGCGACGTTCTCGAACACCGACATGTGGCGAAACAGAGCGTAGTGTTGAAACACGAACCCGACTTTGCGATCGCGAATCGGCCACAGCGTCGCGTCCGGCCGTCGAACAGCACCTGACCCGTGATCCGGCGTCTCGAGGCCCGCAATGATGCGCAGCAGCGTGGTCTTGCCGCAGCCTGAGGGCCCGAGCAGCGCCATCAACGCGCCCGTCGGCACGTCCAGGTTGATGTTCTCGACAGCGGCGAATTCGCCGAATTGCTTGGTTACGCCGCGTAGTGCGATGCTCATGTCGTTCACTCCTCGTTCGATCGCGTGCCCGGCGGGCCGACGTGGCGCAGTTCCGGTTGCCGCCATTCAAGAAAGCTCTTGCCGGCCAAAGTCAGCAGCGCCAACAAAGCAAGCAGCGACGCGACCGCGAATGCCGCCGTGTAGTTGTATTCGTTGTAGAGAATCTCGACGTGCAGCGGCATGGTGTTGGTCAGCCCGCGAATGTGTCCGGAGACCACCGAGACGGCGCCGAACTCGCCCATGGCTCGCGCGTTGCAGAGCAATACGCCGTACAGCAGCCCCCAGCGGATATTGGGCAATGTCACGCGCCAAAATGTTTGCCAGCCGGTCGCGCCGAGCGACAGCGCGGTCTCCTCATCGTCCTTGCCCTGCGCCTGCATCACGGGAATGAGCTCGCGGGCGATGAACGGGAATGTGACGAAGATGGTGGCGAGCACGATGCCCGGCACCGCGAACACCACTCGGATGTGGTGCGCTCGAAGATAGCCGCCGAACCAGCCGTGCGTGCCGAAAATCAAGATGAAGATCAGCCCGGCGATGACCGGCGATACGGCGAACGGCAAATCGATCAGCGTGATCAAGGCGCTCTTGCCGCGAAATTCGAATTTGGCGATCGCCCAGGCGGCCGCCACGCCGAACACGAGATTCAGCGGAACCGCGATCGCGGCGACCAGCAGCGTGAGCTTGACCGCCGCCCAGGCCATGGGATCGGAGATCGCGTCGATATAGGCGCCGACGCCCTTGGCGAGCGCCTGGACGAACACCGCGAGCAGCGGCAGCACCAGAAACAAGCCGCAGGAACAGCAGCGCCACCGCAATCAAGAGAAGTCGCCCCAACCGGGAACTACGACGGGGCCCGCGCGACCGTTTGAGCCGAGCGGCGGACTCCTCGTAGCTCGCGGCGATGACTTGCGAGTGCATCACCGTCCTCCGTGGCGCGCCAAGGTCCAGTTCTGCAGCGCGTTGATGCCGAGCATGAGCGCGAAGGACAGGATCAGCATCACCACCGCGATGGCGGTTGCGCCGGCATAATCGTATTGCTCCAACTTGGTGACGATCAGCAGCGGCGCGATCTCCGATTTCATCGGCATGTTGCCGGCGATGAATATCACCGAGCCGTATTCGCCGACCGCGCGCGCAAAAGCGAGGGCGAATCCGGTGAGCATGGCCGGCCACAGCGCCGGCAATATGACCCGCGCAAAGGCTTGCCTTGCCGAGGCGCCGAGCGTCGCCGCGGCCTGCTCCACTTCCTTGTCGAGATCCTCGAGAACCGGCTGCAACGTTCGCACCACGAACGGCAAACCGATGAAGGTCAGCGCCACGACGACGCCGAAGGGTGTGAACGCCACCTTGATCCCGAGCGGCTGCAGCGCAGCGCCGAGCCAACCGTTCGGCGCATACAGCGCGGTCAACGCGATGCCGGCCACTGCGGTCGGCAGCGCGAAAGGCAAATCCACGATGGCATCGATGAGCCGCTTGAACGGGAATGTGTAGCGCACCAGCACCCAGGCGACCACGAGACCAAATAGCGCGTTGATCGATGCCGCGATCAGCGAGGCGCCGAAGCTCAAGCGCAGCGAGGCAAGCACTCGCGGTGCCGTCACGACCTGCCCAGAAATGACCCCATCCCAAGCCCAGGCTGCGAATGAACACCGCCGACAGCGGAATCAACACGATCAACGACAGATACACCATCGTGTATCCGAGGGTCAGCCCGAAGCCCGGTATACCCGCGGAGGCTCGGTGTGAGCTTGAGTTTCGTGCAATGGCGCGCTTACTGGCCGTAGATCCTATCGAAGGTACCATGGTCCGCGAAATGCGTGGCCTGGGCCTTGGTCCAGCCGCCGAATACCGCGTCGATCGTGACCAGCTGCGGAATGTGCGGAAATTGTGCTGCGTACCGGGCCGCGACGTCCGGATCCCGCGGCCGATAGAAGTGCTTCGCCGCGATTTCCTGGCCCTCCGTGGAATAGAGATATTTGCAGATATTCCTCGGCCACCTTGCGCGTGCCGTGTTGATCGACGTTTTGATCCACGACGCTCACCGGCGGCTCCGCGACGATGCTGAGCGAAGGCGCAACGATGTCGAACTTGGCGGACCCCGACTCCTTCACCGCAAGGAAGGCCTCGTTTTCCCAGGCGAGCAACACGTCCCCGATGCCGCGCTCGCACGAATGTCACCGTCGAACCGCGCGCGCCGGAATCGAGGACGGGCACATTGTGGTAAAGCTTCTTCACGAAGGCCTCTGCAGTGGCATCGCTGCCGCCGGGCTGCTTCAGCGCCCAGGCCCAGGCGGCCAGATAATTCCAGCGCGCGCCGCCCGAGGTCTTCGGGCTCGGCGTGATGACCGCAGACGCCCGGCCGCACCAAATCGCCCCAATCGTGGATGTTCTTCGGATTGCCCTTGCGCACCAGAAAGACGATGGTCGAGGTATAGGGCGTGCTGTTGTCCGGCAGCCGCCGTCTGCCAATTGGCCGGGATCAGAGCCGCCTTGCGTCGCGAGCGCATCGATGTCGTAAGCCAAGGCCAAGGTCACCACATCGGCCTCGAGCCCTTCGATCACCGACCGCGCCTGCTTGCCCGATCCGCCGTGGCTTTGGTTGACGATCACCGTATCGCCGGTCTTGGCCTTCCAGTATGCGGCAAACGCCTTGTTGTAGTCCTCGTACAACTCGCGAGTGGGATCGTAGGACACGTTCAGCAGCTTGACGGTGGCGGCCGGAAGCGATTGTGCAGCTACGAGGCCCAGCATGAGTCCGGCGCCAACCAGAATCGATCGAAGGCTGGTCGGCCTGAATCTCATATTTCGTGTCATTGCCCACCGCCCGCGCCAGAACGTCATTTCAAATCCGGAAAAGAATGCGCTTTCGCCGTCGTCCGGGCCGGTCTTCGTATATTCAAGGTACCGGTCAAGACGATGATCCAGCCAAAATACGGTCGATCAGCGGTCTAAGCAGGCTAGCGGGTAGCGGTAAGCACTGGAACTAACATCCCGTCATTTGCATATACCCGATTCGTATGTGCGCAACGAATTGGTAACGCCTCGCCATAGCGAACATTCGTTATGAGTATATGACGCTTGATTCTAAGGGGATGGCCGGGTGGGCGATATGATAATCAATTGGCGATCTGGCCAAGGACCGGCTGCCTGACTTAACGAAGTGCGGACCATGTACCTAAAATCGGCGCTAAATCGATGGATGACAAGCGGCAGTGAACCTGTAGACGTGCGCGCCCTCCAGAAAATCAATGACGCGTTCGAGTCCTTTTCCATCAAGCAACGGGTCGAGCAGGCGACCGAGCTTCTTCCCGGCGCCCACGTGCTCACTTCGAGCTTTGGCGCTCAGGCGGCGGTCATGCTCCATCTCGTCAACCAAGTGATCCCGAAGATACCGGTGATCCTGATCGATACGGGCTATCTATTCCCCGAGACTTACCGTTTTGTAGACGATCTCACCGCAGAGGCTCAGCCTTAATTTGAAGGTGGTCCGCTCCGATGCCTCGCCGGCATGGCAGGAGTCTCGCTTCGGCAAACTTTGGGATCAGGGGCTCGAGGGCATCGAGCAGTACAATCGCATCAATAAGCAGGAGCCTTTGGAGCGGGCGCTTCGCGGAATCGGCGCCGAAACGTGGTTTCGCGGGTTTACGCAGAGTGCAGGCGAGAACTCGCGCCCGGATCGCGCCGATCGAATTCAAGCGCGGGCGTTACAAGGTGCATCCGCTCTTTGATTGGACCGATCGGGATGTGGGTCAATACTTGCGGAAACATCATCTTCCCTACCACCCGTTATGGGAGAAAGGGTATCTCTCGATCGGCGATTGGCATACGACGCGCTCGCTTGCGGAAGTGGACAGCATGGAGGACCTGCGATTCTTCGGATTGAAGCGCGAGTGCGGCCTGCATGAAGGGTGACGCTCGCCTGAATGGGGGCGCTGCAGATGGCCTGACTCCGCTGAGAACAGGCGCTCGCTCACGAGGGCGAGCATGATTGCGATGAGCGTACGCGTGAGCTGCGGCGGAAGCCGGATTGCGGCCCGCGTGGCGAGAAGGACACCGGGGATCGACCCCACGAGTAAACACGCGAGCGCGCGAAGGTCAACGTGGCCCAGCACGGCGTGACCCGCGGCCGCGATAGCCGTTATCGGCAGCGCGTGGGCGATGTCGGTCGCCACCAGTCGATCAGACGGTAGCCGCAAAGGGTATAGCGCCACCAGCGCCGCCACTCCCAGAGCGCCGGCACCCGACCGATGTCATCGTCACACCAATTCCCAGTACAGCTCCAGCCGCTACGGTGAGCAGGACTTTATGGCGCTCGGTATTGGTGAGCCAGGCCGCCGTAAACTTCAGGCCCCAAACCCTCAAGGAATCCTGCATTAGCAGCGCCGCGGCGGCGAACGCCAAGATGACGGCAAGGCATCGAGAAATCATCTGATCCACCACACCCGGCGGCCGATGGTCGAGCCAAAACCAGAGAATCACGGCACCGGCGGTTGCCGGAACACTGCCGATGGCGAGCCGTCCCACGATACGCCAATCGACTTTCCGGCTAAAGCCGAAAGAGGCGGTTGCTACGAGTTTCGTGCTGGCGGAAAACAGCAGATCCGTCCCGACGGCCATGGCGGGAGGCTGTCCGAAGCCGAGCACCAGTATGGGGTCATCAAGGATCCGCCGCCGACGCCGGTTAGACCTACGAGAGCACCGACAAATCGAGCCGCACAGGCATAAAGGAGTGGAAGCACATGTAGGGAATCGACATCTGACAGCGAGTGTACCCGGACGCAGGGGGACGGTTATGATGCCCATCGCGCATAAGCAAAGGCCCGACGGTAATCAGCGTTGTCAGATCGCGCCCCCGACACAAGCGCTCTTTCGGCGCTCAGCGCTTCCATTGGTTAAGAAAGGCGGTCAGCGACGACGAATCGAGATGGCGCATGTCGGAAAACTCCTTGTCTTGGGCCTACAACACTTTCCCGTTGCCGTCCAACACCGCCAAGGCCGGCACCCCCTTGAGCGCGTTTGGTTATCCGCGTCGTCCGCAGACTAGCTGGTCGAACGAGCGGGATACAAGCAAAACCTCACTTGGCGACTGCGCTCGCCGTACCGCCGAGAACGCTCCGAAACGCCGCGACGATGGCGGGCTGAGGGCGGCGGATCGCAGGTACCTGTTGATAGTTCTCCCAGCCGCCGCCGAGGCTCTTGTACAGCTGCACAAACTGCTCGCCTTGGCTCATCTGCGCTTCGGCGTACTGTTCCTGAAGATCGTAGAACTGGCGCTCCGCATCAACCACGTTCAAAAAATCCGTGAGGCCACGGTTATAGCGCGCCGTGGCCAAGTCGACCGCACGCTGTCCCGCCGTCACCGCATCGGTAAGCTTCGCCATTCGGTACTCCTGTGCCTCATAATGCAGTCGAACGAGGAATCGACCTGCTGTACGGCATTTAAGATGGTCCTGCGATAATTCGCGAGACTTGCCTTTGCCGCAAAATCGGCCACCTCGACTTGCGCGTCCAAGGCGCCGAAATCAAGCAGCGGCCAAATGGCACCCGGTCCAAAGGACCAGATGTGCTTGCTCACATTCGGTATCGTTCCCCAGCCCTGGCTCTGGCTGCCGATAGAGGCGCTGACGGTCACGTCCGGAAACAAGTTGGCCGTCGCCACACCGATGCGCGCAGTGGCCGCCGCCAATTCCCGCTCCGCCTGCTGGACGTCTGGTCGGCGTTTCAGCAAATCAAGCGGCACGCCCGGCGCGGCCGCGACGGGCATGGTGGGGATCAGGTCAGGCTTGGATAGCTCTGCAACCATGTTCTCCGGATACTCGCCGACGAGTACCGCGAGGGCGTACTGCGCCGCCTTGACCTCGGCCTCTACTGGCGCGATTTGTCCCTCTAAGGTGGCAAGCTCCCGGGTGGCGAGCGCGACATCGAGCTCGTTGGTAATTCCGCGCTCATAGCGAATGTTCACGATGCGCAGCGACTCCCGTAGCACGTCACTCGCCTGACGCAAAATGCCGGCGCGGATCTGAAAACCACGCAGATCGACATAGGCATGCACGACGTTGCCGATCACGGACGTCAAGACGTCGTAACGAGCCGCACGCGCCGCGTCGGTCTCCGCACGCACGGCCTGAAACTCACGACGGAATTTCCCAAACAGATCAATCTCCCACACGGCATCAAAGCCGACGATGGTGTTGATGTGCTCGAGCCCCGCGCCGTTGTCCGCGGAACGCAACGTTTGCTGCGGCGCGCCCTTTCGTCAAGTCGCTGCCGGTGCCACGGCCGGCCGCGCCGCTGGCGTCCACTTCCGGTAGGGCATAGCCCACCACCACCGCTTCATAGGAGCGAGCCTGCTGCAACCGGTCGAGCGCGATCTCTACGTCGAGATTGGACTTTACGGCGCGGTCCACCAAGGAATTCAATTCCGCATCGTTCAGCGAGCGCCACCATGTCGACAACTCCACCGGCGCTACGCTCGCCGCGTTCGATGTGCTTGCTTTCAGCGGATTTGCTTGCGCCGTAAAGACCGCAGGTGCGTCGGGTTTGGGAGTGCGATAGCGAGGACCCGCCGCGCAGGCGGACAGGGCCACGATGGACCCGAGGACAATCAGTAGTCGGCTGTTCATGATAACGAGCCCTGGCTCAGCGCTTGGCGCCTAATGGTTGCTGACTAGCCTGCGGCTCAGTGACGGAAACCGTCTGCCCCGCGGCGATCTGGCTGCTGATGTTGAGGACCAACCGATCGCCGGGCTTCACGCCGGAGGCCAGTTCCACCAAACTTCCGTTGTCGCGTGCGATGGTGACCGTCTCGAAATTGATTTTCCCGCCATCATCCACGTGCGCCACCTGGGTTCCGGTCGAACGAAAAATCAACGCCGCGGCCGGCACTTCCACCAATCCTCGGGGCGGAAGGCCAAAGGCCACACTTACATACATTCCCGGTAGGAGCTTGTGATCCTCATTCGGCATATCGACTTCGACCCGCATCGTGCGCGCCTGAGGGTTGATGGATTCCGCGGATCGTGCAATTTTTCCCGAGAAAACCCCGCCCACTGCGCCGGCGGCATGTATCTTGCGCGGGCACACCGCTATTCATCAGTTCTCCTGCCGCGCTTTGTGGCACGTCAACGAAAATCCGCAGCGGATCCGTTTGCGCCATCCGGTACATAGGGGTCGTGGTCGAGCCGCTGCCGGCGGTCACCAAATTGCCGACATCGATCTTGCGCTCGGTGATGGTGCCATCGAAGGGCGCCTTCACCTGCTTGAACTCCGCCAACGCTGAATACTGGTCCACTTTGGACTTGTCGAGGTTGACCTGCGCATTGGCCGCATACAGGCGCGCCTCTGAGGATTCGTAGTCCGCTTTCTTCGACTCGCGTTCCTGCTCCGATACGACCCCTTTGGGAGAATCGCGCCATCGCTCGTTGGTGGTCTTACTGAATTCGGCTTCCGCCTTACGCGCGACTACCTGGGACTGCGAGGACTTAAGTTGCGCGCGGGCCGCTTCGAGTTCCGCATCGAGTTCGGGAGTCTCGATGATCGCGAGTACTTGGCCCTTCTTGACATGATCACCAATGTCCACCAACCACTTCGACACATAACCGTTCACGCGCGCGTAGATCGTGGACTCATACCAGGCCGCGGTCTCCCCGGGCAGCACGAGGTCCTGATCGGCATTCGCCGGCCGCGCGACGACAACATCGACCGGCGGCGGCGTGAAGTAGGCGGTTTCACCCGCACGGGCTACCGAGTGAGCATGCAAAAGGCGAGCTATCGTGACAACGACAAAGCACACTGCGAGCACGATCACCCCAATACCGACGCCGCGCTTGGTACGCCGGCCGGTTTGCGGGGAAAAGCGCGTTGAGATCTCGCTCGCCTTGCGCGCGGCCTTCATCGCGCGAGACCTCGTCTGGGTATTGACCGTGGGAGCGGTGTGGACTCAAGGCGGGGTCGCGTGATCTTTTGGGTCATGCGGTTGCATGGGCATTACCTTCGGCCTGTGATGCGGTGGCGGGACTGGGCTGACGGCGCAGCAGCCGGTACATGGTGGGGACGAAGATCAACGTGGCCAGCGTGGCAAACATCAGTCCGCCGATGACCGCTCTCCCTAGGGGCGCGTTTTGCTCACCGCCCTCCCCGATGCCTAAGGCCATCGGAACCATGCCCAGGATCATCGCGCCCGCCGTCATGAGTACGGGGCGCAAGCGCGTATACCCCGCGGAGATCGCCGCTTGCAAGGGATCGTCGCCCGCCGCCATGCGCTGATTGGCGAAGCTCACCACCAAGATGCTGTTGGCAGTGGTAAGCCCAATGCACATAGCGTACCCATGAGCGCCGGCACACTCATTGGCGTCTGCGACAGGAACAGCATCCACAGGACACCGCCCAGGGCAAACGGTACGGCCATGAGAACGATCAGCGGATCAGTCCAGCTCTGAAAGTTCATGACCAGGAACAAGTACACAAGAACGATAGCGAGCGCGATGCCGGTGAAGAGCCCCGTGTAGCTCTCCCGCATGGTTTCCACCTGGCCGCTCAAGGTTACCGTGAGCGCCTTGGAGGCATCCGGGCGGTTCTCTTTGAGCACCTTGTCGATATCCGCGGCCGCCGAATACAGATCTCGACCTTGAACATCCGCGTGCACGTCAAATACCGGTCGGATATTGAGCTGCGAGGTCACCAACGGCACCGACTCGCGGCCGAAGGAGGCCAGATTCAACAAAAGCTGTCTCGACGCCGCGCCGGCGCTAGAAGTCACCGGGAGCGTCTGCAGATCCTGGGATGAATCGATGCGATAAGTAGGCACTTGTACCACCAGCGGATAGCTCACACTGGTGCGCGGATCCACCCAGAAATTGGGCGCCGTCTGCGCACTTGAGTTGGTCGCCACCAATACGTTATTCGCCGCCTCCTGCTGCGTAACTCCTGTCTCGGTCGCCAAGGCACGGTTCATATCAACCGTCAACGCTGGAGCATTGGGTACCTGAAAGACGTGCGAGTCGACAACTCCGGCTACTCGGGTCAGGGAACGAGCTATTTTTGAGGCTAGGGCGAACGCCTCATCCTGATCCGGGCCAGAGATTCGGACATCGATAGGAGCGGGCTGTCCGAAGTTGAGAACCTGATCGACGATATCGGCGGGCTGAAAGAAGAACTGCAACTCGGCGAAGCGTTTAGGCAGTTCTTGGCGCAGCACGGCGATAATTTTCGCCGTTGGTTCGTGCTTTTTGGTGAAGCGAGATCAAGATCTCCCCATCCATCGGACCCACGGTAGCCGAGTCACTCAGCGCGATATTGATGCCGCTATACGGCAGTCCGATGTTATCGAGCATGACGTCGATTTGATCGTTACCGACGAGCTTCCTGATTTGCGTTTCAACTTCCGAGAAATACTGCTGCGTCCTCTCCAGACGAGTCCCGGCCGGCGCCCGTACGTGCAGACGCATCTGGCCCTGCATCCACCCGCGGGAAGAAATCACGCCCGAGAAACGGAAACAATAGCGCCGAGACAATGATCAGGCCAATAAAGACGGCAACCGTCAGGCGAGCCTGCGAGAGTGCCCACGAAACCGTGTCGCGGTAGCCCTCGCGAAACCTTTCAAAGCCGCGCTCGAAGCCAGCTTGAAAGCGTACCAGCATGTTCTTCGGCGCCGCCTTTACCGGCGGTTGGCCCAAAACCCTCTCTTCTTCAAATTCAAGCACGGCCTTGCGCATCAGAAAATTGAACAGCACCGGTACCATCGTGAAGGACAGTGCGAGACTCGCCAGCAGCGCCCCGATCACGGAGAGCGACAGCGGCGAGAAGAGGTATTTCGCAGTGCCTTCCAGCAAGAAGACCGGCACGAAAACGATGCAAATACACAGCGTCGAGAGGAAAGTCGGTATCGCTACTTCACTCGCCCCAACGACGATCGATTGATGAAGGATTCGCGCATAGCGACGTGGCGCTCGATATTTTCGATCACGACCGTACCGTTATCGACGAGAATGCCGATTGCCAGCGCAAATCCGCCCAGCGTCATGGTATTGAGCGTCTGCCCAGTGAGCTTGATGAAAAGCACAGCGGTGATGATCGAGAGCGGAATTGCCGCGAGAATGATGATCGACAGGCGCACGTTGCCGAGGAACAAAATAATCACGAGTGCCGTGAGGCCGGCGGCCATGCCGGCACTCAGGAACACGGAATGCAGGGCGGCGCGCACGAAGATCGACTGATCGAAGAGCGCCTTGACCGACACCTCGGGTGGCAGGACCTTTCTTATATCATCGAGCGCCGATCGAACTCCGTCGATCACGGCCAACGTCGACACGCCCCCCGTTTTTCTGATCGTCATCAACGCTCCCGGCGTGCCGTTCACGGAGACCGAATTGGTCTGCACCTGGAAACCATCGTGCACATGCGCGACATCGCGCATGAACACGGTTCGTCCGTCAATTTGCTTGATTGGAAACGCGTTGATCGCCTCGATTACATTCGGCGAGTTGTTCATCGCCAGGGTGTAGTCCCTGTCGCCAATCTTGACATCCCCCGCAGGCAAGATGACGTTTTGCTGCTGCAGCGCCGAGCTGACATCCGACGGTGAGAGACCCCGCGCTTGCAAGGCCTGTGTGTCTAAATCCGCCATGATTACCCGCGGCTTACCGCCGTAGGGGTATGGCACCTCCGCGCCATGCACGACGGCCAAGGCGGGACGAATGATGTTTTGGCCCAGATCGTTGAGCTTCGTGTCCGGCAACGACTTGCTGGAGAGACTGAGCTGGATGATCGGCACGTCGGTCGCGCCGTAGCGCAGAACCAGCGGCGGCGTGATGTTGGGCGGCATGTACTTGAGCACCACGAGCGCGCTGCTGGCAAGCTGCGAGACCGCGCGCGTTACATCGGCTCCCTCGTGCAGATAAATCTTCTCCACACCCACGCCTTGATAGCTCACCGCCTCGATACGCGAAATGTCATCAACAAGGGAGGCGAGTTGGCGCTGATGTAAGGTCAGAATTCTGTTTTGAATGTCCTGCGCGCTCATGCCGTTGTAAGTCCAAACGACCGCGACGACCGGGATGTCGATTTCGGGGAATATATCGACGGGCATCCGCAGTGCGGCGCCGATACCCATGAGCGAAACCAAGATGAGGACGGCGACGACGGTATAGGGTCGCTTCAGCGCTGTTTCGACAACGGACATGCAGGATCCTTACTCGCCCGGCGATGCCCCCAATCTAGACGAGCAGACCCGGATCTTCAGGGGCCAATGGTCACGATCGTCAGTGACTAAAGTCACTTTTTGAAATTCCAGCGCTGAGAAGCTGGTGGGCGCTATTTTTGCCGCGCCTGCCCTTTGGAGATCAATGCGAGCGCGATTCGCGTATTCGCGTGCAGCTTCTCCATGATTCGGCTCACGTAATTTTTGATCGTGCCTTCGGCGAGATACATAGCGTCGGCGATTTGCCGGTTGCTCAAGCCCTCCGAGATCAGCTGCAAGACCCTCTGTTCCTTGTCGTTGAGTACCTCGGCACAAACGTCGCCCGCTGCGCCGGCGCCCTTCTGCGGCGAGGATGGCGCCGCAGACACTTCGTGGCTCGGACCCACCGCAGAGACGGTTGCGAGACGCGCAAACTGATCCATGACTTTACGCGCGATTTGCGGCGTCAAGCGCGACTCGCCGCGCTTGAGCGCGCGGATCGTCTCGAGCAGTTCGTTTTCGGCGGCATCCTTGAGCAGGTAGGCGTGTGCGCCCGCGCGCACGGCTTCGAAGACGGTTTCGTCGTCGTGGAGCGTCGTCAGCACGAGGATCTGAGTGGCGGGCAGCATCTGGATGATCTCGCGCGTCGCCGCCACGCCGCCTTTGACCGGCATGTGCAGGTCCATCAAAATAACATCGGGCTGCAGGACCCGCGCCAGCTCGACAGCCTCGGCGCCGTTGCAAGCCTGACCCACGACTTCCATGTCCTGCTCCAACGAGAGCAAGTGCGCGGCGCCCCGGCGCACGTGCGCTTGATCCTCCGCAATCACGATGCGAATTGCCGGAACCTGATTGCGCTCGCCGTCGGTCACGATGAGATTCTCATGTCTGGTTCCCTCTAGTGCGATCATGCGGCTGGTGTACCATCGTTGGGAAGTGACGATAGTCACGACATGATGGGATCCCATGGCCAATCCGGTGGCCCCGGCCGATCGCACACCGCCGCTCTGGATTATCGACCCGAGGCGCAGTCTCGTGAGCGGCGTCGTGTGGCTGATCATCGGGCTCGCGGTCACCTTTTCGATCGCCGCGGCCATTTGGGTGGGGGCGATCGCCCGGCAAAACCTCATGGAACAACACGTTCGCCGATTGTCGCTCGAAACCGATCAATTGAGTTCCGATGTCGGTCAAGCGATCGATGCGCGGCTTGCAGCCGTGCGCGCGTCCGCCCGCATCCTTCATGAGAACGAACTCGGCGGCCGTCAGCGAGATCTCAAAGATGTCTTCGACGAATTATCGACGGCGTACCCGCAACTCGACTGGATTGCCATCGCCGATTCGCATGGAATCATCGTCAAGACGCTTGGCGCGTTGCAGAACGGCCTTACCGTCGAAACGAGCCCGTGGTTTCGAGCGGGACTGCAAGGCCCGTGGCTCGGCATCATCAACGGCGCAACCCACGCATCGGCTGCGACGGCCTCGGAGCTCGGTGATCTGGCGGCGCCGGTACGCGACGATGCCGGGCACGTCGTCGGGGTCGTCGCGACCCGTTTGAGCTGGAGGCGCCCGGCCGACCACCCGCAGCGATTGACCGACGAGACCGCAGAGGACATCGCCACGCAGGCGTTCGTACTCGACCGCGATCGCATCGTTCTCGTCGGACCACCGGAGTTTCTCGACAAGCTCTGGAGCGGCGTTCGCCCGAATTCGCCGGGACGCGGCCGCCACGCGACCAATGCGCTCGACGCGACGGCCGGCACGCCACAATTCGAGCAGCTTGCCTCCGGGCGGCAGGTACTCGTTGCGCGCTCGGCGCTCAGCGCCAGCAACGAAGTATCCGCGACCGGTTGGCAAGTGCAACTTTGTGAGCCCAAAGAGCGGGTCTATCAGCGCGCCGATGCGGTTGCAATTCGCATTTTCTGGGTCTCCCTGGGCCTCGGCGTCCTCACCGCGCTCATCGGCATCGTCGGCGCCCGGCATCTGACGCGGCGGCTCAAAGGCCTCGCTTTATCGGTCAGCAAGGTTGGCCATGACGAAACGGACATCGCGGTTCCCGGCGGTGTCGATGAAGTGGCGCAGCTCGGGCGCGCATTCGCACAAATTCTCGCGGATCTTCAAGAGGAACGCCGGGAACTGGAGCGCCGCGTCGCCGTCAGGACGCGCGAGGTCGAGCGTCTCGCCGAAGAATCGCGCTACTCGGCGGTTGTGCGAGAACGCCTAAAAATCGCTCGGGATCTGCACGACACGCTCGCGCACTCGATGATGGCGATATTGAGCGAGATTCGATTGCTGCGCCGGCTGCACGCGCGGGATCCGGCAGCCCTCGCCGCGGAACTCGAGCGTGCCGAGGCTGTCGCTCATGAGGGCCTCGCCGAGGCGCGCAGCGCCATTTCGCAAATGCGCCTCAGCGCGGTTCGCGAAACGGGGTTGGGTCCCGCGCTCGCGGGCGCCTTCGATAAATTCATCGATCGCACGGGATTGTCGGGCGACTTCAGCGCCGAAGAGGAAGCCGCGCGATTCGGCGACGAGCGCGGGGAATCGTTCTTGCGGATCTCACTCGAGGCCTTGAGAAACATTGAGAAGCACGCGATGGCGACACGCGTGACCCTCAGGTTAGGAATTGCGAATGGCACCCACTTGCAGTTGCTGATCGAGGATAACGGCATCGGCTTCGACCCCATGGCCGTGCTGCCCGACCACTTCGGCATCATCGGCATTCGCGAACAGGCGGACCTCATCGGCGCCGAAGTGCGCATCGAGAGCGTGCGTACTCAAGGCACGACGGTACTCGTGTCGCTGCCGCTCTCGCCGGTCGCATTTCCGAGATCCCAATAAGACAACCCGAACATCCTCAGTACGACCACACGGCCGCGGCATTCCCGGCCGCGATTCTGTTGACGGTTTGGGCGGGCATTGACCTCTATTGGCGCGCGGCGAGTTCTTCAGCGAGTATCGGGATTCCCAGGTTGCATGCCTGCACGCCCTGGATGACGCAGAGCTTCAGCACCTCCATGATTTCCTCCATTGTCGCGCCGAGTTTCAGCGCTGCCTTGATGTGACGACGCGTGCCGGGCGGGTACATGTGCGTGTATGAGGCATCGAAGGCGATGCTCAAGAGCTCGGCGAGCTTTGGAGACAAGACGGCGCCACTGTAGATGGGAATGCCGGCCGCCATGAATTGCTCTGTCCATTCCGGGTCGAGGTTGTAAAACGGTGTCCATGCCTCGTTCCACCCGCCGCTTGCGCGCACTTTGTCGCAAACCGGCGTGGCGGGTTTTGCGTGTTCCTTCGGCCGCACATCCGCCGCCTTGGCTTCCTCCAGGAGAATCGGTGCGCCCAAGCTGCACGTGTGGATGCCCAGAAAAGAGGCCATCTTGAGTACCGTCAAAATCTCCTCGCGGCTCGCACCCGCATCGAGCGCGCCGCGGATATGCCGTCGGGTGCCTTCGGGATTGAGATTCGTGCAGGCGGCGTTGACGGCTAAGCCGATCAATTCCACGGTCTTACGCGGCAGAACCTCATGCTTCCAGGGGTTCGATGTCACGCGCTCAGCCGCTTCCGCCCATGCGGGGTCCCATTCGCGCAATTGCGCCAATGCCGATCCTCCCAGGGGCCCGGAGCTGCGGCCTCGCCCGCGTTCGAGGAAACATTGTCCTTAGTGGTCATAAATTTCTCCTCATGTCATGAACTGAACATACTTCAAAGCGCGACGAGGATCTTTCCGTCCACCACCTTCGCCGGGTAGGCGGTGACCCCATATCCGGGAGAACTCAAGGTGCTTCCGGTGGTGACATCGTAGCGCCATCCGTGCGCCCGGCAGGTGACGAGTTTCCCGTCAAGCTGACCGCCTCCGAGCGATGCTCCTTTGTGGAGGCACGAATCATCCATCGCATACACGGTGCCGTCGACGTTGAAAATCGCTATTTGTTTATCATTGATGGTGAAGCTCGCGCCCCTGCCCGGTGGAACCTGGTCCAGTCTGGCCACCTCGATAAATTCCGTCATGAGCCTATCCCTCGGTGTTTCGCTTGTTCATCGCGCACGCCCGCACCCCGGATCTTTCGGGACCTCCATGATCTGCGGCATCCGATGACCCGCGGCGAGGTGAGCCGACTGCCGGAATGCTTCGCTGGTTCCGGCAGTCAGTCTCGACGTGCTGCTAGAGAATGCTCGCGGAGCTGGTGCGTGCCTCGCCCTCCTTGGGGAGCTTGCCGTCGTTCCGTTCGTAGGCCAGGAATCCGTGTTTGCCCGTGGCACGGTTGGGCGGCAAACCGAGATTGAAGAGTGTGTCCTCGACGCTGTCGTACCAGACACCGACCTTCATGATCTTGCGGGCCTCATCCGCCGTGGCGACTTTTCGACCGTGCCGCTCCGCCAGCTTAACGGCCCACTCGATTTGCTTGACGCTCGTCCAGGGCTTCTTGTTCATGTCCCAGATATTGTCCTCGTTGCCCACGCGGATATGGCAGCCGAGGATCAGCGAGAGGTTCTGGATCGCGATGTTGCCGCGCATGCTGCTCCAGAAGGTCACGCTGGAGGCACCATGCGGCGTACGGCGAATCATCTCCATCCAGTCAAACGGATTGCGGCCCAAGGTGCCGCCGCCGTAGCCACACAGCGCGAGGTTCAGCGGCCCCATGTAGATTCCGGTGCGCACCAGACGCTCAATAATCTCGAGGTGGTGGACCGTACCCGGCACGAAGTAGGGCTGGATGCCGTGCGCACGCAGCCGCTTCAGATGCTCTTCATAGAAGGCGGGCGTCGAATCGACGACCATGCCTCTCCAGGCAGCGAGCACCTTCGGATTGTCGAGATGGGTACCCTTGATGTCGTCCGCGGTCATGGCCATCGTGACGTCCCACAGTGAGGTGCCGGTCGTCACGGTCACGAACTCGGGTTTCGGATCGAGCTCCGTCAGCATATGGCGGGTGTCGTAGTCGAGCCACTTGGCTTTGGCATCATCCGTATGCGGCGCGAACGAGATCGAACCGCCGACCTGGATGATCATCTTCGGCACGGCCGCCTTCACCCTGGCGAGGAGGTCGCAGTACTGCTGGAAGTTGCTTGAGCCCTGGCCCGTCTTGGGATCGCGGACGTGAAAGTGCAGCACCGTAGCGCCGGCGTTGTAGCAATCGACCGCCGTTTGCACCTGCTCGTCCCACGACAGGGGAAGGTCCGCGCAGTCGCCGGGGAGCCACTGCGGGCCGTAGGGTGCCACGGTGATGATGAGCGGCTGCATGTTCTCAGGAAATAGCGAATCGTCGGTGAAGTACATATCGTGGTCTCCTTTTCGAAAAACTTAGGCTAGGTGGAGTGCTCGTTGCCTCGGCGTCACAGACTCGCATCGCTTGAGCTGACGTGGCAGTGAGTGCACGCGAATTGAACTAATGAGCAGCACTTGATGCGAAGTAGCGCTGCCCGGCCAGCAGCGCGTCGATCGCTGGCATCAGGTCACTGCCGATGGCACGCTTGAGCACCAGTCCGTCGGCGCCTGCGGCAATGCCGCTGCAACAACCGTGGGTTCATCGTGCGCGCTGATCAGTAAGAGCTTCGCGGCCGGCGCGTGATCACGCATATCGCGGATCAGCTCGGCAGGTCTCCTGCGGCGTATGACAGATCCATGACGATCACAGTAGGCCGAAGCCTTCCAGCCCCTTCGATCAATGATGTCTTGTCGGTCACGAGAAATACCTTGTCGAAAGTCGTTTCCAGCAGGCCGCGAATTCGCTCGAACAAGCCGTCGCTCCGATCAGCAATCAGTACGCAGGCCGCCGCATCGGCAAACATGGGTAATTGATCCTCAATCGCCTCATCGGATCGCCCATGGGGCGACGAATTCGTTGGAAGGTAACGTTACCCGCAGTGCGAGTAATCTAGTACCCGTAAAACTACGGGTTTCGACTCTGGAAACTACTGGATTTGCGCCCGGAATCTAGCGAGCGATTGCTCTCAAGGACCGACGATGCCATGCTTGATCCCGAAGTGAATCAGCTCAGCCTTGGTTTTGAGGCCGAGAGACTCCGTCATTCGATATTTATGATCCTCGACCGTGCGGGCCGAAATATGAAGGCGCGACCCGATCTCCTGGGCAGTGAGCCCATCGACCAGCAAGCGCAGAATCTCGCGCTGCCGCAATGTCAAACTCGCGACCGGATCCTGCGCATCCGCAGCACGCTTTTGTGCCTGCAGCATCTCACCCGCGAGGCTAGGGGTAATGAACACGTGCCCTTGCGCCGCTGCGCGCACCGCGAGCACCAATTCTTCCGGCGCGGAATGCTTGAGCACGAATCCTGAGGCACCCGCCTCAATGGCGCGATTCGCATAGGCGACGTCGCGGTGCATCGTAAGAAAAACAACCCGCGCATCGCGATCAAACTTCCTGATCTCCTCGAAGGCCTCGATGCCATTCAAGTGAGGCATCGTGATGTCGGCGACGATCACGTCGGGTTTCAAGCGTCTTTGCCGCCTCGACCATCGCACGGCCATCCTCGACCACGCCGATGAGGTCGAATTCGACAGCGAGCAGGCTTTTCAGCCCCTCCGCAAGCATTCGATGATCGTCGGCAAGTAGCACGCGTACTCGGCTCACGAAGACACCTGAGGGACTGGGGCCCACGCAACTATTGTCGTGCCCCGGCCCGAAGTGCTATGGATGTCGAGCTTCCCGCCCAACGTACGGATTCGCTCTCGCATGCTGGCGTGGCCCAGGCTCGGACGAGTCTGCAAGCCGGGCTCGAATCCGCTGCCATTGTCGCTGACCTGCGAGCCGCAGACCGCCTTCACTCAAGGCGAGCGATAGTTGCACCGTGCTCGCTTTGGCATGGCGACCGATATTGCGTAAAGCCTCCTGAGCGACACGATAGATGGCAAAGCGCCACATCTTTCGGGCAGACTCTGCGGCAGTCGGTCCGCCTCAACGTCTACACGCAAGGACTCGGACCGCGCGACGCGCTCACACTCGGCTTTCAACGCCTCAACTAGCCCGAGATCGTCGAGCACGGAAGGGTGCAGCCGGTACGAGAGATCGTGGACGTCCTCGCTCAATTGCGCGAGTCCCGCTGCGGATGGAGCGGCGTGCGTCAAGCTCGCCAGGGGCTGAATCACCCCCTGGAAGCTTCGCAGCGTCGATCGCCAATCCAGCAAGCCGCTGCGTGATATCGTCGTGCAGCTCGCGCGCAAGCCAGCGTCGCTCATCTTCGTGCGCGGTGATCAGGCGTCCGCTCAAAGCCTGTGCTTCTTCCTCGGCGCTGCGGCGGCGGATACGCTGCCATACAAGCCCAGTCAGTAACCCAGCCTGCAATACGAAGATGGCTATGGCGGAAGTGATCAAGGCGCGGTGCTGGTCCCATAGTGACGGCGGCTGAAAGCGAATTTCGCTCCCAGCTGGCAGTCGCGCGGGGTCGATGCCCCAGCGCTTGAGCTCTCGCCAATCATAGACCGGCGGTTCGTAGTCCAGGAGTTCGATCGCGGGGTCGGCGGCGATTTGGCCACTCAATGCGCGCAGTGCCGCTGCCGCCGTCAGCGCACCCCCGCGTTGTTGCGAATGGTATGGGCCCGCCGACGACACCGTGTCCAAGTTCGCTCTCGTAGAGGCTGAAGATCGGAGCCGCCGATACCGCAACCAGGCTTGCGAGCGCCGCCCCCCGTTGCTGCGGCACGCCGGCGGCATCTGTCACCATCAGTGTATACAACACAGCGGAATGAGCTGGAAGAGTGGCAAGCCGTTGGCGCATTTGCTCCAAAGAGAGATTGTTGAGCCACTCGATGCTCACCCGATTCGCAAATTGCGCGAACTCCTTGCGCGCTTCGCCGAGCCAAAATCGTTCCAGCGGCGAGTCCCCAAGAACTACGGCAATCGTCTGCGTATCGGGCAGCACCCGCAAAATGTTGTCAACCAATCTGGGCAGGTGCTGCTGAATGGCGACGACGGAATCCCCAGCGCGCAGTGCGGACTTGAGGACAAGCCGCTCGTCCAATGCCGAAATGACCACGGGCGTCCCAGGGAACACCTTGTTCCGATTTTTCAAATAGAAACCGGCCGCAGGGGGGCCAATTGTGACCACCACATCTGGCGGCGAGCCGGCAAAGCGATGGCGCAGCAGTTCAAGGAGTGGTTGCGGGTCCTCAGATTCCGACACCTGCTCTGCATCCAGAGTAGCGTCATAGACCGCGAGGGGCTCGCGCCAACCCGTGGCCAGTTCTGTACGAAACGCCGCGACGATTGCATCGTACGGTGCAAAATCACGCCCGAACGAATGCAAGAGCAGCACCTGCTTGGGCTTCCCCGCCGTCGCGCCGAGTGGTGTACACAAGATGACTACTGCCGACACGAGAGCGACGGTCCAACGTCGAGATCGGACGGCGGCAACCACAAATGCGATCACGTTGCGCATGCGATGATGTGCTTCCCGGCGCATTGTACAAGACAGCTTACAGCAGGTGGCGAACGGCCGCTTCGACTCAATCACTTTGGTTGACCGAGGGACCGAGTTTGGCCGCCCGCCGTCCTGTACCGAGGATGCCAGCGAACTCAGACTGGCGAGTCTGAGTCGCAGCGTCAGTGATCCGTCGGGATAACCTAAATGGCGCGGATTAGCAGGGTGCCGACAGCGCAGAAACGAGTGAGTTTTGTGTTGATGTTTGCGGATACTCCGCTAGTCTCTGCGTCGCCGGCTGGTCGATATTCCTCCGGTGATCCGGTAGTGACTACGCGAGATTTGCAGATGCGCACGGTGCGTCACAACTCGCAGCGCGATATGTAACGGCAACTGGTCGACGCGCGCGTCGCCAAGCGCCGCGCGAACATGCGTAAACGGCCACGCCGCGGCATCCCAAACGTAGTAATCGAATTTAACTTACAGTTATCTGGCCTGGGATGCGCATCGCGATACTCTCGCAATTTCCTAGCCTCTGGAAATGACTGCCTGCACAGTATGCGTACTCGCCACCAGGCATCAAAAGGCCACAACCATGGATGACGCGAAATTTAAGATTGCCCACGCGCCGCTGGATGAACCCGAACTTCCTGACCAGGTCGACCCTGACTTCTATCGCGAGGCTCTGCTACATATTGCGCGACTCACGGCGGATCGAGTACTCCGAGAGCGATCGGCATTAGCTGACATTGAGAGAAGAGCGAAAATTCCCATTGCTGGATCCCACTCGCCCGATGACATGACGGTGAGCAATCAATAGCGGTCAAGGAGGGCCCCGATCAGGGACAGTGCCCGTCTCCCGGTTGGCCCCGGTATGGAGCTGACGCAGCACTTCATCCACGGCGTCGATCACCGCCTGCGGCTTATCCAACTGAATTGCGTGACCTGATCCCTCGATGAACAGATATACGCCACGCGAGGAGAGGTGAGCCAATGCCTCATGTCGTGCGTACCATGCTTTCTTGTATGTCTTCCAGAATCGCATGCCGGCAGGCGTGTCGACCTCGAATGAGCGTTCCGCCGACAGCACAACGAGCGGGATCGCGCCAAGGGGGCGGTGGTCGACGCTGTCGTACCGATGTGTGTACAGCGACGAGATGAGCGAGACTCTGGCGGCCGCATAGGCAGCGGTGAAGAACTGGGGCCAGGTCTTTCTGAACGCGGCGGGCGTGTCGCGCGGTAACACCTTCGAGCAGTCCTTGTATTCGGGACTGGACGGCTCGAGGGGTCCCTGCGCGGCCAACAAAGTGCAATACAGCTCATCGGATACGTAGCTCTCTATGCTCTCATCGTCTGCGACGCCCGGCTGATTCTCTTCGATGAGCCCCTCCCCGGCCGGGCTGGTGTCGACAAGGATCATGCCGGCGACATCCTGGGGCCAGCGCTGCGCATATAGTCTCGCCTCGACCCCGCCCAAGGAGTGCCCAACGAGCACATACGGTCCCGGTATGGGCGCAGCCTTCAGGGCCGCGTGCAGGTCGTTCACCGTGTCGGACAAGACCTGAGGCCGAGGCGCAGGATCGCTGAAACCGAAGCTGGCTCGGTCGAAGGCGCAGACGCGGGTCTTCTGTGCGATCACTGGTTGGGTCTTGTACCAGACCGGCGACCAGCTCGAGATGCCAGCCATCAAAACGACCGTAGGTGCCCCGGAACCGCTGCAATGCAGGTTGATTCGTCGGCCGCCGATATCGACCAACTGACCCGGCTCGACGTAGGGCAGCAACCTCGGGTCCTCCGCCGTGCCGGGCGACGGCTCGGGCTGGGCAACGACGACGTCACCGATGGAAAGCAGCAGAGCGGCTGTCAGGGCGGTCAGGATAGCGCGAAGTGCGAGGGTGGGCATGGCTGTCCTCTGCCAACAAAAAATGCAGTGCGTATGTCAGGATCGCGTTGGCAAAAGTGCCCCGGGCAGGAATCGAACCTGCGACCTAGCGCTTAGGAGGCACTCGCTCTATCCACTGAGCTACCGAGGCTTAAGGAAGGGCCGGAGCCAAAGCGGTCCCGGCCCTTGGGATTGGTGGAGGAGAAGGGGATCGAACCCTCGACCTTCGCATTGCGAACGCGACGCTCTCCCAACTGAGCTACTCCCCCCAAAACGGCTGAGAATACTAGCAGCAAAGCGCCGGTAAGCCAAAGTATCACCAAACTTGAGCGAACTTAGCTAGGATGTAGGCGAGGAGGAATAAAAATGCTGAAAACGGGCGAACGTGCCCCGGAATTCACGCTTCCGGATGAGACAGGGACCGATCGATCACTCACTGAGCTTCTGAGTTCGGGCGCAATTGTCCTGTATTTCTATCCGGCCGATTTCACACCCGGCTGCACGCGCCAGGCCTGCACGCTGCGCGATTTGAATTCGGAGATCGAACGGGCGGGCCTGCGGGTCGTCGGCATCAGCCCGCAAAGCCCCCAGTCGCATGCAAAGTTTCGCGAAAAACACCGATTACCGTATGTATTGCTCTCGGATGAGCATAAGACGGTCATCAAGATGTACGGCCTCAATGGCCCCTTGGGGATAGGGGTTCGCCGCGCCACCTTCCTGATCGATGGCAGCCGCCGCGTGCGCGACGCCGTGCTCGCCGATTTCATGATCGGACGCCATGCGGATTTCGTGCGCAAGGCCATCCTGTTGCGCGCTGCCGGCAGCTAATAATTTACCCGCAGAAAATTGGCGCTGACCGATGCGCGGCACCGTGACGATGTACATGGTGCCGTATTCCGATTCACCGATCGGCGGAATATCCTTGGCGCCGCTCAATGCGGCAACGATGTCGGGCACGGTATCGATATGCCCCACCACGAGAATTCTGCCGCCGGAGTGTTCGCGCATGACACGGCGCGCCAGACTCTTCGGATCATCGGCCGCCTCGACCGTCGGCGTCACACCCAACCGCGCCGCCAACGGAGCGGCCGTCAGCCGATTGCGCAGAGCCGGAGACACATAAATCGCATCGATATGGCCCGGCGACGCAGCGTCGCCGAACATTCGCGCAAGCAACGCGGCGCGCGCCTCTCCCGCCGGATCGAGCGGGGGATCCGCACTGCCATCCTGCACCTTCTCGGCATGCCGGATCACTATAATCACGGTTGAGTCCGCCGTGATCCACCACCAGGCTGCAAAAATCAACACCGCCGCGCCAACCAGCGCAGCGAGCGCAGTCAGCGAGAACAACCAGATAGGCGTCAAAAACGGGCCGCGCTGCAGGCGCGCATGCTGGTTCGTCATTTGAGCATCATACCAATGAATTACTCGACAGAGCGTCCGGGATGACGCGGCCCAAGCTTAGAATTGTCGTGCTGGCGGCGGGATTTTCGACCCGCCTCGGCGAGCCGAAACCCTTGGCACGGGTGCGCGGAAAGAGCTTGATCAAGCGCACGATCCGGGCCTTGGCTCCGCTCGCGGCATCGCCCATCATCGTCGTGCTGGCGCCGCGGGCCATGCGTACGCTCGCCGAATTACGCGGTGAACCGATCACCATTGTCGTCAATTTCGAGCGCGCAATGGGGTTGTCCAGTTCCGTGCGCCGCGGACTGGCCGCAAGCTCGGTACAGCGCGGCGGTGTTGCTGGTGCCGGTCGATTTGGTGCTCCTCAGGCGGCGGGACTTCGAGCGCTTGATCTCGCGCTGGAGCGGTGCGCGGCGGCGCGTCGTCGCCGCACGTTTCGGCGGACACGCCGGTGCACCGCTCATCTTGCCGCGCTGGCTCTACTCACGGGCGCTTGGTATCCGGGCGACCACGGGCTCAAAAAACTGGTGTCTCAGCTGCCGGGTACGGACCGCGTGCTCGTTCATATTCCCGCCGCGGCGTGGGACGTCGACACGCCGCAGGACCTCGAACGTGCGCGATCGCAGGCTCGCCCCCGCCCCTCGCATTAATTCCTGGCGGTCTGAACCAAGCGATACCCCACGGCCGTCTCGGTCAAGATGTGTTTTGGTTGCGTCGGATCGTCCTCGAGCTTTTGGCGCAGATGTCCCATGTAGACGCGCACATAGTGACCATCCTCGGAATGCGATGGACCCCAGACTTCGCGCAAGATTTGACGATGGGTGAGCACTTTGCCGGAATTCGTGACCAGCAGCGTCAACAAGCGATATTCGATCGGCGTCAGGTGAACCGCGGTCCCGCGCTTGTGAACGGTGCGCAAGCTCAAATCGATTTTGACGTCGCCGAACTCAAAAATGGTGCCGAGCGCTCCGCCCACATCGTTGCGGCGGCGCGAGGCTGCGCGAACCCGCGCCAGCAACTCCCCGACGCCAAACGGCTTCGTCAAATAGTCATCGGCGCCGGCGTCCAGCGCCTCAATTTTGTCCTGCTCTCCAACGCGCGCCGACAGCACGATCACCGGAACCTTCGACCAGCCTGCGCAAATCGCGCAAGAAATCCATTCCATCGCCGTCCGGCAACCCGAGATCCAAAATGATCAGATCGGGATGCCGAGTACCGGCATCGGTCAGACCCTGACGCAAGGTATCGGTCTCGAAGACATTCCAGCCTTCTGCCTCCAACGCCGTGCGCACGAAGCGCCGGATTTGGCGTTCATCCTCGATCAGAATCGCAACAGGTAGCGGTTCAGCCATTGACGGCCTGCGCCTCGATTTCCGGCGCCGCCGCTGGGGGAGTGCCCAGCGGCAGCGTGAATGTGAATATCGCGCCGCCGCCGGGTCGATTGGCGCCGACGATCTTGCCTTCATGCGCCTCGACGATCGCGCGGCAAATGGCAAGACCCAAGCCCACCCCGGGTGTGGCGGATTCGCGTTCGCCACGCGTGAATTTCTGGAAGACCGCCTCCTCCCGTCCCTTCGGCAAACCGGGCCCGTTGTCGGATACCGACACGCTGAGTCGATCGGCGATCACTTCGGCGGATAGTGTCACGGTACTGCCGGGCGGCGTGTATTTCGAAGCATTTTCGAGCAAATTCACGAGCACCCGTTCGAGCAGCAGCGCGTCGAAGCGCACCAGGGGCAAATCGCGGGGAATGTGCACCTCGACGCGATGGCTGTTGCAGCATGCTGCGGGAAGAATCGAGCGCCGCGCCAACCACTTCTTCGAGAGGCTGCCACTCGAGATTGAATTTCACGTCGCCGCTTTCGATGCGCGCCATGTCCAGTAAATTTCCGACCAAGGTGCTCATCCGGCGAGCCTCGTCTTGAATGGCATCCGCGGTTTCCGCTTGAGCCTGTGACAGCGGCGGCTTGGTCAGAGACAGCGACTCCGCGAGACCAATCAGCACCGTCAGCGGTGTGCGCAAATCATGCGACAACGCCGCCAGCAAGGAATTGCGCAAGCGTTCCGATTCCATCCCCACCACCGCATCTTGCGCCACCCCCACGTAGTGGACGCGTTCCAGGGCAATCGCGATCAAGGCAGCAAACGTATCCAGCAACTGACGCTGCTCGGGGATGCGCAACTGGCGGCGGTTGCGGGACTTGACGGCAAGCACTCCGCGAGGCTGAATCGGCGCGCGCAAAGGGATATACAGCACTTCGCTGCCCGGCAGGGTGTCCGTGCCGAAGCCGGCCGGTTGTCCCTTGTCAAATGCCCATTGCGCAATCCCAATATCGGTGTCGAGTGCCGTCTCGTCGCGCGGAACCGAGATGGTCAATCGACCCTTCGCGTCCGGCAGCAGCAAAGCGGCGCTTGCGTGGAAAGTGCGCTCGATGGATTCGCCGCTGACTTTTACCACCTGTTCGATCTGCACCGCGCCCGACAGATCGCGCGCTATTTCATAAAGAGACGCGGCGCGTTCTTCGCGATGCGCGGCAACTCGTGCCTGGAAGCGCAAACCGGCAGTCAATTGTCCGGTGATCAAGCCCACAGCCAACATGACGCAGAAGGTCAGCAAGTACTGGACATCGCTCACCGCAAACGAAAACTTTGGAGGCACGAAAAAGAAATCGAAGGCCCCTACGCTCAAGACCGCCGCCAGCGCCGCGGGCCCCCGGCCAAAGCGTAGCGCGATCAACACGACCGTTAAAATGTATATCGCCACGATATTCGATCGGTCGAAGTGGGCCGCCAGCGGCATGGATCCCACCGTGACGGCGATACAGGCAATCGTCGCCCACAGATATCGCAATCGCTTGAGCTTGCGCCGATCGCCGGAGTCCAGCCCGGCGGCAAGCGCACGAGCTGCGTTTTGCACACCGGCGCCCTCTGCGGGTCCTGTGGCACGGCCGATCTCAACCAAGTCTATATCCGGCGCCAGTAGGGCGAGCTTTTGCCCGCTCGAACGTTGCCAAGGCCACAGCCGCCTCGCCGGGTCGCGGCCAATGACAAGTTTGGAAAGATTGTGACTGCGCGCGTAGGCGACTACGCTCTCGGCAACTTGTGCGCTGGCAATCGACCGCCGCGGTCGCGCCCAGTTCCTGCGCAAGATGCAAGGTTGCCAGAATTCCCTCGCGCTTCGCGGCCGGCAGGCGCTGCAAGCTCGGCGTTTCCACGTAGATCGCATGCCAATCCGCATTTAGTTGACTCGCTAATCTCGCCGCAGCACGCACGACCCGCTCCGCACCCGGATCCGGGCCGACACAGGTGAGCAGCGCTGTCGCGGTTTTCCACACCGACGCGATGGACTTGTCGACGCGATAAGCCAGTACATCGCCTTCGACCCGATCGGCGGTGCGCCGCAGCGCAAGTTCGCGCAGCGCCATCAAGTTGCCTTTCCGGAAGAAATTGTTCGCGGCGCGCTCTGCTTGCTGGGGCACGTAAACCTTGCCGGCTTTGAGCCGCGCCAGCAATTCATCGGCAGGAATGTCCACCATCACCACTTCATCCGCGGCATCGAACACGGTATCGGGTATGGTCTCCCACACGCGCACATTGGTGATACCGCCAACTACATCGTTGAGACTCTCTAAATGCTGCACGTTGAGCGTCGTATAGACATCGATTCCGGCCGCCAGCAATTCCTCGACATCCTGCCAGCGCTTCGGGTGACGCTGCCCTTGGAGGTTGGAGTGCGCCAACTCGTCGACCAGGATGAGCTTCGGATCCCGCGCAAGAGCGGCATCCAAATCGAATTCGCTCAAGATCTTGCCTCGATAGGCTATCGCCTTGGGCGCCAGCACCTCCAAATTCTCCAGCAAGGCAGCGGTTTCCGCGCGCCCGTGGGTTTCGGCGATACCGACGATTACGTCGCGGCCCTCGTCCCTGAGCTTGCGCGCCGCGGCCAGCATGGAATAAGTCTTGCCGACACCCGCGGAAGAACCAAAGTAAATTCGCAGCTTTCCGCGCTTCGCCGCCGCCTCCTGCTGCTTGACTTTCGCCAGCAGCAGATCCGGATCAGGCCGATGTTCGTTCGGGAGCGGCATGGTTGCTTAAAAAATCTGGTGGTCAGCTAGAAACGCCCGGACATTCCCGGAAGGCTTGCAAGGTTGCCTCTATCATGCCGCGGGACACGTCAAGATGCGTCACCAAACGGGTGCGCGGCCCTATCGTCGCGAGGATGCCGCGCTGTGCAAGATGCGCCGCTAGCTCGGTCACCCACGCCGGAGGAATGTCGACGAAAACCATGTTCGTTTGCGGCTCCTCGACGGGGAAACCGATGGCGCGCAGCCCCCGGGCCAACCGTTCGGCATTGACGTGATCCTCATCGAGCCGCTCTACATGGTGCTCCAGCGCATAAAGTCCGGCCGCCGCCAGAATTCCCGCCTGACGCATCCCGCCGCCCAGCACTTTACGCCAGCGCCGTGCGGCGCCAATGACCTCGCTTGAACCCAGCAACACCGAACCCGCCGGTGCACCCAACCCCTTGGATAGGCAAACTGACACCGAATCGAAACCAGCTACCGCGGCACGTTCCTCAACTTTGAGCTTCGCGATGGCGTTGAACAGCCGCGCGCCATCCAAGTGCGTGCGGAGCCCTCGTGCATGGACGAACTCCGTGACTGAGCGCAAATAGGACTCCGACAGAACTCGTCCGCCGGCGGTGTTTTCCAGTGTCAGTAGCCGCGTGCGCGCGAAATGCACATCGTCAGGTTTGATGGCGCGCGCGATGCGCTCGATCGAAATGCTGCCATCCGGCTCATTCTCGAGAGGTTGAGGCTGAATGCTTCCAAGCACGGCGGCACCGCCCTGCTCATACTTGTAGGTATGCGCGTCCTGGCCCACCAGGTACTCATCCCCGCGGCCGCAGTGCGCCATCAAAGCGGCCAAATTGCTTTGCGTCCCGGTTGGAAAAAAAAGTGCGCTCTGGAATCCGAAGCGCTCGGCGAGGTGGGCCTGCAGGCGATTGACGGTCGGGTCGTCCTCAAAGACGTCATCTCCGACCTCGGCCGCGGCCATGGCCGCGCGCATTGCCGACGTCGGCCGAGTCACGGTGTCGCTGCGCAGATCAATCGAGTGACGCACCGCGCTACGATAACTCAATAGAATGCCCTAGTGGAATTAAGGCCACTGTTGGGCGCGCCCTCGCTCGCGGCGCAAGCCATCTGACGTACCGAGAACGCCGGGCCGGTTGGCGTCGGCCACGGCAAGAGCGGTCATGTTCACGATGCGACGTACTGTGGCCGCTGCGGTCAGGATATGCGCCGGGGCGGCGCAACCGAGCAAAATCGGTCCGATGGCAACGTTGTGGCCCGCCGCCGACTTGAGCAAATTGTAGGCAATGTTGGCGCTGTCCAGATTGGGACAGACCAAAAGGTTGGCGCTGCCGGACAACGTGCTTCCCGGCAGCACCGCTTTACGCGCCGCCTCATCGAGCGCGCAATCGCCATGCATTTCGCCATCCACCTCCAAGTCCGGCAGCCGCTCGTGCAACAGCTCGAGGACGGTACGCATCTTGAGGGCCGAGGGCGCATTGCTGCTGCCGAAATTCGAATGCGAGAGCAGCGCCACTTTTGGCGCCAATCCGAACGCGCAAATCTGCTCCGCAGCCAAGCCGGTAATCTCAGCAAGCTCAATGGCCGTGGGGTCGAGATTTACATGCGTGTCGACGATAAAAACCTGGCGCCCCGGCAGTATGAGTCCACTCATCGCCCCGTAGACGTTGACGCCGGGACGACGTCCGATGACTTGATCGATGTAGTGTAGATGCCGAGCGGTGGTGCTGATGGTGCCGCAGATCAGACCGTCGGCTTCTCCCTTTTTCAATAGCATTGCTGCTATCAGCGTGGTGCGACGGCGCATTTCCAACTTTGCGTACTGCACCGTCACGCCGTCGCGCTGCGTCAGCTTGTGATACTCCTGCCAATACTCCCGGTACCGTTCATCGTGTTCCGTGTTGACCACCGTCACTTGTTCGCCCACGCGTATACGCAGCCCGTGGCGTCTGATGGCTCGTTCGATCACCGCCGGCCGGCCCACCAAGATCGGCGTCGAAAGCTTCTCATCGACGGCGATTTGCACCGCTCGCAGCACCCGTTCATCCTCGCCTTCGGCATACGCGATGCGGCTGCGTTCAGGTGCGACTTTGCGCGCCGCGGCGAAGATCGGCTGCATCAGCGTCCCGCTGTGATACACGAATTGCTGCAGGCGCTGGCAATAAGCTTCAAGGTCCATGATCGGCCGAGTCGCCACGCCCGATTCCATTGCGGCCTTGGCGACCGCCGGCGCGATCTTCATGATCAGCCGCGGGTCGAACGGCTTGGGAATCAGATACGCCGGACCGAAGCGCAAATCCTCGATGCCCCCGTAGGCTGCGGCAACAATGTCGCTTTGTTCCTGGCGCGCGAGCGCGGCAATGGCGTGAACCGCGGCGATCTCCATCTGCCGGGTGATCGTCGTTGCACCGACGTCCAACGCACCGCGAAATATAAACGGAAAGCAAAGCACATTGTTGACCTGATTCGGATAGTCGCTGCGCCCGGTTGCGATGACGGCGTCGTCGCGGACAACTCTGACCTCCTCCGGTAGGATTTCCGGCGTCGGATTGGCCAGTGCCAGAATCAAAGGTCTCGGCGCCATGCTCTTGACCATGTCCTGAGTGAGCACGCCCCCAGCCGATAAACCTAAGAACACGTCCGCGCCGCCGATGATGTCGGCGAGCGTGCGCTTCGAGGTCGATTGCGCAAAACGAGCCTTCTCAGGGTCCATCAATTCCTGTCGGCCCTCAAACACGACGCCCGCCAAATCCGCCAGCCAAACATTCCTTCGCGTCATGCCAAGTTCGATCAACAAATCGACGCACGCCAGCGCTGCGGCACCCGCGCCGCTGACGACCAGCTTGACCTCCTTGATCTGCTTGCCGACCACGTTGAGGCCGTTTTGGACCGCGGCGCCGACGATGATGGCGGTGCCGTGTTGGTCGTCGTGGAATACCGGGATCTTCATCCGCTTGCGCAGCTCGCGCTCGACGATGAAGCACTCGGGCGCTTTGATATCTTCGAGGTTGATGGCGCCGAAGGTGGGCTCGAGCGCCGCTATCGCATCGATCAGCTTGTGCGGGTCGCGCTGGTCGATTTCGATGTCGAACACGTCGATACCGGCGAATTTCTTGAATAGGACCGCCTTGCCCTCCATCACGGGCTTCGCCGCGAGCGGTCCGATCGCCCCAAGACCCAGCACCGCTGTGCCGTTCGTAATGACGCCGACCAGGTTGCCGCGCGCAGTGTAGCGATAGACCGAGAGCGGATTCTCGACGATCGCTTCGCAAGCCGCGGCAACGCCCGGAGAATACGCCAGCGCAAGGTCCGTCTGGTTGACCAGCTGCTTGGTGGCGGTGATCGAGATCTTTCCAGGCGTGGGGTATTCGTGGTAGTCGAGGGCCGCCTGTTTGCGATCCTCCGCCGCGTCCTTAGCTTTCATCGGTGCATTTCCGATTTCTCATTGAGGTGTAAATATCTATCCAGTATGGTAACAAGATTCTGTCAACCGTTTACCCGTCCCATTCGTTATCACCCATGGCGCCTCGTTGCCTGAACTTTGCCGGAGAACCGTCATGAAAACACGCTGGAACTTGGCCGACGCGGGCCAAGGCATGGTTTGTACCCTCATTATATCTGCCCTCCTCTTGTCGAAAGCTGCGTTAGCGGACGATCCGGCACCGGCATCGATCCGCGCTCCCGGCAGCTGGGAGAAGCATCAATACTCGTTTGTCTTTATGGGCTTCACCACGACGTACTCCTGCGACGGCCTCGCCGACAAGCTCAAGGTGTTGCTGCTCGCCGCCGGAGCGCGCGCGGACGCCAAATCGCGTTCTGGTGCGTGTGCTGCCGGATACGGCCGGCCGGATAAATTTGCGCGTTCGGATCTGACGTTTTACACGCTAAAACCGCTCGGCGGAGATCCGACCGCCAACGAAAAGCCTGTTGCCGGTTTTTGGCGCCCGGTAACGTTCGCCAGGCGATCGCCGTGGGAGCTCGCCATCGGCGATTGCGAACTGGTTGAACAATTTCGCAATTCAGTGCTGCCCATGTTTGCCACGCGAAACGTTCAAGAAAGCACCACGTGCATCCCGCATCAGGAATCGGGCTCCGTGATCGACCTCAAGTTCGAGTCGTTCGCCGCGGCGCCGGCCGGCCCTGCGACAAGTCACCCCTGACGCCGCCTGCCGCCGGCGCGGCGATTTACGAGTCTTGGACAACATAACGCACACCTTGATTGGGCTGATCGCCGGTGAAGCAGTAGTCAACCACTGGCAGCCCAGCGCCGGTGGTTTGCCGGCGCCCGTACGCCGCACGTTGTTGGTCACCGTGGCTGCGATCGGCAGTAACTCGCCCGATCTTGATTTACTGTTCACGTTTGGGGGCGCCGCGAACAATCATCTGCGGTACGCACTTTGGCATCGAGGCTACACGCATACCGTGATCGGCTGCCTCGGGTTGGCACTTCTGCTCTACGCGGCTGCGGAGACCTGGATCTACTACAAGGGGCTCCGGCCCTCGCGGCGCGATCGAACGCTGCTGCTCGGTACGGCGGTGCTCACCACAGCTCTTCATCTCATCATGGATTACCTGAACAGCTACGGCGTCCACCCGTTTTGGCCGATGGAAAATCGTTGGACTTACGGCGACTCGATTTTCATCGTCGAGCCGCTCTATTGGGCCGCGGCGGCGCCGCTTTTTTTCTTGCTCCGCTCCCGCGCGGCGCGGCTGCTATTCGCCGCGGCATTGATTGCCGCAGTCGCCCTAGGTGCGGCGACCGGCCTGGTCAACGGCACGCTGTGCGCGGCGCTTTCGCTATCGATCGTCTTGCTGCTCGCGATCGGCGCGCGGGTTTCGGCACGCACCGCCTCCCGCGTCAGCGCAGGGGCGTGGCTCGGCGTGACCTTGGGATTTGTGCTCGCCGCTCAGTTCGCGGCCCATCGAGTCGAGGCGCTCGCCCGCTCCACCTTCGCGGCTGACCGAATGCTCGACCATGTCATCACGCCGCTGCCGGTGAACCCTTTTTGTTGGGATGTATTGTTGCTGGAGACTCGGGACGATCGCTATCTGGTTCGCCACGCCATCCTGGCGATTGCACCACGGATCATCGCCGCCGCACAGTGTCCGAGTCTAGCGACGAAACAACACACCGCCCCGCTCGCCGCGGTCTCGGCGGCTGATTCCGACGCCGTGCACTGGCTCGGCGAGTTCTCGATGTCGAGGACGGAGCTCATGATCCTAGTCGCACAGAATTGCAACGCCGCCGCATTCATGCGATTTGCCCGCGCACCGTTCGTCGCTGACCCCGGCCCGAAGCCGATATTGGGCGATCTCCGATTCGATCGTGGGCAAGAGAGAGGAAGTTTCGAGGTACCTCTCGCCGACAACGGCAGCGTGCCGGGTGAGACGGATGCGGCTGCCGACTGCCGGCGCGCGGCGCCATGGACGGCACCGCGCGCCGATCTGCTGCGCTAGATGTAAGCTGGTACGTTAGACGGCGTTCGGCCGTTATAGCCCGCGGACGTTCAACTGTTATAGCCCGCCGCTGTGGCAATCGCCTTGGCGGCTTTGAGATGATGCTCAACCGTCGGCAACGTCGCCGCCGCAAACGCCTTCGCATCGGCGTCTTGTCCGGAGGCAATCTCCTTTTTGAAAAGCTCGACCGTTTCCTCGTGCGCCTTGATCTGGCCGCGGATATACGACTTGTCGTACGCGTCGCCTGTCAACACGTCGAGCTTGGTCATGCTGGCCATCTGTTCCACGCTGGGGCTGGTCGGCGGCGTGATGTTCTTGGAGGCGGCAATACTGCCGAGCTTGGCATTGGCCGCGGTATGGTCCTTGACCATCATGGCCCCAAAATCCTTCACTTTCTGCTTGGTGGCCTTCTGCTCGGCCTGATTTCCGGCTTTGACTTCGAAGAGACCTCCCTCCGCCGCGTTTTTATAAAATGACGCATCCGGGTTCGAATCCGCGCCGAATGCCAACGCTGGAGCCGCCAGCGGCGCAGCCATGACGAGCATCGCCAATATGCGTTTCATCCGAGTCTCCTTGGTTACCGTTTTGCCATGTTTCAGCGGCCGATACTGATTTATGAGGAGCGCTCTTGGATAGGCGCGGCGGCCACGAACTCGAGTAGGACAACGACCACAGGGCAACGCCCTGGCCGCTTCCGGCTAACTTGGCTGACTCGCGTGGTCGGCCTCGACCTTCGCGACTGCGGGTCGCGCCGACAGCATTGCGGTATGCGCGCCGAGCAACGGCAGCGCGGTATGCAATCCGGCTTGGTCCGGATACCAGGACGCGAGCATGTACAGGTACACATCGGCGATCGAATACTCGGTTCCCATCACATACGGGTTCAAGCTCCGGCTGATCAGCGCCGCGTGCGCGAGAAAATCGGCTTGGCCTTGTTGACGAATCGCATCGGCATCCTGTTCGCCGCGCGACGAATAACGCGCAGAATAATAAATTCGCAAAACCGCCTCATAGACATTCGCCGAGAGGTAATTCATCCACTGAAGAAACAGTGCGTGCCGGCTCGTGCCCGGCTGCGGAGCGAATCCCGCGCCGGGATAGTTAAGCGCCAAGTGCGTCAGCATCGCGGCCGATTCAAACATCAACGTGCCGTCCGGCAATACCAGCGCCGGCACTTTTCCGGTGGGGCAAATCTTGCGGAACCGTTCAATGTCAGCGGGCTCTTGACTCACCCAGATCTTCTCGTAAGGCGCATGAAGCTCCTCGAGCGCCACCTGGATTGCGAACGAACCGGAGCCAGCTCGTCCGTAAAGTGTGAAACCTTGATCCATTGAGGAACTAGAGATCAAGCGTCGGCGGGCCGATCGGTCTCGGTGAGTTGCAAGTGCTTCAATACGCGATTCAGATTCCGGCGAATGTCATTCAACTGGCCGATGCTGACCGCCGTTTTCATGGCTTCCTTGAGCGGCTGCAGGGGATAGCCGCCGTACAGCCCCGCATCGGGGATGTCGTTGGTCACCGCCGAGCGGCCGGACAGCACGACATTATCGGCCAATGTCACGTGCGAGGTCACGACGGTACAGCCGCCGGTCACGAATTGACGGCCGATCTTGGTGGATCCTCCCATCATGAAGCCTGCGGTGTAAAAACCATTCTCTCCAAGATCGCAGTTGTGCGCTATGTGGCAGATGTTGTCGAGCTTCGTGCCGGAACGAACATGAGTGGAGGTAAGCGTCGCGCGATCAATGGCACAGTTGCTGCCGATCTCGACTCTATCGCCAATCTTGACGTTGCCCAGATGAGAGATCTTTTTCGACTTGCCCTCACGGTCGACGGCATAGCCGAAGCCGTCGCTGCCGATGGTCGTGTGCGGGTGAATCTCGCAATCGTTGCCGATTTCGCACGCCGAGCCCACGAACACTTGCGGGTGGATCACGGATCTGTCGCCGATACGGGCATGATTTTCGATGACGGCATGGGCCCCGATCAAACAACCATTGCCGACGACCGCTTCAGCGCCTATGACGCAATAGGGTCCGAGAAAGACCCCCTCGCCGATTACCGCGTCCGGGTGCACGACGGCCGTCGGATGACGTTCCCCCCATTGCGTGAAGCGAAACGCTTTCTTGTCGAAATATTTGAGCAGCACCGCCATACCCATCGAAATGCTTTGCACCGAAAAACAACACGTCTCCGAATCCGGAACGGCACTATAAGAGGAGGCTATTTGCGGGGAGAGAATCAAGATCGCGGGCTGACGCCGCAGCGCCTCCGCCAATTGGTCAGATGTACTGGCGTAGACCAAGCTGCTGCATATCGCCTCCTCGGGAATTTCACAATGACTTGCTTGGCCATGCAGGTTTCCCTGGAGGAAGGTGAATACATCCGCATGTTCGCTTTTAATCGTTTGACCTGTTAGCACGCCACGACTCCTATACCGAAGCCGCTGCTGTGCCGGCCGAATTGACTCTGAATGATCCCGTCGAGGCGATTCGCGCCCGCAAACCTACACATTGGCCGGCTTCTGAGCGCCTTTTACCGATCCGCCTCGGACGGCCGCTTCGGCATCCAATATGACCTGCTCGAGAACCGCGAGATAGTCGAAATAGCGCTTGCGGCCGAATGGTGTAATCCGGCACAGAGTCTGCGGCCGATTATGTTCGAGCCCCTTTGCAATGACGACGAGCTTTGCCTCCTCGAGCACTTGTAAATGGCGGCTCAAATTGCCGTCTGTCAACGCGCACAGTTGCTTCAATTCGCCGAACTTGAGTCCTATCGGATGCGTTATGAGCGAGGTGAGCACGCTGAGGCGCGCGCGCTCGTGAATTACGCGGTTAAGACCGTCGTAGGCGAAACGCGAAGGTGCCAAGCTTTTGCTGCTATTTTTCTTCAATTGGATCCTCGAAACCGAATTGCAACACGGCAGCGACCAGCAATTGGCCGATACCAAACGGGACGCCCATGGCCCAGGGAGACAGCAGGTGATCGCCGCCCGCGACGATCAAACTGCTGAGGCCGGCCGCGAGGTACCAAACGCCGACGATGAACATTTGCCGCGGCAAAAAACGGCATGAGGCGAATACACCCAAGCTGAATACGATTTCCCACAAGCCCGGCAGCATCCACAGGTCATGCGCCGCAACCCGCATCAATACGGCAGTCAGCAATACTCCGACCATGATGGCCGGAAGGAATTGCTCCACCGCGGAGTGAATCATCTCGCGCGCGAAGTCGCAGTGCACTCGTCTCGCGCGAGCGATCATTTCGCTTGCGGAAAGGGCTACCGAAACGGCCGCCGTGGCGGCCCAAACGCACAGGAATATGATGAAATCGTGCGACGCGTATTTGAACCAGGCGGCTTGCGCCGCGGCAACAGCCAGGGCGAGCAACCCCGTCGCAGCAATGGATACCGGACCGTAGCCGCGAAACTGGGTGCCCCGGGCGACTTGGTTGCGGATCGCGTTGATCTCGGCGAGCGCTTGACGCAGCTCCGTCATACGGCCCATCCATCGACTTTGTGAGGCAAAGTACACCCGATCACGATATTCGGCAAGCGCAACATCCCGCCTCGCATTAGGCGCTGCCGGGCCCCGTTGGACTATACGCTACTCCATCATTCCGGCATCGGTGATTCTCGGCATCGCCGGGAATATTCAGGTCCTCCCCGCTTGGGATGGTGGTGCGGCGCACCCTGGCGGGCGCCCGGGCGCCATTCCACTCGAATTTACCGCCGGGATGGGCTTAGGATAGACCTTCGGCAAAGCTCAACGGACGGTCCTGTCATGCTCACCACTAAGTCCTCAATTTCCACTCTGAAGAATTCGGATGAGTGGCGATTACGCTGCGAACTGACTGATTTCTATCATTTGATCGATTACTTGGGCTGGACCGAACTCATCTTCAATCATATCTCGGTGCGGCTGCCGGGACCGGCGCACCACTATTTGGTGAATCCGTTTGGTCTCAATTATTGTGAAATCACGCCCGAGAACCTGCTCAAAGTCAGCGTCGAAGGGCAACTGGTCGAACCCTCGGACTACCCGGCCAACCCGGCTGGTTTTGCGCTGCACGGCGCCATTCACGAGAGCCGATCGGAGGTGGCGTGCGTCGCCCACACCCACACAACCGCAGTGTCCGCGGTCGCGATGAAGCGGGGCGGATTCGATTACAACAATTTCTACGGTGCGCAGCTCACGGGCCGCGTCGGGTACCACGATTTCGAGGGAATCACGCTGTATCAAGACGAACGATCCCGCATGCTCGCCAGTCTGGGCGACAAACACGTACTGGTGCTGCGCAATCACGGGGTTGCCGTTTGCGAGCGGGATATCCCCACGACGTTCATGCTGCTGTGGGTCGTACAACGGGCGGCGGAGATTCAGTGCAAGGCCGCCGAATTGGGTGGCGATGACATCGAGCTTACCGATGCGGTTCGGGAACGTTGCCGGGGCGCCGCCGGGGATCTCGGCATCAACATGAGCATTTCGCGGCTCGTGTTCGACGCGACGGTGCGTCGCATGAAATCCTCCGCGCGATGACCAACGCCGAGCGCGGAGGGGCGCTCGGCGGGATTCGATGGTTCCTGCTGTGCTCGACCGCGGTGCTCGTGATTGCAAACGCGGCTGCCGCGCCGGCGAACGGGGCGCAAGCGGCTACGGCCGAAGGCGCGCGCTGGCAGAGCCAAGCCAGCGCGGTCCGCATCGTTCGGGATCAATGGGGAATTGCGCATGTCTACGGCAAATCCGACGGCGACGCTGTCTTCGGCGCCATATACGCACAGGCGGAAGATGATTTTCAACGCATCGAGCGCAACTATCTCGTCGCCCTCGGGCGCCTCGCGCAGGCTGAAGGCGACTCGGCGATTTACAGCGATTTACGCCAACGGCTGTTCATCGATCCGATAGAACTGCAACGGCTCTATCGGCAGAGTCCGGCCTGGTTGAAATCCCTGATGGTGGCGTGGGCCGATGGGTTGAACTTCTACCTTGCGCGTCATCCGGGGACCAAGCCTAAGGTCATCGCGCATTTTGACCCCTGGATGGCGCTGTCCTTCACCGAGGGCAGCATCGGCGGCGATATCGAAACCGTCGATCTCGGCAAACTTGAGCACTTGTACCCGCGGACAGAGTCTTGCGGGACTGCCGCACGGATTTCGAATAGCCGGCCGGTGGCGTCCGCGGATGCACCCTCGCCCGGCGGCTCAAATGGCTTCGCAATTGCACCGAGCCGAAGCGCCTCCGGACACGCCCTGCTATGGATCAATCCCCATACGTCTTTCTATTTCCGCTCGGAATTGCAGATGGTCAGCGAGCAGGGGCTCGATGTCTACGGCGCCTCCACATGGGGTCAGTTTTTCGTGTACCAGGGCTTCAACGCTCACAACGGCTGGATGCACACTTCGTATGGCGGCGATGCCATCGACGAGTACGCCGAAACCATCGTCAATCGAGCGGATGGCCCCTATTACCGCTACGGAACGGGTTTGCGCAAACTCAAGATGAGCCGCCTTACCGTTAGCGTCAAACGCGGCGAGGACCGGATCGACTGCAGCTTTACCGTTTATCGCAGCCATCACGGGCCGATCGTGCGCGCCGAGGGCGGCAAATGGATCGCCGTCAAATTACTCGAGGAGCCCGTGCACGCCTTGGCACAGTCGTACTTGCGGACCAAGACCACGAACTACCGCTCCTTCCGCGCAATCCAGGAGATGCGCACCGACACTTCCAACAATACGGTCTACGCCGATGCCGACGGCACCATTGCGTACTTTCACGGGAATTTCATCCCGAGACGAAACCCGCGTTTTGATTTTACTCACCCGGTCGACGGCAGCGATCCGGCGACCGAATGGCAGGGCGCGCACACCCTCGACGAGACCATCACCTTATTGAATCCTGCGAACGGTTGGATACAAAACACCAATAATTGGCCTTTCTCCGCCGCGGGGGACCAGAGCCCCAAGCGCGAAAACTACCCGGCGTACATGTGGATCAAGGGCGAGAATCCTCGCGGAATCCATGCCGTGCAATTGCTGCAAAACATTCATGATGTGACCTTGGACAGTTTGATCGCCACTGCCTACGACGGCCACCTTACCGCCTTCGATAAGCTGCTGCCGCCCCTGTTACTTGCCTACGATCGGCTGAATGCCGATGATCCGCGGCGCGCCAGTTTGCAAGAACCGATTGCGAGCTTGCGCGGTTGGGGTCGTAGGACCTCGGCGGACTCCGCGCCCACGGCGCTGGCAATCTTTTGGGGACAGTACCTCGTCGATCAGAAAGGCGCGCAGGCGCGCGAGGCCGGCGAACCGGTATATGACTATTTGGTCGCGAGCCTGACGGACGCAGAGCGGCTCGATGCCTTGGGCGCCGCCGCCGCCGAGCTCCAACGCGACTTCGGCCGCTTAGGAACGCCCTGGGGCGAGATCAACCGCTTTCAACGGCTCACCGATGACATCGTACAACCCTTCGACGACGCAAAGCCGAGCTTGCCGGTGGGGCTGGCGCCGTCGCAATGGGGTGCCTTGGCTTCGTTCGATTCGGCCAAACCTCGCTCCACCAAGAAGATTTATGGATCAACCGGCAATAGTTTCGTCGCCGCGGTGGAATTCGGACCGGCCGTGCGCGCCAAGGCCATCATGACCGGCGGGGAAAGCGGCGATCCCTCCTCGCCGCACTTCACCGACCAGGCAGTGATGTACAGTGAGGGGCGCTTCCGCGATGTACTGTTCACGCCGCAGGAGGTATCGGCGCATGCCGAACGAAGCTACCACCCCGGTGAACGATGAGCTTTTTTTGAAGCGAGCGGCTCGATATCTCGGCGTGACGGCGGCGATCCTCGCCGGCGCGCTCGTGGCGGCGGCCGTGACCGCATGGCTCGCGCTGCGCGCCAGTCTCCCGACCATCGAAGGTCGGGCCGAGATGGCCGGCCTGTCAGCGCGCGTCTCGATCGAGCGCGATGCGGCCGGCGTTCCAACCCTCTCAGCCGCGAATCGCAATGATTTGGCGCGAGCGTTGGGCTACGTACACGGCCAGGACCGGTTCTTTCAGATGGACCTGTTGCGCCGCGCCGCCGCCGGTGAGCTATCGGCGCTCTTAGGACCCTCGTTGCTGCCCGCCGACCGGCAATTGCGGCTGCACCGATTTCGCGAGGTCGCTCGTGCCGCCGTAGCGGGGCTCGACCCGGCCGCCCGGGCTCTGCTCGATGCCTATGTCGCGGGCGTCAACGCCGGAATCTCCTCGCTCCGCAGCCGTCCGCCCGAGTACTGGGTCCTGCAAAGCAAGCCTCAGCCGTGGACGGCCGAAGACAGCGTCTTGTGCGTTCACGCCATGTACTTGCAGTTACAAGATTCCGAAGGACATGCTCAGCTGCAGCGCGGTTTGCTGCGAGCGGCATTGCCTGATGCCATGTGGCATTTTCTGGAGGCGCAGGCACCTGAATGGGACGCGGCTGTCGATGATAGCCGCTCCGCCGAGCCGCGGATTCCCCGCTCCGATGAATATGATTTGCGCGAACTCAAGGACTTGCCGGTTGCGCCACCCGAAGAGCTCGCTGAGGCAGCTCGAACTTCGAGGCAGCAACAATTGGGCAGTCGCGGGATCGCGCACCGCGAACGGCGCGGCATTGGTGGCCAACGACATGCATTTGGATTTTAGGGTGCCCAATATCTGGTATCGCGCCCGGCTCATTCAAACCTCGGGTCCGGATGCGTTCGAGGCCGCGGGAGTGACTTTGCCGGGGACACCCTCGATCGTGGCGGGAAGCAATCGCTCGATCGCCTGGGGCTTCACGAATAGCTACGGTGAATTCGGAACGGTCATTCGGCTCGTGGCTGTTGCTAACGATTCCACGGCGTATGCAACCGCGCTCGGTCCGCGCCCGCTCCTCTATGTGGATGAAGCGCTCGAGGTGCGGGGCGGCCCGACGGAGCATCTTAAGGTGGCGATAACGCAATGGGGTCCCGTGGTCGGCAGCGATTGGCAAGGCCGTCCGTACGCACTGCAGTGGACGGCGCAGGATCCGGCCGCCACCAATCTCAATCTGCTTAAGCTCGAGCACGCTCACTCGGTCGAAGAGGCCGTGCGAGCCGCCCCCGGTTTTGGAATTCCCGGGCAAAACCTGGTGATTGCCGACAGCGCCGGACACATTGGCTGGACGCTTGCGGGACGCTTGCCGGCGCACAGCGATACGGAGCCGGTGGGCGATGCCGGCCTGCCGCAACTATCGACCGATGCCCACGTCGGCTTTGTGGGATGGCTGGCACCGAAGGACCAACCCAATGTAATCGATCCTACCGACGGACTGCTGTGGTCAGCCAATGCCCGCGTCATCGGGGGTCCGGCGGCTCGGCTGATCGGCGACGAGGGCATGGACCGCGGAGCCCGCGCCGCGCAGATTCACGCGGACCTGCAGCAGGCGCCGCAAGCCCTTCACGCCGGCGGCGAGTTTGAGGGTGCAGCTGGACGACCGCGCGTTGTTCCTGGAGCGATGGCGCGCGCTATTGAACGAGGTCCTCGAGCGGGCTCGAGCGGGCGGCGCTCATGGCCAGGATGCGGCTCGCGCGGTTCTCGCACAATGGAGTGGACACGCAGAGCCCGGCGATGGGGCCTATCGGCTGGTGCATTTATTTCGCGCGCAAGTCGAAGCGCGTGCGTTTTTCATGCTCGTTGCGCCCGCGCGCCGGCAGGCGACGGACTTTCGCTTTGAAATCCCGAGTTCCTTCGAGGGCCCGTTATGGCGCCTCATGCAGCAGCGTCCGCTAAATTTGCTCTCGGCGAAGTATCCGGACTGGGACGCTTTCCTTTTCGAGGCACTCGTGGCAAGCGAGAAGCTGCCCGCCGCATGCAGCGAACTGAAATCCTGCGGTTGGGGCAAAGTGAACTCAGTGCGGATCGCTCACCCCCTCTCCGCCGCCCTGCCGCTGTTGTCGAACTTTCTCGACATGCCGCCGGTAACAGTCGCGGGAGGGCATGGCGACATGCCGCGGATTCAGGGACCGGACTACGGCGCGTCCGAGCGCTTCAGCGTCTCCCCGGGGCATGAGGACGAGGGCTACTTTCACATGCCTGGGGGACAAAGCGGCCATCCGCTTTCGCCATTCTATCGCGCGGGCTTCGCTGCCTGGGCGGAGGGCAAACCGACGCCGTTTCTACCGGGCCCGACCGCGCACTCGTTCGTGCTGGTGCCCTAGCGCTATTTGGGCGCAGGTAAGGGCGTCAAGGAGCCCGCACCGACGCAACCCCGCCCTTCGCTGCACACCTGATTCACGGGACAGACCATGGGGCTGCCCTTGACGCAGCCGCGAGCGTCCGCGTTCGGCGTGCGCGGCGCGCAGCGCTCGTGACCGTTGCAGCTCTTGTGATCGTCGCAATCCGCATCAGTGACGCAGGTCAGCGTGCTCACGTCGCGTTCCGGGGTCGCGAGTTCGCCTTGCCCGGCAATTTCGCCGGACAACGTGGTGCCGAGCAATAACTCCGGCGGCGGCCGACCGGCCGACAGATCGACGTCCGCGGCAACCACCTGCCAGGGCGGCGCCTGCGGGCTTGCTGCACGATAGTACAGACTGAACCGCAGCACGCTGCGCGGATCTAGTGCCTCGCTCAAGTTCAACGGAATGACGCGCGTGGAATCGCGCGGCCATGCCTCGCCATGCGTCAAGGGCAACCGCCGAACACCCTTGCCAGCCTCATAGATACGCAATTCCACGACACTGCCCGCGGCGAGGTCCGCGGCCCCGGTGACGACGCGGATCTGGACATGCGACACCGGCAGCGCTTCGCCCGCAGTGGCGCACAGCGTTAGAAGTAATAGCATCGGCCAAACTCGATTGGACGGCAGGTGTAGCTTCACATACCCCTCGCTGCGGAACGGCAGGTTCGAATGCAGATCATAGCCGATCTTCCGGTGTGTCCGGCAACGGACGCACGTCGGCCGTGCGAGTTAACTTATTCCCGCCTACCCGGTTAGTTTGTAAGCCCGCGATACTTCATCATGGCGTCGACGCTCGGCGCTCGTCCGCGCCAACTTGAGTACATCGCCGCAAGATCCTGCGTGTTGCCGCGCGAGAGAATCATCTGCCTGAAGCGTTCTCCATTCGCGCGAGTCAATCCGCCGTGCTCATCGAACCATTGATAGGCATCGTCCGCGAGCATTTCCGTCCACAGGTACGCATAGTAGCCGGCCGAGTATTCGCTGCTCCATATGTGACTGAAGAAGCTCGAGCGGTATCGGGGCGGCACGGCATGAATATCGAGGTGAGTCTTTTCGAGAGCCTGCTTTTCGAATTCATCCGGATTCTGAAGCGGCGCGCTCGCCGGTAACGTATGCCATTGCATGTCAAGTTCGGCGGCGGCGAGAACCTCCGTCAATTTATAGCCTTCATCGAAATTTTCGGCGCGCTTGATCTTCTCGATCAGTTCGTCCGGCATCGGTGCGCCGGTCTTGTAGTGTCTGGCGTAATGATTGAAAACTTCGGGATAAAGGGCCCAGTGCTCGTTGAACTGCGAGGGAAATTCGACGAAATCCCGCGCGGTCGCGGTACCCGACAGACTGGGGTATTCGCTGTCCGCCAACATGCCATGAAGCGCGTGGCCGAATTCGTGGAACATCGTCGTGACGTCGTCGAAACTGATGAGCGCCGGCTCACCCGGTGCGGGCTTCTGCAGATTGGCGACGTTGTAGATCACGGGCAGCGTGCCGAGCAATTTCGATTGATTCGCGAAATTCGACATCCATGCCCCGCCATTCTTGTTGTCGCGCTTGAAGTAATCGCAATAGAACAGTGCCAGCGGCTTGCCGTCGACATCGGAGACTTCGAAGACGCGGACATCGGATTGATACACCGGTATGTCATGGCGTTCTTTGAAGGTGATCCCATAGAGCCGATTGGCGGCGTAAAAGAGTCCGTTTTCGAGCACGCCGTTCAGTTCGAAATACGGTTTAGCCTCGGCGTCGTTGAGATCGAATTTTAATTTGCGAACCTGTTCACTGTAGAACTCCCAATCCCACGCTTCGAGGGCAAAGCCTCCGCCCTGGGCGTCGATCGCTGCTTGAATGTCCTTGGCCTCCCGCGAAGCTTTCGCGGTCGCCACGGGCACCAGGGCGCCCATGAACTCGAGTGCGGCTTGCGGCGTCTTCGCCATCTGGTCGACCAGTTGCCACGCGGCGTGGTCGGGGTAGCCGAGGAGCTTTGCACGCTGCGCACGCAGCTCCGCCAGTCGAGCGATGATCGCGCGGGTATCGTTCGCGTCGCCTCGTTCCGTTCGATTCCAAGAATTCTCGAAAATCGTCCGGCGGGTCGTTCGGACATTGAGCCCCGCGAGCGCCGGTTGCTGCGTGGTGTTTTGCAGCGGCAGCAAATAACCCGCCACGTGTCGCCCCTGAGCCGCTTGGAGAGCGGCCGCAAGTTGCGCATCGCTCAACCCGGCGAGCGCCGCGGGCGCCGCAGTCACGTACGCCCCCGCTTTATTCGCGGCCAACAATTTCGTGGTGAACGAGTCGGACAGAGTAGAGATCTCTTCGTTCATCTTCTTCAAGAGAATCTTGTCGGCGTCCGATAAATTGGCGCCCGAGTGCACGAAATCGTCATAGGTGATTTCCACCAAGCGCAGCGATTCCGGGTCGAGTTTGTTCGTCGCGCGATCCTTGTAGATCGCCGAGACGCGTGCAAATAACTTCGTGTTCAAGAAAATGGCATCGTGGTGCGCAGCCAATTTTGGCGCGAGGGCCGTCTTCGCTTGCTGCAAAACGGGATTCGTGTTTGCGCCGGTCACGCCCTCGAACGCGGCGTCGGCCCGATCGAGCAAACGTCCGCTCTTCTCGAGCGGTATGAACGTATTCTCAAACGTGGGCGCGGCCCGATCCTCGGCAATTGCATTGATTTCGAGCAGCTGTTTTGCCATGCCGGCTTCGATTGCCGGCTGGTAGTCTTCATCCTTGATCTTGTCGAACGGCGGGGCTTCAAATGCCAGTGCGCTCGGCGCGTAGAACGGATTCGAAGGTCCGAACGCGGCATTCGCGGCTGAGGTGGTTCTCGCTCCGACGCTCAATATGATGGCCCCCGCCCCCAATATACCCAATAACCGTCCTCGCATAGGTTCTTCCTACTCGTGTTTGTAAACCGTACCTTCTTTCATGACGAACGCCACGTGTTCGAGCACATGGATGTCGGCGAGCGGGTCGCCCTTCACTGCGATGATATCCGCCGACTTTCCCGCGGTGATCGAGCCGAATAGCTCCGAATGGCCGATCAGATCCGCGGCATTGACCGTGGCTGATTGAATGGCCTGCATCGGCGTCATGCCGTATTTGACCATGAAGGCAAACTGGCGCGCATTGATGCCGTGGGGACAGACCCCCGCATCGGTACCGAAGGTCATTTTCACGCCGGCCCGCACCGCTTTGGTGAAATTGCGACGCTGCGCTTCTCCGAGATCGTGATCGTGCTGCAAGAAATCCGCCGGCGTGTCGGGCGAGGATTGAATGCACTCTTCATCGTAGATGTCCATGTCGAGATAAGTTCCGTGCTGTTTGGCGAGAGCGATCCCCTCATCATCGATGAGAGTCGCGTGCTCGATCGATGCGACGCCCGCTCGAATCGCATTCTTGATGCCCTCCGCGGCATGCGCGTGCGCAGCGACGCGCAATCCGAAGTTGTTGGCCTCCTCCACGGCGGCGCGCAGCTCTTCCGGGGTGAACTCGATGGATTTTGGATTGCTCCCGTGCGTCAGAACCGCCCCGGTTGACAGCACCTTGATGTGATCGGCGCCGCGGTGTGCAAGTTCCCGTATCTTTTGCCGTACTTCCCAGGGGCTGTTCGCCACGCCGTATTGCAGGTCCCACGGCAGCTGGATATCCGGAGCCAACCCGGTCATGGCGCCGGCGCCCTCGCTGATGGTGATGTAGGCTCCCGCCACATACATGCGCGGCCCAATGAAGATTCCCTGAGCAATGGCATCGCGCATGGCCACGTCGTTGAGGGCGCGATATACGCCGACGTCGCGCACCGTCGTGAACCCCGCGAGCAGCGTGACGCGGGCGTTGGGGATGGCGCCGTAGGCGGCTTCCGCAGCCGTTTTCTTCAGGATATCGAGCGGTTCCGCGTTTCCAAGGTCGGCGAGATGAGTATGGCAGTCGACGAGCCCCGGCAACACCGTCATGTTCGACAGGTCGATGACGGGCACGCCGTCGGGAATCTTCAGAGCCGCGCCGACGGCTTCGATCTTGGTACCGCGCACGAGGATGATCTGGTCCGTCAGGGTTCGCCCAGCCGACACATCGATGAATTTGCCGGCGCGGATGGCAATCATCGGGGCGGCGGCGGGCGCTTGTTGAGCGGGACAATTTGCCGCCAAAAAAGCCGCGCAATAAACCAATAACAAGATTTTTTGGACCACGATTATCCTCTAGGGGGGCGTACGCCGGGCGAATCATACGCCGGGCGACCGCCCATCGATATCGGGTTACCCCTTGAAATCCGTGATGACACAACGCAGGCTTGCGGCCATGAGATTATTACGAACACGAATCCTGTTGGCGGCGATGTGCTGGGTCCTCGTCTCGGCAGGTCAAGCACAGTCAACGACAGCGGCCGATGCCGCATTCCGTGATCTTTACAAGCAGCTGGTCGAGATCAACACCACACGCTCCGTGGGCAGTTGCACGCAGGCGGCCGAGGCCATGCGCGCGCGCCTTATCTTCGCAGGTTTTCCCGCCGCCGATACGCAAATTCTGGCGCCTCCGGAGCGGCCGACGGACGCTGCCCTCATCGCCGTCTTGCGCGGCCGGGACCCTCAACTCAAGCCTATCTTGCTGCTGGCGCATATCGACGTGGTCGAAGCCAAACGCGAGGACTGGGAGCGGGACCCGTTCAAGCTCGTCGAAGAAAACGGCTGGTACTACGCGCGCGGCGCGAGCGATGATAAGGCCATGGCGGCGGTGTTCACCGATAATGTGATCCGTTATCGCAAAGAGGGATTCAAGCCGCTCCGCGATATCAAGCTGGCGCTCACGTGCGGCGAGGAAACACCGGATATTTTCAACAGCGTCAAATGGCTGATCGAGACGCAACCCAAAGTCCTGGATGCCGCCTTCGCGCTAAACGAGGGCGCCGGCGGCGAACTCGACAAGAACGACAAGCCGATTGCGCTGCAGATTCAAGCGGGAGAGAAGGTCTATCAGGATTTCTCTCTCGAAGCCTCCGACGTGGGCGGTCACAGTTCGCGGCCAACCAAGAACAACCCCATCGTTCGCATGAGTGCGGGGCTCGCGAAACTCGGCGCGTATAATTTTGCGGTCGCCCTGAACGAAGCAACCCGCGGCTATTTTGAGGCACAGGCAAAGCTCGCATCGCCGCAGATCGCCGCCGACATTCGAGCGGTACTGAAAAATCCGCGGGACGAAGCGGCGGTCGAACGGCTGTGGGCGTCAAGTCCCAGCTGGAACGGCATGTTGCGCACGACCTGTGTCGTTACCGAAATCAGCGGCGGGCACGCGCCGAATGCACTGCCTCAGCATGTTCGAGCCAACGTCAATTGCCGCATCCTGCCCGGTGTGCCGGTCGACGCCGTGCAACGGGAAATCGAGACCGTCCTTGGCGATCCGAACATCAGCGTTGCCGCGGCCGGAGATCCCGGCAAGCCCTCGCCCCCGCCGCCGCTATCGGCACGCATCATGGATCCGGTGCGCAAGGTGGCCGGCGGCATTTGGCCTGGTGTCGCCATCGTGCCCACGATGTCCACGGGTGCGACGGATGGCCGTTTTCTCAATGCCGGCGGCATCCCGACGTATGGCTTGTCGGGTATGTTTCATGACGCCGAGGGATCCCGAGCCCATGGGCTCAACGAGCGCATCCGGGTCATTTCGCTGATGAACGGGCGGCGCTTCCTTTATGAGGTAGTGAAGCTCTACGCGAACGAGCCATGATCGGCGACATTTTCACCGGCAGTAGAGAGAAGGACCATGTGGAACGCCCAAACGACTGATGAAGAGGCGAGATCCGGCCTGGCCCCGCTGCCTCGCGCCATCGATCGGCACGCCCCTTACAAGCGCATCGCCACGGAGGAAGCTTGGAACATCCCGGAGATCCTGGAGGCCCAGGTTCGGCTGCTGACCGGCCCGAATCCACCCGATGATCCCTCCCTGCGCATGGCTGGCATGTTCGCAGCGCTGCCGGCGCTGCAAGCGCAACTCATGGAGATCGGCGCCAAACGCATCGCGCGCATGGACGAATTGGGAATCGACAAGCAGCTTCTGCTGCTGACTGCGCCGGGCGTGCAGGTGCTCGAGCCCGCTGAGGGCACCGCGCTCTCACGCCTGGCGAACGACCGGCTTGCCGAGACCTGCCGCCGCTATCCGGATCGCTTCGCAGGACTCACCGTGTTCGCGCCGCAGGACGTGCCTGGTGCGGTGGCGGAAATCGAGCGTGGAATGGGTATTCTCGGACTCAACGGTGCGGTGATCAATTCGCACTTCCGCGGACGATACCTCGACGAACGGCCTTACTGGCCGATCCTCGAGGCACTCGAGGCCAACGATGCCGCACTGTACATCCACCCCACGATTCCGCCGAAGGAGTGGTCTCACCCCTATGAATTTCGCGCATTCGGAGGTGCGCTCGCCGGCTTCTCGCACGAGGTGTGGATGCACACCATGGGACTGATCATGTCCGGCGCTTTCGATCAATTCCCTAAATTGCGCCTGGTGATCGGACACATGGGCGAGGCAATGCCGTTGCTGCTATATCGCTTCGATTGGATGCAAAGCAATGCGGACGGCAAGGCGGGCTTACGCGGCGGCGCACCGGCGGTGACCCTGCGCCACAAGATCTCGTATTACTTCAAGCACAACATCTGGATCACCACCAGCGGTCAGGGCTGGGAGCCCTCGATCAAGTTTTGCATGGATGTGCTCGGCCCCGATCGCGTGATTTACGCGATGGACTATCCGTACCAGCAATCTGCGGACGAAGTCGCCGCGTACGACGCATTCGACATGAGCGCCGAGCACAAGAAAATGCTGATGCAAACGAACGCGGAGCAGGTTTTCCGGCTCCGCCGCTAGCTCGCCGACGCCGCTAGCTCGCCAACGCCGCCTTGCCCACCTGCGCGATCACCTCGTCGGCCACGTTCCGAGGCACCGGGTCGTAGTGCGAAAACTCCATCGTGTAAGACGCCCGGCCGCTCGTCATGCTGCGCAACTGGCCGATATAGCCGAACATTTCGGATAGCGGCACATTCGCGACGACGGCAATATTCGTGCCGCGCTCCAACTGGTCCAGGATCGAGCCGCGGCGGCGATTAAGATCGCCGATCACGTCGCCGAGATAGTCGCCGGGCGTGACGGTTTCGACCTTCATCACCGGCTCCAGCAGAATCGGCGAGGCTTTGCGGATCGCCTCGCGGAAACACGCCTTGGCGGCAATTTCGAAGGTCAGCGCATTCGAGTCGACATCGTGGTAACTACCGTCGATCAGCGTCGCGCGAAAGTCCACGGTGGGATAGTGCGCAAGCACTCCGTCTTCCTTCTGGATGCGAAGACCCTTCTCGACTGAGGGCACATACTCACGCGGCACGGAGCCACCGACTGTCTCATCGACGAACTCGAAACCGGCACTGCGCTCGAGCGGCTCGAAAACGATCCAGACTTCCGCGAACTGGCCGGCGCCGCCGGTCTGCTTCTTATGGATGTACTGTTCGGTCAGCTTCTTCGTGAAGGTCTCGCGATAAGCGACCTGAGGTTCTCCCATGATACCTTCGACGCCGAACTCGGTTCGCATGCGGTCCAATGTCACTTCCAAATGCAGTTCGCCCATACCGCGCAGGATGGTCTGACCCGTTTCGCGATCTGTTTCCAGATGCAAAGAGGGATCGGCGCGCACCATCTTCCCGAGGGCGGTGCCGAACTTTTCCTGCTCCGCCTTGGTCTTCGCCTTTACCGACACGCTGATGACCGGTTCCGGGAACCGCATGCGCTCCAGCACGACCGGGTTCGCCGCGTCGCAGAGCGTATCGCCGGTCTCGGTATCCGCCAGCGACACGAGCGCGATGATGTCTCCGGCGCGCGCTTCCTCCACTGGATTGGCTTCCTTGGCGAACATCTCGACCATGCGGCCGATCTTCTCGCGCTTGCCGCGAGTCGAATTTTGCACCGACGCACCCTTGGTCAATACCCCGGAATACACGCGAATGAACGTGAGCGCGCCGTAGATGTCGTTGATCACTTTGAACGCAAGGGCCGCAAACGGCTCGTCGTCCGAGGTTTTGCGTTCGCCGATCGGTTCACCGTCGGCATCGACCGTCTTGATCGAAGCTACGTCGGTCGGCGCCGGCAAATAGTCCACGACCGCGTCGAGAACCTGCTGTACGCCCTTGTTCTTATAAGAGGAGCCGCACAGCACAGGCGTGAAGGCAGAGTGCAGAGTGCCCTTGCGCAGAGCGCTGCGCAGCACGTCGCCCGTGGGTACCGTGCCGTGCGTCAGGTACGCCTCCATCGCTTCGTCATCCTGCTCCAGGCAGGTGTCGACCAATTCCGTGCGGTACTTGTCGACCTCGGCAAGGATCTTCCGATCGCTCGGTACGGTGATGTGCAATTTGTCGGCGAGATCCGGGGTGACCTCGAGAACCTGCCACTGTGCGTCCTTATCGTCGGAATCCCATACCAGGGCCTTCATCTCGACGAGGTCGATCATGCCCTTGAAATTCTCTTCGGACCCTATCGGAAGCTGTACGGGCAGCGGCCTCGCGCCCAAGCGCTTCTTGATCATGTCCACGCAGCGTAGGAAATTCGCGCCGCTGCGGTCCATCTTGTTCACATAGCAAAGACGCGGCACGCCGTAATTGTCGGCGAGGCGCCAATTGGTTTCCGATTGCGGCTCCACGCCGGCGACGCCGTCGAACACCACGACCGCGCCGTCGAGTACGCGCAGCGAGCGATTGACTTCAATGGTGAAGTCGACATGCCCCGGGGTATCGATGAGATTGATTTTCTTGTCGCGCCAGAACGCCGACACGGCCGCGCTCTGAATGGTGATGCCGCGCTTTTGCTCCTGCTCGAGATAGTCCGTGGTCGTCGAGGTCTTCAGATCCTTGGTATCGTGAATGTCGATGATCGTGTGCTTACGCCCCGTGTAATACAGGATGCGCTCAGTGGTCGTCGTCTTGCCGGCGTCGACGTGGGCGATGATGCCGATATTGCGAATATCGGAAAGGGGGGTTGTACGAGCCATATCAAACTTCCATGACGGTTACAGGTGAGGTCGGGGTCGACCGGTAAATAGCAAAGCGTCCGGGCCGCGTGATCTCTTCGATCACATGGTCGTTTTTGCGGCACCGCAAACTGCTAAGGGGCGCAAGTTTGACACGGCATTGTGGCGTGTGTCGAACCCGCGTTATCCGCCCGGCGCGGATCATGTCACATTCTTAATGGCCAGAAGTAACGGCCGGCCAGCGGTCAACCCTACAGGTCCGTGCCCGTTGTGGTCTTTAGCACACGTAAAGCGGGCGGCATCATTGCGACTACGAGGAGGCACCGTGATCCCGGGGAAACGAGCCGCGCTCGCCATACTACCCCTGATGTTGCTGTTCGCGTGCTCGGGTGGCGCGACACGTACCGGACCGCCCGCACCCGTAGCGGCCCCGATGCCGGTTTTCCACCGCGACGACATGCTGTGGCTCGAACGAGTCACCTTCAGCCTCGATAGCGAAAGCATCGCCGATTACCTTAAAGTAGGCCGCGAGCGGTTCTTGGAGCGCCAATTGGACGGCCGGAATACAGCGCTGCCGCCGCCGGTCGCCGCCGCGATCGCAAGTCTCGAAGTCTCGCATGCCGATCCGGTGCGATGGCTTTCTGAGGCCAACGCACAGAACAAAGCCATCAACGCCATGCCGAGCGGACCTGACAAGGAGCAGGCGCGTAAGGCGCTCAATGATCGAGGCAATAAGTTGGCCAATGAGGCCATTCGCCGCGAGCTTCTGCGTGCCCTGTATTCGCCGTCGCAGCTCGAGGAACAGATGGTTTGGTTCTGGCTAAACCACTTCAGCGTGCACCAATACAAAGCCAATCTGCGCTGGTTGGTCGCGGATTACGCCGAGCAGGCCGTCAGACCGCACGTGCTCGGGCACTTCCGGGATCTGGTCCTCGCAACTCTCGAACATCCCGCCATGCTGCAATATTTGGACAATAGCCAGAACTCCGTGGGGCATATCAACGAGAACTATGCACGCGAACTTCTGGAACTGCACACACTCGGCGTCGATGGCGGCTACACGCAACAGGACGTGCAGCAACTCGCCCGCGTACTGACCGGTGTCGGCATCAACGTCGGCAGTCCGCCCAACTTGAAGCTCGAATGGCAGCAAATGTATCGCCGCGAAGGCGCCTTCGAGTTCAATCCCGCGCGCCACGATTTCGGGACGAAGGTGCTGCTTGGACGCACGGTGGAGGGAAAGGGATTCGCCGAAGTCGAAAATTCCGTGACGCTGATCGTGAAGCAGCCGGCCTGCGCGCGTTTCATCTCGAGACAGCTGGCAAGCTACTTCGTCGCCGACAATCCACCGCCGCAATTGGTGCTGCGCATGGCGCAGACATTCTCGCGCACGGACGGCGACATTGCCGCGGTGCTGCACACCATGTTTCTCTCGCGGGAATTCAACGCCGCGCTGGGCGATAAATTCAAGGATCCGATGCGATTTGTAGTCTCGGCCGTGCGCTTTGCCTACGATGGCCGCTCCATCACCAACACGCGTCCGCTGCAGAACTGGCTCAACGGTCTCGGCGAAGCACCGTTCGGCCGCCCGACGCCGGACGGTTATCCGCTCACGGAGCTTGCCTGGGCGAGTTCCGGGCAAATGAGCCGCCGCTTCGAGATTGCGCGTTCGATCGGTTCCGGCAATGCGGGCCTGTTCGATCGCGAAGATGGCGGCAGCACGGCCGCGAGCGGCTTCCCGCAGCTTTCGAACCGTCTGTACTTCGAAGCCGTCGAGCCGTTTCTCGCCGCACGCACCAAAGATGCCCTTGGCCACGCCAACTCGCAGCAGGAATGGAACACGTTTCTGCTTTCATCACCGGATTTCAACTATGAATGAAGGCTCATCCATCAATCGGCGTCGCCTGCTTGCACTCGGCGGAGCCGCACTCGTGAGCGCCGGCGTGACCGGCCGCCTTTTCGCAGCGCCGCCCGCAGGACCACGCTTTTTGCTGGTGTTTCTGCGCGGCGGCTACGATTCGAGCAATCTGCTCGTGCCTTATTCGAGCAGCTACTACTACGAGGCACGGCCGAATATAGCCATCGCTCGGCCCGATACGGCATCGAACACCAGCGCGCTCGCATTAAATGCCGACTGGGCGCTCGCCCCCGCCGTGCGGGACACGATTGGCGCGATGTACCTCGCGCGACAAGCCGCCTTCATTCCATTCGCCGGCACGGATGATCTGTCGAGGAGCCATTTCGAAACCCAGGACAGCATCGAGCTCGGCCAACCCTCGCACGGCGCGCGGAACTTCCGCTCGGGTTTTCTTGGCCGGCTCTCCGACACCTTGCTCGGTTCCTCCGCCGGCGTTTCGTCCATCTCATTCACGGACGCGTTACCGCTCGCTTTCGAAGGCGCCTCGACGGTGCCTAACCTTTCGCTGAAGAATGTCGGCAAGCCGCCTTTCGATGAGCGGCAGGCTCGCATCTTGAGCGATATGTATACCGGCCATCATTTGGAGACAGCGGTCAGAGACGGCTTGGAGCTTCGTCAAGAGGTGGCGCTGCAGATGGCGCAGGAGATGGCTGCCGCCAATCGTGGCGCCATCAACTCCAAGGGCTTCGAACTCGAAGCCGAACGCATGGGCCGCCTCATGCGCGACAAATACCGGATCGGATTCATCGACGTCGGCGGCTGGGATACGCACGTCGGCGAGGGCTCCGCGGAGGGTAGCCTGGCCGGAAAGCTCGCAAGCCTCGGGCGCGGGCTGCAGGTATTCTCACAAACTCTCGGCGCTGAATGGAACAACACGGTCGTCGTCGTATTGTCCGAGTTCGGGCGCACCTTCCGCGAGAATGGCAACCGCGGTACCGACCACGGCCACGGCACCGTCTATTGGGTGCTCGGCGGCGCGATCAACGGCGGCATCATCGCCGGCGAGCAGCAGTCCGTGTCCCGGCGCACGCTGCTTGAAGATCGGGACTACCCCGTCCTCAATGACTATCGCGCGATACTCGGCGGCTTATATCGCTCGCTCTGGGGACTATCAGCGGATCAGTGCGCGCGCATCTTTCCGAAGGCGTCGCCGCTCGATCTTAAGCTCGTGTAGCTTCTCGTCTTTGCCCGGCGGTTTGCGTGCGGCATACTTTAGTGCTGTCTCGCCGATACGATCATAAACACCAAAGAGGTTTGCATGCGCAGAGCCCTTGTTTTCCTCGCCGCCGTTCTTGCGCTGCCGGCGGCGCATGCCGCGGGCAACGCTACACTTCCGGGCACCAAGGCGGAAAACGTCGGCATGTCCGGCGAGCGCCTCGCGCGGCTGGGCGATGCTATGAAGTCGCTGGTGGATCAAGGCCGACTCGCCGGGGTCGTGACGATGGTCGCGAGGCACGGAAAGATCGTGCAGTTCGATGCGGTGGGCAGACGCGACATCGGCGCGGATGCGCCCATGAAAAAAGACACTATTTTCCGTATCTACTCGATGACCAAACCGATTACCGGCGTTGCCATGATGATGCTATTGGAAGAAGGAAAGTGGCAGCTCAGTGATCCGGTTGCCAAATACGTCCCGGAATTTGCCGACTTGAAGGTGTACGGCACCGACGCGGGCGGCAATACGATTATGGCAGCTCCGTCGCATCCGATGACGATGCTTGAGTTGATGTCTCACACCGGCGGATTCACGTACGGAATTTTCAGCAACACCCCGGTCGATAAACTGCAACGTGACGCAGATGTTCTTGATGTAAACATCACGCTCGACGAGATGATCAAGCGCGTTGCCAAGCTGCCCCTCAACTCGCAACCCGGCACCGAATGGCACTACAGTATTTCCGTGGACATTCAAGGCTACATCGTACAGAAGCTGTCGGGTATGCCTTTCGAGGAATTCTTGGCGAAGCGCATATTCCATCCGCTCAACATGATCGACACCGGCTTTTTCGTGCCCAAGGAAAAACTCGACCGCCTTGCGGAATTCTATCGCTACGATAAAGAGGGCCAATTGGAGGTGGTGCACGGCGGTCTGAATCATGATTTCTCTGCGAAACCGGCGCTCGCATCAGGCGGTGGGGGTCTGGTTTCCACGGCCAGCGACTATATGCGTTTCTGTCAAATGCTCTTGAACGGCGGACAATTGGACGGCGTACGCTTGTTGTCGCCGCGCACCGTGGAACTCATGCGAACGAACGTACTACCGCCCACCATGCCGACCCTCGCTCCCGGTGCGGGTTTCGGCCTGGATTTTGCGGTGATTGAGAATGTCATCGCCGCCGGCGGTTACTACGGCAAAGGGACCTTCTTTTGGGGCGGAGCCGCCGGCACCTGGTTCTGGATCGATCCGGCGAGCGATCTGATCGTCGTCGGCATGATTCAGCAGGCGGTAGTCACCGGCGCGGATACCGCCATAGAGGTTCCTGACGTGCGCGGGTTATCGCATGCCTATGTGTATCAGGCGATTTTGGATTGACGGCAGCGCAGTGTAGTATCGTTCAGCCACTCCAGGGGACTCATCTATGCGCGCTTACCATCGGCTCAAGCTCGGCTGTCTGCTGCTTCTCCTGGCCAGCACGGCGGTGCAGGGAGGCGGCGGATTGACGGTCAATGTGAGTAACGACGGCACGAATAATCTTTACGTGACCGTCATCGATCTTAACAATGCGCCGCCGCAAACAGTTGTTTCCGGCCAATCGATCAACGGCAATGCATCGATATCAGTTTCAGTGGCGCCGGACGGGTCGGGGCTCGGGCACGTCAAGTGGACGGCGATAACCGTCGACCGCGACATGCGTTCGTGCGGACGCGGCGAGAAATCGGGTCTCAATGACGGCGACACGGTACATGTGTCCGCGAACAGCGATTGCGGCGGTAACTAGAGCTCTAGCGACACCCTTCGGGTAGCGAGCCCGGTACTTCAGGACCACCCGCACCGGCCGATAACCGTACAGACGAGCAAGTACGGATGGCGATCAGTTGTATACCTCGAGCGCACGCGTTGCGGTCATAAGTCGGCTTGCAATTCGGGGCTTTCTCTCGGTGTTGCTCATTGCCCTATCCACCGATGCGCTCGCTCTCGATCCGTCGCTGCGGCCGAGCCAGTATGTGCTCGACAATTGGCAGATTCCGGAGGGACTGCCGCAGAGTTCGGCCCAGGCCCTCGCCCAAACACCCGACGGTTACCTATGGGTCGGCACTCAGGAAGGGCTCGCCCGCTTCGACGGCGTGCGCTTCACGGTATTCGACAGCGGCAACGAAGTCGCCATCCCTAACAAGCACATCTCGGTCTTGTTCGTCGATCGGTCCGGAAGGCTGTGGATCGGGACGCGCGCTGGGATGGCCGTGCTGGAGAAAGGACATTTCACGCCGCCTAGCGCGATCGCCGGGCTCGCGCACGCCTACATCCGCGCGATAGTGGAAGGTAAGGACGGGCGAATTTGGGTGGGGACGGAGAGCGGACTCTTCGAAATCGTCGGCGGCAAGGCGCTCGCCTTCGACGCGTCGAGCGGGCTCCGAGACAGCCGTGTGCGGACACTACTGGAGGACCACGACGGCGTGCTGTGGATAGGCACGGCCGGCGGCCTTGAGCGCTTCGACGGCGAGCACTTCGAACCGGTGTCTTTGCGCGCCGGGAGTGCGGACGAGCCGGTCACGGCGATCCACGAAGATCCCGACGGGAGCCTCTGGATGGGAACGGCAACGGGAGCGCTGTATCGTCGCGCCGGTGCCTCCTTCGACGTCGTCGCCCCAGCCGGGCGCCTTGGCTCGATGGTCCGTGCGCTCCGGCGCGATCGCGACGGCAACTTGTGGATTGGCACGCGCGGGGGCGGCCTGGTGCGATTGCGCAAGGGCGAGCTCAGCGCACTTGCCAGTAATCTGTTCGCCAACAGCGACCTGCGTGCCCTATTGGAGGACGACGAAGGAAGCCTGTGGATCGGCAGCTATGGCGTCGGCTTATTGCGGTTGCATGACGGAAAAATTGCGTCGGCGGGCGAGCCTGAGGGTCTACAAGGCAATCTGACCTGGACCATCACGCCACGCCGCAGCGGCGGCGTGTGGGTGGGGTCGGACGGAGGACTTAGCAGCTACGTCGATGGTCAGTTCCAGCACGTGGACGGTCCGCGTGCTCATGAGAACGTCAGAGTGCGAGCGATTCTGGAGGATGAACAACACGTCCTCTGGGTGGGCACGGAAGGCGCCGGTGCCTACCGGCTCGATGAGCATGGTAGAACCTTGTTCAATCGAGAAAACGGCCTTTTCGGAGATACGGTGACCGCGATCATCGAGGACCGGCAGAAGCGCATTTGGATGGGGACGAACGAAGGTCTCTACCTCGTCGATCACGGCAATGTCGCTTCCGTGCAGTCTAAATTAGGTGCGTCGGGACCGGCGGCGGTACACCTCATTCACGAAGACCGAGCCGGGAACCTCTGGGTGGGGACCGAGGCGCAGGGTCTGTTCATCATTGGCGCCGACGGCACGCGCCACCTGGGGACGGCCGACGGCCTGCCCAGCGATTGGGTCATCTCCATCCATGAAGACGAGCGTGGCATCCTCTGGCTCGGGACGACCGATGGCCTGGCGATGTGGCGCAGCGGCAAACTCATCTCACTGGTGCGTTTCGGGGGTCCGCTGCGGGAGACCATTCTCCAAGTGCTCGAGGATGACGCTCACCTGATCTGGATCACGACGAACAAGGGCCTGATGTCGGTGCCGCGCGAGGCGCTGGATACTCTTGCGGCGGGTGGAACCACGGCGCCGGACTTTCACAAATATGGCGTCGCGGACGGCTTGCGTACGGCCGAGTTCGATGGCGGCAACACCTCCGCCGGCTGCCGTTCGCCGGACGGATTACTCTGGTTTCCGAGCGCGCGCGGCATCGTGCGGGTCGATCCCGCCCATATCCGGACGAACACGCTGCCGCCACCCGTGCACATCGAACAGGTTGCGGTCGATAACCGCCCATTGACATTCGTCGATGGAATCGAGGTCGCCCCGGGCGCACAGCAGTGGGAATTTCACTACACGGGACTGAGCCTTCTGGCGGCGCAGCGCTCGCAATTTCGCTATCGCCTCGAGGGCTTCGACCAGGGCTGGATCGATGCGGGGAATCGCAGGACAGCCTACTACACGCGCCTCGCGCCGGGGACCTACATCTTCCGCGTGATGGCCAGCAACAATGATGGCGTCTGGAGCAATGCGGACGCCAGTTTTCGCTTTACGCTCAAGCCGCATTTTTATCAGACCCTCTGGTTCGCTCTGCTATGCACGCTAGCCGTCGTACTCGTGGCCGGCGCCTGGTATCGGCTCAGGGTGGGTCGCCTGAGACGCTTAGCCGGCGCACTGGGCGAGCAAGTGGCACGCCGTACGCAGGATCTCGAGACGGCCAACGCCGAACTGCTTCAAGCCAAGGAGCGAGCCGAACTCGCGGCCCTGGCCAAGTCGCAGTTCCTCGCCAATATGAGCCATGAAATCCGCACGCCCATGAACGGCGTGATCGGCATGACCGAGCTGCTGCTCGAGACCAGCCTTGATCGGACCCAGCGCGAACAAACGGAAACCATCCGCGAAAGCGCCGCGGGCACTGCTCACCGTCATCAACGACATCCTCGACTTCTCGAAGATCGAAGCCGGCAAGCTCGATCTGGAGCGGATCGACATGGACCTGCGCAACACCATGGACGAGCTTGCGCATCTTCTCGCCATTCAGGCCCACGCCAAGGGACTCGAGCTGATCACCAACATCGACCCGATGCTCCCCGAGCTGGGTCATCGGCGATCCCGGACGCTTGCGTCAGATGCTGCTCAATCTCGGGAGCAACGCGATCAAATTCACGCATGTCGGGGAGGTGTCGATCGACCTGCGGCTCGTCTCGACCGACGAACTTAACACGATGATCCGCTGCGAAGTGCGCGACACCGGCATCGGCATTCCTGCCGAACGCACTCAATCGTCTGTTCCAACCCTTCTCTCAGCTCGATGCATCGACCACGCGCCACTATGGCGGCACAGGCCTTGGTCTGTCGATCGTGCGCCGCCTGGTCGAAATGATGGACGGTGAAACCGGTGTCGAGAGCATCGAGGGTGAAGGATCGACTGTTCTGGTTCACAGCCCGATTCAGCACTTCGGCGCGAGGATCGGAGAGCCGCCGGCGCGACACCGCAGATCTTCGAAAACCGGCGCGTGCTGGTCGTCGACGACAACGCCACGAACCGCAAGGTACTGAGCCGGCAGCTGCAGCATCTCGGAATGAGCCCCACCTGCGTCGACAGTGCGAACGCCGCACTGCAGGCGCTTCAGGCCACCCTCCTCGGAGAGCCGCCGTTCGATCTCGCCGTGCTCGATTACATGATGCCGGATTGCGACGGATTCGAGCTCGGACGCCGGATCGCCGGTCAGGACTCACGGTTCAAAGCCACGCGGCTGGTATTGTTGACCTCCGCGCGCGCGATCCGAGGCGCGAAGAATTTCGAGGAGCTTGGGATTCGCCGCCTACCTCCTCAAGCCGGTGTCGCATCGCGAATTGCGCGAATGTCTGGGCCGAACCTTGTCGGTGGAGCTTCGCAGTGGCATGAACGCACACAGCCCATTGTGATCGCGAAGCGGAGCGCGCGACCGGTCGTGGGAAGCGGCGCATCCTGCTTGCCGAGGATCAATGTGGTGAATCAGAAAGTGGCGCGCGGCACGCTGGAGAAGATGGGTTATCAGGTCGACATCGTCGGTAATGGCGAAGAGGCGGTTGCCGCATGGGAGACCGGCCGCTATCACATCATTCTCATGGATTGCCAGATGCCGGTCATGGATGGCTACCAGGCAACGAGGGAGATCCGATCGCGCGAGCAGCGGCGCGCACCACGTTCCGATCATCGCGCTGACAGCGGATGCGATGAAGGGAGCGGAACAGCGATGCCTCGAGGCTGGAATGGACGATTATCTGACCAAGCCGCTCGATCGCGGGCGGTTGGCCGATGCGATCGATCGGCTTTTAATATCCGCAGTGCCGGAGTCCGACGATCGTCCCGCGCAAGACAGGCCGCGCGCGGAAGAACCCACCTCGAGTGTCGATGCTCCGGTCGACTGGGATGCGCTCATGATATTGATGGACGGCGATCAGGAGTTTGCACAGCATTTGGCGCAACTGTTCATTGACTCGGGCGACGCAGCATTGCGCGACATCAAAGCGGCGCTTGATCGCGGCGATCTTGGCGGCGATCGGGCGGGCCGCGCATGCATTCAAGGGTTCGAGCGCCAATATTTGTGCGCAATCCGCCAGCACGGCAGCCGCGCGCCTCGAAGAAGCCGCCCGCGCCGGAGCCGTGGATCAAATACCGGAACTGGAACAGCAATTGCGCCGGGAGGCGGGCCGGGCCACGGACTACTTGCGGGCGCGCCAAGCCTGAAAAGCACCCGTGCACCTTAGGACCGGCGCACCCGGCCCATCAAGAGGCAGTGTTGAACTCCTCGCTGCGTACCGCGGGTAGCGGCGTGTGATTGGTCGCCGCGTCGGAATGACTCGCCGAAAGCTTGTTCATTAGAGGCAGCATTGCAATCGCAATCGCCGTGCAGGCGATGCCGGCGAAACCGAGCTTGTTGAACAGACTCGTATAGATGGTCAGCGATTCGAGCGGATCGGTGATGTTTTCCGGGATGTGCGCAAAATTTGCGACCACGCTTCCGAGGTACTGAGACAGACCCGAGGCCACAAAATAGGCTCCCATCATGAAGCCCCCCATACGCGCCGGCACATACCGGGCGATCATCGCCAGTCCCAGACCGCTCACCAGCAATTCGCCGAGCGAATACAGCCCGTAGCCCCATACCATGATCCATGAGGACACCTGGCCGTTCACCGCCCACTTTGCGCCCACGCCGTAAATGAAGAATCCGATGGCCACCGCAGCGAACCCGTATGCGAATTTAGCCGCAATCGATGGATCTTTCCGGCGGCGGCCCAGCGAGTTGTAGATGAATACCAGCACGGGGCTCAGGACGACGATCCAAATCGAATTGAGGTTCTGGTATTGCTCGGGAATCCACGTAAACAGGTGCCAGCCGAACAGGCTGAAATTAAGATCCACATTATTCTGCGCAAACAAATTCAGCGAAGTGGACATCTGCTGATAGAAGATGAAGAAAAAGATCGTTTGCACCACCAGCACCAAGGCCGCGAGCAAACCGGCACGTTCATCCCGGTGGCTGGTGCGGATCAAATTCACGAAAATTCCCAAGATGACCGCGGCGGCGGCATAAACACAAATGCGGGCGACGGCCTCGCTTTGCAAAATGAACACGGATACCAGCACCATACCGACGCCGCCGGCCAGCACGCCGGCAAGGCGCCGCCGCTTCACCGGCAACTCGTCTGGCGGCGATCCAATGTGGGCCAGAGCGCGGCTCATCAAGAAGTAGTTCACCATACCCAGGAGCAAACCGATGGAGCACACGCCGAAGGCGGTGTGCCAACCGGCCGAGTCGCCGTAGCGTAGCCCGACATAGTCGCGAATCCACGGTGTCAGCGTCATCGAGATCATCGACCCGATGTTCACCGCCATGTAATACATGGTGAACGCGCTGTCGATTCGGGTTTCGTCTCCCTCATAGATCTTGCGCACGAGATTACCGGCATTCGGTTTGAAAAAACCGTTGCCGACGATGATTACACCGAGCGCGAAATACAGAAAATATTCATTGTTGGTCGGCAACCAGAGGAGCGCGTACCCGACTGCGAGCACCATCGCGCCGATCTTCATCGTGCGTCGAGTGCCGATGAGCTTATCGCCAATCCAACCGCCAATCGCCGGCGTCGCGTAGATCAGCGCCGCAGCCGCTCCCCAGACAAGATTCGCCCGGGTATCAACGAAACCAAGTTTCTTCATCATATAGGTGACCATCAGCACCTGCATGCCGTAGAAGCCGAAGCGCTCCCACATTTCGATCAAAAACACCGTGCTGAAGGAGCGTGTCTGCGAGACCGGCGGGTTCATAGTTGTCATAATTTTTTCCGTGCGTAGTCGAGCGTGACATCCAGGCGGGCGCCAGATTAACAAGATCAATAGGCAAGTGCGATTCCATCAGCGCGCATTTCGCTCGCGGCCGCATACACGCGGTTGGGGCCATCCATGCGGCGTTCGATGCAGTGATATCGCCCGAAGCCGCCATCCGAAGCCCCCACCGGCCAGCCCATATTGGCGAGCGCCCGCTGCGCGGGCAGGGGCACGCCGGTTTCCAACCGAAGCAATCCCTTCGGGCCAAGTCCCGCGGGATCCTCTCCCATGCTCTGGGAAGACCCCTCGTGGTGCCACCGCGGGCTGTCGCCCGCTGCCTGCACATCCAAGCCGTAGTCCACACGGTTGACGATGATCTGCGCTTGCCCTTGCGGCTGCATATCTCCGCCCATGACGCCAAAGGCCATCCACGGCTGGCCATCCTTGGTCGCGAATCCTGGAATGATGGTCTGAAAGGGCCGTTTTCCCGGCTGGTAGAGATTCGGATGTCCCTCCACGAGCGAGAATAGTTCGCCGCGATCCTGAAACATGAAACCCAATCCGTCCGCCACCAGCCCCGAACCCATGCCGCGGAAGTTCGATTGAATCATCGACACCATCATGCCGCTTGCGTCAGCGACGCAGAGGTAGGTCGTATCGCCATGGCTTGGGGCCTGACCTGCATGGACCTTCGTCAGCATGCGGTCTGGCAAAACGAGTTTCGCGCGCTCGGCGGCGTAACCCTTGGAACTCAGCCACTCGATGGGAATCTTGGAGAAGTGCGGATCGGCGTAATACCGCGCACGGTCCTCATAGGCAAGCCGCTTCGCCTCCGCCTGAACATGAATGGACGCGGCCGATTGAAAACCCATCCCACGCAGATCGAAGTTCTCCAGGATATTCAGCATCTGCAGGGTGGCAAGACCTTGAGTGTTGGCGGCGATTGCATGGACGTCCACTCCCCGGTAAGACGTGACGAGAGGGTCGGTCCACTCGGCGTGCTGGTCGCGAAGATCATCGTGCGATAACCAGCCGCCGATGCGCTTGAAATAGGCATCGATGGTTCGCGCGATCGGACCTTCATAGAATTCGTCGCGGCCGCCATCGGCAATCATGCGGTAGGTGCGCGCGAGATCCGGATTGCGGAACACATCGCCTTCTTTGGGTGCGTGCCCGCCCGGCGCATAGGTATGCATCGCATTGGCCGTCTCCTCCACCCCAGAGCCTGGCTCGCTGAACAGACGCCAGGTTTCGCTTGATGTAAAAGCCGATGATCTGCGGCACCGGTACGCCGCTCTCGCACAGATGGATCGCGGGCTGAAAAAGTTCAGCCCATTCAAGCTTCCCGTAGCGCTGGTGCAGCGTCCACCACCCATCAAGCGCGCCGGGCGTTGAGACGGAGATCGCGCCGTACGGCGCGATGACTCCGTTCTTCGAGCGGGCGCGCACGATCTCTAGACTTAAGCGTTGGGGAGAGCGCCCGGATCCAGCAAGACCGACGACCTTCGCAAGTTTTGGATCCCAGACCATGGCGTAGCAATCGCCGCCGAGCCCGGAACCCGTCGGCTCGAGAAATCCCAGGCAGGCATTGGCGGCGATCGCGGCATCCGCTGCCGAGCCGCCGTGCTTCAGCATCTCGATGGCCGTCAACGTGGCGAGCGGATGCGCCGTTCCAGCCGCGCCCGAGCATCCTAAGGCCGCGGATCGCGAAGCGAAGCTCGCGCCTGACGGACGATCTCCCGCATGCACATCCGGCGTTCGAAAACGCTCGGGCTACCCGCGGGCTGAAAGGATGGCAAAGTCGAACACGTTATGTTCATTGTCCGCCTCAATTAGACATTAACTCTGCGGTTGTGTGTCAAACGCCACGACCTCGATGAAGGTTCGGCGGTGCTTTTGTTCCCTGACGAGATTGTGTGACACAATTAACGCCGTATCGCCCCCTCAGCATAACTTGGGAGAAATGCAACTATGCCATCGTTCGCTCCTCCTCAGAGTCTCTTACCCTTTTGTGGGCGGCCGGCTGCGATTTCACTTGCCGTGGGGCACCAGCGCCACCGGGTCCGACTATGGCTCGAACAGCGCCGGTGGCAACACGGGCGGCACCGGCAGGGCGGCGGGGCGCACCGGCAAGCCCGGAGTGGGCGGCGAAAGCGGCATCAGCGGCAGCGACGATTTTGTGGTTGCGTCCCCCTCCGTCACGGCGTCGTCTCGTCGTTATCGGAGCGAGTCAGACCCTCAGCATTACGTTTACTTCCAGTGACGGACTGCCGATCACCGGCTTTGGCATCTCAGGTACCTTGGGTACGCTTCCCGCCGGTTGGAGCGGCCCGGCACCTTCACTTGCGCATTGGTCAGCGCGGCAGTGGCTGCGTTCTGAACCTCACCTACGCCCCGACGGCGCTCGACAGCGGCACCACTCACCGTCAACTACATCTTCGTAGATAACGCGAATTTAGCCGAAGGCCCCGGGTGGCTCCGTGACGATTTCGTACGAAGCCATCGCGCAAAACAATGTCGTCGCCGCCGCCTCCCCGACGGGGCAGATCAATGCCATCGTCGGCGCCGGCAATCAGTCGGTCAGGTCAATTTCACGACCGACAACGGCAATGCGGCCACGCTCTTACGCTCATCAACGATCTCAGCGCCTTGCCGCCGGGTTGGACCAGCACGGCAACGAGCTTATCGTGCGCGATCGTGAGTTCGGGAACGGCTGCCAGTTAGCGCTGACTTATGCCCCAACGGCGGCGGCCGCGGCACGCTCACCTTGAACTATGCTACACGGACGATTTGGCGCAGCGAGAACCGGGCTCTGAATATTCCCTATTCCACCACCTCCGCCGACAACGTCGTCGCGACCGCGTCGCCGGCCGGCGAGATCGATTGCGATCGAAAAAACGGGCGGACAGGCGGTGGCAGTCACTTTCACGACCGATGACGGGAAAACCGCGTCCGGTCTGGTGTTGACATCGAACTTGGCGGCTTTGCCTCCCGGCTGGAGCAGCACTTCGAACACTTTACTTGCAGCAGCGTGAGCACCGGCAATGGTTGTCAGCTGCCCTTGACCTACGCGCCGATGGCATTGACGACGGCACCTGACCTTGAATTACGCCTACACCGATGGCATGCGGACACCGCAGAGGGCTCGCTCAATCTCGCTGTATGCCGCGACGACGAACGACAATGTCGTCGCGACGCCATCGCCGTCCGGCCAGATCAACGCCGTGGTGGGCATGGGCAGCCAGGCCGTCTCCGTCACTTTCACGACCGATGATGGCCGCCCCGCCACCGCGCTGCAGCTGACCAGCAGTTGGCGCGCTGCCTGCGGGCTGGAGCAGTGCCGATAGCTCCTTCGCCTGCAGCGGCCTCAGCAGCGGGAGTGGTTGTCAGCTGACTCTTACGTATGCTCCGGCCGCCGCGGCGGCCGGGATGTTGAGCTTGAGCTATCCTACAAGAACAACGCGGGCGAGGCCAAGACCGGCTCGCTCAATATCCCGTACCGAGCGACGACGAATGATACCGTCGTCGGAACACCCAATCAGAGCTCGCTCACGTCCTCTCGGGCAGCAGCACCCCGGTCACTGTCACCTTCGCGACGGACGACGGCAACCCTGCCAGCGCGTTGTCGGTGACCGCAGGGCTCACCGCGCTCCCCGCCGGCTGGAGCAGCCTCTCCAGCAGCTTCACCTGCTCGACCTTAGCGCCGGCACACTTGTCAGCTCGCTCTCACTTACGCCCCCACTGTCCCGGCAACCGGCACCTTGACGCTCGGCTTACGCTACACGAACGACTCGGGGATCGCGAAGACCGGAACCGTGAATATCGCCTATCGGGCGACGACGAACGATACCGTCGTCGGAACACCCAATCAGAGCCCGCTCGCCGTCCTCTGCGGCAGCCAGCACCCCGTCACCGTCACCTTCACGACGGACGACGGCAATCCCGCCGAGCGCGTCTGTCGGTGACCTCAGGGCTCACTGCGCTCCCCGCCGGCTGGAGCAGCCTCTCCAACAGCTTTACCTGCTCGACCGTCAGCGCCGGCACGCTCTGTCAGCTCGCTCTCACTTACGCCCCGTCACCGTCCCGGCAACCGGCACCTTGACGCTCGGCTTCAGCTACACGAACGACTCGGGCACCACGAAAACGGGAACCGTGCTCGTTCGCCTACAGCGCCACCTGATCACGGCGCGAACCGCCGACACCGCGGTGCGCTACTTGCGCATGGGGATCTCGATATAGCTGTCGCTATACCAGCGGATCTTCGAGAGGAGTTTTACCATCGGCGATGGATTCCTCGCTCACGTCGTTCCCCGTGCCGTAGTTGATCTCGCGATCCGGCCGCTTGTTGATGCCGAGCACCATGACCAGCCGGCTGCCCGCCTGGAGCTGGCGGCTGGTGATCCGCTCGCTCTTGAAACATCAATTGCTGGCGCTCTCCTGCCTTGAGCAGATGCCGATGCACACGATCTTGCGCGTAGCTTGCGCGAAATTCGATAAGCCGGGATTGAACAAGCGAATATATTCGCCGCTCGCCAGGCGCTCGTACAGCATGATGTTGAGGTCCATGTCCATCTTGTTCACCGCGAAGTCGAGCCGGCCCGAGAACAGACCGCTGAATTCGGTGCGCTTCGGCAGCGGTTCGCTCACGAACATCATGGCGTTGTGAGTCACCAGACTCTTGCTGATGAGATCGGCCGGCGGCATCCAGCCGGCGTCCGTGCGATCGGCGAAGCTCACGGTCTGGCGCGACGAACGTCGCGCTCGGACGCTTGCGATGACGCGTCAGCCGTCGACCTTCGCCGGACGCGCCGCCGTCCAGATAAAATTTCAGCGAGCCTCCGCCCATGGCCTCGAGCGACGGCGCATGCCGCCACTCGTTTGCACCCATGACCTCGATAATTGACCCGGTCCTTCAGTAGCGACGGCATGTGCGAGCCCTTGAAGATGTGGTCGAACCACTGATAGCGCAATTCGCGAAGATCGACGAGCGCGGCCGAATCGACCTGTAGCCGCGCAGACATCGGTCGCCCCACGCTGCCATCACGCCGTCGTCGTAAGGTCCGATGACCAGCGTATGGTCGGCGTGCGGGTTATATCGATAGTGCTGGGTGAAGTAATACAAGGCGCCCGGCTCGCTCGCAGCGAAGTAGCCGGTAGTCGTCAGCACCGGGATATCGATGTGCGCGAATTGTTCGCGGTAAGGCATCATCTTTTGCCAGTACCGGTCGTAGCTCGGGTGATTCAGCCAGCGAATGAAGATCGGATTGGGCTGCCCGTACAGCCGGCCCAAATCTCGGTATCGTGCTGCCGCTCCGGTACCACTTTTCGTTGAGCGCATCGCCACAGTGCATCGTCCTTGATAGCTCTCGTCGAGCGCGGCGTTGGTGTTGGTGACTTGCAAAGACCATCGGTAGGCAGAGTTTTGAAAGATGCTTCCTTCCATGGGGACATCGATGCCCGGGCGCGGCTGGGCGCGGAGGCGGCAATGGCCTTGAGCGCGGGACGGCAATCTGATTGCGGCAGCCCACGGCGGTAAAGCCGCTATAGCCATCGCCGTACATTGCCACGCGCCCGTCGCTCCAGGACTGCTTGGCAATCCAATTGATGACCGTGCGCGCATCGTCGCCGTCGTGCTGATAGGGAGCGGCTCGGCGGGAACCCGCGCGCTTTGCGCCCGCGTACGCCACGACCCCCACATAGCCGTGGGCCGCGCATTCCTTGGCGAGGTTCTGCGAATCACGGATCGTGAACTCGAGCAGCGTCGGCAGCGGCTTGCGAGGCTCTTCGGGCCGAACCATCACGGCAGAGATGCTCGCGCCATCGGGGGTCTTGATCGAGCATCTCGGAGTCGACAGAATAGCGCCGATGATCCTCTTCGGCGTCGAGCGAATCGATCAGAGGGCCAAAGCTTCGATAGGCGTCAAACGACAGATACGCCCAGATGCAGCTTCACCGCCTGGGCCTGTGTGACGCTGTCCTTGGCTCGCTGCTGATCGAATGATTTTTGCAAGGCTTCCCGAAATACGGCGGGGGAAGTTCCCGAGCCACCTCGTGACCGCGTACGCATCCTGATCGTTGAGGCGAGAAACCACCTCGCGAAACGCCCTGGTGAAGGCTTCGGCGAAATGAGACCCGATTTTCGGCCTCCACCGCCTTTGCGTAGGCGTAGATGTCGAATATGACGCCCCGGCCGACCGGGCGCGCCATATCCGCCCGCCGTCTCCGATCGCGCAGCGATTGCCGCGAGACGTCAGCGGCTGCGTAGTTGCCGGCGACCATTTGCAGCGCGGACAGATTCGCAAGATAGCGGTCGGATCAGGCTCCTGGTATACGGGCAGGAGTCTCTCGGCCAGATCGCGCATGATCGCGGGCGTCGTCGGGTCGCCCGCGGCCGCGGGTGCATGAAATTCGAAACCCGGGTCGGCAGCCCAGGATGGCGACGCCGCAACCAACAGAAACAAGAAAAGCACTGCGCATCGCAACACCCGCGGTGCTCTGTCTCATCGGCGAGTCCCGCGTTCTTTCAAGTCCAATGCGCCGGCTCGAGTGCGCGCGGGCCTTGATGAGATGCAGGACGGTCGAGAACAGCGCATGCGCCTCGCCGGCACCGCCGATATGGATGACGCTGATGTGCTTGAAGCTCGTTGCTGAAGACGTCGATGACCAACTCGAGCACGTCGTCGTCCAGCGACGCCGAATGTGCCGTCGATGAGCACCCAGGGCGGCATCTGCATCAGGATGCGCGCAAACACCAGACACAGTTGCTCGTCCTGACTCAATTCCCGATCCCAGCGGTGGGTCTCATCGAGCAAGGGCGCCAGTCGTTCGAGCCCAAGCCGGAAAAGCGCACGGGTGAACGCATCTGTGCTGAAACTTTCGGCCTTCAAGGGATATGCGAGGACCTCTCGCAAAGTCCCGCGCGGCAGATAGGGTGTGCCGCGAGGCAAGTAGAATATCTGTTCGCCTTTCGGGCGGGCGATGCGCCCTGCGCCCCAGGGCCACAAACCCGCCAATGCTCGGAAAAGCTGTGTTTTGCCCGTTCCCGGCGCACCCAGAATCAGGGCGCGCTCCCCGGCCTTCACTACCACGCTTGTTTCGCGGAGCATATCGGCGTTGGCGGAAGACACGATTCGAGGTCCTCGATCGATAACGCGCCCGCATCGCCTTCGGTGTAGGTGATGCGGCTTTCGAAGTCGCGCGGTTCGTGGGTGGAGATCAGTGCGTGCCGGAAGCTCGCGACTCGAAGCAACGTCGCACGCCAGTCGGCTATGACGCTAAAATTATCGATGAACCAACGCAGCGAAGACTGCGCCTGGGTGAACGCACCGGCCGCCATCATGAGACCGCCGAAGGAGACCTTCCCTGTGAAATACAGCGGGGCTGCAACGAGTATCGGAGCGACCAGCGTCACCCATCCGAAGCCCGCGGTGACCCACGTAAGATTGGTGTGGCCCAACACGATACGGCGGGTCGCGGCGAGCACTTGACCGAGATTGCAGCTCGATGCGTCGCTTCTCGTCTGCTTCGCCCTCCGCCAAAGAGATGTCATCGACGTGCTCGTTGACCCGCACGAGCGAAAAGCGCAGATCCGCCTCGCGTGCGTAACGATCCGCGTTGCGGCTGATGAGGCCTCGGCCGACCCAGTAGCTCAGAAGCGAGCCGGCGCTCGCGTAGATGACCGCCGCCCATACCATGAAGCCCGGAATCGCATAATCCCGGTCGCCGATGCGGAAGCTGAAGTCGCTCGAAAGACCCCAGAGTACGCCGGCGAAAATGCCGAATAAGATCGACGCCTGGAGAAGTCCGATGCCGAGATCAGCCGACAGCTCGCGTGAGGTGGCGCGCATCTTCGTGCATGCGCTGATCCGGATTGACGCCCATCGGTCCCGCGTTGGCGAGCCAGAACGCGCGGCGCGGCAGCATCCAATCCTGAAGCAGGCTGCGCACCAGGCCCTCGCGAAGCTTGACCTGCAAGGTCTCGACGAGCCATCTCTGCGCCACATTGAGAATGAGCAAGAATCCCGGCGATGAGGAAGAACACGCCGAGCTGAAAGAGAAAATCGCGCAAGTCGCGGCGCGACAAAGCATCGTAGAACGGCTTGTTCCAGCGGTTGAGGCGAATCTGTCCGTAGGCGGTGGCAACGACGACAATGATGACGGCGACCACCAGCACCATGAGCGTCTTGCCCGCCGGGCGAAGCGAAGATCGTGCGGATCATCATTCCGACTTGTCGCACGAAGGCCCAAATGGGCGGCCTCACCCTCGGATGCGGGGCCGGAGACTTTTTGTCGAGCGATCTGTCACCGTGCGGAGCACTCTGGTGAACGTATAGCGGCAGGATACCAGTTAGCCAAAACGCGGGCGGCTGCTTCAAAACGACGTGCAGATGACTTCCGCGGGGGTTCCAGGGAGCGTCACGGAATCCTGCATCGAAACTCGTGCACGCGCTGCCGTTCGACCATCACGCTGCGGAGCGGAGCCGCCAACGGCGGCCGCAGAAGAATCCTCGCCGCGACTCCGCCGCCGATCTCGAATCGCAACGTTCGTGAATCGGCCCTGCGCAACGAATAACTGAGGCTGCCGTACAAAGTCGGCATCTTGCTCACCTGCACGCCGGACCCCTCGATCCACTCGGCGGCGAGACCCGCTGCCACCACCAGGGATCGGTCGGCTTCGCGTTCGTAGGCGAACAAGCTGCGCACCGCGAGCACGTACTCGGCGGCAATCCAGGTGTGCGGAAGATCGCCGATATGGGCCGGCGCCTTGAGGTCGCGCCATGCGATCTCCGGCCACTGATTCCAGGGCCGCGGACGGCGATCCGACAGAAAGAATCGCAACAGCTCCAGCGCTGCGTCGCGCCGTCCCAAGCGCACGAGAGCGCCGATGATGCGGATTTCATAGGGTGTATAGCTCGTCGATGCCACGGCGCCGCTGCGCTTGGCGCGCCAGTCGGCGAGATACGCATCGAAGGTCCGCTCGAGCGCGACGCGATCCAGCCCGTCAGGCACATCGAGTAAGTAAATCGCGTTCGCGGTCGCCGTCGGATCGAAATCCGCCCATTCGATGCTGCCTGGAATGAAATCGAGCTGGCGCTGTCGCGCGGGTCGCCTCGATCGAGGTGAACAGCGATGCGGCGAATCGCGCGGACAAGCGCCTCCCAGCGCTGACTCGAGGCGTCGCGGCCCAGCACCCGCGCGAGATCCGCCGCATCGCGCAGGCCCCGAAGAGCCCAGAAATCGTCCCAATAGGAATGCACCGGCTGCGCGAGGTAGCCCTCGTGGCTGACGGATATCGGCAGCAGGCCATCCGGACCCAGCAAGCGTTCGATGCATCCGACCGCCCTCTCGACGAAGGTCCACGATTCCTCGAGGAAATCGTCGTCCGAGGTGAATCGATAGTGGTCGGCGATCAACGCGAGCAGTTCGCCGTGGCTATCGTGCTCGACCAGCCAATCGATCCCCTCACGATCGACGCAGCACGGCACGAACCCGTCCGCGCGCTGATGGGGCGCATACCAGCGGATGAAGTCGCGAACTTCATCCCGTGCCCCATACGCAGCAACGCGGCGCTCATCATCGCGCCATCCCGGATCCAGGAACGCGTATAGCGGCGAGGTCCCGGCTGCAGCGCCGGGCCCGAACGAGTCACCAGAATGTGTGCGGTCGCCGTGAGGGCCGCATGGATCGCCTCCGTGATCCAGCCATTGCCCGTCCATTGGGCCACGGCGATCTGCGCGCGCCAGTCGAAGGCAGGCTCGTGCGAGCGGACGCGGCTCAACGATCGGCATGCAGCTGAGCACATGTTCGCACGACTCGCTGAGCTTGAGGCGACATCGCGAATTCGAGCGCACCTGAGGCGAATCCAAATGGATCCTGCACCTGCGCGTCGCCCGGGCAGCGTGCCCGCGGCGAGGTACGGCGCGATGAACCCCTCGTCGAAACACATCGCGCCGAATCCCGCAGGCACGAGTCTGCGGCACGATCAGCATCGTCTCGTTGACGCGCACCGCCCCGTCGCGCCACGTCAAGATCGTGGATCGGGCTGACGCCGCCCAAGTTGCGGAAATCCTGCCAGGGCGGCGTGACCTGAAACGGGCGCACCAGCACGAACAGACGCGCGGACAACGTATGATCGGTGAGATTCTCGAACCGATATCGCACTCGCAGTGTGCCGCTCACCGTCGCCTCGGCCTGCACGCGCAGGCGCCACTCCCCGCTCTCCCAAATCACCGATGGCACCGGCATCCAATCCTCGAGCAGTTCCTGTCGCGAGCCGACGTCCGTCCAGGTGAAGAGCCGGTCCTCGATCCACAGCATGGGCTCGATCGAGAACGATCCTTGGTCCACCTCGACCATCCCGTCGGCATTCATCAGCGCGCAATGCGTGCCGTTCGAGGTGCCGATCGGCGTCCACACGCTCTGTTCGCGATGCAGCCAGCGCGGATGCCAGCCGCGCGCCTCGCGCGTCGGCGATGTTGTGCCAGAAGGCATCGATCGAACGGGAGAATTCGAAGGATTGCAGACGCAGCGCGGCGCCGGCCGACGGCTCGGCGAGTTCCAGACGAAGGAATCGGCTCTTTAGATCCGGGAAGATAGACATAGCTGCGTTTGCCGCCCGCCCGCGTTGCTGCGTGCAACGTCTTCCAGCGGTGGCCGCTCGTGGAGCCACGAACACGAAAGCCGCTTGCGGGCGCATCCCCGAGCCAATCGATGATCAGACCGCCGAACGCGCGGGGCTGCGATCGAATCGATCATCGATCCACGGCCGCGGATCGTCGGGACGTGGTTTCCAGCCGCCGGCCGGTCAAACGCCTCGCAGCCTCATAATCCGGCAAGTGCGCTCGACGCGCTGGCCGTAGGAGCTTGTTTCGGGGTGCAATCCTCGATCTGCACCTCCGCAATCCACATCGTGCCCTTGCCGCCCTTCTCCCGCGACGATGGCAACTTCGATGGAACCCAGTTGAGAGATGCGGCTGCCGCTCGACGGGCCCCACGCGAAATCGATATCCCGGCTCTGGATGCTGATTCGTTTCCAGCGCGCCGGAAGCCGCAGGTCCTTCTGCACATAGCGCCAGACGTTGAGGCCCGAAGCATCCACCAACTTCAGTTCCAAATTATTGGTGGCGCCGCGGCCACGGAGCCGAAAATGCACCGCGTACTCTCTTGGCATCGGGCGCTTGAGTATCCGCCGCGCAACGACAAATCCCCCGCCATCTTTGAAATCGAAATCCATCTTGAGCGCCGGAACGCGCCTCGCGAATAGGGTGGAAAGCTTGAGCTCCGCATTGCCGGAAACTGTCGGCTGCCATTCAGAGAGGGAGACGGATTCGGCTTGATGGCCGGGCGTCATGGTGATAGTTCGGCCCACCGCCCCGCGCATGCTAGGCGGCGACGCCCATCTCGACCAAGCGAATCCTGCGATCCGCCGCCGCTGATTCGAAGTCCGTGCAGATGACGGTCAGCTCGCGTTCATCGTGAGCGGTAACCGCGCTGATCAGACAGGCACGATTTCGGCCGCGGCGTTTCGCTTCGTAGAGAGCTTTATCGACCAGACCGATAGCGCTCTCCAATGATATCTCCGTCTCCGATCCGGACATCGGAAAGCACGCGTATCCAACAGAAATGGTGCATTGAATGGCCTGCCCGTTCCAAAGCACCGGGTCGCGGCGCACCGCATGCAGAAGCCTTTTGACAGTCAGATCCGCCTGTTCAGGGCTTATCGGGTTGAGAATGGCGAGGAATTCTTCCCCGCCCCAACGCACGAGCTTGTCGCTCTCTCGCAGCGCGGCAGAGAGGCGATGGCTTACCGTTGCCAACACTGCGTCTCCCGCCTGATGACCCAACGTGTCATTGATTGTCTTGAAATGATCGAGGTCTGCCAACAGCACGCAGCCTCCGACCGGATGAGCACCTTCCACGCTCAATACGTGTTCGTTGAAATAGCGGCGGTTGCGAAGGCCTGTCAGCGCGTCGCGCTCGCTGTTGAAACGTAAACGATCGTTGGCCTTTCTCGCGCGGGTAAACGCCCAAATGAGCGCGGCACAAATGCACGTCACGAATAATGCACCGGCGAGGATGAGTTGCTGGCGCAAACGTTGTCCGCGCATTTCCGAGGCCTTGAGGGCATTGTCGCGCCGCAAAAGTTCGAGCTCTCGCGCTCGGCGCTCATCGTCAAACTTCGCCGATAGTTCGAGAAACGCTCGCTGGCGCGTGCTCGTCATGATTTTTTCGCCGACCTCGTCGTAGCGATGATAGGCCTGAATTGCCATCATCAGATACCCCGCGTGCTCGAGGGTAAGGGCGTACTCGCGCAGAAGTTCCTGGGCGTCAAGCAGGTTGTCTCCCGCGATGGCTTCTGCGATGGCGCCTTCCGCGAGTTTCTCGCCCGGTTTTATATTGCCGAGCCCGATGTCCGCGAGCCCTTCGTTGAACAACACGATCGGCTCCTCACCGCTGCCACGCAGCGTCATCATCAGCGGCAATGCCTGCTTGGAATACTTGAGCGACACAGCGAAGTCGCGAGTCTTCAAATAAGAATCGCCGAGATTGACGAGCGCTTGCGCCAGCCATTTATTGCTGCCTGAACGCTTGGCATGTTCGAGAGCCGCTAGGCTGGCTCGACGCTCGGCATCCCGATCGCCGCGCTGATCAGCGACATCCGACGCGCAGACTTCCACTTCGACCAGCGCCGCCTCGTCGCCGAGATGTACGGCCAACTGTCGCGCGCTCTCCAATTGCTCGACAGAGCGGTCAAAGTTGCCGGTATTCGTGTAGATGCGAGCCAGCCACAGCATCGCATGCAGGCTTCGCAGATCGTCGTGCATGTCGTGCGCGAGATCCAAACCCTTCTCCAAATACGGCAATGCCGCCTCGGCCTGACCCAAGGTTCGCAACGCGTTACCCCGTAGAATCGCAACTCGATAGCGTTCCTCGTCGGTGGCGATCGAATCGAGATCGACGTGACTGAGTTCGGCACTGGCGGCCGCGTACTGATCACGCTCATAGAGCGAGTACGCCCGAACGTAGTGCTCCGCCAAGATGGCCGATTTATCCCCTTGCAGGGCAATGGTCCGCAGACGCGCAATCGTCGCCTCGACGTCCGTGTCCCGGTGCACGTCGGTATAGACCATACCGCGAACTTCGAGCATCTGGACCTCGGAGGTGCCGCCTTCCGAGGACGCAGGCGTCGCGTCGATGAGCTTCTCCGCACGCTCAGGATCGGACCAGTCGAGCATCTCGATCCGGTCGGTAAGAGTCTGCTCGACGGAGGCAGCGGCCGTCGCTGCGGCTGCCCAGCCCATGACCCAGATCAGTGCGTTTTTGCGAAATGGCCGCATACCGAGTTACATTTAGCCTGCAGTGCAGCACCGCGAATGCGGCATTGTGGTCACGTCCGGACGCCGTACGGCGTGACGGAGGTCATTGACCGACGATTTGAGACGGCATTCTTGATGTGATCGGCCGAGGATGTGATTCGAGTCCGCATCGGGATAGCCTACGCCGATAGTTCATAGGATGGCCAGGGACCATTTTTTCTGCGTTTTGAGCGACTTTGGTGCAATTCTTCATTGATTACAGAGCCTACGATAGGGCGCCCGTTTTGTCACCGCTAGGGTCCCTTAGTCTTACCTCAGGTGTTTGACTGAAACCGACGCCGCCGCGGGCTTCACCGTCGCCGGGATGCACGGTGGCACCCCCTGTTTTCACGCCTCCAGGCTCGCTCGCAGGCGCTCGCGAACTTCGCGTGTATGCACGGGTAGAACGATCACGTCACCGGGTTTGGCGGCGCCGAGCAGACGACGCGCTCCGGTTTCCTCATCGGGCTCGATGTACATTCGCTCGGCCCTAAACCCGGCCGCCAACAAGGCGCGCGCGATCAACGCCGGCACCTCTCCCGGCGCGCGTCCGCGAAGCATCAGAGGTAGTTCCTTGATTGCCACGCGATCGGGTGCAAAGAGCGCCGCGGTGCGCGCAAGTTCCGCAATGGCATCGTCGCTTCGATTGCCGGCCTGACCCAACAGCAAAAAGAGCCGTTGCGGGCGTAGTGCGCGCGCGGTGCGCAGCAGCTGGCCCAAGCCGTCGGGATTGTGCGCGTAGTCGATCAGGACGAGGGCTCCTTGATGGTGCCAGCGCTCCAGCCGCCCCGGGTTGTCCTCTGGGGTGGAGCCGAAACGCTGCAACGTGTTCATGACGGTGCGCTGGGACAGCCTCATGGCGCTTCCGGCCAGCGCGGCGGCCGCGAGATTCCCGACGTTGTAGAGCGCCGCTCCCGACATCGTTAGCGGCAATCGCTCGATCTCGCCGAGCATCCACTCCTGCCCCTCCGTGTGCAGCACCAACTGACCCTCGCGAACGCCGCAAGTTCTGCCGCCGCGCGCCCGCAATCCAACCAGCGCCGGGTGACCGTACTCGAAGGCGAACAGCGCCAGCTGAGCCGTCGCGGCGTGCGGCAACCGGGTCGCGGCGGACATCAAAGTCGAATCGTCGGCGTTCAGCACCAGTGTGCCGCCGAGGCAAACCGCACGCGCGACGACCAATTTTGTCTCGGCGAGGTCATCGGCGTTATCGATACCGTATTCGCCGAAGTGATCGGCACGGATGTTGGTGACCACGGCCGCATCAGCGCGCCGTACGGCCAAGCCGCGCCGCAAGATACCGCCGCGCGCGGTCTCCAATACGGCGAACCCCACGTCCGGATGACGCAACACCATTCGCGCGCCGTCGGGCCCGGAATAATCTCCCCACCCCAACGTCTTACGGCCGACAAACACGCCTTCGGTACAGCAATAGCCTGGATTCAAATGTTGTTCGGCGGCCATCGCCGCCAGCAACCGGACGGTCGTCGTCTTGCCGTTGCTGCCCGTAACCAGCGCCGTAGGAATATCGTGCAACACGCTCCAGGGAACCGCATCAGCCGCGGGCAACGCGTTGCGCGGCCAGGTTCGGCTCCCTGCCCCGGCGCCGATCGACACTGCATCGTCGTCTTCCAACAGCGGCAGATGGTGCGAGGCGGCCGCCGAGCGCAGGGCCACAAGCTCTGCGACTCGTTCGGCGGCGGCGCGTGCGGCGAGCACGGCAGCGGGGTTATCACCGATATCCTGAGCCAGATCGAATGCCGATTCACCGGCCTCGGCAGCGGCACGTTCCCACGCCCATTCGCAAAGATCCGTCGCCGTCAGTTGGGAGGCTTCCGGCGCGCTAAAAACCAAAATCGTACCGGCTTTGCGGCGCACGATTCGAGGCATCGGATCCGGCCATCCGAGTGCGCTCGACATGGCACGCACACGGGTTGCCCAGGCCTCGAGAGCAATCGGATTGTCCGCGGCGGCGCCGAGCGGTGTGAGGGTGACCGCCGGGCCGCCAAAGTAGCGGTTTGGACCCGGGAGCCGGCGTGAATCTTCGAAGCCGTACTCGGGTTCTGGCGCAGAAACAACGCCCGGCGGATCGGAGTCGGGCATGCTGAATCTCAATCCGCCGCTTCGCCGACAAAGCGCAGGCCACGTTCTTCACGGACGAAGCCCTGCGCCTCGAGCGCAGCATCGTCCTGCGCCGCGATGGCGGAAGACTCATCGGCGGGGGCAGGGGCGGCTCGAAAGACCGAAGCTACCGGTGCCGGACCCGCGTACACCGCAGCTTCGGCAAGCGTCTCCGGCTTGAACTTGATGATTTGTTTCCACGAGCGGGTCAGAGCATCGGCGAAGACCAATATCAGATCGCCGGACCGGCCCATTCTCAAGGCGGCGTCTATGGCGGCCTGCTCGTCGGGAATGATCTCGATGGCGTTGTCCGGCACCCCGCGCGCCCGCAGCGTTTGCGCAATCATCGTCGGCACTTCATCGGCGCCGCGGCCCCTCAAACCGTCGTCGCGACGGCAGATATAGTGATCGAATCGGCCCGCCACCTGATCGGCAATCGCGCGAATGTCCTCGTCCCGCCGATCGCCGGGCCCGGCAACCACCACGATACGTCTTCCACGCACGTCGAGTCTCGCGGCGAGCTCCGCCATCGCGCCAACCGCATGCGCATTGTGCGCGTAATCGAATATCACCTTGAACGGATGCTCATCGTAGACATTCATGCGTCCCGGAGCCTGGAAGAACGTGCTGTCGAATGTGCGCAACGCCTGACGAATGGCATCAAGTTTGATGTCGAGCGAGAACGCGAGTGCGGCGGCGAACATCGCGTTTTGCACGTTGTGCAGCGCTCGGCCTTCGAGCGTCGCCGGAATCAGATGCGTCCACATCAACGGGATATGGCGCCCCTTGTCGTACAAAGTGATCATCTGGCCATTGACGCCGGCTTCGAGCGCGCACGCGCGTCCGCCGGCCCGGACATGCTCGCGTACCACGGCGTGCTGCGGATTCAAGGTGACGTAGCACAGGTGCTTCGCTTCCGTGTGGGCCGACATGCGGATGGTATTCTCGTCGTCGGCATTCAGCACCGCGCAATCCCGCGCGACCTCGACGACGATGCGCTTGACCTCGGCGAGCTGCTCGAGCGAATCGATACCCTTGAGCCCCAAGTGGTCCGATTGCACGTTCAGCACGGCGGCGACGTTGGTAAAAGGCACTCCCATCCCGGCGCGCAGCAGGCCGCCGCGCGCAATCTCCAGCACCGCCATATCGATGCTTGGGTCGGCGAGTACCATTCGCGTCGCCACCGGGCCGGTCATATCGCCTTCCGCGGTGCGCTGGCCGTCGATGTAAACGCCGTCGGTGGTGGTCAATCCCGGCGTGAAGCCCGCCATCTTGGCAATGTGCGCGAGCATGCGCGCGGTGGTGGTCTTACCATTGGTCCCGGTGATGCAAGCAATGGGAACCCGTGATGCGGCACCGGCCGGGAACAGCATATCGATCACCGGGCCGGCCGCGTCGCGTGGTGTGCCTTCGCTCGGCGCCACGTGCATGCGAAATCCGGGCGCGGCGTTGACCTCGCATATCCCCCCGCCGACGCTCTTGTAGCTCTCGGTGATATCGGGGCATAGAAAATCGACGCCGCCGACATCGAGTCCGATCGCGGTGACGGCGCGCACCGCCATGTCGCGATTGTCGGGATGAATCACATCGGTTACATCGGTCGCCGTGCCGCCCGTCGATAAGTTGGCCGTGCTACGCAGCGACACGACCTGACCCGCGGACACCGTCGACTCCGCGTTCAGCCCTTGGCGGGCGAGCATCATCTCCGCCTGCGCATCGAGCTCCAAACGCGTCATCACTTTCTCGTGACCGATGCCGCGGCGCGGGTCAAGGTTCACGATGTCGATGAGCTCGCGGATGGTGTGTACTCCGTCCCCGATCACCCTCCCCGGCGTGCGTCGCGTGGCCGCGATGAGTTCGCCATTGATGACGAGTAGACGGTGATCATCGCCCTGCAGATAAGTCTCGACGATCACGGAGCTCGAGTGTTGCACGGCCGACGCGAAACCGGCACGCACCTCCTCCGGCCCCGTCAACCCGATCGAGATGCCGCGGCCGTGATTGCCATCGTAGGGCTTGGTGACCACGGGATAGCCCAGCCTTTCGGCGGCGCGCACGGCTCTGTCGGCGGAGCGGACCAGTTCCTGGCGCGGCACCGGCAAACCGCAGTTGGCGAGTATCTTGTTGGTCTCCTCTTTGTCCTGTGCGAGTTCGACGGCAATGTGACCGGTGCGGCTGGTAACCGTGGCCTGGACACGCTGCTGATATTTGCCGTGGCCGAGTTGAATCAGGCTCTGCTCGTTCAGGCGCAGCCAGGGGATATTGCGCTCCTCCGCCGCCTTGACCAGCGAAGCGGTGGAAGGGCCCAAGGCCCTGCGCTGCGCGTAGCGAATATACTCGTCGCGCTTTTCCTGCCAGTTCCAATCGGCGGGCACGATGTCGGCCGGCCTCAGCTCGTTCGGCAGCAACGAACATAGCAGTTGGATCGCAAGTTCACCCGCGGCGATACCTTCGTCTCGCTGCGCATACTCGTACACCACGGTATAGATGCCGGGCACGTCCGTGCTGCGTGTCTTGCCGAAGGACACGTCTTCACCCGCGATGTTCTGCAACTCGATCGCAACATGTTCGAGCACGTGGCCGAGCCAAGTACCCTCGTCCTCGCGCATGCGACGTATCAGTCCGCCGGGCTCGCGATAAGAGCACCCATGCTCTTGAAGGCCGGGCAATGCATCCACCAATGCATCCACAAAGGAGGGACCCAGTCTGCCGGTCGGCCATTGTTCCAGCGCTCCGAGATCGAGGAGCACTTTGATGACCGGAAAATGAGCGTACATCGACGGGCCTACGTAGACGTTGCGTTCGAGGATTCGCATCGGGTGCCCTTGTTTTGCTCTAACGTTTCACTTGGATGAGTGTGCCCGCGTCGGCCTGGCGCGTCTGTAAATTGAAGGTGGCACCTTGCGTCAGGATATGCAGCTTCACGCCCAGCAGGCAGACCGGCCGGCCTTCTTGAACGTTGTCCATCGAAGAAAATTGCACCTCGGCCGCATCAACCACGGTAATGCCGCCCGAACCCTCGACTTCCACCGTATTGTCGGCGCCTATAAAGGCGGCGGTGTCCTCATCGAGCCCTATCCCCACGGCAAACGGGTTGTAAGCGAGCGCGGTGAGCAGCCGGCCCAACCGGTCGCGTTGCCGGAAGTGCTGGTCGATGATGAAGCGGTTGGTCAGACCCAACCCTGGCGCCAAGCGCACTGAACCCGCGATCGGCGTACTGCCTTCATCGCCGAAAGCGATCATGTGTTCGCTGATGAACGCGGCGCCGGCGCTGGTGCCGGCTACCGGAACGCCCTCCGCGTTCATTTGCCGCACCGCTTTCGCCACGGAGGTGCCGCCGATCAACGTGGAGAGCCGCAGCTGATTGCCCCCTGTAAAAAAGACCCCGCTTGCCTGCCGCAGACGCGAGAGCCGGCCGGGCTCCTCGGCGTCGCGCCGGGTGTCGAAATCCAGCGACGTCACGCGCAGCGCCCCCATCTCGCTGAAGAGTTGCTCGTAGCGCGGCCCCGTACCCCGCGCCACGCTGGCGGTCGGGATGATTGCAATGTCCGCTTTATCGCCGCCCGCCAAGCCGACGAAGCGGCGCAGAATCTGTGGCGAATTCTCCTTGTTCTCGGCACCTCCGATCGGAATGATCCATCCACGTTCACCGCCGTCGGCCACTTTACTTGCACACATTCTTCTTTGAGCCCTCGTTTCACAGCCGCGATAATGCCATCCCTGCCTGAAGGAATCATCGAATTGCCTCTCGCGCATCGACATTCACGCTGCTCCCCGCCGGCCGTCCCTTCCCCTTAGGCCAATTTACACCCCCCCATGCCCGGGCGATGCTGCGCGCCAGAACCCACTCAGCAAGTCAGGCTACGCGGTCGCACAAGACCGACGTAGGAGAATGATGTGACCCCTACGAAGAAAAAGATTTTGACCGTCCTGGGTGGGCTTGTTGTGGCAGGAGCCGCCATAGGCGGCGGCCTGTACCTCGCCTTTCCGGTGCAAATGTCGACCATTGGGGGGCTGACGCGCGCCTATATCGTGACATTGGGTCAGCCGGCGGGTACGGTGAGTACGGAAACGAATCCCGCTTATCAAGCTCCGACGGCCGCCGCGACTGCGGCTCCCGCTGAGGCGGCGGCGCCCACCGAGGACTGGCCGAGCTACAACAGAACACTGTCGTCGCAGCGATACTCGCAGCTGAGCCAGATCAACACCAAGAATGTCGGCAAGCTGAAGGTCTTGTGCACTTACGACACGCACCAGCTCGCGGCCTTCGAGTCCGGACTGATCATGGTGGACAACGCGTTGATCGGCACCACCGAGTTCGATATTTTCTCCTTGAACCCAGCGACTTGCGCCGAGAATTGGCGCACGCACGAGGACTATCCGCCCGCCCTTTTGCCCTCCAACCGAGGCGCCGCCTACATGGACGGCATGCTGTTTCGCGGCACGCAGGACGGACGGGTGTTGGCCTATGATTTCAAGACCGGCAAGCGGCTGTGGGCAACGACTATCGCCGAGATAAAGCTCGGCGAATCCGTGCCCTCTGCCCCGATTGCCTATGACGGTCTCGTCTATGTGGGCAATTCGGGCGGAGACTTCAAAGGCGGGAAGGGGCACATGTTCGCGCTTGACGGAAAGACGGGCAAAATCGTCTGGGAGTTTTATCTCACGCCCAAAACCGAGGGCGATGTGGCCCGTGGACCGGAAGGCAAGTCGCCGCTCGACGGATCGACTTGGAAGAACGCCCCCGGCATTCCGGTCAGCGGCGGCGGAACCTGGACCTCCTATACCCTCGACCCCAAAGCTGGTCTGCTGTACGTTCCCGGCGGCAATCCTGCACCGGACTTCGTGCAGGGCGGCGTCGACGGGACGAATGAACGCGAGGGTCAGAATCTTTATAGCGATTCGATCGTAGTCCTCGACGCCAAGACCGGAGACTACAAGAATCACTTTCACCTGGTGCCGCACGACTGGCACGACTGGGACGCGTCGAATCCCCCTGTTCTGATTCAAACGATGGGCGGCAAGCAACTGATGGCGGTGGCACCCAAGAACGGCCAGCTGTACGGTTTCGATTTGTCGAACAACAACCTGCTGTACAAGGTGCCGGTGACCACGCAGGAAAACGCCGATGTACCGTTCACGCCAGGCAAGTCGGTGCATTTCTGCCCCGGCCCGGTGGGTGGGGATGAATGGAACAGCCCGGCCTACGTCCCGACCACCAACCTCATCCTGCTGGGCGAAGTCGATTGGTGCTATTCGGTGACGGTGCAGGACAGCACCAAAATGCGCGGAATGCCGCTCGGACAGCCGTGGACGGGCATGGCAACCTTGAACCCGTTCAATGTATTCGGCGATCCTGCCCGACGCGCGGACGAGGGCTGGGGCGGATGGGTTTATGCGGTTGACGCCGACAGCGGCGTCTGGAAGTGGCGCGCTGAGGTCGAACTATCCGGTCGTCGCCGGCATCACTCCGACCGCCGGAGGCGTGGTGTTCTTCGGCGATGTCGGCGGCAACTTCTATGCGCTCGATTCCGCGACCGGCGAGAAACTTTTGGGCAACAGCTCGGCGGCGCGACTGGGCGGCGGGGTGATTACCTATACCGCGAACGGTGCGCAAAAAGTCGCCGTTGCGTACGGCTTTACGATGCTCGCCTGGCCGGTGAAGGTCGTGACCGCCAAGCTCGCCATCCTCGGCGTGGACTCCTCAGCGGCCGAATGACACCGGGCCTGCCAATGAACACGAACCTTCCCGCGCCACGTATCTGCGCGCACCCGATACGGCCTAGCGAGCGCAATCCATGGAACTAGATCCTGTCATTCCTGTCACGGATCCAGTTTGGATTTGTCATCAGCTTTCACATCATTTTCCCCGCGTTCACGTTGGGGTTGGCGGCGTGGCTCGCGACGATCGAGGGCGCGCGGCTGTTCACGCGCAACGAGCTCTACCGGCGCGTGTTTGACTTCTGGCTGAAAATCTTCGCGCTGTCGTTCGGCATGGGCGTCGTCACGGGCATCGTGATGGCGTTCCAGTTCGGCACCAACTGGGCCGTGCTCGCGGAGAAGACGGGCTCGATTCAAGGACCATTGCTGGGCTATGAAACCTTCACTGCGTTCATGCTCGAGTCGACGTTCTTCGGCGTCATGATGCTCGGGCGCAACCGAGTGTCGCCGCGCTTCTATTTCTTCGCCTGCTGCATGGTCTCGCTGGGAACGATGTTCTCCTCGTTCTGGATTCTCGCCAATAACAGCTGGATGCAAGTTCCGCTCGGCCACACTATCGTGGACGGCAAGATACTACCGGCGGACTGGTGGACGATTATTACCGGCCCGGTCATGGCCGTGCGCTGGCCGCACATGTTGTTCGCCGCGTTCCTGACCACCGGCATGAGCGTCTCCGCATGCGGTGCCTGGTACGTGCTGCGCGGCATCCATCGCGACGAGGCGCGGGTGATGCTGCATTGGGGCCTCGGATTGGTCGCCGTGATCATTCCCATCCAGCTCTTCTTCGGCCATTTGACCGGAGAGTATGTGCTCAAGTATCAGCCGGCAAAGTTCGCCGCGATCGAGGCTCGTTGGAAGAACGAGCAGCCCGCCTTCGAAACGCTGATTGCCATTCCCGATCCGGCGCATGAGCGCAACCTCTTCGCGATCTCGGTGCCGAAGCTCGGCAGCATGATCGCCTCGGGCAGCTGGACGGCGCCCGAAGTCGGTCTCGAATCGTTCCCCAAGGAAGACCGGCCTCCGGTCGTCATCCCATTCTTCGGCTTTCGCATCATGGCCGGGATGGGATTGCTGATGTTGGGGGTCTCCTGGATGGGAAATTTCCTGCGGCTCCGTGCGCCGGCTCGAGACGGCGCGCTTGTATCTGTGGGGCACTTTTCTGTCGTTCCCGACCGGCTTCATCGCTATCTTGACCGGCTGGTATACGGCCGAAGTCGGCCGCCAGCCTTGGGTCGTCTACAGATATTTTGCGCACGAGCGATGCGGTAACGCCCTCGCTCGTCACCGGCGATGTACTGTTCTCGCTGGTTTTGTACGTCGTGGTGTACGGCTTGTTCATTTCGTTTGGCCTGTACTACATCTACAAACTGCTGCGTGAAGGACCGACCGTACCCGCGACGACGATCCCGGGCGCCACTCCGAACCGGCCTCTGGCTTTTGCCGACGATGCCGCCACCGCCACCGGCACCACCGGCAATCCGCCGCTGGCAGAGGGTTGAACCATGGAAGCGACCAACCTTGCGGTTTTCTGGGCCGGCGTCATCGCCATTTCGATTCTGATGTATGTCATTTTGGATGGATTCGATCTCGGCGTCGGCATCCTGTTCGGGACAACGCCCGAGGAGGAGCATCGGCAACAGATGCTCAACACCATCGCGCCGTTCTGGGACGGCAACGAGACCTGGCTGGTGGTCATCGGTGCGAGCCTGTTCGCAGCGTTCCCGGTCGTGTATGCCGTATTTCTCGGCGCCTTCTACATTCCGGTGCTGCTGCTGCTCGTCGGCCTGATCTTTCGCGGCATCGCCTTCGAGTTCCGCGGGCGGGCCAAGCAAATGCTGTGGGTCTGGGACTTAGGATTCTTCTTGGGATCCGTGGTGGTCACCTTCGTGCAGGGCGCCGCGGTGGGTGGGTTGATGCGCGGCATCCCTGTGGCCAACGGACAGTTCGCCGGTGGGTCATTCGATTGGGTGCACCCGTTCCCCATTTTGACGGGGATCGGAATGGTGCTCGGATACGCACTGCTCGGCGCGAGCTGGCTCGTGCTGAAGAGCGATGGAGCGATCCGGGACTGGGCATATAAGCGGATACCTGGCTGGCCTTGGCGGTCCTCGCGGTGCTGGGCCTGGCCTTCACCGTGTCGGTCACCGTCGACCAAGGCGCCATCGCGCAGAGCAACCTGCACTCGCGCAGCTGGGGACTCATCTTCCCGATCATCGGCTTTCTCGCGCTGCTGGGTACCATCGCCGGTGCCCGGGCCCGGCGCGATGGCGTACCGTTCGCGTTGACGCTGTTGTTCTTTCTGGCCTCGTATCTCACGCTCGGGGTCATGCTATGGCCATACATGGTTCCGTACTCGGTGACGGTCGCCAACGCTGCGGCGCCTGATGTATCGCTCGGGTTCTTGTTTTACGCAGCCGTGGTCGTGCTGCCCGTGATCGCCATCTACACGACCGGCATCTACTGGGTGTTCCGCGGCAAGACTCACCAGGATCCCACCCGGTACGCTTCCACGAGTGCTTCCTCGAGGCCCTCCTCACCCCGCCGATAGCGATTGATCAGGGGATACCCGACACTCATCCTCCTTGCGCAATTGGCGGGGGTGTGCCAATTTCCACGCCCATAAATCTCACTCTCACGGCCGCGCACGAACCGACGGCGAACGCCAAGATCGAACTTGGCGCCGCGCGACGACTCCTAGTTGATTCATATGAGCCCGAATTGCCATTTGCGCGTACTCGCCTTTATCGCGTCTATACCGCCGTTGCTGCTCGCCGGTTGCGCGGTCGGCCCGAACTTTAAAAAGCCGGCTGCGCCGGATGTCACCGACTATACGGCCCAGCCGATCTCCGACCACGGTCGCCACGGCGAACGTCCCCGGTGGCGAGGCGCAACGTTTTGCCAAAGGCAGCGACATTTCCCGAGATTGGTGGACCTTATTTCATTCCGACGCACTCAATGAGCTGATCGATGAGTCGCTCGCGAACAATCACGATCTGAAGGCGGCGCAAGCGGCATTGTCGGTGGCCCGGGAAAATGTATTGGCTCAACGGGGGGTCTATTATCCCAGCGTCACAGCGGGCTTTTCGGCTACTCGCCAAAGGCAATCAGGCCAAATTGCGCCCACGCTCAATTCAAACATCTTTCTGTTCAATCTTTTCACCCCGCAGGTAACGGTCTCATATGTGCCCGATGTTTTCGGCCTGAACCGCCGAACCGTGGAATCATTGACGGCCCAGGAAGAAGAGGTTCGTTACCAAACGGTCGCCACCTACACCACCTTGACGTCCAACGTGGTGGTCACCGCGATTCAGCTAGCCTCGGTGCAGACGCAGATCGCCGCGACCCGCCAGCTCATCGACATCAACACGCACATGCTTCAAATCCTGCAATACCAATTCGACAAGGGTTATGCCAGCCGGCTGGATGTCGCCGCGCAGGAATCGCAGCTTGCACAAGTCGCCGCCACGCTCCCGCCTCTGCTCAAGCAATCCGCCCAGCTGCGCGACCTTCTGGCAGTTCTCGTCGGCAGGTTTCCGAATCTGGCACCTGACGAGAAACTCGAGCTTTCGAGCCTGGAATTGCCGCGGGATTTGCCGGTGAGTCTGCCGTCGGCACTTGTTGCACAGCGGCCGGACGTGCTGCAGGCCGAGGCGAACATGCACGACGCCAGCGCCAAGATTGGAGTCGCCATCGCGAATCGGTTGCCTAATATTGTCCTCACCGCAAACGCCGGCAGCTCGGCGGCGGCCCTGGATCAGTTGTTCACGACCGGCACGGGGTTTTGGGGAGTGGGTGCGGATCTCACTGCGCCCCTTTTCCAAGGCGGCACGCTGCTGCACCAGGAGCGTGCCGCGAAAGCGGCCTACGTTCAAGCGGCCGAACAATATCGCAGCACGGTTCTGACGGCGTTTCAGAACGTTGCCGACACATTGACGGCCCTCGAGCAGGATGCCGAAGCACTGAAGGCGGCGGCGGCCGCCGCGGATGCCGCGAAGGTAACTTTGGATTTGGCGCAACGCCAATTGCAGGATGGTTACGCCGGCTATCTTGCGCTGCTAAATGCCGAGCAAAACTATCAGCAAGGCCTCATCAACCTGGTGCAGGCCCAGGCGAATCGCTATGCCGATACCGCGGCGTTGTTTCAGGCGCTGGGCGGCGGCTGGTGGCACCGTGCGGAACTACAGGACAATCATGGAAAATAAGTCGCCTGCCATCATGGTGCTCGTGATGACGGTGCAGTCATGTCATGCGCCGCCTGTTCATCCAAGAATTCCGACAATCCGCGGGCGCCCTTCGTGCAGGCCAGCAATGTGACGTTGACGGCAGCACAGCGACAGAACGTCCGGCTCTTCACTGTCGAGCCGTCCAAATTTCGCAAGACCATTGAGGCTACCGGCGCCGTCGATTTCGACAACGATCAGGCCACGAGCGTGTTGGCCCCCTTCGGGGTCCGGTGTCGAGGCTGCTGGTTTCCCTCGGCGACCAGGTCAAGAAAGGCGACCCCTTGGCGGAGGTCGCCTCGCCTGACTTTGCGACAGCCATCGGCGCCTATCAGCAAGGCGCTCGCCACAGCCAAGACCGACCGCCGGCTTGCGGACCTCGATAAGGATCTGATCCAGCATCACGGCGTGGCGCAGCGCGAAGCGGAGCAAGCGGAAACGGATGCGCTCAATGCCGAGGCGGACCGCGACGCCGCGCTGCAAGGGCTCATCGTCACTGAACGTCCATCCGCAGACCATCAAGGACTATTCAGGAAGGCCGGCCGATTTCGCGCCCCGAGGGATTGATTCGCTCGCCGATCACGGGAACCGTGGTCGAAAAACTGATCACGCCGGGAGAACTGTTGGACGCGGGAACCACGCCGTGCTTCACGGTCGCCAACCTGTCCCGCGTCTGGGTCATGGCGCAAGTTTTCGGTTCGGATCTTGCCTCAGTCAGTCTCGGCGATTCAGCGGAGGTGCACACCGGCATCGATTCAAAGACCTTCTCCGGGACGTGTCGACAACATCTCATCGCTGGTGGATCCCGACACTCGCTCGGTGATCGTGCGTGTCGTGACGGACAATCCCGGCAACTTTCTGAAGAAACAGATGTATGTCCGCGTCCAGATTCAGGCCCGCCAGGAAAGCAGCGGACTGCTGGTCCCGGTTTCGGCAATTTTGCGTGACGATGAGAATCTGCCGTTCGTGTATCTCGCCCAGCCAGACGCCAGTTTCGCGCGCCGGCACGTGACCTTGAGTTATCGAACCGGAGACCAATACGATATCGCCGAAGGTCTCAAAGCCGGCGACCAAATCGTGGTAGACGGGGGCATCTTTGTTCAGTTCATGCAAAATCAATGAGCGAGGTCCTGCCCCCGGCCGGATCCGCGCCGCGAAGGCCTTCGATCATGAATCGAATCGTGGCCTCTTCGCTGCGGCAACCCTTCCTCATCGCGCTCATGACGGTGGTGCTCATCGGCGCAGGGTCGCGCTCGCTGGATCGCCTTCCGGTAGACGCCTACCCGGATCTTTCGCCCGCCGATGGTCGAGGTCATCACCCAATGGCCGGGGCGCGCCGCCGAGGAAGTGGAGCGGCTGATCACGGTGCCCGTCGAAAGAGAGATGAACGGCATCGCGCAAATGACCACGATCCGCTCCATCTCGCTCTACGGATTGTCCGACGTCATCCTCACTTTTCAAAATAACACCGACAATTACTTCGCCCGCCAGCAGGTTTTCAACCGTATGGGCGACCTCAGTCTGCCGAGCGGCGTGAGCCCGTCAGTGTCGCCGATGTCGGCGCCTTCGGGCCTCATCTATCGCTACGTACTGCAAAGCCCCGACCGCTCGCCGATGGAGCTGAAGACGTTCGAGGACTGGACCGTCGAACCCCAATACAGATCCGTTCCCGGCGTCGCGGATGACTCAGGGTTCGGCGGTGGAACCATGCAATACCAAGTGCTGCTCGATCCGGCGCGGGTCGCTTCGGTAGGTTTGTCGGTGACGCAGGTCGAGAGCGCCCTGACGGCCAACAACGACAACTCCGGCGGCGGATTCTATTCGCAAGGCGGCCAGTTCTACTACGTGCGCGGCATGGGGCGCTTGACCACGCTGGAGGACATCGGCAACGTGGTGGTGGCCGTGCATGACGGCACTCCGGTGTTGGTAAAGGACGTAGGCCGCGTGGTCATCGGTATCGCGCCGCGGCTGGGTGAGTTCGGCTATCAGAAGCAGGATGATGCCGTGGAAGGCGTCATCTTGCTGCGAACGGGAGAAAAGACTCAAGATGTCCTGAAGCGGGTCGAAGCGAAAACCAAGCAACTCAACGATGAGATCCTGCCCAAGGATGTCAAAGTTCTTCCGTTCTATGACCGAAGCGACTTGGTCGATCTGACGACGCAGACCGTGGAGCGGAATCTGCTGCGAGGCATGCTGCTGGTCGTCGTTATCCTCATATTCTTTCTCTACGATTTTCGTGCGGGATTGATTGTCGCCGCCAGCATCCCGCTCGCATTGCTATTCGCCTTCATTTGTCTTGACCTGCAAAACGCCTCGGCCAATCTTCTGTCCATCGGCGCGGTGGATTTTGGCATCCTGGTGGACGGGGCGGTCGTGATGGTGGAAAACATTTTCCGCCAGATCGTGGCGCGCAAAGGAACTGCGCTCAACGTCAAAGAAATCATTCAGGATGCCGCCGCAGAGGTGGATCGACCGCTGTTCTACTCGGTCGCGGTCATCGTGGCGAGTTTCCTGCCGATCTATGTTTTGTCCGGGCCCTCCGGAACGCTTTTCAAACCGATGGCGGACACCATGGTTTTCGCGTTGGTCGGTTCCTTGATCGTCACGCTGACGTTGCTGCCCGTGCTGTGCGCGTGGTTCATGCGCAATGGCGTACGGGAACGGCGCAATGCAGCTTTTGAAGCCATCAAATCCGTTTACACCAAGGGTCTCGATTTCTGTCTCGCCCATCCCTGGGGGATCACGCTCGCCTCCGCTGTGCTGCTGGCATTTTCACTGCTGCTCATCCCGCGCATCGGCGCCGAGTTCATGCCGCATCTGGATGAAGGCGCGTTGTGGGTGCGGGCAACGATGCCCTACACCATTTCGTTCGACGAATCGGCCAAAATTTCGCCCAAAGTGCGGGATATCTTGCAGCTCCTTTCCAGAAGTCACCACGGTCGCCTCGGAATTGGGCCGGCCCGATGACGGCACCGATCCGACCGGCTTTTTCAACGTCGAATTCTACGTGGATCTGAAGCCCTACTCGCAATGGAACGGACCGTATCGCACCAAAGCCGGGCTGATCGAGGCCATCAACAAGAAGCTCGAGGCATTTCCCGGGAATCAATTTCAACTACACGCAACCGGCGGAAGACGCGGTGGATGAGGCCGAAACCGGCTTGAAGAGCGCGCTGGCCGTCAAGGTCTTTGGCTCCGATTTGGATACGCTCGAGAAAAAGGGCAAAGCGATCAAGCAAATCCTGGAGCGTGTGCGAGGAATCCGCGAGGTGACCTTGGTGCAGGAGCTCGGACAGCCCAGCCTCACCATCAGTATCAACCGGGCAAAGATTGCGCGTTACGGTTTGAATGTCGCCGACATCAACGGTTTGATCCAGACAGCCATTGGGGGTGATGCGGCCACCCAAGTGGTTCAGGAAGAAAAGGAGTTTGATCTGATCGTGCGCCTGGAACGCGAATACCGGGACAACCCCGAGGAAATTGGCAACATCCTGGTGGCGACGCCCGCCGGTCAACAAGTGCCGCTCAAGGAATTCGCGGACATCAAGGTGGCGAGCGGCGCCTCGTTCATCTACCGCCAGGACAACTCGCGCTACATCGGGGTTCAGTTCTCGGTGGAGGGACGCGACTTGGCCGGCGCAGTGGGCGATGCCATGCAGCAGGTAAATGAAAAAGTTAGCTTGCCGCAGGGCTACCGTTTGGATTGGGGCGGCGAATACACCGAATACACGGCTTCGCGCAAGCAACTCAGCGTTATTTTACCCCTGACCCTGTTCCTGATTTTCCTGCTGCTCTTCGCGCTCTACAGCAATTTTAAATTTCCGTTCATCACGGTGCTCGGCGTGCTGCTGTCGGCACCGGTTGGCGGCATCGTGGCTCTCTGGATCGCCGGCACGCCATTTTCGGTTTCTTCCGGCATCGGCTTTCTGGCGCTGTTCGGCGTCTCGGTGCAGACCGCGATCGTTTATATTTCCTATGTCAATGAACTTCGCGGCGGCGGCACTTCATTGCCGACCGCTATTCGTCAGGGCGCGATCCTGCGGCTACGCCCGATCATGATGACCGCACTCGTGGCGGCGTTGGGGTTGCTGCCGGTGGCGCTGGCCACCGGTGTGGGCACGGATACTCAGCGGCCGTTTGCGCTGGTCATCGTGAGCGGTTTATTCACGCGGCTTTTGATCAGCGTGTTCCTAATGCCGGCGCTCTATGCCCTGGTGGCCCGTCCCGGAGATCGGCTCGAGGTGTGATGTCTCTTGGCAGAACGAATCTACCGAGGCTTCGAGCGACGGTCTCGATGCGCTCTTTCGAGCCGGGGAAATTGGCTGGTGGATTTGAATCCATTCCAGAGTGTCCGCACCGACGGTCAGAGTGGGTTCAATGGCAATGCCGACGTGCGCGGCGAGCCTCACCAGCTCCGCCACTGAGCGCGCCTCCATTTTTTCCATTATCCGCGCACGATGTACTTTGATCGTCTTTTCACCGGTACCGAGATCCGCAGCGATCTGTTTGTTCAGCCGGCCCCGAATGACGTGCATCATCACCTGCCGCTCCCGAGCCGTTAGGTTCTCGTAACGGTGCCGTATCACGAGGTTGATCGTGCGATCTAGACGTTGCTGTGCATCGCGCAGAAACGCTCGTTCGACCGCCGCGAACAGCCGCTGGCCGTCTATCGGCTTCGTTAGAAAGTCGACCGCACCCTCCTTCATGGCCTGTACGCTCGTTTGGATGTCTCCCATGCCGGTCAAGAATATGATGGGGCGCGCGTACGGCGAACCAATGAGCTTTTGCTGCAACTCGATCCCGCTCAATCCCGGTAAGCATATGTCGAGCAGCAGACAGCCCGGCTCCGCCTCGTCCTGTTCACTTAAGAATCGCTCGGCCGATTCGAAAGAGCGCACACCGTACCCGGCGGCGGCCAGCACGCGCGACAGCGCCATGCGAACCTCCCGTGTGTCGTCGACTATGTACACTGTACGCACTTCGCCGTTCATCGCGCTGCTCCTTGCGGTACCGGTCACTCGGGATGCCTGACCACCCCCACTGATTCGCATTCGTTTGCGAGTACAATTAGGGCGAACGCCCTAAGTTATAGGGCAAACGCACTAGACAGTCAAGTATGCGACTGTACAATATAAATATGACACTCAAACGACCTGCGGCCGCTTCCGGTAAGGCGCGCGGCCGCGGGGGCGCCGCGGCGCGCGTCTTGCGTCCCGTACAAGAGGCCGATACCCACGCGACCGTTGACCGCATCTTAGACGCTGCACGCCGGGTGCTCGTGGCCCACGGCTACAGTGGATTCACCACGCGCCGGGTGGCCGAAGCCGCGTCGATTGCGCCCGGCAACCTTTCGTATCATTTCCCCAGCAAGCGTGAGTTGGTCAGGGCTTTGATTGCACGGATGATGTCCGATCTTTCCAGTCAATATACGGCATTTCTCACCGACACCGGAATCCCGCTCGGACAGGAGGTTACGACTCTGGTGCGCTGGGCGTTGAACGACACCGTCAGCGAGGAAGCGGTACGCCTGTTCCGTGAGTTATGGACTATGGCGCTGCACGATGGGGAGATCCGTCAAGCCGTCGACGACCTTTACGACGAACTTATGAACAAGATCGTGAAGCTGCTCCTTCGTTCGCGGCCGTGGGCTGACGAGGGGCAGATTCGCGAGTTCGTGCATGTGCTCGCGTTGATGTCGGAAGGCGGCAACGTGCTGTACGGAACCCGCAGAGCGCGCGCCGTACCGTACGAGCGCATCATCGAAATCGCGATAGGGCTCCAAGGTATGCTCGCGCCGGATTTGCAGCAGGGCGCGACCAGTTCGCGTCAAAGCAGTTTGCGCAAACGCGGGTAGCCGCGATCCAGCTACTGGCGGAGAGGGTGAGACTGACTCGGGCCATCCCGGCCCGCATGTTCTTCGGTCTTCGATGTAATCCAATCCATCAGCGCGAGCAGCACCCCCGATACGACGAAGGTCAGGTGAATGGCGACCATCCAACCGATACGCGGGCTGTCAACTGGAATTCCCGCTTCGCCGAGAGTCAGAAAAGCGCGCAGCAGCGCAATTCCGCTGATCGCAACAATCGATGCAATCAGCTTTAATTTGATCCCGGAAAAATCCACCGTACCCATCCAGCTCGGGCGATCTTCGTGATCAACGACGTGGATTTTCGAAACAAAATTCTCATACCCGGAGAACATCACAATCAACAGCAGGTTGCCGGTCAGCGACAAATCGATCAGAGAAAGTGCAAGAAGAAGTCCGCCCTCGGCATCCACATTCGGAATGTGTGCGAGTTCCATCACGAGTTCGCGTACGAACACGAAAAGGATCAACGCCAGCGCCAACACCATCCCGAGATAAAAAGGAGCCAGGAGCCACCGGCTGGAATACAGCGCACGCTCGAGCCCTTGTTCGATCTTTGATTTTGAATCAAACATACTGCTAGCCTTTTGGCGGAAGCGGTGAGATTCGAACTCACGGAACGGTTGCCCATTCGGTAGTTTTCAAGACTACTGCCTTAAACCACTCGGCCACGCTTCCGGAACTCCAGTATATCTGTTCAATCGAATCGCCGATTCACTTATACTAAAACAAGCTTTTCCCACGAAGCACAACACACAAAACCAGGGCCGGCCGATGTAGCGCAGGGGTCATGACCGATCTCGGCACGCTCGGCGGCGCGGACGGGTGCGGATATGCCATCAATGCGTCAATGTACCGTTCAACCTGACGTGGACGGCCACGCCCGGATCCACGTGCACTGCGGGGGGCGACACGCAGTTCGACGGTCCGATAGCTGCCAGCGGCAGCAAATCGATTACTGAACCGGCCGCCCCGGCGGAGGTGGCGGTGGCGCATTGGACCTCGTGTCCGCCGCCGCGTTACTGGTGCTGTGGCGTCTTAAGATTGGCGAAGGTTCGCGCCTCTGGAGGCGCTTTTGGCCGCCTACCGCATTGAAGACCCCACCCTTCATCCCCATATGAGCCTGCAACGGCCCTTTCGGCACGCTCCTCGCGGGAGTGCTAAAATGTGCCACCCGTGAGTGAGCTAAAGGACAATTCTTATGGCTAATTTTCCGACCAACAATGCTGCCTTCCCCGGAACCGGAGTCGACAGCCGAAGCATTTTTATCACGCGCACCTACACTCACCTGGTAGCGGGGATCCTAGGCTTTATTCTCGTTGAGCTGGGACTGTTCGAATCCGGTCTCGCGCCGCAGATCGCCCGGTTCATGTTCGGCTTCAATTGGATGCTCATTTTGGGCGCATTCATGCTGACCGGATGGCTGGCGTCGCGTACGGCGCGCACCAGCAGCTCCATCGGGATGCAGTACTTCGCATATGCCGCCTACGTGGTAGCGGAGGCGCTCATTTTCGTACCGCTGCTCTATATCGCCGATGCGAAGGCCCCCGGCACGATCGACAGCGCGACGCTGGTGACGGCGCTCGGTGCCGGCGGACTGATGTTCGTGGCTCATCGCACACGCAAGGATTTTTCCTTCCTGCGGGCGATCTTGATGTGGGGCGGCGTGCTTGCGCTGGTTGCCATCGTCGGCGGCTTGATCTTCGGCTTTCAGCTCGGAACGTGGTTTTCCGTTTTGATGATTGGGTTCGCGGGCGCTGCGGTTCTTTACGATACGTCCAACATCATCCATTACTATCCGGAAGATCGGTACGTGTCGGCGGCAATGCAGCTGTTCGCGTCCATCGCCCTCATGTTCTGGTACGTGCTGCGTCTCATGATGGGCAGCCGGAACTGATCGGACCCCCCGAGTCAGCAGGAAGTCAGTCGGGACTAAGCAGCAAGTCGCCGCCCATGTACGGGCTGAGCGCGGCGGGTATCACGACGCTGCCGTCGGCTTGCTGGCAATTCTCGAGGATTGCCACCAAAGCACGACCGACCGCGACGCCGGATCCGTTCAAGGTATGCACGAGTTCTGGTTTGCCGGTCGCGGGGTTGCGCCAACGCGCCTGAAGCCGGCGAGCCTGAAACGATTCACAGTTGCTGCACGATGAGATCTCGCGATAGCGCTGCTGGGAAGGCAGCCAGACCTCGAGATCATAGGTCTTGGCACTCGCAAAGCCGACATCTCCCGCACAGAGCGAGATCATGCGGTAAGGGAGTTCCAACGCCCTGAGCACGGCTTCTGCATGGCTCGTCAGCTCTTCGAGCGCTGCATAGGAATGTTCCGGGCGCGCGATATGCACGAGTTCCACTTTCTCGAATTGGTGCTGGCGAATCATGCCGCGGGTGTCTTTTCCGGCGGCGCCCGCTTCCGACCGGAAGCAGGGCGTGTGCGCCACATACTTCAGCGGCAGGGCGCCGGCTTCCAGGATCTGGTCCCGCACCAGATTCGTGACCGGCACCTCGGCGGTGGGTATCAGAAAAAATCCCGGATCGCCGCGCACCGCAAACAAGTCCTGCTCGAACTTCGGCAACTGGCTGGTGCCCTCGAGCGCCGCGGCATGCACCAGATACGGAACGTAGGCCTCGCGATACCCATGATCGCGCACGTGCAGATCGAGCATGAATTGAATCAGAGCGCGGTGCAGCCTCGCCAATCGCCCGGTCATCACCACGAACCGCGCTCCGGATATGCGTCCCGCAGCCTCAAAATCCATGCCCATGCGCTCGCCGATCGCCACATGATCCTTCGGCTCGAAATTGAAATGCCGCGGGGTCCCCCAACGGCGCACCTCGACGTTCGCAGACTCGTCGCGTCCCTCGGGAACGCTGGCATGCAGGATGTTGGGCAGACCCAATTGCAGGCTCGAAAGTTCTGCTTGGGTCAGTTCGAGCTTTGCTTCGACGCCTTGAAGCTTCGCGCCGAGCGATTCGCCCTGCGACTTAAGAGCAGCCGCATTTTCACCCTGCGATTTGGCGCGGCCGATCGCCTTAGCGATTGCGTTGCGTTCCGCGCGCAGGCGATCGGCTTCTATTTGAGCCTCTTTTCGCTGCCCCTCGAGGGCGGCGACCCTCGCGACATCGAGGGCAAATCCGCGCCGTGCGAGCTCGGCGGCGACACCTGGCAAATCGCTGCGCAGCAGCTTCGGATCGAGCACGATGAATATCCTTAAGTCCCGATGGCCGTCATTGTAGGCGTATGTTCAAGAAGATCCGCCCGTGCCCCGCGATTGATCGCGCGCGCGCCGGCTTGCCAACGCTTCGCCGATCTTGATCTCGAGCCCGCGGGGTGCGGGTACATAGTAGCGGCGGTCCGGCATATCGTCGGGAAAATAACGCTCGCCGGCGGCATAGGCGTCCGGTTCGTCGTGCGCATAGCGATAGCCTTTCCCATAGCCGATTTCTTTCATCAATCGTGTCGGAGCATTCCTCAAGTGCAACGGTACCTCGAGGGAGCCCAAGCTGGTTGCATCCTCTTTGGCTGCGTTGTAGGCCGCATACACCGCATTGCTCTTGGCGGCGCAGGCCATGAACACGATGGCCTGCGCAATCGCGAGTTCCCCCTCCGGGCTGCCCAGCCGCTCATACACGGCACATGCCTCCAAGCTCAGCGTCAAGGCGCGCGGATCGGCATTGCCGATATCCTCGCTCGCCATGCGCAGCGCACGCCGCGCGATGTACAGAGGATCACAGCCCCCAGCCAACATGCGGCACAGCCAGTACAACGCGGCATCCGGGTCGCTGCCGCGGACCGCCTTGTGCAGAGCGGAGATCTGATCGTAGAAATTCTCACCCCCCTTGTCGAAGCGCACGTAGGTGCTTCCGATGACCGCGCGCATCGACTCCACCTCGATCCGGTGCCCCTCGCCATCGGGTACGCTCAAGTCGGCCGCGGTTTCCAAAAGGTTCAGCATGCGGCGCGCGTCGCCGTCGGCGGCTGCCAGCAGCAATTCGCGGGCGCTCGGGCAGATCTGCAGCTTAAGCTCGCCTAAGCCGCGTTCAGCGTCGTTCAAGGCGCGATCGAGTAGCTTACCCAAGTCCTCCGCGGTGAGCGGCTTGAGCACGTACACTCTCGCCCGCGACAACAGCGCGTTATTCACTTCGAACGACGGATTTTCAGTGGTCGCGCCGACGAAGATCAGCGTTCCGTCCTCGACGTATGGCAGAAAGGTGTCCTGCTGGGATTTATTGAAACGATGCACCTCATCGAGGAACAACACCGTATCGCGCGTGCCGCGCAAGGCGCGCGCCTGCTCGACGACTGCGCGAATGTCCTTGATCCCGGCGAGTACGGCGGACAGTGCTATGAACTGCGCTCGAGCGCCGGTTGCCACCAAACGCGCGAGCGTCGTCTTGCCGGTACCCGGCGGACCCCACAAGATCATGGAGTGCGGCCGGCCCGACTCCAGTGCTCGGCGCAATGGCGCACCGACGCCCAGCAAATGAGATTGCCCGACGAACTCATCGAGGGTTCGGGGGCGCAGCCGGTCAGCCAGCGGTCTATAGGTTCCGTCGCCGACCGCGCTCACTTGCTATCGCGTCCGATCACATCGACCCCCGGCGGTGGGGAGAATGAAAACAGGTCCGGCGGGAACTTGGCATTGCGTGTCGGGTGCGTAAAGGTCAACTGCGTCACTTGATTGAGTTTGTCGGCGAGGAACATCGAAGCCAATTCGCCCTCTTTGTCGAACCCGATTCGCACGAGTTGGAAATCCGTGTTCGGGTGTTTGGGTATCAGTTGGAACCACTTCAGTCCGCCGTTCGCGGGCAGCGCCGTGATGTCGAATTGGCCGCTCACCGAACCGCCGCCGGACAACAGCATGGCGGGCGTGCTGGCCAAGGTGGCATCCATATCCCGCACATTGGCCTGCGCCAGGTCCTTGTCGTAGAACCAGATTTGTTTGCCGTCTGCCAGCACCACTTGTTCGGATGGCTGCGCGTAATCCCAGCGAAACTTGCCCGGACGTTGCAGATAGAACTTGCCCGCGGCGCTGCGCGTCACCTTGCCCTGGCCATCGTCGATGGTCTGTTGAAAGTCGGCTGACCAAGTCGAGAGGCCGGCCAGGTAATTTTCAACGTCGCTCGCAGGCGACGCGGCCATGGCCACCGCCGAAGCGCAGGCCAGCCCAATCCAGACCCCGCAAGCGGCTGTTACCAATTGAAGTCTCGGCACGGAACTCATTCCTCCGGCGGCGCGGCGCCATAAATTTCACGTGCTCCGTTCGACTGCAGCGGACCGACCAATCCTGCCGCCTCCATCGCCTCGACCAATCGGGCCGCACGGTTGTAGCCGATCTTGAGCCGACGCTGCACGCCGGAGATGGATGCCTTTCGCGTCTCGGTGACGATACGCACGGCCTCGTCGTACAGCGGATCCGCCTCGGCGTCGGCGAGTTCGCCTTCGGCGCCCTCCTCGTCGTCGCTTGGAAACCCGGGGATTGGATTGCGCGGTCCCTCGAGGATCTCATCGATGTAGACCGGGGGAGAGGCCGCCTTGAGTCCGGCCACCACGCGATGAACTTCTTGGTCCGACACGAACGCGCCGTGTACACGCGTCGGAATCGAGGTGCCTGGCGGCAGATACAGCATGTCCCCGTGGCCCAACAGAGATTCGGCGCCGCTTTGGTCGAGAATGGTGCGTGAATCCACCTTGGCCGATACCTGGAAGGCGATGCGGGTCGGTATGTTGGCCTTGATGAGTCCGGTGATCACATCCACCGACGGTCGTTGGGTTGCCAAGATCAAATGAACGCCGGCTGCCCGGGCCTTCTGCGCCAGCCGCGCGATGAGTTCCTCGACCTTCTTGCCGACGATCATCATCAGATCGGCCAACTCGTCGATGATGACGACGATGAACGGCAGCGTGGTCAAATCTTCCACGTCTTCTGCGACGATCCCCGGCACGCCTTGCATGATTTTTGCCATGCGGATCGGGTCCTTGATCGGCTTGCCGGCCTCTGCCGCATCTTTTACTTTACGATTGAAGCCGCCGATGTTGCGCACGCCGAGGGCCGACATCAATTGGTAGCGTCGTTCCATTTCCGCGACGCACCAGCGCAATGCGTTGGCCGCCTGCTTCATGTCGGTCACCACCGGCGAGAGCAAATGCGGGATCCCTTCGTACACCGAGAGCTCCAGCATCTTCGGATCGATCATGATCATGCGCACATGCTCGGGCGTCGCCTTGTAAACCAGGCTCAACACCATCGCATTGATGCCGACCGATTTTCCCGAACCGGTCGTGCCGGCGATCAGCAGGTGCGGCATGCGCGCGAGATCCGCAACCACCGGCACGCCGCCGATATCCTTGCCGAGCGCGAGTGCGAGCGGTGAGCCGACCTCGTCGTACGGTTTGGATTTGATGATTTCACCGAGTGTGACGATTTCCCGCTTCTCGTTGGGTATTTCCAAACCAACCACCGACTTGCCCGGAATGATTTCAACGACGCGCACGCTGATGGCCGAGAGCGCACGCGCAAGATCCTTGGCGAGATTGCTGATCTGACTGACTTTTACGCCGGGCGCCGGCCGCAATTCAAAACGCGTGATGACGGGACCCGGTTGGACCGCGACCACTTCAGCCTCGACGCCGAAATCGCGCAACTTGAGCTCCACCAGACGCGACATCGCCTCCAAAGCCTCGTCGGAATATGACTGCTCTCGAGGCTGCGGCTCATCGAGCAAGGACAACGCCGGCAGTTCACTGGATTTCGGCGCATCGAACAGCGGAACTTGGCGTTCACGCTCAACCCGCTCGCTCTTTTCAGGCACGGGCGCCGGCGCCTCGATGCGCGGCGGCGGGCGGCTCGCGACTTTCTTTTGCTCTTCGCGCACCACGTCCTGACGCGCCTGCTTGCGTTGTTGGCCGAAGGCGAGTTCTCGCCGTTGATCGATTTTAGCGCGCGCCCAATCGATGCCTTGCAAAACCTGCGCTCCGAGCTTGTCCATGACCGTGAACCAGGATATCCCGAGGAACAGCGCGACTCCGGCAAGCCACAGCCCGAGCAGCAGCAACGTCGCTCCCAGAAAACTCAAGCCCCGTGCGCTTCCTATGCCCACGAGTTCCCCCAGCCCACCGCCCGCGGTGTTCGGCAGGCCGGACCCGTCCCAATGCAGAGTGGCAAGTCCGCAGCTGGTGAGTAAGGTGAGAGCGAATCCCGTCGCGCGGAGCAGCGTGTTGAGGCGAGAACGGGCCTCCGGCAGCAACTGATCCTTATGAACCAGCCAGCCCGCATACGCCAGCATGACGGGAAAGAGGTAGGCAGGCCGCCCGAATAAAAACAAAAAGAAGCCCGCGAGCCAGGCGCCGACCGGTCCGATCCAGTTGCCGACAGGACCCGGTTCCCCGGTGTCCGAGAATCCCGGATCGTGCGGCTGATAGGAGAGCAACGCCAGCAATAACAGCAGCGCCAGCGCGCACAATATCCATAAAGTGCCCTCGCGCAGCGACCGCGCTACCGCCGCGGATAACTTGACAGTTGGTTTCGACTTTTTGAGGACGGTGGCTTCAGTCAACTCTAGACCCTTAATGATATTTAGTTCTTAACTGATTGAATATTATGTAATAGTAACTGAGTCGCGGGTTGCGTACCAACACATCGGCTTTCAGGACGCACGGGTTCGCTTGAACTGGCTGACGCCCACAGATTTACTTACCATGAGTCAGCGCGCTAATCACCGGCGCGGCGTTTGAGAAGAGAGGCAAATTATACATGAGCATCGTCAGGCACAGTCCACTCCTCATCTTAGGATCAGGCCCTGCCGGTTACTCGGCCGCGGTTTACGCGGCTCGCGCCAATCGTACGCCGCTGCTGATCACCGGGCTGGAACAGGGCGGCCAGCTGATGAGCACCACGGATGTCGACAATTGGCCCGGCGACGTCGAGCATCTGCAGGGCCCGCAGTTGATGGAGCGCATGCGCCGGCATGCGGAGCGCTTCAACACCGAGATCGTCTTTGACCACATCAATCGGGTGGAGTTGCGGCAGCGCCCGTTTCACTTGGCAGGCGACAACGGCGAGTATACGTGCGACGCGCTGATCGTTGCGACCGGAGCCTCGGCGAAGTACCTCGGGTTGCCCTCGGAAGAGATCTTTCGAGGTAAGGGGGTGTCCGCGTGCGCGACTTGCGATGGCTTTTTCTATCGGGGCAAGGCGGTCGCGGTCGTGGGCGGGGGCAACACCGCAGTGGAAGAGGCGCTGTATCTTGCCAATATCGCCTCGCATGTCACTCTCGTACATCGCCGCGACAAATTGAGAGCGGAGAAAATCCTTCAAGATCGACTGTTTGCGCTTGAAACCTCCGGGAAGGTCGGAATCGTATGGAACCACGCCGTCGAGGAGATCCTCGGTGATGACGCCGGCGTGACCGGAGTGCGCCTGCGCGCCTTGCAGGGCCACACGCCGCGCGATCTCGGCGTCGACGGCGTATTCATTGCGGTAGGTCATCAGCCGAACACTCAGTTGTTCGAGAAGCAGCTCGACATGCGTGCGGGCTACATCGTGGTCAAGGGCGGCAGCGACGGCGATGCCACCGCCACCAGCATTGCGGGCGTGTTCGCCGCCGGCGACGTCGCCGATCATGTGTATCGCCAAGCCGTCACCTCGGCGGGCACAGGCTGCATGGCTGCGCTGGATGCGGACAAGTATCTAGAGCGAGTTGAAGCCGAATCTCACCTCAAATCGCGCGCCGCCCACGCGTGATTGCGTCTCGCGCCCGATTTCTCAACAGCATTGCCGAAGTTGACGCGGTTGATTGGAATGCGCTGGTTGAAACGACGCGGCCCGGATCGGCGCAACCGTTCCTGAGGCACGAATTCCTGACGGCCCTGGAGGAATCCGGCTGCGTAACGGCGCGCACAGGTTGGGCTCCCAAGCACCTGCTGGTCGAGGACTCGCACGGCCGCGCGTTGGGTGCCATGCCCTTGTTTCGCAAGGCCCATTCTCGCGGGGAATTCGTATTCGATTTCTCCTGGGCGAGCGCCTACGCCCAGCACGGGCTGAAATACTACCCCAAGCTCCTGTCGGCAATTCCATTCACACCGGTGAGTGGGCCGCGCTTACTGCTAAGTCCCGCGGTCGATGCCGGGTCCATGAGCGCCACGTTGATCGAGCTGGCGCGCGACTATGCAAGGTCCGAAAACCTATCTTCGTGGCACATTTTGTTTCCAACGGATGAAAATCTGCAGTCCTTTGACCAGGCCGGCCTCATCCTCCGGCGCGATTGTCAGTTCCATTGGTATAACCGGGGCTACCAGTCTTTCGAGGCGTTCTTGGCGACCTTTACCGCGGAGAAACGCAAGAAAGCGAAACGCGAAAGACGCCGTGTCCCCGAAGCCGGCATTGAATTCGACACACGCATGGGCGGGGAGATGGACGACGCCGAATGGCGCACCGTCTTTGAGTTCTACGCGGACACCTTCTATCGCCACGGCCACGAGCCTTATCTGAATCTGAAATTCTTCAAGCTGCTTGCCGCGAGCATGCCCGACCAATTGATGCTCAAAGTGGCGCGCCACGGGCGAAAGCCGATCGCCGTGGCGATATTCTTCGTCGGCGAGGACGCTCTGTTTGGGCGCTACTGGGGCGCGGGCGGGAACTACCACAGCCTGCATTTCGAAACCTGCTACTACCAAGGTATCGAATACTGCATCGATAAAAAATTGCAAAGATTCGAACCGGGGACACAGGGCGAGCACAAGGTGCCCCGCGGCTTCGTGCCGACGCTGACGAGCTCCGCGCACTACATCGCTGATGAGCGCTTTGCCGCGGCAATTCGCGATTTTGCCGCTCGGGAGGCCCGTGGTGTCGATAGCTACGCGGCCGCCGTAAACGAGCACGTGCCCTATCACCGGGCCCTTGATGAGGAGTTGCAGCTCTGAGCAGGCTGGTCTGGCTGGGCGAGCACGCCGATCCGGATTGGTTCCCGCCGCTGGATCAAGCGCTGCGCGAGCCGCCGGGACTGTTGGCCGCGGGCGGCGACCTCACGCCCGCGCGGCTGCTCGCCGCCTACGAGCGCGGTGTTTTCCCGTGGTATTCGGCGCAACAGCCGATTCTTTGGTGGTCGCCGGATCCGCGCATGGTGTTGTTTCCCGGTGAATTCATCGTCTCGCGCAGTCTGCGCAAAACGCTGCGCAACGGGCCCTACACCTCGCGCGCAGATAGTGCGTTCGGTGCGACGATAAGGGCCTGCGCGGCACCGCGCCGCTCGGGGCCCGACACATGGCTCAACGGCGAGATGATCGACTCCTACGAACAACTGCACAAGCTGGGGTTCGGTCATTCCGATTGAGACATATCTCGCCGACCGGCTCGTCGGCGGCCTGTACGGCATTCAATTGGGCGGCGTGTTTTTCGGTGAGTCGATGTTCAGCCTGGAGCGGGACGCCTCTAAAGTGGCCTTGGCCCGGTTGGTCGAGGAGTGCCGCGCACGCGACATCCAAGTCATCGACTGCCAGGTGGCCAGCTCGCACTTGGCGAGCCTGGGCGCCCGCGAGATCTCGCGCAGCGAGTTCGTGTCGCTGCTGCGCCGATACGCGCGCCGCCTGCCGGGCGGCAGCTGGGCTTCGCAGCCGTTCGTAAAATTGCATTAACAGGGTGCTTTATGCACAATGCGCGCGGCTTACCTATCCCGCGCATCACAAGGACGCATGTCAAAAGAAGAGGCAATTCAATTCGAGGGCGAGGTCGTGGAGACCCTGCCCAACACCACGTTTCGCGTCAAACTCAAGACCGGACACGTGGTAACCGCCCACATCTCCGGCAAGATGCGCAAAAATTACATTCGCATTCTGACCGGCGATCAAGTCACCGTGGAAATGACTCCCTACGACTTGACCAAGGGCCGCATCGTGTATCGCGGCCGCTAGGCCCTCCCCTAACTTTCGTGCGACAGCAGCGCCGGTTCGTGCGCCGCGCGTGACTCGAGCTTGAGCTTCTCGCCGTCCTCGCTCAAGGTCACTTCCACGTGTCCGCCGTTGACGAGCTTGCCGAACAGCAGCTCCTCGGCGAGCGGCCGCTTGATGTACTCCTGGATGACTCTCGCCATCGGCCTCGCACCCATCTTCGGATCGTAGCCGCGCTTCGCTATCCAGCGCCGAGCGGGCTCGTCCACCGAAATCGAGACGCGCTTCTGTTCGAGCTGTGCCTCCGCCTCGACCAAGAGCTTGTCGACCACCCGCTCGATCGTCTCCTGATCGAGACCGCCGAACTGAATGACGGCATCCAACCGATTGCGGAATTCCGGTGAGAACAAGCGCCGAATGGCCTCCATTCCGTCCGGTGCCGTATCCGACTGAGTGAAGCCAATGCTCGGCCGGCTCATTTCGAAAGCTCCCGCGTTGGTGGTCATGACGATGATCACATGGCGGAAATCCGCCTTGCGACCATTGTTGTCCGTCAGCGTCCCGTGATCCATTACCTGCAGCAAGAGATTGAAGACATCCGGATGCGCCTTCTCGATCTCATCGAGCAGCAATACGCAGTGCGGATGCTTGGCAATGGCCTCCGTCAACAAGCCGCCCTGATCGAATCCCACGTAGCCCGGGGGCGCGCCGATGAGGCGCGAGACGGTGTGTCTCTCCATGTACTCCGACATGTCGAAGCGTACGAATTCCACGCCCATGGCGATGGCGAGTTGCCGCGTCACTTCGGTCTTGCCGACGCCGGTTGGGCCCGAAAACAAGAATGAGCCCACCGGTCTTGCGCTGATCGCCGAGCCCCGAGCGCGACATCTTGATGGCTGCCGCCAGTGCCTCGATCGCCTTGTCCTGGCCAAAAATGGTCAGCTTCAGATTGCGCTCCAAGTTCTTCAGCACATCGCGGTCCGACAATGAAACATTCTTCGGCGGTATGCGTGCGATGCGCGCCACGACGTTCTCGATCTGGGTCACGGTCACGGACGCTTCACGGTTCGCGACAGGCCGCAGACGCAAGTTCGCGCCCGCCTCGTCCACCACGTCGATCGCCTTATCCGGCATATGCCGATCGTTGATGTGCCGTGCGGCCAGCTCCGCCGCCGCCTGCAAAGCGTCGTCCTCGTATTTGATGCCGTGATGCTCTTCGTAGCGCGACTTCAGACCACGCAATATATCGACCGTGTCCTGCACCGAGGGCTCGGTGATGTCGATTTTCTGGAAGCGTCGCGCCAGCGCGTGGTCCTTCTCGAAGATCCCGCGATATTCATTGTAGGTAGTCGAGCCGATGCATCGCAGCTCGCCGTTGTCGAGCGCCGGCTTGATCAGGTTGGATGCATCCATCACGCCGCCGGACGCCGCACCGGCCCCGATCACCGTATGAATCTCGTCGATGAAAAGAATGGCTCCCGGTTGCTTCTTGACCTCGGCGAGCACCGCCTTCAGGCGCTTCTCGAAATCGCCGCGATATTTCGTGCCGGCGACCAAGGAGCCCATATCCAACGAATAAATCGTGGCATCCAGCAGCACGTCGGGAACCTGGTTCTCGACGATCATGCGCGCCAGCCCTTCGGCTATCGCGGTCTTGCCCACGCCGGCTTCGCCGACGTACAGGGGATTGTTCTTGCGCCGGCGGCACAGAATCTCGATGGTGCGCTCGACCTCGAGCTTGCGGCCGATCAGCGGGTCGATCTTGCCCTTGCGCGCGGCCTCATTGAGGTTGGTAGCGTACTTCTCCAGGGCGCTGCCGCCGCCGTCGCCGTCGCGCTCGGCATCACCGGAAGCCCCGCCGTCCTCGCGCTCGCTACGCTCTTCGCCGCCGGCCTTGGACAGACCGTGCGCGATGAAATTGACGACATCCAACCGCGAAACGTCCTGCATGCTCAACAGATAGGCGGCATGCGACTGCTTTTCGCTGAAGATCGCGACCAAGCACGTTGGCCACGGTGACCTCTTTCTTGCCGCTCGATTGCACGTGAAAGACCGCGCGCTGCAACACTCGCTGAAAGCCCGAGCGTCGGCTGAACGTCGCGATCCTCGCCCGGTCGGCAGTCGCGGCGTAGTTTGGTCGATGAACTGCTTCAGCTCGGTCTTGAGCTTCGTGGTATCGGCCCCGCAAGACTTCAAGATCTCCCGGACTTTCGGGGTATCCACGATGGCGAGCAGCAGGTGCTCGACCGTCATGAATTCATGACGCGCCTCGCGCGCGCCGGCGAAGGCATCGTTTAAGCAAAATTCGAGTTCTTGACTAAGCACTGGTTACGCCTCTTCTAGCGTTGCCATCAGCGGATGCTGATGTTGTCGCGCATACGCGATCACTTGAGCCACCTTGGTCTCTGCGATTTCATAAGTAAAGACTCCGCACACTCCTTTGCCCTTGGTATGGACCTCCAGCATAACCCGGGTTGCTTTGGTGCGGTCCATCGCAAAGAAGCGCTGCAGGATATCAACGACGAACTCCATAGGGGTATAGTCGTCATTTATGAGCACTACTTGATACAGAGGGGGACGCTTGAGCTTCGGCGCCGCTTCCTCGACGACCAAGCCCGTTGCCTTCCCGCCCGCGTTCGACTGTCACTCATGAATCAATAGTTTATAGGGTGCAGTTTCGCGCTTTACAAGCGGTGTAAGCAAAACCCTCGACCATTTGCCACTGTCGCCAAACAGTGTCACTTTACTTTAACAAGTAAAAACAAATGCTTGAGCGGCCTAGCCGGTAGCCCGTATGATTAGACCAGTTTAGGCTCCCTGAGGCGTGCGGTGAAGCCGCACGCGCAACTTTCATCACACATTGGCGAACAACGCGCACTATCTTCACATGCTAGAGACGCGCACGAATGAATGGCTGTCCCGCTTGCAAGGCAACGGCCCGAATCTGGTATCGCTCGCGCTCGCGGCGCTCATTGCCGTGGAGTTGGCGCGCATCGCCATGTCGCTGCTGAGCGGACCGGTAAAATCTCCGCAACCGATCGTGGCAATGCCCGTTCCGAACCGCCCGCACCCGGGCGTGGATGTCCAATCGGTGGTTTCGGCGCATCTATTCGGCATCGCAACGGCCGACCCCAGCACGCAGGATCCGGCCAATGCACCGCTCAGCAGCGCCAACTTGGTGTTGGCCGGCACTATCGCCACCCAAGATCCCAAGCACGGCATCGCGATCATCAGCGACGGCGGCCCCTCGAAGGTGTTTTCGGTGGGCGATAATGTGAACGGAGCCGCACTGCATTCGGTCTATCTCGATCACGTCATCCTCGACCGGGCGGTACTTTGGAGACTTTGCGTGCTGCCGCGGCTGCTCGTGGGCGGATCGCACCGGGCCTCCGTCCGCCGGATCGGCGCGGATCCGCGCACCGTGGCGGCCGTCGACAACATTCGCCGCATGGTGCAGCAGGATCCGGGGATTCTGGATCAGGTCATGCGCACCGTCCCCTCCTATGACAACGCAGCCGGGAAACTGCGCGGATTTCGCGCCTATCCGGGTCGGAACCGCGCCATTTTTAATAAACTGGGTTTGAAGCCTGGTGACTTGGTCACGGCAATTAACGGCCAAGCCCTCGATGATCCTCAGCACAGCCAAGAGGTATTCAATACGATTCAAACATCGGACCACGTCACCGTAACCCTCGAACGCGGCGGCCAGAAGCAGGATATCACGTTGAATATTGCCCAAGTTGCGAGCGACGCCACCAAGGATTTGGAGGGCGAAGCGGAGCGCCGGGGCGGGAGCGGGCGCCAGCGGCTCGGCGCCGCCTGCCGGTCCCGGCGCCCCACGCTGCAGCCTCAATGCAAGCCCCAATGAGAATCCAAACGAATGACGCGCGCGCCGGTCGAAAGACGCGCACGGTTCAAAGAGCTCCATCCACGGGTACCCCATGATGCCGAAGTCTATTCAATCCGCAATGCCTGCACGCCGCATGGCTGCGATCTGCGCGCTCTCGGTGTCCCTCGCGTCGCTCTGCCTGCCGGCGGCGCCGCCGCGCGGCAGCAGCGCCCGCAGGATGGCGCGACCATCACGCCGAACTACAAAGACGCCGACTTGAGCCAGATCATCCAGGCGGTCAGCGAAGTCACGGGCAAGAATTTCATCATCGATCCGCGCGTCAACGCCAAAGTCACGATGCTGTCGGCGACGCCGATGTCCGCCGGCGGCATTCTACGAGGCGTTCCTGGCGGTGCTGCAGGTCTACGGCTATGTCGCGGTGCCCGCGGGCAAGGTCATCAAGATCATTCCGAATACCGACGCTCGGCAGCTGCCCTCGATCGATCTGCCGAACAACGTCAGCTCGACCTCGGACGAGATCGTCACGCAGATCATCACGCATGAAAAACGTCAGCGCGGCGCAGCTGGTGCCGCTGCTGCGGCCGCTGATCCCGCAGCAGGGGCATCTGGCGGCCTATCCGAGCGGCAACATGCTGATCATCTCGGATCGCGCCAGCAACGTCAGCCGCATCATGAAGATCATCGAACGCATGGATGAAAGCGGCGATGAGCCGATCGAAGTCATCCCGCTGCACAATGCCAGCGCGACCGAGTTGGTGCGCACGATCAATCAGCTGAATCAAGGCGCGGGCGCCGCCGAAGGCCGGCGGCGCGCCGGTCAAGGTCGTCGCCGACGAGCGCACCAACAGCGTGCTGATCAGCGGCGAGAAGTCCCTGCAGGCTCAAGGCCAAAGCGCTCGTCATCAGTCTGGATACGCCGCGTGCAGGCGGCGCCGGCGACACCGAAGTGCGCTATCTGCTGTACGCGGACGCCGAAAAACTGGCCGACAAGCTCAAAGGCCAGGCCTCGCGCCTCCGCCAAAGCGCAGGCCGGACCGCAGGCTCGGCGCGGCGCGCCGGCCAGCGCCGGCGGCGGCGGCCTCGAACGTCGATGCCAGCGTGACGCATTTGGGCCGATGTGCCCACCAATGCGCTCATCATGACCGCGCCGCCCAAGATCATGAAGAACCTGATGGCGGTGATCGACAAGCTCGATATCCGCCGCGCGCAGGTCGAGGTCGAGGCCCTGATCGTCGAAGTGGACGTCAACAAGAGCGCCAATCTCGGCGTGCAATGGCTCCTCGACGGCGGCACACAGCCTCGGCTACGGCGTGATGAATCTGCCCGGCGCGGCCGGCACCAGCATTGTCGATCTGGCCGCCGCCGCTCTGCGGGCTGCGACGGGCAACCTGAGCTCGACCATCACCGCAACCAACACCACCGGCGCCACCTCGAGCCTCACCACCGGCACCAGCGTGGCCTCGCTGATCCCGACCGGCGCCACGTTCGCCATCGGCAACTACAACTCCAACACCGGCAAGGGCTTTGCCGCCGTCGTCCAGGCGCTGCGCAGCGACGGCACGAGCAACATCATCTCGACGCCGCGCGTGATCACCATGAACAACGAGGAAGCCGAGGTCAAGGTGACCCAGGAGATTCCGCTGATCACCGGCCAGTACTACCAGTTCGACCGCCAGCCGTCAACGGCACCACCAGCCCCTTCGAGACGATTCAGCGCGAAGAAGTCGGCACGATCCTCAAGGTGACGCCGCACATCAGCGAAGGCGATACGATCCAGCTCAAAATCGAGCAGGAAGACTCCTCGCCGGGCGCAAAACTCGCCGATTCGGCCGACATATCGACCAACAAGCGCTCGATCAAGACCACGATCCTCATCGAGGACGGCGGCATCATCGTGCTCGGCGGCCTGATGCAGGATACGGTCACCGAGAGCGAGGATCGCGTGCCGGTATTGGGCGCGATTCCCTCTGCTCGGCAACTCTGTTCAAATCGCGCAGCGGCTCGCGCCAGAAGAGCAACTTGCTGGTCTTCCTGCGGCCGAAGATCCTGCGCGACCAGCCGGCAACCGAGGCCGTCAGCCGCACCGAATACAACGAAATCCGCGATGAGGAAAAGAACGCTGCACAAGGGCAAAATCACTCTGCTGCCCGGCGAGCAGCAGCCGGCGATCCCGCCGATGCCGCCGACAGCCCGCGACCGTCGGCGCAACCTGGCAATCCGCACGGCGCGACGATCATCGCCCCGGCCCCGCAGCCGGTACCGGGTCCGCAGCCGCTGCCGCCCAGCGCGCAGCCGCAGCCCGCTCCGGGCCGCAGCCGGCGCCGCCCAGTGCGCAACCGGCCCCGGCTGCGCAGCCTGCGCCGCCCATGGCGCAGCCCGCGCCGGCTCCGCAGCCGGCGCCGGCGCCCAACCGGCCGTTGGGCCGCAACCCCTGACCTCGCCATGAACGCCGAACTGCAAGAGCCGGCTGCAGCCGCGGAAACTGTCGTTTCCGTTCGCGAAACGCCATGGCGTCCTGGTGCGCGGTATCGCCGAGGACTGCGCCGACACGGTGTGCCGCCCGGGCGTCACGCCGCAAGCCCTGGCCGAGGTGCGCCGCTTCGTCGGCGTTCCGCTTGAAGCTCGAGCGCGTGTCGGTCGAGGAGTTCGATTCGATGCTGCGCATCGCGTACGAGGCGGGTTCGGGCGCCGCCATGCAGATGCTCGAGGGCCTGGACGACAATACCGACCTCGCGCATCTGGCCGAGGACATTCCCGAATCCTCCGACCTGCTCGAGAGTGACGACGAAGCGCCGATCATCCGCTTGATCAACGCCTTGCTGACGCAGGCGGTCAAGGAAAACGCCTCGGATATCCACATCGAGCCGTACGAGAACCGGCTGGTCATTCGCTTTCGCGTCGACGGCGTGCTGCGCGAAGTGCTGCAGACCAAGCGCGCGGTGGCGCCGCTGGTGGTCTCGCGCATCAAAGTCATGTCCAAACTCGACATCGCCGAGCGCCGCTTGCCGCAGGACGGCAGAATTTCGCTGCGCATCGCCGGTCGCGCGGTCGACGTGCGCGTCTCGACGCTGCCCTCCGGGCACGGCGAACGTGTCGTGTTGCGCTTGCTCGACAAACAGGCCGGCCGAATCGAACTCACCTCGCTCGGCATGGACCCGCGCACGCAAGAGACGATGGATGAAATCATCCACAAGCCTCACGGCATCATATCTGGTGACCGGCCCGACCGGCTCCGGCAAGACCACGACCCTGTATGCCGCGCTCGAGCGAATCAACGACAATACGCGCAATGTCATGACGGTCGAAGATCCGATCGAGTACTACATCGACGGCATCGGCCAAACGCAGGTGAACACCAAGGTGGAGATGACCTTCGCGCGCGGTCTGCGGGCCATCTTGCGGCAAGATCCGGATGTGGTCATGGTCGGCGAAATTCGCGATCTCGAGACCGCTCAGATCGCCGTGCAGGCGAGTCTCACCGGCCACCTCGTGCTATCCACCCTGCATACCAACACCGCCGTCGGCGCGGTCACCCGGCTGCGCGACATGGGCATCGAACCTTTCCTGCTCTCCTCGAGTTTGATCGGTGTGCTGGCGCAGCGCCTGGTACGCGTCTTGAATCCGACCACCCGGGAGCCATTCATGGCCGGCGAATACGAACGCCGGCTGCTGAATCTCAATCCGCAAGGCGAACCGGTTGAGCTGTACCGCCCGTGCAGCGAGCCGGGCACCGGATATCGCGGACGCACCGGCATCTACGAGCTGATTGCGGTCGATGATCACATGCGCACCATGATCCATGATGGCTCCTCCGAGCAGGACCTGGAGCGCTACGCGCGAACGGCGAGCCCCGGCATTCGCGACGATGGCCGCAGCAAAGTCATGGCGGGCGAAACCACTCTGGAAGAAGTCCTGCGCGTCACCCGCGAGGACTAGGAAGCTCCTGATGGGCGCGTTCGAATATACGGCGCTCGATGCCCAGGGACGCGAACGCAAGGGTCTGATCGAGGGCGATAACCGCAAAGCATGTTCGGCAGCAGCTGCGCGACAAGCAGCTGCTCCCGATGGAAGTTCAGGAAGCGCGGCGCAAGCGAATTGAAACAGAGCCGGGCCCGCGGTTTCATGCGCCGCGGCCTCTCGACTCTGGATTTGGCGCTGTTGACCCGTCAGCTGGCGACCCTGCTGCGCTCCGGCCTGCCGCTGGAGGAGTCGCTGCAAGCGGTTGCCGAACAGACCGAAAAGCCGCGAGTCCAGAGAATCATACTCGGCGTGCGCGGCAAGGTGGTCGAGGGCCACCCCTTGGCCGATGGGTTGCGGGATTTCCCGCAGGCATTCCCGGAAATCTATCGCGCGACGGTCTCCGCCGGCGAACAGTCGGGCAAACTCGATCAGGTGCTCGAGCGGCTCTCCGATTACACCGAATCGCGGCAGGTGATGGGCCAGCAGGTCAGCAACGCCTTGGTCTACCCCATCGTGCTGCATGGTGCTGTCCTTTGCCATCGTCTCCTTCCTGCTGGCCTACGTCGTGCCGCAAGTGGTCGCGGTATTCGAGTCCGGCCATCAGGAGCTGCCGATTGCCACCCGGATCCTCATCGGCATGAGCGACCTCATCCGTCATTATTGGTTTTACGGACTGATCGTCATTGCGGCGGCCACTTGGGGCTTTATGCGCTGGCTCAAAGATCCCGCGGCGCGCCTGCGCTTCGATCGATTTCTGCTGCGGGTGCCGCTCGCCGGCAAACTCATTCGCGGCCTGAATACCGCGCGATTTTCCCGCACCTTCAGTATTTTGACGGCGAGCGCGGTGCCGGTGCTCGAGGCTCTGCGCATTTCGGCCGAGGTGGTCAACAACCTGCCGATGAAACAGGCCGTCGAGGAAGCGGCCCTGCGGGTGCGCGAAGGGGCGCCCATCGGTAAATCGTTGGCCGCGCGCAAGCTCTTTCCGCCCATGATGATTCACTTGATCAGCAGCGGCGAGAGCAGCGGCGAGCTGGAGAAAATGCTCGAGCGCGCGGCGACGAATCAGGAGCGGGAAATGGACGGTCTTCTCTCGACCATGACCAACCTATTGGGCCCGTTCATGGTGGTGTTCATGGGCGCAATTGTGATGTTCATCGTAATTGCACTGTTACTGCCGATTTTTCAGCTCAACGATCTTGTCAAATAGCTCAGTGTGCGCCAGGGTATTGCGCACGAGGCGTCTTTCCGTTTATAACGCGCGCGTGTTGGTTCATTGGTGAAGCGCAAGCTCCGGAAGCATGAGCGAAAAACCCGAATCAGATGAGTTTGAAGAGGAAGACGCGGAGGACACGGCGCCGGGTGACGATGTCGACGTGGATCACATCATGCGCGACGTCGAGTCGCAACGCAGACGGGCACCCAAGGGCGCCGAACCCGCTTGGCGGCGCCTGGAGCGGGTCATGGAAGAGCGCCGCACCGCGGAGCTGCTCAGCGATTTCGACGATTACAAGATCGGCGAGCCGGACGTCGACGGTGCGGAGCCTCAAGACAACTCCGGCCGGAAGAAAAGGAAGGCCCGCTGAGGGGGCTCGCGCGGGCTTGATACCCGTCTAGCCCACTATGGATCTCGCTGGAAGCTGCCCATGAGTCCCTCGGACGTCGAAGCCTTTCTGCGCGAGCACATTCCATTGACGCGGGCGCTCGGGTGCAGCGTCGTTTCTGCCGACTTCCATGGCGTGCGCTTGCGGGCGCCCCTCGCCCCCAACGTAAATCCTCATGGCACCGCATTCGCCGGGAGCCTCGCGTCGCTGTCGGTGATGTGCGGGTGGGTGTGGGTGGTTCTGGCCCTGCGTGGCCATGGCGAGGAAGGACCGGTCGTGGTCCGCCGCTGCGAGGTGGATTATCTGGCACCTGTCGAAAGTGATTTTGAAATCCATTGCCGGGCGCCGGAATCGGCCGCCTGGCAGACGTTCACGAACACGATTGCGCGCCGCGGCCGTGCCCGTCTTGTGCTTCGAGCCATGATCTCGACCAACGAGGGAATCATCAAGGTTCGCACGAAATGTGAATACGCCGCGCGGCGGGGCGCGCCGGAAGCGTGACAGACCTGCATTATATCTCGGCGACCGACGCGCTACGGCTCTTCCGACGGCGTGAACTCTCGCCCGTCGAGCTCATGAAGAGCCTCATCACACGGGCCGAACGGGTGGAACCGCAGGTCAATGCTTTGAGTTCTCGTTTCTTCGAGCGCGCGCTCGAACAAGCCCGAGCGGCGGAGGATCGATACGTCGGCAAGGGGCAGCCGCCCCGCCCGCTCGAAGGTATCCCGACCGTCGTCAAGGAGGAGGAGCCGCTCGCCGGTGAGCCTTGGACGCAGGGCTCGCTCATTTTTGCCGATACCGTCGCACGGGAAACCTCGAATTTTGGCCGCCGCATTCTCGAATCCGGTGCCATCGTGCACGCCCGGTCGACGGCCCCCGAATTCTCGTGCGCTGCCTTTACGCACTCGCGCATTTGGGGTGTGACGCGCAACCCGTGGAATCCGGATTTCGCCGTGGGCGGTTCCTCCGGCGGCTCTGCAGCCAGTCTTAGCCTCAGGATCCACAACACTTGCGAGCGGCTCGGACATCGGCGGATCGATACGAATTCCCGCATCGTTCAATGGCGTCGTGGGCTTCAAACCACCCTATGGGCGAGTGCCCCAGATGCCGCCGTTCAATCTGGACCCTTATTCTCATTGCGGGCCAATGGCGCGCACGGTTGATGACTGCCTGTTGTTCGAGAACTGTCTTGCCGGCCCCGATCCTACGGATCTGGTATCGCTGCGGCCGCGGCTCGAGCTGCCCCGGCGGATTCCGGGTATCGAGGGCTTAAGAATCGCCTTATCCGCCGATCTGGGGGGCTGGCCGCTCGATCCCGAGGTGCGGCGCAACACCAACGAACTCGCGTTCGCGCTTCGAGATCAAGGCGCCATCGTCGAGGAGATCGAGCTTCACGTACCGCAGGCCGACGTACTTCGCGCGATGGGGATTCACTTCCGGTTGGGGCTTGGAGCCTGGATCAAAACCATGTGCGATCAATACCCGGGCCTCGTGACGGACTACGCCCGCGAGTTCGGCACGCGCGGGATTACCGGGCACCACGACGGAACCCTGTATGAGAAGTTTACGATCGAGGCGCGGCTCTACGGCGCGATTGGGGACGTGTTTACGCGCCACGACGCGCTCATTTGCGCAACCTGCGGCACGCGCGGTTTTGCGGCCGGGGATAGCTACATCGGGCATGCGCCTGAAGTGGGCGCCCGCGCTCTGTCCGTGTACTTCGAGGCGCTGCTCACCCCCGTTTTCAATATACTCAGCCGCTGCCCCGTATTGAACGTGCCGTCGGGCTTCGCCGACAATGGCGTACCGACCGGCGTTCAGATCGTCGGCCGAACGTACGAAGATCTGACGTCTTTTAGGATTGGCAGCGCCTGCGAACGGGTGAGACCCTGGTTCGATGTAGCGCAACGCCGGCCGAACATATGATTACCGTATTCTCCGCAGAGCATGTCTTGCGAAATGCACGAACTGAACTGTATGGCGGCCAGTTGGTGCGGCCCCATGAGTGCCCGGAGCGCGCGCAGATCGTGCTCGAGCGGGTGCGCGCGGTCGGACTTGGGCCAGTAACCGCACCCTCGCACTTTGGCTTGGCGCCGATTTTGCGTGTCCATGACGAGGAGTTTGTCGAATTCCTGGGCAAAGCCTGGACCGAATGGGTCGCCGCGGGAAATCTCGGCGAGGCGATTCCGGATTGTTGGCCGGCGCGTCGCATGGCGCAACGCCGTCCGAACGGAATCACGGGAAAACTCGGCTACTACGCGATGGCCGGCGAGACCTCGATCAGTGCCGGTTCATGGGAAGCCGCACGGGCGGCGGCGGATGTGGCGCTCACCGCGGCCCGTCATGTGCAACAGGGGGCACGCGCGGCGTTTGCCCTGTGCCGGCCGCCGGGCCATCATGCGGCGCGCGATCTGTACGGCGGCTACTGCTTTTTGAATAACGCGGCCATTGCCGCCCAATTTCTGCGTGACCAAGGAGCCGCGCGCGTCGCCATCCTCGATGTGGACTTCCACCATGGGAACGGCACGCAGGATATTTTCTACAGCCGCGCCGACGTGCTCTATGTTTCTCTGCACGGCGATCCCGCCGAAGCGTTCCCATACTTCTCAGGCTATGCCGACGAGACGGGAGTGGGCGCGGGGAAGGACTGCAACCTGAACTTGCCGCTTCCCCGGGGCACCGAATTCCCGGTCTGGGTAACGGCGCTCGGCGGCGCACTCGATCGCATTCGCGGTTTCCGCCCCGACGCGCTGGTGGTATCGCTCGGCGTCGACACATTCGCGGGTGATCCGATCAGTTTCTTCAAGCTGCAGTCGCCGGACTTCTCGACTTACGGCCGCATGATCGGCGAGTGCAAGCTGCCGACTCTGTTCGTCTTCGAGGGCGGCTATGCCGTAGCGGATATCGGCGTCAATACGGTTAACGTGTTGACGGGTTTCGAGGACGTCTAGAAGCGCGGGCTTCAGTGAAAATTTCTCGATTCGACCACCAGATCGCCGAGCATCTCCGAGAGATTCGTCAGGCGCCGCGCGATCACGTGCAGCACATCGCCTTCGCGCTGCAGCTTGCCGCGCACCTCGAGCAGACGCGACTCGAGCAGCGCCGCGCGCTGTGCCGCTGCCACGCGTTCCCAAACGATCAAATTCACGTAGCCCGCTTCATCCTCCATGGTGACGAAAGTCACGCCGCCTGCGCTGCCCGGCCGCTGGCGCGTAATGACCAGGCCCGCCGTCGTGACCAATCGGCCGTTGGGTTGATCCCAGAGCTCCTGCGTCGGAATGACGCCGCGTTTCTCGAGCTTGTCCCGCAGCAGCGCCAACGGATGACGCCGCAGCGTCAAGCCCGCACTGCGCGTAGTCGGCGACGATGTCGTGACCCTCACGCGGCGCGCGCAGCAGCGGAATGCCCTCCGCGAGCCGCCGTTTGCGCAGGCAGCAAGGGCAACGCGCGCTCGACTCCGCTCACCTGCCACACCGCGCGATGCCGATGCCCGGCAAGCTCCGCGAGCGCGTCGCTCGCGCGCGAGCGCTTCGAGATCGCGCGCGGTCGAGCGCCGCACGTTCGGCAAGATCGGCGACATCGGCAAAGGCGCGCACCGCGCGCGCGGCGAGCAGTCGACTCGCTCCCTCGCTGCGATAAATGCTTCACCAAGCGCAAACCCAAACGCAGCGCCGGACGGCCGTCGTCCCGCCGCTCGAGCGTGCAATCCCATTCGCTCACCGCCGCGTCGACGGCGCGCACCTCCACGCCGTGCGCGCGCGCATCGCGCACCAATTGCGCCGGCGCATAAAAGCCCATCGGCTGACTGTTGATGAGCGCCGCGCAAAATGCGGCGGGCTCGTGATGCTTCAGCCAGGCGGAGGTATAGACCAGCAGTGCGAAGCTCGCCGCGTGGGATTCCGGAAAGCCGTATTCGCCGAATCCCAGTATCTGATTGAATATCTGCTGCGCGAAGCTCTTCGGGATACCCTCGCTCGCGCATGCCGTCGATCAATTGGCGCTGGAAAGGCTCCAAGCCGCCCTTGCGCTTCCAGGCCGCCATGGCGCGGCGCAGCCCGTCCGCCTCGCCCGGGGAGAAGCCGGCCGCGACGATCGCCAGCTGCATGACCTGCTCCTGGAAAATGGGCACGCCCAGGGTGCGCTTGAGCACCGCCTCGACCGCCTCGCTCGGATAGGTCACCGCCTCCTCGCCGTTGCGGCGGCGCAGATACGGATGCACCATCTCGCCCTGGATCGGGCCCGGGCGCACGATCGCCACTTCGATCACCAGATCGTAGAAATTGCGCGGCCGCAAGCGCGGCAGCATGGCCATCTGCGCGCGCGATTCGATTTGAAATACGCCGGTGGTGTCGGCGCGGCAAATCATGTCGTACACGGCTGTATCCTCGCTCGGCACCGTCGCGAGATCGAGTTCTCCCGCGCGCCGCGGACGAACCGCCGAAGTCGTTGATCAGATCGAAACGCGCGGCGTATCGCGCTCAGCATGCCGAGCCCGAGCACATCCACTTTGAGCAGCCCCAGCGCATCCAGATCGTCCTTGTCCCACTCGATGACCGTGCGATCGGGCATCGCCGCATTCTCGATGGGCACGAGCTCATCCAGGCGGCCGCGCGCGATGACGAAGCCGCCCACATGCTGCGAGAGATGGCGCGGAAAGCCCAGGATCTCCGCCGCGAGCGCCATGAGGCGCCGCGTTCTCGGGATCGTCGCGGATCGAACCCTGAGGCGCGGATGCGCTCGGGATCGATGCGCTGGCCATCCCACCACTGCATGCCGCGCGCGAGCCGATCGACTTGCGCGAGATCGTAGTCCCAGCGCCTTGCCGACATCGCGCAGCGCGCTGCGCGGACGATAACAGATGACGGTGGCCGCCAGCGCCGCGCGTTCGCGGCCATACTTGCGATAGATATACTGAATCACCTCCTCGCGCCGCTCGTGCTCGAAATCCACGTCGATATCGGGCGGCTCGTTGCGCTCCTTGGAAATGAAGCGCTCGAACAGCATCGCCATGCGCGAGGGATCGACTTCGGTGATCTCGCAGGCAATAGCAGACGACGGAGTTGGCCGCCGAGCCCCTGCCCTGGCAGAGGATTTTCTGCGAACGGGCGTACTGAACGACATCGTGCACGGTGAGAAAGAACGGCTCGAACTTGAGCTCGGCGATCAGGCGCAATTCGTGCTCGATGCTCTCGCGCACGGCGCGAGGCACGCCCGCCGGCCAGCGCTTGGCGCAGCCCCGCTCCGTCAGCGCGCGCAGATGACTGGTGGGCGTTTCGCCCGGCGGGCACGATCTCCTCGGGATATTCGTAGCGCAGCTCGTCGAGCTTGAAGGTGCAGCGCTCGGCGATCTCGAGCGTTTGCGCGAGCAGCGGCGCGGGATACAGCTCCTGCAAGCGCGGCAAGGGCCGCAAACAACGCTCGCCGTTCGGAAACAGCGTCAAGCCCGCGCGCTTCGAGCGGCGTCTTCAAGCGAATCGCCGTCAGCACGTCTTGCAGAGCGCGGCGGCTGCGTCGATGCATGTGCACGTCGCCGGCGGCAACGCGCGGCAAATCGAGCGCTTTACCCAGCGTCTCGAGGAGCTCCAAGCGGCGCGTATCGAAGCCGCCGGTCAACAGTTCGACGCCTATCCATAAACGCCCGGCGAAGCGCTCGCGCAGCCAACGGCCGTCCTCGCTCATGCTGCGGCAGCGCCGCCCTGCCCGCACGCGGCAGCCAGATGATCAAGCATCCATCGAGTGCGTTCTCGAGATCCGTGCGCTCGAGCGCGTAGCTGCCTTTGGCGCTGGCGCAGCGTGCCCGGCTGATCAAACGGCATAGCGCTCCGTAGCTCGCCCGATCGGTGGCGAGCACCACGAGTTTGAGCTCATCGACGCAGTTGAGCTCCGTGCCGATGATGAGCGGCAGCTCGTGCTGCTTGGCGGCGACATGCGCGCGCACCACGCCCGCGAGCGAGCATTCATCGGTGAGGGCGAGCGCGCGATAACCCAAACACTTGGCCTGGGCGATCAGCTCCTCGGGCTGCGAAGCGCCGCGCAAAAAAGAGAAATTGCTCAAGGCATGCAGTTCGGCGTACACGATGAGTCCAGCCTCAAGCAAACACGCCGTGCAAATACCAGCACCGGGACCGCCGTTCCTGAAAAACCCACAGCCGCGCGCCGCCCGCTTGGCGCGCGATGTAGTAGTCGCGTGCAATATCCTTTGCCGTCCCACCAGCCGCTCTCGATGCGCTCGGGACCCTGCTCGAGAATCAAATCACCCTGCTGCAACTGCTGCACTTCCGACGCGCAGAGCATGACGGGCTCATCCAGCAGCCACACGGGCCGCGGCATGCCGTGATCGGTCATCCCCCGCGAGCTCATCCGACCGCGCACGCGCAGAGCGCGAGTCCAGGCGCAGTTCATGGACCCGCCGCCAAGCCGCCTCGGGCCGATGCTCCGGGATCGAACAAATGCCATAAACCGCCTCCTCGCCGAGCCGCGCGCGCAAACGCTCCACCAATTGCGGCACCGTATCGCGGCCGCCGGCGATGCCCGAGGGAGCGAAAACATCGAGCGAAGCGGCCGAGAGCGGCCGCAGGGAGCCCGAGATCGGAGTTCCATGCCGAGGACCGGCGCCGCGAGCTCGAGCCGGGACAGCTTTTGGGTCAGCACGTCCGTCAAGCGACGATGTTCACCCGTGATGCTCGCCAGCCCCAAGCGCACTCGCGTGGCAGGCCGCGCGCGGTGCCGCAGCCTCAATTCCAAAGCCTGCACGCCCGCCTGCCGTTCGCGCAAAAATTGCGCGCAGCGCTCGATCAGCGGCTCGAGCGCCTTGAGCAGATACGCGACGGTTTCGATCTCCGTCTCGAAATCGCAGCGCTCGCGAAAACGTTCACGCGGCACGAATGCCCGGCGCGGCGCGGCTTGCCGCGCCAGCGCGATGTCCAGATCGAGCACCGCGGCGGCACTGAAGCGCCGCGCGATACCGGCGCGCGGCAAGCGCAGCAATTCACCTACCCGGGTCACGCCCATGGCGCGCAAGGTGTGCAGCCGCTCGGCATCCCAGGATGTGCAAGCAATGGGCAACTCCGCCAGCGCGCCCGCCAGCAAGCCGGGATCTTCGATGAGTACCCGCTTGCCGGCGCGGGCGAACCACAGCGCCGCCAGAGTCGATGGCGCCGTCGCGCTGTGGGCACACAGCTTCAGCCGACTCCAAGCGGCATCGATGCCGGCATGCAGCGCCTCGAGCGAACCGAACAACTTCACGCTGCCTTTGATCTCCAGCAACAAGGCGTTGGGCATTTCGATGCTGACCAGCGAGGTGAATTGCTGCGCATGCAGGCAGAGGCGCTGGAGCACGGCGGCTGACTGTTCGCGCTCGTCAGCTCCGGGAAACACCACCGCATACCACAGGTGCTTTGAACGCGATCGGGCTACGGTCTTGCGGGAGGGCGGCGACGGCTGCGGCAGGCGCGGCGATGCGCGGGCCGCTCGGTACCGCGCGCGGGCATCGGCGCGCGGCAAATAAATCCGCCGTTGCGGATTTCGCCGCACGCGATTTCACGGCGCATGACACCTGCTCGATCGGGCCGGGCCGGCCGCCTTGCACCTTGAGCAGCTCGAGATGCGGCTCATGCTCACCCTGGGTCAGCAACAAGCGTAAAGCGGCGGGCGAGGACTCGAACCGATGCCGCTCGGGACGAAACAATACGCCGAGCGCACCGCCCGCCTCGGCCGCCAGTTTCAAACGCCGCAGCCAGCGATCATCGGTGCCTTTCAGCCATAGCAAAACAGCCGCGCAGACTCCTGAACTCAAAGCCTGCTCAGCGGCCCACAAGGCTTCCGTCGCGGTGGCAGGCCGCACCACCAATAAGCGGCTCAGTTCGATTCCCTGCTGCGCTAAAGCCGGTGCATAAGGTTCATGGGGCGGCGCAATCCAGACCAGCCAGGGAGCTTCACCGTCGATCCTGCGCTGACATTGCACCAAAGCCGGCAAAAACAGTTGCACTTCGCCGAGACCGGCCGCATCCAGCAGCACCTCGACGAGCGACGCCGTCGGCCAACCCCCGCCCGGCAAGCGCGCATCGAGCGAGCTTCGACCGGTGGACCAAACCGGACGAGACGAAGACGGACGGAGTCCGGCCGAGGCGTCTTTTAACTTCCAGACACGCGCATCGGCCAGGATATCGCGCAAGCGATGGTGTCTCACGCGGCATCCACGTCTTTACCGCGACGAAGCACCCCGACCACCACCCCTTCGATAATCATGGGCTGTTCTTTGAGATCGACGCGAATGGGTTCGAAATCGGTGTTTTCGGGCAGCAGCCACACGATCGTGCCTTCTTGCCGATAGCGTTTGACGGTGACTTCGTTTTCCAAGCGCGCGACGACAATTTGACGATTGCGCACTTCGGGAGTGCGATGCACGGCCACCAGATCGCCATGCAAGATCCCGGCGTTTTTCATGCTCATGCCCTGCACTTTCAGCAGATAGTGCGGCTGCGGTTGGAATAATTGCGGATCGATTTGATAACGCGTTTCGATGTGTTCTTCGGCCAAGATCGGCCGGCCGGCAGCGACCCGGCCGATGAGCGGCAGGCCCAGTTGTTCGCGCAGAATATCTTTGAGCTGAATGCCGCGCGAAGCGCCGGGAATCAGATCGATGACGCCCTTGCGTTGCAAGGCGCGCAGATGTTCCTCGGCCGCATTGGGAGACTTGAAACCGAGCGTACGTGCGATTTCCGCACGCGTGGGCGGCATCCCATTTTCTGCAATGGCGTCTTGAATGAGCCTGAGGATCTGGGTTTGACGAGGCGTGAGGTCCGACATGCATCACCTGTATATGTAGCCAGTAGCTGTTATTATATACAGTCTAGCGCCACTGGCAAGTCAGATCGGGGCACGGTAATTTGCCGGCCCACCGCTAACCCCACATTTCAAAGGAAATCATGGCAGAGGATAAATCCAAGGATCGCGAACTCGGCATGCACCGCCCCATCACACGGCGCGATTTCTTGAACGGTATTGCCATCGGCACCGCCGCGATGGCATCCCGACCTCTCTTTGCCGCAGCCCCCGAGAATGCCGGCCCCGCCGCAGGAGCCGCCCTCCCCGCGCCGCCCAAGATGCCTTCGGTTACTATCCCCCGCTGCTCACCGGCATGCGCGGCAGCCCCCCGGTTCGTTTGAAGCCGCCCATGCATTGCGCGACGGCCGGCCCGCGCCGCCGCCCACCGACACGGGCGAAGAGTACGATTTGATCGTCGTCGGCGGCGGGCATCAGCGGACTGGCCGCCGCGCACTTCTACCGTGCGCAGACATCGCCCAGCAGCCGCATTCTCATTCTCGACAATCACGATGATTTCGGCGGCCACGCCAAGCGCAACGAATTCAATCTGGACGGCCGCCTCAACCTGTTGAACGGCGGCACGTTGGAAATCGACAGTCCCCGGCCCTATGGACCCATCTCGGCGGGTCTCATGCGGACCTTGGGAATCGACGTCGCGAAACTCATCAAATCGACGCAGGACCTGAAATTCTACGATCGTCTCGGACTCAAGCCCGGCGCTTTCTTCGATCAGGAAACTTTCGGCGCCGATAAACTCATTGTCGGCACCGGCACCGCAACTCTCGCGCAAGCACTGGCACAGGCGCCCCTCTCCGATCGAGCACGCAAGGAAATCCTTAAGATCGAGACCGGCGAGATCGATTACATGCCGGGCCTGTCATCCGATGAAAAGAAGCAGCGGTTGTCGCGAATCAGTTATGAAGCGTTCTTGCGCGACCTCGTGCGCGTCGATCCGGCGGTGCTCAAGTTCTATCACGCGCGCCCCATGGGCGAATGGGGCGTGGGTACCGACGCCGTATCCGCACTCGACTGCTGGGGTATCGATATGCCTGGATTTGCGGGAATGAAACTCGCCAAGGGCTCCATTCCTCGCATGGGCTACACCCCCGCGGGCTATGCGGACACCGGTGGTTCCCTGCGCTTGCACTTTCCCGACGGCAACGCGACGATTGCGCGGCTGCTGGTGCGCGAATTGATTCCGCGCTCTTTTCCCAGCTGGGCCGTGCGCGGCCGCAACGCGGAAGAGATCGTCACGGCGCGTGTGGACTACGCCAAGCTCGATGTCCCGGGAACGCCGCTGCGTCTGCGTTTGAACAGCACCGCGATCCGCGCACGTCATCTGGGAGAACCTCGCGCGCCGAGTCTGGTCGAGGTCACTTACATGCGTGCCGGCCGGAGCTATACCGCGCGCGCGCGCGGCACGGTTTTGGCCTGCTACAACATGATGATTCCCTACTTGTGCCCCGAACTTCCGGCGGCTCAGAAGGAGGCTCTGCATAGCCTCGTAAAGACTCCGCTGGTCTATACCAGCGTTGCTCTGCGCAACTGGCAGGCGTTCGAAAAGCTCAAGTTGTACCGGGTATATGCACCGGGAAGCTACCACACGTACTTCCATTTGAACCCGAAGGTCAATATCGGCGATTACCAAAGCACGACGTCGCCGAGCGATCCGATTCTTGTTCACATGGTGCGCACGCCATGCAAAGCGGGGCTGACGGAACACGAGCAAAACCGCGCCGGGCGCGCCGAATTGCTTGCAACCTCGTTTGAAACGTTCGAGCGCAATATTCGAGACCAGTTGGGCCGTACGCTCAAGGACGGCGGATTCGACCCGGCGCGCGATATTAGCGCAATCACCGTGAATCGCTGGCCGCACGGCTATGCGCCGGAATACAACCCGTTGTTCGATCCTGAGCTTCCCGAAGCCGAGCAACCGCATGTCGTCGGCCGCGCGCAATTCGGCCGAATAACCATCGCCAATTCCGATGCCGGCGGCGCGGCGTATACCGACTCGGCCATCAATCAGGGGCATCGCGCCGTCATGGAGTTGCTCAAGAGCTAGGGCTGCGCGGCCTTTGGCTTAAAATCCGGCGGCGGTCTCAAGCGCCGGGGGGCGCTCGAGCATCTTGGTATTTCGTCCAATTACCGCCTCCCCAATTAGTCGATAGCATTTGCTCCGTACCATTTATAAAGACGGAGTGTTCTTCGTGCTTGTGAGCTGTAAAACTTACATTGTGCGATGAATTTGTACGGTGATTTCTAACGGCGATTTAATCTGCGGGACGAAACTAGGTAAAATCGTCGGTTGGAGCCGACAAAACACGTATTTTCAGTTGCAATCGACGCGCGAATTTGGCTTTATGTACGACTGTGTTGCAACGCATTCGAGCCCGACATGCGGACTGGGCTCGAGTGCGGCGACACTTCGGATTTTCCGAAACGAATGAATTAACAACCCTAGGGGACTATTTATGACACTTTCCACGACACTTAAGGCCTCTCTCGCCGCGGCCTGCGTTATTGCTTTCGCAGGATGCACGGACCTGAAGCCGATCCAAGCTCAGATCGACGATCTGAAGTCACAGGTTTCCAAGCTGCAGAGCGACACGGCGAAGAACGCGAGCGATACGGCTGCTGCGATGGCCGCCGCTCAAAGTGCGGGATCTGCCGCGTCAGCCGCGCAGAGCACGGCGAACCAGGCGTTGTCGACGGCTCAGCAGAATTCGACGGCCATCGAAGCGATCAACGAGAAGATCGATCGCATGTTCAAGAAGTCTGTGTCGAAGTAAATCGAGCAGTTATGTGCGCGTGAACGCCGCGGTGCATGCCGCGGCGTTTTTTTTTGAGCGGCGACTGCCTGGCTCAAAACGGGGGCGGCGCCCGGCGCGATCCAACGGTCGATCGAAATGCGCGTCGGTGTGCCGTTCGCCTCTTGAATACGCGCTCCGCGGTATCCCAATCGATGATGACCCGGCGCTGCGAGGTCGCGGCCACGATGATTGCGGGTGAGCACCGTCAGATCCTCTAGTATCCTTCGGATCCGCGCCGTCCAATGGATGGTGCACCTCGAGATACAAGGCGCCATCGACCCATCCGGTTTTGATGCGCTGATTGACGATTCGCACCGCCATCCCGACCGGGACTTCTCCGAAAAGATATTCGATATCCTCCGGATACAGTCGAATACAGCCGTGGGTGATCTGCATTCCCACGCCCACCGGTTTATTGGTGCCGTGAATCAGGTAGGCGCCTCCGGGAATCCCCAAGCGCAGCGCGTACTCGCCCAACGGATTGTCCGGTCCGGGGGGAATGGACGCCGGCAGAATGTCGCCATCGTCCTTAAGATGGGTTTCGCGCACCGATTTCGGGCGGATACCAGGTGGGCCTTTTTACTTTCTTCACGATGGTCGTGACCCCCAACGGCGTCTTCCAGTCCATTTTGCCGACGCTGATGGGATCGGTTTCGACGACGTGATTGCCGTTTTGATCGGTTCGGAAATAGTACAAGCGTCCGTCAGGCAGATTCACGACGATTCCGCTGCGCGGAACATCGGGAATCAGATGCTGCATCGGCAGACGAATCATGGTTCCGGCGCCCGGTAGCCAAGTATCGACGCCCGGGTTGGCCGCGATGATTTCGTCGAATCCCAGGTGGTACTGCCGGGCGATGTCCGGCAGCGTATCTTCCTTTACGGCCTCGGTCTGGCCGGCCTCGCCGATCATGTCTTGGTCGGGTGCCAACGGAAAAACCTCCGCATGCGCCGCGGCAGCCATCCATCCGACGAACCAAATCCAAGCCGTGCTTCGCATCGAGTTTTAGGCACCGCGCGTCAATAGCGAATGAGCGCCGACCCCCAGGTAAAACCGCCGCCGAAGGCCTCCAACAACAGCAGCTGGCCGCGCCGCACGCGGCCATCCCGGATGCCCGTATCGAGCGCCAACGGCACCGACGCGGCGGAGGTGTTGCCCTGATCGCTGATCGTCACAATAACCCGCTCCATCGGCAATTCCAGTCGTTTGGCGATCGCTTCGATGATGCGGATGTTTGCCTGATGCGGGATCAACCAGTCAAGTTGGTCCTTGGTCATCTTGTTGGCGTTCAGAGTCTCGATGACCAGTTGACCCAGCGTGTTGACCGCGACTTTGTAGACCTCGTTTCCCTTCATCTGCACGCCGGCCTTGCCCTCGCGCACCAACTTGAAGCCCTTGGAAACGCCGTCCGGATACAGTAATAGGTCCTTGTAGCGGCCGTCCGAGTGCAGCCGGGTGCTGATGATTCCCGGCTCAGCCGAGGGCGTCAGCACCACCGCGCCCGCGCCGTCGGCGAACAACACGCACGTGCCGCGGTCGTTCCAATCGATGATTCGCGTCAGCGTCTCTGCTCCGACCACGAGCGCACACTTTGATTCGCCCAGGCGGACGAATTTATCCGCCACGCTCAGGGCGTACACGAAACCGGTGCAGGCGGCCTCCAGGCTGAACGCCGGACAGCCGTGGTGGATGCCCAAGCGCTCCTGCAACAACGTGCCGACATTCGGAAACACGAGATCCGGCGTGGTCGTGCCGACGCAAATCAGGTCGATGTCCCGCCGCGTGACCCCCGCCGCCGCCATCGCGCGCCGCGCCGCATGTTCGGCAAGATCGGTCGTGGTCTCGCCTTCCGCGGCGACGTGGCGGCGCTCGATGCCGGTTCGGGAGCGAATCCACTCATCGCTGGTGTCGACCAGGCGCTCCAGATCCGCGTTGGTCAATATCTTTTCCGGCAGATAGCTGCCGGTGCCGGCGATGCGTGAGTACATTGCGATCCTTCATAGCCCTTGGCGGAGCGCCCAATCGTTGCGCGATTCTCGCCGGTACGCCGTTGCGAGCTTCCAGTACCGCGACTTCGATGGCACGCTGAAAACCGAACAGATCGGCGCCGCCATGACTCTTGATCACGATGCCGTTCAAGCCCACCATGGTGGCGCCATTGTATCGCCTGGGATCCAAGCGAGTGCGCAGCGCTTGCAGGCTCGGGCCGTGCCGCGAGCGCGCCCAACTTGCGCGTCACGTTGCGCGTGAACTCCTCGCGCAGAACATCGCGCGATCAACCGCGCCGCTCCTTCCATGGTCTTCAGGGCGACGTTGCCGGTGAAGCCGTCGGTCACCACCACGTCCACTTTGTCGGAAAAAATATCGTGCCCCTCGACGAAGCCGACATAGTTGATCTCGCTCGCCGTCAGCAGATTGTGCGCGGCCTGCACGATTTCGTTGCCCTTGATCTCCTCTTCGCCGATATTGAGCAAGCCGACCCGCGGTCGCTCGTGAGCTCCCTCGAGATCCGCCGCCAACACCGATCCCATCACCGCGAACTGGCACAGCTGCGCCGGCGTGCACGAGGCGTTGGCGCCCAGATCGAGCATGTAGGTGTGGCCGCCGCGCGACGGGATCATCGACACGATCGCTGGGCGCTCGACCCCGGGCAGCATCTTGAGCACGAAATGCGCCATCGCCATCAGTGCGCCCGGTGTTGCCCGCGCTCACGCAGGCGTTGGCTTCGTGGGCCTTGACCAGATCGAGCGCGCGGCGCATCGAGGAATCCTTCTTGCGGCGCAACGCTTCGCGCGGATGATCGGTCATCTCGACGACTTCGCCGCAAACAGGCAATCCACGTTGGCCGGCTCGGCGGCTGTCGCGGCCGTCCGTCCATCTCGCGCTCCAGATCGGCTTGCCGGCCGATCAAGGTGAACCGCACGTCCGGAAATTCGCGCGCCGCGGCGAGCGCCGCCGGCACGCAAACCGACGGCCCACGGTCGCCGCTCATGGCGTCGATGGCAATATGGAGCAGCGCCGACACGGGTAGTGCGTCTAGATGGCTCGAGCGGCGAGCGATCGCCGCCGGCACTGATCGAGCTTATTCTTCGGCCGCTGCCGCGTCCGCCTTGGTCTCGAGCACCTTGCGGCCGCGATAGAATCCTTCGCGCGAAATTCGATGGCGCGAATGCGTCTCGCCGCTCTTCGCGTCGATCGACACCGCCGGCGTCGCCAGCGCGGAATGCGATCGGTGCATGCCGCGCTTCGAGGGGGTCTTTCTGCTTTTTTGAACTGCCATGGGTGCTATGTCCTATCAAGTTTTCTTCAACAAATCCTGCAAAGCGCTGAACGGCCGCCGCATCTCGCCCGATGCTTCGGGTCCCTCTGCATCTGCCGGCGAAGCTCGGCGCATTACCGCAATTTTGCGGTGTGCCGCACGTCGGCGCCATCGGCAACGCCAACAACAATTCTTCCTCGGCCAGCTCGCGCAGCGACACCTTGTCGCCGTCGACCCGGACGAGCTCCCGCTCCGCATCCGACGTGGCCGCTCTCCGCATCGTTCGCAAATTCAATCTCGCTGCCGCGCGCTCACCGGGAATGCGAATCCCTGCATGCAACGCTGGCAGACCAGCCGCGGCGTCGCTTCGAATCGCGACCGGGCGCCCCGCACGGCCCGAGGCCGCCTTCGCAAATGCAAAGCTCGCCTGCAAGTCGCCCAGCGGGCTCCGCCAGCAAATCCTGCAACCGAGGCAATTCGCGCGAGGCTCATAGACACGTTCAAGCACCGCGGCCTCCTCGGCCAGGCGCGCGCAATCGACGAGGTCTGGCAAGCCGGCTGCCATGGGCCGCGTATAATAGGGCCCGTTCCCACCCCTGTCAAAAATGAATCAGGTGCAAGTCGTTGTTTTTGAAGTCTCCGCCTGCGCTTTTTTTGGCTTCCACGTCCAGCTACCGGCGCGCAGCTGTTGGCGCGGGTGCACTACCGCTTCGAGTGCCAGGCTCCCGGTGTCGATGAGACACGGCGCAACGACGAGACGGCCCTTGCGCTAGTCGACGCGGCTGGCGCTCGCCAAGGCCGCGGTCAGTAGCCCGCCAACACCCGGACGCCTGGGTCATCGGCTCCGACCAAGTTGCCGTTCTTCGAGGGCGGGTCCGGTCATGCAAATGATCCTCGGCAAGCCGGGCACGGCGGCGCGTTGTATCGAGCAGCTACGCGATTGCTCGGGTCAAACGCTTGCCTTTCTCACCGCCGTCGCGGTGGTGCGCGCACGAGCGACGAGCGCAGCATTCGAGTTCGTCGATACCACGCGCGTAACGTTCCGCGTGCTCGATCGAGAGACGATCGAGCGTTATGTCGCGCGCGAGTCGCCCCTCGATTGCGCGGGCGGATTCAAGAGCGAAGGTCTTGGCATCAGCCTGTGCGAATCCATCGAGAGCGTGGATCCGACGGCGCTCATCGGACTGCCGCTGATCCGACTATGCGGAGTGCTTCGGGAAGTCGGATTCGAACTACCGTAGAGCCCGGCGACTCGAACAGTATCTAGCGCCGCGCAGTCCGCTTGGTGGGTTTGCGGTCCGGCGCCCGGCGCTTCACCGGCGTGATCGCATCGAGCACCGCCGTAAGTTCGACCGGAAGCGGCGCGCTGACGTGAAACGGCACCCCGGATCCCGGCCACTCGAATGCAACGGATTGTGCATGCAAGAACGTGCGTTTGAGGCCGTGACGCTTTAGTTCCGCATTGCGCTCACGGTCGCCATATTTGTCGTCGCCCAACAACGGATGGCCGGCGAACGCGGCGTGGACGCGAATTTGGTGAGTGCGTCCGGTCGGAATGTCCACTTCCATCAATGTGGCCAAGCTCCCGAAGAATTGCACCGGTTTGAAAACGCTGACCGAATCCTTGCCGGCCTGGGCCACCCGCACATGCCGTTCGCCGTGCTGCCGATTGTTGGTCGCCAGCGGCGCGTCGATGCGTTTGGGCTCTGTGGTTTGCATTCGGTATGGGTATGGTGGGAGCAATTGCCGCCTACTATTTAGAAACCACACTTATTTCAAGCAAGAATCTTTCTGTCGGAGCGCCTAACGGCGCTTTATTTGGTAGTTCTATGGCGGTTGGAGTAATTGAAGAAGCCTGTAAATTTCTACCGCTCGCTTTCATAATTTACGGCCGCAAGTTCTTTAATGAACATACTGACGGTATTATTTACTTCGCCTTGGCAGGGCTCGGCTTTGGTTTGCCAGAGAATATTCTATACACCGTACAGTTCGGTGCTCAAACTGGCCTCAGTAGACTACTGCTGACCCCAATATTTCATGCTACAACTACCGGAATAGTTGGCTACTTTCTCGCCAAGCGCAAACTTTCCCATAAATCGCCATGGATAGTGGCACTGCCCCTCGCTGGAGTAATGCTACTTCATGGAATCTACGATTTTGGTCTAGAATCATCCTCTGATGTACTGAAGCTTGTATCGCTGCTCATTACACTCTGTCTTGCTGGTAATTTATTCCTCTTGTTCTATAAGGCTACAGACCAAGATCAGGACATGGGGCTGAGCGTTGTGGGCCATAATACGTTTTGTCGAACATGTGGTTGGCCTAATCCGCGTCACCACCTCTATTGCGTACACTGCGGAAAGAATGCTTAAATGAGCCTGTCTTCTCCAGAAAAAAATAAAATATGAATTGCCAAAACTGTCACGAAATAATTGAACCGGGTGCTAATTTTTGTGGCAACTGTGGGTACCCCATTAAAAATCCGGCCACCAGTCCTCCGCAGACACAAAGCGGCGTCCCTACCTACGCTGTAGGAACACCGGCTCAACATGTTGGCGAAACGCAGGGCATCTTGTCTGTTATTTTTGGTACAATCGGTGTCGTTGGTGGTGCAGTCGTTCCGTTTATCGGCATCATCTTTGGGGCTTCTGCTTTGGCTCTGTCTACAATTTCCCGACGTAAAGCACGGCGTCGAGTAGCTCTCATTGGTTTTGCTATGGCATGCCTAGCAATCGTGGCAGGTTTCGGGTCACTGGCTTGGAACTTGGAAAAGAATAATAAGGCAGGCAAGACGATGCAAATTGGTCGTAGCAGTACGTCTGCTAAGACTGAGTCGCAATTATCCACGAAGTGCTACTCGTTCAATCTCGTCGATACCTACAATGTTAGTAATTCAACCGGCAGCTGCGACGTAACAGCGTATAACGGAAAGAGTTTTGGCGCATCAACGGATATTTACAAAGTTGTCGCCGATAGCCTCGGCACGAGTGATCCCTCAGTCTTCACGGCGCTCGCCAAGCAAACAATTGAAAAGGATATCCAAGATAACTTTAACGGCTTCACTATTACCAAAGAGGGTGCCACGAGTTTCGCTGGGAGCCTTGCATATAGTGTAGCGTTCGATAACCCGAGTATTGATAATGCAGCCATAGAAACTGCCGTGCTGCACCAAACTCCCGGGGGCGACAATGCGTTCATAATTTTACACGGTGTGAACGGTACATCAGCAAACCTACAAACTATTGAGGCTCAGTGGCAATGGAAGTAAATAAGTACCAGCAGTCAAAGAAATTGCACTACCATGCACTACCACTCATTATTATTAGCGTTGCCTTTTTACTCGTTTCAGTGGCCTTTGCAGCTGGACAATACACGAATAGCACCAATGAAGTGGCAATTAGTCATAGCCTGTTTTCTCCAACGCTGCACGTCAGCCATACGGCCACAGGAGCAGTTCATGTAACGGTTAACTCGTCTCCCCGTTCCCTCAGTCCAGATTTTATGCAGGGTGGGCGAACCAGCGACATAGACTTTAGCTTAAATAAGTAGCAAGTAGTTCTCAAATTTGGTGCGGGTGGGGAGAGTCGAACTCCCGTCACTAGTTTGGAAAACTAGGATAATAACCGCTATACGACACCCGCGCTGTATCAGATTATAACAGATGTCGTAGCTGGATTTAATCGCTCAGTTACTATTTTATGCAGTCGGAACGCCGGATATTAGTAGAGCTGAAGCGCGCGTAAGGTTGATGTTAAGGCCACTATGCGTCTCCAATCCAACTGGTCCTCCACGTACATCTCTGTTAACAAATGCCGCCGAGCCAGCGCCTACTAAGCGTTTTTCATCACCACCATCGAAACCAATGAGTAGTTCACCATCTAGTACTGCCAAAGCTAAGGCCTGATGGCCGTGACGGCTTGGTCCTAGTTCATAACTCTGTCCAATATTATCAACTGCAGAAATCTCTAGTGAGTCAATGCCTGAAGTATCGGATGCTAGGTTTAGACCAAGGGATCGACCGGTGCTAACCACTCGGTGACGAACAATATCCAGTACTGTATAGCTGAGATCGACTCCCCTATGCATTTCAGAGGATTGACCGAGGGCACCAAGTAATCGAACGGGCCTTTCGAAAAAATTTATATTGCCTGTCTCATCCGCTGCTAAGCGACCAAGGTCGGGCTTATATAATCCTTCAACAACTGTTAAGCCTGTTTCTCGTATCTCTGCAGATCTTTCCTGAGCTCCAGATCTTTTCGCAACCATTCTCGTGTGTGACATAGTGTAATTCCTTTTATAAGTAGTTATTAAAAAACCGGCCCCAGGACCGGATCAAAATGAGCGCTTGTTGCGTATCAAATTGATGCCGACCTAGGGCACAGCATGCACATACGCATGAGACTAAACCCCCGAGTCAGACAACCACCCG